>CAWHPW010000014.1:0-224168 GCA_963831385.1 uncultured Actinomycetota bacterium
GTCGCGCTCGACATGCGCGATCAACGCGCGAGCCTCGCTGATACCGAGGGCATGGTCGATCTCCGGAGCCGTGTAGCGGTAGTTCAGAGGCGTCGCCACCAGCCCCGCTCTGAACAGGCGAGGTAGTGGACGACGAGCTCGAATCGATTGGGCATGAGCGACGCGATCCGGTCGCCCGGTTCCAGCCCAGATCCAGATAGGCGCTCGCGAGCCGAGTGCTCAGGTCATCGAGCGCCTGCCACGTCAGGCGCGTGCGTGCCGAGACGAGTGCCAGGCCGGCGGGGTTGGACTCGAGACCAGAACGGAGCGGCATCGGTGTCGCCGGTCGCTGCAGGACTGCTCCGGAGTAGGTGTCCACGCAATACCTCCAGTCACTCGAGCGCGTGGTGGCTCGTACGTCGAGACTAAGTGGTCTCGACGTAAGTTCTTCGGGGGTTAGGTCCAGACGGTGGGGTCGCGCAGGTGGAGACTGCAGGCGGTGTCGAGGGCGTCTTCGCAGGTGCCGACGGGCATCGGAGCATGACCCGGTGGTCCGGACACCTGATCTGTGGCGATGATCGCTGCAGGAAGGAGTCCGCACGATGCCTGCACCACACCCACCTGAGTTCCGTCGTAGGGCGGTCGATCTGACCCGGCAGCCGGGCGCGTCGGTCGCCCAGATCGCGAAGGATCTGGGGATCAGCGAGTCCGGGCTGCGCCGTTGGATGGCCCAGGACGACATCGACAGCGGCCGCAAGGAGGGCCTGTCGACGGCCGATCGGGAGGAGCTGGTCCGGCTGCGTCGGGAGAACCGGCGGCTGGAGATGGAGATCGAGATCCTCAAACGGGCCAGCGCCTACTTCGCCCGGGAGAACGTGCTCCCAAAATAGGGTTCCGGCTGGTCCAGGAGCTCGCCGACGACGGGTTCGACGTCGCGGTGGCCTGCCGGGTCTTGAAGGTCTCACGGTCCGGTTTCTATGAGTGGCGTAACCGGCCACCCTCGGTCCGGGACCTCGAGGACGCCTATCTGGCCGAACACCATCGTCGATATCCACCGCGACTCGCGCTGTTCCTACGGTGCCCCGCGGGTGCACGCCGAACTGCGGCTCGGGCTGCGGTGTCCGGGTCGGCCGCAAGCGGGTCGCCCGGCTGCTGCGGATCCTCGGCCGTCGCGGGATCAGCCACCGGCACAAGCGGTGGCACCGGCCGGCTGCGGCGGTCCACCAGGACCTCGTGCAACGCCGGTTCGTCGCCGCTGGCCCGGACCTGTTGTGGTGCACCGACATCACCGAGCACCCCACCCGGGCCGGGAAGGTCTACTGCGGCGCGGTCCTCGACGTCTTCACCCGCCAGGTCGTGGGCTGGTCGATCGCCGACCACATGCGCTCCGAGCTGGTGGTCGACGCCCTGCAGATGGCCACCTGGCGACGCCGTCCCGAGCCCGGGACCGTGGTCCACAGCGACCGCGGATCGCAGTACGCCTCCTGGGTCTTCGGGCACCGGCTCCGCGACGCCGGCCTGCTCGGATCCATGGGCCGGGTCGCCTCCTCAGTGGACAACTCGATGCCGAGGAGGCCAGCGAAACCGCCGACAGCGACCGGATCCGGGAACTGGAAGCCACTGTGGCACGGCTGTCGAGGGCACTGGACAGCGCGGGTGGCCGCGACGCGCTCATTGAGCACGACGGATGACTGTCCTAAGGGGTCAGTCCCGGCGCTACGGGCGGATTTGGGCCTGTTCTTGGCACGGAGCGAGGCGACGCGGCGCCGAGTTGATCATGGCACTAGGAGGTCTACGCCTGCCTCGTCATTCGTCAGCCCGGCTGATCGATCGAGACGACACCGTCGTCGGCCACGTGCTCGGTCCACTTTGTTCCGTCCCACCATCGCAATTCGTGGTGGCCGCCCTCGAAGTCCTGCTCAGTGCCGAGGATTACGAGGCAGAGCTCGCCGAACGGTACGGCTGGATCAATCGAGCCTTGCCAGCGAACACTCTCAGCGATTTCGTTACAGCGCTCGCCCAGCGGATCGCCAGATTCCCAGCCGCCGGCCAGGTCGCCATCAAGGACCCCATCAACGCGATCACCCTCGCGCCGACAGACGACTTCCGTCGCGATTCCGATCTCTTCGGCGAGGGCGTGCACACCGCCGAAACGCAACGCCTAATCGAAACCGCGATGAAGCGCGGCCTTCAGACCCGGGACGCGGAGATGGAACTCGCCTCAATCCTTGCTGACTTGGACGGCCGCTGATCGGTGCGACGCCGCAACGGCTCCGTCCGCGGCCCCGAACCACGGCTTCCGGATTGCGCTCATCGCAGCACGAACCCCGCTACGAAGGGGTCGCGCGGGTCGGCGGGGTTCATCGGCCGTGCCGCTCCTGCTCACGCGCGGTGGCCAGCATCCGCAGCAGGCCAGGTGCGTCAGCCGCTGCAGCTCGACCTCCGCGCCGTCAGCGGACCCACGGGCGGCCGTCCGGTCGGATCGTCGGACACGATGCGGCGGAACATCGCCCCGACCTGATCGGAGACCACTTTCTGCAGCACAGGGTCGAGTCTGCCCGATCCCACCAGGGGCCGATCCCGACGGCCCGGCCCAGCGCAGGGACGATCGTTCGGGTGGGATCCGAATCCCCGCCGATCTAGCATCCGGCCATGGATGTCGACGCTGTTGCACGCCGCTGGGCGGACACCTGGACTCGCGCATGGCCGGAGCACGATGTGGATGCGATCGCGGCTCTCTACTCCGATGATGCCGAATACCGCGCGTTGGCATTCCGAGAACCGGATCTCGGTGTCTCCGGGGTACGCCGCTACCTCCAGGAGAACTTCGGCGTCGAGGACGACGTCGAGTGCTGGTTCGGCACACCCGTGGCGAGCGGCGACCGCACGGCGATCGAGTGGTGGGCGACCTGGGTCGAGGAGGGGCAGCGCCTGACCCTCGCCGGTATGACGGTGCTGCGTTTCGACGACGACGGGCAGATCGTCGACCATCGCGACTACTGGAATCAGGTCGAGCGCCGCCAACCGCCGCACCAGGGCTGGTGAGGGCGCTGCCGGCGGATCGCCCAGGACCCGGTGCGGGCAGTGTCACGGGCCGGATCACGCGATGGGCTGACGACCTGCAGCGCCACCACGCCGTCCTTGGACTTCCGTACGCGGTGATCAAGAAGTACGGCGACGACGCCGGAGTGCGCCACTCTGCGCTGATCACGTACTTCGGATTCCTCAGCATCTTCCCCGCGATGCTGCTGGTGGTCGCCGTGACCTCGCGGATTCTCCAGGCCAATCCGTCGCTGCGTGACGACCTGATCGACCAGATCGTGCCCGAGCGGTTCCACGACATCGTGGCCGAGGGGTTGGCGTTGATGCCCGACACCGGCTGGCCCTACGTCGTCGGCGTCATCGGTCTGCTCTATGCGGGCACCGGCGTGGTGGGGTCGGCGTACGTCACCCTCAACCATCTGGTCGGCATCCGTCATCGCGACCGGCGCGGCTTCGTGGCGCGGTACGCCTACAACGCGCTCGTTCTGCTCGTCGTTCTCCTCGGCGCTGTGGTCGGCTCCGGCACGGGCCTGCTGGTCGCGGCACTGCCCGGCGCCGGCCTGGTCGAGCGGTCCGCGAGCTTCCTCGGCATTTTCGCCGTGCTCTTCGTCGTCCTCCTCGCGGCCGCGAGGCTACTGATCGTCCGCCGAATCTCGCTTAGAGCAGCGTGGCCGGCGGCGGCTATCGGGGCGCTTATCACGACCGCGATAATTTCAGTCGGCTCGTCGCTGGTCGCGATGTCCACCGCGGGCGCGGGTGCCGTCTACGGCAGCTTCGCCGCCGTCGTCGGGATCTTCGCCGTCATGTACTTCGTCAGCCAGTCATTGGTGTTCAGCGCGGAGACGGCCGTCGTGCTGCGCCGAAGGCTATGGCCGCGCGCACTCGACCAGGCCAGGCCGACCGCCGCCGACGTCCAGGCCCTCACCATGCTGGCGCGCGAGCAGGAGCGCGTTCCCGGGCAACGGGTCGACGTGCGATTTGTCGAGGTCGCCCGCTGAGGGGGCCATGCGCTCGCGGTTGCTCATCGGACGGCTCGACCACGAGGACAGCATGCGGAAAGCCAGCGGCCGGTGTCGCCCGCCCGGTCCGACAACGGCCCGCACCATCGCTCGGTGCGGGCCGTCGTGTCGTGCGGGTCAGGCGTCGTCGCCGAAGTCCTCCCCGTCGTGCTCGCGCAGCGCGTCGCGGATGCCGCGGGCGATGTCGTCGTTGGTGAGCGTGCGGTCGATCGCGATCGCACGGATGCGGTCGACCAGGGCGAGAGTGTCGGCGATTCTGGGCCGTCCGGGCTGGGCGGCGATCTCGGTCAAGTGTTCGGCGAGCACCAGGTTTGCGAGCACCCTGGCGAGACGCCGTTCGATGAGTCCGCCGAGCACGGTTTGCGCGTCGCTGTCGAGCTGGGGCGGCGACGAGCACGGCCAGGCCGAGACCGTGCTCGCCTTGCGGGTCGAGCGCTTCGAGCAGCCGGTCCAGCGGGCCGGGCTCGGTGAATAGGCTGTCGTTCACGGTCGTTCTCCTGTCTTGAGCAGGTGGACGGTCGAGGCCTCGCCTGGTGTTCACCCACCGGGCGGGGCCGCCTTAGTTGATCAGCGGTTGGTCACAGAAGTGGTCACAGAACGCGGGCTATCGGCGGCAACGGAGGGCCACGAGGGCGGGCATCGGGCCGGGTTTCACGCCACGGACAGGCGCGGACGGCCACCGGGGGACACGAGCGGCTACAGTCGCGCCCGGAGTTCAAATCCCACCGCCACCGCTCCTGACCTGCGGAAACGCCAGGGTAGCCTCGTCAGGGCTGGCCTGGGTTTGGTGACGCGATCGATGACGTGATGTGCATGCCTAGGGTCGCCCGCTCGACTCCGCTCCGCTCGCCTATGCCGTGGAGGCGCGACGCTCCGCCTCGGTCTTGAGGTGAGCCAGGACGTTTCGGATGCCCTTGTCCAGCGTTCGGCGGCTGTAGCCCTTGAGCACGCTCGCAATCAATCCCTCCCAGGACTCCTCGGAGCGGGCCAAAGTGGCACCGTCCATCGCCTCAAACTGGAACACGTGGATGGCCTTGATCCCCATCGTCGTCCCGGTCCACGCGATCTCGCGGGGAGGGTCCACCACCTCGAGAGTGGAGGTGAGCGAACTCGGCCCTGATCTCCACCGGAACACCGATCCTGGCTCGAGCGCGCCCTCCAGCGTTGCCGACCGGACGTCTGGGTTCCAGGATGGCCACTCGTCGACTCCCGCGATCACCGAAAACACGGTGTGCAGATCAGCGTTGATCCGGATCTCACCCTCCGCTGTTGCCGGTGCATTCCGGTTGATCTCCATGCCGCCCAACCTATGACGGACCACCGTGCGCTGTGAGTGGATGGCGGGAGAGCTCAGCGTGCGTGGTTGGCGATCTCCGCGACATATTCGTGCACCAACGTCACCGCGATGGCGCCCTCACCGACCGCGGAGGCCACCCGCTTGACCGAGCCGTACCGGACGTCTCCGACCGCGAAGACGCCTGGCATGCTCGTTTCCAGGAGGAGTGGAGCGCGTTCCAACGGCCAGCCGGTCGCGGCGCCTCCCTGCCGGGTGAGATCCGTGCCCGTGAGCAGAAACCCTCGCTCATCGCGCTCAATCGCATCGCGCAACCAGTCGGTGTGAGGTTCTGCCCCGATCATCAGGAACAGGGCGTTGGCCGGGATATTTGACGTGCGGCCGCTCGTTCGCTCCACGAGGCTGATCCATTCGAGACGACCGGTGCCGCCACCATCCACGATCTCGACATTGAAGCGAACGGCGATGTTCGCCGCGGCCTGGATCTCCCGGACCAGGTACTGCGACATCGTCTCCGTCAAGTCAGCCCGGCGAACGAGAATCGTGACGGAGTCCGCATATCTGGACAGGTGCAGCGCCGCCTGGCCCGCGGAGTTGCCGGCTCCGACGATGAACGTTTCTCGGCCCGTCATCGCCTTGGCTTCGGCGCCGGCTGCTCCATAGAAGACGCCGGCCCCGACGAGGGCGTCCAGCGCGGGGATGCCGATCCGCCGCCACGAGACACCTGTCGCCAGAATGATCGCCGGGGCCGTGACTTCGCTGCCGTCCGCCGTTCGAACCACACGATGGTCGCCTCTGGCCAGCAGGCCGCTGGCCTGCTGCGTAAGCACGAAGTTGACCCCAAACAGCCATGCCTGCTCGACGGCCCGACCGATGAGTTCCTCGCCGCTGATGCCGTGGTGAAACCCGAAGTAGTTCCGGATCAACGCGCTCGTTCCGGCTTGTCCACCAGGGACCACCGGTTCCAACAAGACCGTGTCGAGGCCCTCTGAAGCGGCATACACGGCTGCCGTGAGCCCGCTGGGGCCGGCCCCAACAATGACCACATCGCAGAGGTCGACGTCCGGCCGCGTCTTCATGCCCAGCATGGAGACGACATCGGCATTGGTGGGATCCTCGAGGACTGCGCCGGTGAACAAGGCCACCACCGGCAGCCTGCCGCCAGTCGCGCCGACCTCGTCGAGGAATGCGCTGCCCTCGGCGGAGCCCTCCTCGAAAAACCAGAACGGAATACCAGCGCGGGTCAGGACATCGCGCAACTCATGGGAACGCGGCGAGTCTCGCAGGCCACAGATCCGGATGGGCACTGCCGGTGCCTCCTGCGACCTTCCCCACACGGACACGAACTCCGAGACCGCCGGGTACAGGATGCGCTCCAAGGGATGCCACGGGTTCCACAGGTGAAAGTCCACCTGACCAATCGCCAGGGCCCCGATCACCGGATGCTGCGACGACCAGTCGCCGCGTGGAATGACCAGAACACGACGACATCCGGGATCCAGCGCGCGCGCCTGAGCAAGGAAGTCAACTGCCGACGAACCGAGCCCCTGATCCGCGAACACGAGCGCGACCTGCTGTGCCTGCGCAGTGCACTCTGCCAACATCGCCATGGCGGCCTGAACCGACGTCGCGGCGAGGACCTGATAGTCGGCGTTGTAGCGACGCTCCAGATCGTGACTGAGCCCAGCGCGCAGTCGAGAGTCCTCCGAAACCACCAGGAAGATCGGTTTCGACACGCGCGTGTGGCTCCCGTGGCTGGTGCCAGCCCGGCTGTCCCGGCTGCTCGTGCTCGCCAGGCTAGCGCCCGGCCGTTGCTGCTGCGCCAGCGACGGCAATGGCCAAGCTACAGAGTTCCGGCGCGTGCGATCATCGGCTGGTGAGCTCGTCCGAGATCGACAACGGGTGGGCGGCCCTCCGAGACGGCAACGTCTCAACCGCCCGTCGGGCATTCGAGCGGGCTCTTGGCGAGGTTCAATCAGGTGAAGTGCTCGAGGGTATGGGCCAGGCGCTGTACCTGGAACACGACTACGTCGCTGCCATCGATCACTACCAGCGTGCTTTCTCCGCGTATCGCGGGGAGCTCCAGACCATGGCGGCCGGCCGGGCTGCGCGAATGGTGGCTTGGATCACCGGAAACGTCCTGGGTGACTGGGCAGTGCAAAGCGGCTGGTTCGCCCGAGCTCGCACTATCCTCGAGGCGGCAGGCCAAGAGCGAGCCGAGCACGGCTGGGTGTTGATCATCAAGTCGTATTCCGAACCGGACGCCTTGGTGCGCGAGTCCTTGCTCCGAGATGCCATGGCGATCGGCCGCAAGTTCGCCGACCCTGACATCGAGTTCGAGGCGCTTTCTTACCTTGGCGGTCTGTTCATCCTGACCGATCGAGTCGAGGAAGGTCTCGTCTACTTCGATGAGGCACTAGCTGCGGCGTGTGCGGGCGAAACGACGGACGTCGCGACCGTGGATTCGATGTTCTGCGGATTCTTCTGGGCGTGCGAGTTGGTCAACGATGTGTCGCGAGCGGATCAATGGATGCGCGCGGCTGCAGACCTGATGAAGCGGCGGAACGTCGTCGCTGCTTTTTGCCAGGCCCACTACGGCGGCATCCTGACGGCAGCCGGCCGCTGGACCGAGGCGGAGACCCAGCTCATCGAGGCTGCAAGCCACTTTGATCACGGCATGTCCACGCGGCGGGCGGCGGCGATCATCCGCCTCGCCGACCTGCGGCTCCGTCAAGGCCGCCTGGAAGAGGCGAGTCAGCTGCTAAAGGGGCTGGAGCAACACCCCGACGCCGTCCGGACCAGCGCAGCCCTGCACTTCGCCCGTGGTGACACCGCCCTGGCACGCGACCTGCTCGAGCGGGCAACCCAAGGCCCCGACAACGACGTCCCCACGATCGGTGAAACGACCATGGTGGGCCCGCTGCTCTCGCTCCTCGTCGATGTTTACATTGAGGAGGCAAGCCTCGAGGAGGCGGAGCGGACCGCGCAACGCCTGACCCGTGTCGCCGAGGCGCAGCGGGCGCCGTATCTCAACGCCGCCGCAGCACTCGCGAAGGGCCGGGTCTGCCTCGCGCGCGGCCAGGGGGACGCCCGCGCCTTCCTACACGACGCGCTCAAGGGGTTTGGGCGCGCGCAGCTGCCGATGGAGCTGGCGCGGACCCAGTTGGAGATGGCCTACGCACTGGCTGAGCAATCACCGGAGGTCGCGATCGCCCAAGCGAAATCGGCCCTCGAGTACTTCGAGCGGCTGGAGGCGGCGCGGCAGATCGATGCGGCCGCGGCACTGCTCCGGTCTCTCGGGGCGCCGATCCGTACCGGCCCGAAGGGATATGGCGCTTTGACACGGCGAGAGGCCGAGGTACTCGATCTTGTCGGTGTCGGGTTGTCCAACGCGGAGATCGCCGATCGGCTGTACATCTCTCGCAAGACGGTCGAACACCATGTGGGCAACGTCTTGTCCAAGCTCGGCTTGCGGAACCGGGCCGAGGCGGCCGGCTACGCAATCAGGAAAGAAACCAGCTCATAGATGGGGCGATTCCCCGATACTTCCCCGCCGGTCGGCCCTGATGCTGACGTGCATGACCAAGAATCAATATGACGCGATTGTCGTGGGCGGGCGTTGTGCCGGATCGCCGACCGCCATACTCCTGGCTCGAAAGGGCTACCGGGTCCTCGTCGTGGACCGAGCGACCTTTCCGAGTGACACGGTCTCGACCCACCTGGTTCATCCGCCGGGGATCGCCGCATTGAAGAAATGGGGCCTCCTCGACCTGCTGCTCGCGACCGGATGTCCGCCTATCGACACCTACCTGTTTGACTTCGGCCCGTTCACGATTTCCGGTTCGCCGGGAACCGACGACGCCCCCGTCGCGTACGGGCCCCGACGAACGGTGCTGGACAAGCTCCTGGTCGATGCAGCCGCCGAGGCTGGAGCCGAGGTTCGGGAAATGTTCACCGTCGAGGACGTGGTCGTGGACGACGGCCGGGTCACCGGCATTCGCGGGCACGGCAAGCGTGGCGCCACGGTGGTCGAGCACGCGAAGGTCGTCATTGGCGCAGACGGCCGGCACTCACTCCTGGCGCACGCCGTCAAGCCCGAGCAGTACAACGAGAAGCCGCAGTTGCTTGCCGGCTACTACACGTACTGGAGCGGCGTTCCAATGAACGGCCGCTTCGAGAACTACATCCGCCCGGACCGCGGCTTCGCGGCATGGCCCACAAACGACGACCTGACGCTCGTCATCGCCGGGTGGCCAATCGCGGAGTTCGAGGCCAACAAGAAGGACATCGAAGGCAACTACTTCAAGACGCTGGACCTCGCCCCGGCATTCGCCGAGCGCATTCGCGCCGGCCGACAAGAGGCGCGCTTTGTTGGAACAGCGGTGGCGAACTACTTCCGCAAGCCCTACGGACCCGGCTGGGCGCTGGTCGGAGACGCGGGCTACAACAAGGACTTCATCACCGCCCACGGGATTCACGACGCGTTCCGGGACGCCGAGCTGTGCGCCACGGCGCTGGACGAGGCGTTCTCCGGCGCTCGTTCATTCGACGACGCGATGGCCGACTACCAGAACACTCGCGACCAGCAGGTCCTGCCGATGTACGAGTTCACGACCGAACTCGCGACGCTCGAACCGCCGCCGCCGGAGATGCAACAGTTATTGGGCGCTATCGCCGGCGACCAGGGTGCGATGGACGGCTTCGCCCGTGTCATCGCAGGGGTGACGTCACCGGCCGAGTTCTTCGCCCCCGAGAATGTCGCATCGATCATGTCGAAGGCAGTGGTGGATTCGTACAGTTGAGCCGTGGCCGAGATCGTCTCCCACGATGGGAAGTGGTCGTATTACGGCTGCCGCACCGATCAGCTCGCGATCGGACCAGCAGCATCGAGCCGCGATCGTGATGCAGGTTTGGCGAATCGTAGGTACAGCGACGGTACGACGAACAGGTTGAGCAGCGTGGCAGTGATCAGGCCGCCGAAGATCACGACCGCCATCGGATGCTCGATTTCCTGACCCGGGATGGAGCCGGCCACCAGCAGCGGGATGAGCGCAAACCCCGTGGTCAGGACCGTCATCATGATTGGCACGAGCCGCTCCGTGGCGGCCCGCAATACCAGCTGCGGCCCGAACGGTTCGCCTTCGGACTGTTCCAGATGCTGGCAGTGGCTGATCAGCATGATGCCGTTGCGCGCCACGATGCCGAACACGGTGAGGAACCCCACGAGTGAGCCGAGGGATATCACCCTCCCGACGAAGAATGCGGCGAGTAGTCCTCCGACCAGTGCGATCGGTAACGTCACGAGCGCGAGTGTCGCCAGTCGCCAACTCCTGAAGGCAGCCTGCAGGAGCAGGAAGATCACGGCCCCCGCGACGATGGCGAGCAGCAGCAGGCGCTGCTGGGCGGCTTGCCGTTCCGTGTACTCACCGAGCATTTCCGCGCGGAACTCGAGCGGCCACTGGACGTCATCCTCGAGGATGCGGTCGATGTCTCGCACCACCGAGCCGAGGTCTCGTGATCCGTCCAGGCTCGCGCCCACGTCGATGTTCCGGAGCAAATCCTCGTGGTGGACCACGTTCGGAACGGGCTCGACGCTGACGTCGGCGACATCGACGAGCCGAACCTGGCCTCCTCCGGGCGTGTCGATCATCAGGTTCTTCAGATCGGTCACGCTCTGGCGGCTCTCGGGTGGGCTCCACAGCTGAACGTCGTACGCCCTGCCGCCCACGAAGATGTCACCGGCCTCTTCACCGGCCATCAGCCACGCTGCCGCTCGACGGACGTCGCCTGGTTTCAGGCCGTGTCGCTGCGCCGCCGCTAGGTCGACTTCGACCTTGAGCTGCGGGATGTTGTCCTGGAAGTCGACGTAGTGCTCGCCGACGCCGGGAACGTCACCCAGCAGCCGGTCGACCTCCTCTGCTTTCTCCCGAAGCTGATCGAGATCCTGGCCGAAGATGCGAATCGTGATGGGATCGCTGGTTCCGGTCAGGACCTCCCTGATGCGCTCCCGCAGGTAGGTCAACACGTCGCGATAAATCCCCGGATAGCCGTCGACCACACCCCGGATGCTGTCGACGGTGTCGTCGTAGTCGACCGATCGATCGACACTGATCCAGTTCTCCCCGAAGTAGACCCCGTACGGCTCGTCGCCGAGAAGTGCGTTGCCGATGTGCGACCCGGCGTTGCGGACACCGGGGATCGTCAGCAACTCGGCGTTGACCAACTTGGTGGTCCGGACCTCCTCCTGCAGCGAGGTGTCCGGCTTGGTCAGCCAGTGCATCAGGAAGTCGCGTTCCTTGAAGTTCGGAAGCAGCGACTGCCCGAGTACAGGCAGCACGGCGAGACCCGCCACCGTGGTCACGGCGACGAGGGCGTAGGCGCGACGTGGCCGGGGCATGATTCGCACCAGCAGCCGTTCGTATCCACGCTTCATGGGTGCAACCAGCGGCGACTCCCGGTGCTCGAGAGACTTGGCGCTTCTGAACAAGATCAGGCTCAGCGCCGGGGTGACCGTGAGGGCGACCACCATCGACGCCAGGAGCGCGAGTGCGTAGGCGAGCACGAGCGGCCGGAAGAACGACCCGGACAGGCCCGCGAGAGCGAAGATCGGCAAGATCGCGACGATCTCGATGACCGTCGCATAGACGATCGCGCCGCGCACCTCCAGGGATGCGTCGAGGATCACTCTGGCCGTGGATCTGTGACCACCTTCTCGCCGATGCTGCCGCAGGCGACGCACGACGTTCTCGATGTCGATGA
This sequence comes from uncultured Actinomycetota bacterium, assembly GCA_963831385.1. Classification (GTDB taxonomy): domain Bacteria; phylum Actinomycetota; class Actinomycetes; order Jiangellales; family Jiangellaceae; genus JACVRX01. Next base: position 12,094 of record CAWHPW010000014.1, read on the forward strand.
TGGCGTCATCCACGATGTCGCCCAACGCGATCACGAACCCGGCGAGAACCATCGTGTTGACCGTGACGCCACGCAGGTTCAGCACGAGCAAGGCGGCGAGCAGCGACACCGGAATGGCGACGACGCTGATCAAGGCGGTTCGCCACGAGTACAGGAATGCGCCGAGCATCAGGATCATCAGCAACGCGCCGAGGACGAGTGTCCTGCTCAGGTTGCCGATCGCATCCTCGATGAACGTTGCCGGTCGGAAGATCGCGGAGTCAACGGCAATCCCGGTGAGCGCCGGTTGGAGTTCGTCGAGGGCTGCCTCGATTCCTTTGGTCACGTCCAACGTGTTCGCCCACGGCAGCTTCTCGACGATGAGCATGAGCCCGTCGCCCTCGTTGATCACTGCACTGCCGATGAGCGGTTGGTGGTCCCTGACCAGGTCGGCGACGTCGCTGAGCCGAACCGTTCGGCCGTCGGTGGTGGCGACCGGGAGGTTGGCCAGATCCTCGTGGGTCACGATGGGCTGCACGTGGCGGATCCCGATCCGCTGGCTTTGATCCTCGATCCACCCTCCGCGGCCGATGAAGTGCCCGGGTGAGTACCGAACAAGACCGGCGTCGAGGGCGTCAGCAGTCGCGTTCATGACCTGCTCGAGGGCGACCTGCTGCTCGCTGAGCCGGCGCGGATCGGCCTGCACTTGCAGCATCTCCAGCCGCTCTCCCCAGATCGGCACGTTGGCGACTCCAGGGACGCGCAGTAGGCGCGCCCTGATCTTCCAGTACGCCGTCATCGACAGATCCATCAGGTCCAGCTGCGGATCGGCCGAGGAGAGCCCGATCTTCATGACTCGACTGGTGGCAGACAGCGGCTGGAGCATCACCGGCGGCGCTGCCCACGTGGGCAGCGTGGGCGTGACCGTGGCGATCCGCTCCGCGACCAACTGGCGCGCCTCGAGCAGGTCGGTTCCCTGCTCGAAGAGCAGCACGATCTGCGACAACTGCTCGACCGATCGGGACCGGATCGTCGAGACTCCGGGAATCGCGTTGAACGACTGCTCCAGCGGGACGGTGATCAGCTCTTCGACCTCGGTCGGCGCCAGCCCGACGGCGACGGTGTGGATCTCGACCTTGGGCGGCGCGAACTCGGGAAAGACGTCGACCGCGGTGTCTCCGAGCTGCTGCACGCCGAAGAACATCAAGAACGCGGTCAGCGCGACCACGATGAATCGGAACTTCAGACTGAGTCCGACTATCCAGCGCATGGCCCCCGCCCTCAGTGGGCGACCGCGTCCTCGAGGCCGTACAGCTCCGGTACGCCCACGATCACGACCTCGGTGCCCGCCTGCGGGCCGGTCGACAGGTGCGCGATGCCGGCTTCCTCGCGCTCGAGGCCGATTTCGTGGCGTATGAACACAAGAGGCTCCGGGTTCGTGTAGACCCACCATGTGCCGTTCGGATCGACGAACACCGCCGACGATGGGACGGCCAATCCGGTCGCGTTCTGCTCGACCGGGGTCGTGTCTATCTCGAGCCGCCGCGCTGCCTGCTCCTCCAAGGTGATGCGTACCTGATCACTGCCGTCGATCGGCTCCACCACGGCCGGCTCGTGCTCGATGGCGTAGGTGTCAACCACTGCGCCGCCGCACGAGCAGACCAGCAGCCCCGTCAGGATCGGCAGCCCGGCGAGCGCCGGCCGAACTCGCTGCAGGACACCGACGCTGGTCTCGGCCGGCCTCGATTCCTGCTCCGGCGCCGGGGTGAACAGCTCGTCGGCCCAGTCGTCCCGGTCGGGGGAGAAGCCGTACCGCAGGTAGAGCGCCGGAACGACGAACAGGTTGAGGACGACCGTGGTGACCAGACCGCCGAGGACGACGACAGCCATCGGCTGGACGATCTCCAGACCGGCAACACTGCCGGCGACCGCGATCGGCGCCAGCACGAGCGCCGCCGCCAGCGCTGCCACGACGGTCGGCGCCATGCTCTGCCTCGTACCGCGGACGACCAGCTCGGGCCCGAACGCCATACCTTCGTCATGCTCGAGCTTCTGGAATCGACGGATCAGCAGGATCACAGCCCGGGCCGCGAACCCGACGACGGCGACCAGCCCGGCGATGGATCCGAGCGTGAGCGTGCCGCCGGTCAGCAGCGCCGCCACCCCGCCACCGGCGACAGCGAGCGGGAGCGTCGAGAACGACATCGCGGCCAACCGCCAGCTCCGGAACGCAGCCTGGAGTAGCAGGAACACGGTGATTGCTGCGATGACCGCGATCCCGATGAAGCGGGCCTGGTCAGCCTGGCGCTCATCGAATCCGCCCATGACCTCGGCGTGATGCTCCAACGGAAACTCGACCTGCTCCAGCACGGCGTCGACGTCCTGCGCGACCGTCGCGACGTCACGCCCCCTGACGTCGACAGTGACGTCGGTATACGTGGAAACCGATTCGTGCCGGATCACCGTCGGATTCGGCACGATGCTCACCTCCGCGACATCGCCGATACGGACATGGCCGCCGCCCGGAGTGTCGACGAGCAGGTCCTCGATGTCTGCTTCGCTCCGTCGGATCTCAGGTGCGCCCCACACGACGACGTCGAACACCTTCTGCTGTTCGAACAGGTTGCCCACCGTGATCCCGCCGAGCAGGGTGGCGGCCGTGCGCCGGATGTCTCCCGGCTTGACTCCAGCTGCCTGGGCCCGCGCCAGGTCCACCTCCACCTGCACGGTGGGCTCCTCGAGCGCGCGTTCGACGTTCGCTCCGACCACGCCTTCGACGCCGGTGATCAGCGCCTGAACCTCGTCGGCTTTGGCGTCCAGCACATCCGCGTCCTCGCCGTAGATTCGCACGACGACGTCGTCGTCGGAGGTGCCCAGGAGATCGGCAACCCGCTCTTCGGAGTAGGTGAGCACGTCGGTCGTCAGCTCGGGATAGCCGTCCACCGTGTCCGTGATCGCGGTGACCACGCGGTCGTAATCGGAGGCGGCGTCCACCTTGAGCCATATCTCGGCCGAGTTGACATTCACGATCTGATCCGACATCACGGCTCGCCCGACCTGGCCGCCGACGTTGACAACGCCGGGCAGCGATCCGAGATCCGCAACCGCCTGCTCGGTGATCTCGGTGATCCGAGGAAGCGAAGTGCCGGGCGGGGCCTCGACGTGGACAAGAACGTCTCGCTCCTTGAGTGACGGCCGCGTGGACGCGTCCAGGAACGGCACCGCAAGCAGACCGATCGCGGCGATCGCGGCGGCGGCCAGGAACGCGGCGCGCGTCCGCACCACCAGCCTCGGAGCCATCTGGTCGTAGCCTCGGCGTAGCCGGTGCAGCCATCGAGAGCCTGGGCCTTGAAGTGGCGCGTTGGCGAGCAGCATCAGGCTCAGGGCCGGCGTGACCGTGAGGGCGACGACCATGGACGCCACGACGGCGAGCAGATACGAGAGCACGATCGGCGGCAGGAACGCGCCGCTTTCGCCCTGAAGGAAGAACAGCGGCGCCGCTGCGGACACGACGATCAGCACCGCGTAGAGAACTGCTCGGCGCGTCTCGGCCGTCGCGTCCACGATCGTGGCCGACACGGTTCGTGGTGCACCCTGCCGTCGACTGTCCACGAGGCGGCGGACAACGTTGTGCGGATCGACAACCGCGTCATGGATCAGGGCGGTCAGGCCGAGCACGAGCCCAGCGACCACCATGAGATTGAGGGTGGTCCCGCGCAGCCAGAGGACGGCGGCGGCTGCAGCAACGGACACCGCCATCGCGATGACGCTGATCAGCAGTCTGCGCCAATCCCAGAAGATCGCGCCGATCACGAGCAGCATGAGCAGCACACCAGCGAGCAATGCCCACCCGAGATGCTCGAACGACGACTCGACGAACGATGCTGGACGGTACAGGGACGAGTCGGTTCGCATGTCGCCAAGCCCCGGCCGCATCGCATCCAGCGCGGCCTCGACACCCTCGGTGACCTCGATGGTGTTGGCGCCTGGAAACTTCTCGACGACGAGGAACAGGCACTGTTCCTCATCCGCGCAGATGGCATCCCCGATGAGCGGTTGGGAGTCCTCTACGACTGTGGCTACCTCGCCCAACGCCCTTGATGTCGTGGCGCCGGCCCGTTCGAGCGGCACCTGAGCGAGCTCGTCGGCCGAGGTGATTGCCTGCTCATGAAAGATGTTGAGCCGTTGGTTGGCCGTATCAATGAATCCTCCAGTGCCCGGGGTCGATGCCTCGAGGAACGTGAGCGGCGAGACTTCCAACGCATTTCCCGCGGTTTCGATGACCTGCGCGAGAGTCGTGCTGCTCTGCCGCAGCCGTTGCGGATCTACCAAGACCTGCAGCTGACGGTCTCTGAACCCCCAGACTGTGACGTTGGCCACGCCGGGCACTCCCATCAACCGCGGGCTGATCACCCACCGGGCGAGAACTGACACGTCGATTGGAGTCAGCGTCTCCGAGGACAGGGTGATCATCGTGACCCGGCGGTGAGAGGACACCGGCTGGATCATCTGCGGTGGTTTGGCCACCTCCGGCAACCCGGCGGCACCAGCGGCCTGGGTCAGGCGCTCTTGCACGACTTGGCGCGCGTCGAGCAGATCTGTCCCCGGCTCGAACGTCATGAGTACCGAGGACAGGCCGGGTAGCGAGGCCGACTCGATCTCGGTCAGGAATGGGACCCCGACCAACAAGTCCTGCTCGAGCGGAACAGTGATCAGCTGTTCCACTTCCTCGGCCGAGAGGCCAAGCGCTTCGGTCTGAACCTCCACCTGGGTAGGCATGAATTCGGGATAGATGTCGATCGGCATATCTCGCAGCTGCACGACACCAACGCCCAGCAATGCGGCGGCAGCTGCCACAACGAGTAGACGGAATTTCAAGCTTGACTCGACGATCCAGCGCATCATGCTGACCCCCTGAATCGTCAACAACGCCTGAATCTCAGTGTCAGCGCGCCCGGTTGTACGCGTCGTCCACCTGACGTCGCGTACAGAAGTCCACCGTGACGATGAGGTCGACCATCTTCTGAACGAGAGATGCGGCCGACTTCAGGGGGAGTCGGCGAGTCAGAGCAAATTGCCTGCTCGGGCGTTCAGTAGGACCGTACGCTTCGATTCGTGGGAGCCGCTGTGCCGGTGATCGACCGTCCGGCCAATCAGGGAAACCTGCTGGTCGCCGACGGCGTCCTGGTTGCGCTCGTCACCACACTGGCCCTGGGCACGCTGATCTATCGCGCCCTCGAGGGTCCGGAGAACGCGGCCGGAGGGTTGGGGCTCAACCCCACAAATGTGGTCGCTGTGACGCTGGTCTTGGCAGCGCTGTCGTCACTGATCTGGCACCGTCCTGCGGCGATGCCGGTACTGGTCGTCGGCTCCATATTCCTTCTCGGCTCGGAGTTGCTCGGGACTGCCACACCATTACTGACGTTCGTGCCACTGATGGCGCTCTACGCGGTGGCGGCCAACAGCCGGCCAACCATTTCCGGCTCGGCTGCCGGCGTGATGGCGATCGGCGCAGTCGTGATGAGCCTCGCCGATCCCGGTCCGCTCGACGACGACGTTCTCGATTACCTACTGTCGGTGGGAACCGCGTGGCTGTTGGGTTATGGAATCCGGCTCAATCGGGTGCGGACATCACTGCTCGCCGATCAGGCCAAGCAGTTCGCCCGAGAGCAGGCGAACAGGACGAAATCGGCCATCGACCAAGAGCAGACCCGTATTGCCCGTGAGTTGCACGACATCGTGGCGCACGACGTGGTGGTCATCGTCGCGCAGGCCGGGGCGTCTCAGCGGACGTTCGACACCGAACCCGAGCAGGCCAGGCAGGCCTTGGCGTCGATCGAGACCCTTGGTCGCGAGGCGTTGGTTGAGATGCGCCGACTGCTCGCCGTGTTGTGGACTCACGAGAACGGGTCGAAAGACCCGCAGCCAAACCTGGCCCAGCTCTCCGCGCTGGTGGCCCAGGTCGAACGGGCCGGCTTGCCCATTCGGCTCTGTATCCACGGAGAGCCCAGGGCCCTGCCGGCGGGTGTCGAGCTCAATGCCTACCGGATCGTCGCGGAGGCACTCACCAACGCGCTCAAGCACGCCGGCCCTGCTCGCGCCGAGGTCGAGCTCGCCTATCACCCCGCATACCTCGAATTGCGGATCCGCGACGATGGCCGGGGAAGTTCGCTCGATGAACTCAGGCCAGGTCACGGCGTGGTCGGCATGCGGCAGCGGGCACTGATGCTTGGTGGCGATGTGACCGTAGGGCCACGGAAGGATCGAGGATTCGAGGTGACGGCGAGGTTGCCGGTCGACGGTGAACGCCGATGACAATCTCTGTCCTCATCGCAGACGATCAGCCGCTCATGCGCGCCGCCCTGCGGATGTGTCTGGCAGCAGAACCTGACTTCGACGTCGTTGCTGAGGCCGCTGATGGCCACGAGGCGGTCGAGCTGGCCGAACGCCTGCGTCCGGACGTCGCGGTCATGGACATCCGCATGCCAACCATGGACGGAGTTTCCGCAACCAGGCGGTTGACGGCTGCGGTCAACGGCGACGCGGTCAAGGTCCTCATCATCACCACATTCGAACTCGACGACTACGTTGTCGATGCCCTGCGAGCAGGGGCCAGTGGGTTTCTGTTGAAGGACGCCACGGCAGAAGAGCTGGTACACGCCGTTCGGGTGGTCGCGGCTGGTGATGCTCTGCTGGCACCCTCGGTCACCAAGCGGCTCCTGGACCGGTATGCCCACCGCCTCCCGCCGCCCGGCGAGGCTTCCGCCGAGTCGCTAGCAGCGCTGACCAACCGGGAGCGTCAGGTGCTCGCTCTGGTGGCCCGCGGCTGCTCCAACGCGGCGATCGGCCAGGAACTGCACCTCGCCGAGTCCAGCGTCAAGACCCACGTGAGCCACGTGCTCTCGAAGCTGGGGCTGACCGACCGGGTGCAGCTGGTCGTATTCGCGTACGAGAACGGCCTGATCCAGCCCGGAGCCATATGAACCGGGATCGAACGCGGTGAGGGCGCGGTCCGGAATCGCTCAGGCGGCAGCACTGGTAACCGGGCTGACTGCGGTGTCGGCGATTCTCGGCTTTCTGCGCGATGTCGTGATCGCCGGGGTTTTCGGCGCGGGCGCCGAGCTCGACGCGTATCTGGTGGCGCAGGGACTGATGAATCTCGTGCTCGCGCTGATCGCTGGCGCGATGGCGAAGGCAACCGTGCCGGTCCTTGCTGCGCAGAATGCCAGAGACGGCGGGTCAGACCGGACCGGTCACACGCTGTCGGTCGTGCTGACCGTGACATTGCTCGTGCTCGGCCTGGGATCGCTGGTCATGGCACTGGCGGCGAGCTCGGTCGTGACGGTGCTCGCGCCGGGATTCGCGGGAGCAGAAGCCGAGCTGGCGGCGAGTTTGACTCGGGTCGTGCTCATCTCCACCGTGCTGATCGCTGGAACCAACCTGCTAGCTGCCGCGGCCGAGGCGCATCGGCGGTTCTTCTGGGCCGGTGTGCAGGGAATTCCCTTCAACCTCGTCATGATCGGTTCGGCGGTCCTGCTCGGCCCGCGCTGGGGAATCACGGCGCTCGCGGTCGGGTTCGTGGCGGGCTCTACGGCGCGGCTGGCGTGTCAGCTGGTGCCGCTTCGGGCCCTCGGGCTGAAGCTGAGGGCGTCATTCGACCTGAAGGATCCCGGCTTCCGGGCGATCGCCACGCTGGTCCCGCCGCTGCTGCTCGGCAGTGCCCTGGGCAACGTCAACACGCTGGTCGATCGGGCCGTCGGTTCGATGGTCGGCGAGGGAATCATCTCAGCACTCAGCTATGCCTGGCGGCTGATCAGCCTCGGCGAGACCCTCCTGGTCGCGTCATTGCTGGTGGCGTTGTACCCAGCATTCGGCGCGGCCGCCGGAGGCCGAGACCTGATCGAAATGAGGCGACTGGTCGGGCGCGGACTGGCGACGGTGGCCACCGTGCTATTCCCGGTGTGCGGGTTCCTCCTGGTCTGCGCCGGGCCGTTGGTCGCACTCGTCTTCGAGCACGGCAGCTTCGGTCCGGCTGACACCCGACGGACTGCGACCGCCGTGCTCTGGTATGCGCCGGCCCTGTTGGCCCTGGGCTGGCGCGAACTCGTGGTGCGGGCCTCCTACGCCTTGGGTGACTCGCGCCGGCCGGTCGTCGTGGCGGTCGTCGCCATGGCTATCAACGTGGCCGGAGATCTGAGCTTGGGGCTGGCGTTCGGCATCGCCGGGTTGGCCGCGTCGACGTCGTTGTCGCTGGTGTTCGCGGCCGCCGCCAACACCTGGCTTCTGGGCCGCCGCCATGGCGCCGTGGACTACCGGTCTACCCTGGCGATGGTTTGCCGCACATTCACCGCCGCGGTCGTTGCTACCCTCGCCGGTGCAGTGCTGCACCGGGTCCTCTCCCAGGTGTTCGACGCCGGGGTCGGCGACGACCTGCTGTTGCTTTCGTCGGTCGGACTCGTCGTCGGAGCTGTGTTCCTCGCGGTGCTGCATCTACTGCGCGCGCCGGAACGCAGGCTCTTGGCCGAGGCAGTGGAGGTCTTGACGCTCAGGCGGCGTTGACCTGCGTCGGCACGCGAACCGCTGGGTGAGGTTCGGCCGCTCGGACGATGACGAATGGGGTACTCCGCAGGCGCTGGCCCATTGGGTTGTCGGTGAGGATTGCGGCGAGGGTGGCAGCGGGAAGTGACTTTTCCGAGACACCTCGGATCGAACCGCCGAAGTCGTTGAGGTCGACGATGCTGACCCCGATACCCAGCGCTCGCTCCAGGTCCAAGCAGATCTGCTGCGCGACCGACGGGTCCAATGGCGGGAACAACAGGTGCTCATATGGCGGGCGCCCGCCGTCGATGTCCCGGGCGACCGATCCGGCCAGCCGATAGAACGTCCCTCGAATTCCCAACGGCCGGGTCACGGCACCGGCGATAGCCGCGGTGACCACTCGTCTGGAGCCAATGGTGCGGACGACGTATTCCATCTTCTCGGGGACCGACAGCCCCTTGGAATCGGTGCGGCAACGGACATGACCTGCCAGCCGGCGAGCCAGCCACCCCGGCTGCATCGTCTCGATGTCGAGAGCGCGGCCAGTGAGCAACACGACCAACTTTTCGCTCACGGCGACGGTGTCGCCGAGTTGAGCCACCCCGAGGCTCTCCTTCAGCGACAAGACGAGTTCGTCGGCTGTGGTCAGCCAACGGGTGCGCACGGGAAGTCGCAGATAGTCTCTCTCGTCCACGCGCACGCGGCTCCACGCGCCCACGCGGTCCTCGGTGTGCCGAACGGCCGAAGCGTCGATGCTCATGCTGACTCCTGCCTGATGTTGACCGAGTGATCCATGTGACTCATGTGATTAGTGTGAACAGTGTGCCGACTAGACCCCCAGAGTCACGGAAAGTTGCGCCTCTCTGGCTTTCGGCGTGTCGCACCGATGCCGCAACCGGCGCCACACCAGGGAGGTGGGCCACCCAACTAGCCCGTCAATGACCAGACAGCGCTACCCGGCTCCAGATCGCGTCTTGCCGCGGTCTTGATCATTGAAGTCATGAGCGCACGTGGGAGACGTTGGTGATCGGCGGCTAGGCTCGTCGCCTCCCCGCGACCGGAAGGGGCGAGCGTGGATGTCGACTCGCTCAACGTCTTCCTGCTCGTCGGCGCGCTGGTCCTCGTAGCCGCGGTCGTCGCAATCAGGTTCAGCATCCGGCTGGGACTGCCCAGCCTGGTGATCTATCTGCTCATTGGCGTCGCGATCGGTGAGGCGGGTCTCGGGGTGCCGTTCGAGGATGCCGAACTCGCGCAAGTGCTGGCGTTCTCCGCGTTGGTGGTCATCCTGGCTGAAGGTGGGTTGAGCACCCGGTGGGAGGAAGTGCGGTCGTCGTTTCCGGTCGGGCTCTCCCTCGCCACGATCGGCGTGGCGATCAGCACGACGATCATGGCGCTGGTCGGGCATTACCTGCTCGGCTTGGACTGGACCCTCGCCGTGCTGCTGGGCGCCGTGTTTGCTCCTACCGACGCCGCCGCCGTGTTCTCGACCCTGCGCCGAGTTCCGCTAGCCCCTCGGCTGTCCGGCACGTTGGAAGCGGAGTCGGGGCTCAACGATGCCCCGACCGTCGTTTTGGTCTCGCTCGTCAGCGCGGGCCAGGTGGTCGAGCAGGGAGTCGGCGAAGTCGCGCTGATCATCGGGTACGAGCTCGCCGCCGGTACCGCCATCGGGTTGGCGGTCGGCTGGCTGGGCGCCGCTGTCGTACGCCGGGTGGCGTTGCCCTCCGTCGGTCTCTATCCGTTGCTGGTCATGACGTTGGCCGTACTGGCCTACGCAGCGGGGGCCGTTGCCCATGCCAGCGGCTTTGCGGCGGTCTACATCGCCGCGCTCGTGCTGGGCAACTCGGCGCTCCCGCACCGCGTTGCGACCCGGTCGTTTGCCGAGGGCCTGGCTTGGGTCTCGCAAATCGGCCTGTTCGTCATGCTCGGGCTGCTGTCCTCACCGTCGAACATGCCGGCCGCGTTCGTCCCTGCGATCGTCGCCGGACTCGTGCTCACCCTGTTCGCCCGTCCCATCTCCGTGTTCGTGGCGACGATACCGTTCGCCCTGGCCATGCAGGAGCGGGTATTTCTGTCGTGGGCCGGTCTCCGGGGGGCGATTCCGGTCGTGCTCGCCACCATCCCACTGGCGGATGGAGCCGAGGACGCCGCATGGCTGTTTGCGGTCGTGTTCATCGTGGCCGTCGTGTTCACCCTGCTCCAAGCACCGCCGTTGCCGTGGCTGGCCCGATTCCTTGGCGTTGGCGGGGATGCGGTGGCGAGCGATGCCGACGTCGAATCGGCGCCGTTGGACCGCTTGCACGCTGATTTGATCCAGGTTCGGGTACCTGCCCGATCACAGCTGCACGGCGTGGAAATGGGTGAGCTCCGGCTGCCGCCCAACGTCGCCGTAGCCCTCGTCATCCGCAAGGACAGGAGCTTCGTGCCCGCTGCCACGACCAGAATCCAGCATGGCGACGAGTTGCTCATCGTCGCGCCGCGCAGGTTGCGAGACGCGACGGAACGCCGAATCCGGGCCGTCAGCCGCAGTGGGCGGCTGGCCGGCTGGTTCGGTGATCGAGGACGGCCTGGGAGCGACGAGATCCCGCTGCGGCGTCGGCTCCCGCGTTTTTGGCGTTCGAGTGTCAATCGGAAATGACACCGCCCGTGACCGCTCAACAGGCAGGCCGCGAATGTGGATACTCGCGGGATGGGTCACAGCGAGCTTCTGATCGCCGGACTGCTGGTGGCTGTTGCGGGCCTGAGCGCACTCGCCCGGCACTTGTCGGTGCCGTATCCGATCGTGCTCGTCGTTGGTGGCGCCCTGCTCGGCTTCGTTCCCGGTCTGCCCGAGGTCCATCTCGACCCCGAGGTCGTGCTCCTCGTCTTCCTGCCGCCGCTCTTGTACGGCGCGTCGATCTTCGCGAATGCAAACGACCTGCGGGCCAACCTTCGCGGGCTCACCCTCAACGCGGTTGGCCTGGTGCTGGTAACGATGTCCGCGGTCGCCTGGGCAGCGCACACGCTCATTCCAGACATGCCGTGGGGAGCGGCGTTCGTCCTCGGAGCAATCGTCTCGCCGACCGACCCGCTCGCGGCGGCGGCTGTCATGCGGGGCCTCGACGTCCCGCGGCGCATTGTCAGCAGCATCGAGGGCGAGGGCTTGTTCAACGACGCAACCGCCCTGGTGGCCTACCGCGTCGCAGTCGCTGCCGTCGTCGCAGGGAGCTTCTCGCTGGCCGACGCCGGCCTGAGGTTCGTCCTCGGAGCCGTCGGCGGGGTGGCGATCGGACTTGCGGTGGGGTGGATCGTTGCGGAGATCCGCAAGCGCACGACCGACGCTCAGCTGAGTGTCACGATCTCGCTGATTACCGGCTACGCGGCCTTCGTGCCCGCGGACGCCGTCGGAGCATCCGGAGTCCTCGCAGCGGTCACCGCAGGCATCTACATGGGCATCCGGGGACCGCAGATTCTGCCGGCCCGAGTCCGCCTGCAGGGCTACTTCGTCTGGGACATCCTTGACTTCATCATCAACGCGATTCTGTTCGTCCTGATCGGGCTGCAGCTGCGAGCGGTCGTCGACGGGTTGTCTGGATACTCGGCGAGCACGCTCGGCGGCTACGCCGTGGCGGTGGCCGGGGTGGTCGTCGGTACGAGGCTGGTGTGGTTCTTCACTGTCCCGTACCTGGTGCGGGCCATCGACAGGCGCCCCGCCCAGCGAGCGCGGCGCGTGGGAGCGCGGTGGCGCCTGGTGATGGCCTGGAGCGGGATGCGCGGGGCCGTTTCGCTCGCGGTCGCACTCGCGCTGCCGTTCACCACCGATGCCGGCGACAGCTTTCCTGACCGCGACCTCATCCTCTTCCTCACCTTCGCCGTGATCTTCTGCACTCTCGTCGTCCAGGGGCTAACGCTGCCGCCGTTGATCCGCCGTCTCGGAGTGAGCGACGTCAATGCCGACGCGGACGAGGAGATCCGCGCGCGGCTGGTGGTGACCAAGGCGGCGATCGAGCAGATCGACGCCCTGGCGGGAGAGGAGTGGACTCGCGACGACACCGTCGAACGGATGCGCGCCTTCTACGAGTACCGCAAGCGCCGCTTCGCAGCCCGAGCGGGCAAGATCGAGGACGAGGGGTACGAGGACCGCTCCCTTGCCTATCAGCAGATGCTGCAGCTCGTGCTGGAGGCCCAGCGCGAGGCGCTGTTGCGGATGCGCAGCGACGGAGACCTCTCGAACGAGACGATGAACCGGATCATGCGCGAGCTCGACCTGGAGGAATCACGGCTGGAGGTCTAAGGGTGCAGCAGCACCTTGATCGCGCGGCGCTCGTCCATGGCTCGGTAGCCCTCGGCGACCTGATCGAGGGGCAGCACCAGGTCGAACACCTTCCCCGGGTCGATCTTTCGGTTCCAGACCAGGTCCAGCAGCCTGGGCAGGTAGTGCCGGACCGGCGCTGGACCGCCGCTCACCCCCACATTCCGCCAGAACGAGTCCTGCATCGACAGTTCCACCCCGTGTGGAGCGCCGACCCAACCGACCATCCCGCCGGGCCGGGTGGACCGCAGGGCCTGGACCATGGATTCGCCGGTGCCCACGCACTCCAGGACGGCGTCGGCGCCCACCCCATCGGTGAGCTTCTGGACGTCGGCGACGCCGTCGTCGCCTCGCTCGATGACCACGTCGGTAGCACCGAACTCCCGGGCCAGTTGCTGGCGCGGCCGGTGCCGGCTCATGGCGATGATCCGGTCGGCGCCCAGCTGCGATGCTGCCAGCACCCCGCACAAACCGACTGCGCCGTCGCCGACGACGATTACCGTCATGCCCGGCTCGACTCCGGCCGAGACGGCGGCGTGCCAGCCGGTGGCCATGACATCCGACAGCGTCAGCAGACTAGGGATGAGGTCTGCTGGTGGCTGCTGGGGGGCAGCCACCAGCGTGCCGTCGGCCAGCGGAATGCGGATCAGGGCGGACTGGCAGCCGTCGTAGCCGGTGCTCTGTTGGCAATGGGACTGAAACCCGGCGCGGCAGTGGGGGCAGGTGTTGTCGGAGGCCAAGAAACCACCGACCACGAACTGGCCCGGCTGAACGGTGGTGACGGTGTCGCCGACCTGTTCCACGATGCCGCAATACTCATGACCGATTGCCCGGGGTCGAGTGACCTGGTCGGCGCCGCGGTAGGGCCAAAGATCCGACCCACAGATGCAGGTGGCGACGGTGCGGACAATGGCGTCGGTCGGCTCGGCGATCACCGGATCGGGACGGTCCTCACAGCGCACATCGCCGGGGGCATGAAGTATGGCTCCTCGCATGCTGTACTCCCGTGCTGCAGGGTCGAAGTGGGCTTCGTGCCCAGTTGTTTGATGCCATTGAATACCTGACTGACAGCCACTCCAGCCGAAGGAGGCCTTGCCGATGACCGGATGGACGAGCGACGAGCTCACCAAGATCGGGGCGGCCGAAGAGCTGCAGCTCGCGTCACGGCGACGTGACGGAACGCTGCGAAACCCGGTGACCATGTGGGTTGTCCGCCATGGCGACCGCCTGTACGTCCGATCTGTGAAAGGGCCAGCCGGCCCCTGGTTCCGTGGCACCCAGGTGCGCCATGAAGGCCACATCCGGGCGGGCGGCGTCGACAAGGACGTCACCTTTGCCGAAGCCGACCACCACATCAATGACGAGATCGACGCCCTTTACCGCAGCAAATACCAGCGATACGCCGCAAGCATCGTTGGCTCTGTCGTAACTCCGCAGGCGCGGTCGGCGACGATCGAACTAGTGCCACGCTCAGCAGTTCGGCCTTGACGGGCCCTAACATGCGGGCAGCGGTGCACCGGATGGGGCCGGCGTGGCGGGCACGCCAGCGGGCGCAAGCGCCTCGAACGCTTCACCGACCACCAGGTCGACGGTTCCGTCAGTGCGGGTGTCGAGCACGAAGACCGCGCCGGGCACCTGTGCGATCACCACAGTGGCGGCGGACTCGCTGCCGGGTCCAGCGCGGACTTCAGCAATACCGGTGACCGGCTTGTCCAAAGGGTCGTTCGCGACGTCGAGGATCGCGAAACCTCGCGTCCGCATCTCGCGAGCCGCGCTCGATGCGAGGCCGTTGCGATCAGTCGCGTTGTAGACGTTGAGCGAGATGTCGCCTGGTGCCGGTGCATCCGGCGGAACGGCCGGAAGGCAGGTGGTCGCCGTTGTCGGGTCGTCACCTGTGGTGTCGGACCCGGGGTTGCTGATGGTGTTCCAGGCAAACCATCCGGCGAACGCGACGAAGACTGCGAGCACGAGCATGGTGATGGCAGTCCGGAGATGACGCCGATCGGCGGGGTGGCGGGTCTGGGTGCCGAGATCGCGCGACACGGCCACCGAGCCTTCCGGTCAGGCGCTGAGCGCCACAGTTCCTAGTCCGGCGAGCCTAGTCCTGCCGACTCCGAATCGCCGCCAAGCACCAGCACCCGCGCGTGGATCACCGGCCGCTGCTGCAGGGCGGCGCGCAGCGCACGATGGAGGCCGTCTTCGAGATACAACTCGCCACGCCATTCGACGACGTGGGCAAATAGGTCGCCGTAGAAAGTCGAGTCCTCGGCGAGCAGCGCGTCGAGGTCCAGAGTCCGTTTCGTCGTGACGAGCTCGTCCAGGCGCACTTGCCGTGGCGGCAAGTCTGACCACGCCCGGAAGGTGGTGCTGTGGTCGGGGTACGGGCGTCCCTCCCCGACCCGCTTGAAGATCACCCCTCGCATTCTAGATCCCCGTGGATAGGCTCCCTCCGGAAATGACGGCAGCATGGGAGCCCGCATGGCGACAGCGAAGACCGACATCGAAACGGCTGTTCGCGAGGGCTACGCCTTCGATGGTCCGTGCGTCGAACTCGGCGCTCTGATCGTTGACAACGTGCCTCGGCCCGAGGTCAAGGTACGCGTGCCGCTAGCGATGCTCAACCGGCATGGACTCGTGGCCGGCGCCACCGGAACTGGCAAGACCAAGACTCTTCAGTTGATGGCGGAACAGCTGTCGGCGGCGGGTGTGCCGGTGTTTGCGGCTGACATCAAGGGAGACCTCTCCGGCCTGGCGTCGCCGGGGGCTCCCGGTGAGAAGATCACGGCCCGGGCAGAAGGAATCGGCCAGCAGTGGGAACCGACCGCATATCCGGTCGAGCTGCTTCGCCTCGGCGACACCGGGACCGGCGTGCCGGTACGGGCGACCGTGACCTCGTTCGGGCCGACCCTGTTGTCGAAGGTGCTCCAGCTCAACGACACCCAGGAGAGCTCCCTTGGTCTGGTCTTCCACTACGCCGACAAGGCCGGCTTGCCGCTGCTCGACCTCAAGGACCTGCGGGCCGTCATCCAGCACCTGACCTCCGACGCGGGCAAGGCCGACTTGGCAGAGCTCGGTGCGCTGGCGAAGCCCACCGCAGGCGTCATTCTTCGGTCGCTGATCAATTTCGCCGAGTCCGGCGGTGACACGTTCTTCGGGGAGCCCGAGTTCGACGTCTCGCAACTGATGCGCAACACCGCCGACGGCCGGGGCATGATCACGCTGCTCGAGCTGCCGGGGGTTCAGGACCGGCCGGTCCTCTTTTCGACCTTTCTGATG
Organism: uncultured Actinomycetota bacterium; assembly: GCA_963831385.1. Taxonomy (GTDB): domain Bacteria; phylum Actinomycetota; class Actinomycetes; order Jiangellales; family Jiangellaceae; genus JACVRX01. Next base: position 28,175 of record CAWHPW010000014.1, read on the forward strand.
TGGCTGCTCGCCGAACTTTTCGAGGTGCTGCCCGAGGCCGGTGACTTGGACAAGCCGAAGTTGGTCTTCTTCTTCGACGAGGCGCATTTGCTCTTCAAGGATGCGTCGCCTGGGTTCCGGGACGCGCTGATCCAGACCGTCCGGCTGATCCGCTCGAAGGGTGTCGGCGTCTTCTTCGTCACCCAGACACCCAAGGACGTCCACGAAGACGTGCTGGCCCAGCTGGGCAGCCGGATCCAGCACCAGCTGCGGGCGTTCACCCCTGACGACGCTGCGGCGCTCAAGGCCACCGTCCGGACGTTCCCGACCTCCCCCTACGACCTCGAGGAACTGCTCACCACCGTCGGCATCGGCGAGGCGGTCATCACCGTCATGTCGGAGAAGGGCGCTCCGACGCCGGTCGCGTACGCGATGTTGCCGGCCCCGCGGTCGCTGATGGCACCGTCGGCCCAGTCGGTGCTCGACGGGATCGTCGCCGCGTCTCCGCTTGCGCCGCTCTATGCCGAGGCGTTAGACCGAGAGTCCGCGTACGAGAAGCTGACCGGTGAGATCGCCGCCGGCCCGGGTGCCCCGCTGGGCACGCCGCCGGCTTCGGCCGGCGCACCTGCCGAGACGGCCGCGCCCGCTCCGCCGGCCGGCATGACCGAAGCCGAGCGGCTCGAGCAGGAGATCCTCGGCACCGGCACACCGACCGTGCCGCCGCCTCCTCCCGAGCCGCCGGCACGGAAGCCGCGATCACGCAAGCGCCGATGCCGGCGTCGTCGAACAGGTGCTCGGCTCGAAGGCCGTCGAGGGCTTCCTGCGGTCTGCGGGCACGGCTCTCGCTCGCGAGATCACCCGCGGCGTGTTCGGCACCCGCCGCCGCTGACCTCCCCGCCGGTCTTCCGCCTCTCCGGTATGACTCCGGAATGACCACGTTTACCACCCTGGTGGGTGGTTCACCAGGCTCGTGTGCCTGGTGAACCGCTGCGACGCCTGGTGAAGTACGTCGTGCAGCGGTATACCCGGAGACGTGGCCCACTGGATGCGGGTCAGCAGTGCCCGGCTGATCGGCCGGGACGAGGAGCTGAATTCCGCGCTTGCCGCCGTCCGCGCGTTCATCCGGCCGGCCTTCCAAGCAGCGCGCGAACTCGACTCCGACATTGCCTGGGAGCACATTCGAGTCAGCATCGAGCGAGGCCTCGATTCCTGCACACGACCACTTGCCCTTGCATTGCCCCAATGCACCGCAGAGGAGGTCGAAAGTCTCGGCCGGCATGTGCGCCGCACCTTCTTCTCCGCGCTGATCGACACCTCGGTGACCCCCGACGAGTTGCGCCGCGCCTTTCTTTCGCTCATCCAAGGCTGGCCGCTGACCGTCGGTCAGCGGAAGCGGCCGGCGGACGCGGTGGGGCCTGACCTGCCGAAACTTGTCGTGTTCCAGGCACGGAGCCGTTAGGCCGAGAGGCGAAGGCTAGCGGTGAAGGCCGCTTTGCGCGCCGACGATGTCGTGCGACTCCTGCAGCCATGCTCTCAGCTCATCGTTCAGGTCGGTGTCAGCCCGAACGAGGACGTAATGGACCCGCCAGCGCGGGCCATAATCTGCCGTCTTGACAATCCGCGGGCTAACCAGCCATCGATGCAGCGCAAAATTTGCCAGAAAGCCCTCCCTACGCGGCTCGAGTCCAGCGAACCGAACCCGGGCAACGCAGACGAGTCGCGTCTTCTGCGGAATCACCTGGACGTCGCCGAGCGTGTGCAGAATGGCGACGTACTTCCGAGCCAGGCCCAACACGGTTGGCTCAGATTTGGCAAACAAGCCGTCGAGGGTAAACGTCCCGCAGGAGTGCCATAAATTCCGGCTCACCAACCTGGCTCCGCAGCGCGGGCAGATCCAGAGGCCGGGCAGTCCGCTGTCGTCTTCGGGATGCACCATCGGCCGCACCTCCCGGCGATCTGTCCTGGGCTGCGCCCGACAAGGCCGAGCATCCGGTCGACCGCCTCGTCAGCGGAGGATGCGGGATTCGAACCCGCGAGGGGTTGCCCCCAACACGCTTTCCAAGCGTGCGCCCTAGGCCACTAGGCGAATCCTCCGTCGCCGAGGGTAACCGAGCACGGCCCAACAGCCGATGTCCGGTGAGTGGCGGCGATCAAGCGCCTGACCGTCCCGGTGACCGGGCAGGCATGCGCCGCTCGGCGCCGCGCGCGCCGTACACTGGGCAGCCGACCCCTCGTGCGGCGGCATCCCGCTCAATCCCCCAGGGCCGGAAGGCAGCAAGGGCAGGTGGGCTCTACCGGGTGCGCGGGGGGTCCTTTCGCTGGCGGACGAGGAGTCCGAGCGAGTCCGAGTGCGACCATCTCTCGGTCGGAGCCCGAAGCTAGGGTTCGAAGAGTGTCCTCCCTTGCGTTGTACCGCACCTACCGGCCCGGCCGGTTCGCCGACGTGGTGGGGCAGGACCATGTCACCGGGCCGTTGACCCGGGCTCTCGCCAATGACCGCGTGCATCATGCGTACTTGTTCTCTGGTCCCCGAGGCTGTGGCAAGACGTCCAGCGCGCGCATTCTCGCCCGGTCCCTCAACTGCGAGCAGGGGCCTACTCCGGAGCCGTGCGAAGTGTGCGACTCCTGCCGCGACCTGGCCCCCAACGGCCCGGGCAGCATCGACGTCGTCGAACTCGACGCAGCCACGCACGGCCTGGTGGACGATGCGCGGGACCTACGGGAGAAGGCCCACTTCACGCCGATCTCGTCTCGATTCAAGATCTACATCATCGACGAAGCGCACCAGCTCGGCCCGGGTGCGGCCAACGCGCTGCTGAAGCTGATCGAGGAACCGCCGCCACATCTGAGGTTCATCTTCGCGACGACGGCACCGGACAAGATCCTCAGCACCATCCGCTCCCGTACCCACCACTACCCTTTCCGGTTGATTCCCGGCCGGATCTTGCAGCAGAACCTGGCCAACATCTGCCGGCAGGAAAAGGTGGCGATCGAACCGGCCGCCCTGGCCCTGGTCGCGCGCGCAGGTGCGGGCTCGGCCCGCGATGCCCAGTCGGTTCTGGGCCAGCTCATCGCGGGCGCCGGCGAGGAGGGAGTCACCTACGACCTGGCGATCGCACTGCTCGGGTTCACCGACGCCACCCTGCTCGATGAAGTGGTCGACGCCATTGCCGCCGACGATGGCGCGGGTGTATTTGCCGCGATCGACAAGGTCATGGACTCCGGGCATGATCCTCGCCGTTTCCTCACCGACCTGTTGGAGCGCTTCCGCGACCTGGTGATCGTGCGGACGGTGCCGAACGCGGCATCGAGCGGTCTCATCGAGGCGCCGGACGACCAGGCAGCTCGGATGGCCGCGCAAGCCGGTCGGTTCGGACCAGCCGACCTGGTTCGATTGGCCGACGTCGTCGACGAGGGCATCACCGCGATGAAAGGCGCGACTCCGACGCGCCTGCAGCTCGAGCTGGTGTGTGCCCGCCTGCTGCTGCCTGGTGCTGGTGGCTCGGCCGTCGCGATCCAGGCCAGGCTAGATCGCCTCGAGCGGCGACTCGGTCTCGATGACGCCGTCGCGCCAGGAACCGGCGGCGGAGCCGAGCCGCCGGTTGACGTGGGCGCGCGTTCTGCGTCAGGCATGACCGACTCTGCGGCAGTTGACGACCAGCTGACGTCCGAAACCGATGCCGCGCCCGCGGCTGGCCTGGAAGTGCAATCGGCGCCGACGGAAAACGCCCATCCACAACCCCAGGACCCCGAGCGGAACCTCGCGGCCAGCGGCGTCCTGGCCAGCGGCACGGCTGACCTGCGGCGGCTCTGGCCTGAGGTCCTGGTGCGCCTGCGTGATATCAAACGCACCCCGTGGAGCCTCATCTCCCAGCAGGCGGCGGTCGTCGATGTTACCGAGGGGGTGCTGACGCTGGGGTTCCGCCAGGCGTCACTGCGCGACACCTTCGTCCGCCGCGATGACTTCCAGGCCAATCTCCGCGAAGCTATCGCCGACGTGCTCGGCGTCGATCTGCGGATCGAGGCGATCGTCGATCCAGCGGTTCAGTCGAACTCCGAGGCCACCGCCGGCGCCACCGCGGGGGCCGAGCCGCCAGAGCTTCCGGTCCCCGTGGTCACGCCATCGAGACCATCGGAAGAAACGCCGGCCACGGCGGCTCGTGCGGCCATTCGCCAGCCGACCCCGACAGGCGAGTCATCACCCGGGCGGTCAAGCGACGACGAGGTCAGCCCCGACGACCGTAACCACGACTCCGACAGCATGTCCGAACGCCAACTCCTGGAACGAACTCTCGGCGCACGCGTGATCGAGGAGATCGAGCACGGCTGATAGACCGTTGGGCACCGCGTTAGGCTCACGTTCAGGAGCAAATCGGCCAGCGCCAAACCGACCAGCAACGGAGGCAGCGAGTGTTCCCGCCCGGCTCGGAAGGCATCGATTTCCAGCAGCTGCTCCAGCAGGCTCAGCAGATGCAGGAACAACTGATGTCGGCGCAACAGAACCTGGCCGAGGCCGAGGTCACCGGCACGGCTGGCGGCGGTTTGATCACGGCCACGGTCACCGGAGCAGGGGAGCTGGTCGCACTCGAGATCGATCCGGCGGTGGTCGATCCCGCTGACGTCGAGACACTGGCCGACCTCGTGGTGGCGGCAGTGCGCGACGCCACCGCTCAGGTGCAGAAGATGGCGGCCGAGCAGATGGGTCCGCTGGGCAAGGAAATCGGCGGCATGCTCGGCGGCCCAGCCGGTCAGGACCCGCCAGCAGTCGCCGGCACCTGAACGTCGGAGTAGGGGCCGGTCATGTACGAGGGCGTCGTCCAGGATCTCATCGACGAGCTTGGCCGGCTGCCGGGTGTCGGCCCCAAGGGCGCCCAGCGGATCGCTTTCCACTTGCTCGCTTCCGATGCCGTGGATGTGCGCCGGCTAGCCGCGGCGCTGGTCGAGGTGAAGGACAAGGTGCGGTTCTGTGCCGTCTGCGGCAACGTCGCCGAAGAGGAACAGTGCCGGATATGCCGTGACCCACGGCGGGACCCTGCCCTGATCTGTGTGGTGGAGGAGCCGAAGGACGTCGTCGCGATCGAGCGCACGCGGGAGTTTCGCGGTCGCTATCACGTTCTCGGTGGAGCGATCAGCCCGATCGAGGGCATCGGCCCGGACGATCTTCGGGTGCGCGAGTTGATGCGACGGCTTGCCGACGACACGGTCGCGGAGGTCATCCTCGCGACCGATCCGAACCTCGAGGGCGAGGCGACTGCGACGTACCTGGCCAGATTGATCAAGCCGATGGGGTTGCGCGTCACGCGGCTGGCCAGTGGACTTCCGGTAGGAGGCGACCTCGAGTATGCCGACGAGGTCACCTTGGGCCGTGCGTTCGAGGGGCGGAGGTTGCTCGATGTCTGAGCCGGATGCCGCTGACGAGTATGCGGACTTCGCCGCTGAGATCGCCGACCAGATCGAAAGCTTCCTGGTCGCCTTGCGGGAAATCGCTCGAGGCGAGGACACCGGCAGCACGCTTTCCCTACTGCTGTTGGAGATCAGCCAGCTGGCGCTTGCAGGGGGAAGGCTCGGGGCCATCAGCGATGTCGTCCCGGACGAACGCTTCGAGCCCGACGCGGGACCCGATCCCGATGTCGAGGAGTTGCGGGAACGATTGGCTCGCCTGCTCGCTCCCGTCGACGACTACGTCGAGATCGTCGATCCGATGGACCCCGATCGCGGCGCCGACGGCTTCTTGATCTCCGACGATCTGGCGAGCATCGCCTCCGACCTGCTGCACGGCCTGGCGCATTACCACGATGGGCGCACACTCGAGGCGCTGTGGTGGTGGCAGTTCTCCTACCTGTCGTCGTGGGGAGCAACCTGCGGCGGGATCCTTCGGGCGCTGCACTCGCTGATCGCCCATACCCGGCTCGACCATCACACTGACCCGGTGAGCGAAGCCGAAGACGAGCTGCTGGCCGACGTAGTTGCGGAAGCCTCCGAGCGCTGACCGGCGATCCGACAGGAGGGCGTGGGGGTAGTGGGTCGCGGAGGCTAAGAACGAACCTCAAGCCACCCGCACCCCGCGGGGAAGGCGCTTGTACGGCGTTCTCAAACGGCGAATCGTCAGGGTGAGAGCGCCGACCCCGAGCAGCATGTTGAAGGCCAGCCCATATGGCCAGACCGCCTTCTTGGTACTCGCGACACCACTCCAGCCCGAGTCAGGGTCGCGAGCGGACCGCAGACCTTCGCGAATTGTCTGCAGCGGGTCGAACCCTGCTCGTTCCCATTCGGCGGTTCCGCTCGTCGAGTCGGCGAGGACCGCGAAGGGATTCGGGGCCAGTACCCACCAGACCTTCTCCGTCTGCTGGACCGATGCCTTGTACTCGGCCGTCTGCCAACGGTCGACGTTGATCGGCTGACCGGTCTCCTCGTCGAACTGGGGTTGGCCGTTGTCCCACACCGGGATCCGCTCGGTGACCGTTTGGGTCTCGGTAGTGAGCATCAGCCCGATAAAGAAGGCGATGAGCGTGCCGATGCTCAGGGCGAAGACCACCAGGTACGACATGACAGCCGAAGTCGTGCTGCGGGCGAATAGCGCAGACAGGCACTGCGCAATAGCCGCCAAAGCCCCGAGGAGCAGGGCCATCACGATCAGCGTGCCGATCACGCGACCGACGGACACACCGCCCTCTACCAGGCACCACCCGATCAACGGGAGCGAAACCGCCAAGAACACCAACGCGGTCGCCCAGGCGGCAAAGAGCTTGCCGACAGCGATTTCCGCTGGGGTGAGCAGCGTGGTCTGGAGGGTCGCGAGGACGCCGCGTTCGCGGTCGCCGTTGATCGACTGCGCAGTGAGCGCGGGAACGACCAGCATCGCGAGCGCCAGCATGAACAGCATCAGGCCGCCGAACATGTCGACACCCGGTTCCGGCGCCCCGGTCGCGACCAAGGCCGCCCGAAGTCCCCAAGTCAGCAGCAGCAAGGTGACGAACCAGGCACCGAGCAGCCAGCGCCAGCGACCGGCCCGAAGCCGTAGCCGGAACTCGTGCTCCGCCATGGTGCGCACCCCCCACCAACTGATGGCGGCCACAGTCGAATGGCTGTGGGCACCTTCGGCGGCGGGCTGCGCGGAAGGCTCGACGGTCATCGACGGTTCTCTGTCATGGCGAGGTAGGCATCCTCCAGGCCGCTACCGACCGGTGCGCACGTCGTCACTCGAACGTCGTCCCGTACAAGCCGAGCGAGCAGCTGGGCCGCCGCTTCGTCGCCGGACAGCAACACCTCCACTCCGCTCGGGTCGGGGTCGGCGTGCTCGACTCCGTACCGGTCGAGAGCGTCGACAAGGGAATTCCGGTCCAGTGCCTGCATGCGCCATGGCCGCCGCTCCGATCGGGGCAGATCGGCCAATTCCTGCTCGGAGACGGTCTTTCCACGGTCGACGAAAACGACCCGGTCGGCCGTGGTCTCCAACTCGGCGAGGACGTGACTCGACACCAGCACCGTACGGCCGTCCGCCGCCAGCCCGCGAAGAACCCCACGAAGTTCGATCCGGCTCCGGGGGTCCAGACCGGCTGCCGGCTCGTCGAGAAGCAGGACGCTCGGGTCGTGCACGAGGGCGCGGGCCAGCCCGAGCCGCTGTTTCTGGCCGCGTGACAGTACGTGCACGGGCAAGTCGGCGTAATCGGTGAGGTGAATCAGCTCCAGCAATTCGCGCGCACGCTGTGCGCCGCGATCCCGCGTCAGGCGGTACGCGCTCGCGGCGAACTCGAGCACCTCGCGGGCAGTCAGCGTGTCGTACGTGCCGAACGAGTCGGGCATCCAGCCGGTCACCGCCCGAACCGCCTGTGGATCGGTGACCGGATCTGAGTCCGCGACCCATACCGTCCCGGAATCCGGGCGGAGCAGCGTGGCGAGCACCAGCAGCAGCGTCGTCTTTCCCGAACCGTTGGGTCCCACCAAGGCGGTGACGGAACCCGGTGGGGCCGTCAGGTCGACATGATCGACGGCGACAACGTCGCCGAACGTGCGCCGTACGGCTGCGGTCGCAACGCCAGCACGCTGCTGCTCGATCGCCACGGCCGCCTCCGGCGAGAACGTAGGCCTGCATCGTAGTGCCCATGGTGTGCCCGGCCCCGAAGGCGCCTAGCGCACATCCCGCGATTCGAAACGGCCCAAGGGCTCACAGGTGCGTCGCCTAGACTCACGCAGGCTAGGAACGGGCCAGCGCTGAAGGGAGGAGCACCACGTGGGCTTGATCGTCCAGAAGTACGGGGGCTCCTCGGTCTCCGACGCCGCAGCAGTCAAGCGGGTCGCGCAGCGGATCGTCGCGAGCAGCAGAGACGGTCACGAAGTCGTGGTCGTGGTCTCCGCGATGGGAGACACCACCGACGAGTTGCTCGACCTGGCCGGTCAGGTCTCACCCCTGCCCGCTGGGCGTGAACTGGACATGCTGCTGACCGCAGGCGAGCGAATCTCGATGGCGCTGCTGGCGATGGCGATCGGAGACCTCGGCCACCAGGCTCGCTCGTTCACCGGTAGCCAGGCCGGCGTCATCACGACGTCGGCGCACGGCAGCGCACGGATCATCGACGTGACGCCCGGCCGCATCCGGCAGGCGCTCGACGGCGGCGCGGTCGCGATCGTCGCGGGATTCCAGGGTGTGAGCCAGGACAGCAAGGACATTACGACGCTGGGCCGCGGCGGGTCGGACACGACGGCTGTCGCACTGGCGGCGGCGCTCGGGGCCGACGTCTGCGAGATCTACACCGACGTGGACGGCATCTTCACCGCTGACCCTCGGATCGTCCCTGCGGCCCGTCGAATCCCACGCATCACCTACGAAGAGATGCTCGAGATGGCCGCTTGTGGTGCCAAGGTCTTGCATCTGAGGTGCGTAGAGTACGCGCGGCGCTACGGCCTGCCGATCCATGTCCGATCGAGCTTCTCCACACTCGACGGCACCTGGGTCACCAACCGGCCGGAAGGGAGCGACCAGACCGACATGGAGCAGCCGATCATCTCCGGAGTCGCGCACGACCGCAGTGAGGCAAAGATCACCATTGTCGGAGTCCCCGACAAGGTCGGGGAGGCTGCCACGATCTTCCAGGCGGTCGCCGACGCCGAGATCAACCTCGACATGATCGTGCAGAACGTGTCGGCTGCAGCCACCAACCGGACGGACATCTCCTTCACCCTGCCGAAGGCGGACGGCCGCCGAGCATTGCAGGCCCTCAGCGATATCCAGAACCGAGTGGGCTTCGAGTCGCTGCGGTATGACGACGGAATCGGCAAGGTCTCGCTGATCGGCGCGGGGATGCGCAGCCATCCGGGGGTCAGCGCCCGCTTCTTCAGCGCGCTGGCGGCCGCCGGCGTCAACATCGAGATGATCTCCACGTCCGAAATCCGGATCTCCGTAGTCGTCCGAGGGGACGACGTCGACCTTGCGGTGGCCTCCGTACACGAGGCTTTCGACCTCGACGCCGTCGAGGTCGAGGCGGTGGTCTACGGCGGGAGTGGCCGATGAGTGTGCGTAAACCGACGCTCGCGGTTGTCGGCGCGACCGGAGCGGTCGGGACGGTCATGCGCGACCTGCTCTCGACTCGCAAGGACGTCTGGGGCGAGATCCGGCTCGTCGCGTCGCCGCGGTCTGCTGGCCGTCGGCTCTCCGTCCGCGGCGCCGAGATGGAGGTCGTGGCCCTTGGGGCGGAGGTTTTCGACGGCGTCGACGTCGCGATGTTCGACGTACCCGACGAGGTCTCGGCTCAATGGGCACCGGTGGCCGCCGAACGGGGTGCGGTGGTCGTCGACAACTCGGGCGCGTTCCGGATGGACCCCGAAGTGCCGCTGGTTGTGCCCGAGGTCAACGCGCGCGCAGTCCGCACGCGGCAAAAGGGCATCATTGCGAATCCGAACTGCACGACATTGTCGATGATCGTCGCGGTCGGCTCGCTGCATGCCGAGCTGGGCCTGACGGAACTCGTCGTCGCGTCGTACCAGGCGGCATCGGGATCGGGTCAAGCCGGCATCGACACATTGCACGACCAGATCCAAAAGGTCGCCGGCAACCGCGAGCTTGGTACCCAGCCCGGCGACGTCCGTCGCGTCGTTGGCGACGATCTGGGGCCGTTCCCAGCGCCTCTTGCCCTGAACGTCGTGCCATGGGCGGGATCCCTGAAGGACGACGGCTGGAGCTCGGAGGAGCTCAAGATCCGTAACGAGTCGCGCAAGATCCTTGACCTGCCGGAATTGCGGGTATCGGCAACCTGCGTGCGAGTGCCAGTCGTGACCACGCACTCGGTGGCTGTGCACGCGGTCTTCCAGCGCGAGGTCACCGCCGACACTGCGTGGGAGATCCTGCGCAATGCTCCGGGTGTCGTCCTCTACGACGACCCCTCTCGCGGCGAGTTCCCGACGCCGGCCGACGCAGTCGGCACCGACCCCACGTGGGTCGGCCGCGTCCGGCGCTCCCTCGACGACCCCGCGGCGCTGGACCTGTTCGTCTGTGTGCGAGTGCCGGTCGTGACCACCCACTCGGTCGCTGTGCACGCGGTCTTCCAGCGCGAGGTCACCGCGGACGTTGCTTGGGAGATTCTGCGCAATGCTCCGGGTGTTGTGCTCTACGACGACCCCTCGCGCGGCGAGTTCCCGACGCCCGCTGACGCAGTCGGCACCGATCCCACCTGGGTGGGCCGCGTGCGGCGCTCCCTCGACGACCCCACGGCGCTGGAACTGTTCGTCTGCGGCGACAACCTGCGCAAGGGCGCCGCACTCAACACCGCCCAGATCGCCGAGCTCGTTGCCGCGGAGCTCGTAGCCGCCTGACGTTCCCGCAGCCGCCGAAACCATGATCCACGGATCGTTCTTGGGGCTATAGCCCCCAATCTGCTCCGTGGATCATGCTCGAGCCAGCCCTGACCGGTACGCGGCCAGCAGTTCCCGTCGGACCTGCGCGGCATCGTGCCGCAAGCGGTATGGAGAAACCGGAAATATGCGCCAGCCTAGGCTCGCGTACATGGCATGTCGGCGCGCCGTAGCTTCGGGTGCGGCGCCGAACTGGTGCCATTCCGCCGAGTCGACCTCGACTACCAGCTTGGCCTCGGGCCAGCAGGCATCCGGAATGATTCCCATGTGGCCCGGTAGGGGAAGGTTCCACCGCGGCTCCGGAAGACCTATACATGACCGCACGAGATCACGCAGGTCGCATTCGGGGGCCGACCGGCAACCCGCTCTCACGTCATCGAGCGCTTTGTTGATGACCGCCGTGCCGGCTCTGGGTGCGGCCTCCAATTCGGCCACGAGATCGGCGACCGAGCATCGACGCCGTTGGACTACTTCGCAGACCAGCGCACGCGCGTCCTGCAGAAGTTGATGACTGCGCCACGGCTCCCCGTCGTGGCTGTCGAGCACGACCCGAAAGCGAATGGCGTCGATCACGGCCCGGGCAGGTGGCACCATTGGCAATGTCCATCGTCGTGCCATTGGCGCGAGCACGTCCCCCGGAATCCACCAGGGCATTGCCCGCTCCAGCTCTGCCGCGGCATTCGGTGAGGCGTCGTCGATCCACCAAACGGGCTCCGGAAGCCGAGAGGTGCGATGCACCCGGATCTGCTGCATGTCGCCCGGCCTGCGCTCGGCCCTGACGATTGTGTCCACCATGCCTGCCGGGGCCGGAACATACCGCAAGCCCGTCATCGTGCATGCGGTAGTGCCGGTGATCATCGACTCGGGTCCGGAGTGGAGAACTGCGGCTCGTAGCTGATGGATGCGGCTTGTCGGTCCGGCAAATATGGCATAGATCCGCGGCACGACGACCTGCCACTTGCCAGCAGACAAGGCGTGGCGGATCGCGTCTGGACTGGCGCCAGCCGCGAGTGCCTGCCGGCGGGTAATCAGGCCATCTTGTTGATACGCCAAGGACGTGACCCGTGGAATCTGCATTCCGTAACCATGTAGCCCGCGGACGGTCCGCGGACCATCTGATCGGCTGGCTGTGGACGGCCTGCAGCGGTGCGAATGTCGTGTGGATGAATCAGCCGAAGCAAGATCCACGGAGCGTTCTTGGCGTTACAAGCCCCAAAATGCTCCGTCGATCAAGTTCCGGCGAGGCGTGACTTGACGGCTTCAGCTACCGTCCGGCCCTCGGCGCGGCCGCCGACCTGCGGCGTCAGCCGCTTCATCACCGCACCCATGTCGCGCATTGAGGTCGCGCCAGTCTCAGCAACGGCGGCATCGACGAGGCTCGTCAACTCGTCGTCAGTCAGTGGCGTCGGCAGGTAGTCGGCAATCACGTCTGCCTCGGCTTCCTCGCGCTCGGCCCGATCGTCGCGGCCGGCGTCGTGGTAAGCGTTGGCGGCCTCGCGCCGCTTCTTTGCCTCCTTGACCAGAACCGTGAGGACCTGGTCGTCGGAGAGCTCCCGCGCCTCGGCACCAGCGACCTCTGCAGTAGTGACTGCAGTGAGCACCATCCGGATCGTCGCGGTCCGCAACTCGTCCCGAGCACGGATGGACTCGGTGAGGTCGGCGCGTAGACGGTCCTTGAGCTCGGCCATGCCGACAGTTTGGCAGCCGTCAGTTTCCGACGGGGTGCAACGGGGCGTCGCCGGTCCCTCGGGAACGCTGCCGTTCGGCGCGCTCGGGCAGAGCTGTGTCCATGTGCATCCTCCTACCCCGATGTCACGGTTCGAAGATCGATCGGGTTCGGAACTGTCGGTCCGGATATGACAGCCTTGCCGAGTGCCGAGGATGTGGAGCTCGACGGCTGCGCGGATTGGCGTCGGCACGGCAGCCACGGCTATCGGGTGCCTGGCGTATGCGGCCGGCTACGAGGTGCAGGCATATCGACTCCGCCGCGTCGATGTCCCGGTGTTGCCCGCCGGCCAGCGGCCGTTGCGCATTCTTCACGTCTCCGACCTGCACATGACACCTGGACAGAATCGGAAGCGCGACTGGGTGCGTTCCCTCGACGCCCTCCAGCCCGACATGGTCGTCAACACCGGCGACAATCTGGCGCACAAACAGGCAATGCCCGATGTACTCGATGCGTTCGGCCCGCTGCTGCGTCGACCGGGTGTATTCGTCTTGGGATCCAACGACTACTACGCGCCGGTCCCCAAAAACCCGGCTCGCTATCTGCTGCGGTCGAACCGGCCGAGGCGGACGAGTGGACCGGACCTACCGTGGAAAGAGTTCCGAGACGCATTGCGGGATGCCGGCTGGCTCGACCTGACCAACGCCCGAGGCTCGCTCACGATCGACGGGCGGGAACTTGTCTTCGCCGGGGTGGACGACCCGCACACGGACATGGACCGCTACGCCGAGGTCGCCGGGCCGGCCGAGCCCGCTGACCTCGCCATTGGCGTCAGCCATGCGCCGTATCGGCGGATTCTCGACGCGATGACGGCCGACGGATATCGGCTGCTGCTCGCCGGGCACACCCACGGAGGGCAACTATGTGTTCCCGGCTGGGGCGCGCTGGTGACCAACTGTGATCTCGAGCCGCGCCGGGCCAAGGGGTTGTCCCGTCATCCCGCCAACGGGAACCTGGACGCCTCGTGGCTGCACGTTTCTGCCGGTCTCGGCACCTCGCCGTATGCGCCGGTGCGGTTCGCCTGCCCGCCCGAGGCAACGCTGCTGACGCTCACCGCACAGTGACCCCTCTCATCCCGACGCGGATGAGCTTTCGAGCCTTGGTTGTGAAGATCGTCGTGTGCTCTCCCGAGCGGGGAAAGTGTGCCGCAGGCATCACGACAATCTTCACGACGGTGCTGATTCTGATTTCGGGCCGGGTCGAGGGCTCGACTATGCTTCCGGCGTTACTTCGGGGTGTGGCGCAGCTTGGTAGCGTGCTTCGTTCGGGACGAAGAGGCCGCGGGTTCAAATCCCGCCACCCCGACCCGCTCCTGAGCGTGACACCGGTGACGATCGGCGCAGGCGCACCCCTATTGCCGCGCCGGATCGGGGAATGCGCCTCGCCTCCGGTCGACCGCGATGGACAGCGAGTGAATCTCGGGTATGACCTACGGTGATGGACTGGCGTTCCTGAGGCGCAGCCAGGCCAGCTGCCTACGATGGTTCAAAGCGGAACCGAGTGCAGTCCTTCGGGAACGAGAACCACGCCAGTGCCCGGCGCGGTGCCAGTACGCACAGCCCGCCACCGCCTTCACCCGACCAGGAATCCGCACCGGGTGAGTACCCCAACGTGTGGTACTTCTCAAACGCTTCGGCCAGCCGGGTGCCAAGGCCGTCCGCGTCGGCCCGCGTCGGCACCGATGTGCCCTCGACGATCACCGCTTCGGCGCCGTTCTCCAAGTTCAACGTGCACGCCGGATTGATAGCGAGGTTGCGGGCGTGCCGGGTGGTCGGGGCACCGTCGTACCAGAACCGACCGTCCAGCCACACGCCCCACCGCGGCACGACGTGCGGCGTGCCATCGGGCCGGACAGTGGCCAGCCAATAGTGCAGCGCGGCGACCAGCCGCGGCTCGACGTCGGACCAGGCGAGGAGCCCGCGGGTGGTGGTCGGCACGCCGTAGCCTTGCGGGAGCAAAGGGCGATCGGTCACGGGCACCGGCGTGGTCGCATCAGCCATAGCGGCACGTTAGCCGCCAGCACCGACACCCACCTGTCTCGCGCACGCATCGCGGGTGCGACCACGTCGGTGGCAGCGGGCACACTGCTGGGGTGCCACCGGCGCGTTGGGTCCTGCACATCGACCTCGACCAGTTCATCGCGGCCGTCGAAGTGCTGCGGCGCCCGGAGCTGGCGGGTCTGCCAGTGGTCGTCGGCGGAGCGGGCGACCCGACGCAACGTGCCGTGGTGGCGACGGCTTCCTACGAGGCGCGCGAGTACGGCATCCATTCGGGCATGCCATTACGCACGGCCGCCAAACGCTGTCCGAACGCCATCTTCCTGCCAAGCGACTTCGCAGCTTATGAGGAGGCCTCGGCGAAGGTCATGGCCACGCTGCGCGAGTTCGACGTCATCGTCCAGGTGATGGGTTGGGACGAGGCATTCCTCGGCGCTGTGACCGACGACCCAATAGCGCTGGCTCGCGACGTGCAGGCAGCGGTGCTGACCGCGACGCGGTTGTACTCCTCGATCGGCATCGGGGACAACAAGCTTCGGGCGAAGCTGGCGACCGGCTTCGCGAAACCGGCCGGCGTGTACCGGCTGACGGCAGAGAATTGGTACGAGGTCATGGCCGACCGGCCGACCGACGCGCTGTGGGGTATTGGCCGTCGAACCGCCCGCAAGTTGACCGGGTTGGGCCTGGTAACGGTCGGGCAGTTGGCCGCGGCCGACGAGCAGCAGCTTGCGGAGCGGCTCGGACCGACGATGGGGCCGTGGTACGTCCGGCTGGCTCGCGGCGGGGACAACTCACCGGTTGTCGGCACGCCATACGTGCCGCGCTCGAGAAGCCGGGAGACTACGTTCCAGGCGGACCTTGCCGACTGGGATCAGGTGCGCGCCGAGGTGGCGCAGCTGGCCCGACGGGTCACGGCCGACGTGGTCGCAGAACAGCGCCCGGCCATCAGGGTCGGAGTGAAGGTGCGGTTCGCACCGTTCTTCACCCACACGCGAAGCATGACCCTCGACCACCCCACCAGCGATGCTGCTGAGCTCGAAGCCGCCGCAATCGCGGTGCTGGATCGGTTCGAGGACCGACGGCCGGTCCGGCTGCTCGGTGTGCGCGCCGAATTCGTTCATTGACCCACGCGGCGGCGGCGGGCAGCCAGGCATAGCTATCTGTCTATTCCACGCTGTTCAGAACGGCAGTGAGTGCCCTGAGAACGCGTCGGGCTGCATCGAGATCGTCGGTGTCGACGGCTGCCTGGTGGAGCAGCTCGGCGCGATCCCGGTCCGACCGACGCACCAAGGTTTTCAGGGTGAGCTGGCCAGCGGCCGTGACCTGGACCAGCGGTGCACGAGCGTGATCCGGGTTGTGGATCAACTCGACCTGCCCGGCAATAGCCAGGTCATCGACGACACGCTGAACGCTCTGTCGGGCCAATCCCAGCCGCCGCGCGGCACTGGCGACGGTGCGCGGTCCGTCAGAGAGAACGCTCAAGACGTGCCACCGTGCGGCCGTCTGGCCGGCCTCGCGTGCCAGGGTCTCGCTCGTTCGGCGCGATGCACCGGCGAGCTCGTAGACGTCAGCAATCAACAGTCGGTAGGCCGTCAGGGCCGCTCTGCGGTCAGGCACCATAGTTGACAGCATACTGTCTGACAGGTTACTGTCATGTTGACAGGATACTAAAGAAAGGTCCGCCATGTTTGCGATCACCTGCCCGGTCACGCGTCAGCGGTCGCTCGTCGGGATGTCCCAGATCTTGTCGATAGACAACGGTCCGCAAGGCATCGCTGTGCAGCTTCGCTGCCATTGCGGCCGACCTGCCGTGTGGCTGACCGGACGTGACCGGTCGGAGGTCTTGCGGCACGAGGCCTCGCCCCGAACCGAAGACGCTGCATGACGCCAGAGACCTGCCGTCGTTCAGCGGGAATTGGCGGCAGGATGCTGCTGTGATCGTCGCCATCTCCGCCGATCGGCATCGGTAGCCGGTGATGGCCCGGTCCGAGCCGTCCCGCCGTAAGCGGGCGGCTGCCGCCCTCGACCTGTTTCGCCGGCGAATCGCTGTCGAGGCCGGGGAGCTGTTGGGTCGGCCAGAAGCAGCGTCGTTCCTCGCCCGGCTCGAGGTGCACTTCTTCGACATCTACGAGCCCATCGACGCCCTGTATGGCACGAGCCATGACGTCGATGAGCTCGTCGAGCGGCTGGTGCGACTGACCGTTTCGGCGGCGGCAGAGCGCCCGACCGACTTGCGGGAGCTCGACCGACGACGGGAAATCGACCAGCACTGGTACCAACGAGCCCGGATGGTGGGCTACGTCTGCTACGTCGACCGGTTCTGCGGGACGCTCGACGAACTGCCGAACCGGCTCGACTACCTCGCCGAACTCGGAATCACCTACCTCCACCTGATGCCGGTGCTCAAGCCTCGCGACGGTGAGAACGACGGCGGCTACGCGGTCTCGGACTACCGGGCCATCGACCCGCGGCTGGGCACGATGGACGACCTCGAGGAGTTGGCCCGGGTCCTGCGCGGCCGGGGGATCAGTCTGTGTGTCGACGTCGTCCTCAATCACACCGCGAAGGAACACGAGTGGGCCCGCGGCTGGCTCGCTGGCGATCCGGCTTACGCCGACTTCTACACCGCGTTTTCAGACCGGACCATGCCCGACGCCTACGAGCGCACCATCGCTGCGGTCTTCCCCGACCGCGCGCCCGGATCGTTCACCTGGTTCGACCAAGCGAACGGTGGCAGCGGCGGCTGGGTGTGGACGACGTTCTGGTCCTATCAGTGGGACCTCAACTACGCGAACCCCAGCGTTTTCGCAGCCATGCTCGACACGATCCTGTGGCTCGCCAATCGTGGCGTCGACGTGTTTCGGCTCGACGCCATCCCGTTCGCCTGGAAGCGGCTCGGCTCGACCTGCATCAACGAACCTGAGGTGCACAGTCTCGTCCAAGCACTGCGGGCACTGGTGAGGTTGGCCGCGCCAGCTGCGATCTTCAAGGCCGAAGCGATCGTCGCTCCCGAATACCTGGTTCCCTACCTGGGGGGGCATGACCGGTACCGGCCGGAATGCGAGCTTGCGTACCACAACCAGCTGATGGTCATGCTCTGGAGCAGCCTCGCCGCCAAGGACGCGTTGTTGGCCACCCAGTCGCTGCGCCGGATGGCAGCGATCCCGGCGGAGACGTCGTGGGTCACCTACCTCCGCTGCCACGACGACATCGGCTGGGCGGTCAGTGATACCGACGCCAACGCCGTCGGCCTGGGCGGGTTCGAGCACCGTCGATTCCTCAACGAGTTCTACTCCGGCCGTTTTCCTTTTTCCTACGCGCGCGGTGCGCTGTTCCAGGAGAACCCGGCCACCGGCGACGCCCGTATTTCCGGGTCGGCCGCTTCCCTCTGCGGCATCGACGAGGCGCTCGAGCGCGGTGACGAGCAAGCCCTCGACCTTGGCATCCGACGTCTGGTGCTGCTCTACTCGGTCGTCTTCGCCTACGGCGGCATCCCGCTGATCTACATGGGCGACGAGTTGGCACTACGCAACGACATCGTCTATCTCGACGATCCCGAGCTCGCGGCTGACAACCGGTGGATGCACCGGCCACCGATGGACTGGGCGGCGGCCGCTCGCCGGGGTGATCAGAGCACCATCGAGGGCCGGGTCTTCGGCTGGATGCAGCGGCTGGCGACGGCCCGCAAAGATCTGCTGGCGTTGCGAACGGGCGGGGAGTTCGAGGTTATCGTCGTGGATAACCCGCATGTGCTCGGCTGGCGGCGGCGGCATCCGCGCAGCGGCGACTTCATCGGGCTGGCGAACTTCTCCGAGGCCGACGAGTCGATCGACACCGCGCCGTTCCATGCGCTCGGCCGGCTCGAGACCGTGCTGTCCAGCGACGGCACACTCGACGTGCAGAACAGCCGTGCGTCGCTACCCGGCCTCGGGTTTGCCTGGCTGGTCGAGCACTGACCAGCCAGGCAAACCGGGTGCGTGCCTACTGCTCGACGATGCGGCAGGTCGACCCGGTGCAGGTGGTGGTCGGAATCGGCGGACTGACCGGCGATGCGGCCCGGATGTAGTCGACAACGATCTCCAGCAGGCCGTCGCCCGGCTGCAGGACATCGGTGCCGCTCGCCAGCACGGTATAGCCGTCGCCACCGGTGAACATGAAGTCGTTGGTGACGAGTCGGATCGTGTCCGCTGGTCCGATCGGCGTGGGCGTCCCTCCGGGTTCGTCCGGCACCTTCGACATGCTCGTCACCACCGGGGTGGTCCCGTTGCACGTGTAGGTGGCCGTCAGCCCGGAGATCTGCGGGAACCTCCCAGTGGCGATCGCCGAGTTGCAGGATGGACTGAATCCGTTGAGGAAGGCCTGCTCGAGCTGCGCCCCAGTGAGGGTGAGGATCACGGTGCGGTTGCCGAATGGCAGCACCGCGAACACCTCGCCCCAGGTGATCTCACCAGGCTGTTCCCCAGCCGACGACGGCGGTGAGACAACCAAGTCGGCGCGAAGGCCACCGGAGTTGGTCAGTGCCGCCTCGACGCCGGGATACCGCGCCCGCATGATGTCGGCCACGAAGTCGCCCATCTGGGACTCGTTCAACCGGGTCGGATCCCGCATGATGTCTGCGGTCTGCTGCCCGATCACCTCGTTGCGCAGCACGGCGGTTTCGGCGTTCGCCTCATCGACGATCGCCTGGACGTCGGCGCGCGGTGCGACACCGAGGTTTCTGGCAATCCGAGTCGCGCCGCCGGCCCAGTCGACGTCGCCGCCGGAGACCATCAGCTGCATGACCGAATAGCTGGCGCCAGCATTGATGCCCTCGGTGACCAGGATGTCGCCGACCATCAGGTTGGACACCCGGTGGGTGTGGCCCGCCACGATCGCGTCGACTGTGGTGCTGCCAAGGGCCTTGGCGATGTCGACGATCGGCCCGTCCCACGGCACGGGCGGCGTTCCATCGACAGCATTGGCTCCGTTCGCCGTGCCTTCGTGGATCACGACGATCTGCACCTTGACGCCCTCGCGTCTGGCCAGCCGCCGCGACTCTTCGGCCACGCGTTCAGCGGCAGGAAGGAACGTCAACCCCTCGGTGGCATCGGCCCGGACGAGTTCGGGTGTGTCCTCCAAGGCCGCGCCTATCACGCCTACCTTGACCCCATTGACGGTGAAGACCACCGATGGAGTAACCCAGTCCGGAATCTCTCCGGTGTCCTCGTCCACGATGTTGGTGGCGAGGAACGGGAAGTTGGCCAAGTCCTGGTGCATGAGCAGCCGTTCGATGCCGTAGTCGAACTCGTGGTTGCCGTACGACGTCGCGTCGAGGCCCCAGGCGTTCTCGACCTCGATCGCCGGCCGATCCTCTAGCAGCCCGGAGTTCGGTGGGGATGCGCCCACGTTGTCACCGCCGGCAAGCAGCAGTGGCGGCCCGGGCAGGTTCGCTGCTTCCTCGTCGAACATCGTGGCCAGGTACGCCGCACCCCCGACGCTGACGTTGAGGCCGTCAGTCACCATCGTCGTCGGGTCCAGCTGGCCGTGGAAGTCGTTCAGCCCGATGATCGTCAGCGGCTTCACTTTGTTGGTGCCCCTGATGACCTCCTTGAGCACGCGGCCTTGTGCGTGCTGCGGCTCCGGGATTCGCATGAGGTAGGCAATGGTCGGCGCGACGTCGATGCTGCGCACCGTGAAGCGGCCCTTGACGATGTCGTCACCGCCGGCCAGGAACGTGGCGCGCATGTTGATGTTGTCGTCGAGGTCCTGCACATCGGGCACGTAGCCGTGCTGGCCGAAGAACTCCGACTTCGCGATCAGCGTGCCTGGTGTCGCTGCGTCGTACTGGTATGGCGGGTAGGCGAAGACGACGAGGTCACCGGTCCTGGTCGGGTGGGCCATGTTCGCCGTGGTGCCCGGACCATTGGGGATGTAGCGGGCCTCGGCCTGCGTGAAGATGCGGTCGATGACCTGCCAGCCCTCCGGCTGGCCGTCGCCGGTCCAGTCGTTCGGGTCGGTGAGTCCTGCGAATGCCGCCTCAATCGCCGCGAGAGTCGCGGGTACGTCCGCGACGGCTACCTGCTGGAGTCCACCGCCGGCCGGGTTGCGTCCCACGACGTTGAGGTAGATCTGGACGGTGCCCCCGGCCCAGCACGCTTTGGCCTTGCCGATTGTCTCTCCGGTGGCCGGCCGGCAGTTCGACGTCTGCGGCGTCGACAGCAGGCCGAGGTCGACGAGAACCTTGCTGGCGTCGATGGCAAGGAACTGGGGCGCGAAGCCGTGGTCCGAGCCGACGAAGGTGGCCACGTCCCGCGGATTCCCGAGCTGTTCGCGGGCAAGACGCATGGTGGCGTCGGCGCCCTCGTAGGCGCGGCGGATGAAACCCTCCCGCACGTCGACGCGGTCGTCGGGGGTCCCGTCGAGCAGCACGTCGTCGTATGCGGGGTTCGGTGAACCGTCGGGGACGGTCGGGGTGACCAGGCCCAGGAACTGATGCTGGAACTCGTCGGTGACGGGGTAGCCGACCAGCGCGAGATCGGGCTGGTAGGTCTCGATCATGTACTCGAGCAGCGGGTGGTGCGACTCCTCCCAGTACAGGCCCTGCTCGACGTAGGTCTCCTCGCTGACGATGCCGGCCTCGAGAACGGCGAAGTCGCCCGCCGTCGATGTCGGGAACGTCTGGGCCACGTACTCGGCGAAGTCGCCGGTGAAGCCCGGCTCGCCCGGCCAGCCGGGCCAGGTCGCATTCGCTCGGCTCACCGAGGTGTGGAACAGCCGCACCTGAGAGGCGTCGGCGGTCAGCGTTTCGACCTTGACCAGCATGCCGGCAGTGAGGCCGTCCAGAGTGCCACCGACGATCGTCACCTTGACGTCGGCCAGTTCACCCTCGGCCAGGTCGGCGACCTGGTTGGCGCCGTCCTTGCCGCGCGAGAACAGCACCCGGTCGTAGTTGGTCGTTCCGTCGTCGGTGCTGTCGTAGATGTAGGCGTCGAGGCCGTACTTGTCGACGCCGAAGTCGAGCACCCGCATGCGGGTCTCCAGCGCCGGGCTGTAGGAGGCAGGCACGTTCGTCCAGCCGATGGCCGGCGCGAGCGTCACCTGGTCGTACTGGAGGCCGAAGGCAGTGATCAGCGGCTGCCGGTCCGTCGGCGAGACGTAGTTGGTGGTCACACCGCGGCCGGACTGGAAGGTCCGGAAGTCCACGGTCGGGCCCTCGATCACGCCGTTACGCCCACCGGCCCACTCCATCTGGACGACTCGCTTGCCGCCGCGCTCGGCGGCCTGAGCGATGGTCTCCGCCGACAGGACTCCGGGGTCGAAGGCGGCGGTTCGATTGGCGAAGGGCTGGCTGTTGATATAGAAGGTGTTGTTCGTCGAGCCGTGCACGCCCGGCCAGGCACCGGTGGCCATCGTGTACCACCCGGCGCCAGTGTTGGGCGGAGCCTGGGTGAGCATGCCGCCGCCGTTGGCAGCAGCGCCCCGGCGGAGAAGGTCGGCGAACCCGGGAACCCCGCGGTCGGCAGCGTAGCGCTCGACGATGTCCTGCCGGAGCCCGTCGGCGGCGAACAACAAGACGTTCTCGGCCTCGGCTGCGAGCGGCGCGACCGAGTGCGGCCGATGCGGCGGAGCTGGGCAGACTCGCCGCCATCGAGGCGACGAGAACGACCGCGGCAGCCGCCGCGATCTGGGAACGACGGCCACGGGGTCGCTGCATCGGTTCCTCCTGGTTCGCCCGCTGATGATGCTTGTGTATCGCATCGTGGACGAGTTGTCAGGGGGTGCCAGGTAGTCATTTGGGTTACGGATCCGACGCCCGGACGACGCCAACTCCGGCGCGGCCCGGCTCTTGTGACGGCTAGGTCGGCGGCGGCGGAATGATGATGATGGGCCGGTTGCCCCGGCCCGGGTCGTCCGGCTCCGGCGGCGGCGGACCCTGCTCGGGCTGGCCAGTACTGACGATCAGCCCCACGTCGCTTCCGAGGGCGACGTTCGCGCCCGGCTGGGGATCGGTCTCGACAACCAAACCCTTGGCGATCGCGGACGCGACCTCCCCGGCGACATGGGCACCGAATCCAGCGCCTGCCAACCGGTCGGACGCTGCCTCCACGTCCATCCCGCGGACGTCGGGAACTTCTTCGTTGATTCCGCGCACGATGCTCGGGTCCGGCGCACTGAATTTGGCGACTCGCGCCCCCTTGAGGGCAGCATCCATCGCGGCCTTCCAGATCGGGCCCGGAATGCAGCCACCGCACGCCTGGCGGATCCGATCACCGTTGTAGTACCTGCCGTCGAGTGACTCCTGGGGCGGGTCGAGGTCGGCGACCGCTGCCGCCGCGGCGAGCTGCGGCGTGTATCCGGCGAACCAGACCGCGACCGAGTTGTTGGTCGTACCGGTCTTCCCGGCCGCCGGCCGTCCGCCGGCAAGGCGCATCCGCGTGCCGGTTGCGCCGGGGTTGTCGATCACGCCACGCAAGACATCGTTGACGCCATCGGCCACCGGCTCCTCGAGGACCCGATCACACGTCGGCTTGCGATCGACGAGTACGTTCCCGGCATTGTCGACGATCTGCACGACAGCCATCGAGTTGCAGTGCACCCCACGGGCCGCGAACATCGCATACGCCTCGGCCATGGACAGTGGCGAGACCTCGTTGGAACCCAGGGTGAACGACGGGACCTGCAGCAGTGGCTCACCGGTCGCTCTGGTCATGCCGGCGTTCGTGGCGATGGTCCAGGGTTCGCAGATGCCAGTCATGGCCAGTAGCTGGACGAAGTAGGTGTTGACCGACCTCTCGGTGGCCTGCCGAAGCGTGAATGTGCCCGAGCCGGTCGAGTTCTTCGGCCGGTAGTCCGGCTCGCTGGTGTTGCGGCCATCGCAGTTCTCGAACCGCAGCCTGCCCGCGTTCAGCTCTTGCGGGGCCTCCAACGTGGTGTTCAGGGAAATGCCCTGCTTGATGGCGGCGGCGAGCACGAATGGCTTGAAGCTCGACCCGGGCTGGATGCCGTTGGACTCGCCCATGTCCTTGTCGACTGCGTAGTTGACTTGGCTCTTCCCGGGGCCCTCCGGCCCGTACTGACGGGAGTTCGCGATCGCCCGGATGTACCCGGTTCCGGGCTCCACCATGGCGATGGTGCCCACGGCCGAGTCCGTCGGGGCGACCCGGTTGGACACCGCGGTCTGGGCGGCCTCCTGCGCTGACGGCACGAGCGTCGTCGCGATCGTCAGTCCGCCACGAGCCAGATTGCTCAACCGCTCTTCTGGCGTCTCGCCGAGCTCGGGCATCAGCTGGATCTCGTGCACGACGTAGTCGCAGAAGAACGGTGCCCATGCCGGAACGCAGCCTGCCGGCGTCGGACCAAGGTTGAGGCCGAGTTCGGACTGGCGGACCTGACGCGCTTCCTCGGGCGTCACCATCTTCTCCTCGGCCATCCGGGTGACCACCTGGTTCCGCCGGCCGATGGCTTTCTCCGGGTTGTCGATGGGGTTGTACTCCGACGGTGCCTGGACCAACCCGGCCAGCAGCGCAGCCTGGCCGAGGGTGAGCTGGTCCGGGGTCGTGTTGAAGAACAACCGAGCGGCGGCCTCGACGCCATAGGCGCCGCCACCACTGCCTCCACCGCCACCGAAGAACGCGATGTTGAGGTAGCGCTCCAGGATCTCGTCCTTGGTGAGTTGGTCCTCGACCGCGGCGGCCAGGCGAAGTTCGCGCAGCTTCCGGACGTAACCCTGCGCGCCGGTGCTGCGGACGGCGTCAAGCCTCTCTTCCGGTGTCTGGGCCTGGTTGAACAGCACGAGCTTGACGTACTGCTGAGTGAGCGTGGACCCGCCGCCAGTCACCTGGCCCGCATCGAGGTTGTTGATGAACGCACGCGCCGTACCCCGCAGATCGATCGGTCCGTGCTCGTAGAAGCGGTGATCTTCGATCGCCACGACGGCATCCCGCATCACCGGCGCGATCTTGTCAAGGCTGACCGATTGGCGGTTCTGTTCGTAGAAGTACGCCAGTGTCCGGCCGGATGCGTCGACGATCCGTGAGCGCTCGGCGAGTGGTTGGACGTCAAGCTCGGCCGGCATGTCGTTGAACGCTTGCGAGCTCTCCCGCGCCGCGAGGCCGAGACCGGCCGCCACTGGAAGCGCAAGTCCCGCCACGAGGACGCCGGCCAGTCCGCTGACTCCGATGATCAGCAGCGTGCGCCGGACAGCGGCGATGACGATGTCGAGGCGGAACAACGACATGGACGCACCTTACGTGGTTGTCAGCGCGGTGCGAGAACGGCCGGTTCGGGCCCGGCCGGCCGCTGAATCCGGGCCGATGGATGATCCATTTTCGCACTGTTGGGTTGGACCGTACTGCCGTACGCTTTCTCTCACGTCGATCTTAGTGGAGCGCTGGCGCCGGACGGGGGAAGTCGGGGGTAGGCGCTTTACGACGGGGGAGAGCGATGATGTGGGTGACCGATTGGCCGAGCCAGGCAGCATGTCGCTCGGCCGAACCGGACGAGCTGTTCGTCCCAGGCGCTGCCCAGAACCGAGCGAAGGCACTGTGCACGGGGTGTCCGGTCCGGACCGAATGCTTGGCTGATGCGCTGGACAACCGCACCGAGTTCGGGATCTGGGGTGGGATGACCGAGCGTGAGCGCCGAGCATTACTGCGCCGACGACCTCAGGTGAACTCCTGGCGGGCGCTGCTGGAAGCGGCCCGAGGAGAGTACGAACAGATGGCGCACGCAGGCTGACGTCAGCCGTCGACCAGTCGCTTGCCGAACTCGCGCAGGCCATCGAGGTCGTTGACGTCGA
This sequence comes from uncultured Actinomycetota bacterium, assembly GCA_963831385.1. Classification (GTDB taxonomy): domain Bacteria; phylum Actinomycetota; class Actinomycetes; order Jiangellales; family Jiangellaceae; genus JACVRX01. The sequence goes on from CAWHPW010000014.1 coordinate 53,499, forward strand.
TGGCGAGCACGGGAACGCGGGCGACCGCGACGTTCGGGTGCGCGGCGGCGAATCGTGCGGCGCGGCGTGAGTCGTGGGCGGCCAACCGGCGATTTTCGGCATAGAGCCGCAGGAGTGCGGCCGTGAGCCGATGCCCCCGGACGTCGTCGAGGCGCTCGGCGGCGCCGGAAGCCTGGTACTCGCCAAGCACCGTGTCCCCGTCTGGGTGGACCCGGTTGAGCACGAGTCCGGCCAGCGGCATGCCGTCCGCCGCGAGTCTCTCGACGAAGTACGAGGCTTCCCGTAATGCGTCCGCCTCGGGCGTGGCGACGATGACGAAAGCGGTATCAGGCTGCTTGAGCAGTGCGTAGGTCTGATCGGCACGTTCGCGGAACCCGCCGAACATGGTGTCCAGCGCACTGACGAATGTCTGGATGTCGCTCAGCAGCTCCCCGCCGAGAATCTTGTCGAAGGCACTGGTCACCGCGCCGACGCCGGCTGAGAAGAACCGTCGATAGGCTCGCCCGCCGGCCCGTGCCGGCGCCATCAGGAGCCGGATCAGTCGGCCATCCAGGAACGAGCCCAGCCGTTCGGGTGCGTCCAGGAAGTCCAGCGCGGACCGTGACGGTGGGGTGTCCACCACGATCAGGTCCCAGTCGTCATGAGCTCGGAGTTGGCCGAGCTTCTCCATCGCCATGTACTCCTGCGTGCCCGCAAAGGAGGACGACAGGGCCTGGTAGAAGGGGTTGGCGAGTATCTGCGCCGCCTTGTCGGGAGCGGCGTGTGATTCGACGACCTCGTCGAACGTCCGCTTCATGTCGAGCATCATCGCGTCGAGCCGGCCACCGGCTGCAGGGTCGATGCCGTCGACCTTGCGTGGCACGTTGTCGAGCTCGGTGAGGCCCATGGACTGGGCGAGCCGCCGAGCCGGGTCGATCGTCAGGACGACGACTTGGCGGCCGTACTCGGCCGCGCGTAGGGCGAGCGCGGCGGCCATCGTCGTCTTGCCGACACCGCCTGATCCACAGCAGACGACGATGTGGGTCTGTGGGTCCTGGACCAGCCGGTCGATGTCCAACCGGCCGGTCTTGTCCATCGTCATCGGGCACCCTGCGCGATGAGAGATTCCGACAGTTCGTACAGCCCAGCGAGGTCGATCCCGTCGGAGATGAACGGAAGCTCGTAGGTGGGCCGGTTCAGCCCGGCGATGACAGCCCGCTGGTGCTTCTCGAGACTGACTCGGTCGGCATGCGTGCCGGCATCCTCCACCAGCCGATCGACGACCGCCTCGCTGGGTTTCAATCCGGCCGCTCGCAGCCCGGCCGAAACCCGTTCTCGGTCCAGCGACCCGCGGCGGGCAGCGGCGAGATCACGGACGTTGAGATGCGGCCGGCGCACCTGGTTGACGATCACGGCGCCGAGCGGAATGCCGGCGTCGTGCAGTTCGGACAACGCGTCGGCGGTCTCCTGGGTCGGCATCTCTTCCAGCACAGTGACCACATGGACGGCGGTCCGGGCTGAACAGATGAGTTCGGTGATCGCCATCGCGTGCCGGTGGATCGGCCCGACCCGCGCGATCGAGGTCACCGCGGCGTTGACGCCGAGGAAACGGCTGATCCGACCCGTCGGTGGTGCGTCGAGGACGACGGCGTCGTAGACGAACCCCTTGTCCGCCCGTCGGCGACGGGTCGCCTCGTAGGTCTTGCCGGTCAGCAGGACGTCACGCATCCCGGGGGCGACCGTCGTCGCGAACTCGATGACGCCCATCTTGTCCAGCGCGCGGCCGGCACGACCGAGCCGGTAGTACATGTCGAGGTACTCGTACATGGCCTCGTGCGCGTCGACGGCGAGGCCGTACACGTCGCCGCCTCGCTGGGCTACCGCCAGCTTTCGTTCCTCGTATGGCAGCGGCGGTAGGTCGAACAGCTGGGCCAGGCCCTGTCGTTCTTCGATCTCCACGAGGAGGGATTTACGCCCGCCCGCCGCCAGGGCGAGTGCGAGGGCCGCCGCGACAGTCGTCTTGCCGGTCCCACCCTTGCCGGTGACGACGTGGAGCCGCACACCCTCCCAGTCGCCCACAGTTGCCGAGCCTAGGCAGGGTCGATGGTCCAGGGGATGCCGGCTCCGCCCATCGGCCGACTTCGTCGGCCTCAACGCCCGACCACACCCGAGCCGGCATCTCCTGGCCCATCTCCGGCCGCGTCAGTTCCGCTAGAGGTCGGCGAGCAGGCCGACGGGGCGCTCGACGCAGTCGGCGACATAGCGCAGGAAGCCTCCGGCGGTGCCGCCGTCACAAACGCGGTGGTCGAAGGTCAGCGATAGCTGTGCCACTTTGCGTACCGCCAGCGCGCCGTCGACGACCCACGGCTTGTCGACGATCCGGCCGACCCCGATCAGCGCAGCCTCGGGGTAGTTGATGATCGGCGTCGATCCGTCGACACCGAAGACGCCGTAGTTGTTCAGAGTGATCGTCCCGCCGGTGAGATTCGTCGGCTCCAGCGTGCCTGCGCGGGCCAGAACGGTAAGCCGCTCGATTTCAGCGGCGAGTTCGACCGTTGACATCCGGTGTGCGCCGCGCACGACCGGGACGACCAGGCCTCGCTCGGTCTGGGCCGCGAAGCCCAGGTTCACGTGGGGAAGTTGGACGATCTCGGCACCGTCGACTCGGGCGTTGAGTTCCGGATACCTGCGCAGTCCGGCGACGACGAACCGGGCGAGCAATGCCAGCAGGCCGACTGGACGGTCCGGGTTGGCCTCTCGGAGCGCATTGCGTGCTTCGACCAGCCCGGTGGCGTCGACGTCGACCCAGGTCGTGGCGTCGGGGATCTCTCGGCGGCTGCGAGCAAGCTTGTCGGCGACTGACCGGCGGACTCCACGCAGTGGAATCCGAACGGCTCCCGCCTCGTCCTCGCCCTGGATCATGTCGACCTCGCCGGTGTCGGCGGCGACGTCGAGATGATCACGGGACGGGAGGGCGGCTTCGACGTCGCGTCGGAGCACGACACCGGCGGGGCCGGTGCCGGCCAGCGCGGCCACGTCCAGGCCACCGTCGCGAGCCAGCTTGCGGACGACGGGGGAGATCACCTTTGGCGCCGAGTGCCCTTGTCGGGCCATTTCGGGCCGCCGAAGTCGGCCTTGATGGTGATCAGTTCCGTATCCCACCAAGACGGCTCCGGATCCGGCGCGATCGCCGACCGGCTCGGCGACCGTCATCAGCGGATGCCCGACGGCGACGACGTCGCCAACCACACCGTGCAATGCGAGCACCCGACCCGAGTACGGGCAGGGCACCTCCACAGCGGCCTTCGCCGTCTCGACTTCGACGACGATGTCATCGACTGCGACGTCGTCGCCCTCCGCCACCCGCCAGGTCAGGATCTCCGCCTCAGTGAGTCCTTCTCCGAGGTCGGGGAGCGAGAAAGTCCGGCTCGTGGTCACGCCGAGATCCCGGCGAGCCACCGACGATCGGGATCGTCGTCCCACTGCAACCGGCCGACGGCGTCGAGGATGCGATCGACGCCGGGCAGGTGGTAACGCTCGACAATCGGCGGCGGATACGGAATGTCGAAGCCCGCCACCCGCAATACGGGCGCGTACAGCGAGTGGAAGCATCGCTCTTGGACTCGCGCGGCGATCTCGGCACCGACTCCGGCGAAACCCGCGGCCTCCTGGATCACCAGGCAGCGCCCGGTCTTTCGCACCGATGTCTGCACGGTGTCGTCGTCGAACGGGACCAGCGTGCGCAGATCGACGACCTCGAGCTGCCAGCCACGCTCGACGGCCGCCTCGGCGGCTTCAAGAGCGACCGGGATCGACGGACCGTATGCGACCAGCGTCGCATCGTCTCCGGCGCGGCGGATCTCAGCCGTCCCGAACGGCGAGGTCTGGACAGGCAGGTCGACCTCGGCCTTCGACCAATAGAGCTTCTTCGGCTCCAGGAAGACGACGGGGTCGGGATCGGCGATCGCCTCGCGCAGCAGGGAGTAGGCGTCAGCCACGGTCGCGGGCGTCACCACCTTGAGCCCGGGGGTGTGCACGTAGTACGCCTCGGACGAGTCGCTGTGGTGCTCGACGCCGCCGATGCCGCCGGCGTACGGGACCCGGACGACCATCGGCACTCCGATGGCGCCTCGGGTCCGGTTGCGCATTCTCGACACGTGAGAAACGAGCTGCTCGAACGCCGGGTAGGCGAACGCGTCGAACTGGATTTCAACGACCGGCCGAAAGCCGTTCATCGCCATTCCCAGGGCGAACCCGACGATCCCGCTCTCGGCCAGCGGAGTGTCGAAGCAGCGGTCCTCACCGAGGTCGCCGGCGATCCCGTCGGTGATCCGGAAGACACCGCCGAGCGTGCCGACGTCCTCTCCGAAGACGACGACCGACTCGTCCTCGGTCATCGCGTCCCGCAGGGCCGCGTTGAGAGCCTGCGCCATCGTGGTCGTCACCGGTCGTCACCCCTGGCAGCAAGCTCTTCTCGCAGCCATGCGCGCTGCTCGAGCAGCTGTGGAGTCGGCTCGGCGAAGACATGGGTGAACAGCTCGTCGGGATCTACCTCAGGGTCTTCGTTCATTCGCTCGCGCAACCGGTTGGCGAATGTTTCGGCCTCCTGCCGTGCGGCGCCGATCTCCTCGTCGGCCAAGACGCCAGATGCGGTGAGGTAGGTCTCCAGCCGCCGGATCGGGTCTCTGGCCTCCCAGGCCGCAACTTCGGCGGCGTCGCGGTAGCGCGTAGCGTCGTCAGCGTTGGTGTGTGCCTCGATGCGATACGTGTGCGCTTCCACCAAGAACGGCGTGCCGTCCGCGCGAGCGGACTCCACCGCGTGGCGAAGCACGGCGAGTACGGCTACCAGGTCGTTGCCGTCGACCTGCTCGCTGCGAACCCCATACCCGACACCCTTGTGCGCAAGAGACGGGGCCGCAGTTTGCTTCGCCAGCGGTACTGAGATCGCGTACCGGTTGTTCTGAACAAAGAAGACGGCGGGCGCCCGAAAGACGGCAGCGAAGTTCAGCGCTTCGTGGAAGTCGCCCTCGCTGGTTCCGCCGTCGCCGACGAACGCCAGCGCCACAGTGTCCTCACCGCGCCGCCGGGCGGCGTAGGCCAGGCCGGCCGCATGCACGCCGTGGGTAGCGAGCGGTGTGCATTGGGGAGCGGTCCGGGTGGTCGTCGGGTCATAACCGCAGTGCCAGTCTCCGCGGAGCAGAGTGAGCGCCTGCACCGGGTCGATGCCTCGGGCCACGAGTGCCATCGACTCCCGGTAGGTCGGGAACATCCAGTCCGTCTCCCGAAGGGCCAGCACTCCGCCAATCTGGCAGGCCTCCTGGCCATGGCTGGACGGGTAGACGGCGAGGCGGCCCTGCTTGGTCAGCGCGGTGGCCTGCGCATCGAACCGCCGGCCGAGGACCATCTGCCGGTAGCCCTCGATCAACAGGTCCACCGGCGGCGGCTGATGTCCGGCCCGCTCGTGGGCAGCTGTCGGCCGGCCGGCGTCGTCGAGGAATCGAACCGGCGTTTCGGCGGGCAGCAAGCTGGCCGCCAGTTCCGCCACGCCAGCCTTGTCTGGTGGTGCAGTCGAGTGCGGAGTCGGCGCGGTCTGGCGCTGGGCGTGCATGGTCATGGGTCACCCAACCTCGATACTGCAACCCCCCAGTTTGACTACTGATCCTGCGCCGAATGAGATGGTCATCTCCAGTCCCGGAGAAAAACTGTGACAGATGGCTAGGATCAGCCGGCATGGCCGACCAAGCGTCTCAGCCGGATCGTCGTCAGACCTGGCGGACCGGACGTTCGGCCCGTGCTCTCGACGACGTCGATCGCCGCATCCTGGCTGAGCTGACCCGCGACGGCCGGTTGTCGGTTCGTACCCTGGCCGAGCGCACACACATCTCGCGGGCCAATGCGTACGCCCGCGTGGATCGGCTGGTCGGCGACGGCGTCATCACCGGCTACACGGCGCAGATCGACCCGGAGCGGGCGGGGCTCGGAACGAGCGCGTACGTGCTGCTGACGATCCAGCAGAACACCTGGCGCGAGGTAGCCGCGGCTCTGCGTGCCCTTCCGTACGTCGAACACTTCGCGCTGGTGGGCGGCGACTTCGACGTGCTGGCGCTCGTCCGAGCGCCGAACAATGCCGAGCTGAGACATGTCGTCCTCGAGCGCATTCAAGACGTGCCGGGGGTGCGCGGCACCCGGACCTGGTTGATCTTCGACGAGCACCAAGGCCAGGGCGTCGGCTGGGGCTGACTCAGCCGAGGCCCGATCAGCGAGCATCGCGACGGGCGACGCCGTTGATGGCGGCGAGCACCCCTGGCCAGGCCGCGGACCGCGGGTCGATGAGATCGAAATGCCCGACGCCGTCGAGGAGCCGCAGGTGTACGTCCGCATGGGTGGCATATCGCTGGGACAGTTGGGCCGGAACCTTTTCGTCGTCCCTCCCATGCAAGACGACGACGGGCGCCGACGGGGGAGGGAGTCGGCACGGGTCGGCGCGGTCATAGCGGTCGGGCACCTGGTCAGGTCTGCCGCCGAGCAGATCCAACACGGCTCCGGCGTCCAGATCGAGCCTGAATGCCTCGGTTAGATCGGCGACCGGTGCCAGCGCGACGACGCCGACATACTCGGGGGCCAGAACCTGGCTCGCGGACCACAGCGCCAGCTGACCGCCGGCGGAATGGCCGGCCAGCACGATTGTCCGCGGATCGACGGCATCACCGAGCGCATCGGTGAGCAGTGTCGGCAGGACAGCGACGGCCTGCGCGACGTCGTCGAAGGTGCCGGGCCAACCGCCACCGCCGCCGATCCGGGCGTACTCCGGCGTGGCAACGGCAAACCCGGCAGCCGCGAGGCCATCCGCCATGGGCCTGGTGTGCGTTCGATCCCAGGCCATTCGCCAGAAACCGCCATGCAGCAGGACCACGATCGGTGCACCCGTCCGCCGGGCCAGCCTCAGGTCAACCTGCTGGTCGTCCCGCCGGCCGTAGCGGAGAACCAGGTCAGGTGGTGACGCCGAACGGGTCAGCACGTCACGCTGTTCCGGCTGCACCTGCCCATTCTCCGATCTTGGGAGGTTGCAACACCCCAGTAGGCTCGCCGCCATGCCGAAATGGGAGTACGCGACAGTCCCACTGCTGGTACATGCGACCAAGCAGATTCTTGACAACTGGGGCGAGGACGGCTGGGAGCTGGTCCAGGTCGTGCCGGGCCCGAACCCGGAGAACGTCGTCGCTTACCTCAAGCGGAAGAAGGCCGAGTGACCCCCGAGGAACGCCTGGCCGAGCTCGGGCTGGCTCTCCCGCCGGTCGCGACGCCGGTGGCCGCGTACGTGCCGGCGGTGCGGACGGGGTCGTATGTCTTCACGTCCGGCCAACTTCCCCTGCGTGATGGCGCGCTGATACGAACCGGCAAGGTCGGCGCGGAGGTCAGCCCCGACCAGGCGTACGAGTGTGCGCGGCAATGTGCGCTGAACGCGCTTGCGGCGGTCCGGTCGCAAGTCGGCGACCTCTCTGCGATCACTCGTGTCGTCAAGCTCGTCGGTTTCGTCTCTTCCGTGCCTGAGTTCACCGGCCAGCCACAGGTGGTCAACGGGGCGAGCGAGTTGCTCGGCCAGATCTTCGGCGATGTCGGGCAGCATGCTCGTAGTGCTGTCGGGGTGCCGGCCCTACCTCTGGACGCCCCAGTCGAGGTGGAGCTGGTCGTGGAGGTCGGCTGACTGGTGCCGTCCTCGCACTCGTTGCCGCCCGCACTCGCCGAGCGGGCGCGGGAGTTCGTCGCGAGGAAGCTCCCTGCTGTTCGTCCGCGCCCGGCCGCGACGGTTGTGCTGCTCCGTGACACGAACCCCGGCATCGAGGTTTACCTGCTGAACCGCCGGACGAGCATGGCATTCGCCGGCGGTATGCAGGCATTCCCTGGTGGTGCCGTCGACCCGCGCGATGCCGACGACCTTGGACTCGGCTGGCTCGGTTCACCTCCGGCAGCTTGGGCAGCACGGCTTGGAACGTCGGTTCCGTTGGCTCGCGGTTTCGTCTGTGCGGCGATACGCGAGACCTTCGAGGAGTCCGGCGTCCTGCTGGCTTCGGCCCCGGACGGTTCCCCGATCAGTCCGGCCGGTCCAGCGTGGGAGAGCGACCGCCACGCACTCGTCGAGCGCCGGCTCGCCCTCTCTGAGCTGCTGGAGCTCAGAGGCCTCAGAGTGCGATCGGACTTGCTTCGCCCGTGGGCACATTGGGTCACCCCGCGGTTCGAGCCGCGGCGATACGACACCTGGTTCTTTCTTGCTGCGCTGCCAGCCGGGCAGCAGGCGCGCGATGTGTCGGGGGAGGCCGAACGGGCATTCTGGACGAGTCCGGGCAAGGCAATCTCTGCTGCCGCGGCCGGTCAGGCGGCGATGTTGCCTCCCACCTGGGCGGTGCTCGATGAGCTGACGGACTACAGCACGACTGCGGACGCATTGGCTGCCTCGGCTGCACGGGTGATCGAGTCGGTGACGCCTGGATGGGTCGAGGTCGACGGTGAGATCAGCGTTGTGCTGCCTGGCGACTCGGGATTCCCGGGTGACGACCCCGGCGACGAGGCGGCGGCGTCGACGTGATGCTTCCCGGGTGGTGCCGGCTGGTCCGGGCGAACAACCCTGGCCCGATGACGCTGGACGGCACCAACACGTATGTGCTCTCCGGCCCCACGGGCAACGTGGTCGTCGATCCTGGACCGTTGCTCGACGAGCACCTGAGCGCGGTCGCCGCACACGTTCCGGTCGCCGGCGTCCTGTTGACCCACGGTCACCTCGACCACTGTGAGGGGGCAGGACGGTTCCATCAGCTGACCGGCGCGCCGACGCTGGCAAAGGACCCGCTGTTGTGTATCGACGGCGAGCCGCTCACAGTCGACGGTGTCACGCTGGACATCGCTGGCCTCGAGATCCGGGTCGTGCATACACCCGGGCACACCGCCGACTCGGTGTCGTTCGCTGTCACGGCCCGAGACGAATCCGTCGTCCTCACCGGCGACACGATCCTGGGCCGGGGGACGACGGTCGTCGCACATCCCGACGGCCGGCTGGGTCCCTACCTCGAGTCCCTCGCCCGCCTGGCCGAGTTCCGGGGTGCCATGCTCCTGCCGGGCCACGGGCCGGTACGGCCCGATGTCGCAGCCGTCGCGGCGGAGTATCTCGCCCATCGGCAGGAACGCCTCGACCAGGTGCGCGCCGCCTTGGCCGCCGGAGCCCGGACACCGCGAGAGGTCGTCGAAATCGTCTACTCCGACGTAGACCGGACGCTCTGGCCGGCGGCCGAGCAGTCCGTCCGCGCCCAACTCGACTACCTCACCGAACAACGCGACTGACCGCGGCCCGCCGCAACCTGAAGGCCGGGTCGAGGGTTGCCGTCTCCGCCCGCGGCCGACTTCGTCGGCCGTCTACGCCCGACCACACCCGAGACAACAACCCTCGACCCGGCCAGAAATTAAGCGGCCGAGCCGGAGTCATCGTCCGGGGTGTGGTGGGCGTAGGGACGCCCCAGGCGTCCCGGGGCGGGGACGATGACTCCGGATTGGCCGCGGAGGCTACCGGGCGCGGCGACGCAAGCGCTCGATGTCGAGCAGGACGACCGAGCGCTGCTCGAGCCGCAACCAGCCGCGGCCGGCGAAGTCGGCCAGGGCCTTGTTCACGGTCTCGCGCGACGCTCCCACGAGCTGCGCCAACTCTTCCTGAGTGAGATCGTGCACGACGCGAACGCCTTCGTCGGAGACGACGCCGAACCGGGTCGACAGATCCAGCAGCTGCTTGGCCACTCGGCCCGGCACGTCGGAGAAGACCAGATCGGCAAGTGTGTCGTTGGAGCGGCGCAGCCGCTGCGCGAACTGCAGAAGCAGGCCGCGCGCGACCTCGGGGCGGCCGGTCAGCCAGGGGAGAAGGTCGGTGTGGCCGAGTCCGAGCAGCGTTGCATCCGTAACGGCCGTGACGGTAGCGCTGCGCGGCCCGGGATCGAAAACTGACAGTTCACCGAACATCTGACCTGGGCCGAGCAGTGCCAATAGGTTCTCGCGCCCGTCGGGAGACGTGCGACCAAGCTTGATCTTGCCGCTGATGACGACGTAGACACGGTCGCCCTCGTCGCCTTCGCGGAAGAGAACCCCGCCGCGGCTGAGCTTGACCTCGACCATCGAGGAGCGCAGAGCGGCCGCGGCTTCATCGTCGAGCTCGCGGAACAGCGGCGCGGTGCGTAGCACGTCGTCCACGAGGCCTCCTCGTGCGCGATCGGTGGGCCTAGCGTCCCCAGTGTTTCTCGGTCACATCATGGCGGATCATGCTTCACGCCGAGCCGAAACCCGGCCATGGATCCGCTCGACAGCCACGGTCAGCTACGACCTCTTAGGCTGGAGCGATGTCGGCAGCCGTACGGGAGGAGTCGCGGCTCGCGCTCGTCCGCCGGGCCCGACGGATCAACCGCGAGCTGGCGCTGGTCTATCCCGATGCCCATTGTGAGCTCGACTTCACCTCGCCGTTCGAGCTGCTCATCGCGACCGTCCTGTCGGCGCAGACCACCGACGTCCGGGTCAACATGGTCACGCCGACACTGTTCGCCAAGTACCCGGGCCCTGCCGACTTGGCCGCGGCCGACCGCGCCGACATCGAGGCCATCATCCAGTCCACCGGGTTCTTCCGCGCCAAGACGCAGTCGATCATTGGGCTCTCGCAGGCCATCGTCGAGCGGTTCGGTGGCGAGGTTCCCAGCCGCATGCAGGATCTGGTGACCCTGCCGGGGGTCGGCCGCAAGACGGCGAACGTCGTCCTCGGTAATGCGTTCGGGGTGCCTGGAATCACGGTCGACACCCATTTCGGCCGGCTCGCCCGTCGGTTCGGCTGGACCATCAACACCGATGCCGACAAGGTGGAGGCGGACGTAGCCGCACTCATCCCGAAGCGGGAGTGGACGATTCTCTCGCATCGGTTGATCTGGCACGGGCGACGCTGCTGCCATGCCCGCCGACCCGCTTGCGGCGTGTGTCCGCTCGCTCGGCTCTGCCCGTCGTACGGCGAGGGTCCGACCGACTCGGCCGTGGCCGCCAAGCTGCTGAAGGGACCTGAATGAGTCTCGCCAGTCAGCCGCCAGGCTGGCTGGGCGCCATCGTCGACGCGGTCGGCGATGTCAGGGTCGAACAGCTGTCACGGCATGCGCCACCCCAGCCGGGCACCGGGCGAGCCTCCGCGGTGCTCGCGCTGTTCGGGGAATCCGTGGACCGCGGCAGGTCCATACCCGACGTCCTGCTCATCGAGCGTGCCCCGGGGCTACGGAGTCATGCGGGCATGCCTGCCTTTCCCGGCGGCGTGATCGATCCAGACGACGATGGTCCCGTCGGCGCAGCGTTACGAGAGGCCCGGGAGGAGACCGGAGTCGATCCGGCCGGAATTGACGTGCTCGCCACGCTTCCGCAGTTGTGGCTGCCGGCCGGCGACTACGTCGTCACCCCAGTCCTTGCGTGGTGGCGCTTGCCGTCGCCAGTCGCCGTCGTCGACAGCGCCGAGGTTGCTTCCGTGCACCGGATTCCCGTTGCGCATTTCGTCGAACCGTCGAACCGGCTTCGGGTGTATCACCCAGGCGGACACATCGGCCCGGCGTTCCGTGTCGACGGGTTGCTCGTCTGGGGTTTCACGGCCGGCGTCCTCAGCTGGCTGCTCGAGGCCGGCGGGCTGTCCCAACCGTGGGACCTCGACCGGGTCGAGCGCGTACCGCTGGCCGAGGGAGCGAACACTCCGTGATTTTTGGGCTCAACCTGGTCGACTGGCTGGTGATCGTGCTCGCCCTCGTCGTGGCGTACACAGGCTGGGTCCACGGCTTCGTGGTTGGCCTGCTGTCATTCGTGGGTTTCGTTGGAGGAGCGACTGCCGGCTTGCTTCTCGTGCCGGTGGTGCTCGGCGGTCTGGAGCCCAGCCTGGGAGTCTCCGTGCTGGCTGTGCTGATGGTGCTCGCGATCGCCTCGATCGGTCAGGGGTTGCTTGCCTGGGCCGGTGGATGGGTGCGGTCCAAGGTGTCTTCAGAGCCGGCACGCCACGTCGACGGGCTGGCTGGCGCGTTGCTCGCAGTCGTGGGCCTGCTGATCGGTGCTTGGGCGGTTGGCCTGGCGATTTCGTCATCGGCGATTCCGTACGCGTCCGCTGCCGTCCGCGAGTCCAAGATCCTCAAGACCGTCGACGGTGCCGTGCCGGTTTCACCCGACGCTCTGCGCGATGCTTTCGAATCGGTCGTCTCCGCGGGCCGGTTCCCGGAGGTCGTTGCGCCCTGGGTGCCGGAGCCCATTCGCGACGTCGGCGCACCGGAGGCGACGCTGAGTCGCGACCCGGAGATCCGAGCGGCGACGGCCAGCGTCGTCAAGGTCATCGGGCGAGCCGACTCGTGCAGCCGGGTCATCGAAGGCTCGGGTTTCGTGGTCGCGCCGGAGCGCGTGATGACCAACGCGCATGTCGTCGCCGGGGTCGCGGCGCCGATCGTTGCCGGGCCCGATGCCGAACCGCTCGAGTCGCGCGTCGTGCATTTCGATCCGCGCACTGACGTGGCGGTGCTGGCCGTTCCCGGCCTGGATCGTGCAACTCTCGATTTCCGCGACGACACAGCTGCCGGTGAGGACGCTGCCGTCGTCGGGTATCCGGGAAATGAGCAGTTGCGCACCGAGCCGGTACGGGTCCGCGGCGAGCATGCCTTGCTGGGCAGTGACATCTATGACGATGAAACCGTCAGCCGTGATGTGCTCGCGATCAGGGGGGAGGTCCGGCCGGGAAATTCAGGTGGGCCGTTGGTCGCAGGCGACGGATTGGTTCTCGGCGTCGTGTTTGCGGCGTCGTTGACCGATCCGGACACCGGCTATGCCTTGGCGCCGAGCGAGGTCAGCCAGGCACTCGAGGCCGCCGCCGCGACCGAACCGGTCCCCACCGGCGTCTGCACCTAACCCGACGGAGAGGGATTCGTCACGGCTTGGGCAGATCGCGCAGCCAGTCGAGCACTTCGTCGGTGAGGCGATCGGGTGCTTCCTCGTGCGGGAAATGGCCGACTCCTTCGAAGCGGACGAAGCGGTGCGGGCCGGTCACGTGGCGGTGCGATTTCGCCGCGGCCCGCGCAACGACCGTTCGGTCCGCGCCGCCGTGCACCTGCAGGACCGGCACCGCGATCGGCTCCTCCATGCGGACCGCGAACCGTCGGCCGTCGGCACGGGCCATCGACCGCACGGCCCAACGGTGGTACTCGAGCGCGCAATGCGGTGCCGGCCACAGGCGCATGGCGGCGCGGTAGCGAGCCGCAGCGGCTGGGTCGGGAAACTCGGATTCTGGTCCCACCCACCGTCGCAGCAGTGTTTCGACATAGGCGGCGTCGTTCGCGACCAGGCGGCGTTCGGGAATTGCGGGGGTCTGCACACCGAGCAGATGACCGGCCTGCCGCCTCCCCCGAAGCAGGTTGTGGCGGAGTTCCAGGGGGTGCGGCATGGAGAGGACGGCAAGAGCGCTGACGTGGGCCGGCCGCAAGACGGCTGTTGCCCAGGCGACGTAACCGCCCCAGCCGTGGCCGATCAGCACGGCCTGTTGCTCACCCAGCGACCGCACGACTCCGGTCACGTCTGCGGTCAGCGTGGCCGGATCGTATCCGCGCGGTGTCTTGTCGCTGCCACCGTAGCCGCGCAGATCCATGGCAACGGTGCGCCAGCCGGCGGCCGCCAACTCCGGCAGCTGGTGACGCCAGGCCCACCAGAACTCCGGAAAGCCGTGCAGAAGCGCGAGCAGCGGGCCGTCTCCCATCGACGCGACATGGAAGCGCGCGCCGTTCGCGGCGATGTAGCGGTGCTCCCATGGGCCGGGAACCTCGACAGTGTCGCGTAGAGACCCGTTGCCGTTCACGTCTCGGTGTCGTGGCGAAGCGCCTGCCCGACGCGGGCGGCGGCTCGCTTGGCGCGCTCGGGGCCCTGGATCCGCTCGAGCCGGCTACGGCCCAGCAGTCCCAGTATCGCGGCGACGATCAGGTAGAAGACCGCCACGATGAGGAACGCCCAGCCGGGGTGCAAGCCCAGCGCCACCAGGCCGTATCCCAGCGCGATGGATATCAGCACGACCGCGAGCAGGATGAGGAACGCCGCGGCGCCCAGCATGCCGGCGCCGGCACCGACCCGGCCGGCGCTCTCGCGCAGCTCGGCTTTGGCGAGCTCTACCTCTCCGCGGACCAACGTCGTGATGTCCTGCTGGATGCCGGCGACGAGCGTTCCGATGCTGACCTCGGAGTCGGCGCCGGAGCCGGTCGGCTGGGCTGCCATGCTCGTACTCCTGTCGTCGTAGGGCTTTCCCGGGATGGGACTCTAATGCTTCCCGGGCAGGGGGAACTTGCGCATCGACACGAGGTCAACCGTCGCGGTCGGGCGGTTCGCTCGCGTAGACGTCGGGCACTCCGTCGGGGTCGCTGTCGCGACCGTCATCCTCTTCGATGCGACGGTAGACCGCGTTGCGCCGGGCCAGGATCACCGACGCGACGATCGCGGACAGCAACGAGCCGATCAGCACGGCGGACTTCGCCAACTCGAGAGTTGCTGGATCCGAGCCGAATGCCAGCTCCGAGATCAACAACGACACCGTGAAGCCGATCCCAGCCAGCACGGCAACCCCGACGACGTCAGCCCAGGACAGATCCTCAGAGAGCTCGGCGTGGGTGAATCGAGCTGTCAGGTATGCGCCGACCGCGATCCCGAGGCCTTTCCCGACCAGGAGACCGAGCACAATGCCCAGCGCCACCGGTTCGGTGAGCACCAACCGCATGGTGTCGGCAGACACGACGATGCCGGCCGCGAACAAGGCGAACAGCGGCACGCACACGGCGGCTGAAAATGGCCGCATCCGGTGCTCGAGCCGCTCGGCGGGCGACTCGTGCTCTCCGTCGTCCCGGCGGACCCGGGTGGCCAAACCGAAGGCGACACCGATCACGGTCGCATGCACGCCGCTTTCGTGGATCAGCAGCCACGCGGCTAGGAACATCGGCAGGTAGATCCACCATCCCTGAACCCGAAGCCGTTGCAGCAGGGCGTACAGGCCGACCAGCCCGACCGCTCCCATCAGCGGGAGGAACGACACGTCCGGAGTGAAGAAGACCGCGATGATCGTTATCGCCAGCAGATCGTCGACCACCGCCAGCGTCAACAGAAACGCTCGCAGCGAGGTCGGCAGGCGCGAGCCGATCACGGCGAGTACAGCGAGAGCGAACGCAAGATCGGTCGCCGTCGGTACCGCCCAGCCGGTGAGCTCCCCGTCCATACCGACGTTGATCACGACGTAGACCACGGCGGGTACGGCCATCCCGCAGACCGCTGCGGCCGCGGGCAAAATCGCCGTCGCCCGATCGGACAGCTCACCGACGACGATCTCTCGCTTCAGTTCCAGCCCGGCTACCAGGAAGAACACGACGAGGAGCGCGTCAGCGGTCCAGGTGGCGACGCTCAGATCCAGGTGCAGAGCGGCCGGCCCTATCACGGTTCCCGCGACCGACAGATAGGAGTCGGTGCCGAGGTTGGCCCAGAGCAGCGCTGCGGCTGTCGCGACGAGCAGGACGAAGCCACCGGTCGTCTCGTCCCGCAGGGCGGACAGAATCTCGGCTGCGCTCAGCGAGTGGCAGCCGCTCGAGGAAGGCGCGCCTGACCCGTTCGATCGGCATCAGGTCACCTCGGCCGGCTCAGTTGAACGCGTAGTACCGAAGGTAGAGGTAAGGCCACGTTGGCGCATCACCTAACGATGTGCGTGACCTGCGGATACGCGGCAGACCGGCCCACGTTGTGCGCCGGTTATTCGTAACCTAGGCGGTTCCCCGGCCCATTGCGTTGGGACGCGAGCCGGGGAACCTCGACGGGATAGGAGCCCGCCGTGTCCAACATCACGCCCGAACCCGGCCGGCACGGCTGGGGTGACTTGCTCACCCTGGTCGGCGCTGTGCGCCGGCTGGCGTTCGACCACAGCCTGCCGTCGGAGGCGCTGGGCCGGATCAGGGACGCGTTCCACGACCACGACCACCAGGGCGGCATCAGTGAGCTGTGAGGTCGTCTATTGCCGGCATGCGTCGTGGTGATGTCCGCGCCAGGGCATGGCGCGAGCCCACCGATATCGGAAGAATCGGGACGCTGCGGCTATGCCGGGGAGAGCCGACACCCGACTGACACCGGTCGCGTGGCTGGTCAGGCGAGGGCGAAGTAGCGAAGCCACAGGTAGGGTGTGGCGATCGCGATGGTGACGAGGGCGACGATCAGTCCGTAGCGGGTGAATTCCCAGAAGCTGATTCGTCGACCGGCGCGTTCGGCCAGGCCGAGGATGACGACGTTCGCCGAGGCGCCGATGGCGGTGGCGTTGCCGCCCAGGTCAGCTCCAAGTGCGAGCGCCCACCACAGCACCTGAGATTGGCCGGTGGAGCCGTCGGCGTGCACGAGTTCGGCGACGATCGGGCTCATGGTGGCCACGTACGGGATGTTGTCGATGATCGCGGACAGGGCGGCGGATGCCCACAGCAGCAGTGTGGTGGCGAATAGCAGCCGGCCCTCGGTGGCGTCGATGGCGGCTTGGGCGATGTTGTCGATGACGCCGGTGTTCACGAGTGCGCCGACCATGATGAACAGGCCGGCGAAGAACAGCAGGGTGGGCCATTCGACGTCGCGTGCCACCTCGGTGGTGTCCAGCCGGGATGCGGCTAGCAGTACCAGCCCACCGATCAGGGCGATCACTGATGGTTCGGAGTGCAGCACGGTGTGCAGCACGAATGCGGCGGTGACCACGGAGAGCACGGCCAGGCTGATGACAAGCAGCCGGCCGTCTTTGATCGCGTCGCGTTCCCGCAGTGTCATCACGGTGGCGGCCCGGTGCGGGTTGTAGCGGTAGGCGTCGCGGAACAGCCAGCGGCACAATCCGACGAACACCGCCATCAGCAGCACCACGATCGGCGCGAGGTGGATGAGGAAGTCGTTGTAAGACAAGCCGCCGCGGCTGGCGATGATGATGTTCGGCGGGTCACCGACCAGGGTGGCGGTGCCGCCGATGTTGGAGGCCATCGCCTCGGCGATCAGGTACGGGGCCACCGGCACGCCGAGCCGCTGGCAGACCAGGAAGGTGACCGGGGCGATCAGCAGCACGGTGGTGACGTTGTCTAGCACCGCGGAGGCCACGGCGGTGACCAGCACCAGGATGACCATCACCCGAAACGGCTGCCCGCGGGCGCGTTTCGCGGCCCAGATCGCCAGGTACTCGAACACCCCGGTGCGCCTGAGCACTGCGACGATCAGCATCATCCCGATCAGCAGGAAGATGACGTTCCAGTCGATGCCTGCTTCTTCGGAGAAGAACGCGTGTTCGGCGTCGGTGGCGCCAAGCAGCAGCATCAGCACCGCACCGCCGAGCGCGACCGCAACCCGGTGCACCCACTCGGTCGCGATCAACACATACGCGCCGGCGAACACGGCCACCGCCAGCCAGGCGGTGACGCTCACGAGGCGAGCATCCGGTCCAGCAGCGCATCCAGGGTGATCGCCCCGCGCATCGTCCCGTCCCGTTCGGCGACGGCAACCACCGGGCTGCGCACCCGGGCCATCAAGGCGGCGATCTCCAACACGGTGGCGCCCGGATCGACCACCGGCAGCTCGCGGCGCTCCCGCGGCAGCATCTCGGCCACCGTCCGCTCGCCCAATTCCCGCAAGAACACATCGGCGGCGGCCTCGTCGATGACCCGGGCCAGTGCCGGGTCGTCCTGGCAGTACTGCGGCACCGCCATCCGCAACACCTGAGTGCCCGGCAAAATCGTCAACGGGCGACCCCGGTCGTCCACCACGATCAGCCCGGGCAGGTTCTGCCCGGCCAGCAGCCCGGCCGCCTCAATCGCCGGGGTCGCCGAAGTCACCGTCGGGAACGGCGCCGCGAGATCACCAGCACGCATATGACGTCCTCCAGTCGCATCCAAACCAAATCTGGACGCCGACCAGACTTCCCGGCACACCTGGTCGCCAACTTAGCCCAGTCCTTCGACGCCCTCGACCGCATCTCAGTGAATGTTTCTTCCAACCATGTTGTAGTGGTCGGGTTGGAAGCTGCCGGGAGGAGGTCGTGGTGGGGCTGTCAGCGAGGGACCGTATGGCGCTTCACCGATTGGAATCGCAGCTCAGCACGGAAGATCCCGCGCTCGCGGCCTTCTTGACCCCTGGGTTGCGTCAACGCGTCACGTCACGCCGGGCCGGGTTCCTGCTCAGACTGCTTCTGCCGATGTTCGCCGGCGTGCAGGTCGCGTTGGCCGGCGGGATGGCTGGCAGCGGACTGGTGACCATGGTGGGACTGCTGTATGCCGTCCTCGCTCCCACTGGCGCGCTGCTGGTCGACGCTTGGCGCCGATAAAGGCTAAGCGCCGCCGATCCGCAGGGTGTTGTGGTCGAGGGGTGATCGCCCGCGGATCGCGCAAGTCGTGTCACCAGCGAACGGCTCCGGCGGGCGCAGGCGGATCTTCGACCCCGCATGCGGTAGGAGAACGGCCTCCTCACCTTGCCGAGTGAAACGTCAAAAGCCTCGGTTTAACGCCCGCCGAGCGGCGTTCATGACAGCCGCCGCAACCGGCATCAGGGCAGCTCACCCGCTGCGTAGATCGCCAAATGGGTGAGCGACACCCGGCGCCACTCCATGCCGGTCGAGTGCCGGACCGCGTCGCCGAGCCACGCCGGCGAGATCGGCACGGAGCCCCACCGGTCGACGAGGGCGAGCAGCCCGGGTCGGTGTCTCGGCGGCCTCGACGATCGCGTCGAAGCCGAGCGCCGGCGTCGGACCGCCACTGGACGACCCGACCGGCGACCCGACCACCATGCTGGACCCGCAGCGGCATCGGAGGGTCGAGCACCAACGCCGAGTCCCGGGCGAACCACTCCCGGCTACCGCCGGCCAGCCGCAGCGGCTGATCCCAGCACAGCACCTGAGCATGCAACCGGCGGTCCCCGGCGGACCGTACGTACAGCTGCGTGTTCACCCGCCTGGTGGACCTCGCCGTCCATGGTCAAGTCCGCCGCGACCGGCTCACATCCCAGCGCCGGCTCTTCGGACAAGCCACTTCCGGACCCGCCACCGCCGATCCTAGGCCTCCGCTACCGGCTGCTTCTTGACAGAGAGGAGCCACGTTCGGACTTCACTGTCGGCGGCAGATCCGGACGTCCAACCGCTGGGGCTGTCTGCATAACCATGCGAAGCGGGACGGGTGGCGCGCGGCCGGACCACTCCAATTGGCCGACTCTGGCTCCGTTCTCAATCCTCGGTTGGCGTGGGCCCGTAAGGGGATGCTCTGCTGGGATTCCGATTCCGCGAGTATCAAGACTGCCGGCGCTCACGCCCCGATGTCGGCGAGCCACTGGCCGACTGCCTGCGCGCAGAGGTCGGGCGCCTCGACGGGAAGCAGGTGGCCAACCTCGTCGATGGGTCTGGGTGTCCAGCCCGGCCGCCGGGCGTGCTGCATGAGCGACGTGGTGTCGACCAGCGGATCGTCCCTTCCCCACAGCACAAGTACCGGCACCCGCACGGAATCGAGCGCCTCGTTCGTCGGCCGCTGGGTGATGAACATGGCTTTGAGGACCGACGCGAACGCCGTGGCCGTGCCCGCCATCCGTTCCGGGTGCTCGCGGGCCGCCTCGAGGCCATCGAGCCACAGGTCGACCTGCGCGCGTGAGACACGGCCCGGGTCTCCGCCGACCCGGCCGGCGCGGCCACCTGAGACGGCACCCGCATCTTTGATCGCGGCTCGCTTGGCGTCCAGTATGCGCCGACCAGCCAGTCGCAGCGCGATGCGTGTCGTGGGCGGGCCGGCTGCGACGGCGAGGCGTCCCAGCGTCTGCCACCCGAGCGCCTCGACTCGCGATGCCCGGCGCCACGGCAGCGCCGGGGCCACCAAGACGACTCCCCGAATCTTGTTGGGCATGAGCCCCGCGGCCAGCGCCGCCACCAGGCCACCCATCGACCAGCCGTGCAGCACCACCTGGCTTTCGAGGCGGAGCTGCCGGACGAAGGCCGACACGAAGCGAGCGTCGAGGTCCGCGCGTGGCCCGCGCCGATACGGAGCACCGCTGTGGCCCGTAATGGTCCCCGGGAGGTCGACGGAAATCACCGGCCCGAGCTGTCTCAGGTGAGGAACGAGGTCGATCCACATGCTCGCGCTACCGGTCATCGGGGGCACGAGCACGTGAACCGGTGCCTCGTGAGCCGCGGCCGAAACGGGCTCCGCGCGGACATAGTGCACGGGCACGCCGCACACGCTCGTCGACACGCTGCGCAACCCCGCCCACTGCGGCGACCGGACGCCCCAGTCGTCGTATCGCACGGGGATACCTCCGCCTTTCTCGATAGTCGCAGCAAAGCGGGGCGGCGCCCCGCTGGGTGGTGGGTTTGAGGTTGCCCTCGGTGCCTACTCACCGCTCCCGATCGCGGCGAGGTCTCCATCTTCGCTGGTGTCATAGAGCTTGGCCATGGAGCCCTCGGAGGTAGCGGCGGTCGCCGGGCGAGAACGGCGAGCGCCGCGAGGACCGGCTCCGAGGGTTGCCCGCCAGGGAAGCGACTCGCTGTGATGAACCGGTCGACTCATCACCCGATTTGGTCTCCTCCGATTCGTTAGGGAGCGTGCGTGCTGTGACCAGTTGGGCCTGTTGTCGAACGAAGGCCGAAAGAACGTCGAAGCTGACCCGGCGATCCCGGATGGAGTCGTGAGCCGCTCGCTCTAGGGCGTACACGCCGCCCAGTTGGACGGCGGGTTTGGTCTCGTCGCCGAGTTGCTCAACGGCTTTGTGTAGCGGTCGGTGCGGTTGGCATCGCGGTCTGGTTCTTGCCGCTGGTGCGTGTACCAGAGCGTGATGGCCGCGCCGACCGCGGCGAAGACAGCGAGGACCGTGCGGCGCTCCTCGGTAATGGCCCTGACCCGGTCCGTGTCGGCTAGTCGCCCGTGGGCTTGATCCACCAACCAGGGAGGGAGCCCCAACAGGAGCAGGATCACTGCGGCAGTCCCGGCGGCCACTAGCGCAACCTTCAGAGTGGTGGCCGACAGCACGGCGGACCCGAACAGCAGACCGGTCGCGGCGAGCAGATAGTCGTCACCGACCGCTCCGATGGCGGCCTCGCCGACGGCGTCGATGACGCCGACGTTGACCAAGGCGCCCACAATCACGAACAGCCCCATGAAGAAGATCAGCGTCGGCCACTCCACCTCCGCCAGGTAGTCGGCGGTGGCCGTCCTGGACACCACCACGTGCAGGCCGGCGCCGAGCAGGGCCACCAGGCTCGGCGCGACGTTGATGGTCGTGCCGAGAACGAACCCCAGGATGACCAAAGCGAGTACTGCCAGGCTGCGACGAAGGAGGACCGGGCCCGGATCGCCCGCCGCTGGTCTATGCGCATGATCGCCTCGACTCGTTCCGGGTCATAGCTGAACGAGTCGCGAAACAGCCATCGGGAAAGCAGCACGAACGCCGCAAACGCAATGACGATGAACGGGGTGAGATGGATCAGGAAGTCGTTGAACGACAGATCCCGTCTGCTGGCGATGATCAGGTTGGGTGGGTCGCCGATAAGGGTCGCCGTGCCGCCGATGTTGCTCGCCATCACCAGGGCGATCAGGAATCCTTCCAGTCGGATCCGGAGCCGGTCACATACCAGCAGCGTGACGGGTGCGATGAGCATCACGGTCGTGACGTTGGGGAGCAGGGCGGAGGCGACCCGCCGTGATCGTGCACAGCATCGCCATGATCGCGAATGGCCGTCCACGCGCTCGCTTGGCCGCCCAGATGGCCAGGTACTCGAACAAGCCGGTCTGCTTGAGCACCCCGATGATGATCATCATGCCAAGCAGCAGGAACACGACGTTCCAGTCGACCGCGGTCTCTTCGGAGAAGAACGCCGACTCGGCGTTGGTCGCGCCGATCACGACCATCAGGGCTGCGCCGATGAGTGCGGCGGCGACGCGATGGACCCACTCGGCGGCGATCAACACATAGGTGCCGACGAAGATCACGACCGCCAGCATCACGACCAATGTGCTCGACGAGTGCTCTGCTGACTGGGCGGACTCCGAGGCTGCAAGCGAAAGGGCGGGCAGGCTGGTCATGCGGGCAGCGCGGCGCCGAGCAGCCGGTGCACGGTGATGACGCCGATAACGTGCCCTTCGTCGACGACCGCAACGACTGGCGAGTGCTGCTCAGCCATCACCGCTGCGACCTCGATCAGCGTGGCGTCCGGAGCGACGATGGGCCGGGGCGTGCCACGCGGCAGGAATTTCTTCGACGGCATGAGTTCCTGCACGGTGCGTCCACGCAGGCTTTCGCAGAGTGCGTCCGCATCACTTTCGCTGTACACCGAGGCGAGGGTCCGGTCCTCCTCGACGTAGTCCGGCAATGCGAAGCGCAGGACCTGCGAGCCGGGCAGGATGAACAGCGGCAGACCCTCGTGGTCGACGACGACCAACCCAGGCAGCGCGCGATCGACCAACAGGCGGGTCGCCTCCAACGCATCGGTGTCCAGATGAACGACCGGGAAAGGTTCCGCCATCGCACGTGCACGCACACCGGCACTCTAGGGCGAACCTCCTAGGCTTGATCGCACGCTGCTCGCTACTGGTGGAGGGATCAGGATGCCGGGCTACGTCGCCGCCATCGACCAGGGGACGACGAGCACCCGCTGCCTGCTGATCGATCAGGACGGGCATTCCGTCGCTGGGCATCAGCTGGAGCACTCGCAGCACCTTCCTCGGCCGGGATGGGTCGAACACGACCCTGTGGAGATCTGGACCAACACGCGAGCGGTCGTGGCGGGTGCGATGGCCCGCGCCAGTGCCGAGCCGCGTGACATCGTTGCCGTCGGAGTCACCAACCAGCGCGAGACGACCGTGATCTGGGAGCGAGCCACCGGCGCGCCCGTATATCCGGCCATCGTTTGGCAGGACACCCGAACCCAGCAGATCTGTGCCAGGTTGGCGGCCGGCGGCGGCGTGGATCGGTTCCGTGCGACGACCGGGCTTCCGCTTGCCACCTACTTCGCCGGGCCCAAGGCGGCGTGGATCCTCGACGAGGTCGATGGCGCCCGCTCCTCCGCCGGCCGGGGTGACCTGCTCTTCGGAACGATCGACACTTATCTGCTGTGGCGAATGACCGGCGGCCCGGACGGTGGCGTGCACGTCACCGACGTCACGAATGCGGCGCGGACGATGCTGATGGACCTTCGCACGTTGGCGTGGGATCCGGACATCTGCGCGGAGGTCGGCGTCCCACTGGCCGTGCTCCCGGAGATCCGGTCCTCGTCGGAACTGTACGGACGAACGAGCGAGTCGGCCTTTTTCGCAGGCACGCCGGTCGCGGGCGTCCTCGGAGACCAGCACGCGGCGACGTTCGGGCAGACGTGCTTCGAACCCGGCGACGCCAAGAACACCTATGGCACAGGCAACTTCCTCCTGCAGAACACCGGATCGGAGCCGGTCATGAGCAGGCGCGGCCTGCTGACGACTGTTGCCTACCGGCTCGGCGAGCAACCGGCCGTCTACGCTCTGGAAGGCTCCATCGCCGTCACCGGATCGCTGGTCCAGTGGCTGCGCGACAACCTGGGCCTGGTCAAGAGTGCGGGCGAGATCGAGGCACTGGCAAACACGGTCGTCGACAACGGCGGTGTGTACATCGTCCCGGCTTTCTCGGGTTTGTTCGCGCCGCACTGGCGGCCCGACGCGCGCGGGGTGATCGTCGGGCTCACCCGATACGCGAATCGTGGGCACGTCGCGCGGGCTGCCCTGGAGGCGACCGCATTCCAGACCCGGGAGGTCGTCGACGCGATGCAGGCCGACTCCGGTGTGGCGCTGCGCGAGCTGCGGGTCGACGGCGGCATGGTCGTCGACGACACGCTGATGCAATTCCAGGCTGATCTGCTGGGCGTGCCGGTGGTCCGGCCGGTGGTGACCGAGACAACGGCACTCGGAGCGGCCTATGCAGCCGGCCTCGCCGTCGGGTTCTGGGACGGGCTGGACGAGCTCCGGCAGCACTGGGCCGAGGACCGGCGGTGGCTGCCATCGCGTGATGATGACTGGCGGAAGCGCGAGATGGCCCGGTGGGCGAAAGCCGTCGAGCGCACCTTGGGCTGGGTCGAGGACGACGGGTGACGTCGGCGGCCGCGCGGCTCGATCCACAAGCGCGCCAGGAAGCGTGGCGGCGACTGACTCGGGATCGGTTCGACGTCCTGGTCGTCGGCGGTGGGATCACCGGCTCCGGCGTTGCCCTCGACGCCGCGAGCCGAGGGCTGGCCACCGCTTTGGTGGAAGCGCGCGACCTGGCCAGCGGCACGTCGTCTCGGTCGAGCAAGCTCATCCACGGCGGGCTGCGCTATCTAGAACAGTTCGACTTCGCCCTGGTCCGTGAAGCTCTGCGGGAGCGCGAGCTGATGCTCACTCGGCTGGCACCCCATCTGGTCCACCCGGTTCCTTTCCTCTATCCGCTGACGCATCGGGCCTGGGAGCGGCCATATGTCGCTGCCGGCATGACGATGTACGACACCTTGGGCGGCGCCCGCTCGCTGCCCCGCCACCGGCATCTGAGCCGGGGGGCCGCGTTGCGGCTGTGCCCGGCGCTGCGCGGCGACGCGCTGGTCGGTGCCATCCGTTTTCACGATGCGCAGACCGACGATGCGCGGTACACGCTCTCGGTGGCGCGGACAGCAGCTCACTACGGAGCGACGGTCCGAACGTCGACCGAAGTCGTCAGACTCGTTCGGGACGCCGGCCGGGTGGTGGGCGCCGAGGTGCGCGACGTCGAGAACGGCGACTCGGCCGTCGTCCGCGCTGGCGTCGTGGTGGTGTGCGCCGGTGTCTGGACCGATCAGGTGGAGGCGCTCGCCGGCATCCGGGGGCGCTTCGACGTGCGTGCGTCCAAGGGCGTTCACCTGGTCGTTCCCCGCGACCGGATCGCCTCCGAAGTCGGGTTGATCCTGCGCACCGAGGTGTCGGTGCTGTTCGTCATCCCATGGGGCAACCACTGGATCGTCGGCACCACCGATTCCGACTGGAACTTGGATCTCGCCCATCCCGCCGCCAGCACCGCCGACATCGACTACCTCCTCATGCACGTCAATCGCATGCTCGCCAAGCCGCTCACGCGTCGGGACATCGAAGGCGTGTTCGCCGGGCTGCGACCACTGCTCGCGGGTGAATCCGAGGAGACGTCCCGGCTGTCCCGCGAGCACGCGGTAGGTCGACCACTGCCGGGTCTCGTCACGGTTGCAGGCGGCAAGTACACGACCTACCGCGTGATGGCCATCGACGCGGTCGGGCTGGCGGCCCAGGATCTGGACCGTGCGGTCCCCGACTCGGTCACCGACCGGCTTCCACTGCTGGGTGCCGACGGCTATGCGGCCCTGGTCAACCAGGTCGGGGAGCTAGCCGACATGTACCGACTCCCGACCTGGCGCATCCGCGGGCTGCTCAGCCGGTACGGGTCGCTGTTGCCCGAGATGCTCGATGCGGCCGCTGACGATGCAACGCTGCTCGAACCTCTTCCCAGTGCCGACGAGTATCTGCGAGCGGAAGTCCGGTACGGCGCCACGCATGAAGGCGCGCTGCACCTCGACGACCTGCTGACGCGCCGCACTCGGGTGTCGATCGAGTTCCCGCACCGGGGCGTCGACTCTGCCCAGGCAGCCGCCGAGCTGGCCAGCGATGTGCTGGGGTGGAGCGCCGAACGCGCCAATGCCGAGATCGATGTCTACCGGGCGCGCGTGGACGCGGAACGGGTGTCGCAGGAGCAGGCCGACGATCTGGCCGCCGACGCTGCCCGGTTGCTGGCGCCGGACACTCGTGCCGTATCCGTCGGCCGCGCTCTGGACTGAAGACACGGTAAGTAGTAACTTACCGTAAGTGGAAACTTACCAAGCTCGATTCGAGGCGCTTGGTGACCGGACCCGTTGGGCGATCGTCGAGCGGCTCGCACGTAGGCCGCTATCGGTCCGGCAACTGGCCGACGACCTGCCAGTGAGCCGGCCGGCCGTGTCGCAACACCTCAAGGTGCTCGGCGAGGCCGGGCTGGTGACGTCAGTCCCGGACGGCACCCGGCGGATCTACCGACTCGAGCCGAGCGGCATCGAGTCCATGCGCACGTCCCTGGACCGGCTCTGGGGCGACGCTCTCGCCGCATTCGCGGCGGCCGTACACGAACAGGAGGAGGAGAGATGACCGCGCAACAGACAGCCGCGACGGCGGTGCGGCGCAGCATCACGGTGGATGCGCCGGTGGAGAAGGCATTCGAGGTCTTCACTGACCGCTTCGGAGCTTGGTGGCCGCTGGACTACCACACCGGCGATCAGGATCCCGAGACCGTGGTCATCGAGCCGCGCACCGACGGCCGGTGGTACGAGCGGACTGCTGGCGGTGCCGAGGCGGACTGGGGCGTCGTGCTGGCGTGGGAGCCGCCGACTCGGTTGGTGCTCGCCTGGCGACTGGACGCCGAATGGAAGCACAATCCCGACCCGGCGAAGCAGACCGAGATCGAGGTGCACTTCATGCCCGACGGGCCCGGGCGCACGCGAGTCGAGCTCGAGCACCGCCTGCTCGACCGGTTCGGTGACGCCGCTGACGAGATGAGGGCGACCTTCGACTCTGACGCGGGTTGGGTGGGCCTGCTCTCACGTTTCGCCGCCGCTGTGACTGACTCCGGCTCCAGTTAGCAGGTCCCGCTTGTTGTGAAGATCGTCGTGAAGGCAAGAGCCTCGCCGCGGAGCGGTCAAGAGCACACGACGATCTTCACGACTGCCGTGGCGTCGCGAGACTGAGACGGCGTCTAGTCCTCCGGCGCGCCCTTGGCCAATCCCTCGCTGATCAGGTTCATGACGGTGGGATCGGCCAGGGTAGTGACGTCGCCCAGCGCGCGCTGCTCGGCGACGTCGCGGAGCAACCTCCGCATGATCTTGCCCGACCTGGTCTTGGGCAGCTCAGGCACCACCATGATCTGACGGGGCTTCGCGATCGGGCCGATTTCCTTGGCGACGTGATCGCGGAGCTCGGCGACGATCCGCTCGCCGCCGTCGCCTGCCTCCGCGCGGAGAATGACGAATGCAACGATCCCCTGGCCGGTCATCGGGTCGGTCGCGCCGACGACGGCGGCTTCGGCCACCTTCGGGTGCGACACCAGTGCGGACTCCACTTCGGTAGTCGAGATCCGGTGCCCGGACACGTTCATGACGTCGTCGACCCGACCGAGCAGCCAGAGATCACCGTCCTCGTCCTTCTTCGCGCCGTCGCCCGCGAAGTAGTACCCCTGGTCGGCGAATCGGGACCAGTAGGTGTCGCGATAGCGGTCGTCGTCGCCCCAGATGGTCCGCAACATCGACGGCCACGGCTGGGTCAGCACGAGGTAACCCCCACCTCCGTGTGGCACTGGCGTTCCGGTGTCGTCGACGACGTCGGCGCTGATGCCGGGCAACGCCGTCATGGCCGAGCCGGGCTTGGCCGCCGTGACACCAGGCAGGGGACTGATCATGATCGCGCCGGTTTCCGTCTGCCACCAGGTGTCCACGACCGGCGTACGCTCACCGCCGATGTTCGCGCGGTACCAGATCCACGCCTCCGGGTTGATCGGTTCACCGACGGTCCCAAGCAGCCGCAGCGACGACAGGTCGTGCTGGGCGGGGATGTCGTCACCCCACTTCATGAAGGTGCGGATCGCGGTGGGCGCGCAGTAGAGAATCGTCACGCCGTACTTCGCGATGATCTCCCACCACCGGCCCTTGTGCGGGGTGTCCGGCGTCCCCTCGTACATGACCGAGGTCGCACGGTTGGCCAGCGGGCCGTACACGATGTAGCTGTGCCCGGTGACCCAGCCGATGTCGGCCGCGCACCAGTACACGTCGGTGTCGGGTTTCAGGTCGAACACGTTGCGGTGGGTGAACGCCACCTGGGTCAGGTAGCCGCCAGTGGTGTGCAGGATGCCCTTCGGCTTGGCGGTGGTACCGCTGGTGTAGAGGATGTACAGGGGATGCTCTGCGTCGTGGGGCTGCGGGTCGTGTTCGTCGCTCTGCCGGTCGACGACGTCGTGCCACCACACGTCTCGGCCCTCGGTCCAGTCGACGTCTTGCCCCGTGCGCCGGACGACCAGCACTGTGCGGACATCCGGGCATTCCGTCAGCGCTTGGTCGACGGCCGGCTTGAGCGCGCTCGCCGCGCCACGCCGATAGCCCCCGTCCGCTGTGATGACGACCCGGGCGTCGGCGTCTTGGATCCGGCCCTTCAGTGCGTCGGCGGAGAACCCACCGAAGACCACCGAGTGCGGAGCGCCCAGTCGGGCACAGGCCAGCATCGCGATGGCCGTCTCGGGGATCATCGGCATGTAGATCGCGACCCGGTCGCCTTTGCGGACGCCCAGTTCGGTCAGTGCGTTTGCGGCCCGGCACACTTCACGCTTGAGATCTGCGTAGGTGATCGTGCGGGTGTCGCCGGGTTCCCCTTCCCAGTGCAGGGCCACCTGGTCCCCGTACCCAGCCTCGACGTGCCGGTCGACGCAGTTGTAGCTGATGTTGAGCGAACCACCGACGAACCACCTCGCGAACGGGCGTTTCGACCAGTCCAGCACCTGGGTCCACGTGGAGTCCCAGCTCACCAGGTCGCGCGCCTGGTTCTCCCAGAACGCGACCGGGTCGGCGGCCGCTTCGTCATAGAGCGCGCGGTCGGCGTTCGCCTGCGCGGCGAAATCGTCCGACGGTGGGAACCGCCGGTTTTCGTGCAGGAGATTGGACAGGGCTTCGCTGGTCACGTCGTCGCTCCGGTTCCGTCTCGCCGTGGAGGGGCCGCTCTCTGCCTACCTCACCACTGCCCGCCGGTCGCAACAAGCCACCGGCTCAGCGGACCAGTCATCGGACCGACCGGCGGGCCATCAGGTAGCGCCGCCACCGCTGGTACTGAGGGCTGACCCCACAGCCTTCCAGCAACAGTCGGTCACCGACTGGGTCCAGCGCACGCAGCCGCTTGGCGATTGCGCTACCGGCCGCTCTGCTCGGCGGGTTCGCTCGCTGCCATCACGTCCACCAGCTTTCCGGTGAAGGCCGGTAGGTCGTCGGGCTTCCGGCTGGACACCAGGTTGCGATCGACCACGACCTCTTCGTCGACCCACTTGGCGCCGGCGTTGCGCAGGTCGGTCTGTAAGGACGGCCACGAAGTGATCGTGCGCCCGCGGACGACGTCGGCCTCGACGAGGGTCCATGGGCCGTGGCAGATCACAGCTACGGGCTTGTCGGCGTCGAAGAAAGCGCGAACGAACTCCACGGCATCCTTGTCGGTGCGCAGGCGGTCGGGGTTCTTGGTGCCGCCGGGAAGGACCAGGCCGTCGTAGGCTCCTGCATCCGCCTCACCGACCGTCTTGTCGACGGGAAAAGAGTCACCCTTCTCGTCGTGGTTGACTCCCTGGATCTCGCCGGCTTGGAGTGCGACGAGCTCGGGCCGTCCGCCGGCCTCCTCTACGGCCGCCCAAGGCTCGGTCAGCTCGACCTGCTCGACACCGTCGGTGGCGAGAAATGCGATTGTCTTCCCCGATAGCGACGTCGTCATGTGCGCCTCCTTACCCGGTGCAGCGGCTCTTTGGTTCCGCTACCCGCGGAATCCGGCGTGAAACGGCTTGCGTCGCCCTCAGAATGACCACGTTCACCACCCGTGCCTATACGTCACGAGGCCTGCAAGCCTGGTGATGTACGGGTACGCCTGGTGAACGTGGTCATTCCCCGAGTTGCCCGGTAGCAAAGCGTCACGTAGGGCAGGACCAGTTGACTGGACTCCGCGAAGCGGTCGAACAGCTTGACGACATCGGCGACGATCTCGGACTGCTCAGCAGCTGAGCGGACCGCAACGTATGAGCGCGACCTGACCAGGCTCACGAGCCTGTCTCGATCAAGGCGTTGGGTGTGTCTGAACTGGGCCGTCTCGAGTTGGTTGAAGTGGGTGTGCGCGGCGCGCAGGGCCGGTGCCACCTCCATGGGCGATGCGTCCTGGCTACCGATGATCCGGGACAGCTCGGCCACCCACGGTGTCAACTCGTCACGCAGGTTCCATACCAGTGCCAGACGTCCGCCCGGTCGAAGCACCCGAGCGATCTCCGGGACGGCTACCGCGTGGTCGAACCAGTGGAAGGCCTGAGCGACGACCACCACGTCGACGTCGGCGTCCGGCAGCGGAATCGCTTCGGCCTTGCCCTCCAGTGCGGCCGCGTCCGGCACCGTGGTCCGGAGAATCGCGAGCATCTGCGCCAACGGCTCAACGGCGACCACATCGTGGCCGGCGGTGACCAGCGCCGCCGTCAACTTGCCCGTTCCCGCACCGAGATCGAGAACTCGACGTGGCACGCTGCCGGCGAGCCACTCGACTGCCGCAGCCGGGTAATCCGGGCGGCTGCGGTCGTAGACATCGGCGACCTGACCGAACACCTGTGCATGCTCGGCCGGACGACCGGAACCAAGGACCACGGAGCGCACCCTAACTCTGCAGCCGCGCCGGACCCGTACAGTCCCAAGCCGTGACCTCGCCTGCCGATCCGTTCGCTGACGTCGCAGCGGTGACCGGTGTCGGCGTCGCCGCTGCTCATGCACGCGACGCGATCGATGCACTGCTGCGACACCCGATCATGCGTCGCGATGCCGCCCGACTGGCGGCTACGTCAGCGGTGCGGGGAGCGAAGGCATCCGCCTTGTTGGCCGGTGGATCTTCCGCAGGCAACGACCCGATCACCCAGGGCGCTGTGCGAGCGACCGCCGAGGCAATCCACCTCGCGCCGACGTGGCGGCAGACGCCGGGCCAGGTGCTGGCGCGGCTGCATCTGCTGGTGGCGCGGGACCGCACGGATCCAACTCAGTTGGGCCGGCCTCGGTCGGGGACCGACCTGCCTCGCCTCGAGCAGCTCCTCCGGCTCGGCTCTGGGCCCACTGCTGCACCAGGGGTGGTCGTCGCGGCAGTCGTGCACGGCGAGCTGATAGCTCTCGATGCGTTCTCGCCCGGCTGCGATGTCGTTGCCAGAGCTGCCGAGCGGATCGTGCTGATCGCGCGAGGGGTCGACCCCCTCGGGGTCAGTGTTCCCGAGGCCGGTCACCTCACGTTCTCCCGTGCCTACCGGCCGATGATCCATGCTTACGCCTCCGGTGAGCCGGACGGTGTGGCGGCTTGGGTGCGGCACTGCTGCGACGCGTACGCGCGCGGAGCAGAGGTGGGGCTGGAACATGCGAGCGGCGCCCCTGGATCAACCGAATAGGGGCGCCGCCGCTGGCACGTCAAGACGGGTTACCAAGCGTGCAGCTCGTCTGTCGCCCCGGCTGACCCGGGACAACTGCCCGTACATGGGCTGATCGCCGCGTGGGTGCCCATCTGCCGTGCGCGGTCCTTGCGGGCCGTACTCACTTTCTAGTTGACGGTCTCGGCGTGTCGGAAGGGTTTCACCAAGATCTTTACGTTGGAAAGGGTCGGCGCGCAAGGTCAGTCGGCGCCGCACTGCGCGACCGCGAAACGGGCGAGCTCGGCAACGCCACGCCCCGGCAGATCAGCCCCCGCGGTCTGGGCGGTGCCGTTCTCGTCCTGGAAGGCCAGGCCCAAGGTGATGTCGTTGAGAATCTGGGTATCCGCGCAGCCGACGATCTGCCAGGTGAGGTCGAGCGGGAACGACCGCGCGCCACCCGGCTCGAACTGCACCGGAAGCGAAGCGTCGATCATCCGGAACCCGGGAGCTGAAGCAGTGACGTCGACGAGCGCAAAACGCTGGGAGGGGTCGAACGCCCGCATCTGCAGGCGCATCGTCAAAGTGTCCGGGGTGGACGCCGGCACTGACTCGACCTCCTCGACGAAAGCACCGGCCGAACCAGCGGGCAAGCACACGGCCCTTCGAACCTCCGACATGAGCCCGGCGTCCGGCAGCGGAACCGAGATCGTGCGTTCTCTCGCCTGGGTGCGCACTCTCGTCTCGAGAACGTCTGGACTCGTGCCCTCGGTGCAATCGGGAGCCGCGTGGTGGACCCGCACCATCACCCAGGTGTCGGGAGGCAGCCTGATCGGTCGCCGGGTGGCATCGTCAGCCAGTGACCACCCTTCAGGGCGTACCGAGAGCAGCTCGACTTCCAGCGGACCGGAGTTGTAAAGCGGCAATTGGAATGGGATGTCCGGCATCCCGATGATCTCGGGCGTGCCGGCGATGAGCTCGACTGTGGACTCGGCGGCAGCAAGATCTGCGGCGTCGCGCCGCGCGTTGGATCCCAGCACTCCGACGATCAGGGCGGCAAGAACCGCCAGCACCAGCACCAACCACTGCCACCACGGCGGCCGCGAGGCGCCGCCGTCGTCCTCGATGGAGCCTTCGCCGATGTGCATCGGCGGAAGTGCCCGCGGAGCAGTTGTCTTTTCGCCGCGCCGCGGTCTGCCGAGATCGAGGATCTCGTTTGGTGGTTCCTCGTAACGGCTCATGATGTCCGCGCACGGCGTTTCGAGGCGTACCACACCAGCCCGGCCGCGGCCGCGCCTGCGCCCAGAGCCGCAGCGGCGATAGCCGGCTTCGGTGCATCGCGGATCGACGAAGCACGCTGACGCAACGCCACTGGCTTGGAAAAGACCAGTACTGGCCAGCCGCGTTCGGCGGCCACCTTTCGCAGCGCTCGATCCGGGTTGACTGCATAGGGGTGGCCCACGGCGTCGAGCATGGGCAGGTCGGTAGCCGAATCCGAATAGGCGTACGAGCGAGTGAGGTCGTATCCCGCTGACTCGGCGAGCGCGCGGATCGCGCCCGCCTTCGCCTCGCCGTAGGCATAGAACTCGATGGTCCCATCGAAGCGGCCATCCTCGCCGACGACCATTCGCGTCGCGACCACCTTTTCGGCGCCGAGCATCTCCCCGATCGGCTCGACGACCTCGGATCCACTCGAGGAAACGATCACCACGTCCCGACCGGCCAGGTGGTGCTCGTCGATCAGCGTCACCGCCTCGTCATACACGATCGGGTCGACGATCGTGTGCAGGGTCTCGGCGACGATGTCCTTCACCGTCTGCACATCCCAGCCGGTGACCAGACCCGACAGGTATTCGCGCATGCGCTCCATCTGGTCGTGATCGGCCCCACCCACCAGGTAGACGAACTGGGCATAGGCACTGCGAAGGACCGCCCGCCGGTTGATCAGTCCGCCCTGATAGAAGCTCCGCGAAAAGGCCAGCGTGCTCGATTTCGCTATGACCGTTTTGTCGAGGTCGAAGAACGCGACAGTCCGCCGCACCGGTGCGGCAGGGCGCGCGGGCACCCCATCGGCCGCGACTTCGACGTCGATGTCCACCAGAAAGAGGATAGGACGGCGTTCGCGGACAGCGATTCGGGATTTCCGTCTTGATGGTTGGTTTTGAAGCCCCAACGTGGGGCACACTTGGTAATGGCGGCACCCCCCGCCGCTCGGACCCGACCCGCCCCCCTGGTCGGGTCCCACACACGGCTCCCGTCGCCCCCCGGCGGGGGCCGTGCCTATTGCCGGGCCAGCTGAGACCGACCTGTCCACAGGACGGCCGGTTCTGCCATCTGTGTCCACAACTGCCGGCTGGCATGCGGCGACCGCCGTGGGGTTGCCGGCACAGTCGAAGACCTCCTTCGAATTGGAGGTCCTCCTGTGAACCAGTCGACCCAGCCGCCGGCCCGTTCCCTCGTTCTCACCGCCGACGAAGCGCTGCTCGACGACCTGCTGCGGCTCGCTGCCGCGGCAGGCGTGGAAGTGGACGTGGCAGCCGATCCGGCGGCCGCGCGGTCTCGATGGCAGGCGGCGCCACTGTGCGTCGTCGGTGACGACCAGGCCGAAAACGCCGCTGGCCAACTTGGTCGCCGCAAGCAGGTCATCCTGGTCGGGCTGGACCGCGCGGACCAGGGCATCTGGCGGCGTGGTGTCGCACTCGGTGTCGAGCAGGTGGTCTATCTGCCCGACGTCGAGCACTGGCTCGTCGAGCGCTTCGCCGACGCCGCGGAAGAGGCAGGCCACGAGGCGCTGGTGGTCGGCGTGATGGGTGGACGTGGCGGCGCGGGTGCTTCCGTCCTCGCCGTGGCGCTGGCTGTCACGAGTGCACGTCGCGGGCTCGGGACGATGCTGGTCGACCTCGACCCGCTCGGTGGCGGGATCGACCTCCTGCTCGGCGCGGAGGACAGCTCGGGCCTGCGCTGGCCTGACTTCGCCGGCACGCGAGGACGGCTGGCGACGGCTGCATTGCGAGACGCGTTGCCCGAACGGCACGGCCTGACGGTGCTGTCCTGGGACCGCAGCCATGTGTTGACGATTCCGCCGCCAGCAGTGCGCGCTGTGGTGAGCGCGGCTCGGCGTGGGTGCGACGCTGTGGTGCTGGACCTGCCACGCCGGTTAGATGCGGCCACCGAGGAAGCACTCGAGCTGTGTACCTGCACCCTGCTCGTGGTTCCCGCCGACGTCAGGGCGGTGGCAGCCGCAGCGCGCGTGGTCGTCGGCCTGTCTTCGCTGACGTCTAACATCCGGGTGGTCGTCAGGGGACCATCGCCGTCCGGTCTCGGAGCGGTCGAGGTGGCCGACGCGCTCGGCCTACCCGTCGCCGCCGAGATGGGCACCGAGGCGCACCTGGACGAGAGGCTGGAGCGCGGAGATCCTCCCGCCCGGACCGGTCGCGGAACCATCGCGGACGCATGCGACGACGTGCTCGATGACCTGATGTCCGCGACCCAGGTCTGGGCGGCATGACCGCGATGGCGACTGACTCCGACTTGTTGGAGCGGGTGCGCTCCTCGCTGGCGGCCGAAACGGGTGTACCCACCCCGGCCCGCGTCGCGGCTGCGCTGCGTAGCGAGGGCGCAGTCC
Organism: uncultured Actinomycetota bacterium; assembly: GCA_963831385.1. Lineage (GTDB taxonomy): Bacteria > Actinomycetota > Actinomycetes > Jiangellales > Jiangellaceae > JACVRX01. The sequence continues at coordinate 88,312 of CAWHPW010000014.1, forward strand.
TCGGCGACGCCGCGGTGCTCGAGGTCAGTGAGCAGCTGCGGTCGGAGATCTCTGGGGCCGGTCCGTTGGAGGTGTTGCTTCGCGAACCGGGCGTCACGGATGTGCTGGTCAACGGTCCGGACGAGGTGTGGGTCGATCGTGGCGCCGGCCTCGAGCGCACAGCGGTGCGCCTCCGCGACGAGGCTGCCGTCCGCAGGCTCGCTCAGCGCCTGGCCGCGACAGCCGATCGGCGGCTCGACGACGCCCTACCGTTCGTCGATGCCCGCCTGCCGGGAGGTACGCGGTTGCATGCGGTACTACCACCGATCTCACCGGCCGGCACCGTGATCTCGTTGCGGGTGCCAGCGGCTACGAGCTTCGGCTTGGCCGAGCTCACGAACTCCGGCAGTGTGCCCGCGGAACTGGCGCCGCTGCTGGTTGCCGTGGTGCGCTCCAGGGTCGCGTTCCTCGTTTCTGGCGGGACGGGCAGTGGCAAGACCACTGTTCTCGGGGCGCTGCTTGCCGCCGCGCATCCGTGGGAGCGCATCGTGCTGGTGGAGGACTCCGCAGAGCTGCAACCGGCGCATCCTCACGTCGTCCGACTGGAAGCACGGGCGGCGAATGTCGAGGGGGTTGGGCGGGTGGGATTGACCGACCTCGTCCGCCAGGCCCTGCGGATGCGGCCTGACCGGCTGGTCGTTGGCGAGGTCCGTGGGGCGGAGGTCATCGACCTGCTGGCCGCACTGAACACCGGGCACCAGGGTGGTTGCGGCACATTGCATGCCAATTCCGCCGCCGACGTACCGGCTCGCCTGGAGGCACTGGGTGTTGCGGCGGGACTACGTCGCGATGCCGTTCACGCGCAGGCGGTCGCGGCACTGGACGTCGTGGTGCATCTCAGCAGAGAGAGGTCGGGTCACCGCCGGGTCGGCAGCGTCGACCTGTTGTCGCGATCTCCTGCCGGCGAGCTCGTGACGGTTCCCGGCCTGATGCTCGAATCGAATGGCAGCTTTCGTCGGGGCCCGGGAGCACCGGCCCTCGATGCCCTGGTGGCGGAGGTGGACGGAGACGGGTGAGGAGCATCGCTATCACGGTGGCCGGGTTGGCAGCGGCTCTGGCCGCCGGACGAAGACCGAACGTGCTCACGGCCCGGCTCGCCCCTCGGCCGGTGTCCCGACGTGTCCGATCGTGGCTGGCCGGCAGGGAAGGCACCCGTCGCGGCGACAACCCAAGCCTGGCCGGCGATTCCAAGCGGCTGCCAGCTGTCATCGCCGTTGCTGGCGGCGTGACCGGTCTCCTCATCGGTGGCCCGGCTCTCGCCGCTCTGGCAGCGGGGGCCGCGGCACTCGGCATCATCATCCGAGGCCGGATGGTCGCCGCTCGGGTGGACAGGGAGCGGGAGAGCATGCTGACCGAGGCGTGCATCGCACTGGCCGCGGACCTGCGTTCGGGAATGCACCCACGACAGGCGCTGCAGGTGGCCGCCATGGAATGGCCGGATCGGTTCGGCCCTGCCGCAGGTCGGGCCCAGGTCGGCGGTGACATCGCGTCCGCTCTTCGGCCGGCCGCCGGACCAAGCGAGTCGGCGATGTCAGCGGTCGCAGCCGGCTGGCAGGTCAGCGAGCGAACAGGAGCTGCGCTGGCGGTCGTCCTGACAGCGGTAGCCGACTCGCTTCGGGCCGACGCCGCGGCGCGGCGCGAAGCGGATGCCCAGCTGTCCACGGTGCGAGTCACCGCACGTCTGCTGGCGGTCCTCCCGGTGGGCTCCCTGATGCTTCTCTCCGGCGGTGACCTGACGGCAGTCCACTTCCTGATCAGCGCGCCGTCGGGCCTGGCCTGTCTCGGAGTTGCCATCGTGCTCGTCGCTATGGGTCTGTGGTGGGTCGATCGGTTGGTCCGGTCTGCGACCGGACCTTCGTGGTGAACCAAGGACATTGTCAGCTGGGACCGTGACCATGGTTTCCGAATTCGCGGTCCTGTTGGCGGCTGTGGCCGCGGCGCTCGCGCTAGGGCCATCGGCAGCGTCGTCGAGGCTTCGACGTCTGTTTGTGGGGACCGGGCCGGCCAGCGATGTCCGGATGCCAGCGACAGTCGATCGTTCCTCGACTCCTCGGGGCCTGGCGTCTCCTCGCGCCAAGGCAACCTCGGCTCTGGCCATCGGCATGGCGGCCGGTTTGTGGATCGGCGGATTCGTCGGACCGGTGGTCAGCCTGTGCGTCGCATCGGTGACCTGGTTCGCGCTGGGTCATCTCGAGTCGAACGCCAGCGTTCGGGAAAGAGCCGCAAGCGCCCGCGCGCTCCCGCTGGTGGCCGAGCTCATGTCCGCAGCGGTCGCGGCCGGAAGTCCGCCGGTCGTTGCCGCTGAGGCGGTCGCAGACGCTCTCGGCGGTCCGATCGGAGCAGCATTGCGCTCCGCGGCGGCCTCAGCCCGACTGGGCTCGGATCCGGCCGCGGCATGGTTGACGCTCGGAACCGATCCCGCCTTCCGCCCGCTGGCCCGTGCGCTGGCCGCATCCGCGAGCCGAGGCACATCGCCGAACGAGGTGCTGGACCGCGTGGCGCGCGACGCTCGAGATGCTGCACGGTGGGCGGCCGAAGCCAGGGCCCGATCGCTGGGTGCCCGAGCCGCCGCTCCGCTCGGGCTCTGCTTCCTGCCGGCGTTCGTCTTGGTCGGGATCGTCCCATTGGTTGTCACCGCGGCCATGCCGTTGCTGCCGTGACTGCGCGGTTCCTGTGAGACGCGTTGTCCACAGGTGCGACTGCGGGGCCGCCACCGTCCCCAATTGTGATGTGGCATCTGGGGCAGCCAAGCCGAACCGAACAGCCTGGTCTGCAGCCTCATGACCATGAGGTCCGCACCGGCCGGCTGCCGGTACCGGGAGGTCCGATGTTCGCGATCGTCAAGGGGTTGCGCCGGAGCGAGCAAGGAATGACCACGGCCGAATATGCGGTCGGGACCGTCGCTGCGTGCGGCTTCGGCGGGGTGCTGTACAAGCTGCTGACGAGTGACACCGTGGTCGAGCTGCTGACCAATGTCGTGCGCCGCGCCTTCGACATCCTGGGATGACGGCGAGGTCGCGCCGGCGGGGTTTTCCCCGCCGGCGCCGGCGACATGGTGATCCGACCCGTGGAGCTGTCACCGCGGAGATCGCGGCCGCGTTACCTGCCCTGGTGGCGATCGTCGTCGGCGCGGTCTGGCTGGTGGTGATAGCCCTGGCTCAGATCCGCTGTGCCGACGCCGCGCGGGAAGCCGCTCGTGCCGCTGCCCGCGGAGAGCAGCCGGCGATCGTCTCCGATCTAGCAGAGAGCGTCGCACCAGACGGCGCATCGGTTCGGGTCCGTCTCAGCAGCGACGTCGTCACCGTCGACGTGTCGGCACCGGTTCCCCTACCGCTGCCCTTCGGTGCCGATCTGCCGGCTCCGACCGTGCATGCCAGAGCAGCAGCAGTGTTGGAGAAACCATGAGCCGCTGGCGCGCCGGCGCAGATCGCGGCGCCGGTTCGATCCTGGTGCTCAGCGCCGTCGCCGTCGTGCTGACCGCCGCTCTTGCAGTGCTCACACTTGCGGCGGGGTACGACGCTCGGCACCGGGCGGCGGCCGCCGCCGACCTCGCTGCCCTCGCCGGTGCCGGCCAGGTTCGGCTCGGTGTCGAACCGGCCTGTTCGCTCGCTCGGACCGTGGCAGCGGCCAACGGTGGAGTCATCAAATCATGTGCGGTAGAGGGTGAGCAGGTGGTCGTCAGCGTGGCTGCAGCAATCGTCGGGCCAACGCGATGGCTGCCCGATCCGGTCCGCCGGGCCCGGGCCGGGCCGACGACGGTCGAGCCGATCGGTGTCGGTGACTCGGCCGGAGTCGCCCGCCTCACCCTGCCGATAGGCGGCCCCTATCGCATCACCGCACGGTTTGCCGATGCCGGTCCGCAGTGGGCGTCGGGCCGGCACGGTGGCCTCGATTTCGCGGCGGAACCGGGAGTGCCAGTGCTCGCCGCGGCCGACGGACGCGTCACCGCTGCCGGGCCTGCAGGCCGCTACGGCAACCTCGTGGTCACAGACCACGGTGGCGTGGTCACGTACTACGCGCACTTGTCCACTGTCACCGTCGTGGCCGGCGACATCGTCGAAGCCGGCAGCCAAGTGGGCGCCGTCGGTTCGACCGGCAATGCGACCGGACCGCACCTGCACTTCGAGGTACGTGTCGGCGGCGTCGCCCGCGACCCTGCCGCATTTCTTTGACGTACCGCGATGTGCGAGTTGCGCGCCTACGCCTCTGGTGCCTCCCGAGGAGCCTCCTGCGAGCGGGTGGCTCCGAGGCACGCCACGACGACGCAGCCGATCGCGGTCCATGCGCGGACGTCGAGCTTCTCGCCGAGGATGACCAGGCCGACCATTGCCGCAACCGCGGGCTCGAGACTCATCAGGATCCCGAACACCCGCGCCGGCATCCGCCGCAGCGCTTCGAGCTCGAACGTGTACGGCACGACCGATGACAGCAGGCCGATCGCGGCTCCGATCAGCAGCAGGTCCGGGCGGAGCAGGTCGGCGCCGCCGGTGGCGATACCTGCAGGCAACACCAGCAACGTCGCAGTGAGGCTGGCCAGTGCGAGTCCCGACGATCCGGGGAACCGCCGGCCGGTCTCGGCGCTCAGCAGGATGTATCCGGCCCATGCCGCAGCCGCAAGGAGCGCGAAAGCGACACCGGCCGCGGTAACGGCGCCGGAGTCGTCGAGAACGAGCAGCCCAACACCTGCAGCGGCGAGCCCCACCCACAGCAGGTCGAGCCATCGGCGGGAGAAGGCGACAGCGACACCTAGCGGGCCCAGGAACTCGATCGTCACGGCGATGCCCAGCGGGATTCGAGAGAACGACTCGTAGAACGAGAAGTTCATCGTCGCCAGCGTCACGCCGAAGGCTCCAGCGACCAAGAGGTCGCCCCGGCGCCAGTGGCGTTCACCCGCTCGCCACAGCTGTCGCGAAATCAGGACCAGTACGACCGTGGACGTGGCAAGTCGCAGCGTGACGACCGCACTGGGCGGTAGCTCCTCGAACAGCCTCTTCGCAAACGCCGCACCCAGCTGTACCGAGCCGATGCCGAGCAGCACGAGGGCCGGCGCCGGAACAGCGCTCGGCCTGATCACCGCCACGACAACGCAGTCCGGCGTTGCTGCCGGGCCGCTGGCCGAGATCCGGTCAGGTGCGGCGTTCCTCGGTCGGGTAGTCGGGCGACTGTGTCATCGTGACGTCGTCGACCTCGTCGTCGTATCGCTGCGCCGCTGCAGTTCGGTCATCGGTCACCGGCGGTGCCGCTTGGGCCCGTCGGCGCAGCTCACGAACCTCCTCACGGCGCTGCCGCGAGCGGCGCATGGACACTCGGAGCAGGACGAAGGCAAACAGCGCGATGACACCGGTGACCACTCCGGCGATGAACACCGTGGCGGTATCGGTGGCGATGCTCACGTCGAAGAACTCGACGGTCACGTCGGCGCTCTGCCCGATCAGGGCCGCCACGATCAAGGCGATCGCGGCAGCCAACAGGAGTAGGGCGATGAGGATCATGACAGTTCCCGTGCCTTCCGCTGTGGTGGGCAGGGGACCGGCCCGGCCGGCGCCTGCGCGAGCACCGCATCGAGGAGCCGTACCGCCCCGGTCTTGTCCAGTGGTTCGTTACCGTTCCCGCACTTGGGCGACTGTACGCATGACGGGCACCCATCGGGACAGGAACAAGCCGCAATCGCGTCGCGCGTCGCACGCAGCCAGACCGCTGCTGCCTCGAAGCCGCGTTCAGCGAAGCCAGCACCACCCGGATGGCCGTCGTGAACGAAGACCGTCAGCAGCCCGGTGTCGAGGTGCCGGGCTGTCGACATCCCTCCCACGTCCCACCGGTCGCAGGTAGCGACGAGGGGCAGCATCCCGATTGCGGCGTGTTCTGCTGCATGGGCGGCGCCGGGTGCGTCTGAGGCTGCAACACCCGCTGCTCCGACGGCGTCGTCTGACAGGGTCCACCACACCGCCCGCGTCCGTAGTTGCCGCGGCGGCAGATCCAGCGGCTCCTCGCCCAGGATCTCGCCGCTGCGGAATCTCCGCTTGAGATACGACACCACCTGACTCGACACCTCCACGCTGCCGAAGATCAGGCGCGCCGAGCCCCATTCGGTGCACCGTTCCTCGCGCAGTACCTGGAGCTCCGTGACGTCTCGGGCGGTCGTCGTGTAGTCGGGAGCATCGGGCCGTACTACGGCGAGGCCGTCGGCCAGGTCCAGTTCGTCGACGACATAGGTCTCACCCTGGTGAACATAGACAGCACCTTCGTGCACCGTGGCGTGCGCCCGGCTGGGGTCGACGGTGCCGAGCAGCCGCCCGGTCTCCGCCTCGAGCAGCCGGATCGGCTGGCCACCGGTGCCGCGGAGGTCCGCAAGGTCTGCGGCCCAGTCGCGGCGGGTCCAGTACCAGCCCGACGAACGGCGACGGAGCAGACGCCGCCGTTCCAGGGTGGCCAGCACCTCCGAAGCGGACGGGCCGAACAGAGCGACATCGTCGTCGGACAGGGGGGACTCCGCAGCTGCGGCGCACAAGTGAGGCGCGAGAACATACGGGTTGTCCGGGTCGAGGACCGTGGCCTCCACTGACTGACCGAATACGACGGCCGGGTGCGTGACCACGTAGGTGTCCAGCGGATCATCCCGCGCGATGAAGACGGCGAGGGCCTCCTGGCCCGCGCGCCCAGCCCGCCCAGCCTGCTGCCAGAGCGACGCACGCGTCCCCGGCCAGCCGGCAATGAGTACCGCGTCCAGTCCCGCAATGTCGACCCCGAGCTCGAGCGCGTTCGTGGCAGCAACCCCGCGCAGTGTGCCTACCTGGAGTTTCTCCTCGAGGGCACGCCGTTCGTGGGGCAAGTAGCCGGCCCGATACGCAGCAACTTGCTCGGCGAGCTCGCCCGCGACGGGAGCCAGGGCGTTTCGGGTCAAGGTCGCCACGGTTTCAGCCGAACGTCGGGATCGAACGAATGCGACAGTGCGCGCACCGGCCACCACCAGATCAGCAAGCAGATCCGCCGTCTCGACGACCGTGCTGCGCCGAACCGGCGCCCCGTTCTCACCGCCACCGCCGCCGCCACTCCGGTTGCGCTCGGGGGAGGGTTCTCCACGTCTCAACGCGGGCTGAGGCGGAGGAAAGCCTCCACTCGGTGAGTCGGGGGTGGCAGGGGTGGGGAGTAGCGGAGGTTCCCACAATACGAAGGCCGCCTGCCCGCGGGGGGAACCGTCGTCGACGACCGGGACCACCGGTTGCCCGATCAGCCGGCTGGCGCTGACGTCGGGCTGCGCCGTCGTCGCCGAGGCCAGTACGAAGACCGGATGCGCCCCGTAGCTGGCGCACACGCGGCGCAACCGTCGCAGCACCTGCGCGACGTGGGAGCCGAAGACCCCGCGATAGCCGTGGCATTCGTCGACGACGACGAAACGCAGCGCCCGCAGAAATGCCGCCCATCGGTGATGTCGGGGAAGCAGCGAGTGGTGAAGCATGTCCGGGTTGGTGAGCAGGTACGTCGCATACGTTCGGGCTGCGTCACGCGCCTCGATCGGAGTGTCGCCGTCATATACCGCAGCGACGATGCCGGGTACCGCGAGCGCTTCGAGCGAACGCAGTTGGTCGGCCGCGAGCGCCTTCGTCGGCGCGAGATACAGCGTCCGCGATCGGTTCTCGCGGGCTGCGGTGAGCGCGGGCAGCAGGTAAGCCAGCGACTTACCTGACGCCGTGCCGGTGGCCACCACCACCGAGGTCCCGGCCCAGGCGAGGGAGGCGGCCTCGGCCTGATGTGACCACAGGGAGCGAATGCCTGAAGCGTGCAGCCGGGTCAGGACGACGGAGTCGACCCAGGCCGGCCACCCAACGGTCCGACCGGCGCGGGTGGGCAGGTGCTCGACGTGGGTCACCCGCGTCGCCCGTCCCGGCGCGGCCGTCAGGGTCGCGAGCAGCTCGGCGGCCGTAGGCACCAGGGAAGTCTCGCACCGAGTCTGGAGCAACGAGGAGTCCGAGCGAGGCACGGGCGAGGATCGGACATGGACCGTCTAGATTAGGTGCGAGCGAGATCCATTCACGGGCCAGGAGGTCGAGTGGACCTGTCGTTGTCGACCCGTTCCGAAGGCGGGCGAACGATCGTCGAGGCGGTAGGCGAGATCGACGTCTACACCGCGCCGAAGCTGCGCGAACAGCTCACCGAGCTGGTCGATGTTGGCCGTCTCGACATCATCGTCGATATGCAGAAGGTCGAGTTCCTGGATTCGACCGGCCTGGGCGTCTTGGTAGGCGGGCTCAAACGAGTGAATCAGCACGATGGCTCGTTGCGTCTGGTTTGCCCCCAAGAGCGGATCCTCAAGATCTTCCGGATCACCGGGTTGACAAAGGTCTTCGCCATCTACGACGACGTCGCCGCGGCGGTGGCGGCGGACGGCTGACATCGGTTGATCGTGGCCCAGGTCGAGTTGAGTTTTCCGGCTCGACCCACGCACGTCCGGACGGCTCGGCAGATTGCCGTTTCGCTCGCGCGACGGGCCGAACTGGCCGAGGAAATCTTGGATGAGATCCGGCTCGCGGTCGCCGAGGCCTGTGGCCTTGCGCTGGCCGTGCTGCGTCGGGCCCGCGCGGATGGGCCGGTCGCCGTCGATTTCGACGACAGCGACGGATTCACCGTGGAGGTCCGGGCCGAGGCGCCGTTGCCGGTGGCGACCGGCACGGCCGCTCTCGACGTCGTCGCCCAGGCTGCCAACACCAGCGATGAGGACGGTGAGCAGTTACCCGCCGGGGTCGCGCTGGCCGTGCTGGCGGAGGTCGCTCCGGTCCTGGACGCCACAACGTCAGCGCACGGGATGCGGCTGCGGTTGAGCTGGCCCGCTGTGGCCGATTTAGGGCCACCGGTCCAGACTGCGTAGAATCCCGCACCAGTCGGACCGTGCGTTCGCTCGGTCCTGGGTCGTCAACCACCCTCGGGCACCCGCTTGCGCCTGGCGCGCCGCGGGTACCGGGTATTTGTCCGACCCTGACCGGCACGTCAAGGAGGACGAATGACCGGGCTGTTGCGGGCCCAAGAAGCCAGTTCGGCGATCTCGCTGTCGGGCAGCAACCTCTCATATGTCGTCGTGGTGGCCCTCGTCGCCATCGCGGCCTTGGTGATGGCGGGCCTGTTCCGTCGCGAGGTACTGGCAGCCGGTGAAGGCACCGAGCGGATGCAGGCGATATCGCTGGCCGTCCAGGAAGGTGCGGCGGCCTATCTCTACCGGCAGTTCAGAACGCTCGCGGTGTTCGTCGTCCTGGTTGTCGGGCTGCTGTTCCTGCTCCCCGGCGATGGCGAAATCCGGTTCGGGCGATCGTTGTTCTTCGTCCTCGGCGCCATGTTCTCGGCCGCGATCGGCTATTTCGGGATGTCGCTCGCGGTTCGCGCCAACGTCCGCGTCGCCGCTGCGGCGAGAGACGAGGGCCGGGATCAAGCGATGCGCATCGCATTCCGCACTGGCGGCGTGGTCGGCATGGCCACTGTCGGCTTGGGTCTGCTCGGTGCCGCGACGGTGGTGCTCATCTACAAGAGTGACGCGCCGTCGGTCCTCGAGGGCTTCGGTTTCGGTGCTGCCCTGGTCGCCATGTTCATGCGGGTCGGCGGCGGAATCTTCACCAAGGCGGCCGACATCGGTGCCGACCTGGTCGGCAAGGTGGAGGCTGGGATTCCGGAGGATGATCCGCGCAACGCGGCCGTCATCGCCGACAACGTCGGCGACAACGTGGGGGACTGCGCGGGCATGGCCGCCGACCTGTTCGAGTCCTATGCCGTGATGTTGGTCGCCGCGCTGATCCTGGGCAAGGCCGCCTTCGGTGCGGAGGGTTTGGTCTTTCCGCTGGTAGTGCCGGCCATCGGCGCGGTGACGGCGGTGCTCGGGATCTACCTGACCAGGCCGCGGGCGGGGGAGAACGGGCTGCGCACGATCAACCGCAGCTTCTACGCCTCGGCTCTGGTCGCTGCAGTGTTGTGCTCGCTGGCTGCCTACGCCTACCTGCCCAGTTCGTTCATCGAACTCGACGGCGGCGTCGAGCATGACGGCGATCCGCGGACGCTTGCCGCACTCGCCGTGATCATCGGAATCGTGCTGGCCGGGATCATTCTCTGGCTCACCGGATACTTCACCGGCACGAACCGCCGCCCCGTGCGTGACGTCGGCCGGACCTCTCTGACTGGACCGGCGACGGTCATCCTGTCCGGCGTCGCACTCGGCTTGGAGTCGGCGGTTTATACCGCTCTGATCATCAGTGCGGCCGTCTACGGGGCCTTTCTGCTCGGCAGCGGCTCGGTGGTTCTCTCGCTGTTCCTCATCGCGCTTGCCGGCACCGGTTTGCTGACAACCGTCGGCGTGATCGTCGCCATGGACACGTTCGGGCCGATCAGCGACAACGCCCAGGGCATCGCGGAGATGTCCGGCGACGTGACCGGCGAGGGCGCCCAGATCCTCACCGAGCTCGACGCGGTAGGCAACACCACCAAGGCGATCACCAAGGGCATCGCCATCGCCACCGCCGTGCTGGCTGCCACCGCGCTGTTCGGCTCGTACAACGACGCGGTCGGGGTCACTCTCGCCGAGGCCGGGGTGGCAGCGTCTGACGCCGGTACGGCCTTCTTGCGAACGGTGGACGCGCCGAACATCTTGGTCGGCGTGCTGATCGGTGCTTCGGTGGTCTTCCTGTTCGCCGGTCTGGCGATCAACGCGGTCGGCCGGGCGGCCGGTGCTGTCGTGTTCGAGGTGCGCCGACAGTTCCGCGAGATTCCGGGAATCATGGAGGGCACGACCAGGCCCGAGTACGGCAAGGTCGTCGACATCGTCACACGGGACTCGCTGCGTGAGCTCGCGACGCCTGGGCTGCTGGCCGCACTCGCGCCGATTGCCGTGGGCTTCGGACTGGGGGTCGGGCCGCTCGCGGGATACCTCGCTGGAGCAATCGCGACGGGAACGCTGATGGCGGTCTATCTCGCCAACTCCGGTGGCGCCTGGGACAACGCGAAGAAGTTGGTCGAGGACGGTCATCACGGCGGCAAGGGCTCGCCGGCTCATGAGGCCACGGTCATCGGAGACACGGTGGGCGATCCCTTCAAGGACACCGCCGGCCCGGCCATCAACCCGCTGATCAAGGTGATGAACCTGGTTTCCGTCCTGGTGGCACCCGCGATCGTCGCCATGTCCGTTGGTGCGGACGCCAGCGATATGCGCTATGCGATCGCCATCGGGGCCGTCGTCGTCATCATGGTCGCCGTGTGGTTCTCCAAGCGCCGGACCGTGGCGCTCGACTCGTACGATCCCGATGCGTCGGCACCGCCGCCGACCGCGATCGAGCCGGCCCCCACGATCGAGGAGTCGGCCGAGCAACCCAGCGCCCGCAAGTCGCCGACCACCTAGCCATCGTGTCCGGGTCGTGGGTGAAAGCTCCCCGACAGGTGGTGGCGGCGATTGATGTGTGCCGTGGCGGTGGCGCTCGCCGGGTGCACGGGAGCGGAGCCGGCGTCCGGCCCGCAGAGCCCGGCGGATTCATCTCCTCCGCCAAGCGCGACGTCCAGCGCGCCTGCGACGCCAACCCGGACTCCGACTCCGACGCCTACGCCGGCGCTGTTCGATCCGGCCGCGGCTTTCGCAATCGTCGAGCAGCTGGCGACACAAATCGGCCCACGCGAGGCGGCATCGGCGGCATTCGACGAAGCCGTGGTTTACGTCATCTCCCGGTTCGAGTCGATTGGCTACGAGGTCACGACGATGCCGGTTCCAGTCCCGGCTGGCGACTCGTGGGGGGTACCGGTGGCGGCCGGCACATCGGAGAACGTCATCGCAGACCCGCCGGGTTTCGACGCCGGCCGACCCCACGTGGTGATCGGGGCTCACCTGGACACGGTCGCTGTAGCCCCTGGTGCCGAGGACAACGGCTCCGGCGTCGCCGTCATGCTGGAGTTGGCCCGGATGGCCATGGAGCAGCCGCCCGCACTCCCGGTGCGTTTCATCGCGTTCGGAGCAGAGGAGCCCCGGGGCCGTGGCGACGACTTGCACCACTTCGGTTCCCAGAATTACGTTGCCGCGCTGCCCGCTCCCCAACTGGATGTCGTGCAGGCCATGGTGTCCCTCGACCGAGTCGGGGTTGCCGCAGACGCGGTACCGGTGAGCACCGGCGGAACCGGCCCAACGACGGTCCTCGACGCGCTGCTTGCCGCTGCCGGCAGCGCCGGCATCCCGGCCCGGCAGGGCGACCAGAACCGGGCCAGCGACCACTGGTCCTTCGAGAAGGCGGGCATCCCCGCCGCGCGAATCGGCAGCGTCCCGTATGCCGGCTATCACTCGGCCGGCGACATCCCGGCAGTCGTCGACCCTGCACAGCTGGGACGTGTCGGCACGATCGTCTGGACGTGGCTGGCGTCCGATCTAGCAGGGTCGAACTCCTGATGGGCGAGCGTCTCGGCCAAGCTGCTGTGGCTGCTGGCAAGCCTCGACGAAGCGCATCGGAACACCCGCGTCCTATATCGGCCGGCAAGCCTTACCGGGACTGTGGCAGCTTCTTTGCTCCTCGCTTGGGCGCCGAAGCCGAAGGTGGAGGGACGACCGGGCCGATGTCGCCGTCCGGTGCTTCATCCAGATCGACGATAACCGGCGCATGGTCGCTCGGCCCACTGCCCTTGCGGGCATGCCGGTCAACCCACGCCGCCCGGACCCGCTCGGCCACTCGAGTAGTAGCGAGCACGAGGTCGATTCGCATGCCCAAGTCCTGGTGGAACATGCCGGCCCGATAGTCCCAATACGTGAATACGCGAGCGGTCGGCCAGCGGTCGCGTACGACGTCATGCAGGCCAACCTGTTGGAGCTGTGACAGCGCCTCTCGCTCCGGTGCCGTGACATGCGTCTGCCCGATGTAGGCATCCGGATCGAACACGTCGGCATCGGTCGGTGCGATATTCATGTCGCCGCACAGGATCGTTGCGTCGGGACCGCTGCGGATCACCTCGCGCAACGCTGTAAACCACGCGAGCTTGTAGTGGTAGTGGTCGGAGCCGGGGACTCGCCCGTTCGGCGCGTACACCGAAACCACCCTGATTCCCCCGCAGGTGGCCGACACGGCCCGCGCTTCCTGATGTGGGAAGCCAGGCGCGTTGGCGAAGCCAACCTCAACGTCGTCCAATCCAGCGCGGGACAGGATCGCCACGCCGTTCCATTGCACCTCTCCGTGAGCAGCGACGGCATAGCCGCGGGAGCTGAGCTGGTCGCCGAGCAGTCCGGTGAACGCGTCGTCGCCCAGCTTGGTCTCCTGCAGGCAGACCACGTCGGGCTGCCGTTGGTCCAGCCACGGCAGCAGCCTCGGGATCCGTTGCTTGACCGAGTTCACATTCCACGTCGCTATCCGCACCCGGCCAACGGTAGTCACCGCTGAGGACACCGCATTGGGTCACTCCACCGGAGTCATGTCAGCGGACGCTCGGCAACCACCCGCCAGAGCGGCGACGGGAATCGGAGGGTGACACGGACACCGTCCAGCCAGTCGGTGAGCCTGCCTGCCTGCTCGTCGATGGCGGCTCGGGCTTCACTCCCGACGTCCTCGAGCAGGTGGGTGATCACCTCCGCACGGCTGGTCTGGTTCCAGCCGCCGACGATCCGCGCGTCCCACCAGACGGTCGGGCCGGCGTTGCCGGCGGTGTCGAAGAGCTGCTCGCGGTGCGGGCCGAGGTACCACTCGCGGCTCGCCCAGCCCATCGTCGTTGGATCAAGCGGCGGCAGCAGAACCGCGTACGGCTCGATAGCGGCTGTCCGGTCGAGATCGTCGGGAAGCGCAACGCCGGGTGTTCCGTGCAGATCGACCTCGACGGCGCCGATGTCAGCGAGTGCGGTGCGTACCGCGGTCAGCGTCGAGCCCAGCCACCAGCGAACGTCGCCCTCGGTGGCCGGCCCGAAGGCGTAGAGCCAGCGCCTTACCAGCTCCGCCCTGGCGTCCCGCTCCGGCGGGAGCTCAGGTTCGCTGCCGAGCCAGTGTGCGGTCCTCGCCCAGACCGGCCGGGTCGTGTACCAGTTGCCGCGGTTCGAGGCGCGCAGCACGCTGCCACCGGCCGACAGGGTGGTTAACACGCGAGGCCCGATCGGGATAGACCCGCCCCACGACTTGTCGGGCGCGTACTCGATAGAGCCGGCGAGCAGCTCCACCTCGTCGCGCAACTCGGTGGAGGACGCCTCGCCCATGCGTTCGAGTGCGCGCAGTGTCGACGCCTGTGCCTTCTGGAGCCAGGCGGCGCCGTCGGCGAACAAGCCTGCCTGCTCTACCTCCTTGATCAGGCGCTTGGTCTCCTGGACCGCTACCCGCTGGCTGGCAGCGGTCTGAATGACGCCGAGCAGCTCGCGCCGGAACACGAACAGGGTGCGCCGCATCGCCAGGTGCTTGACCAGCGTGCGGTCGACGTAGAGCGCCTTGTCCAGGTCGGCGAGCCTCAGGTCGTCGATACGGGCCCAGGCCGACAGGTACACCGTGGCGGGGTCTGTGGCATGAAGGCAGACCATGCCGTCGACCGCATCCAGTACGTCGGTCGCCTTGTGGGCCGGGGCGAGGTGGTGACGCTGTGACAACCGGGCTCGTCTTTCCGCCACGTCGAAGACTCGCACCCGTCCAATGCTGGCAGCCTGAACTGACGGGCCGCTCGGAACTGGGCAACCGGTACATAACTCGTGGCGGGCGTAGTCCTCTGCGGCCGGCTCGCTCATGACCCTCGGAGGGGCGGCGTAGCAAGCTGGTTGTGCACAGCCGGTGTCTTGCTGGTTTCAGACTGTCGGGCGGATCCTCTAGACTCGAACACATGTTCGATCAGTTGGTTTCGGTTCGCGGGCAGCTCGCTGAGCTGGTTACCGCGTTGGACCCCGACGCGCTGTCCGGGCAGACCGCCCGCGGCTGGTGGGCCGAACTCGACCGGGTCGAACGGCTGGCCGCGGCGGGTAAGACCCTGCTGGCCAGGCGGGTCGCCGACACGCACCGGCCGGAACAGCGCGGCACCAAGACCGCCGCCGAGGAGCTGGCCCACCAGGGAGGCACGTCGACCGGTGCGGCCAAGGATGCGGTGCACACCTCGCAGCGGCTACTCGACCAACCCCGGATCGACGGCGCGCTGCGGCGCGGTGAGCTGTCCTCGGCGCAGGCCGCTGCCATCAGTAGTGCGACCGCGGCGAACCCGGCCGGAGAGGCCCGGCTGGTCGAACTCGCCGGGCAGGTGTCGCTGGCCGAACTACGCGAGGAGTGCGCCCGGGTCCGAGCGGCGGCCGATCCGAGCCCCGAAGCCACCAACCGGCGCATCCACGCCGCCCGGGCGCTGCACCGGTGGATCGACGCCGAAGGGTTCTGGAACCTCCACGCCAAAGGCAGCCCACGAGCCGGCGCCGCGTTCAACACAGTCCTGGACCGGCTCATCGACCAAGTCTTCCGCGCCGCCCGCGCCGAAGGCCGCAAGGAATCCCACCAGGCGTACGGCTTCGACGCGCTGATGGGCATGGCCGACCAACTGCACCAACCTGCCGAGGCGGCCGCCTCCAATCCGACCCAAGGTGGTAAGGGTCGCCGCGGCGGCGACGCCGACAGCTCACCGACGGGCAGCACAGGGGGGAACGGCACCAAGCAGGCCGGTGCGGGTGGTATCACAGCGGCCGGTACCGCATGGGCCGGCTCCAGCGTGCCCGATTCCGCCGAGGCCGGTTCAAGCGCGGCAGGTGAGCCGGGGATCTTCGCCGCTGGCCGCCGAACCCGCGCGCCGGAGTGTGGAGTGCGGGCCAAGCAGTCGGTCAATCCGCGCTATCTGGCATTGCTGCGGGTGGATGTGCAGGCGTTGCGCCGCGGCCAGGCGATCGGTGGCGAAATGTGTGAGATCGCCGGCGTCGGCCCGGTGTCGGTCTCCGTCGCCCGTGACGTGCTCGGCGAGGCAATCGTCAAACTGGTCATCACTGACGGGGTCGACGTCCTCAATGTGACCCATCTGGGCCGCGGGCCGACGGCCGCGCAGAAGGCCGCGCTGTTGTGGGCGAACCCAACTTGCTCGGTGCAAGGCTGCAACCGCAATCGGTTGGAGTGGGACCACCGCCAACCCTGGGCCGAAACGCACCACACCCGGCTGGACGAACTCGACGGGCTCTGTGCGTTTCACCATGACCTGAAGACCCGCCTCGGCTACGCCCTCGTGCCGGGCACTGGGAAGCGGGCGTTCGTCGCCTCCGACGACCCCCGACACCCCGGCTACCGCAAACCACCGGCCCACCGCTCGAGGCGAGACGCACCACCCGCCGCTGCCAGCCGCGGCACCGGACGGGACGGGACCGGACGGCCACCGGGCCGCGCCAACGACAGCAGAGCCTCCGCTGGCCGCCGGGGCCAACAACCAGGCCTGTTCGCCGAGCCACAACCACCCTAGGCAGGCAGCGGCGGCCGATGAGGACGGACCGGCAGACAGCGATTCGACGGTGAACTCTTGGGCGGCCCACTGCGACCAGCCGAGGCCGGCGGCGGTCCTTCACCGCGGCTCCGGCCGCGGCGACGACGCGCCCCGATCAAGGACGCTGGCGCACATGGTGTCGCCGAGCCATCGCTCGTACTCGTCGAGCGACCAGCCGCGGTCCACGGTGAGGCGACGGAAGATCTCCGGAGCGGTCAGGGTCCACAACAGGTCGCCGGCTCGGTGTGCATCGAGACCAGGTTTCAAGGCCTCCAGTTCCGCGAGCCTCCGGGCCATGTGGCCGGTGCCTATCATCCGCTCGGTCTCGGTGGTCGCGACCAGATCAGCGAGATCCGGATCGCCGGCCGCCGCACCAGCGATCAGCACGGCCTGCACACCACCGACGCGCTCCGCGATCTGCCGGCCAATTCGCGCATACACGAGAAAGGCCCGACGCGGATCCGTCTCGCGCGCAAGCTCCTGGAAGGCCGGCCGCTCAGCCATCGGGACAGGTTCGTCGTCGCCAGCCAGCCGGACGTCGTAGAGCCGCTTGGCGAGCGTAGCTTTGGTGCCGAACCCGTTGTAGACCGTCTGTGCCGACACCCCGGCCCGTCGCGCGATCGCGGCGATGCTGGAGCCGGTGTAGCCGTCGATCGGCGAACATCTCCTCGGCGGCAGCCAGGATGCGCACCTGGGTGCTTCGCGCCTGCTCGGCACGCAACGGACTCTGGTAGGGCCGTTGTAAACGACTCGCCATTGGGTTTATGCTCACTAAATCAAAGGAAGAAGCACTCAACTGAATTGTAGCGGAGGAGCAGATGCACGACCTGGTACGGCGCAGCTACCGCGCCATTGTCACTGGCATGGTTGACGACGTCACGGACTACATCCATGACGACTTCGTCAATGACGAGGCGACTAACGAGCCGCCAGCCGCCGAGGCAGGCGGCCCCTGGGGCTTCGCGACGACCGTGGCATGGTTGCGCACCGCCTACAGTGAGCTCGACGTCATCGAGCACGAGTTCATGCAAGACGCTGATCGATACGTGTCCGAGGTGACGATGCACGGGACCCACACGGGGCCCCTGGTGGTCCGTGATGGCGACAGGCACGTCGTATTCCCGCCGTCCGGACGGCGCTTCGCGCACCGGCACGTGCACTCAGGGCGCGTAGCCGACGGCAAGCTCGTCGAACATCGTGCCATCCGCGACGATCTCGGCTTGATGAACCAACTCGGGTATGCCCCGCCCACTTCCCGAGCCCTCGTCCGCCAACTCTGGTGGGCCGTCAGTGGCAAGCGAAGGGCCGCGGTCGCGGCGTTCGAGAAGCTCGAGCCAGCCATCCGACCAAGAGTGGACGTCCCGACGTCAGGGTGACCGGGCGTCCTGCTTGCCCAGCCAATTCATCACCCAGATTTCCACGGACTCCACCTGCAACGTCGCGGAGGTCGCCCAGCCGGCCCTGCGGTAGAAGTCGACGTTGTTCGGGTTCGTGGTTTCCAGGTACGCCGGCATACCCGCCTCGGCCGCGAGGTCGAGAGCGGGCTCCATGACCATGCGGCCAAGTCGCCGGCCTCGACCATCCGGATGGGTCGCGAGGATCCCGAGATACCAGAACTTCTCCGCCGGCATCGCGTCCTGCACGGTCGCGTGATAGGCGGTGAGTCGAGCCAGGCTGTCGGCCGGTAGCGCCGGTTCGTCGTCTCGTGGCGCATCAGCCGGCTCGTCCCACATCGCGACCGACATGCCTCCTTCGACGATCCAGATCGTCCCCCGGTCCACCCGCTTGTCGAACAGGTGACCGGCGAAGATCGTCGCCTGATCCACGAAGCTGCCGGGGTCGGGAAAGAAGAACCGGAACGCCGGGTCGGCCGCGAACGCAGTCACGACGGTGCCGACAACCCGGTCGCGCGCTGCTTGACGTCGCACGCATGACGGCCGGCCGGCTCATGACGATCACGGTACTGAGACCTCTTTCGGGTCCGGCCCCGATGCCGGACCCCGAGCCGGCTCGCGCAGATGGACGCAGGTGAGCTGCCCCCAGAACAAGCACGACGGCGACGAGCCCGAACGCGGCGAGGAAGGAGACGTTCTCGGCCAGCCTGCCCACCACGAAGGCAGCGACCACCCCGGACAACTGCAACGTCAACGACTGCACCGACAGAACCGTCGCCCGTTGTTCCGACGGGGCCGATCCATGCGTGATGTCATCGGCGAGCGGCCCGCCGACTCCGAGCAGGACGTACAGGGCTACGTAGGCGGCCGCCGCAAGTGCAAAGCCCTGCGCGGCAATCCCGAGCATCGCCACCGAGGCGAACAGGGTTGCCGCGCCGAGGGCGCGGGCCGGCGACTGCAGCAGCCGCGCAGCAGCAGGCGCGATGGACGACCCCGCCGACGTGCCGAAGAAAGCCAGCGTGACGAGCACGGAGTACGGTCCCGCCGCCTCGTCTTCGCCGCCGAGCAACTGAGCGAACGAGACAGGGGAGAGCAACTCGACCGCAACGAGCGTGACGCCGAGGCAGGCGCTGAGCAGGGTCATCCGGCGAAGCGCGCCGGGCCGAGTGGCGAGCCGCACACCGGTGCGCACGGTGGCCGGTACCTGGACGAGCGCGGCACTGAACTTGCGGTGCCGGTCACGAGCGGGTTCGCGGATCCAGCGAGCAATCGCGACCGTAGACACAAGCGAAATTGCGGCAGCGACCAGGAAGGGCACGGACAGGCTGACAACGGCCGCATCGCGGGTCGGCAGCGGAACGACCGACGTCAGCGCGCCGCCCGCCAGAGCACCGACGCCCAGCGCCGCAGCCTCGACGGCAATTCCCCTGGCCAAACCGGGCTTGAGGTCGGCGTCTGGATCGAGGGAATGAACAGAATCCACGTACCAGGCCTGCAACGGCCCGGAGTCCAGCGCCCTGGCCAGCCCACCGACGATCGAGCCGAGTGCGAGCACGGGCAGGGTTTGGCCCAGCCCGTGCAGGAGAGCGTGGACGACGAAGAGCACCGCCGCAGCGATCAGTACCGGACGCCGGCCGACCACGTCCGCGAGACCTCCGGTCGGCAACTCGCACAAGGCTGTGGTCAGCCCGTAGCAGGCCACCAGGATCGACACGTCGGCGATGTCGAGCCCTCGGGTTCGGAACAGCAGCACCATCACCGGGATCACGAGGCCCACCGGGAACCACCGCAGCGCCGAGAGGATCGCGTAGCGCCTGCGTATCACCTTGAGGTCCGCCGCGCTCATCAGACGACGTCCTTCGTCGGGAACGCATGTAGGTAGACGGCGATCCGTTCGGCCTTGCCATCGCCTTCAGGTCGCTGTCGCTCAGCGCGCCGGGCGACGACCTCCCACAGCTCGCGGGAGAGTTCGGCAAGCTCGTCGGCTCGGAGGCGGAGAATGAGGTCGGAGTCTTGAGCAGCGGCGACCCATTCACGCGGCCAGTTCGTGCGGTCTGCGTACCACTCCTGCAGCCTGCCGACCATCCAGCCGATCCGCTCGTGTTCCAGCACCCGTAGGGCGGACAGGCTGGCGGGGTCGTCGATGAAGTCGGCGACCTCCCACGACGAGAGCTCGTGCGCCGCCCGCCAGCGCTTCTCTCGCCGCGACGGCTGATCGTCGTCCTCGACGACGAAGCCGTATCTGGCCAGTTGGCGCAAGTGGTAGGACGTCGCGCCGCTGGACTCGCCGAACCGCCGACCAAGTTCGGACGCGGTCGCCGGCCCGTCGATGCGTAGAGCACCCAACAGGCGAGTGCGGAGCGGGTGGGTCAGAGCGCGCAACGTCGCGAGATTGTCGACTCGCTTACGGGTGAGAGCGGCCATGCACACCAGACTAGACCACAAAGAATCCTTTGCAAAGATCTGTTTGCAGTTCTCCCGGCGTTTCACGAGCTACCGTCATGCGAAGCTGTTAGTCGCTGAACATCCGGCTGGCGACGATCGGATGAGCCACCAACTGCGGTCTGGGGAACAGACGCCGTTGCCTGTCGAGTTGACACAACCGGCCAGTCAGGCCGCACACTCACCTCGACAACCCGCGGCCGCCGTTGCCCCGCGGTCCCGTTCAAGGAGCTTCCCTGTTGACCCGAACCACCGACGCCCCGCGCCGCCTGGTCATCGTCGAGTCGCCAGCCAAGGCGAAGACGATTGCCGGGTTCCTCGGCCGCGGATACGTCGTCGAGTCGTCCTTCGGGCATATCCGTGACCTGCCGTCGAAGAAGACCGACGTTCCCCCGGCCCAGCGGGACCGGTTCGGCGACCCGGTCGGTGTCGACGTCGAGGGCGGCTTCGAGCCGCTCTATGTCGTGCCGCCGGGGCGCGCCAAGGAACAGGTGCGCAAGCTCAAAGCCGCGCTGAAGGACGCCGACGAACTGCTGCTCGCCACCGACGAGGACCGTGAGGGCGAGGCCATTGCCTGGCACTTGCGTGAGGAGCTTCGTCCCAAGGTCCCGGTGCGTCGCATGGTGTTCCACGAGATCACCGCCGACGCGATCCACGAAGCCGTCGACCACCCAAGGGACATCGACGAGGACCTGGTCGACGCGCAGGAGACGCGCCGCATCGTGGACCGCCTCTACGGTTACGAGGTCTCCCCGGTGCTCTGGCGCAAGGTCATGCAGGGCCTGTCCGCCGGCCGGGTGCAGAGCGTCGCGACCCGGTTGGTCGTCGACCGGGAACGGGAGCGGATGGCCTTCCGCTCAGCGGAGTACTGGGACCTGAAGGCGACACTCGACACAGGGACGACTGACGAGCCCAGCTCGTTCGAGGCCAGGCTGACCTCCATCGACGGCGCTCGGGTCGCGTCGGGTCGTGACTTCGACCCGCTCGGGCGGCTGAAGGATGGCTCGTCCGCTGTCGTCGTCGTGGACGGGCGCCGTGCCCAGGCACTTGCCGGCGCGCTGCCTGACGCGCCGTTCGCTGTGCTCTCGGTCGAGGCCAAGCCTTACCGCCGCAGCCCATACGCGCCATTCCGCACCACGACCATGCAGCAGGAGGCGGCTCGCAAGCTGGGATTCGGCGCGGCTCGCACGATGCAGGTCGCGCAGCGCCTTTACGAAGGCGGCTACATCACCTATATGCGAACCGACTCGATCACGCTGTCCGACGCAGCGGTGACCGCCGCCCGAGCGCAAGTAGCCGAGCTCTATGGCGCTGACTACCTGCCCGAGGCGCCACGTCGGTATACCAGCAAGGTCAGGAGCGCCCAGGAAGCGCACGAGGCCATCCGGCCAGCGGGGGAGACCTTCCGGACGCCGGCCGAGACCGGGCTGTCGGGTGAGGACTTCCGGCTATACGAGCTGATCTGGATGCGCACCGTCGCCTCGCAGATGCGTGACGCGGTCGGTCAAACGCTGGCCGTCCGGATCGGTGCGACTGCATCATCGGGCGAACGGGTCGAGTTCAGTGCGTCGGGCAAAACGATCACATTCTTCGGCTTCATGAAGGCCTATGTCGAAGGCGCCGACGATCCGGAGGCAGAGCTGGACGACCGGGAGCGGCGGTTGCCGCCGCTGCACGAGGGCCAGCGGTTGACCGCAACCTCGATCGAGCCGGATGCCCACGCTACGAAGCCGCCGGCGCGGTACACCGAAGCCACCCTGGTGAAGGAACTCGAGGAACGCGACATCGGCCGGCCGTCGACATACGCCTCGATCATCCGGACGATCCTCGACCGCGGCTACGTGTTCAAGAAGGGCACGGCGCTGGTGCCGTCCTGGCTCGCTTTCGCCGTGGTCCGGCTGCTCGAACAGCATTTCAGCTGGCTGGTCGACTACGCCTTCACTGCCCGGATGGAGGATCGGCTCGACGAGATCGCCGCAGGCCGAGCGAAGCGGCTCGCCGAGCTGAGCCGGTTCTGGAGCGGCGGCGAGGGGTTGGAGGGGCTCAAGCACCTTGTCGACAACCTCGGCGAGATCGACGCTCGGAGGATCTCCTCGTTCCCCCTCGATGAGGGCGTGGTCGTCCGCGTCGGGCGATACGGGCCCTACGTGGAAGACGGCGACGGCAACCGGGGCAGTGTCCCGGCCGATCTCCCGCCGGACGAGCTCACCCTGGACCGGGCCCGAGAACTGCTCGCCGCCGGCAACGGCGACCGGGAGCTCGGCGTGAACCCATCGACCGGGCGCATGGTCGTGGCCAAGGCGGGGCGGTTCGGGGCTTACGTGACCGAGGTTCTGCCGGAGGACACCGCTGGCGAAAAGGCTCCGACGGCTTCGCTGCTGGCGTCCATGTCGCTGGACACCGTCACACTCGAGGACGCTGTGCGGCTGTTGTCGTTGCCGCGGGTATTGGGATCCGACGAGTCCGGCGCGGCGATCGTCGCCGCCAACGGACGTTATGGGCCGTACGTGAAGAAGGGCTCGGACTTCCGGTCGCTCCCGGACGAGGAGTCGATCTTCACCGTGACGCTGGATGAAGCCGAGAAGCTGTTCGCCCAGCCCAAAGGCCGCCGCGGGCGGCCGGTTGCCGCTCCGCCGCTGCGCGAGTTGGGTACGGACCCGGCGAACGGCAAGCCGCTGGTGATCAAGGACGGCCGGTTCGGCCCGTACGTCACCGACGGCGAGACGAACGTGACCGTCCCGCGTGGAACGGGTGTCGAACAGCTGACCCTCGACCGGGCCGTGGAGCTCATTGCCGAGAAGCGGGCAAAGGGTCCGACGCCGAGAAAGCGCTCCCGCTCGCGGCCGTGACAGATGTACGCGCGCGCCGCCTGATGATCGCCTGCTGGATGACGGCCAGGGCCGCGGCGACGAAAAACCCAACGGCCACCCCGATCACGACCGGCGCCCACATCGGGCCGTCCATGGTGCCGCCGAGGACGTAGCCGAGCCCGACCATCCAGGTTGCCCACGTCGACGCGCCGAGCAGGCTGATCCACACGTACCGGCGTGGTGGAATGCCCACCAGGCCAGCCGTTGCTGCCGCCGCAGTCCGGCCAAACGGGATGAAGCGAGCCATCGCCAGGGTCACGGTGTCGACCCCTTCGATCCGGCCGTACGCGCGGTCGACGTTGGCGCGCACGCGTCGGCCGAGGCGAGAACGTTCTAACACACCTGGAAGCGCGTGCCGGGCCGACCAGTACACGACGTGGTCCCCGATCATCGCGCCCGCGACCACGGCAATCACGACCCAACCGAGACTCAAGGTCTCGGCAGCCGCGAGCGCTCCGCCAGACACCACGAAGGCGTCGGACGGTACGGCCGGGAACACGGCGTCGAAGGCGACCAGCCCGGCCAGCACGAGCCCGCTCAACAGAGGGCTCGACGCCAACGCCGCGAGGTCCATGCTGTCAGCGTCGAGGCCGATCGGGGGCCCAATCAACGGTTTGCGCCCGAAGTCAGGGAGACACCAGGGTGAACCACTCCGGGGTTCACTGGTCGGGTGCGACCCCGAGACTTGTCTGGCCGGACGCGTCACCGGCTTGCGAATACGTATGCGACTGCCTGACTCGTCACCACGGATGAGAGGCGTGATGTGTCGCAGTGGCTCACTACGCTGGCGATGTGTCGATGGCTGGCGGGGTGTTCATCGCGTTCGAGGGCGGCGAGGGGGCGGGCAAGTCGAGCCGCGCCGCCGCCCTCGCCGGTCGGCTGCGTGCGGCCGGGCACGATGTGGTGCTGACCCACGAACCGGGCGACTCCGGGATCGGACCACAGATCCGTGCGATCCTGCTCGACGTCGCCAGCGTGGGTCTGGACTCTCGGGCCGAGGCGCTGCTCTACGCCGCCGACCGGGCAGAACATGTCGCCTCGGTCATCCGGCCGGCCTTGGGTCGGGGAGCGGTGGTGATCACCGATCGGTACGTCGACTCCTCGATCGCCTATCAGGGCATCGCTCGAGGGTTGGGAGCGGAGGCCGTAGCCGAGTTGTCGCGTTTCGCCACCGGTGGGTTGTTGCCGGATCTCACCGTCGTTCTCGACGTGCCACCGGTGGTCGGGCGCACCCGGTTGTCCGGTCCCGCCGACCGGCTCGAATCCGAGGCCGATGAGTTCCATGCGCGGGTGCGCCAGGCGTACCTCGGCCTCGCCGACGCCTGGCCGGAACGTTACGTCGTCGTCGACGGAACGCTGACCGAGGAGGAGGTCGACGCAACGATCTTGGACCGGGTCAAGGAGCTGGGGTTGCCGTGAGTGTCTGGGACTCGGTCGTGGGGCAGGCCGTGGTGCCCGAGCTACGTCGAACGGTCGACGACGCGAACGCACTGTTGACCGGCGATGCCTCGGCCGGCGCCGCCATGACCCATGCCTGGCTGTTCACCGGCCCGCCGGGCTCGGGACGGTCGGTCGTCGCCCGGGCATTCGCCGCGGCGCTCGAATGCCCAGCCGGCGGTTGCGGCACGTGCGCAGAATGCCGTGACGTCCGCAACCGAACCCATCCCGACGTCGCCGATGTCGTCACCGACGGCCTCTCGATCAAGATCAAGCAAATTCGCGATCTGGTACCACGCGCCGCTCTACGGCCGTCCAGGGGGCGCTGGCAGATCGTCGTGGTCGAGGATGCGGACCGGCTCGGCGAAGACGCTGCGGACGCAATCCTGCTCTCGGTCGAGGAACCACCACCGCGCACCATCTGGATGCTCTGTGCGCCGACCCCGGAGGACATCGTCGCGACGATCAGGTCCCGATGCCGGATCGTGTCGTTGCGGACGCCGCCCTATGCCGACGTCGCCGCCCATCTCGTCCGAACCGTCGGCGCCGACCCAGAGGTTGCGGCATTCGCTGCGCGGGCCGCGCAGGGGCACATCGGCCGGGCCCGGGCGCTGGCGACCAACGAGGACGCCCGGGCGAGGCGTCGGGACGTACTGCGGCTCCCTTTCGCGCTGGCCGACCTGCCCACCTGCCTGGAGGCGGCCGCCGGGCTGGTCGAGACGGCCAAGGCCGATGCCGAGCGGCACTGCGACGATCTCGATGCTCGCGAAGTGGACGAGCTGAAGCAGGCGCTCGGCGTCGGCACGACGGGCCGACGACCACGGAATGTCGAGGCCGCCGTCAAGGAGCTCGAGCGGGAGCAGAAGCTGCGCCGAACCAGGGTGCAACGCGACTCGATCGACCGGGCGTTGGTAGACGTGCTCGCGCTCTACCGCGATGTGCTGGTCCGCCAGCTGGACGCGAGAGTGGAGCTCGTCAACGAGGAGGTCAGTACGTCGATCGACCGGTTGGCCGCAGTGTCGACTCCGGAATCGACGTTGCGGCGGATGGAGGCTGTCGTCGCCGCCCGTGAGGCGCTCGAGGCCAATGCCGCTCCGCTTCTCGCCTTGGAGGCGATGGCGCTGTCCTTGCGAGAGGGCTGACCGTCGGGCCCGCGTAAGGTGGCGACGTGGGCATGGTCATGGCCGTCGCCTTCACCCGGTACGGGCGGCTGTATTACCTCGATCCGGGAGACCACGCTCCGCGGGTCGGCGACAAGGTCCTCGTACCGACCGACGACGGTCCAGAGGTGGCGGAATGCGTCTGGTCGCCGCAGTGGGTCAGTGAGGACATCGGCGGACTGCCTGTCTGCGCGGGGCTCGCGGAACCCGACCACCTGGACCGTGAGGAGCGCAACCGGCGGCGCCGGGCCGAGGCGCGGGTCGTCGCCCGTCGGCTGGTCCGCCAGCACAAGCTGCCGATGAAGGTGGTTGCCGTCGACTTCGTCGACACTCGTCCCGACGTCGACCAGCTCATCACCATCTACTTCAGCGCACCGAGCCGAGTCGATTTCCGCGATCTCGTCCGGGACCTGGCCCGAAACCTGCACGCCCGGATCGACCTGCGCCAGCTCGGGGCTCGGGACGAGGCGAGAGTGCAAGGCGGCATCGGGCCGTGCGGCCGCGACACCTGCTGTTCGACATTTCTCACCGACTTCGAGCCGGTCAGCATCCGGATGGCGAAGGATCAAGACCTGCCACTCAACCCGTTGAAGATCTCCGGCGCCTGCGGGCGGCTGATGTGCTGCCTCAAGTACGAGCACCCGCTCTACCAGGACTTCAAAGTCAGCGTGCCTGCGCTGGGCTGCGGAGTCAGCACCGACGAGGGAGTCGAGGGCACCGTCGTCGGATACAACGTGCCAGCACAGACGGTGTACGTCCGCGACCGTGAAACCGGCCGCCGGGTCGCCTGCCCGAAGGCGAGCGTGTGCGGTTCACGGCAGGCATACGAGGGAGCCGTCGCCGAAGGTATGCGGCCGTCCCCCGACCGGGAGGACGTGTGAGCCGTGGCGCAGTGCCTGCGCTGCTCGCCGCCCTGACCCTCGCCGCCGGGTGCTCCGCGGACCGGCCGGCAGCGGATCGCGAGCCGACCTCGACCCCGGTGCCGGAGGCGATCGAGGGCGTGGACCCTGCCCTGGCACCGTTTTACACGCAACGCCTCGGCTGGGAGACCTGTCACGAGGAGTTTCAGTGCACCGTGGTGGAGGTGCCGCTCGATTACAACGCGCCAGCCGGAGAGATCATCGAGCTTGCCGTTCTGCGCCAACTAGCCGGCGGTGACGATCGGATCGGTTCACTGCTGGTCAACCCCGGGGGACCCGGTGGATCGGGGACCGAGTACGCACGCTCCGGCCCCGTCAATGAAGACGTGGCCGAACGTTTCGACATCGTTGGTTTCGACCCCCGTGGGGTGGGGGAGTCGGCACCAATCGACTGCCTCGACGACGCTGCGCTCGATGACTTCGTCGAGACCGACGGCTCGCCCGACGACCCAGCTGAGATCACCCAGCTGCAGGACCAAGCCGCTACGTTCATCGCCGGATGCACCGAGCGCTCCGGCGACATGCTCGCGCACATCGGCACGATGAACGTCGCCAGAGACCTGGACATCCTGCGGGCGGCCCTCGGCGACGAAGTGCTCTATTACCGAGGCGCGTCCTACGGGACCGACATCGGCGCCGCCTATGCAGAGCTGTTCCCAGATCGGGTGGGCCGCCTGGTGCTCGACGGTGCGGTGGATCCCACCCTGACCGGAGAGCAGTTCACGCTCGGGCAGGCGAGAGGAGTCGAACGGGCGCTGTCCGCATACCTCCAGTCATGCGTCAGCGACGATGATTGCCCGCTGGGCGAGTCCGAGGCTGAAGCCCGCTCGACCCTGACGAACCTGCTCGAGGTCATCGATGCCACGCCGCTGCGCACCGACGATGACATTCGACCCCTCACCCAGTCCCTTGCCATCCTCGGAACCGTTCTCCCGCTCTACTTGAACCCGGACGAGGGATACGTCCTGCTAAACCTCGCCTTCGAACGTGCTCTCGGCGGCGACGGCTCCGCTTTGCTCCTGCTGGCGGACCAGTACCTGAGGCGAAATCCGGACGGGACGTTCGACGGCAACCTCAACGAGGCGAACTATGCGGTGAACTGTGTCGATCGGCCCTGGGCGGCCGACACCGAACAGGTGGAAGCCAGCATCCCCGAGTTCGAAGCGGCCTCGCCGTTGTTCGGGCCGTATCTGGGCTGGAGCGGCCTGGTCTGCACCCAATGGCCGGCCACGGCCGCGAACCCGACCCCCGTGACCGCCGAGGGCGCCGCTCCCATATTGGTAGTAGGCACAACAGGTGATCTGGCAACTCCCTACGAGTGGGCCGAGGCTCTAGCCGGTCAGCTTGAATCCGGGGTTCTGCTGACG
Source organism: uncultured Actinomycetota bacterium (assembly GCA_963831385.1). Taxonomy (GTDB): domain Bacteria; phylum Actinomycetota; class Actinomycetes; order Jiangellales; family Jiangellaceae; genus JACVRX01. Next base: position 116,342 of record CAWHPW010000014.1, read on the forward strand.
TACGAAGGCAGCGGGCATACCGCGTATCGGCGGGGCAGCGACTGCATCGACGACGCTGTGGATGAGTACCTGATCGACGGCACCGTCCCCGACGACGGTCTGCGCTGCACATGAGGGAGCGTGAGTTGCGAGCGCGACGTGGACACCTCGGCGTGCTGACGCTCGTCGCAGTGCTCAGTCTGGTCGGCTGCACCGCCGAGGGAGGGAGCGCTTCGGAGCCTGAACCTACGGCGACAACGGAACCTGTCCTGATCTCCCCGAGTGGCCCGGTGCCGTACGACCAGCCGCTGATGCTGCGCGTGCGCGACGGCAGCTTCGAATCCGTGACGATCACGGCCGAGGACGGAAACGAGCTCGGCGGAACCATCGCCGACGATACGTCGACCTGGGTCAGCGACAGGCCGCCGCTTCCCGGAACCGGATACGGGATCACGACCGAGGTGGCCGACGAGGTGGGCGACCCGGTCACGCTCACCGGGACCTTCAATGTCGCGACCGTGCCGGATTCGAATCGGTTGACCCTCACCCTGCAGCCTAGCGACGGCGACATGGTTGGTGTGGGCGCGCCGATCGTCGTCCGGTTCGACCAGGAGGTCTCGGACCAGGCCGCAGTGGAGGCGGCGATGCACGTCGCGTCGGCGCCGCAAGTAGTCGGCAGTTGGCACTGGGTGAACTCGGCGGAGGTGCACTTCCGTCCGCAGAAACCGTGGCCCGCTGGAGCTCGGGTGGGTGTCAACCTCGACCTCAACGGCGTGCAGGCCGGCGACGGACTCTGGGGAGGCCGTGCCTACGCCTACGAATTCACCATCGGCGCGGCCCAGGTGGCAGCAGTCGATGCGGCCAACCACACGATGACGGTGACGGTGGACGGCGCTCCGGTCGGGACCTGGGATGCCAGCTTGGGGCGACCAGAGTTCGCGACCCGGAACGGCACCTATGTCGTGCTGGCGAAGGACGAGACCAAGCGCATGACCTCGTGTGGTGCCGACATCACCTGCGACGCGAGCAGTCCCGAGTTCTACGACCTGGAGGTCGACTGGAGCGTCCGGCTGACCTGGAGCGGCACGTTCGTACATTCGGCACCGTGGTCGGAGGGATCGCAGGGCAACGCGAACGTCTCGCACGGTTGCATCAACCTCAGCGACGCCAACGGCAGGACCTACTTCGAGCTGGCCCGGTACGGCGACCTTGTCACGGTCACGAACTCCACCCGCGACGCCAGCGACCTCGTGGCCCGCGGCGACCCAGGGATGGTCGACTGGAACCTGCCCTGGCCGGAATACGTCGCCGGTTCGGCACTCGGACGTCCGGTGACCACTGACGCACTGGCCGGCTGAATTCGATGGCGCCGCCGGCCGTGAGGAGGTCAACGTGAAGGATGCCGACGCCGAGTTCCTGCGGCGCGCAATGGCAGTGGCGCGGAATGCACGTCGGCAAGGAGACGAACCGTTCGGCGCCGTGCTGGTGGATGCGACGGGCACGATGGTCGCTGAGGCTGTCAACACGAAGATCACCGACCGAGACGCCACCGGACACGCGGAGATCAACCTGGTCCGCTCGGTGACTCGTCAACACGACGGCGGAGCACTCGACGGTTGCACCCTCTACGCCAGTACTGAACCGTGCGCTATGTGCAGCGCGGCGATCTATTGGTCCGGGATCGGCCGGGTGGTGTTCGCCCTCGGCTCCGAGACATTGCTCCAGATGGTTGCCGACAACCCCACCACCGACGCTCTCGCGGTGTCGTGCCGGGAGATATTCGCTCGGGGCAAGCGGACCGTCGAAGTGGAAGGCCCGCTGTTGGAACGTGAGGCCGCGGCCGTTCACGAGGGCTACTGGGCATAGCGCGCTGATTCGAAGCGAGTCTCACGCGGCGCCTATACTCGTCCGGCGGCCGGTCGAACCGGCGTCTGCCGCCTTAGCTCAGTCGGTTAGAGCGACGCACTCGTAATGCGTAGGTCCGGGGTTCGACTCCCCGAGGCGGCTCCACACGTTCTCCCAATGCCGATGTCGTGTGCCGGCTCGCGGAGAGGTCGTGGCTCAAACTTGGGTATCTAATTCGCCGGCCTCGATCGAAACTGGCAGCACATTACCGGCCGGCGGCAACGGACAGACCCATCGCGGGTCGTATGCGCACGACGGATTGTACAAGAAGTTGAGATCGACAATTAACCGGTCTTCTTCCTGCCCAAGGTCGGCACCTTTGACTGTGTCCAGGAGATATCTGCCGCCGCCATAAGAGGTCGTGCCACATGTAGCATCCTTGACCGGAAGGAAGATCCCGCCGCCGTATGATTCGAGCCACCAAACATCAAGAGTTCCCAAACCGGGTAACTCGACTCGACCGGTGCGCGTAAACGGAACGATTCCATCAGTGCTCGTCGGAATCTCCAGTCGAGCCGGCTCGGCGTCTTGCACGTGAACAGCGAACCGAAGCGCCGAGTCATAGCGGCGGTACGCGAGACCTCGAAAGCTTGATCGCTGCGCTGGAGAGTCCGGGTGGTTCGCGAAGAGTTGATCCCGAACTGCGCGCCACCGATTCCACGCCGCCTCAGGCTCGGGCGTCGCCCGGACGGCTGCGTAAAGCTCCGAGACCGTACGCCGCCAGCCGAGGAGAGACATGGTCATGGAGTTTCCTCCCAGGAATGTGCCGGTCTAGTTGGCCCGCGCGTCCACTCGCTCTCGTATCGTGCTCTGCGCCGACCCGACCAGGAGGGAGTTCGGGCCCATGGGCGAGCCGAGTGGCGCCACATATGACAAGACTGCTGAGCAGCCGGCGGCTGAGAGTGGATCGGCATGAACTGGACGCTGGCGACGATTGCGTTCCTGCTGGTCTGCTTCGCAGCCATCTCGAAACGACTTAACGCGCTGGACATCACAGCCGCCATGTTCTTCACCGCGGCTGGTCTGCTGGCCGGCCCGGTCTTGGGGGTACTCGATCTCTCGGTGGGCAGTGAGGAGACCAAACTGGTCGCCGAGGTCACGTTGACACTGGTGCTCTTTGCTGACGCCTCACGGATCTCGGTCCGCGCGCTGCGCCGCGAGTATGCGGTGCCGTTGCGGCTGCTGGGCCTCGGTCTGCCGCTGACGATTGCAGCGGGCGCCGCGGTTGGAGTCGCCGTGCTACCAGGCGTCAGCCCGATCGAGGCGCTCGTGCTGGCGGTCATGCTCGCCTGCACCGACGCCGCGCTCGGTCAGACAGTGGTCACCGATGGACGAGTGCCGTCGCGGATCCGGCAGGGCCTGAACGTGGAGAGCGGGCTGAACGACGGGCTCTGCGTGCCGCTGTTCCTGATCGCCATCGCCGTCGCAGAAGCCGAGGAGGGGGCCGTATCCGGGTCCAGCGCCGTCGAGGTGGTGTTGGAGGAGATCGGATACGGGCTCGTGGGTGGAGTCGCCGCAGGTGTGCTTGGCGGGCTTGCGCTTCGGCTGGCGACCCGCCATCGCAGCATCGAGCCGTATTGGGCGCAGATTCTGACGGCTGCCTCGGCGCTGCTGGCGGCCGGAATTGCACTCGCGCTCGGCGGAAGCATCTTCATCGCCGCGTTCACGGCAGGATTCGTGTTCGGTGTGCTGTGTCGCGACCAGGGCAACGAGGTCACCTACCTCGTCGACGAGGCAGGCGAATTGTTGAACGCGGTCACCTTCATCGTCTTTGGTGCCGTGATCCTGGGCCCCGCGCTGACCGAGTTGACCTGGCAGCTCGTGCTCTATGCGGTGCTGAGCCTGACGGTCGTACGGATGCTGCCCGTCGCCGTCGCGATGATCGGGACTGGCGCTCGACCACCGACGCTCGCGTTCCTGGGCTGGTTCGGGCCGCGTGGGCTGGCGTCGATCGTCTTCGGGGTGATCTTGCTCAACGACGCGGATCTCCCACAGGAGCGGACCCTTCTGCTCGCCGTCGTGGTGACCGTGGGGATCTCTGTCTTCGCCCACGGCCTCACCGCACGGCCGCTGACCAGTCGCTATGTCGGTTGGTACCAGTCTCATCCCAAGCCAGATGTGCCGGCGATGGAGACCGTACCGGCTGCCGAGCACCGCTCGCGGCCACCCTGGACGGGCCACTCCGACAACCACCCGACACAGTGATCTGTCCAGCACCCGGTCCATGAACGTTCCTCGATACGAGTGGTCTCGAGGTCCTGAGCCGCGGCCGGTCAGGCGCTGCTTTGGGTTGGGCCCATCGTCTCGGCGACGGTGTCCGGCGCATCCACCTCGGTTGCGGGCACGGCGCTGGAGGTGCCCGCCCCACGACCGGCCCCGACCATGAACTGCACGACCGCCAGTAGGACGACGGTGAGCACGAGCGACCAGAGGAGCCGCGACAGCGAGACGTCGTTGCCCCACAGCAGGACCACGGCACCGAGCAGGCCTATGGCAATGCGCAGCCACCTTGCGTTGGCCGCGACCCACCGGCCGGGGCCGCCAACGGGCCCGTTGGCCAGTGCGGCTCCCCCGGTTTCCAGGCCACGGGATACTGCGGTGCGCACGGCTGTCCCGGAGGCGTTGGACCCGGCGAACCAGCCCACGACCACCAGGATCACGCCGAGCCAGAGGAACACCTGCCAGCCGCGTTCGAGGTAGGCCAGCAGGGTGTCGTAGAACACCGAGCTGGCTGGGCCGAACACGGTGCCGGCGAGCTCGTTGATGAATAGCTGGCGACCAATCGACAGCGCCCACGCCACCAACAACGCGTTCGCCACCAGCACCACACCGATGGTCACGGTCATCCGCGGCCGGCGGCGGGAGAGCAGGAACGCGGCCAGGAACAGCGCTGCCACGACCAAGATCAGCCACCTGGCGACCGGGTTCGTGAACGCGTAAATCGTGCGAGCCTGTCGCAGCTGCGGCGAGTCCAGCAGCACGATCTGCTTGTCCACGTCCGGGATCGGGATGTTCTCAACGATCGTCAGTCCGCGGTCGACCAGGCGCTGCTGAACCTGCGTGATGACCTCGGACACGTCCAGGACGACCTGGTCGCCCTGGAGCGAAACCGCGCCGGATTCGTCTCCCTCCAGCACGCGCACCAGGGCCTGCTGCGCCCTGGTGTTGACTCTGACCCAGATGTCGGCGAACGTGTCCGAGGCCACGAACGCCTGGACCTCGCGGTCGATCAACCCGTTGATCGCGCCCGCCAACGGTCCGACTAGCCGCTGCAACCGCGGGCGGTCGGTGATGACCCCGGCGAACACGTCGTTGATGATCGCCTCCACGTCAACCTGCTTCTCGATCGCGTCGGCGACCGTCGTCGCGATGGCGTCCTGCACCTCTGGCGAGTTCACCAGCGGGCCGACCGTGTCGACATAGCGCTGCGTGTCGTTCAGCGTTCGCTGGCCCCAGTACGCGATCGCCGCCGGAGTCGTCAGCAACGCCGCCAACACCACACAGACGACCGCCGCAATCGATCGTCCGCTGTCGGCGCTCAGTGACCGTGGTCGCGATGGGCTGCGTGGGTAGTTCGTCAGACATAACGAGCCTCCTCGTGCAGACAGGCGGTTCCGCCTACGGTCAAACCACTCACCTGCGACGACACGGCTGACCCCTCAGACTCGACAGCAAGTGCTCGGACTGTCCCGCTCAACCCACCCATTGGGGACGATCCTCGGCCCGGGTTGAGCGTCCGCGCTCGAGCGCCTCGTACTCTGCCGTGGAAGTCGCCCCAGAGTCCAGCAGTCGCGTGTCGGTGGCGCCGTACTCAGACGGTGCGCGGTAGGTCGAATCGCGGGGCCCTGGATCTGCTACCGCGGGTAGCCTCGTGCTGTCTTGGCGGTTGTGGCGGCGCGTAAGCGTGGGGTGGACGATGGCGACCCGATCCAAAGACGCGCCATCGCTTGACGTGGGCGACGCTTCGACGGCAGCGGCCATTGTGCACGGCGCCGAGCCCACCAGCTCGACCTCACGGTCGCCGTGGCGGCGGAGGTGGCTGACATTCACCCTGCCTGGGTTGTGGGTAGCGCTGCTGTTCGCGTGCCTGTCTTTCACCCCGTCGTTGCTCCCGAGAGCTTCGCTGTTCCAAGGCGTGGTGACCGGCGTGAGCGCGGCCATCGGCTATGGCGTGGGCGTGTTCTGTGCACGGATATGGCGGGAGTTCGCCGATCGGGATCCACGATCACCGCGATCCGGTGCGTGGCGAAGCTTCACTGCCGTCGCCGCTGTCTCCTTGGTGCTATCGGCCGCCCTGGGGTACTGGTGGCAAGAGCAGCTTCGCGATCTGATGGGAATGCAGAGTCAGGGCCCCGCGTCATTGGTGCTCCTTCCGATCACCTCAGCCGTGATCTTCATCCTGGTGTTGGCTGCGGGACGAGGACTTCGGGGCCTGTACCGGCGGCTTGCCCGCTGGTTCGAACAGTGGTTTGGGGCGCGGGCCGCTCGAGCGACTGGCCTGATCGTCGTCGTCGCCGGGACCTGGCTCGTCGTGAGCGGTGTGCTCCTCGACGGCCTCATTTCGGTGGCGGACCGGGCATTCGCTGTGCGGAACGACCTCACCCCGGAGGGAGTCGAGCCGCCCACCTCGAACGTGCGCTCAGGCAGCCCGGCGTCCTTCGTGCCGTGGGAGACGCTTGGGCGGCGTGGCCGCATGTTCGTTGCGAGCGGGCCGTCGGTCGAGGACATCGCCACTTTCACCGACGACGAGGCGATGGAACCGATCCGCATCTTCGCCGGCACGCAGTCGGCGGAGGACACCGAGGAACGCGCTGAGCTCGCTGTCCGTGACCTCGATCGGGCCGGCGGTTTCGACCGCTCCTATCTGCTGGTCGCCACCACCACCGGAAGCGGCTGGGTCGTCCCCAGCGCAGTCGATTCCTTCGAATACATCACCGCCGGCGACAGCGCCATCGTGGCCATCCAGTACTCGCATCTGCCGTCGTGGTTGTCCTACCTCGTGGACCAGGAACGGGCTCGTGAGGCGGGCCGTCAGCTCTTCGACGCGGTCTACGAACGGTGGTCTGAGCTGCCTGTCGGGGATCGTCCGCGGCTTCTGGTTTTTGGCGAAAGTCTCGGCGCCTTCGGAGGCGAGACGGCATTCAGCGGTGAGCGCGACATGGCCAACCGCACAGACGGCGCGTTGTTCGTCGGGCCGCCGAGCTTCAATACCCACTATCGCGAGTTCACCGACGGTCGCAGCGCCGAGAGCCCGGAGGTCGAGCCGGTTTTTCGGGACGGCCGTACGGTGCGCTTCACCAATCGGCCTGCCGAGGAAATCAACCCCGCCGCAGAGGCCTGGCAGGGGGCAAGGGTCCTCTATCTGATTCATCCGTCAGACCCGATTGTCTGGTGGAGTCCGGAGTTGCTGCTGACCCGGCCGGACTGGTTGGAGGAGCCCGCCGGTGATGATGTCCTGGACGCCATGGTCTGGATCCCATTCGTGACGTTCTGGCAGGTGACTGCCGACCTACCGATCGGGTTGGCTGTGCCGGCCGGGCATGGACACGTCTACAACGGCGAGCACGCCGACGGGTGGGTGTCGGTGCTCCAGCCGCCCGGATGGACCGGCGAGCACTCGGCCAAGCTCCGGGCGATCGTCACCACTGGCGAGTGACGGGCGAGCGGGAGCGGGCCATCACGTTGCACGCGTTGCCGGCAGCCATTCTTGCCAATGCCCGACGGGCCGGAAGCCGACCCGGGTATAGACCGATTCGGCCATCGGCGTCGCCTGCAGGCTTGCGGTAACGAATCCCCTAGCCCGCGCATCCCGCAGCGCTGTGCGGGTCACCAAGGCGGCCAAGCCGCGACGACGTGTATCCGGTCGGGTGGCGACGAAGGAGATGTTCGCGTCGGTTCCCACCGGTATGACGATCAATCCGGATTCGAATCCCGTGGTGGCGTAGGCGCGCAGGCCGGGCACGCCCGTGACCAGTTCGGCAGTGACGCCGTTCAATTCCGCGATGACGCCTGGATCGACGTCGGCGATCACTGAGCCTGCGTCGACGTCGTCTACGTCCGCGTTAGCCAACTGGCACAACATCGGCCGGGTTGTCACGTCCCGCCGAAATCCCTCGGTCTCCAGGATCTCGGCGAGGGGCCGGTCCGCGAACTCTGACCATACGGCGTACTCGTCGACACCCGCGTATACGTTGGCAATGGCGTCCAGCGCCGTCGGTCTTGTCAGGATGGCGTTGTTGAGTACCGGATCGGGGAAGCGGGCTGCGACGAAGCCTTCCCCACGGACGACCACGGCGCCGGCATGTGGCACGGCGGCGGACTCCCACGAGCCGACGAGCGACGCGAAATAGCGCCTGAAATCATCCACGGCCGCCGAGACCGATCACTCGAAGTCGACGACGAGCGGTCGATGATCCGACCCGGTCGCGGCAACGACAGATGCCGCCGTCGGGTGAACATCCGGTGAGTGCAGTACGACGTCGATGCGCCGGGTTGGCGCGGTGGCCGGGTAGGTGAATCCGCGGCCGCTCCCGACGGTCCAGGCATCCCGCAGGACGGCGGTGATCGCGGCCATCTCGGCCGAGTCGGGCCGAGCGTTCAGGTCGGCAAGCAGGACGCACGGTCCGACCCGGGACGCGATACTGGTCGCCACTGCGCCAGCCTGTAACGCCCGCTGTCCTGTGTCGTGCGCCTCCAGATGGGTCGTGTAGACATCCAGCCCGCGGCCACCGATATCTATCTGCACGCGTAGCAACGCCCGTTGCTCGACCGCGGCCGTGCGCGGCAGCAGTACGTTGTTGCGCCTGACGATGGGGTTGCGAGCCAGGATCGCGTTGCCGTATTTGCGCCGTGGTTCGACCCGGGCTGGCCGGCTCGAGGTCGAGAGCCGCTCCGTAGGCCAGCCGCATTCCCAGCATGCGTGACAGCACGCGGGCCTGGTCAGCGAACTCGCTTCGATCGGCGAACCGCCGATCCACCTCTTGCAAGCCGACGACGTCGATCTGCTGGGATTCGATGGTTTCGGCGGTTCGCTGGAGATCCAACCGGCCATCCACGCCGACCCCGTGATGAATGTTGAATGTCATCGCTCGCATGGTTGATCCAACCGCTTCATGCCGACCCCGGGTGTGACGTATCCGCGCAAGAGTGACATGCTTGCCGCCGCATCAACCGAAGACGAAGCGAGCCTCGGTCCGCGGAGACAACACGGGTCTTTGCGGGCAGCGAGGGTGTGGGACGGCTTGGCACATGGCACCACGACACCGGGCGCACAAGTCTCGGTCTGGAATGATCCGCCCGATTGCAGTGATCGCGTTGATTGCTGTCGCGGCCACCGCAGGGATCGTCGCCCTGGCGCAAGGAGACTCTGGCGGCACCGCCGAGACAACTGGGGCTGCTCCAGAAACCACCGGGTGCGAGACAACGCTGCGGATTGTCACGGCCAGGTCGTTTGCCCCGGTGCTGACGGAATTGGCGCCCTCGCTCGGCGCCGGTGACAACTGCGCGAATCTCGAAGTCGAAGTTGTTGACGGACGTGCCGCGCCGGCGCAGGTGGCCGAGTTCGACGCGCACGTCTGGATACCCGACGATGCGGCGTGGGCAGGCACGGCCGGCTCCCTGGAGCTGGCCGGGGCCGAGGCCGAGGACGCCGAGGCCCAGGCTGAGGTCGCCGGCTCGGGGACCGTTGTCGCGACGAGCCCGATCTACATGGTCACCGATGAGGCCACGGCTGAGAAGGTGGCCGACGCCGGCGGCAGCTGGCGTGGGCTCGCTGATCTGGTGACGAGCGATTCGGGAGTCAACTTGGTCGTCCGCGATCCAGCTGGCTCAGGGGACGGCTTGATCGGCGTGGGCTCCGTCGGCGAGGCGGTATGGCAGGCCGACGGGATGAATGCCTCCGCCGAGGCGCTGGCTACGGCGCTGCCGACCACCAATACGGTGGCCAACCAGGCCGTGCCCGTCGAAGCTGGAGACGTCGGCTTGGTCGCCGAGTACGCGCTGATCCGCCTGCTGGAGAATCCCAACCGCGAGGCAGCGGCCGGCGTGCGGAACGCCGCGGTGTTGACCGGTTCGGACTACACCGCGGAGTTGCGGTTTACCTGGCTGCCAACCGCGGCTGCGGCCGAGGACCCTGCGCTCGCCGGGCCACTGGAGCGCGTGCTGACGGCACTCACCGGGCCCGAGGCCGATGCCGCTCTCGCCGCTGCAGGTCTGCGCCGTCCGGACGGGCCGCCACCGCCTGGTCCGGCCGCTGAACGGATGCCGGAGATCTCCGTCGCGCCGTTCGACGTAATGGACTCGCACGCCGTCGATCACGTGTTCGCCACCTGGTACGAGGCGGACCGGCAGAGCGCGATTCTGGTGGTGGTCGACGTGTCCGGCTCGATGAGCGAACCGGAAAGCTCGCCGCTCATCCGCGTCGTCGCGGACGGTGTCGCGGCCCTTGCCGATGAGATGCCAGACGGGTCCGAACTGGGGTTGTGGGAGTTCGCTTCTCTGCTCGACCCGCCACTGGACTACCGGAGTCTGCTGCCCCTGCGCCCCAATGGATGCTGCGCAGCGCGCCCAGGCCGACGCCGTTATCGGCGCGCTGGACGCCGGAGCTTCGGGGACTGGTCTCTACGACACGATCCTCGCGGCGTACCTGGCCGCGCAAGAGGACTATCGCAACGGCGTTCCCAACCACGTCATCGTCTTCACTGACGGGAAGAACGAAGATGATCTCGAGACCATCACCCTCGAACAGCTGACTCAGAGTCTCGTCGACGCGCAGGACCCGGAGCGGCCCGTCTCGCTGACGCTCGTCTTGTTCGGTCCGGAGCCGCAACAGGACCTGCTGAGGGCCGCGCTGGAGCCGGTCAAGGCCGACGTCGAGGCGTTGGCGCAGCCCGAAGAGGTGCGCCCGATGTTCATCCACCTCGCCGCCGGCGGCGTACATCACTGACAGACTCCTGCGCGGGTGTCGGCTGGCCGCCCGAGAGATCACCCGGGCCAGGTGATGGCCGCGGGCGTCAACCGCTCGTAATGTCATGACCAGGAGCGATCCAGCCGCCGTAGCTGAACGGCGGGGACGGGCGGATCAGATGACGACACGGCGCACCGCCGACGGCGTTTACGCGCCGGCCGACGTCGACCTTGTCGTTGTCGAGGCCACGGTCTCTCGGACGACGCGCGAGGCGTCGACGGATCAGCCGACCGGGCTGTGGCGGGCCGCGCGGCTTGCGCTCGGGGCCGCAGAAACGGTTGGCGACACCGTGGCGGTCCCGGTAGAGCATCGGAGCCAACCGGCCGCGGTCGGCTGGAACGTGGCCGTCGGCGCAGGACTGCTCGCGGGGGCGGGTGTCGGCGCCGCGGGTCGGCTCGCGGCTCGAATCGTGCGGCCGGTAACTACTGTCGTGCTGCACCCGCCGCTCGTGCCGGAAGAGTGGCACCCGGCCCGCGGCGTCGAGGCACTGGCCCGGCTGGGTGGGCAGGAACGCGTATCGGCACGGAGGGATCTCGACCGTATGGTCACGGCGTTGATCCCCGTCGTGGTCGAGGAGGTTGTCGCTCGGATCGACCTCGACGCGATAGCGCAGCAGATCGACATCGACGCGATCATCGCCCGCATCGACATCGTCGCGCTGGCCGAGGATGTGATTGAGGGCATTGATCTGCCGGAGATCATCCGTGAGTCGACGGGAACGGTGGCATCCGAGGTCGTGCGGGGGGTTCGGATGCAGAGCATCGACGCCGACGAGGCCGTGGCGCGCGTCGTCGACCGCTTGTTCCTCCGGCGGCGACGTCGTGCTACGGATGCACCCGGCGAACCGCTGGCCCTCAGCGAGGTGGACGGCGCCGCCGTGACCGCACCCGCAGCGGGTGACGGGGTTCGGCCACAGGCGCCAGCATGACCCGAACCGTCTCGTCCATTCCGAGGGAAGCCCGCGCGCACCAAGGGCATCGGGCGGGTCTGGTCAGCCGGTTACTCGCCATCGGAGTAGATCTGGCCGTCACCGTGACGACACTCGTCGTGCTCTACGCCGCCTGGGCCACGCTGCGATTCATTCTCGATCCAAGTGGGTTCGAGTTCCCGATGCTGCCGCTCGTGGGCGACTGGTCTCTGAGCATGGCCATTCTCACCGTGTATCTCACCGCATCGTGGTCGACGACTGGCCGGTCGTACGGTCAGCACCTGATGGGGCTGCGGGTCGTGAACGTGCACGGCGGCCGACTGGGCTTGGCGCTGGCGTTTCTGCGTGCAGCGTTCTGCGTTGTCTTCCCGGTGGGCGTGTTCTGGGTCGCCTTCAGCCGTCAGAACCGATCGCTGCAGGATGTGGTGCTTCGCACGTCGGTCATCCACGACTGGATGATTCGGGTGCCACCGAAGGACTGACCGCGGTGACCGGCTCCGGTTCGCTCGCGGGTCCCCGAATCAGTCGGCCGAGCCATCCCTCGTCGGTCGCGATCACTTCTCCGATCAATGTCGCTCCGAGGAAGCAGAACGACATGACGTAGAGCCACGCGATGTAGGTGAACGCGACCCCGATCGTCCCGTACCGGTCAGCGCTGGTTTCCAATGCCCGGGGCAGAAAAGCAGCGCTCGCGGGCCGCACCACCAGCATGATCAGGCCGAAGACAAAGGCCCCCGGAAGCAGGAGGCGGGCTGGCAGCTGTCCGGCGAGGAGCAGCAGCGGGATCAGCAAGGCAATCGCCGTATCGAGCGTGAGGGGAACCAGCCAACCCCAGGTGTCCGCCGCCGGCAGCCCGTCGACCACCCTGATCAGCCACCTGATCAGCACCAGGTACCCGACCACCGTCAGAACCGCGCCCAGCCAGCGCCAGGCCACATTGATCCCGGCCCTCGGGCGCGGCAAGTCCCAGATGGCGGCGAACGCTCGCGTCAAGGCTCGGGAAAGGCTGGTCGCCGAGATCAGCACCACCAGAGTGCCGATGACACCGAACCCGCTGCCCTCAGTGTTCGCCAAGGCGTCTTGCAGGATGTTCTCGGTCTCCTCTGGAACCCCGACGGCATCGGCCACGGCATCGCTGTTGCGGCTGCCGAGCCAGACTGCCGCCATGATCAGGATCGGGAAAACGGAGGTGAACACCTGAGCGGCAACCGTCATCGATCGGTCGAACATCTGCACCCTGATGAATCGAGCCGTGAGACGCAGCAGGCTCCGGCCGATCCAGTTGCCCATTACCCACGCCACTGCGGGACGGAGCCGCGGCGGTGTCCGCGCGATGATCTGCGCCCCCTCGGCGGCCGACCGGTCGCTGTCTGTCACGACGGTCTCCCTCCGAACCCGGCCTGGTCACCGTACTGCCAACCGGTCCACGAACTGATCGTCACGACCAGCACCGGACCTATGGGCGGGTCGTCGCGGTACTGGCGGTACTTCGCAGCCAATGCGTGTATCGCTGCGGCCCGAACGACGTCGTCATGCGCGGTCTCGGCGGTTCCGTCTGCCCGCACCCACCACAACCGGCGCCAGTCTTCGTCGTACTGATCGCACAGGACCGCCACCGACGGGTTCTCGGCGATGTTGCTGAGACGCCGCAGCGCAGTAGTCGACTTCGGCTTGTGGTCGACCGAGGTGACGACGCGATCGTCGACGACGGCAAAGGTCACCGGGACGATATGCGGCCGACGATCCGAGCCCGAGGTGGCGAGATATCCGACGCGGGCAGCGGTCATCCGGTCGCGGCAGGCCTGGCGGTCCAACCGCATTCGACGCTCAGTTCTCGTCGCCGGAGTCGCGGAGCCGGTCGAACTGCGCGCGTAGCTGGCTGTTCTCGGCCTCCAGGTCGAGGGCGTGCCGGATGCCCGCGAGGTTGAGCCCAGCGGCCGCGAGCGCGTTGATCCGCAGCAGTCGAACGAGATCGTCGTCGCTGTACCGGCGGACACCGCCGTCGGACCGGGCCGGCGTGAGGAGTCCGCCACGCTCGTAGGCCCGCAGCGTATGCGGCTCGATGCCGGTCAACTCGGCGGCCACGGAGATCGAGTACACACCGCGGTCGCTGCGTCGCTCCGGCCCCGTCATGCCTGCCGTCCCTCTGTAGAAGAGTTCACTACTCTGAATAGAAGATTGCCTCTTGACGAAGAGAGATAACAGATGATAGAAGAAAGTTAGTTGAGTCCGACGGACTCAACAAAGTGTCCGCCCAACGGGATGAGAGGTGAGGACGATGTTGATGCGGACCGACCCGTTCCGCGAGTTCGACCGGCTGACTCAGCAGCTGTTCAACGCCTCGCAGCGGCCGACCGCGATGCCCATCGACGCGTACCGCAAGGACGACTGGTTCTATGTGCACTTCGACCTGCCCGGTGTCCGGGCCGACGAGGTCGACCTCACCGTCGAGCGCAACGTGCTGACGGTTCGGGCCGAGCGCACTGGCGCGTCCGATGACGGCGTCGAACTGATCGCCGCCGAGCGGCCGCAGGGCACGTTCACCCGGCAGTTGTTCCTCGGCGACACTCTCGACACCGAAAAGCTGGAGGCCGACTACGACGCCGGCGTGCTGACCGTCCGGATTCCCGTAGCCGAGCAGGCCAAGCCGCGCCGGGTCGAGATCAGCGGCTCCGACGAGCGCCGCCGGATCAGCGCCTAATCTCGCCGTTGCTCGCCTGGCCGGGAATGCCGTCCCGCCCCGGGGCGCCTTCGGCGCCCCTACGCCCACCACACCCCGGACGGCATTCCCGGCCCTGCGGCCATGACCGCAAGACCGACTCCGGGGTCGGCACGGGCTCCCGGCGCCGGTCGAGCCCGGCGGGTCAGGTGATGTTCTTGTAGATCCGGATGACGTTGGCGGAGTCACCGACGACGATCTGGAGCAGGTCGCTCATCATGGCGGCCAGCAGGAGCCCACGTCCGCTGGTCTGGTCCGGGCTGACCCGGCGCCGCCCGGCCAGCGGGTCGGTGATGCGGCCCTCGTCGGTGATCTCGCACACGACGGCTTCGTCATCGATCCACACCCGCAGCGTTCCGGGGCCGTCGGTATGCACGATGGTGTTCGTCGCGACTTCGTTCACAGCGATCTGAAGCTCGCGGATGCGTTCCTCGCTCATTCCGGCCCTGGCGGCGTGGGCGCCCACCAGCCTCCGGATAGAACGCAGGCTGGCAGCGCCGAACGTCATCGCCTCAGGGGCGTTCGGTGGATCCGGCAGTGGGAGCAGGCACGATGCGGCGACCGTCATCGGATCGGCGTATTGAACGCTGGCGGTGCGGGTGCCGTTGTCGTACACGAATGGATGGGTCCGGCCGACATCCTCCCGGACGGTGGGCCGAAGGCCGGCTGTGCCGTAAGCGCAGAGAATGGCGGCGTCCTGGTCCGCGAAGGCGAGGTTGATCAGCGCCTCGTGCTGCACGGCCCCTAGGTATCCGGCAGCGGATCGGGTCGGCCAGGTTGGCTCGCCGACCATGCAGATCCGCTGACCCGGATGCTCGTCGGCGAACGCCTGAAGCACCGTCGGGATGATGCCGGCGGGATTGCGTCCTGCCAGTGTCATGTCGACATACGTCACGGCGTCCGCGTCCCGGCCAAGCGCGGCTTGCAGCGCGTCGATCCCAGCTGGCGGGACGGCGGCAAGGAGTGGTTCACCGTTGTCCAGGCCGGTACGCAGGAATGGCACCGTTGCGGCGAGGAACCCGTCGAGATCGGCGTAGAAGAACGCCTCGTGGGCAAGGCCCGTTTTTGGGCCGCCGGTGGCGGAAACAGGATCATTTCCGACCGTCACGCCACGTCACCTCGCCCCGGGGCCACAGCCGCGGGAATCGGAGGCAACTGGTGCCCGGTCGGACCGCTGCATCCCTGTGAGTATGCCCCTGCTGGCCGGGAGAGCCTCGAGAGTCATGCCAGCTCCGTGGCGACAATCCGCAGGTCGGAGACCAATCCGGCGTACATGTCGGCCCGCTCACGGGAGCGCAGCACAGCCGAAGGGTGGACCGTCGCAACAACCACCAGGCCGTCCTGGGACCACTCCGCCGGGCTCGGCAGCGGGATACCCCGCTGCTCGGTCACCTTGAACGCCGGGCCGAACACTGCCTTGCCTGCTGTCGCGCCCAGGCATACGAGCACATCGGGGTCGAGCACCCCCAACTCGGCCGTCAACCACGGTCGGCAGGCGAGGATCTCGGTCCGGTTCGGGGTTTGATGGATCCGACGCTTGCCACTCTCTGCGCGTTGGAACTTGAAGTGCTTGACAGCATTGGTGACGTAGGTCTGGCTTCGATCGATACCTGCATCCTCGAGTGCGTTGTCCAAGATGCGCCCCGCAGGCCCGACAAAAGGACGGCCGGAGCGATCCTCCTGGTCGCCGGGCTGCTCGCCGACTAGAACGACCTGCGCGTTCGCGTCACCTTCCCCGAACACCGCCTGCGTGGCAGCCCGGTAGAGCTCACAACCCCGACATTCCTGGACCGCGTCTTCCAGGCCTTCGAGCCCCGCACCATCGGGCACGAACTGCTCCGCGCCGGGCACCGAAGGTTTGGCCATGCTGTGCACGTTCCCGTCCTGGCCGATGTCGAATCATTCGGCACCAATCCGCAGGCACCACGGCACCGAACGCACGGGTGAACACCTCAGCCTCGGAGGAGGTCCGTCCCGATGCGTCGTACTGCCGCCCTGCTGGCCATGCCAGCGGTCTGCGCTGTGCTGTTGGCAACGGCGCCATCTGCGGCAGCGCACGGCACTACCCACGCGTCGGCTGGCGACTCCAGCGCCGGCGAGCCGGGCAGCTACAGCATCGACCTCGCCGAGCTGAACGGCAGCGGCTCGTCCGGTGTCGCTGTCCTGACCCTCGCCGAAGACGGCAGCCTGACGGTGAACATCGAGGCCCAGGGCATGGTTCCCGGACAGCCACATGCCCAGCACATCCACGGCGACAGCAGCCTCGAGCGCGACTTCACCTGCCCAACTCCGGACGCGGACGCCAACGGAGACGGCATCGTCAACACGGTGGAGGGAATCCCTTCGTACGGCGAGATCCACATCGCCCTGACGACTCAGGGCGATGCCACTGCGGCGTCCGGCCTCGCCGTCGACCGGTTCCCGGTGGCCGGCGCGGATGGCGCCGTCAGCTATGAGCGCACGTTCATGGCGACGGAGCTACCGGACGGCACGGCCACGGCAGTACGGAACCTGCACGTCGTCACCCACGGGATCGACGTCAACGGAAACGGCGAATACGACATGGCCGCGGGGGCGAGTGAGCTCGACCCCGCGCTGCCGCAGGAGGCAACCGCCCCGGCGTCCTGCGGAATCATCGAAGGCTCGAACATCTCGGCGATCCCCACCGGTGGGGTCGAGACGGGTGTCGGGCCGCTGACCGGCACAAGCAACGGGGCCGTCGCCGGCTCACCGGTGCTCCAGTTCTCGGCGATCGTCGGGATTGGCGCGCTGTGGGTCATCGGCGTGGGCTTGCGCCGTCAGCGGACCGCTCTCCGGTGAGGACTCAATGGCTGATCCCGTTCGTGCTCGCGGCGGCGCTGCCGTTTGCCGGGTGTGCGGGAGCTGACGAGGAACTCATCGGGACCGGGACGGGTCCGAGGGTCACAGGGGAGCCCTCGGGCCCGTCCACCTCAAAGGCAGCGCCGCGTAGCTCGGCGTCGCCGTCACCTGCTGTCACCGCGCCGGTTGGCTTGCCGGCGAGCCGGCCGGTTCAGGTCGACATCCCCGCCCTGGGTGTGTCCCAGCAGACGATCGACCTGGGTCTCGCGGCCGACGGCTCGATGCAGGTGCCCTCAGGTCCGATGCCTGTGGGGTGGTTCGCCGAAAGTCCGACGCCGGGTGAGATCGGGCCTTCCGTGCTGGCTGGACATCTGACTTGGAACGGCGCCGACGGTGTCTTCCGCCATCTCCAGACGCTGAAACCCGGCGACGAGATCGTCGTCACCCGTGCCGACGGCAGCCGTCCCCGCTTCGTCGTCACCGAGGTCGCCCAGTACGCAAAGGACGAGTTCCCGACTGCCCGCGTATACGCGAACACCCCTGGACCGCAGTTGCGGCTCATCACCTGTGCTGGCGACTACAGCCCGAACTCGCACAACTACAGCGACAACGTCGTGGTGTACGCGACGATGCCGCCGGCTTGACCTCCTCGAGACCACGTGTTCTCGCTATACCCCCATCGGGTATCATCGACCTAATGAGCGAGCATGCCCATCACCTGACGGCACCCGCGGCGACGTGGGGAATGGCGAGCCAGGCCACGCTGCACTGCCTGACCGGCTGTGCGATCGGCGAGGTGCTCGGTGTGGTCATCGGGACTGCGCTGGGATGGCCGGTGCTTCCGACGGTCGTGCTGGCGATCGTGCTCGCGTTCTTCTTCGGGTACCTGCTGACCATGCGTGGCGTCCTCCGCGCCGGCGTCGACTTCCGGCGTGCGGTGCGCATCGCGCTGGTCGCCGACACGGCTTCCATCGCGATCATGGAACTGGTCGACAACGCGGTGCTGGTCGGGATTCCCGGCGCCATGGAGGCGGGCCTGACCTCGGCCCTGTTCTGGGGCAGCCTGGCGTTTTCGCTGGCCGTCGCATTCGTCGTCACAGTGCCGTTCAACAAGTGGATGATCGGCCGCGGTCGGGGCCACGCCGTCGTCCACGCACACCACGATTCCCATCAGCACTGAGATCTAGGTGTGACCTCTCCACTGTGACCTCTCCACTGGGGCCGTGAAGATCGTCGTGATGCCTCACCCGCGCAAGAACCAGCGCGAGGGCTTCACGACGATCTTCACAACCGGTTGATCAATGGCCGTGCTCGTAGTAGCCGGTGTCCTTAGCCCGCTGGTACGAGCGCAAGATCTCCTGCTCCGCCTCTTCCCGGCCGGCCCAGGTCGCACCCTCGACCGACTTGCCGGGTTCGAGGTCCTTGTAGACCTCGAAGAAGTGCTGGATCTCCAGCCGGGCGTACTCCGGGATGTCGGTCAGGTCGCGCATGAAGGTCATGCGCACGTCCTCGGCCGGAACGCACATGACCTTGTCGTCCCCGCCGGCCTCGTCCGTCATCCGGAACATGCCCAAGGCCCGGCATCGGATCAGGCAACCCGGAAAGGTCGAGTCCTCGATGAGGACGAGTGCGTCCAGCGGGTCGCCGTCCTCACCGAGTGTCTGTTCGACGAACCCATAGTCGGCGGGATAGCGAGTTGACGTGAAGAGCCGCCGGTCCAGCTTGATCCGGCCGGTCTTGTGGTCCAGCTCGTACTTGTTCCGGCTTCCAGACGGAATCTCGATCGTGACGTCGAACTCCACGACACCCTCCAGCTCATGTCTGGCCCTGAGTGTCCCGTACCGTGGCCGGTCGTGTCTCGTCGCTTGGTTGCGGTGGTGGCCGCGATCCTGGCGTTGTTCGCCGCTGCGATCGCGATGGTAGTCGCCACTGGGGTGATCGGCACTGGCTCGGCACAGCCCTCGTCCTCGCCGAGCTCGACGGCGGCACAGACCTCGACGCCTTCGTCACCGCCCACTGTGCTTGCTGCGCCGTCGGGCACCCCAACCCCAGCAGCACCGCCACTGGCCGACGTGCTCGCGCCTTCCCTGGGGGCATCGGCCTTGGGGGACAGCGTGGCGGTGTCGGTGATCGACCTGTCCACGGGCACGATCTTGTTCACTGACGATGCGGACGCCGCGCTGATCCCGGCCAGCACCATGAAGATCCTGACCGCTGCCGCAGCCCTGCACGTGCTCGGTCCCCAACACCGGTTCACTACCCGGGTGGTCGCCGGCGCCGTTCCGGATCAGATTGTTCTCGTCGGTGGCGGCGATCTCATGCTCACCGCCAGTGACGGGGAAGACCGCAGCGCAGGCACTTCGCTGTCGACCCTGGCCGACCGCACTGCTGCGTCGTTAGCGGAGTCCGGCATCACCACAGTCGAACTCGTCGTGGATGACGGCATGTTCACCGGGCCGGCCGTGAATCCGGACTGGCGGTCGAACTATGTGCCCTCGGGCGTCGTCGGCCCAGTGTCCGCCCTGGCACTCGACGGTGGCCGGATCACGCCGGGCCGAAGTCAGCGGGCCGATGACCCCGCGCTCGAGGCCGGAGCGACTTTCGCCGAGATGCTCGGCGCCCGTGGCATCGTCGTGCAGGCCGGGCCGGTCCGTAGCGAAGCACCGGCCAGCTCCGCCGAGGTGGCCGCCATCCGCTCTGTGCCGCTGGAACGGATCGTCGAGCACGTGCTGCTGGTCAGCGACAACGACGGGGCCGAAGTGCTGGCTCGGCACGTCGCAGCCGGCAGCGGCCGGCCGGCGAGCTTCAACGCGGCGAGCCGAGCTGTGGTCGATGCTCTCGAGGAGCTCGGCATCGACATGTCGGGCGCAACCGTGCTCGACGGCAGCGGCCTAGCCCGGGGAAACGCGGTCTCACCCACTGTGCTCGTGGCAGCGCTGGCGACCGCCGCACAGCCGGAGAATCCGAACCTGCGGGCGGTACTCACCGGCCTTCCGGTGGCGCAGTTCACCGGCACGCTCGACGACCGGTTCGACTCTCCTCGAGCCGCCGACGCCGCCGGGTTCGTGCGGGCCAAGACCGGCACGCTGGCCGGCGTCAGCTCGCTGGCCGGCACTGTGCTCGCGCGGGACGGCAGCGCCTTCGGCTTCGCGATGCTGGCCGATGAGATCGTCAACACCGAGGCGGCCCGGTTGGCCCTCGACGAGGCAGCCGCCGCCCTGGCTGGCTGCGGCTGTGCGCACCCTGGGACCGGGCCATAGCCACCAGTCCACGTAGCGTGGGCGCCATGACGACGAACGATTCGGCAGACATGGTCGATTGGGATCTTGCGGTCGCGACGGCTCGCCGGCTCGCCAAGCCGGGCCCGGCAGTCAATGCCGATGAGGCCAGGGAGGTCGTCGAGGATCTCAAGACCTTCGCCGGAGAGGCGAGCGGACCGGTCCGGTCGTTCACCGGTCTCGATGCAGCAGCCGCACCTGCACCGGTCGTGGTCGTGGACCGGGGCGGCTGGGCCCAGGCGAACGCCGACGGCATGCGGGAGATCATCACCCCACTCACCGACAAGCTCCGGGCGCGGAGGACGAGCTCCGGACTGATGGATCAGGTCGGCCCCAAGGTGACCGGGGTTGAGACCGGGGCACTGCTGGCGTTCCTCGCCGCGAAGGTGCTGGGCCAATTCGACCCGTTCTGGTCGGACGGATCCGGCGCGCCAGGTCGCCTCCTGCTCGTCGCTCCCAATGTCGTGCACGTCGAACGGGAGCTCCAGGTCGATTCGCGTGATTTCCGCATGTGGGTCTGTCTGCACGAGGAGACGCATCGGGTCCAGTTCACTGCCGTGCCCTGGCTACGCGACCACCTCCGCTCGGAGATTTCGTCCTTCATCCAAGCCACCGAGGTCGATCCGGCCGTGCTGCTGTCTCGGCTGCGCGTGATCATCAAATCCGTCATCGAGAGCGCCCAGAGCGGTCAGGACGGCCCGTCCGTGCTCGACCTGGTGCAGTCACCGGAACAAAAAGCAATCATCGATCGGGTCACCGCTGTGATGTCGCTCCTGGAAGGTCACGCCGATGTCGTGATGGACGGTGTCGGCCCCGAAGTCGTTCCGAGCGTCGCGACCATCCGGGAGAAGTTTCAACGCCGGCGCGCCGGTGCCAACAGCTTGGATCGAACCGTGCGCCGTTTGCTCGGTATCGAGGCGAAGATGCGGCAGTACCGCGACGGCGCCAAGTTCGTCAACGCCGTCGTCGACGGGGTAGGCATGAGCGGGTTCAACCGGGTATGGGAATCGGCTGCGGCGCTCCCCACCCTCGATGAGATCTCCGATCCGGTTGCCTGGGTGCGCCGAGTCCACGGGTCATGAAACGTCTTGCGCCTTGCTGGTGCCGTGGGGGCGGGGGGATGTTGTGGCCGGCTCCGCGATCCGTGGCCGACAAGCGTTCCACGGATCGCTCTTTAGACGCCGGCGACAACATCCCCCCGCCCCCACCGGCAATCTGGTTTTCCTCCGCTCATGACTGCGCCGGTCCTCGTCGTGCGGCGAGCGGTCCGGGAGGCGCTCGAGGACCTGGCCGCCGATGACTGCGTGCTGGTCGCGTGCTCGGGGGGCGCCGACTCGCTGGCGCTCGCGGCGGCTGTCGCCCACCTCGCGACCGGAACGGGCGTCGGGCGGGGGCGGTCACCGTCGACCACGGACTGCAGCCGGGCTCGGCCGAGCGGGCTCGAGCCGTCGCAGTCGACCTGGTCGGGCTTGGGCTCGACCCGGTCGAGGTGGTGCACCTTCAAGTGACCGACGATCTACAGGGTCCGGAAGGCAATGCCCGACGAGCGCGATACACGGCGCTAGATGCTGCGGCGAACCGGCATTCGGCAGCCGCAGTGCTGCTGGGTCACACCCGGGACGATCAAGCCGAGTCGGTGTTGCTGGGCCTGGCTCGGGGATCGGGAGCACGGTCGCTGGCCGGTATGGCCGCGGTGGTGGGCCGATACCGGCGTCCGCTGCTCGCAATCTCCAGCGAGAGTGTGCGGGCCGCCGTACCAGCCGACCTCCGCCCATGGGAAGACCCGCAGAACCGTGACGTGGCGCTGGCCCGCGTCCGGGTGCGGCATCGGGTACTGCCGGTCATGGAGGCCGAACTCGGGCCAGGGATCGGCACCGCGCTTGCTCGAACGGCCGCTCTGTTGCGCGCCGACGCGGACGCTTTGGACTCCTGGGCCGATCGAGCGCTCCTCGAGACCATGACCGAAGAACGATCACTCGGCCCCCCACACCAGCCATCCTCCTTCGACCATGGTCTCGACGTCGGACTGCTCGCCACCTTTCCCCAGGCCGTCCGGCAGCGGGTCCTCCGCAGAGCGGCGATCGCGGCCGGGAGTCGACCGACGGACCTCACGGCAGCCCATGTGGAAGCGATGGACGCACTGATCACCAAGTGGCACGGGCAAGTCGGGGTCGACCTCCCGGGGAAGCTGCGGGCGACCCGCGCCGCTGACGTTCTCCGCATCGGCCCGCCGGACTGATGCCGTTGGCGGGTGCCGACCTGTGGCAGGCTGCGGCCCGTGGACGCCGATGACGTCAGCGCCGATCTGGCCAAGGTGCACCTGTCTGAAGCCGACATTCAGCGCCGGCTCGGCGAGGTTGCCGCCGAGATCGAGCACGATTACGAAGGCCGTGATCTGTTGTTGGTCGGTGTGCTCAAGGGTGCCGTCGTTGTCATGGCCGACCTGTCGAGGCAGTTCCGCCGGCATGTGGAGACGGACTGGATGGCGGTCTCCTCGTACGGCTCGGGAACCAAGTCCAGCGGCGTCGTCCGCATCCTCAAGGACCTCGACACCGATCTGACCGGCCGCAACGTCATCATCGTCGAGGACATCATCGACACCGGACTGACGTTGTCCTGGTTGGTTGCCAACCTCTGTTCCCGCGGCCCAGCCTCGGTGGAGATCTTCGCTCTCCTGCGCAAACCCGAGGCTGCGAAGACCGCGGTCGACGTGCGCTATGTCGGTTTCGACATTCCCAACGAGTTCGTCGTCGGCTATGGCCTGGATTTTGCTGAGCGATATCGCAACCTGCGGGTCGTCGCGACTCTCGCCCCGCACATGTACTCCTGACGCCAGCCCTGCCGTGGGTGCGATTGTCTGCTGAGATTTTGCGGGGAACAGGAAGCCGACCTGCGACGTTGCTCATTTGTCAGCATTACCGTGCACTGAGCAGGCGGGGGCTGGCCCGGTGTACCGTCGGGTGACCGACATCTCCGGCGGGCCGGCCGCCGGACACCCTCGTCACCGGGTGTTCCGACAGGCAGGAGGCACGGGGCCGACCGGCTCCCATCATGGACGTGAAGAGACTCCTCAGAGGCCCGTTGTTCTGGGTCCTCATCTTCGTGTTCGCTGCAATCGTCCTCACCCGGATGCTCGACACGACCGGTGGTTTCGAGCCGGTCGACACCGCCCGTGTCGTCTCCGAGATCGACGATGGCAATGTCAAGTCGGCCTTGGTCATCGGGGGTGAGGCGCAGGAGATTCAGCTCACCTTGAAGAACGACGAGCGCATCTCCGCCCAATACGTCGAGGGGCAGGGTCTGGAGCTGGTCAACCAGCTGCAGGAGCAGCAGAACTCCGGCACCCTCACCGAGGGTTACGACGTCGAGGTCCCCCAAGCCAGCGTGTTCTGGAGCCTGCTCGGCGCGTTGCTGCCGTTCCTCCTCCTCGCCGGCCTGATCTGGTTCTTCATGACCCAGATGCAGGGCGGCGGCAGCCGGGTCATGAATTTCGGCAAATCGCGGGCGAAGCTGCAGAGCAAGGACACGCCGAAGACCACGTTCGCTGATGTCGCCGGCGTCGCAGAGGCGATCGAGGAGCTGGAGGAGATCAAGGAGTTCCTGCAGGAGCCGGCCAAGTTCCAGGCGGTCGGCGCCAAGATCCCCAAGGGGGTCTTGTTGTATGGCGCGCCCGGTACCGGCAAGACTCTGCTCGCCCGAGCAGTGGCCGGTGAGGCCGGCGTCCCCTTCTACACGATCTCCGGCTCGGACTTCGTCGAGATGTTCGTCGGCGTCGGCGCCTCCCGGGTCCGTGACCTGTTCAAGGAGGCCAAGGAGAACGCCCCCGCCATCGTCTTCGTCGACGAGATCGATGCGGTCGGGCGCCACCGTGGAGCAGGACTCGGTGGTGGTCACGACGAGCGTGAGCAGACGCTGAACCAACTGCTGGTCGAGATGGACGGCTTCGACATCAAGACCAACGTGATCCTCATCGCGGCGACGAACCGGCCGGACATCCTCGACCCGGCGCTGTTGCGTCCGGGCCGCTTCGACCGGCAGATCGCGGTCGAGCCGCCCGACCTCGAGGGTCGGCACGAGATCCTGAAGGTGCACGCCCGTGGCAAGCCGCTCGGCGACGATGTCGAGCTGCTGGCAGTCGCGCGCCGCACACCCGGATTCACCGGCGCGGACCTGGCCAACGTCCTCAACGAAGCGGCATTGTTGACCGCGCGGAACGACGAGAAGATCGTCAACGCACGCGCGCTGGACGAGGCGATCGACCGTGTCGTTGCCGGGCCGCAGAAGCGGTCCCGGCTGATGAACGACAAGGAGAAGAAGATCACCGCCTACCACGAGGGCGGGCATGCCCTGGTGGCGGCAGCGCTGCACCACACCGACCCGGTGCACAAGGTGACGATCTTGCCGCGCGGTGGTGCCCTCGGTTACACGATGGTGCTACCCGACGAGGACAAGTACTCCACGACCCGTAACGAGATCCTCGACCAGCTCGCCTACATGATGGGCGGGCGTGCTGCCGAAGAGCTGGTCTTCCACGACCCGACAACCGGCGCCGCCAACGACATCGACAAGGCGACCACGCTGGCCCGTCGCATGGTCACCCAGTACGGCATGACGGAGCGCTTGGGCGCCGTCAAGTTCGGCACCGACCGAGCGGAGCCATTCCTGGGCCGTGACATGGGGCACGAGCGTGACTATTCGGAGGAGGTCGCCGGTCAGGTCGACGAAGAGGTTCGCCGACTGATCGAGACCGCGCACCAGGAAGCGTTCGACATCCTGGTCGAGAACCGAGATGTCCTCGATGCCCTCGTGGTCGCACTCCTGGAGCGCGAGACCCTGAACAAAGAAGAAGTCGCCGAGGTGTTCTCGCCGGTCCGCAAGCGCGACCGGCGGCCGGCGTGGACCGGTTCGGCTACCCGGAAGCCGTCAGAGCGTGGGCCGGTCGACGCTCCGATCAAGGCGATCGAGGCACCGTCGAGCAATGGTTCCGGACGCACCCGTGCGCCGTTGGACGAGCCTGCGGTCACCCAGGCCGCGGAGCGCAGCGACCGGAGCTGAGCCGTGGTCGCCGAGCCGGATCTCGATCGAATCTCACCGGCACCCTTCGACCACGCGCGCATCGAGGCGGCCGTCCGGGAGATTCTCGAAGCAATCGGGGAAGACCCGTCTCGCGAGGGGCTTCAGAAGACGCCTGCCCGGGTTGCCCGTGCATACGAGGAGATGTTCCGTGGTCTGCGGCAGGACCCCGAGGAGATCCTGACCACCACGTTCGAGCTCGACCACGACGAGATGATCCTGGTCAAGGACATCGAGGTCGCCTCGACCTGTGAACATCACCTGGTGCCGTTCTACGGATTCGCCCACGTCGCCTACATCCCGGGACCCGATGGACGGATCACCGGGCTGTCAAAGCTGGCTCGGCTGGTCGATGTGTTCGCCAAACGTCCGCAGGTGCAGGAGCGGCTCACCACGCAGATAGCCGAATCACTCGTTCGGCTGCTCGAACCGGCCGGCGTGATGGTGGTGATCGAGGCCGAGCACCTGTGCATGACGATGCGCGGGGTTCGCAAGCCGGGCGCGAAGACCCTCACCAGTGCCGTGCGTGGCCAATTGCACAGCCCCGCGACCCGGGCCGAGGCGATGAGCCTCATCCTCGGCCGCTGACCGGGTTCCCAGCCCGCTGGTCCGCCCTCGGAATGACCACGTTCACCACCCCTGTCGGTACATCACCACCCCTGTAGGCCTGGTGATGTACGAACTCGCCTGATGATGGCCCGGCCGGCGGAAGCCCCCGCGTACGCTGACTCGCGTGACGGAAGGCACCGTTCCGCCCCGGTGGACCGGGCGGGGGGGCAAGCCCAACCGGTACGTACCCGGCCTACCCACACCGGACCGCTGCCTGGTCATGGGTGTCGTGAACGTCACGCCGGATTCGTTCTCCGACGGCGGCGAATGGTTCGAGCCGTCTGACGCCATCACCCACGGCCTGCGGCTGGCCGCCCAAGGCGCTGATCTCGTCGACGTCGGAGGCGAGTCAACGCGACCCGGAGCGGAGCGGCCGACTGAGGAAGAAGAGCTTCGCCGAGTGCTGCCCGTCGTGGCCGAACTGGCGTCGGCCGGCGTCACGGTCTCGATCGACACGATGCGCGCCGAAGTGGCCAGCCAAGCCCTCGATTTGGGCGCTCGGCTGGTCAATGACGTCTCCGGCGGCCGGTCCGACCCAGCGATGTTCGGTGTGGTGGGAGCCGCCGGGGTTCCGATGGTGATCATGCATTGGCGCGGGCATTCGGACCGCATGCAAGAGATGGCGTCCTATGACGACGTCGTCGAGGACGTCATCTCGGAGTTGAGGGCACAGACCGAACGCGCCGAATCCGCGGGGATTCCGGCTGAGCGGATCGTGATCGACCCCGGCCTCGGCTTCGCGAAGACCGCGGACCACAACTGGACGTTGCTGACCCGGTTGGAAGAAATAGTTGGGCAGGGATACCCCGTCTTGGTGGCAGCGTCGCGGAAGACCTTTCTAGGTCGTCTGCTCGCCGACCCGGCGACCGGCGAGGACCGGCCACCGGACGGCCGCGACGCCGCATCGGCAGTTCTGTCCGCGTTCATCGCGCTCTCCGGCGCTTGGTGTGTCCGAGTGCACGAGGTTCCCGGCTCACTCGATGCCGTGCGAGTCGCAGCCCGCTGGCTTGCCGGGACGCCGAACTCAACCGAAAACGACCGCCGTTCCGAGGGACTCGCATGACGGTCGACAGTGCGTCCGTGATCTCCGCGAACGAGGCCTTCTATGCCGCGCTGGAGGCGGCTGATCTCGACGCACTCGAACGGCTCTGGGTCGATGATGCAGCCGTATGTGTCCACCCCGGGCTGCCGCCGATCCACGGGCGTAAAGCCGTCCTGCGTTCGTGGGCGGCGATGCTGGCAGCGACCCGGTATTTACAGTTCGTGCTCACCGACGTCGTGGTGGAGATGCGCGACGGCACGGCGGTCGTTTCGTGCACGGAGAACCTGCTCTCGGCGGCGGACGGAATGCCCGAGACCGTCTTCGCTGGCGGGCACGCAGTCGCCACCAACGTCTTCCGCCGGGATGGCGACCGCTGGCGGCTGTGGGTCCATCACGCGTCCCCGGTCCAGCCGCGCCGACGACTGACGAGACGGGGGCAGCGTCGAACCGGCGGGCGGACTAAGGTCATGCCGTGCCCGACCGGATCGCACTGCGCGGGGTCACCGCGCGCGGACGACATGGCTGGTTCCCGCACGAGCGGGAAAACGGCCAGCGGTTCAGCGTCGACGTCGTCCTCGGCGTCGACACCCGGTCGGCGGCTGCGACAGACGACCTCGTCGAAACCGTCGACTACGGCATCCTCGCGGAGAAGATCGCCGGCGTCGTCGCAGGTGAACCGGTCAAGCTGCTCGAGACGCTGGCCCAGCGCATCGCCGAGGTCTGCCTCGGCGAGGACAGGGTGGAAGACGTCGAAGTGACTGTCCACAAGCCGGAAGCACCGGTTGCGGTGCCGTTCGACGACGTGGCCGTGACGATCCGGAGGACCCGTACGTGACCGACCCCAATCAGCACGTTTTCGACGCCGACACCCTGACCGACGAGATACGGCCAGTGCGGCGCGCCGCGCTGGCTCTCGGCAGTAACCTCGGTGACCGGCTGGACTACCTGCAAGCGGCAGTTGACGCAATCACCGAATCGCCGGGGATCTATCCGGTCGCGGTCTCGTCGGTTTACGAAACCGAGCCGGTCGGCACCCGTACTGATCAGCCGCAGTTCCTCAACGCGGTTCTGATCGTGGACACGTCGTTGCCACCGCGTTCGTTGTTCGAGCGCTGCAAGGCCGCCGAGGACGCATTCGGGCGTAGCCGCAAGGAGCCAAAGGGACCCCGGACCCTGGACCTCGACCTCCTCGCGGTGGGCGATTACACGATCAACGATCCCGACCTCGTCGTGCCGCACCCGCAGTTCTCGGAGCGTGCCTTCGTGCTGATTCCCTGGGCAGAGGTGGACCCCGACTTCGAGGTCCCGGGTCACGGGCGGGTCGGCGACATCCGGGACGCCTCCACCGATGAGCATGAGGTGCGGCGCCTCGACGACGTCGCCATCGACCTGCCCGACTGACCTGCTCCCTCCGGTGCGTCCCACGCGGGTAAGCACGTTGCTGTGGGTCGCGCTGGCCGCGGTTCCCGTGGGCTGGTCGGTCGGCATGGTGATTGACGCGGTGTCGAGCACATTGCCTCCGATTCCGTGGATTCTTCCGCTGTTGATCGTTTTCTTGGCTCTGCTGCTGTTCGCCGGTGCATATGCCGTCCGGGCGTGGGTGCAGGAACGTCGCTACGACCGCCGGTTGGATGCGTTGCGCATCGCCCGCCTGCTGGCCCTGGGGAAGGCAGCTGCGGTGTTCGGCGCTGTTGTCGTCGGCGCGTACCTGGGTCTCGCGGTGTTGGCGCTGGGGTCGCTCGAGGTCCCCGTCGGCCGCAACCGGGCTGTTCTGTCCGCGCTGGTGGTGGTGGCCGGCGTGGTGGTTGTCGTTGCTGCGCTGCGGCTGGAGCGGGCATGCCTGGTGCCGCCACCTGAGGAGGACGACCCGGGGAGCGGCAGCGGCGCACGCCCGGCGTGACCGTTGCCGAAGATCATCGGCGTGGCGTCCGCGCTGGCCTGATCGGCGTCGATACCGTGAGCGCCATGAATGGCGTTCGGCACCGTCGCCGGCTGCGTTCGTTCGTCTTTCTCGCTGTTGCAGCGCCTGCCGCCGCTCTCGCCTTGATCGGAGCCGCGTCGGTACTCCAGGGCCGTTGGTGGGTCGTGGCGGCCGCTGCCGGGGGAGGACTGTCAATGCTGCTCGGCGTTGCGCTTCTGCGACTCGACCGCCGCTGGCGGGTCCACTACGCCGCCGGGCGCGCCCGCCTGGCTGCCCGGTTCGCCGCGGAACACGAGCAATACGCCGCGGAACACCAGTCGTTCACGACGCACATGCTCGAGCTGCTGGACACGGCGTCGGACCGGATCGGCGTGCAGCGCATCATGCTCGACCTGCTCGAGGCGGACATCGCCAAACTCCGCAGCGAACGTCCGACTGCGGCGGAACCGGATCATGTGGCCAAGGGGCCAGGCCATGTGGTCGACGTCCTCGGCGAGGTCCCGGAGTGGACCGAGCTCTGGCCAGACCCGTCCGAGGCGCCGACTGTCGTCGACCTCGTGGCGTGGGACGAGCGAGCACAACCAGCTCCCGTGGCCAAGGCCGTCGACGAGATCGTCGAGCAGTCGGCCTAGACAACCCGTCCGAGCGCTAGGCGTCGAGAACGGTCTCGAGTTCGACTGTCTTCGGGTCTACCCGCTGGACTTCCGCCTCGACCGACCGCCGTAACGCCGAGTGCAGCGTCGACGGCGTCAGCACGCCCAGAAAGCGCCCGCCGTGGTCCAGCACCGCAATCCAGCCGGCGTTCCACTGCAGCATCTCGCCGAACGCGAGGCGCAGGCTGTCGCCGAGGTGGACCCAGGCGTCCATGCGCCGAGCATTGTCGCGAACGAGACCAGAATCATCGCCCACGTCGACGCTCAGCCAGCCGGCCAGTCCGCCGTCGGCGTCCAGGACGACGGCCCATCGGGAGTCGCCCATCGCGGCCTTGGCAGCTGCGAGCGAATCATCGAGACGGACCAGCGGTGGATGCTCGAGGTCGGCCTCGGTGACGGGTGTGACGGACAGCCGCTTGAGCCCCCGGTCGGCACCGACGAAGCCGGCGACGAACGGCGTAGCTGGAGAGCCGAGAATTGCTGCCGGGGTGTCGTACTGCTCGAGGTGGCCGCCCTGGGCCATGACGGCGATCCGGTCACCCAGCCGAACGGCCTCCTCGATGTCGTGAGTGACGAACAAGATCGTCTTGTGCACCTCGGCCTGGAGCCGCAGAAACTCGTCCTGCAGCTGCGCTCGGACGACCGGGTCGACGGCGCTGAAGGGCTCGTCCATGAGCAACACGGGAGGGTCGACAGCCAATGCGCGGGCGACTCCCACTCGCTGCCGTTGTCCGCCGGAGAGCTGATGTGGGTAACGCGGGCCGTGCACGGCGGGATCCAGACCAACCAGTTCCAGCAGCTCACGCGCCCGTTCCCGGCGGCGCTGGGCCGGCCAACCGACCAACTCGGGAACAGTCGCAACGTTCTCGTCGATGGTCCGGTGGGGGAACAGGCCGACGTTCTGGATGACGTAGCCCATGCCCCGACGTAACTCCACGGGATCAACGGCCATGATGTCGCGCCCGTCGACGAAGATCTGCCCGCCACTCGGCTCGACCAGTCTGTTGACCATCTTCATGGTGGTCGTCTTGCCGCATCCGGATGGACCGACCAGCACCACCAGCTCGCCCTGGCGCACGGACAGCGACAAGTCGTGGACAGCGACCGTCCCGTCGCCGTAACGCTTGGCCGCGCTGTCGAACCGGATCATGGGATCTTCGGTAGCGTCCGTCGGGTGGCGCTCGGTCATGCGGCAACCCTTGCCGACGACTGCATCATCCGCAACGAGTGGATCTGCCCGGCATACGTGCGGTCACGCAAGGACGAGATCCTCGCGGCACTCGGTGAGCACGTCTACATAACGCTCGCATCGATGGTTATCGGCACCTTGCTGGCGTTCGGGCTGGCCCTGGTTGCTCGACGCTGGCGCCGCTTGCAGGGCGTCATCCTCGGGGGGTCGACGGCCCTCTACACGATTCCATCACTCGCCATGTTCTCGCTGCTGTTGCCGGTCATGGCCGGCCTTGGCCTGGCAACGCTGTCGTCCACCACCGTGATCGTCGGACTGGTTCTCTACTCGCTGACGATCCTCGTGCGCGGGATCCTGGCCGGCCTGGCAGGAATCTCGCCCGACGTTCGCGAGGCAGCCGTCGGCATGGGCTACTCGGGGCAGCGCTTGTTGTGGCGGGTCGAATTGCCGCTGGCCCTCCCGACGATCTTCGCCTCGCTTCGGGTTGCGACCGTGTCCACCGTGGCCCTGACGACGGTCGGCGTTCTGGTCAACCATGGTGGCCTGGGCAATCTCATCGACCAGGGACAGGACAGCAACTTCAAGCCCGAGGTCTTGACCGCGTCAGTCCTTTGTGTCGTCCTCGCGATCGTTGCGGACCTGGGCCTGGTCGGTACCCAACGCCTGATGCTCCCGTGGCGAAGGGCGGCCGGCTGAGATGAACGCCTTCATCGAAGGCATTCAGTGGCTCTTCGACCCGTCGAATTGGCCAGGCCCCAACGGGATTGCGGCAAGGCTGAGCGAGCAGCTGTGGTTGACGGCGATCTCAGTGGTTCTGGCCTGCCTCATCGCCATTCCGATCGGCCTGTGGCTAGGGCACATCGGCAAGGGTGGGACTCTGGCGATCAATATCAGCAACGTCGGCCGGGCAATCCCGGTGTTCGCTGTGTTGAGCATCCTGATCCTGACCCCGCTCAGGTTCTCGATTTGGTCGACGATCATCGCGTTGGTGCTGTTCGCGATTCCGCCCGTACTGACGAACACCTACGTCGGCATGCGCGAAGTGGACCGCGACGTCGTTGACGCTGCGACCGGAATGGGCATGGATGGCCCGCAGCTGTTACGCAAGGTCGAGCTGCCACTCGCAATGCCACTGCTCATGAACGGTGTCCGAGTTGCCGCTGTGCAGGTCGTGGCAACCGCGACGATCGCCGCGCTGGTGGCCGGGCCAGGGTTGGGCAGGATCATCACGAGTGGCTTCGCCCGACAGGATCTGCCTCAGGTCATCGGCGGCGCGATTCTTGTCGCGCTGCTCGCCCTCGCCGTCGAGGGTCTGATGGAGTTGTTGCAGCGCAGGATCGAACCGGTCAGGCGGGCTGGGCGGGACGATTCGCGCCAAATGCCGGAAGCTGCCGATGCTGTAACGGGATCGTGATCGTCTACTGCACTGAGTTGTCGGTGCTGGAGGGTTCACTAGGTTTTCTGCGAGCGCGGCTGGTTCGGCGCGGCGCTCGCCGGACACGCGGGTCGGCATTGGGCCGGCCCGGGACACAGAAGGCGACGCGCTGAAAGGCGGTGCCAGATTCATGAGTAACAGACGCAGACTCGCAGGACCGATGGCGGGGCTTGGCCTGGTATTGGCTCTCGGGGCATGCGGCGGCGGTGAGGACGCCCTGGAGACGGGCGACGGTGAGTCTCCGACATCCGAAGCCGGTGGCGGAGAGTTGACCGTCGGCGGCGCCGACTTCACCGAGATGGCGATCATGCAGGAGATCTACCGGCTGCTGCTGGAGGATGCCGGGTTCACTGTCGATATCCAGCAAGCCGAGGCCCGCGAGCTCTACGGCCCGGCGCTGGAGAGCGGCGAGATCGACGTCGTTCCGGAATACGCGGCGACGATGGCCGAGTACCTCAACGCCAGGAAGAACGGGCCGGATGCGCCGGTCAACGCCCCAATCGCCACGTCCGACGCAGCGGAAACCGTCGCGGCTATGGCACCGATCGCCGAGGAGTACGGTCTGGTGATCCTGGAGCCGGCCGAGGCGGCCGATCAGAACGGGTTCGCGGTGTCCCAAGAGTTCGCCGACGCCAACGGCGGCCTGACGACGCTCTCCGAATTGGGTGCACTCGGGCAACCACTGGTCCTCGCGGCGGGTGAGGAGTGCGCCGAGCGGCCGTTCTGCGAGCCCGGTCTGGAAACCACCTACGGGCTGAACATCACCGAGATCTTGCCGTTGGGCTTCAGCACTCCGCAGGTCAAGGAGGCAGTGTCGGGTGGGGAAGCGCAACTCGGTTTGGTTGCCACGACCGACGGAACCCTCGAGAGCTTTGGACTCATCCTGCTGGAGGACGACAAGGCCCTCCAGCTGGCGGACAACCTCGTGCCGATCGTCAATGCCGAGTCGGCCAGTGATGAGGCGATCGCCGAGGCGTTGAACCAGCTGGCCAGTGTGCTGACCACGGAAGATCTGGCGAGGCTCAACGCCCAGGTCGACGCCGAACGGCAGCAGGCAGCCGACGTCGCCCAGGCGTACCTGGAGGAGAAGGGCCTCATCGGCGGCTGACCGTCGCATCGCACCCGGCTCTGGGGAGGACTGCCGCCTTGGAGCCGGGTGCCTTGCATGTGGCAATCCGCTGAGTGGCGTGTGGCGAAGCGTGACCGTGTCTTGCCCACCTCTTGGCATGATCATCGTGGATCTACTGTCGCTCCAACGACACCAATCGCGCGGTGATCAACCTCCATGAGCGTCCGACTCACGACGTGCGACGTGACTAGCTGACATTCACACTGTGGACAACGGTTGCCAGGGTGATCAACGCGGCTAAGGTGCACCGCTATGCGCGCGCGCATCGGGGTATCTGTCGTCGTGCTCACGGCCGCCACAACGGTCGCGGCTTGCAGCGACAACGGCGGCGAGCCAAGCACTCTCCCGGAGGTCACCTCTGCCAGTTCGGCCGTCGGCACCGAGACTGCTGTCCCAACCGGCGATCCCACCGCCCAACTCGAAGCCGAGATCACTGAGTTCTTCACGCTATATGTCGAAGCCATCAACGAGAGTTGGACCTCCGAGGAGGCGCTGCAACGCCGCCGAGAAATGTTCGCTGATACATGTGCTGCCTGTCTCGCCGGATACGAGTTGGCTCAGCAAGCCCATAGATGAGGACCTCACAGTTTGAAGCGTGAGCCTGGCACGTTTCGCGAGAGTACGAGCTCGATGCCGTGGATGGCGACGTAGTCACGTTCTCGGTATTTACGAGTACATCCAGCAGCCCGGCGACTAGTACGACGGCAGAAGTCGTAGAAGCAATTCGATGCAACAATCGGCGCGCAGATCGTCTATCAGGCTCAACGGCATGGATTCGGCGACTGGGTCATCATCTCTAGCGACGTACTATCTGTCGAAGGGAGCGGCTGCGATGCCACGGTGCGCACTCTAGTGTGCTATCTGCTACTGCAGTGTTTCTGCACGATGCGCTGGCCAGCCAGCTGACACTGCTGCGGGACTCGTTCGCGTCGAAGCTGATGCCCGGCAAGGCGGGCTTCGGCTATTACTACGACCGGGAGAGACAAGCGTTCTATACCCAGGAGTCCGTGGACGGATCAGAGACCGTTGACGGGGTGACGGTGCAGCTGCGGTATGTCGTCAACTGCCCTGGAAACACGACCGACAGCCCAGTCGCGACTGGCGAATGCACGACCTCCCCTTGCGTGCTGGGATCTGGAGAGCAGGGGGTCAACTTCCTCGTATACCAGCGCATCGGGAGCGCGCCCTGGCAGCTGAGACCCGGGGTGGTTTGCCGCGTGGTCAGCGATCCCATTCCGCTGGCCGACGTCGAGGCCGAGATCAGGCGCATCATCGAGGAACGGTTCAAGCATGTGGCGGAACCGGAGATCACCGTGGCGCCGGCGGTGAATGCCTTGGTCAACCTGCCAGTGATCGCCTCCACACCGAACCAAGGTCCGCTCGGCTTCGACATCACCAACCCGCTGCCGGGACGTGTCGAAGCAAGCCCGACGTACAGCTGGGCGTGGAGCAATGGCACGACCAATTCCGGAGCGGGCATCGGCTACGACGGGACCAGCCCGACCATGAATCCGGGTCACTACCCGGTGCAGAGTACGTATTCGGGCGGCGGCGCGGAGAGCGTCGGCCTGCAGGTCACCTGGAGCATCACCCTGACCGTTCCCGGCATCTCACCGATCACCGACATCGAGCCGTTGGTCTACGAGGCCACCGAAGGGTTCGCCGTCCGCAGTGCGCGAACGGTGCTGGTGGAGTAGCTGATGCTCGCCGGTTTACTGCTGCCATAGCGACAGCAAATGGACGGGCATGCGGCGGCCTACTTGTCGATGTCACCGACCACAAAGAACATCGATCCCAAAATCGCGACCATGTCGGCAATGAGGCATCCGGCCAAGAGCTCGGGCAGCACCGCGATGTTGTTGAACGACGCGGACCGAAGCTTGAGCCGCCACGGCGTCTTCTCCCCACGTGAGACCAGGTAGTACCCATTGATCCCCAACGGGTTCTCGGTCCAGCAATAGGTGTGTCCCTCCGGCACCTTCAGCACCTTCGGCAGCTTGACGTTGATTGGTCCCGCCGGCAGAGAGCGCAACTGGTCGACACACACGTCGACAAGATCAAGCGACACCGAGACCTGCTCAGAGAGCACGGAGAACCGCGCGTAGCAGTCCCCGTCAGTGCGCGTCACCACCCGCCCGGTACCGCCGGTCCGGAACAGCTCGGCGTAGGCCAGGTACGGCTCGTCGCGGCGCAAATCCGAGTCCACGCCACTGGCTCGGGCGATCGGGCCAGAGACCCCAAACGCGTGAATCGCCTCAGCCGCCAGGACGCCAACACCACGGGTCCGAGCCTGAAAGATCTCGTTGCCCAGCACCATGTCACGTAGCGCTGGCAGCCGTGACCGCACGCCGGAAACGGCCTCGGAAACCCGACCCAGCCAACCGGCAGGCAGGTCCTCCTTCAGCCCGCCCACCCGGTTGAACATGTAGTGCATCCGCCCCCCGGAGATCTCCTCCATGACCTGTTGGATGGCCTCCCGCTCGCGGAACGCATAGAAGATCGGGGTGATTGCGCCGACCTCGAGGGGGTACGAGCCGAGGAACATCAGATGGTTCAGCACCCGGTTGAGCTCGGTCATCAGGGTCCGCGCCCAGATCGCTCGAACCGGTACCTCCATGCCGAGCATTCGCTCAGCCGCAATCACCACGCCGAGCTCGTTCGCGAAGGCTGACAGCCAGTCGTGCCGATTCGCCAGCACCACGATCTGCCGGTAGTCGCGGACCTCGAACAGTTTCTCGGCGCCGCGGTGCATGTACCCGATGATCGGCTCGCAGCGCACGATCTTCTCGCCGTCGAGCGTCAGGCGCAGCCGAAGCACACCGTGGGTTGCCGGATGCTGCGGTCCGATGTTGAGCACCATGTCGGTGGTGGCGAACTCGCCGGCCCCCGAGCCGATGCCAACGGTCGTTTCCCGCGTCACGGCATCGAGTCTGCCAGCCGTTCGCACCCGCGTACCCGGACGACATAACCTGCCGCGAGTGGACCAGGTCTTTGCGCCGCCAGGCGAGACGTGGCAACGAGTCTCCCACCGGCTCGTTGAACTGCGGCGCTACCTGCTCGTGGGGTGGGCAATCGTGCTCACCGCCCTGATCGCCGCCCTGGGCTGGTGGCTACTGGCTTGGTGGGCAGCAGCAGCTGCTGCCGCAGTCGGTGGCGTGATCGTTGGTTGGGGCCTGTGGCTGATCGACAGGAACTGGCGGGCGTGGGGATACGCCGAACGCGAGGACGACCTGCTGGTCACCCGTGGGGTCCTGTTCCGTGAGCTCACGGTGGTTCCGTATGGACGGATGCAGTTCGTCGACGTGAAGTCGGGTCCGCTCGAGCGCCGATTCAGCCTGGCCACTGTTCAGCTGCATACGGCATCGCCGGCGACCGACGCGCGGATACCCGGATTGCCGCCTGCCGAGGCTGCCCGCCTGCGCGATCGGCTCGCTGCTCTGGGTGAGGCACGGGCGGCCGGATTGTGACCGACGAGGCCGGCCGGCCGAGCGCCGCCGATCCAACCCCGGCTCATTTCCGCCGCCTCCATCCGCTGACCCCCATTCTGCGCGGGTGGGCATGGCTCGCCGGCGCCGTGGCCTTCGGTGGCCAGGATGTGCTGCGCGCTGGGGAGCCGAGCCGGTTTCTGGCCGTCCTCCCCGTCATTGCGATCATCGGGTTCCTTGCCGGCCTCGCCAACTGGTGGTTCACCCGATACGGCGTCGACGGGGACGCGCTGCGCATCGATTCCGGCATCTTCCAGCGCCGATCCCGCCGAGTGCGGCTCGACCGGTTGCAGGCGGTCGACGTCGTGCGTCCGTTGGCCGGCCGCCTGCTCGGCGTGTCCGAGCTGCGGCTGGAGGTGGCCGGCGGCACAAGCACCGAGGCGCCGCTGGCCTACCTCGCCGCCGATGACGCGCTCGCGCTCCGGGCCGAGTTGCTGGCCCGCGCCGCCGGGATCGACGCCGGGACCCCGGAGGCTCCCGAGCGCGTCTTGCACGAGGTGTCTCCTGGCCGCTTGCTCGGCTCGACGGTGCTGTCCGGCACCTTCGTCATGGGCGTCCTGCTGCTCATCGCACTCGGCGGGACATTCACGTTCTTCGGCGGCGAGATCGCCGCCGGAGTGCTGTCATCGGCGCTGCCTGGCGCCATCGCGATCGGCCTGGCGCTCTGGAACCAATTCGTGCGCAACTTCGGCTTCGTGCTGGCCGAGTCGCCGGACGGTTTCCGCATCCGCAAGGGATTGCTCGACACCAAGGCACAGACCGTTCCGCCTGGGCGCATTCAAGGCGTCGCACTGCGCCAGACCATCTTGTGGCGGCTGCGAGGCTGGGTTCGGGTCGAGGTGGACGTCGCCGGTTACGGCGCCTCGTCCGGCACGGATGGCAGCACGAGCTCCACCCTGCTGCCGGTGGCGACGTACCCCGATGCCGTCGACGTCTTGTGCCGAGCGCTGCCGGGCGCCGATCCGGCCGCGGTAGCGCTCGATCCCGCGCCTCGGCGAGCAGCGTGGCTGCGGCCGGTGGGCTGGCGTCGACTCGCGTTCGGGGCCAATGATCAAGTGATCATGGTTCGGGAAGGTGTGTTCTACCGGACGCTCACGGTCGTCCCCCACGCGAAGACACAGAGCGTCCGGCTAGCCCAGGGACCGGTGCAGCGGCGGCTCGCGCTCGCAACCGTCCACGTCGATACGACCCCGGGGCCCGTCGACGCGACCATCCGCCATCGGCCGGAAGGGCAGGCCCGTCGCCTCGTCGAGGACCAGGCCATTCGGTCGCGATTGGCCCGGAAGGCGGACATTCCGGAGCAATGGATGTCTTCGAGTCCGACAGACGACGCCCCGATCGGTTGACCGCGGTCAGCTGCTCGGGCTGCGCAGGACGTCGGGAAGTGGTCGGTCGACGGTTTGGACCAGCCAGCCAAAAGCACCGAGACCGGTCGGGTCGAGCAGCTCGACGGCCTCGGTCGTTCGCGAGAGCGCCGCCAGATAGGAAGGGGAATCGTTGACCGCCAGCGACCTGGGTGGCAGAGAGGCGTCGAGTCCCAGCGCAGGCAAGACGTCGCGTTGGGTGGTCAGCAGGGTGGCCGCGGCGCCGGCGTCAAGGCCCGCCGAGGCGCACGCATCCAGGGCGACGTGTGCCGTGATGTCGCACGAGCCGTCCGGCACCGGTGCCACCACCCGACCGTCCCGGTATCCGGTGAGCGTTCCATGTGGCGGGCGACCGGCTCGTCGATGCCAATAGTCGATCGCGACGCACACCCCCTGTCGTGTCCGCCGGATCACGTCAGCCCAGACCTCGTCTCTCCCTCGGCCTATCTCGCCTCGACATCCAGGCTCCGCGTCGCCCAGCGGCCACCAGTGGGTCAGCCAGGTCAGATCTTCGGCGCGAGGTATGGCCCCGAGGCGCTCCGCGCCGGACTGCGGGTCGACGTGCACAAGCCTGGGGAGTCCGGCTTCGTCGATCTCGACGACGTCTACCGGGATGTCGTCGAGCCATTCATTCGCGATCACGAGAACGTCGGCCAGCCCGTCGGGCTGGTGGCTGGCCCACTCGACGGGACTGGGCAACTCGTCCGGCCGGGGGGCCACGTCGACGCCGATCAGCCTGAAATCCGGTGCACGACTATGCAGCTCGCGCAGCAGCTCGCCTCCGCCCGCGCCGAGATCTACCACGGTGCGCGCCCCGCTCGCCCGAGCGAGCGACTCGACCGCTTGGGTGAACAGCCGCGAGACATGCACCGAGGTCCGAAAGTGATCACCCGGGTGTTCGCGCCGGTAGAAGCCGTCCGGACCGTAGAGGGCCCTTTTGGTTGCTTCCTGCCACGTCGGCCACGCCACAGGACCAACGGTAGGTGAGCTCGGCTTGTTAGCCTGATCGGCCGGACCGGTCCGGAAGAGGCATGACCATGAGTGAGCCGAGCGGCCATCGTCAGTTCGGTGCACCGGCCGACGGGGACGACCGCCCGGCTCGGCTTGCCGTCGGCGTCGTCGGCACCGGTCGGGTCGGCGCTGTTCTCGGCGCCGCCCTGGCCCGGGCGGGCCACCGCGTGGTCGCTGCCTACGCGGTGTCCGCTGCCAGTCGGCAGCGCGCCGATGCATTGCTCCCCGGCGTCGTCTTGGTTACCCCACCCGAGGTGTTCGCCGCGTCGGACCTGGTCATTCTCGCCGTGCCCGACGACGCCCTGCCCGGTCTCGTGGAAGGACTGGTCGCCACCGGATCGATCCGGGCCGGCCAGATCGTCCTCCATACCAGTGGCCGCTATGGAGCCGACGTGCTCGAGCCGGCGACCCGGCTTGGTGCACTGCCGCTGGCACTGCACCCCGCGATGACGTTTACCGGCACGGCGGTCGACCTCGAGCGCCTTGCCGGCGCGATGTTCGGTGTCACTGCCCCGGAGCCGCTGTGGCCGATAGCCGAGGCGCTGGTCGTCGAGATGGGGGCGGAGCCGATGCGGATTGCCGAGGGAGACCGAACGCTCTACCACGCTGCACTTGCGCACGGGGCGAATCACCTGGTGACGCTGGTGAACGACGCGATGGACCTGCTCCGGGACGCCGGTGTCGCAGAACCGGACCGGACACTCGCCCCACTTCTCTCCGCGGCCCTGGACAACGTCCTGCGGCAAGGCGACGCAGCGCTCACCGGACCGGTAGCACGCGGTGACGCCAGCACGGTTGCGCAGCACGTTGCTGCTATCGACGAGGTCGCGCCCGAGGCCGTCGCGGCCTACGTCGCGCTGGCCCGGCGAACGGCGACGCGGGCGTTGGCATCCGGGCGTCTTCGCGCAGCCGACGCAGAGCCGCTGCTCGATGCCCTCGGCGGTCGGCCCAGCCAGGACTGGAACGGCGGTCGGTGAACAGCGATTCGCCGGTCGTCACCCGGACCCGGGCCGAACTGGCCGACACGCTCGGGACAGCAGACGCCGAGACGGCCGTGGTCATGACGATGGGCGCTCTGCACGACGGACACGTTGCGCTGATCCGGTCCGCCAGGGAGCGGGTGGGTGCCGAGGGCGTGGTGACGGCGACGATCTTCGTCAACCCGCTGCAGTTCGGTGCGGGCGAGGACCTCGACCGCTATCCGCGCACGCTGGACACCGATCTGGGCGTCTGTGCAGCGGAGGGAGTCGACGTCGTTTTCGCCCCCGAGCGCGACGAGATGTTTCCAGCTGGCGGGCCGCTGGTCAGAATCGATTCCGGAAAGCTCGGCGCGGAGTTGGACGGAGCCGTCCGCCCCGGCCACTTCGCCGGCGTCCTCACCGTCGTCGCGAAACTGCTGAACCTGACCGTGCCGACGTACGCGTTGTTCGGCGAGAAGGACTACCAACAGCTCGTTTTGATCCGGCGCATGGTCCGGGACCTGGAGATGCCGTTCGAGATCGTGGCCGTGCCGACGGTCCGCGAGCCTGACGGGCTGGCGCTGTCGAGCCGGAACCGCTACCTGACTCCGGCGGAGCGCTCGTCGGCGCTGGCGTTGTCTCGGGCGTTGACCGCGGGGGTCGCGGCAGCCCCGAACGGGATGGCGTCCGTGCTCGCCGCTGGCCGAACCGTGCTCGAAAGCGCTCACGACGTCCGCGTCGACTACTTCGTGCTACGTGACCCGGAGCTCGGGCCTGCTCCGATGTCCGGCGAGGCGCGGTTGCTGATCGCCGGCCGAGTCGGCGCCACCCGGTTGATCGACAACATGGCCGTGACGTTGCCCTGAAGCATCATGGTGTCGAGCGACCCGAAGCTCGATCAGATGGCGCGTATTTGATCATTGAAGTTGCGGTGGGGGAGCGCCGACGCCGGCGCCCTCCCGGTAGGTCCTAGGGTTGCGGCCGTGACCGAGATACGCCTGCCGCGCCGGC
The DNA here is from genome assembly GCA_963831385.1 of uncultured Actinomycetota bacterium. Lineage (GTDB taxonomy): Bacteria > Actinomycetota > Actinomycetes > Jiangellales > Jiangellaceae > JACVRX01. The sequence goes on from CAWHPW010000014.1 coordinate 157,817, forward strand.
TGGCGGCGCCCGAGCCGGGCTGGACCGTGCAGGCGGATGTGGTCGTCGTCGGTAGCGGGATTGCCGGACTGACAACGGCGCTGGAGGCACGTAAGGCCGGACGGGTGCTGCTCGTCACCAAGACCTTCCTGGACGAAGGGTCGACCGTCTGGGCACAGGGTGGAATCGCGGCTGCCCTCGACCCAGAGGACAGCCCCGATCAGCACTACACCGACACGCTGGTCGCCGGCGTCGGGATCTGCGACGAGGACGCCGTGCGGGTCCTGGTCACCGAGGGCCCGCAGCGCGTGCGCGAGCTCGTCGCGCTCGGCGCCAACTTCGAGCGCACCCTCGACGGGAAGATCGCGCTGACTCGCGAGGGCGGACACGGTCGCGACCGAATCGCGCACGCCGGCGGCGACGCGACCGGTCGGGAGATCTCCCGCGCGCTGATCGAGGCATTGCACGCCGTTCAAGAGGACCCGGCGATCGAGGTGGTCCAGCACGCGCTCGTGATCGACGTATTGACCGACGGAGCCGGGCGCGCGTGCGGGGTGAGCTTGCACGTCATCGGCGAGGGGCAACTCGACGGCGTGGGAGCCGCGCTCGGCAGAGCGGTCGTCCTGGCGACTGGCGGGCTCGGCCAGGTCTACGCGTCGACCACCAATCCGCCAGTCGCGACTGGCGACGGCATCGCCGCGGCTATCCGTGCCGGAGCCGAAGTCGCTGACCTGGAGTTCGTCCAGTTCCACCCGACGGTGATGTGGCTGGGCCGGTTGGCGCACGGGCAGCAACCGCTGATCTCCGAGGCGCTGCGCGGCGAAGGTGCGCTCTTACGTGACGTGGAGGGTCGGCGTTTCATGATCGGCCGCCATCCGCTGGTCGAGCTAGCCCCTCGGGACGTCGTCGCCAAGGGCGTGATCACGGCAATGCTGGAGACCGGGGCAGACCACGTTTGGCTCGATGCGCGACATCTGGGCGCGGACTTCTTGCACGAGCGATTTCCGACCATCGTTGCTCGGTGCCGTGAGTTCGGCATCGATCCGGCCACCCAGCTGGTGCCGGTCGCACCAGCGCAGCACTACGCCAGCGGTGGGGTGCGCACCGACCTGCGCGGGCGGTCATCGCTGCCCGGTCTTTACGCCTGCGGGGAGGTTTCCTGTACCGGCGTCCACGGCGCGAATCGGCTGGCGTCGAACTCGCTGCTGGAGGGATTGGTGTTCGGGCACCGGATCGCGGCGGATCTGGCCGAGGGGCTGCCGCCGCAGGCAGATCCGGTGGACCGTCCCGGCAAACCCGGCCTCCTCGATCCCGACGCCCGACTGTTCATCCAGGGGGCGATGACCGCGGGCGCCGGCGTCGTGCGAACAGAATCGTCGCTCGCCTCCGCGGCGACGTGCCTGGCGGATCTGGCTGCCGATCGGCAGGCCGACGTACCGACAACCGAAGCCTGGGAGACGTCGAATCTGCACGAGGTAGCGGCCCTGCTGGTCCGGCATGCCACGCTCCGGGAGGAAACCCGTGGCGGCCACTGGCGCGAGGATCATCCCGATCGCGACGACACCCGATGGCGCGGTCGTCTGGTCAGCACAGCGCCCGACGACGGGACCGTGCACACCCGATTCGAGGAGCTCACGTGAGCCTGCCCGGTGAGCTGACCCGGTCCCTGGTCGAGGCTGGGCTCGAGCCGGAGTACGTGGAGGACTTGGTCCGGGCCACGGTGGAGGAGGATCTTGCCAGGGGCGTCGACGTCACCAGTGAGGCGACCGTCCCTCGCGATCAGCGAGGTTCCGGTGACCTTGTGGCCCGGGCCCATGGGGTCGTCGCCGGGCTCGCCGTGGCCGAGGCTGCGTTCGTCTGCGCATCCGACGGGTCTGTGGAGTTCGAGAGAACCGTGAGTGATGGCGACGCCGTCGGCCCCGGAGACATCCTGTCGACGGTGACTGGACCCACTCGAGCGCTTCTGCTTGCCGAGCGCACCGCGCTGAATCTGCTGTGCCACTTGGCTGGGATCGCGACGGCCACACGACGCTGGACTGACGCTCTCGTGGACACCGGTGCGGTGGTCCGGGACACCCGCAAGACGACTCCGCTGCTGCGGCCCTTGGAGAAGTACGCGGTCCGCTGCGGCGGCGGCGAGAATCATCGGATGTCGCTTTCGGAAGCGGCATTGATCAAGGACAACCACATCATCGCGGCTGGGGGAATCACCGCCGCCTACCAGGCCGTGACAGAAGCCTTTCCAGAGGTGCCCGTCGAGATCGAGGTCGACAGCGTCGACGGTGCCGCGGAAGCGGCGGCCGCCGGTGCAAAGGTCATCCTGCTGGACAACTTCACGACCGGCCAGGTTGCCGATGCCGTCGAGGCAGTGGCCGGGCGGTCCAAGATCGAAGTGAGTGGCGGTCTGACGATCTACGCGGCGCGGGCGTACGGGGAAACGGGTGTGGATTACCTGGCGGTCGGAGCGATCACCCACTCTGCGCCGGCGCTCGACATCGCGTTCGACTTGCGTGAGGTTCGCTGACGATGCTGCTCGCGATCGACGTCGGCAACACCCAGACCGTTCTCGGTCTGCTCGACGGTGAGCAGGTCGCCGAGCATTGGCGGCTCGCGACCGATGCTCGACGGACGGCCGACGAGTTCATGGCCGTGTTGCGTGGACTGCTGGCTGACGGTCCGGAGGGCCGGATCAACGGTCTGGCCATCTGCTCGACCGTCCCCTCGGTGCTGCACGAGATGCGCGAGATGGTGGCCAGATACTTCTCCGCGATTCCGTCGGTCCTCGTCGAGCCCGGTGTTCGCACAGGTGTACCGGTGCTGATGGACAACCCACGCGAGGTGGGTACCGACCGGATCGTCAACGCCTTGGCCGCGAAGCATCTCTATGGCGGGCCGTGCATCGTCGTCGACTTCGGCACGGCGACCACCTTCGACGTCGTGTCGGAAACGGGAGAGTACGTCGGCGGTGCGATCGCGCCGGGCATCGGGGTGTCGCTGGACGCTCTTGGCGACGCCGGGGCGCAGCTGCGCCGAGTCGAGTTGGTCCGACCCCGATCGGTGATCGCCAAGAACACGGTCGAGGCGTTGCAGTCGGGTGCGCTGTTCGGCTTTTCCGGGCAGGTCGACGGGATCGTCACCCGGATGGCAGCCGAGCTCGGCCGGCCGCTCACCGACCTCACCGTGATCGCCACCGGCGGACTGGCGCCAGCCGTGATCGACGAATGCGCCACCATCGACTATCACGAGCCGTGGCTCACGCTGGTCGGCTTGCGGTTGGTTTACGACCGCAACGTGCCGGAACCCTAACTTGAGGGAGGGCTCGCCTCCATGAACTGCCAGCCGGCCGCCTCGACTGCCCGGTGAGCGGGCCCGCTGAGCGAGGAGAACGACACCTCGAATCCTGATCGCCGGCCGCGCTCGTTCAACTCCCGCAAGAACGCGATTCCCGGCGGACCGAGTGACGTGACCCCGTGCATGTCGACGACCGCATGACTCAGGCCGTTGAGGCCTTCCAGCTCGGCCACCTCGGCCACCGCCCCGTGCAGCTGGTCGATCATCTCGTCGTCGATGTCACCGGAGAGGAACACCACGATCTCTCGGGACCCGCGATCTACGACGCGCACCTCGTTCATCGTCCTCACCTCCGTGCCATGACTGTTGCACCGCGGCAGGAGTTCGGCAATGCCTGCTCTTGGGCCTGCTCTTGGGCCCGCTCTTGGGCCGGCTTTGGGGCCGGCTGTGCGCGCCCCCCTACCCTGGTGGGTCATGAGCGACCGGCCGAGCGTGCCCGACGACGATCTGCCCGAGCAGATGCGGGTCCGCCGGCAGAAGCGCAGCGAGCTGCTCGAGCGTGGGCGGGCGCCGTACGCGGCCGGGTTTCACCGAACGCACACCCTGGCCGAGCTACGGGAGACGTACTCGGACCTGGAGTCCGGAGCGTCGACCGGCGTGATCGTGTCGGTCGCGGGCCGAGTGATTCATCTGCGCAACACCGGGAAGCTCTGCTTCGCCCTGCTCCGCGACGGGGAGGGGATCGAGCTGCAGGCGATGCTGTCGTTGGACCGACTCGGCGAAGACATGCTGAGCGAGTGGAAGCATGTGGTCGACATCGGTGACCACGTCGGCATCACGGGCGAGATGATCTCCAGCCGACGCGGCGAGCTGTCGGTGCTGGCCGACCAGTGGACGATCGTCGCGAAGGCCTTGCGCCCGTTACCGGTAGCGCACAAGTCCCTCTCCGACGAGACGAGGAGCCGCCAGCGCTACGTCGACCTGGTCGTCAACCCACAGGCTCGCGACATGGTCCGCACCAGGGCAACAGTGCTGGGCTCAGTGCGCGAGACGATGAACGGTAAGGGATACCTCGAGGTAGAGACACCGGTGCTCCAACTCGTCCACGGCGGCGCTGCGGCGCGTCCCTTTCACACCCACCTCAACGCGTTCGACCTGCCCATGACGCTGCGAATCGCGCTGGAGCTGCATCTCAAGCGCGCCATTGTCGGTGGCATCGACAAGGTCTACGAGATCGGCCGGATCTTCCGGAACGAAGGCATCGACTCCACGCACAGCGCCGAGTTCACGATGCTCGAGGCGTACCAGGCCTACGGTGACTACGACACCATGGCCGAGCTCACCAGGACGCTGGTGATCGACGCGGCGCGGGCTACTGGCCACACCGTGATAGCCGACGGCCACGGTGCAGAGCTGGACCTCGAGGGTCCTTGGCAGCGCATCACGCTTCACCAGGCGGTGTCGAACGCCGTTGGTGCGGAGGTGACGATCGATACCGACACCGATCGGCTCCGGGAGCTGGCCGCCAAACACGACGTCCGCATCGCGGACGGGTGGAGCCACGGCGAGATCGTGCTCGAATTGTTCGAGAAGCTGGTTGAAGCGACAGTGCGAACGCCGACGTTCGTCTGCGACTACCCGGAATCGGTCCGCCCGCTGGCCCGGCCGCACCGCGCCGATCACCGGCTGACCGAAGCGTGGGACCTGGTCATCGCCGGCGTCGAATTGGCGGTGGCATACTCGGAACTGACCGATCCGATCATCCAGCGGGAGCGGCTGATTGCGCAGTCGGAACTGGCCGCGCAAGGCGACCCCGAGGCCATGGAACTCGACGAGGACTTCCTGCGGGCACTCGAGTACGGAATGCCGCCAACTGGCGGAATGGGCCTCGGGATCGACCGCCTTGTGATGTTGCTCACAGGCGTAGGCATTCGTGACACGATTCTCTTTCCATTGGTCAAGCCGGAATGACAGTGAACACTGCACCCGGTCGGGCGACTGACGGCCGGCCGCCGGTCCCCGACTACATCATCAGAAGGGCCCGCACGGCGGATGTTCCGGCGATCCGCCGGTTGGTCGACGCCTACTCCGGCGACCGCATTTTGTTGTCCAAGGAGATGGTCACCCTCTACGAGGACATCCAGGAATTCTGGGTGGCCTCGCATAGTGCCGGGCCGCTGGTCGGCTGCGGTGCGTTGCACGTCATGTGGGAGGACCTTGCCGAGGTACGAACCCTGGCGACGGACCCGTCGCATACCCGCCGAGGGGTCGGAACAGCCCTGCTCAGCAAGCTTCTGGACGTGGCCCGGGACCTTGGCGTGTCGCGGGTCTTCTGCCTGACCTTCGAGGTGGAGTTCTTCACCCGGCATGGATTCGAGCCGCTGGCTGGATCGCCGGTCGAAGCCGATGTCTACGCGCAGCTGCTGCGTTCGTACGACGAAGGAGTTGCCGAGTTCCTGGACCTGGATCGGGTGAAGCCGAACACACTCGGAAACACTCGGATGCTGCTGCGCTTCTGAGCCCTAGATAACGATTACGGGTGACCACATTGGGGTAGTTGCTTTTCTGTCAGAGGTGGCGTAGGCATGACCCAGCTACCTGCCTCAATAATCCCTGCTAGGGCGCGGAAAGGAACGGCCATGGCTCAGAAGGTCCAGGTCATTCTGGTCGACGACATCGACGGCGGCAAGGCCGAGGAAACGGTCAACTTCTCGCTCGACGGTGTGGCTTACGAACTTGACCTGTCCAAGAAGAACGCGGCGAAGTTCCGCGATTCGCTGGCTCCGTACGTCGGCTCGGCGCGCAAGACCGCCCGCCGCGGCGGACGGCGCGGACAAGCGCGCGGTGGCCGGGGCTCCAACACTTCGGCAATTCGCCAATGGGCGCGGGACCAGGGCATGAAGGTCTCTGACCGCGGCCGGGTGCCGGCGGAGATACTCGCGAAATACGATGCGGCGCACGGCTGACAAAGCCGCACTAACGCACTAAGAGGAGCCGAAGGCGGGTGCTGTCCGACGCAAGGTCGGGCAGCACCCTCTCCGTTGCCCGAGCTGGTATCCGCCCTGCCGCAGGGTCGCGGATTCGTGCTGATCTGCCGCCAACCGAACCGCACACCGCCGGGCCACGTATAACCAGGTAAGCCGTCTCGCTTCCAGCAGCAGCGCTGGGGCCATCACCAGGCGTACCCGTACGTCACCAGGCTTGCCGGCCTGGTGACGTACCGACAGGGGTGGTGAACGTGGTCATTCCGATCCGTGTTCGCCCCTGGCGTACGACTCATCTGGGCGGAAGTTGGCCGGCGAAGTAGGTGTTGTATGGGCATGCGCCACCGGGTTCGGTCGATGAGACGAACCGAGTTGACGACCGGCTGGCGGGTTAGCATGCGAGTACGGGCGGACCGGGAGAGCCCCGGCACACCCAGACCGCTCGGTGAGGAGTGCCGCTGATGTTCGAGAGGTTTACCGACCGCGCACGGCGCGTCGTGGTCCTGGCCCAGGAAGAGGCCAGGATGCTCAACCACAACTACATCGGTACCGAGCACATCCTGCTGGGCCTGATCCACGAGGGCGAAGGAGTCGCGGCCAAGGCGCTGGAGAGTCTCGGCATCTCGTTGGACGCGGTGCGCGGTCAGGTCGAGGAGATCATCGGCCAAGGCCAGCAGGCCCCCAGCGGGCACATTCCGTTCACGCCCCGGGCGAAGAAGGTGCTCGAGCTCAGCCTCCGCGAGGCGCTCCAGCTGGGGCACAACTACATCGGTACCGAGCACATCCTGCTCGGCCTCATCCGCGAGGGCGAGGGCGTCGCGGCCCAGGTACTGGTCAAACTCGGCGCGGACCTCAACCGGGTCCGCCAGCAAGTCATCCAGCTGCTCTCCGGCTATCAGGGCGGGAAAGAGGCCGCCACCGCGGGCGCCGGACCGCAAGGCGACGCGCCATCGACCTCCCTGGTCCTCGACCAGTTCGGTCGGAACCTGACCCAGGGCGCCCGCGAGGGCAAGCTCGACCCGGTCATCGGGCGGGAGAAGGAGATCGAGCGGGTCATGCAGGTGCTGTCCCGCCGCACGAAGAACAACCCGGTCCTCATCGGCGAACCCGGCGTCGGCAAGACCGCCGTCGTCGAGGGCCTGGCGCAGAACATCGTCAAGGGCGAGGTGCCCGAGACGCTCAAGGACCGCCAGCTCTACACCCTCGACCTGGGCGCCCTGGTCGCCGGTTCCCGCTACCGCGGTGATTTCGAAGAGCGGCTGAAGAAGGTCCTCAAGGAGATCCGCACGCGCGGCGACATCATCCTGTTCATCGACGAGCTGCACACTCTCGTCGGCGCCGGGGCCGCCGAGGGAGCTATCGACGCCGCGAGCATCCTCAAGCCCATGCTCGCCCGAGGCGAACTACAGACCATCGGGGCAACCACGCTCGACGAGTACCGCAAACACGTCGAGAAGGACGCCGCGCTGGAGCGCCGATTCCAACCGATCCAGGTCCAGGAGCCCACACTCGCGCACACCATCGAGATCCTCAAGGGTCTGCGTGACCGCTACGAGGCCCACCACCGCGTCTCGATCACCGACGGCGCACTGGTGGCCGCTGCGCAGCTCGCTGATCGGTACATCTCCGACCGGTTCCTGCCGGACAAGGCGATCGACCTCATCGACGAGGCCGGCTCCCGCCTACGCATTCGCCGGATGACCGCACCGCCGGACCTGCGTGAGTTCGACGAGCGGATCGCCGAGGTGCGTCGGGAGAAGGAGTCCGCGATCGACTCGCAGGACTTCGAGAAGGCAGCGTCTCTACGCGACCGCGAGAAGCAGCTCATCGGACAAAAGGCCGAGCGCGAGAAGCAGTGGAAGGCCGGGGATCTCGACGTCGTGGCCGAGGTCGACGACGAGCTGATCGCCGAGGTCCTGGCAGCGGCAACTGGCATTCCGGTGTTCAAGCTCACCGAGGAGGAGACCTCCCGGCTGCTGCACATGGAAGACGAGCTGCACAAGCGGATCATCGGCCAGCAGGACGCGATCGGGGCACTGTCCAAGTCGATCCGCCGGACCCGGGCCGGGCTGAAGGATCCGAAGCGACCAGGTGGCTCGTTCATCTTCGCCGGACCGTCAGGGGTCGGGAAGACCGAGCTGTCCAAGGCGCTCTCCGAATTCCTCTTCGGCGACGAGCACGCCCTCATCCAGCTCGACATGAGCGAGTACTCCGAGAAGCACACGGTCTCGCGGCTGTTCGGCTCACCGCCTGGTTATGTCGGATACGAGGAGGGCGGCCAGCTCACCGAAAAGGTGCGCCGGCGTCCGTTCTCGGTCGTGCTGTTCGACGAGGTCGAGAAGGCCCATCCGGACATCTTCAACTCGCTGCTGCAGGTGCTCGAGGACGGTCGGCTCACCGACGCCCAAGGACGCGTGGTCGACTTCAAGAACACCGTGATCATCATGACCACCAACCTCGGGACCCGAGACATTGCCAAGGGTGTCAACCTGGGCTTCTCGACCGGCGGGGGCGCCGACGGCGACTACGACCGGATGAAGAACAAGGTCACCGACGAGCTCAAGCAGCATTTCCGGCCGGAGTTCCTCAACCGGGTCGACGATGTGATCGTCTTCCACCAGCTCACACCGGAAGAGATCGTCCGGATCGTCGACCTGATGATCACCCAGGTCGACATCCGGCTGCACGACAAGGACATGGGTATCGAGCTCACCCAGGCCGCAAAGGAACTGCTGGCCGATCACGGGTTCGACCCAGTCCTCGGCGCGCGGCCGCTGCGCCGGACGATCCAGCGCGAGATCGAGGACTCGCTCTCGGAGAAGATCCTCTTCGGTGAGCTCAAGGCCGGCGAGATCGTCCTTGTCGACGTCGAGGGTGAAGGCCGCGAAGCCAACTTCACGTTTACCGGGAGCCCGAAGTCCGAACTGCCTGATGTGGCGGTCGTCGAGGCTGCAGCGACGGGCAGCGGCGGTCGACGCGGCGGCGCGGCCAGCGAAACGGGCTGATCTCGCGACTTTCGCCGCAGACTGTTCACAGGTGGTGCGACCCGCCTGGCATGTCTCGCCACTTGTGAACCATGGATCATGGACCGGCTGTGATGCCTGGGTGAACGCTGTAGCTGCCTGGACGGGGGTGACGATGTCAGACGATCTCGCGGCGTATCGTGCCGCCGCCGTGCTGTACGAGGCGGGGGACGCCGTTGGTGCCGCGCGCGAGCTCGAACCGCTGCTCGTCGGTGACTCGACGCCGAAGTCGGTACTCGAGCTGGCCGGCCGGGCATTCTTCCGCTCCGCTCAGCTACGCCGGGCGGAGGACGCTTTCAGCCGGCTGGTCGAGCGGGACCCGAGTGACGCATACGCCCGGTTCGCGCTGGGGCGGACCCTGGAGCGTCAAAGCCGGCGCGACGAGGCGGCGGCGTGCTACCGCCTTGCCGCCGCGATGGACCCAAAGGACGACTACGTCCGGGCACTCGACCGAGTGACGGGTGGACGACTCGGGAGCCGGTAGTGGTCGCGCGGCACGGGCTCGACCAGACCGTCGGCGACCAAACCGTCGAGCGCGCGTTCGCGTTGGACCGCGTCATTCGGCCAGGCGGAGATCAGCCGGGCCCTCGGTACTGCGGCGGGCTCGGCGCGGAGAACGGCCATCAACGCTCCCCGGGCTTGGCGGTCCGTGCCCGTCCACGGCTGGCTCCGCCTCGTCGGTCCGGAGTACGGCGGGAAGCCGGCCAGCCGCCAGGCGCACGAACCGGCGATCGGACAGGCTGAACATCTCGGCGATCGCGCCGTGCAGACCAGCGCACCGAGTTCCATGGCAGCGACAGCCCAGCCAGCGGCTGTTTCGTCGGCTGGAACCATCGACTCCGCGAGTCGACGCTCGCGGGCCGTAGTGGCGATCCCGGGCTGGGCGACGCCGGCCACCGATCGAGCCAGCACTCGACGCACGTTGGTGTCGACGACAGCATGCCGTTGGCCGTACGCGAACGACGCGACGGCGGCCGCCGTGTACTCACCGACTCCCGGCAGCGTTCGCAATGCGTCGTACGACGACGGGACCTCGCCGGAATGTTGTTCCACGATGACTCTGGCGGCCGCGTGCAGGCGCAGCGCACGGCCCGGGTATCCCAACCGGCCCCAGGCCCGGATCGCCGTGGCAGGCGGCTCGAGGGCCAGGTCAGCAGGCGCCGGCCACCGGCCAAGCCAGGCGCGCCACACCGGCTCGACCCGCGCGACTGGAGTCTGTTGGAGCATGAACTCGCTGACCAGCACACCCCACGGCGTCCGATCCGCGGCGCGCCAAGGCAGCTCCCGGGCGTTGCTGCCGTACCACTCGATGACGGTGTTCTGCACCGGTCAGACGTAGCGCTCGAGGATGCTGGACTCGGCGAGTCGGGACAACCCTTCTCGCACGCTGCGCGCTCGCGACTCGCCAACGCCCTCGACGGTCTGCAGGTCTTCAACGCTGGCTGCCAAGAGTTTCTGCAGGCCGCCGAAGTGGTCGACTAGCCGTTCGATCACCGCGCCCGGCAGCCGCGGCACCCGAGCCAACAGGCGGTAGCCACGAGGGCTCACTGCGACGTCGAGCTGCTCCGCACCTGCGGTGTAGCCAAGCGACCGCGCGATGGCGCCCGGGTCGAGCAGGTCGATCGCGGACAGCGCGTCGAGATCGGCCATCACGCCAGGAACCGTCCTGGCCCGACGCCCGGACTGAGCAGGCAGATAGTCGCGCGCGACCAGCTCACGGTCGACGTCGACGCCGGCCACCAGCTCGTCGAGTTGCAGACTCAGCAGCCGGCCGTCGGTGCCAAGCTCCACGACATAACCCTCGATCTCGCTGGCGATCCGACGGACCATCTCCAGCCGTTGTGCGACCGCCGCTACGTCGCGCACCGTGACCAGATCTTCGATTTCCAGTGCGGACAGTGTGCCGGACACCTCGTCCAGCCGGAGTTTGTACCGCTCGAGGGTGGCCAGCGCTTGGTTGGCTCGGGACAGGATCTGGGCGGTGTCTTCCAGCACGTAGCGGACGTCGTCGATGTAGATGGCCACGATGCGCATGGATTGACTGACCGAGATGACCGACACACCGGTCTGTTTGGCGACGCGCTCCGCGGTGCGATGGCGGGTGCCGGACTCGGTCGTCGGGATGGCTGGGTCCGGGACGAGTTGGGTCGCCGCACGAAGGATCGTCGTGCATTCGCGATCCACCACGATCGCGCCATCCATCTTGGCCAGCTCGCGCAGGCCCGTGGCGGAGAACTCGACGTCGAGGACGAAGCCACCAGTGCAGATGGACTCGATGGTCTTGTCGTAGCCGAGGACGACCAGTGCGCCGGTGCGCCCGCGAAGGATACGTTCGAGTCCTTCGCGCAGCTCGGTACCTGGTGCGACGGCAGCGAGGGCCTCGCGCAGCTTGGCCTCGGCGCTGCCCTTTTCGCTTGCTAACACGCGACCCCCGCGGGCGCAGTCGTTGACATTCGGGCGACAGTGTACGGCCCGTTCAGCACTATGCGAGTACTGCCGCCGGCCGCCGGGCGCCATCGAGGGCGGAGCGGACGTCACCGACTTCAACCGCCCGAATCCCGGCTGGCACGGGCCCAGGGTCAGGCGGCACCAGCGCCCGGTCGAAGCCCATCCGCTCGGCTTCGGCCAGCCGGCGTTGGGTCCCTGTCACTCTCCGGATCTCGCCGGCCAGGCCAACCTCGCCGATAGCGACCAGACCCGGTGGCACCGGCGTATCGCGGGCCCCGCTGGCGAGCGCAATCAGCAGGGCAAGATCTCCGGCCGGCTCGGTGAGCCGGGCACCGCCGACCGTCGCGGCGTAGACGTCGTGTCCCTGCAGGGCGAGGTCCCCCCGGCGTTCCAGTACGGCCAGCACCATCGCCACACGAGACGTGTCCAGCCCGCTTGTGGCCCGCCGGGGCGTTGCGAGTGACGACGATGCCACTAGCGCCTGAACCTCGGCGAGCAGCGGTCGGCGGCCCTCCAAGGTCACCGTGACACACGTGCCCGGCACCGCGTCGCTGTGCCTGGACAGGAAGAGCCCGGTCGGATCCGTCACCGAGACGATGCCGGTATCGGAGAGGTCGAAGCAGCCCACCTCGTCCGACGGGCCGTACCTGTTCTTGACCGTGCGGACCATGCGGAGCCGCGAATGCCGCTCGCCCTCGAACTGGAGCACGACGTCGACCAGGTGCTCGAGCGCCCGCGGACCGGCTATCGAGCCGTCCTTGGTGACGTGGCCCACCAACACGGTGGCCATGCCGCGTTCCTTCGCGGTGCGAATGAGCGCCGCCGCCACCTCGCGGACCTGGGTGACACCGCCCGGCACGCCGTCGGCATCGGATCGGGAGACGGTTTGAACCGAGTCGAGCACGAGCAGTGATGGGCTGACCTGGTCGATCTGACCCAGCACTGCGGCGAGGTCGGTTTCGGCCGCGAGGTACAGGCTGTCGGAGAGTGCACCCGTGCGTTCGGCCCGCAGCCGCACTTGCGCAGCGGACTCCTCGCCGGTCACGTAGAGCGCCGTGCCGGCCGTGGAGGCCCAGCGTGCTGCGACCTCGAGTAGCAGTGTCGATTTGCCCACCCCCGGCTCGCCCGCGAGAAGAACCACCGCGCCCTGGACCAGGCCACCGCCGAGCGCACGGTCGAGCTCGGCCACCCCGGTCGAGCGGGATCGAGCGGCCTCCAGCCCGACCGCAGCGATCGGCCGGGCCGGCTGAGACACCTGAGCCGGGGCCAGGCCCGAGCGGGACGCGCCGGCCTGGTCGAGTGTTCCCCACGCTTGGCACTCCGCGCAGCGGCCGACCCATTTGGCGGTGGACCAGCCGCACTCGGCGCACCGGTAGACCTGAGCCAGTTTCGCCATGCCTCCGGACGCTATGGGCCGGCACCGACAACCCCCTGGGGAATGACCACGTTCACCACCCGAGTGCGTACATCACCACCCTTGTAGGCCTGGTGATGTATAGACAGGCATGGTGAACGTGGTCATTCCGGAGAGCGCGCAGTAGCTGTCGCCGGATGGACCAGCAGCGGCAGCTGGGCGGCGAGGTGGGCGGCGCAGTGTCCGGCGAGCTCGTCATATGCCTTGTCGCCCACCAGCGCGCGAAGCTCCGGCTCGCACGAGACGTACACGGGCTCGGCCGCCACATGCGCGCTCGGTGAGCCGGAGCAGAACCAGTCCAGCTCGTGCCCGCCTGGTCCCCAGGCTCGCCGGTCGTACTCGCCGATCGTGATCTCGAGATACTTTGTGCCATCCGGCCGCTCGGCCCGTCGGTACGAGCGGCGAATGGGTAGCTGCCAGCACACGTCCGGCTTGGTCTCCAGCGGGTGACGACCGGTTCGTACCGCGTATGCGTGCAGGGCGCAGCCCGCCCCGCCGGCGAAGCCGGGTCGATTGAGGAACACGCATGCGCCGTCGACGACCCTGGTCTTGCGTTCGCCCTCGTCGTCCTTGTCGATGACACCGTTGCGCAGGCCCTCGTCTCGCAGTTGCCAGTCCTGTCGCTTCAGCTTGGTGGCGAAGCGGCGGACCCGTTTCTCGTCGTCACGGTCGGAAAAGTGCGCGCCCTGGGTGCAGCAGCCGTCGTCGGGGCGGTCCGCGTAGACACCGGGACAGCCTCGGCCGAAGATGCACATCCAGCGCGAAGTGAGCCAGGTCAGGTCGCAGCGAAGGATCTGATCGGCGTCAGCCGGATCGGGAAACTCGACCCAAGCTCGGGCGACGTCGAGCGGTGCCTCCACGTCCTGGAGCCTATGCCCCTTCATGGGTGGGTCATGGTCCAGAGCGCCCTGTGTCGGGACCACTTCGAGGCCGACGGCGTGTGCTCAGCTCGACATCTGGGCCGATCGACGGACCGTCGGTCTGGGCGGCGACGCCGTGCCCGGCGACAGCAGCCCTACGCTGGGGCGGTGACGTCGCCGAGCCGCTACCGGTCGGCCTTGTTGCGTGTCTCCGACTCCCCCGTCGGGCTGTCGACGGCTTCGGTGTACCCCCAAGGGGTTGCGACCGCGTTCGAAATGGCTCGCGCGCTCGGCTACGACGGGGTCGAGGTCATGGTCTGGACCGATCCGGTCAGTCAGGATGTGGACGAACTGGCAGCGCTGGCCAGACGGCATCGGATGCCGGTGCTGTCGGTGCATGCACCGTGTCTGCTGATCACCCAACGAGTGTGGTCGCCCGATCCGTGGGAGCGGCTGAGTCGTTCGGTCGAGGCGGCCCGCAGGCTCGGCGCGCCCGTCGTCGTCGTCCATCCGCCGTTTCGCTGGCAGCGCGACTATGCGCGCGGATTCGTCGACGGCGTGGCAGAACTGGAAAAGGAAACCGGCATCGCGATCGCCGTCGAGAACATGTATCCGTGGCGTGCGGCCGGGCGTGAGATCGCGGCTTACGCACCCGATTGGGACCCGACCGACGAGCCCTATGCCCACAACACCCTCGACCTGTCGCACACCGCCGTCTCGGGCTCGGACGCCATGGCCATGGCCGACGCATTGGGCGATCGGCTCGCCCACCTCCACTTGGCCGACGGCACCGGCTCGGCACGGGACGAACATCTGGTGCCGGGTCGCGGCAACCAACCGTGTACGGCCTTGCTCGAGCGCTTGGTCAGACGCGGATGGTCCGGGGCGATCGTGCTGGAGGTCGGCACCCGTCGAGCCCGGACGCCGGAGGAGCGTGAGGCCGATCTCGCGGAAGGGCTGGCCTTCGCCCGCTTGAACCTCGCGACTGCTGCCGCCGACACCGCCTTCGCGGTCGCCTCTGACGGAACGGCCGAGCAGGTTCTGCGGGGATCCTCGACGTGAGCGTTACCCGGCGCTCTGCTCGGCGCGGTCGAGCTGGGCGACGACCAGGCGGCCCCGACACCCGCGGCGAGATCCTGGCTGCGGCCCGAGTCGAGTTCTCCGATCGGGCCTTCGACGGCGCTTCCATCCGATCCATCGCCGCCCGCGCCGGGGTCGATCCGGCGCTGGTTCATCACTACTTCGGGACCAAGGAACAGCTGTTCCTGGCAGCGCTGGACATCCCGTTTGTGCCGTCCGAGGTCGCCGCACAGATCGTGTCGGGTCCGATCGACACCGTCGGGGAACGCGCGGTTCGTACGTTCCTCCTCACCTGGGGTGACCCGGTCAAGCGGGCGCCGATCCTCGCGTTGTTGCGCTCGGCTATGACCCACGACGTGGCCGCAGCCCTGCTTCGTCAGTTCGCCACCCGAGTGATGCTCGCCCGGGTCGTCGAGGGTCTGGACATCGCTGATCGAGAGATCCGGGTCGAGGCCGCGGTGTCGCACCTGCTGGGCATCGCCATCATGCGGTACGTCGTCAAGATCGAACCGATCGCATCAGCGTCGGACGAGGAGCTGGTCGCGCTCGTCGGTCCGGTGATCCAGCGCTACTTCGAGGACTGACGGCTGCGCTTGACGACGGGGGCACCGAGCGAGATTATTCAACACATGATGAAATCGCTCGATTCGGCTTCTGACGGTGCACTCGGCCCGGCGATCGAGGTTCGAAGCCTCCGGGTCGTCCGAGGACCCCGCGTGGTGCTCGACGATTTCAATCTCGCCGTCGACAGGGGGACGCTCACCGGCCTGCTCGGGCCGTCCGGTTCAGGGAAGTCGACGCTGATGCGGGCGATCGTGGGAGTCCAGCAGATTGCTGCCGGGACGGTGGAGGTGCTCGGAATGCCGGCGGGGTCCGAACCCGTCCGATCTCGCGTGGGCTACCTCACCCAGGCGCCAAGCGTGTACAAGGATCTGACCGTCCGGCAGAACCTGCGCTATTTCGCGGCGGTGCTCGGAGCCGATCCGGATGCTGTCCAGCGCGCGATCGACCAGGTCGACCTCGGCTCCCACGCGGAGGACCTGGTCGCCAGGTTGTCCGGTGGCGAACTCTCGCGGGTCTCCTTGGCGGCGGCTCTGCTCGGTGAACCCGAGGTGCTGGTCCTGGACGAACCGACGGTCGGCCTCGATCCGGTGCTCCGGCGTGACCTATGGAACCTCTTCAACGACCTTGCCACGGCTGGTGTGACGTTGTTGGTCTCGAGTCACGTCATGGACGAGGCAGAGCGCTGTGGCCGCCTTCTCCTCCTCCGCGATGGTGCACTGCTCGCCGATGACAGCCCGTCCGGGTTGCTGGAGCACACCAGAACACACGACACGGAACAGGCATTCTTGCAGCTCATCGACCAGGAGGCCGGCAGATGACGCCTCGGATCACCCTCGCGACCGCGGGCCGGGTGCTCGCCCAGCTGCGCCACGACCATCGCACGCTGGCCATGTTGCTCTTCGTGCCCGCCGTGCTGCTCACGCTGCTGTGGTGGATGTACGAGGGCGGGCCGACCTTCGACCTGATCGGCCCGGCTCTGCTCGCTCTTTTTCCGTTCATCGCGATGTTCCTGGTCACCTCTGTCGCGACGCTGCGGGAACGCACGTCGGGCACCCTGGAGCGCCTGCTTGCTATGCCGATGGGCAAGCTGGACTTTCTCCTTGGCTACGCCCTCGCGTTCGGGCTGATGGCGACGTTGCAGGCGTTGATCGCGTCCGGTATCGCTATCGGGTTGCTCGGCCTCGAGGTCGCCGGTCCGACATCGTTGCTGATCACCGTTGCTGTCCTCGATGCGCTGCTCGGCGTCGCGTTGGGCCTGTTCGTGAGCGCGTTCGCTGCCACGGAGTTCCAGGTGGTCCAGTTCATGCCCGCCCTGGTACTCCCGCAGATCCTGCTCTGTGGACTGTTCGTCGCACGCGACGAGTTGCCGACGGTGCTGAGCTGGATCTCCGACGTCCTGCCGCTGTCCTACGCCGTGGATGCGATGCGCGAGGTCCAGACCAATCTCGACCCCGTAGTCGGGGGGTATGCACTGATCATCGCGGCGTTCGTCGTGGGCTTGCTGGCCCTCGGCGCTGCGACCCTCCGCCGCCGCACGGCCTGACCCCCAGACAACGACTGGGGTTTCCCACGTCTCACGGGGTGAACGTCGAGAACTCTCTCCCGTCGCCGGAATGGGTACGGAGGCATGGACGGCGGGTGCCGTAACCTGACGCGGTCGGTCTGGACGAGGGAGGCGGCGGCGTGGTCGGGCGCGTGCTGTTGGGATTGTCACGTAGTGAACGACTGCGCACCGTCGTGGAAAAGGCGCCGATCTCGCGCGGCATTGTCACCAGGTTCATCGCCGGAGACGACACGTCGGACGCTGTCCGAGTGACCGGCGATCTCGTCGGTGCCGGGCTCAGGGCGACCATCGATCATCTCGGCGAGGACACCCTGGATCGGGATCAGGCCGAGCGGGTCGCTGCGGCATACATGGACCTGCTCAAGGGCTTACACGACGCCGGCCTCACCGACTCGGCGGAGATATCGGTCAAGCTTTCCGCAGTCGGGCAGGCGCTGCCGGGCGACGGCGAGAAGATCGCACTCGACAACACTCGGGAGATCAGCCAGGCGGCCGCCGATGCTGGCACGACGGTGACCCTTGACATGGAGGACCACACCACCACCGACTCCACGTTGGCGATAGCGGCCGAACTACGGCAGGACTTCCCGTCCACTGGAATCGTGCTGCAGGCATATCTGCACCGGACCGAAGGTGACTGTCGGCAGCTGTCCACCGCGGGTTCGAGGGTCCGCTTGTGCAAGGGCGCGTACAACGAGCCGGTCGAAGTCGCCTACCAGGACAACGCCGATGTCGACCGCTCCTTCGTGCGGTGCATGAAGATCCTGCTCGGCGGTCAGGGGTACCCGATGATCGCGACGCACGATCCGCGACTGATCGAGATCGGCGGCTCACTCGCCGCCCGGTACCGCCGGGAGCAGGGCACCTATGAATACCAGATGCTGTACGGCGTGCGGCCCGACGAGCAGCGACGGCTGGCGCGGGCCGGCGAAACCGTGCGGGTGTACGTGCCGTACGGCCACGAATGGTACGGATACATGATGCGGCGGCTGGCGGAGCGTCCGGCCAACGTCATGTTCTTCCTGCGCGCCTTGGCGAGCAAGAAATGACCGTCGCCATCCTCGGGGCCGGAGTCATGGGGGAGACCCTGCTGTCCGGGTTGCTGCGGGCAGGTCGCCGGGCCGAGGACCTGCTGGTGACCGAGCGCCGACCGGACCGAGCCAAGGAACTGGAGGAGCGGTACGGCGTCGAGGTCGTCGACAATCCGACAGCGGCACGTCGGGCCGAGACACTGGCGCTGGTCGTCAAGCCGCAGGACATGGGTGCGCTGCTGGCCGAAATCGCCGCTGACGTCCGAGCCGGACAACTGGTCGTCTCGCTGGCTGCCGGTATCACCACGAGCTTCATCGAGGCCCGGCTGCCCGACGGCGTCGCGGTCGTCCGCGTGATGCCGAACACGCCGGCTCTCGTCGACGAAGGGATGGCTGCGGTGTCACCCGGCTCCCGATGCGACGAGGGCCACCTGCACGAGGCAGAACAGCTGCTGCAGGCCACGGGCAAGGTCGTCCGGGTCCCGGAGAAACAACAGGACGCGGTGACCGCGATCTCGGGCACCGGACCTGCCTACGTGTTCTACGTCGTCGAGGCGATGATCGAGGCCGGGGTGCACCTCGGCCTTCCTCGGGCGACGGCGACCGAGCTCGTGGTGCAGACAGTCGTCGGTTCGGCCAAGCTGCTGCGTGAGACGGGTGAGCACCCGACCGTGTTGCGTGAGCGGGTGACCTCCCCGGCCGGCACCACGGCCGCCGCCATCCGACTGCTCGAGGAGGGGAAGGTCCGCGCGGACTTCCTGGCGGCGATCGAGGCTGCCCGCGACCGGTCGCGAGCGCTCGCCGCGTCCGCCGACGAGTGAGCACTGTGCGGCCGGTAGATCCGCGGGTATCGGTCCGGCAGGTCGGGCCGGCTGACTGGGCCGTCGTCCGCGATCTCAGGCTGCGTGCCCTCCAGGACGCACCCTCCGCGTTCGAGTCCACGTACGAGGGCGAACAGGGCCGGAGCGAGGAAGAGTGGCGGGCGTGGCTGAACCGGCCCACCGGGGTGACGGTTGTCGCGTCGTTGAACGGACAGCCCGCCGGACTCGCAGGTGGATACGTCGAGGAGGCCGGTCACGTCGAGTTGGTCTCGATGTGGGTCGTGCCGTTTGCCCGAGGTAGCGGCGTGGCCGACGCTCTGGTCGACGAAGTCGTGCACTGGGCCACGGTGCACGCCGCCCCGGAGGTCCGGCTCTGGGTGACGCGCGGCAACGACGTGGCCGAGCGCCTGTATTCCCGGCATGGCTTCGTGCGTTCCGGGCAGGTGCAGCCGCTGCCGCCGGGCCACCCGTGTGTCGACGAGATCGGCATGCGACTCGTCGCTGTCCGACGATCACCAGGCGCGGACGCGGTCCACCGCGATCCGGATGGAGGTCGAGTAGTCAGGAAGGGCTGGCCGGTCCGTCCATCGCCCAGGTGCTCCGACATCGGCCAGGTCGGCTGACGTACTGGGGCAACAGCGTGCCCACCACGTCGAACCCGGGTGGTGGGTCGAGCGCACCGACGAGGTCGGCCAGCGCCGCGACTGAGGGCGGCCCGGTCCGCGAGTCGAGCGCGGTAGTGCTCGCCGTCGTGGTCGACCGGCTCACCACGCAGGAACGCGTCCAGTAGGGGCAACGCCTCGTCGAGCATCGCCGCGTGCACTCGCGGCTGTGTCGGCTCGCCGAAGGCGCCGTACTCAGTCTCCGGGGGGACACCGAGCCCGAAACCGACGATCACCCGGCCGGCGCTCAGATGGTCCAAAGTCGTGATCTCCTTGGCGAGCTTCCATGGGCGCCGGCGAGCCAGCGGCGTGACCATGGTGCCAAGCCGTACGTGGCTGGTCCGCGCCGCGATCGCACCGAGCAGCACCCACGGGTCGTGCATCGGCGGCCTGTCGGCGGCGTCGTACTGAAGGTGGTCCCAGAGGAAGAAGCCGTCCCATCCGGCCTCCTCAGCCAGCGCCGCGAGGTCCACCAAATCCGCCGGATCGCCGGCATTGGGCATGCTCACACCGAACCGCATGTGTCCTCTCTACTCACTCGCACCGACAATGTGTAGCCAGGCACTTATGGTCGATCCATGACCGAATCGGTGCTCGTGGTCTGGGACGACTCGCTGACGCACTACGACTTCGGTCCATCGCATCCGTTGAGCCCGATCCGACTCGACCTGACGATTCGACTCGCTCGCGCGCTCGGGGTACTGGACGGTGACCACGTCGAGGTGGTCTCCCCGAAGATCGCAGACGACGAATTGCTGACGACGGTTCACACGCCTGAGTTCGTCCAAGCCGTCCGGCGCGCCACCGTCGACCAGCGGCATGGCCTCGGTACCAGTGACAACCCGTGTTTCGATTCGATGCACGAGGCCAGCGCGCGGGTCGCCGCTGGGTCGGTGGCAGCGGCGCTCGCCGTTTGGCAAGGGCAAGTGACCCACGCCGTCAACATCGCCGGCGGGCTGCACCACGCGATGCCGAACACGGCGTCGGGGTTCTGCGTCTACAACGACCCAGCCCTCGCAATCCGCGCGTTGCTCGACACGGGAGCCGAGCGGGTCGCCTACGTCGACGTCGACGTTCATCACGGGGATGGGGTCCAGGCGGTCTTCTACGACGATCCGCGGGTCCTCACGATCAGCCTGCACGAGACTCCGCGGATGCTCTTTCCCGGCACCGGCTACCCGGACGAGGTCGGCGGTGCCGGCGCTGAGGGAAGCGCGGTCAATGTCGCCCTGCCGCCGGGCACCGCGGACGGCGGGTGGCTGCGGGCGTTCCATGCGGTCGTTCCACCACTTCTCCGGTCGTGGCAACCGCAGATCCTGGTTACCCAGGACGGTTGTGATACCCATGTCGAAGATCCACTGGCACACCTGGCCCTCACCGTCGACGGCCAGCGAGCGTCATATGCAGCACTGCACACCCTTGCCCACGAGTTGTGCGATGGCCGATGGGTGGCGACCGGCGGCGGTGGTTATCGCATCGTCGACGTGGTACCCCGAGCGTGGACCCATCTGCTGGCCGAGGCCGCAGGCTCGCCGATTCCACCAGAAACCGTCGTGCCCGCGGTGTGGCAAGAGCACGTGGCGGCGGCCTTCGGTCGCCCTGGCCCTGCGCGGATGACCGATGGCAAGGCACCGGAGTTCGATGACTGGTCGACCGGCTATGACCCGGGGGACTGGCTCGACCAGGCGGTCCTGGCGACTCGCAAGGCTGTATTTCCCTTCCACGGCATCAATCCAGAATGGTGATCTCCCTTCCCCATCCGTCACATGCGCCTCTACGATGCGGGCACGACGTGTTGACAGATCGCGCGGTAGACGCGACGAACACGGCGTGGAGGTCGGAGCGATGAGCACGATGGGTCACAGCGGCCCGCTCGGCGAGGTGCGCTTTCTCACCGTCGCCGAGGTCGCGTCCGCGATGCGCGTCTCGAAGATGACCGTCTACCGACTGGTCCACGCCGGGACGTTGCCGGCGGTCCAGGTGGGGCGGTCGTTCCGGATTCCCGAGCAGGCGGTGACGGACTACCTGCGCGACTCCTACGTCCAAGCCGGCTGAGCCGGAGGCTGGGCGACCGAGGCGCCGTGCCGGCCCGGTACGCTCTACCCAGTACGCATGGGCGGTGGCCTGTGCCATCAGCGCAGCGGGCATCACCGTTCGCTGGTTCTAGACCGTTCAACCGAGCAGCGAGGATGCCCTGTGGGCTCTGTGATCAAGAAGCGCCGCAAGCGAATGGCGAAGAAGAAGCATCGCAAACTGCTGCGCAAGACCCGAGTTCAGCGTCGCCGTCAGGGCAAGTAGCCAGCTGCGATCGGGGGCGGAGGTAGCGTGTCGCAGGTCGTCATGGTGACGGGAGTGGCGCGTTACCTCGGGGCGCGTTTCGCCCGGTTGCTCGGCGACGATCCGGCGGTCGGCCGCGTCGTCGGGGTCGACGTCATCCCTCCGACACATGACCTCGGCCATTGTGAGTTCGTCCGAGCCGACATCCGCAACCCCGTGGTCGCCAAGGTCATGGCGCGGGCGAAGGTCGACACGGTCGTACACATGAATGTCCTCGCCACACCGATGGACGCGGGGGGACGGGCACCGCAGAAAGAGATCAACGTCATCGGGACTATGCAGCTTCTGGCGGCCTGCCAGAAGTCCTCGACCGTTCAGCGCCTGGTGGTGAAGTCCTCGACCACCGTTTACGGCGCGAGCCCCCGAGACCCGGCAATGTTCACCGAGGACATGGCCCCGAAGGTGCTGCCGCGATCGGGGTACGCCAAGGACTCCGTCGAGGTCGAGGCGTACGTGCGAGGGTTCTCCCGCCGCCGTCCCGACGTGGCGGTCACGACCCTGCGATTCGCGAATTTCATCGGCCCTACCGTCCGTACACCGCTCACGGAGTACTTCACGCTGCCGGTGCTGCCGGTGGTGCTTGGCCACGACGCGCGAATGCAGTTCGTGCACGAGGACGACGGTTTGGCCGCGCTCCGCACCGCGACCCTGGGCGATCGCCCCGGCACGTACAACGTCGCGGGCGAGGGAATCCTGATGCTCAGCCAGGCTGCACGCCGAGCTGGTCGGCCCTTGTTACCCCTGCCTGGACTGGTGTCCTCGACCGTTGGCGGACTGCTGCGGCGGGCCAAGATTGCCGACTTCTCGCCCGAACAGGTCCAGTTTCTGACTTACGGACGGGGAGTCGACACGGTTCGCATGCGTGTACGGCTCGGCTTCGAACCGAAGCACACGACGCTGCACGCATTCGACTCTTTTGCCGATGCGCGCTGTCGTAACGGGCTGCTCGACCGCG
This sequence comes from uncultured Actinomycetota bacterium, assembly GCA_963831385.1. Taxonomy (GTDB): domain Bacteria; phylum Actinomycetota; class Actinomycetes; order Jiangellales; family Jiangellaceae; genus JACVRX01. Next base: position 180,830 of record CAWHPW010000014.1, read on the forward strand.
ACCGGGTGTCGGCGGCGGAACGAATGCTGGTCGGGGCGGTCCGCCGGGTGGTTCCCACCGATGGCTGACGATCCACGGGATACCCGCCGGGTCAGGTCCCTGGACGCCGTCAAGCCGGCCAGGCGGGCGGCTGCCACGGTCAGAGTCCGAACTGACGAGGGCACACCGGTCACACCAGCCGGAGCTGGCCCGCAGCGGACCAAACCCGTGACCCGAAGCAAACCGGTCAAGCCCGCCGGGGCCGGCACGCGCCGGGTCAAGCCCGCAGCGGCCGAGACGCAAGTCCCACCGGCGGCGGCCACCGACGCGCCGGCAGGCGGGAGCAAGCCGGTCGACGAGCTGCTCAAACTCGTCGGTGAACTCGCCCGACATGTCTTCGGCAGAGACGGTGACGAAAAAGCCGAGCAGGTGATGGAGTTCCTGCGCCGCCGGCTGACCGGGGACTATGAGGTCGACTCATTCGGGTTCGACGAGCAGCTCACCGACGCGGTGTTGCTACCGCTGCTTCGTCCGCTCTATCGGCGCTGGTTCCGGGTCGAGGTCCGCGGGATCGAGAACATTCCGGCGGACGGCGCGGCGCTCATCGTCGCCAACCACTCCGGCACGATCCCACTCGACTCGCTGATGACCGAGGTCGCCGTGCACGACGAGCACCCGGCGCATCGGCATCTGCGCACGCTCGGGGCCGACCTGGTCTTCCAGCTACCCTTCGTGGCCGACCTCGCGCGCAAGAACGGCACGACGCTGGCCTGCAACGAGGACACCGAGCGCCTACTGGCCGCAGGCGAGCTGGTCGGCGTGTGGCCGGAGGGCTTCAAGGGCATCGGGAAGCCGTTCTCGGAGCGGTACAAGCTACAGCGTTTCGGGCGCGGCGGATTCGTGTCGGCGGCCATCCGCGCGAAGGCCCCGATCGTTCCGTGCGCGATCGTCGGCGCCGAGGAGACGTACCCGATGATCGCCAACCTCGGCACGTTGGCCCGGATGATCGGTGTGCCGTATGTCCCGATCACGCCAACCTTTCCGTGGCTCGGTCCACTCGGGTTGGTTCCGCTCCCAGCCAAGTGGATCATCGAGTTCGGTGAGCCGATCGCCACCGACGTGCACGGCGACGCAGGCGCCGACGATCCGATGCTGGTGTTCGAGCTGACCGACCGGGTGAGGGAGACCATCCAGCAGACCCTCTACGACCTCCTCGTCCGCCGCCGCGGCACCTTCTTCTGACCCAGCCGGTCATTCCGGCGGGGTTCAGCGGCGGTGGCGGCGGGCCAGGACGAGGCCGCCGACGGCACCGGCGATCGCACCGGCGCCAGCGGCGACACCGATGGCGGTATTGCGTCGCCGGGCTCGGTAGTCGCGCACCTGCCAGCCGCGCTCCTTCGCGTGCGCGCGCAGCCGGGCGTCGGGGTTGATGGCGCACGGAAAGCCGACGAGGGACAGCATCGGGATGTCGTTGGCGGAGTCGCTGTAGGCGGCACACCGCTCGAGCTCGAGGCCTTCGCGCACGGCCAGCGCACGCACCGCCTCGGCTTTGGCCGGGCCGTGCAACAGGTCGCCGACGAGCCGCCCGGTGTAGGCACCGTCCACATGTTCAGCCACGGTCCCCAGCGCGCCGGTGAGTCCGAGCTTCTTGGCGATGATCGTTGCGAGCTCGACGGGTGCGGCGGTGACCAGCCAGACCCGCTGACCTTCGTCGAGATGGCTCTGCGCGATGGCTCTGGTGCCCGGCCACACCTTGTTCTCGATGACCTCCTCGAAGATCTCTTCCGCAAGATCCTTCAGCTCGCCGACGGAACGGTGGACGATGAACGACAGCGCTGTGGACCGGGCATTGTCTACGTGGTCGGGGTCTTCCGCTCCGAGCCGGAAGCGCAGTTGCTGATAACCGAACCAGGCGATGTCCCGCGCGCGGAAGTACTTGCGCGCGTACATTCCGCGGGCGAAGTAAAAGATTGCGGCCCCCCGCAGCACCGTGTTGTCGAGGTCGAAGAATGCGGCTGCTCGCGACGGCGGAAGGACGTCGATACCTGCCGCAGCCTCGGCGGCTGCTGCTGCCGCCTCGCCGGATGTGACTGACCGGTCCGGGCTGCGCGGCCGCCGGAAGCGCATGCGGGGAAGCGTAGTGGCGGGCGGCAATGGGCCATGTCTCGATCGGTAGGGTGAGACGGGCCACGACGGGGAGGGAAGAGGACATGTCCAGCGAGTACCCCCGCGTACTCCTCCTCGGTAAGCCCGGGTGTCATCTTTGTGACGAGGCCCGCGTCGTCGTCGCGCGGATCTGCGACGAGCTGAGCGTCGGCTGGGCCGAGCGCAGCATTCTCGACGATCCCGATTTGACCAAGCGCTACGCGGAGCAAGTTCCCGTCACGTTGGTCGACGGGCAGCAGCACGCCATCTGGCGGGTGGACGAGGACCAGCTCCGCTTGGCGCTCGCGGGCAGCATCGCTCAGCCGACGTAACTCCTCAGGCGTCCAGCAGGCTTCGGCCGAGCCAGTCGTCGGAGTCCTGTGCGCCGGGCAGCACGAAGAAGAAACCCCCACCGAACGGCAGCGTGTACTCCTCGAGCCGCTCGCCGGCAATCCGCTGCTGGACGGCCAGGAAGTCGGCAAGCTGGCGTTGGTACGACACGAACGCCAAGCCCTGGTCGAGCAATCCGGCTCCGTCGAAACCCTTCTGGAAGTTGAACCCTTTGCGCAGCATCCGCTGGCTCTCGGTCACCGAGTCCCGCGGCCGGGCCAGCCGGATGTGTGCATCGAGCGGAATCCGGTTGCCATAGGGGTCGTCGCCATAGGCCGGATCGGCCTCCTCGGCATCGAGGCCGAGTGGAGCGCCGGAAATCTTGTTGCGGCCGATGATCGACTCCTGTTCCGTCAACGCGGTCCGGTCCCACCGCTCCACGAGTAACCGGATGAGACGGACGACCTGATATGTGCCGCCGGCCGCCCACGGCTGGTCATCGCTGTCAGCAAGCCAGACGAACGTCTCCATCTCCGCGTCGTTGCCGACGTGCAGGTTGGCACTGCCGTCCTTGAAGCCGAGCAGGTTCCGGTTCTGGGTACGACCGGCAACCGAACCGGGTGCGTCGGGTCGTGAATAGCCGTCGACCACCCAGTGCAGGCTCAGCGTCCGGCGGGTGGCCCGCATCAGCTGGCGCAGTCCGTGCAGGACGGCGTCAGGTCGGTCTGCGGCGAGGGTGAGCAGCACGTCGCCGTGGCTCCATGCGTCGTCGAGCCGGTCGTTGGCAAGAAACGGCATCGTGACGAGTTCGCGCGGACTCCGGCCGGCGAGCCCGTATCGATCGTCGAACAATGACGCGCCGACGGCGACCGTGGCCTCGACCGGCACCGACTCCGCGCCGAGGACACCGGTGTGGGCCGGCGGCAGTACCGGATCCCGATCAGGCGGATACACACCCTCAACCAGCAGCTGAACCGCCGAGCTCAACTCGCGGAGCGCGTCAGCCAGCTCGGCCCGATCGCGGGCCAGGACGTGGAAGGCGGCGGCCAGAGAGTGTGCCAGGGCCGGAGTCGCGACGCCGGTCTGGGTCTCTCCGTGGAAACCCCGGCCGGTCGGTGGTGGAGATGACGACGACGACGCGCCTTGCTCGTCATCGGGGCCCCGGGAGCAGCCTGCCCCGGCGACCGCGGCAGCCGCCGCTGCTCCGCCCAACAGGAGGCTGCGGCGCCGAAGGATCGGGCCTCGGGTCGTGTCCATCAGCTCAGGCCAAGCGTTCCCGGCACGGTAGAAAGCGACTCCGCGAGATCGGCCAGCTCGGCCGCGAGCTGGGCCCGGTCCTCGTCGGTGAGCTCCGTGTAGGGCTTCCACCCGGTGCCGTCGCGGTAGGGCTGCAGCCCGTCCTCGACCCGGATGAAGCCGTCCTCAATCTCGGCGACCAGGTCCGCATCCCGTTCCTGGACAGCCGGCGTCAGGAGCGCGTTGACCTTTCGCGCACCTTCGATGTTCGCGGCGAAGTCCCACAGGTCGGTGTGCGAGTAACGGTCCTCCTCGCCGGTGATCTTGCCCTCGGACACCTCCTCGACGAGTTCCGCGGCGCCCAGGGCGACCGCCGCCGGCGGTAACTCGAGGTTCGCCAGCTGATCCCGCAGCGTCGCGAGATCGGCATCGAGCTGATCAGCAAACGGAACCGCTGCGGCGACATCTCCCTGCTCCCACAACAGATACTCGATGCGGTGCCAGCCCGTCCACGTCGGGTCGGTCTCGTTCGCGAAGTCGTCCACTCGGGCGTCGACGGCGCCGTCGATCTGCTCGACCAAGCCCGCGATCGGCTCGATGGTCTCCCAATGGAAACGGCTCGGCGCGAAGGCCGCCTTGGCGGCATCGATGTCACCCGCGCGCACAGCGTCGGTGAAGACCGTGGTCTCGTCGATCAGCGTCGAGACCTCGGCTTGCACGTAGGTCCGGTATTCGTCCACGGCGGCAAGGATTGCGGCATCTTCGGTGCTGCCGCTGAGATCCTGATTGGCCAGACCCGAGGCCGGAGCCCGACCTGAGCCCGACCCGGAGCCGGAGGCGGAGGAATCGGCGACGTCGGCGCCGTCGTCGGAACACGCGGCTAGTGACAGGGCAAAGACAAAAACCGTTGCGACGCGAACGAACACCGATGCTCCAGCGGGATAGGTGAGGCTTACCTAACTTGCAGAGATGAAACCCTGTGGCGGGCAGATCGTCAAGGCAGCGTTCGAGAGCCGAGTGACTTCGCGCGACTTTGTTCCCGCGTTCACAAGGATCTAGGCTTGCTCCGACGCACTGCACCGACCGGTCGAGATCTGCACTCGCCCTGGTCGGCCTACCCGGGAGCACAGTGACCCGCCGCACCCGCCTGCCGCAGGCAGAGCACACCGAGCACGCCCATGGCGCCGCCGAGCGCGGCGTGCCGGAGGCGACGGTGGCGCGGCTTCCGTTGTACCTGCGGGCTCTCGCCGCACTGGCCGATCACGGAGTTGTCACTGTCTCATCCGACGAGCTGGCCGAGACCGCGGGGGTCAACTCGGCCAAGCTGCGAAAGGACCTGTCCCACCTCGGCTCGTACGGCACCCGCGGTGTCGGCTACGAAGTCGACTACCTGCGCCATCAGATCTCCAGGGAGATCGGGCTCACCCAGGACTGGCCAGTAGTGATCGTCGGCATCGGCAATCTCGGTCATGCCCTCGCGAACTACGCCGGCTTTGCCTCCCGAGGTTTCCGCGTGGCCGCTCTCGTCGACGCAGATCCCGCCCGAGCGGGGACGGAGGTCGCTGGTCTCACCGTGCGCCACGTCGACGAGCTCGAGCGGCAGATTGCCGACCGGGGCATCGCGATCGGAGTCATCGCCACTCCCGCCACGGCCGCTCAGCAGGTCTGCGACCGGCTGGTGGCGGCCGGCGTGACGAGCATTCTCAACTTCGCTCCGGCGCTTCTTCAGGTTCCCGACGGTGTGGATCTACGCAAAGTCGACCTGTCGATCGAGCTGCAAATACTTGCCTTTCACGAGCAGCGCAAGAACGGTGCCGCGTTGGCGCTGACCGCAGAACAGGCAGCGGAGCTGGCCGAGGCGGTGCGCCAATGAGCGTGCTGGTCGTGGGCCTGTCCCACCACAGTGCTCCGGTCGCGGTGCTCGAGCGCGCCGCACTGAGTGTGGATGCGGTGGAGAAGCTGTTGTCCGACGTGCACTCGGCCGAGCACATCTGCGAGGCCGTCGCGGTCATCACCTGCAACCGGGTCGAGCTCTACGCCGACGTCGCGACGTTCCATGGCGGTGTCGAGGAGATCAGTTCTCTGCTCGCGCGCTATGTCCAGGCAGATCTCGCCGAGCTCACGTCACATCTCTATGTCCACTACGAGGACGCCGCCGTCTCCCATCTGTTCCATGTGGCGAGCGGCCTCGACTCGATGGTTGTCGGCGAAAGCCAGATCCTCGGTCAAGTTCGCGAGGCCTACCGACGTGCTCAGGCCGCGGAGACCGTGGGCAGGGTTCTCCAAGCGCTTTTCCCGGCCGCGTTGCGCGTCGGCAAACGCTGCCACGCGGAGACCGGCATCGACTCAGCGGGCCGCTCGGTCGTGACGGTCGGTCTCGCGGCTGTGGCCCCGGACGGCGTTGCGGGATCGCCGGCCCTGGTCGTCGGAGCGGGTTCCATGGCGGCGCTGGCCGCTTCGACGTTGGCGCGCGAGGGCGCGGACGTCGTGGTCGCCAGCCGTTCGGCGGACCGCGCGGAGCGCCTCGCCGCCACCGTAGGCGGACGGGCGATCGAGTTGAGCCGGCTCAGCCGGGCACTCGTCGATGTCGACGTGGTGGTGTCGTGCACGGGCGCCGCGGAGGTGGTGCTGACGGCCGAGCTGGTGAGGTCGGCGCTGCGCGAGCGGGCCGGCCGGCCGCTGCGCGTGCTCGATGTCGCGTTGCCCCGCGACGTCGATCTGGCCGTCCACAGCCTGCCCGGTGTCGTGGCCGCCGACCTCGCCACTCTCGCCGACCGGCACGACCTCGCTGCCGCGGCTGCCGAAGACGTCGCAGCCGTCCGCATGATCGTCGCCGACGAGCTTGCCGCATTCGCCGGTGCGCGCCGGCAGGCACAGGTGGCACCGACGGTGGTCGCGCTGCGCGCGATGGCCGACGACGTCGTCGCGAGCGAGCTCGCGCGGATGGGCGGCCGGCTGCCCGATCTCGATGCTCGAACGCTCGAGGAGATCACCAGGACCGTGCGCCGGGTCGTCGACAAGCTGCTGCACGCACCCACGGTGCGGATCAAAGAACTTGCCGCGGAACCGGGCGGCGGTTCCTACGAGTCTGCGTTGCGTGAGCTGTTCGCGCTCGACCCCCGCACCGTGGAAGCCGTTGTTCGACCCACGCTCGACCCGGACGGCGGTGAGCAGCGGTGAGCCCGACTCCGGTACGCCTGGGCACGCGCCGTAGCGCACTCGCCCTGGCCCAAGCGCGATCGGTCGCCACTGCGCTGACGGCAGCAACCGGCGTCGAGGTGACCCTCGTCGAGATCACCACGCACGGCGACGTTTCCAGCGCTCCACTGGCCCAGATCGGCGGTACGGGAGTCTTCGTCAACGCCCTGCGCGATGCGCTGCATGCCGGCCGGATCGATTTCGCCGTCCACTCTCTGAAGGACTTGCCGACGGCTGCGACACCCGGGCTCACCATCGCCGCCATGCCCCCACGCGAGGACCCGCGAGACGTGCTGTGCGCCCGAGACGGACTGACCTTGGGAGAGCTCCCGGTCGGGGCCCGGATCGGCACCGGAGCCCCGCGGCGGGTCGCCCAACTGCTCGCGTTGGGTCTCGGGCTGGACATGGTTCCGATTCGCGGCAACGTCGACACCAGGCTGGCTCGGGTCGCGGATGGCTCGCTCGACGGCGTCGTGCTTGCCCGCGCTGGACTCGCCCGCCTCGGCCGCCTTGACGAGGCCACCGAGGTGCTCGACCCCTTGCAAATGCTTCCTGCGCCCGGTCAGGGCGCACTGGCCGTCGAATGTCGGGTCAGCGGCGATGTCGCCGATCTCCTGACGGTTCTCGACGACTCCATGACCCGTTCCGCGGTGACCGCAGAACGTACCCTCCTTGCCGCGCTCGAGGCCGGCTGTACCGCCCCCGTGGGTGCGTACGCCGAGGCAGCGGAGGGTGACGATGGCCTCGAGCTTTACCTGCGTGCCGTCGCGGTGTCACCCGATGGCGCCGTGAGTATCCGCAAGTCCGCCACCGGCCCGTTGACGTCGGCGGAGCAGCTGGGTCGCGACCTCGCGGCCGAGCTGCTCGACGACGGGGCCGGCAGGCTCGTCGGCGTCCAGGCCAGGGCGCTGGAAGAGGAGACCGTTCCGTGACCACCAAGCGCCATGTTGTCGGCAGCGTCGCCTTCGTCGGTGCTGGCCCGGGGGACCCCGGGCTGCTGACCTTGAGGGCCGCCGAAGTGCTCTCTATTGCCCAGACTGTTGTCATCGAGGACTCACGGCACCGTGAGTTGCTCGCGCACGCTCCCGACGAGGCCGAGGTCCTCGACTGCGGCAGCGACGACGACGGGGTCCCGCTCACGGCCGGCCTGCGGAGCCGGCTCACGCTGACCGCAGCCAAGAGCGGTCGCCGAGTCGTGCGTCTGCTGGAGGGCGACCCGTTCGTCCACCCGACCGGTGCGGACGAGGCGCTGGCCTGCGCCAAAGCCGGTGTGCCGTTCGAGATCGTCCCGGGCGTCTGCGGTGCGACGGCTATTCCGGCACACGCCGGGGTTCCCCTCACCGCGGGAAGACGGCGCAGCGTGCAGGTCATCGACGTCTCCGGCAAGGTGGATTGGCGTTCCGGCACGGCCGACACCTTGGTGCTCACCAGGGTCGACGGCCAACTGGAGCACGTGGCCACCGCACTGGTCGACGCGGGCATGGCACCGACCACCGCGGTGGCCGTCATCGCCGCGGGTGGCACGGTCGCCCAGCAGACCGTGGTCTCCACTCTCCAGCAGGTTGCGGCGGATGTCCGGGCGGCCAAACTGGCACCGCCGCTGCTGGCCGTCGTCGGCGACGTCGTCGACCATCGTGACGCGCTGTCCTGGTTCGAGACCAAACCGTTGTTCGGCTGGCGGGTCCTCGTCCCGCGCACGCGTCAACAGGCCGGCTCTCTGTCGGCGGCGCTGCGGTTGTCCGGTGCGATCCCGGAGGAGGTGCCGACCATCTCGGTCGAGCCTCCTCGAAACCCACAGCAGATCGACAAGGCTGTGCGGGGCATGGTCGAAGGTCGCTATGAATGGATCGCCTTCACCTCGGTCAACGCATTGCGCGCGGTCAAGGAGAAGCTGGTCCAGTACGGCTTGGACGCACGCGCGTTGTCCGGCCTCAAGGTGGCTGCGGTCGGCGAGAAAACGGCCGAAGCGCTTCGCTCCTGGGGCATCGAGCCTGACCTGGTGCCCTCCAGCGACCAATCCGCGCACGGGTTGCTGCTCGACTGGCCGCCATACGACGAGGTGCTCGACCCGATCAACCGGGTCTTCCTCCCCAGGGCCGACATCGCCACCGAGACCCTGGCAGCCGGCCTGGTCGAGCTGGGCTGGGAGGTGGACGACGTCACTGCCTACCGGACGGTGCGTGCCGCCCCACCAGCAGTGGAGACCCGAGACGCGATCAAGAGCGGCAAGTTCGACGCGGTTGTCTTCACATCATCGTCGACCGTGCGCAACCTGGTCGGGATTGCCGGCAAGCCGCACACTTCGACGGTGGTGGCTTGCATCGGCCCGGCCACTGCGAAGACGGCCGAGGAACACGGCCTTCGGGTGGACGTTCTCGCTCCGGAGCCGTCGGTCGACGTGCTGGCCAGCGCGTTGGCGGAGTTCGGCGCCAGCCGGCGGCTCACCATGGTTGCGGCCGGAGAGGCCGTGACCAAACCGTCCCAACGGCGTCGCACCTCCGCACGGCGTAAGGCAACATGAGCCGACGTGGCTTTCCCTGCTGAGCGGCCTCGCCGCCTCCGCCGTACCCCGCCGCTGCGACGGCTGGTCGCCGAGACTTCCGTGCAACCCGCGCACCTGGTGCTGCCGTTGTTCGTGCGGGAGGGCGCAGACGACGCGCGAGTGATCGCGTCGATGCCCGGTGTCGTCCAGCACAACCGCGACACGCTGCGCAAGGCGGCGCTGGAGGCTGTCGAGGCCGGCGTCGGCGGCCTGATGCTGTTCGGTGTGCCTGCGTCGCGAGATGCTGTGGGTTCCGGTGCCAGTGATCCCGACGGAGTGCTCAACACGGCCATTCGCGACGTCGTCGCAGAGGTCGGCGATGCGGCCGTCGTCATGGCGGACCTCTGTCTGGACGAGTTCACCGACCACGGGCACTGCGGTGTGCTCACCGTCGACGGCTCCGTCGACAACGACGCGACGCTGGCGGCGTACCAGCGGATGGCTCTGGCCCAGGCCGCTGCCGGTGTGCACGTCGTCGGGCCGAGCGGGATGATGGACGGTCAGGTCGGCGCAATCCGGTCAGCCCTCGACGGCGGCGGGTTCACCGACGTGGCCATCTTGGCCTATGCGGCGAAGTACGCCTCGGCGTTCTACGGACCTTTCCGCGACGCTGTCGAGTCGACGCTGACCGGCGATCGGCGCACGTACCAGCAGGACCCGGCAAACGGTAGGGAGGCGCTGCGGGAGGTCCGCCTGGACGTAGCCGAGGGTGCCGACATCGTCATGGTCAAGCCGGCCATGTCCTATCTCGACGTCGTCGCTCACGTACGGGCTGCCGTCGACATTCCCGTCGCCGCCTATCAGGTGTCAGGTGAGTACGCGATGGTTGAGGCGGCGGCGGCGCAGGGCTGGATCGACCGCGAGCGGGTGATCGCCGAGACGCTCACGTCCATCCGCCGGGCGGGCGCCGACATCGTGCTGACCTACTGGGCTGCCGAGGTTGCCCAAGCCCCGCGCTGAAGCTCGACCTGAGATCGGTGCCGGCCGTCCGGAATGACCACGTTCACCACCTCTTTGGGTACATCACTAGGCCTGTAGGCCTGGTGATGTACGGGTAAGCCTGGTGAACGTGGTCATTCCTGGTCGGTGGGCGTGGGTGGCGGCGGGATGTCGGCCTCGTCGTGTTCGGCGGCCGCCTTGGTCTGGTGAACGGTGTCCGGTGCATGGTCGGGCGGAGCGTAGAGCGTGTAGAGCCGAGCCGGCTCGGCGCCGACGTTGGTGAAGTTGTGCTCGGTGCCCGCCGGAACCACGACCACGTCGCCCGGACCGACCTGGCTCGACTCGCCTGCCACCTCTGCCAGCACCGTGCCGTCGACGAAGGAGAGCACCTGGTCGTTGTGCTCATGGACTTCGGCCCCGATTTCTTCACCCGGCTGGAGTGTCATGACGACGAGCTGCACATGGCCGGTGGTGTGCACGACGCGGCGAAATGCATCGTTCGCTCGCGCCGTTGCGGCGATGTCGACTTGATACATGAGGTTGGTCCTTCCAGATCCTGGGGTGGAGAACGGATGTGGCTACGGCAAGGGACGACGACCGGCGAAACCAAGGTCGACTCGGTGATACCAGGCCAGCTCAGGATCGCCTTCCAGCCAGCACAGCAGCACCGGTACACCGTCGATCTCGGCGGGAAAATCCAGCAGCAACGGCGCAATACCCTTCAGTTCCGCGCCGGATTGCTGGATCCGGGTCATCAGCTCATCGAGCCGCGCCTGCGCCGCCTTGAGCTCGGGCAGCGCGCCGAGCAGAGTCGGCATCCCACCGGGCTCGAGTGACGCCGCCAGCTCCGCCGCTTCGGCCCGCGTGACGACGAACTCGTCGAGAACGGGTGCGAGCCGGGCCAGCTCGGCGCGCGCGTCGAGCACGTCGAAAATCGCCACAGCCGCAAGTCTCCCAGGTGATCATGGTCAGTTTGCAGCCGTCGACGGCCGCACCCTGAACATGATCACGGGTAAGGCGGGGACTGCTATCGCCCGATCAGCGTTGCGGCTCGATCGGCCCGGGTCGTCATAGCGAAGGCCGCCGCGTACAGCACCCCCGCCACCAGCAGCAGCGCGTTGTAACCGACGACCAGTGCAACGTACTCGAGGCAGCCCCCGACCATCGCGCCAAGCAGGTTGGCGCCCATCGCTGTCGACGTGTCATCCACGGCACGCAGCCGCTTGGCGAAGATCACATTTGCCAAGAAGATCGGGGCAAATGCCAACGCGACCGCGGCTACAAGCCGAACGACGACAGGCAACTCCAGTAGCGTTGCTGCGGGCACCAACCAGGCCAGCAGAAGTGCGCCGGCGAGAGTGGTGAAAAGGACCGGTATCGGAGGCGTCGGCCATCGTCGGGTCACCTCGACAGCGGTCAGGACAGCAACGAGAACACCGGCGAACACGATCGCGTTGACCAGCCAGGTGGTTCCGAAGAGCAATGCAAACCCCGTGACGTACTTGGTTTCGAGGAGCAGGAATCCCATCCCCAGGAGGAAAAGGTCCGTGTACGGGCGCATTGTGCGGAAGGGTCCAGCGAACACCCGCACGCACCCGACCGACACGAGCAGAACTCCGGCGATCACGAACAAGTACAGGGCCGGGATGCTCCGCGTGCGCAAGTAAGGGAAGGGATGGTTGTCGGTCGCGGGGCCCGGGGCGGCGCTGGTCGCGTGCGCCGAATCGCTTGAACACCGCTGTTGGGCGGGATCGGCCGCGACCGCTAGCACAGCGAGTTGACCGGCGCGCCCGAAGGTGTCGACACATGGCTCGTGGCCGAAGGTCTCCGCCATGGTCCGTTCGAATCGGTCGATGAGCCACGGCTCGCGGTAGTTGTTGTACATTGCGAACCCGCCACCCGGCGCCAGGTGATCCCGAACCGAACGCATCGCCTCCTCGGTGAACAGGTAACTCTCCAACCGGATCGAGGCAGCGCCGGTCACCAGGGTGAGTGAGTCTGGTAATGCGAAGATGATCAGGTCGTACTCGCGTTCGGTGCGTTCAAGGAATGCGCGCCCGTCGTCGACGTGGGTCTGGACCCGAGAATCGCCGTACGGGTCGTCCGGGTGGCGGTCACGGCCGATCTGCAACAGGCGCGGATCGATTTCAACCGCGTCGACGGACCCAGCTCCCCGCGCCAGCGCCACCGCGACGTCGTTGCCGTTGCCGGCGCCCACGATCAGGATCCGGTCGAGACTGGAGTCAGGCAGCCGCTCGTACGGCAGGCGATATCGGGCGTCCTCGGTCAGTAGGCGCTCGACCGGCTTGATGTCCTGGTGCGGGATTCCGTTGGCGGAAATGGAGACGGTGGCGCCTTCGGGGCCAGCCCGGTGGACTGTGCGCACCTCGTAATACGGCGACCAGCTGGTGCCGGCAGCTGCGCTTTCGATGGCCAGCAGGCCGACGATGAGAACGAGAGCGGCCCGCGAGATCAGCGGCATACGGCGCCCGAGCAGAACGACGTAGGAGATCACGACGATGCTGCCCCAGACCACCGGTGGGGCACCCAAGAACGACAGCAGGGTGAAGCCGCCGACACCAGCCAGGCTGCCGATCAGGTCGAGTCGATAAGCGTCCAGGCCGGGCAGCTCGCGGAAGCATCGACCGACGATCTCCCCGGGGCCGGCCATGATGGCCGCCACCGCGAGGAAGATCAATGGCAGCGCGATCCACGGCGGTGGGCCGTCGGGGCGGACCGAAGTGAAGTACAGGACATCCGCGCTGCGTTGGTCAACCGTGACGGGAAACAGGGCGACGAACGCGACCAGCCCCGCGAGCAGCACTGGTGACCAGCCGGTGAGATCCTTCGGCCGGCGTGCTCGCAGGAACCCCACTCCGACGCCGAGGAAGGATCCCAGCAGCACGAAGTTGGCCAGGTAGCTCAAATGCACGACGTTCGCGCCGGTCCATCGGATCAGCGCCAGTTCCAGAAAGAGCATCAGCGCGCTGCCGAGAAGCAGTCGTCGCGTTACCGACACCATCAGCCTCCCGGAGACCCGATCACTCGCACGGCCTGACCACTATGCCCGACAGGACGGCACGACGAACCGACACCGGAGGCGCCGGTCGCCGGACGCCGGTCGGACGTGGTCAACTGGACGCGATGACGACCCTCCGTCCGCCGGCGCCGCCGACCGGACTGCCCACAGTGCGGCTACGCGCAGCCCTTGGACTGCCGGTCCTCGTCGGCACGGCATTGGCAATCGCCTACCTGCTGGCTCCACCGATGGGCGCCGACCTCTCCGCGCAGGTCGCCTGGGCCGAGGTGGCCGCGCGACAGTGGCCGGCATTGCTCGACCTGCGCTGGTACGGCGGGATCAACCCGGTGGGCTACAGCATCCTGGCACCTCCGCTGATGGCCGTAATTGGCGTGCGGCTGGCCACCGCAGTCGGCTACCTGCTCGGAGTAGTGCTGGTGGCCGCCCTGCTCCATCGCCTGCACGTGCGCCGTCCGGTGGCAGGCGGAGTGGTGGCGGCGGTCGGTCTCGCCGGGAACCTGGCCAGCTCTCGGACCACCTTCATCCTCGGTCTTGCCGTGGCCGTGGGGGCACTTCTCGCCCTCGCCTCCGACCGGCGACGGTGGGCGGTGCTGTTGGCGGTTCTGACAGCGCTGACCAGCCCGGTGGCAGCGGTGTTCCTGGCTCTGGCCGGCGTCGCACTGGCGCTCTCAGGACATCGGCGCGACGGGATCTGGATCAGCATTGCCGCGGCTGGCCCGACGATCATCGTGGGCCTACTCTTCGGCAACGGCGGCTCGATGCCGTTCGGCCCCGGCCAGGCCGTGCTTGCGGTGCTGGCCAGCCTGATCGTGGTGGCCGCCTGCCGGGACGTGCCCGTCGTGTGCTGGGGTGGGCTGCTGTCAGCGGTGTTCGTGGCCGTCGCTTACCTGGTGCCGAACCCGGTCGGATCCAATGCGGCCCGTCTGGCGGAGCTACTAGCGCCGGCAGCACTGGTTGCCGTCAGCGCCCTGCCCGGCGGCGCCGTCGCCGCATTGTGCGTATTCGTCATGGTGCCGCAGCCGCTGCTCTATCTCGACGAAGTCCGCGCACGGGGTGAGGCAGCGCTTGACCCGGCGTTCTACGCCCCCCTGGCGGAACAACTCGAGGCCAGGAGAATCTCCGGACCGGTCGAAGTCGTGCCGATGCGGCGGCACGGGGAAGCGGCGGCGATGCCGGCCGTTGTTCCGCTGGCCCGGGGATGGCTACGGCAGGTCGACTTCGGCCGGAACAGCGTGTTCTACGACGGCAGCATCGACGAGCGTTCGTATCGACGGTGGCTCGATGACAACGCGATCTCCTGGGTCGCTCTGGCCCGCGGCGAACACGACTGGGCGGCTGGCAAGGAAGCTGCGCTCGTCCGCGCCGGCCTGCCGTATCTGCGGCAGGTGTGGGTAAATCAGACCTGGACGTTGTACGAGGTCACCGATGCCTCGCCCGTCGTCAGCTTGCCCGGCCGGGTGCTCGGCCGTGGCCCGGATTGGATAACCCTCGACTTGCCGGCCGCGGGCGAATACGACCTGCGCGTGTACTGGTCGAGGTGGCTCTCGGCGTCGACAGGTTGTTTGGAACGAGGTCCCGCGGGATGGACCCAGGTCGTCGTCGAACAGGCCGAAGTAGTACACATCGCGGCCAGTCTCACGCCGGACCGGTGCTAACCGCACGCGGTCCTCAGCCGCCGGAGTTCCCGTAAACGGTGACGTGGACATGGTCGTAGTGGTTGGCGGTCGCCGAACCGCGGTCCGCCATCCACCGCCAGCCGTCGCTGCTGCGCTCCACGGTCCAGATGTGCTGCGACCAGATCACTTCGCTGACGCCCAGTGCTTGGTAGTTGCTTCGGACGAATGCCGCGATGGCGTCACCCAGCGAGCTGCTCGACACCATGATGTCGAGCGCCCGACCCACGCCATGTTCCCCGCCTCCGGATCGCGCGCCGCCGTACGAACTGACGGCTGGGAACTCGGCGCAGACGGCTCGATGGACTCGGATGGCGTCCGGGGTCAACCCGTCCTCGACTGCCGACCCGGACGCGCATTCTGCGTAGGAGATGCCACCACCGCCGGCTTCTGTGGTCTCCTCCGTCGGCTCGGTTTCTGACAAATAGTCACCGCTGACCCAGGCGATCTCGTTGTCGTGGACGATCTGTTGCCACGAGCCTTCGGTGGTCGCGGTGATGGCGACCGCGCTGCCACGAGCGAGAACTGCCAGCACGTCGGCGTCCTGGGTTGGCGCGGAGCGCACGTTGAGTGTCGTTGTGGCGTACAGCTGACCGATGACGGTCGGCTCGGCCGTCGGTGTCGGAGTAGCCGTCGGCGTGGAGGTCGTCGCGGTGGCCGAGGGTGATCTCGTGCCGTGCGGCAGCGGCGGCCGCTCGTCCAGGCTGCGGCTGAGGGGCTGAGTCCGCAGTGGGTCGGCTGTGACCGTCATCCGCGCCACGGCCGGAAGCTCGTCGGGGGTATCGGGCCACGCGGCCACGCCCACAGGCACGGCGGCCAGGATTCCGGCGGCGATCGCCAGTGTTAATAGCCGTTGGGCGTATTGCACGCCTCTAGGGCGTTTGTGCCGAGCATTCGGCACCTGCTCATCACCATTAACGCTGCAGGGGACAACGTTCGCAGTGCACCAGGCAACCACACGGACGCCGAGATGTCATCCCCGCGGCAACGAGCGGGACGCAGCGAAGCGGAGCCGAGGGGGACCAAACGACGCCTCAGGAGCCAACCGACGGCATGGCGCGTCCGGCGCCGGACAGATCCACCAGCGCGCGGGCGTATCCGGCGTCGGTCCAGTAGTCGGAATGGCCCTGGATCTTGGCATCGAGTGTTCGCGGATCGACCAGGCGCCGATCGACCGGCGCGTCCGGGACAGTCGGTGGGTCGAGAGCCCAGGCGCCGATCGGATCGGTATCGCGATAGAGGTTGCGCCAGCGTCCGTTCAGCCGCTCGTAGGCGGCGCGCAGGGCGTCCGGTCCGAAGTACGCCGGGAAAAAGCGCAGGTACAGCCGGCGTACCGGAGAGCCATGAGTCAGCAGGTCGACGCGCTCGACCGTTTCCGCTGGCAGTTGCAGCACCGTCGCCACCACCATGACCGAACCTTGCGAATGACCGGACAACACGACTCGAGATGTCGGTGTCCCTGCCAGCGCAGTCACCCGTTGTGCCAGCTCCGGGATGGCCCGTTCGCCGTACGACGGTGGAGCGAGGGGATGGGCCGCGCGGGGAAAGAAGCTGCCGATGTCCCACAAGATCCCCACGGTCCGACGGAGAGCCGGGTTTCGGTACGAGTTCCACGCGAGGACCACGATGCCCAGGGCGAAAGCGCCCATGATCCATGTTCCAAAGGCGGTCAGCGTCGCGAGCGGTGGTTCTTCGACAAAGCGCCAGTTCTCCTCCCCGGCGATGTAGACACCGAGCGCGACCAGGAGCACAACGCCGGCCACCAAAACGATCCTGCCGACGACCCGGCCTATGCCGTCGGTCACCGATGCAATCGCAACGGCGATGGCCACCCGCCGAATCTTTTCGTCACCAGGTTCCAAACGCCCGGCCTCGTCGGGCCGGGATCTCACGATGTCGTCGGCAAGTGGCCCGAGCCGGCGCCGCACGCCGAGAGCGACGACAGCGGCGATCACGATCAGTGCCGCGGTAATGACCGCTGCGGCAGCTCCGGCCCAAGCGAACGACGGTGGGACGACCATCGGCACCTCGGCGGTCGCAGCCGCGAGCCGCTCCTGGAAGGTACGGGCTGGGTCGCTAGCGACCACCTGCTGGGCAACCAGGTTCGCGGTTGCGGTCTGCTGGCTGAGCACTGGGTAGCCGAGGAGTTCGGCCACCCGGTAGGTGATGCCCGCCGAGAAACCGCCGGCGACCAAGAAGGCGATGGTTGCGATCGCCGGACCGCCCAGCCCGCGCATCGCGACCCGGTTCTCCGGTGTCGTCGGGACACCACCGGCCTGCGCCCACGGACGTTGTACAGCGACGGCGAGGGCGAGCAGCAGCAGGATGATCGTGCCCGCGGTAAAGGACGTGAGAATCGCTCCGCGTAGGCCGGGCAGGCGTCCCGCTTGCTGCCACGGCCCGGTCCAATCCAAGGCGGAGTACACCGTCGCGACTGCGAGCAGGACGAGGGACGCTCTGCGCGCCATCGTCGCGCCCTTTGCCGAGATCATCCCCGACATTCGTCGAGCCGGCTGGTCCCTGTCGGCGTTGCGGCCTGTCACCGCCTCGGCGCTGATCAGCACGACGGCGTAGACGAAGATCGCCAGCGATCCGACACAGACGAGTGCGCCCACGACTTGGGCAGCACCGGTGGCGACCAGCTTGGTTGCGGGCCAGGCCACCAGCGTTGCGAGTAACGCCGTCGCGGCTGCGACATGTGTCGTCCGCAGCATCGGCATTCCCGGGTTCCCATGCCAGAAATGGCGACGACCGAGCGGGAGATCCTCCGCTCGCTGGACAGTGGCATCGGGCATCGGCTTGGTGATGCGCAGTGTGCGGCGGCCCACCATTCCGACAAGGATGACAACAAGCAGTGGGATCACCGCGGTGATCGCCACCCTGCGGCCTGGGCTGCCGGCGAGCGCTTCGAGAAGTCCCCCGACCACCGGCACGGAGGACGCGCACCGCTCGATCCGCCCGCACTGCCAGCCGGTCAGGTCCACCGCCACGAGCACGGCCGTCAGCAACAACGTCAGGGTGAGGATCAGTCCCAGCAGGCGCAACAGAACCGCCGAAGCATGACCAGCGAGCAGCTGGCGTCGAGACGGGTCGGCTGGCATTGCCGGAAGCATCCAATGAGCCAGGTTGACCAGCATCAGCGGCAACAGCAGCAACCAGGCCGCCCGAGCCGCCGGACCAGACGTCAGCCCGCCCCAGCTGTACGCCTCGCGCCGCCCGCCCTCACCGAAATCGGCCGATCGTCCGCCCGGATACCACCGCCGATAGAAGCCAGCCCGCTCGTCGCCGGCAACCTGCTTCAGATTGGGAAAGGCCAAGATTGTTTGCGGCGTCGTACCGCTGACGCCGTGCACGCGTAACTCAGTTCGGCCCTCCAGGCCGCGGTCAAGGCTTTCATCCTGCTCGGCCATCTCGCCTCCCGGCACACGATCTCACTGAGGAGAGGCGGGAGCCGCTTTCTGCGTACGTGTCGGCCTCAACCGCTCCAGCGGCGACTCAGGGCGTGCGCGAAGTTCACCGCAGCAATCCCGCCCCAGGACACCAGCAGACCGGCGACGCCGGCATTCTCCGACGCCAGCACGGTGATCGGGATCCCTGTACACAGGGACACCACAGCCAACACAAAGCTCCTGGAATCGTGGGCTTCCGCAGCCGGCCGCGCAGGCGGCTTGCTCTTTGCGCCAAGACGCTCGGCCACCTGCTCGTCGACCCGCTCGGCGATCTGCCGATCCAGGCGGGCCACGAAGCTGTCGATGACCGCATCCTCGTAGTCCGCGCCGAGCTCACGGCGCGCGCCGACTGCAGCGGCCACGTCGTCGCGCGAGGACTCCTCCGCCACGCTGCCAGGGTAGTGGGCGCGTGTTGCCGTTGCGCTCTTGTCGGGTGTCGGGGAGGTGGTTCGCTGAGGCCAGTCCATGCTCTGTCGGCGATCGCGCTGTTCACGTGTTCCCGAACTTCGCTCTTTAGCCTCTGCGAACCACCTCCCCGACACCCTCCTTGTCGTGGTCGCCCTCGCCTGCGGTCCTGCCCATCGGAAGAGCGGGAGGACCAATTCCGATGCGTCGGTGCATCGAGCCCAGGTCGCGTGATGACCGACGATGGATCCGCAGAGCTTGGACTAGCCTCCAACAACTGCACATCCCGTTCCGCCGCTAGGCAGCGGCCTGGCAGCCGCCGGACGTGCCGACAAGCTGGGCTGGGACAATGGCGCGCGTGACGTACCCGGCGGAAGCACCACGTAGCGCAGCGCTGTTCCGGCGCGCGGAGCGGGTGACGCCGGGAGGGGTGAATTCGCCGGTCCGGGCGTTCCAGGCGGTCGGTGGGACGCCGCGCTTCATGGCCCGAGGCAAGGGCGCGTTCGTCTATGACGCGGATGGGCGCGAGTACGTCGACCTGGTGTGTTCGTGGGGACCGCTGCTGCTCGGGCACGCGCACCCGCAGATCGTCGAGGCCGTGGCGCGCCAAGTCGGGCTGGGCACGTCGTACGGAACACCGACCGAAACGGAGGCCGAGCTGGCCGAAGAGATTGTCGAACGGACTCCGGTCGAGAAGGTCCGGCTCGTTTCCAGCGGGACAGAGGCGACGATGAGCGCCATCCGGCTGGCCCGGGCCGCGACCGGCCGGACGAAGGTCGTCAAGTTCGCTGGTCATTACCACGGCCATGTCGACGCGCTACTGGCGAGTGCCGGCAGCGGGGTGGCGACATTCGCACATCCCGGCACGCCAGGAGTGACCGCCGCGACCACGTCGGACACGATCGTGCTGCCGTACAACGATCAGACCGCGGTCGAGGCGGCGTTCACCGAGCACGGTCAGCAGATTGCCGTCGTGATCGCCGAGGCAGCGGCGGGCAACATGGGCGCCGTTCCGCCGGCGGATGGGTTCAATGCCTTTCTCCGCGACACGGCGCACAGGGCTGGAGCAGTTCTCATCCTGGACGAGGTGATGACCGGTTTCCGGGTGAGTCGGGCGGGCTGGTATGGCCTCGAGGGGGTCGAAGCCGACTTGATCACCTTCGGCAAGGTGATGGGCGGCGGACTGCCGGCCGCGGCGTTCGGCGGGAGGTCCGAGCTGATGGACCTGCTCGCGCCCATGGGACCGGTGTATCAGGCAGGCACGCTGTCCGGAAACCCGATCGCGACCACCGCGGGTCTGGCAACCCTCCGGCTGGCCGATGACGCTGTGTACACCCGGGTGGGCGATGCTGCCCAGACCATCGCAGAATTGGTTGCCAAGGCGTTGATCGCCGAGGGTGTCGAGCACCGCATCCAGCACGCCGGCAACCTGTTCAGCGTGTTCTTCGTCGATCCCGACGAACCGGTCGTGGACTTCGACGGGGCGAGACGGACGGACACGTCGCGCTTCGCGGCGTTCTTCCACGCGATGCTCGCCCAGGGCGTGTATCTGCCGCCGTCGGCGTTCGAAGTCTGGTTCGTGTCGGCAGCACATGACGACGCCGTGCTCGATCGGATTGCTGCGGCACTTCCGCGAGCAGCGAGAGCGGCGGCCACCCGGATGGTGCCCGGGTGACGACCTCGACAACGCGGATACACCTGCTCCGCCACGGAGAGGTGCACAACTCAGAAGGCGTGCTCTACGGTCGGCTGCCCGGTTTTCACCTGTCCGAACGTGGAATCGCCATGGCGAACCGGATCGCCGAGACGGTCGCTGATCGGGACATCGCGTGGATCGTCTCCTCGCCATTGGAGCGGGCACAGGAGACGGCGTCGCCCATTGCGGCGAAGCTCGGTCTCGACATTCACACCGATGAGCGGCTGACGGAGGCCACGAACGTCTTTCAGGGGCAGCATCTGGGAGCCGGAGGCCGGTCCCTGCTCCGGCTCTCGAACATCAAGCACTTTCGCAACCCGTTCCGGCCGTCGTGGGGCGAACCGTACGTCGAGATAGTGACTCGGATGCGGTTGGCGATGGCCGATGCTCGAATGGCCGCCGACGGTCAGGAGGCGCTGCTGGTCTCACACCAGCTGCCCATCTGGATCGTCCGCTGCGCGGTCGAGGGCCGGCACCTGTGGCACGACCCCCGCACGAGGGAGTGCTCCCTGGCCAGCCTGACGACGTTCACCTACGAGGACAGGGCCATTGTCTCGGTCGGCTACAGCGAGCCGGCAGCCGACCTGTTGCCTGCGTCCGGTCGTCATGTGAACGCGGGAGCGTGAGCCGTGCGTGCCGGGCGGGTTGTCGTGGTTCTCACCGTTGCCGCCATGACGGTGGCAGGTTGCTCGGACGGCCAGGTCGGGCGCAGCGAATCCGCCGGGCAGACTCGATATGTCGAGGGCACCGGAGTCGTCACGATCGTGCCGCCAGCAGACCGCCAGCAGGCACCGGCGTTCTCCGGGCCGCTGCTGGACGGCAGCGGTGAGTTCGACCTCGCTCACGCGAAGGGCGACGTCGTCGTCCTCAACGTCTGGGCATCGTGGTGCCCACCCTGCCGCAGCGAAGCCCCCGCCTTGCAGGCGGTCTCGGCAGAGATGATCGACCAGGACGTGCAGTTCGTCGGCATCAACGTCCGCGACAATGAAACGGACGCCCGGGCTTTCGAGCAGGAGTTCGGTCTGACCTACCCGAGTGTCGTGGACACGGACAGCGCCCTACTGCTGGCCTTCCGAGACACACTGCCACCGAGTGCCATTCCTAGCACCCTGGTCATCGACCGCGAGGGTCGAGTGGCCGCGCGGGTTCTCGACGAGGTCACGCAAGGATCCCTGCGGGACCTCGTCGCCGACATCGCCACCGAGGATGCGGCCCAGGCCGATGGGTGAGACCTTCGCCGACACTGTCCTGTCTGGTTCTCTGCTCGTTGCCATCCCCGTGGCCGCCATCGCCGGTCTGGTCTCCTTCCTGTCGCCATGCGTACTTCCCTTGGTGCCGGGCTACCTCTCGTACGTGACCGGGCTGTCCGGAATCGAGTTGGCCGACGGTCGACGCAGCCGGGTCGTTCTCGGTGCCCTGCTGTTCGTCCTCGGCTTCTCGGTCGTATTCGTCTCCTATGGCGCGCTCTTCGGCGGTCTCGGCTCGGTGCTGGGTGAGTACGCCGACCCGATCACCCGAGCGATGGGTGTCGTGCTGATCGTGCTCGGCCTCGTGTTCGCGGGCTGGCTGCCGGGTGCCGCGCGAGAGTGGCGCTGGCACATGTCCCCGACGGTGGGCGTCGCTGGCGCTCCGCTGGTCGGCGCACTGTTCGGCATCGGCTGGACTGCCTGCACCGGCCCGACGCTCGCGGCGGTCCAGGCGTTGGCGTTCGACGACGGTAGTGCCGCGCGTGGAGCACTCCTGTCACTGTCCTATTGCCTTGGCCTCGGACTGCCGTTCGTGGTCGCGGCCATTGCCTACCGGCGGGCCTTGGGGGCGTTCGGCTGGGTGCGCCAGCACCAAGTCTGGGTGCTCCGCATCGGCGGCGCCATGCTGATCGGCCTCGGGCTGTTGCTGGTGACCGGAGTCTGGACGCAGCTCGTGTCGTCGATTCAGGGCTGGATCGGTGGGTTCGAGGTGGCCGTGTGACAGTCCGCGAAGCGTCGACCACTACGACGACGGAGCCAGGCCGCCCGCCCGCGCTCTCGCCGGGCGAGCTTGCCGGCTGGGCGTGGCGGCAGCTCACCTCGATGCGGGTGGCGCTGATCCTGCTGTTCCTGCTGGCCGTCGCCGCTATCCCGGGTTCCGTGGTCCCCCAGACCGAGATCAACCCGCTCGCCGTGGCGGACTTCCGCGAACGCAACCCCGCGCTGGCCCAGTGGTACGACCGGCTCGGCCTGTTCGACGTGTTCTCGGCGCCGTGGTTCGCGGCAATCTACCTGGCGCTGATCGTCTCGCTGGTCGGCTGCATCGTCCCCCGGTCGATCCAACATTGGCGGACCGCACGTGCCGATCCGCCGCCGGCTCCCAGCCGGCTCTCACGGATGCCGGCCTACCGCCGGTTCGAGGTGGACGCACCGCCGGCCGACGTGCTCAGCGCCGCCCGCGCAATCCTTCACTCTCGCCGCTTTCGTGTGGCTCCTTTGGCTGGGGCGGTCGGGAGATTGGCGGATGCAACGCACGCCCGCAGCAGTCCGGGGGCGGCCGGAGGCGGCAGCGGGCGTCTAAAGAGCGATTCGTGGCATGCTCTTGAGCCACGAATCGCGGAGCCCGCAGAGCCTCCGGCCGCCCCCGGACCCCCAAGTGTCCCCTGGCGATGACCCGCGTTGCGCCGGACTCGATTGCAGCAGAAGCCGGCCAGCTACGCGAAACCGGCAATCTCATCTTTCACCTCGCGGTAGTCGTCGTGCTGGTAGCCGTCGCCGTCGGGAGCCTGTTCGGCTACCGCGCGACGGTGATCGTGCCGGAAGGGTCGGGGTTTGCGAACACCGTCATCCAGTACGACGGGCTGACCGGTGGAGCGTTGTTCGATGCGAGCGACTTGCCGCCGTTCTCGCTCCAGCTGGACGCGTTCGACATGCAGTTCGTGGAAGCTGGAGCGCAGCTCGGGTCTCCCCAGGATTTCGAGGCGACCGTGCGGTTCACGCCTGAACCCGGTGCTGCGGAGGAGCCCCGGACGATCAGGGTCAACGAACCGCTGGAGGTGGACGGCACGCTCATCCACATCCTCAATCCGGGCTACGCGCCCCTCATCACCGTCCGGGACGCGGAGGACACGGTGCTGGCCGAGGGAGCGGTGCCGTTCTTGCCGCAGGACAACTCATTCACCTCGATCGGCGTCCGGAAGGTGCCGGTGGGCCCCACCGTGGGATTGGGGGAGGACCTCGGCATCCAGGGGGTGTTCCTTCCGACGGCCGTACTCGACGAGCAGGGCCCGCGTTCAGCCTTCCCTGAGCCACGCAACCCGGCGTTGTTCCTGACGGCCTACCACGGCGACCTCGGGCTCGACGACGGGCAGCCCCAGTCGGTCTATCGGCTCGACACCGAGGACATGGAGCAGTTCCACACCGAGGACGGCGACGTGTTCCGGGCCGACCTTGCCGTCGGTGAGACGGCAATACTGCCCGACGGGTACGGCAGTGTGACGTTCGACGGATACGTCAGCTGGGTCAACTTTCAGGTCTCGCGGAACGCCGGCAAGCAGTTCGTGCTCGTGGGCGCGATCTTGGCGCTGGCCGGTCTGCTGTTGTCGCTGTACGTGCGGCGGCGCCGGGTGTGGGTGCGAGCCGCTGAGCTGACCGACGCCGGTACCGTGGTCGAGGTCGCCGGACTGCAGCGCTCCGATGGCGGCGACCTGCAAGCCGAGGTCGACGCCATCGCCGGCGATCTGGACAGCCGGCTCCGCCCGGCGCGAGGAGAGGGGTGACGTGGACGCGGCCGTGCTGGCTGAGTGGAGTCGGTTCCTCGTCGGCGGTGCGATCGCCGCGTTCATTGTCGCGTGGCTCGCGTATTGCGCCGACGCCGCGCAGCGAACGCGAGCCCGGCGGGTGCAGGTGCGCGAGCAGGTCGCCGTCGGCGTTCCCGATGGCTTCGGCGCCGAGGCCGCGCCGGCTGTAGACACCGCGGACGATCGAGGCCCCGATGCCCGGATGGCCGCCATCGGTTACTCGGTCAGCGTGCTCGCGACGTTGTTGCTGGGCGCGGGAGTGGTGCTGCGAGCGCTCAGCGTCTCGCGGCCGCCGTGGGGGAACATGTACGAGTTCTCCATCACCGCGTCGCTAGTCGCGTCGATCGCCTTCCTGACCATGGCGCGAACACGCACTGGCCGTGCCGTCGCCATCTGGATCCTGCTGGTCGTGTTTTCGACGTTGAGCGTGGCCGTGACTGTCCTGTACTTGCCACCCGGTCCACTGGTACCGGCCCTGCGGTCGTACTGGCTGGTCCTCCACGTCGGCGCGGCCGTGTCGGCATTCGGGCTCTTCACGGTTTCGGCGATCGTCAGTGGTCTGCAGATCGTCGCCGAGCGCGCGGAGCAGCGGGCAGGTGTCGGTGGCTTGGGAACATCGCTACCGTCTTCGGCCACCCTGGATCGGCTGGCATATCGGCTGATCGCCATCGCCTTCCCGGTCTGGACCGTCGGCCCGCTGATCCTGGGCGCGATCTGGGCCGAGGCGTCCTGGGGCCGGTATTGGGGATGGGACCCCAAGGAGGTGTGGGCGCTGGTCACGTGGCTGGCGTATGCGGCGTATTTGCACGCACGAGCGACAGCCGGCTGGCGAGGCGCGAAAGCCTCGGCCGTTTCGCTGGTCGCGTACGGAACCGTGCTGTTCAGCTACTTCGGCGTCAACCTGGTTTTCACCGGGCTGCACGCATATGGCGGGCTCTGACCCGGTCAGGTGGCTGGCTCGGCCAGCAACCGTTGCCACCGGAGGCCTGGAAATCGGGCAAATCCCGTATCGGCGGTGACCCAGGTAGCGCCTGTCTCGATCGCCAAGGCTGCGAGATACGCGTCTGGAACGATATTTCCGCGCGCGCCGACGTCGCGGCAGAGGGCACTGAAGATGCCCCAGTGCCGTTGTCCAGGCCGGACCGCGACGGCGCTCGGTGCGGTGAGAACAGCGGCACAGAAATCGACGGCGATACCCGGGGGTGTGGGATCGCGGTACACGCGATGGTGGGTCACGATGCGAGTGAAGGCGGCCAGGACGAGTTCGCTCACGCCAAATGGCTCCGGCCCGGTCAAGGTCCGTTCGAGCCAGGCACGATGTTCATCCGAACGTGGGCTCTCTGGGCGATGGGCATAGATGAAGACGTTGACGTCAGCCAGCAGCACGTATGTCGTGCTCCTCGTCCAAGAGCGCCGACAGCGCCTCCTTGTCCTCCAGGTCGATGCCCGGCTGCAGACCACTGCCGCCGTAGGTGGGCACGGTCACAGTTGTGGAACCGGCATCCGGTGCGCGAGCAGCGAAGAGCACTCGCAGTGCGTCGTCGATGACGTCACCTAGCGATCGCCTGGTCCGGACCGCGACCTCACGGGCGTTGGCCAGTAGCGCGTCATCGATGTTGACCGTGGTCCGCATCTCTGCACCATACCATCAACAGCAAGCATCATGATGCTTCCAGCTGCCCTCGGTCAACGGGGGTCGTCGTCGCCCTCGCCAGGGTGGCGCATCTCTTCCTCTCGGCGGCGCAGGTCTTCCTCCCACTGCTCGAGCATCTTCTGGTGGCGTTCGTCGACGTCGCGGATCTCGCGCAGGAACTCCGGGTTGTCGTCCGGCGCCACGACGGGGGGAACCTGCCGCTGTTGCCTCGGCCGGCGACGCAGTCGGCGGGCGATGATCCAGGCGAGGGGCCCAACCACCGGCAGCACGATGATCAGCGCCATCCATATCGCCCGGCGAGGCCCAGGTACCTCGGCGGGATCGGTCTGTAAACAATCAATCGACGCATAGACGGCGAGGACGACGGCGACCAGGAGGGGCAGCGCTCTCGTCAACGCGAACCGCCCCAGGTCGTGGGCTCGAACATGTCTGAAGCGTATGCGACGCCACGGCGCAAGGGCGTGCGGTGGTCAGCTTGATCGGGTCCATCATGGTCTGATGGGCACCTCAGCTCGTCCCGACGATCGAACCTTGACCTTGGTGACCGTCGACGACGTCCGGACCGCGGCGGCCCGGGTGCTCGGACAGGTCGTTCGCACCCCGCTCCTGCCCTGTCCGTGGGCCGATGCAGCTCGGCCGCTCTGGCTCAAACCAGAGAACCTGCAGCCCACCGGAGCGTTCAAGATGCGCGGCGCGCTGAATGCCGTCGGCGCCCTCTCGGCTGCCCAGCGCGGTCAGGGCGTGATCACCCACTCCAGCGGAAACCACGGCCGGGCGCTGGCGTGGGCTGCCCGTTCATACGGCATTCCGGTCGTCGTCGTCATGCCCGACACATCGCCCGCTGTCAAGGTCGAAGGGGTGCGTGCTCTTGGCGCCGAGATCGTCATGGTTCCGCCGCCCGATCGCGAAGCGCGAGTTGCCGCGATCGCCGCCGAACGCACCTTGGTGGCGATTCCCCCCTTTGACCACGCGGACGTGATTGCCGGGCAGGGCACGCTCGGCCTCGAGATAGTCCAGGACCTGCCGGAGGTCGACACCGTGCTCGTGCCGGTTGGCGGGGGAGGTCTTATTTCCGGCGTGGCCATCGCGGTCAAGGCGATCAGTCCAGCCACCCGGGTCGTCGGCGTAGAACCAGAGCTCGCAGGTGATCTCGCAGAAGGATTTCGGCGAGGTGAGCGAGTCGTCTGGGATCCGGCCTTGACCGCCCGCACCATCGCCGACGGCGTCCGATTGCCAGCGGTCGGCGAGCTGACCTGGCAGCACATCAGCAGGCTGGTCGACGACGTTGTCACTGTGTCCGAACAGAGCATCATCGATGCCATGGCCTTGCTCGCCCGATCGAGCCGGCTGGTCGCCGAGCCGAGTGGCGCTGTGACGGCGGCCGCGTATTTCGAGCACCCCGAAGCCGCGACCGGCCGAACCGTTGCAGTCGTGTCCGGCGGCAATGTCGATCCGGCGCTGCTGGTGCGAGCCTTGCAGCCATGATCGTGGAAGAAATCCACGTCCTGGCGGTGGGATGTTCCACGATGAGCCGTGAACCCGCCGCCGCGTAGGCTGGCTGGGTCATGGCTTTCCTGCAGTACACGCTGTTGCGTCTTCTCCTCTTTCTCGCCGTCGCGGCGCTGCTGTGGATCGTCGGGATCCGAGGCGTCTGGCTGGTGATGTTCGCGATCCTCGGCTCCGGCATCATCAGCGTCTTCGCGCTGTCGCGCAGCCGTGACGCAGCCTCCGTGGCTCTGGCAAACCGCATGTCCATGGTCAAGGGACGCATGGCGGCGCGGACCGCTGCCGAGGACGCCTGGAACGATCAACAGCGGGCAACGTCAGGCGACGACGAGTCCGCCGGCGTGGCTGCGCGGGAGAGCCAGGAGAAACCGCACGAACCAGTCGACGACATCGGCACGTCATCGTCGAATGCTCCCGGACGCGACCTGCCCGATCTCGATGATGCTGCCGAGGTCACGCGCCTGCGCGACGAGGCGTGAGCAGCCGGGAACCTGTCAGCTCTTGCGGCCGATCCCGGCGTAATACCAGACGCTTTCCGGATCCTCACCGGCAATGGATTCGTCCGGATGCCAGGCAAGGAGCGGGACGATGCCGGGCTCGACGAGTTCGAGGCCGGTGAAGAACGACTCGACCCCTTGTCGGCTCCTTGGCACCAGGGTGATTCCAGCGGCAGTGGCGGCGTCAACGGCCCCTTGGACCGCCTCCGGGTCGAAATCGCCGCTGGGATGTGTGACCACGAGATAGCTGCCGGAGGGCAGGCCGTCGAGCAACGTGGTCACCATGCCCTGCGGGTCCTCATGGTCGTGGAAGTACATCAAGATCGCGACGAGCAGCAGTGCGACCGGTTGGTCGAGGTCGAGGGTCCGCGGCAGCGCTGGATCGGCGAGGATCTTCTCCGGCTGCTGGACGTCGGCCATGATGAACTCGGTCTGGCCGACCGACGAGCTGGTCATCAACGCCCTGGCGTGGGCGAGTACGAGTGGGTCGTGGTCGACGTAGAGCACTCGGGATTCGGGCGCGACTTCCTGCGCCACCTCGTGTGTGCTACCGGCGGTGGGAATCCCCGGCCCGATGTCGAGGAACTGCCGGACCCCCAACTCGGTGGCGAGATAGCGCACTGCTCGGCCGAGAAACGCTCTATTCGCCCTGGCCATTGCCGGAAGGGTGGGAATCGCGTGGACCATCGCGTCACCGAGTGCACGATCGGCGGCAAAGTTGTCCTTGCCGCCCAGCCAGTAGTCATACACCCGCGCGGCATGCGCGACGGAGGTGTCGATCTGCGAGAACGGGTCCGACGCCATCAGGGGCTTCCTTACGATGTGGGGGTCAGAATTCACCTTAGCCGCGACGCAGACGCAGGTGAACTACGGAATCCGTCGTTGTGGACCGGCAGGTGACTCGGTGTTGTGGGCGGTGTCTCAATCGGTCCGTGCGTTGAGCCCGCGCAGAATCCGTTCCAGGGTCTCGGCCGTGTCTGCTGGTGGATCGGCCTCGACGGCGAGCCGCTCCATGGCCGCTGCGTAGTGCTCGACGTCTTCGCGCTTGTCGAGGTACAGCGCGCTGGTCAGCTGCTCCACGTAAACGACATCGGGCAAATCCTGATCCGGGAACCGCAGAATGCTGAACGAGCCTCCGGCCGCTGCGTGGCCGCCGAACTCGAACGGAATGATCTGGAGCCGCACGTTGGGCATCTTCGTCGCGTCGATGAGGGCCTCGAGCTGGGCGCGCATGACGTCGGCGCCGCCGACCAGACGCCGCAAGGCACCTTCGTCGATCACGGCCCACAGCTGGGGTGGGTCCGGCCGGGTCAGCAGCTGCTGTCGAGTCATTCGCAGGCTGACCCGGCGATCGAGCTCGGACGGGACTGCGGTGCCGTGCCCGAGCAGGATCACCGCGCGCGCGTAGTCGGCGGTCTGCAGCAGGCCCGGCACGAACTGCAGCTCGTAGGTACGTATCAGCGCCGCGGCGGACTCCAGGCCGAGATAGGACTGGAACCATCCCGGCAGGATGTCACCCTCGCGATGCCACCAGCCGGGAGTGTTCGCATCCCTAGCCAGGGTCAGCAGCGCTTTGCGTTCCTCTTCATCGGTGACGCCGTAGAGGGTGAGCAGATCCGCGACATCGCGTTCCTTGAAGCTGACCCGGCCGAGTTCCATCCGGCTGATCTTGGACTCGGACGAGCGGATCTCCCATCCGGCGGTTTCCCTGCTGACGTCCTGTGCTTCGCGGAGACGACGTAGGTGCGCACCCAGCAACATCCGAAGGACCGTCGGCCCACCGGTCGACCCGCCCTCAGGCTGAGCCGTCGTCACGCATCGCTCCCAAGGTGTCGCCTACCCGACAGGCGCCGCCCTCGCCTCCAACATGTGAGCACATGTTATGGCTGTAGGCAGGCAAAAGGGAACCGAAACCGCCGGTGCGACATGTCGCGTCGGCGCCCGGTGCCGGGCGTGGCGTCCCGGAGCTACGCGATCAGGGTGTCGAAATCGCCTTGGCGCGCGCCCTGGATGAACGCCACCATTTCGTCGCGGGTGTAGACCAGCGCTGGACCTTCAGGATCCCTGGAGTTCCTGACCGCGAAGCCGCCTCGGTTGGGCAGCGCCGCCATCTCGACGCAGTTACCGCTGGGGTTGCTCAGCAGGCTCTTCTGCCAGGTGACGTCCGTCAGCTGGCCGGCGGGCATGCCGTTGTAGGGCTGGCTCATCTTCTCTTCTCTTCGTCTGGTAGGGGACGGATGCTGGACCGACGAGAGCACTTACCGCCGTTTGCACGGCAGACTGCACGTGCACTGGCTCTTGCGTTTGCACGGCATGACGAGCAGGATAGCGCATGTGCACCTGCAAGTGGATAATGAGCCGAGAAAAAAATAGAGAGACTCCCCGACGGCACGACGAGAACGTCTCCGCGCCGTCGGGTGACCGGGTGGGCGTGCCGCGTTGTTGCGTCCATGTTGCGCTGGTCCCCTGCGAGCACCGCGGCGCGTCCACCTGGATTTGACTCTCGGCGTCGGATCCTGAGCAATCCGGTCCGGCCGCTCGTCAGGTTCGGCTGATGGTGAGCCCGAGCGCGAGCAGGGCCGCGTAGCACAGTTCGGTCAACGCACAGTCTCTCAACACCGGCACGAGCTGACGGCCACCGACCCCTCGCAGGACCGGCACCGCCGCACGGGTGGCCAGTGGGACAGAGAGCACGGCGAGGCCAGCCCATACCCGCCCGCCAACCGCTAGCGCGATGGCGAGCGAATAGGGGACGGTCAGCAGGGCAGCGAACAGCAGCCGGGTCCGGCGTGGGCCCAGGTAGACGGCCAGCGTTCGCTTTCCGACGCGCGAGTCTTCTGCCATGTCTCGCAGGTTGTTGGCGACCAAGATCGCGCAGGCCAGGCAACCGATCGCGATTCCAGCGATCACGGATGCGGGGGTCACCCGGCCCACTTGCACGTAGGTAGTCCCCATCACCGCGACGACACCGAAGAACACGAATACGGACAACTCGCCGAGACCTCGGTATCCGTATGGGCGGTTCCCGCCGGTGTAGAACCACGCCGCCGCCAGCGCGGCGCCCCCGACGGCGAGCAACCACCATGCCCCGGTCAAGGCCACCAGAGAGATCCCGACGACGGCGGCGATGCCGAAGGCAGTGAACGCCGCGGTTCGCACCGTGTCCGGCGCGACTGTGCCCGATCCCACCAGGCGCAGAGGGCCGATTCGGCTGCTGTCAGTACCGCGAATCCCGTCGGAGTAATCGTTCGCATAGTTGACGCCGACTTGCAGCGCGACAGCCACGACGAGCGCCAGGATCGCTCTGGCGGGCATTGCGCTGCCGACCGCAGCCGCAGCGCCGGTACCGACCAGCACCGGGGAGAGCGCGGCCGGCAGGGTCCGCGGGCGCGCTCCCGCCACCCAGTCGCGGACCGTGGGCATCAGGCCGGAGCCGCCGTGGGCAGGCTCGCGGCGAGCCTTCTCCGGTCGACCTCGCCACTGGACAATCTGGGCAGCGACTCGGCCAAGACCAGCGCCTTGGGCGCGTGGGCTGTGGGGGCACGTGCGATGACGTACGCGCGGATCGATTCAAGGGTCGGCGGGTTCGCCGGGTCTCGTGGGACGACTACGGCCACCAGACGCTGTCCCCAGGACGGATCTGGCAGCGCTACGGTCGCGGCGGATGCGACTCCCGGGTGATCAGTCAGCAGTCCGTCGACGGCTGCCAGCGGGACATTCACGCCTCCCGAGACCGCGACGTCGTCGACCCGGCCGAACACGGCAAGCCCGCGCTCGTCGTCGATCTGGCCGAGGTCGGTGCTGACGAACCATCCGTCGACGAAGGCTTGCGCGGTCAACTCCGGCCGCAGCCGATAGCCATGTGCCAGCACCGGGCCGGCGATCTTGATCCGTCCGTCGGCTGATGTCGCAACCGTCACGCCATCCAGTGTGACGCCGTCGTAGACACACCCCCCGCACGTTTCGGTCATGCCGTACGACCTCACGACGCGGACATCAGCCGCACGGGCACGCTCGAGCAGGTCCGGTGCAGTTCGCGAGCCGCCGACGAGCACCGCGTCGAAAGCGGTCAACGTGTCAAGGGCGGCCGCGCCCGCGTCGAGGATGACCGCCAGTTGGCGCGGCACCAATGCGGTGTACCGGCGGGACGCCTCTCGGTCGATGATGCGCCGGCTCGCTACGGCGAAGGCTTCGGGATCGAAACCGGCCGAGAGGTCCACGACGCCTGGCGCGGTTCCGGCCACCACGCTTCGGACCAGAACCATCAGGCCGGCGACATGCGTCGCAGGCAATGCGAGCAGCCAGTGGCCGGGACCACCCAGCCGCGCGTGTGCGGCTTCGGCCGACGCTGTCAACGCAGCTGCTCCGAGCAGCACACCTTTGGGATCACCGGTCGAGCCGGACGTCGGCACGACGAGCGCCACCCGGTCCTCATCGACGGTCTCCACTGGATCCCTGGGTCGCATCGCAGTCATCAGAGCGGCGCGGACCGGAGCAGGGTGCGTCGGTACGGGCAGCAGTGGCAGCCCGCCGGACAGGGCGGTCTCGACCGCTGGCAGGATCCGCTGCAGGACCGCCGAGCCGAGAGGGACCTCAACGGCGTCGAGAGGGCGGGGAGCCGAAGACCGGGTCTGCATTCCGGCGGTCACGCTAGGTCAGAAGGCCCAGGGAAACCGGGACCAGTCCGGTTCCCGCTTCTCGAGGAACGCATCCCTTCCCTCGACGGCCTCGTCAGTGGCGTAAGCCAACCGGGTCGCTTCCCCGGCGAACAGCTGCTGTCCCACCAAGCCGTCGTCGACTGCGTTGAAGGCGAACTTCAACATTCGCTGTGCCGTCGGACTCTTGCGGTTGATCTTGGCTGCCCACTCCAGGGCGACCCGTTCGATGGAGTCGTGTGGAACCACGGCGTTGACCATGCCCATGCGCAGCGCTTCGTCGGCCGTGTGCTCGTCCCCGAGGAAGAAGATCTGACGGGCGAACTTCTGCCCGACCTGCCGGGCCAAATAGGCCGAGCCGTATCCGCCGTCGAACGAACCGACGTCGGCATCGGTCTGCTTGAACCGGGCGTGTTCGGCGCTGGCGATGGTGAGATCGCACACGACATGCAGGCTGTGCCCCCCTCCCGCCGCCCATCCGGGCACGACGCAGATGACGACCTTGGGCATGAACCGGATCAGCCGCTGCACCTCGAGGATGTGCAGACGACCGGCCCGCGCAGGGTCGACGCTCTCCCGGGTTTCGCCCGCTGCGTACCGGTATCCGTCTCGGTCCCGGATCCGCTGGTCGCCGCCAGAGCAGAACGCCCAGCCGCCGTCGCGCGGTGACGGTCCGTTGCCGGTCAGCAGCACGCATCCCACGTCGGCACTCGTTCGTGCGTGGTCGAGCGCCCGATAGAGCTCGTCGACCGTATGCGGGCGGAACGCGTTGCGAACGTCCGGTCGATCGAACGCGATCCGGACCGTCGGCTGGTCCTGCCCGCCCATGACATGGCGGTGATAGGTGAGGTCAGTGAATTCGAATCCGGCGACAGCCCGCCAGAGCGACGGCTCGAACGGTCCGGACGTCATGGCAGCGCTCCTTTGGCGACATCGCGAGGATATTCACCGAGCTGTCGCTACTTGTTCAGGGGTTGTGTCCATTTGCTGAGAGGAAATCGCCCACCAGCCGGTTGTGGCCACTAGGCTTGATCGAGACGTCGACGGCCGACATGCGCTCGGGGGAGCCACGCCATGACCCGTCGTTCCGTGTCGAGGGTTGCCCCGTACATCCTCCTGCTCGCGGCCATGGTGGCTTGCGGAGACGGTGACCCCCTCGCTCAGTCTGCTCACGGCTGGGTCACGGTCACCGACGAGCCCAGCGGCGTCCGGATCGCGCTGCCCGAAGGCGCGCACCCCTCGGCGGACACCGCTGCCGACGCGGACGGGTCGCCCGTTACGCTGCGCCAATACGCCGCCACCGCCGCTGGCGGTGCCGTCGAGGTGGGGTTCACGGTGCTCGACACCGAGGGCGGGAGCTATGACCTCGATACCGGTGTCCGCGAGGTCGCCTCGAGCCTGCACGGCCAGGTGGTGTCGGCGCGTCCGACCGACATCGACGGGCATGCCGCGCTGGACGTCGAGGTGTCCTACGGCTCTGACAACATCGTTCTCTTCCAGCTGGTGGAAGCCGACGACCACGTGCTGCAACCGCTGGTCGCGGGGCCCGCGTCGCGACGCGACGTGATGGAGAAGACCTACCAGCAGCTCACCGGGTCTCTCGACATCTCATGACCGGTGCCGGTGCCGGTGTCGGCGACCTGCACGTATACACCGTTCCCCTGCGTCGAAGGTTTCGCGGAATCGACATCCGCAGCGGCGTGCTGGTTCGTGGCCCGGCCGGATGGGGCGAGTTCTCGCCGTTCGTCGAGTACGACGACACCGAAGCTGCGGCCTGGTGGCGAGCGGCACATGAGGCCGCCGTCACCGGTTGGCCCCGGCCGGTGCGTGCCAAGGTCTTCGTCAACGCGACCGTGCCAGCGGTTCCGGCCGACGAGGTTGCCGCTGTGTTGGCGGAGTTCCCGGGGTCTGGCACGGCCAAGGTCAAAGTCGCCGAGCCGGGCCAGACAGCCGTCGACGACCAGGCCCGCCTGGAAGCCGTCCGCGACGCCCTCGGCGCGGCCGGCCGCATCCGGATCGACGCGAACGGCGGCTGGGATCTCGACACGGCGGTGCGCGTCCTGCCGCTCTACGACCGAGCCGCCGGTGGTCTGGAGTATGCCGAGCAACCGTGCTCGACGGTCGAGGA
This sequence comes from uncultured Actinomycetota bacterium, assembly GCA_963831385.1. Classification (GTDB taxonomy): domain Bacteria; phylum Actinomycetota; class Actinomycetes; order Jiangellales; family Jiangellaceae; genus JACVRX01. The sequence continues at coordinate 215,668 of CAWHPW010000014.1, forward strand.
CATGGCTGCTTTACGGCGCCGCGTCGACGTGCCGATCGCGGCCGACGAGTCGATCCGGCGTAGCGACGATCCGAGTCGGGTGGCCCGGCTCGGAGCGGCCGACGTGGCGGTACTCAAGGTCCAGCCCATGGGTGGGGTTCGTGCGTGCCTGCGCATCGCGGAGGAACTCGGCCTGCCGGTCGTGGTGTCGAGCGCTGTGGAGACCTCGGTCGGCATTGCTGCCGGGGTTGCGCTGGCGGCCGCGTTGCCCGAGCTGCCGTTTGCCTGCGGCCTGGGGACGGTCGCTTTGCTCACCCACGACGTCGTCAAGGATCCGCTCGTGCCAGTCGACGGTGCCCTGCCCGTGCAAAGGGTGGAACCGGACCCAGCCTTGCTCGCGAAGGCCAGCGCCGACCAGACCACGACCGCCTGGTGGAAGGACCGGGCTCAGCGGGTGGCGCAGTTAGCCTGAACCGATGAACCCGTCGACGGCGCTCGCCTGGGTAGTCGTCGACGAACTGGTCCGCAACGGCGTCACCGATGTCGTGGCATCCCCGGGTTCGCGCAGTGCGCCACTCGCGATGGCCGCGGCCGATGCCGATGCAGACGGCTTGCTCACCTTGCACGTGCGCATCGACGAGCGGGCGGCGGCCTACACCGCGCTGGGCATGGCCAAGGCGACGGGTGTTCCTGCAGCAGTGATCACCACGTCGGGTACGGCCGCAGCAAATCTGCATCCTGCGGTCGCGGAGGCGGACCATGGCGGTGTCCCACTACTCGTGCTGACCGCTGACCGGCCCGCTGAGTTGCGTGGGGTCGGTGCCAACCAGACCCTGGACCAAGTCGGCCTCTTCGGCACGTCACTGCGGCTGCTCGTCCAACTCGGTGCGGATGACCGGCCTGGTCAGGTGGCCTACTGGCGGTCGAGCATCTCGCGCGCGGTCATTGCTGCGTCCGGTGCGCTCAGCGCTGATCCTGGCCCCGTGCATTGCAACGTCGGCTTCCGCGACCCGCTGGTTCCCGATGGTGACCAGACGTGGAACGAGTCGCTCGACGGCCGCGCAGACGGTGGACCGTGGACCTCTGCGAGCAAGACCATCCGATCGGTCGGCGTCGACACCGGATCGGCTGTCGACAGCGGGTCGAGCACCCTCGTGGTGATCGGCGACGCCCCGAAGGCGTGCGTGGACGCGGCATGGGAAGTCGCAAACGTCGGCGCATGGCCGGTGATCGCAGAACCACAGTCCCGATTTCCGGGCAAGGGGATCGCGTGCGGAAGCCTCGTCGCGGGAAGCCGGGCATGGGTGTCGCGCCATGCCCCGGAACGAGTGCTGGTCGTGGGGCGACCGACGCTGTCGAGGGAGATCGCGCGGCTCGTCAGCGGCGCCGTCGCACCGGTCGACGTCGTCGCCCCCGTGCCGAGATGGAGCGACGCCGCCCACGCTGCCCGTCGGGTCTATACCCACCTCGATCTTCGGCCCGCTGGTGCGTCGACCATCGCTTCCGCTGGGTTACTCGCTGCCTGGACCAGCGCCGGGCAGAAAGCCCAGCTGGCCGTAGACGGCGAGCTGGACGAGTCGTTGGCCGGCGGAGGCATGCCGAGCGGAATCGCAGCCGTCCGGGAGATCCTGCAGACGCTGCCGGCAGATGCCCTGCTCTTCCTGGGCTCGTCGTCCGTGATCCGCGACGTCGACCTGTTGGCGGTGTCACTGCCCAGCCGAGTTCTCACCAATCGTGGTGTCGGCGGCATCGACGGCACAGTGTCGTCGGCTGTCGGAGCGGCGCTGGCGCTGGGTTCGCCGTCCTACGCGATCATGGGCGACCTGACGTTCTTGCACGACGTGAACGGGTTGTTGATCGGCCCCGACGAGCCCCGCCCCGACCTGTGCGTCGTCGTGCTGAACGACGACGGTGGGGGCATCTTCGCGCTGCTGGAGCCGGGCGCGCCCGAGCACGCCGGCGGGTTCGAGCGGGTCTTCGGCACGCCGCACGGCGTGGACATAGGAGCCCTGTGCGCAGCTACCCAGACGCCGTATGAAGTGGTGGAGCTGGAGAAGCTGGCGGCCGCGCTGGCTCCCCGGCCGGGGCTTCGCGTCGTCGAGGTGGTGGTCGATCGGCGTGGACACCGCGACCTGCATAGTCGGCTTCGTACGGGCGTGGCCGAAGCCCTGGGTGAGTGACGCGATCGGTCAACCGGAGAGAGCATCTCGCATGGGGATCAGCTTCGCGGCGCTTTCGCCCAGCTCGGCCTCAGGATCCGAACCGGCAACGATGCCGCACCCCGCAAACAGCCGCAGCCGGGCTGGGTCGTCCCGATCGATGAGCGCACAGCGCAGCGCGATTCCCCATTCCCCGTCGCCCGCGGCGTCCATCCAACCGACCGGGCCGGCGTACCGGCCACGGTCCATTCCTTCGATCTCCGCGATCAACGCGGCAGCAGCCCCCGTCGGCGTACCGCAGACGGCCGCGGTGGGATGCAGCGCGGCGGCGAGCGCGAGCGAGCTCGACGGCCCGGCGGCCACCCCGGTGACGTCCGTCGCGAGATGCATCACGTTCGCGAGATGGAGCACGAACGGTGTTTCCGGAACGTTCGTGCTCGAACAGAACCGCCGCAGCGCGCCGGCGACCGATCGGACCGCGTACTCGTGTTCCTCCAAGTCCTTGCTGGACCGCGCCAGCGAGGCAGCGAGCGCCAGGTCGTGTCCGTCGTCGCCGGTGCGCCTGATCGTCCCGGCAAGGACCCGAGACGTGACCAGTCCGCGCTCCAGGCGGACGAGTAGCTCAGGCGTGGCGCCGAGCAGGCCGTCGACGCAGAACGTCCAACAACGTGGGTAGTTCTCGGCCAGGCGAGCAAGCGGCCAGCGTGGGTCGACAGGAGCGGCAGACTCCGCCACCAGATCGCGCGCCAACACGACCTTCTCCAGGTCACCGGAGGCGATGCGGCTGACTGCTTCCTCGACCACGAGCTCCCACTCGGCACCGCTTCGGGTGCCGTCAGCGAACGCTGGTGGAGCTGGTCGCCGGACGGCCCGCGATTCGTCGAGCGACACAGCCGGCGGCAGAGCCCCCTCGACGCCCACAGTCGTGACCCACCACTGGCCGTTGCGGTGTCCGACGACGACTTCCGGCAACACCATGACCGAAGATCCGCTGTGCTCGTCGAAGGTGAACGACCCGAAGGCCACCGGTCCACACCCGGGCAGCCGCACCTCGTCGCGCACCACGGCATTCGCGAGCAGGTCCCGCCACCAGCGGTCGGCTCGCGCAAACCGATCTGGACCGTCCACCTCGGTGGCGGCCGCACGCCCCCAACCGACCAGGCCTTCGCCTCTGCGAACCCAGGCCAAGGGGGAATCTTCTGGGAGGAGGGCCAATAGCTGCCCAGGATCCGGAATCGCGGCTGTGCGCACGACCAACGAGACGGTTTCTGGCGCTTGCGCCGCGGTGGTCACGGCAGGTGAGCGTACGTCGAGTGACCGCAGCGGCGCCGTACGGGGCCGATAGAGACATCGCGGGCAGATATTGACATGTGAGACGTCGGCCAGCAGGCTCCGGTAGATACCCGCCCAAAACCGGGGCTGCATATCCCGAGAACAAGGGGACGCCTGATGAGAGAACTTCGGCGTAGATCCGTCGTAGTCCTGTCCGCGATGGCTCTGGTAGGTGCGGCTGCGGTCACCGCGGCGCCCGCGGGCGCCGCCCCGCAGAGCTCGCCGGGCGGAGTTGATCTCGAGGTGTACGAGGGCGAGGTGGACGCCGCCGGCATCGAGACGATGCGGGAGCTCGGCCTGGACGCCGACAACTTCATCGTCGATGACACCGCGGGCGGCAACGTCGAGGTCGAAGCGGTGTTGAGCGATCGGCAGGCGGCCAAGCTGCGCGCGAAGGGCGTGGACCTCGAGGTCAAGGAGATCAACGGCGTGGCGGCGTCGGAGGTGCTGGAGCAGCAGGCACAGCAAGGGTGGGACGCGTTCCGTCCTTACGGCACCCCGGGTGGGATCAAGGACGAAATCCTCGCCACCGCGGCAGCCTTCCCCGGGCTCACCAAGCTCGTCGTGCTCGGTGAGACGGTGAACGGCCAGGAGATCCTCGCGCTCAAGGTGACCAAGGACGCAACCAAGCTCAAGGACGGCAAGCGTCCGGCCGTGCTCTACGCGTCGGCCCAGCATGCCCGGGAATGGATCACGCCGGAGATGACCCGGCGGCTGATGCACTACTACTTGGACAACTACGGCAGCGACCCGGAGATCACCGAGATCGTCGACACCACCGAGCTGTGGTTCATCCCGGTGCTGAACCCGGACGGTTACGACTTCACCCACACCGACGAGCGGCTGTGGCGGAAGAACCTGCGCGACAACAACGGCGACGGCGTGATCACCGTGGGTGACGGCGTCGACCTCAACCGGAACTTCGCCGTGAAGTGGGGATACGACAACGAGGGCTCCTCACCGGACCCGGCGAGTGACACCTACCGCGGCCCGGAGCCCAACTCCGAGCCGGAGACGCAGGCCTTGGACGACCTGTTCGCACGGATCAGGTTCGAGTTCTTCGTCAACTACCACTCGGCTGCTGAGCTACTGCTCTACGGGATCGGCTGGCAGGTCAGCACTCCGTCTCCGGACGACACGATCTACGAGGCGATGGCAGGTACCGACGAGAATGACCCGCCAGGCTCAGCGATCCCCGGATACGACCCGGACATCTCCGCCGAGCTCTACACCACGAACGGCGACACCGACACCCATGCCACGGTCAAGTACGGCACGCTGGGGTTCACCCCGGAGATGTCTACCTGCGAGGCCGCCTCGGACTCGGTGCCCGACGACGAGTGGGAAGCCGATGATTGCGTGAGCGGCTTCATCTTCCCCGACGACGAGGAGCTCATCCAGGCCGAGTTCGAGAAGAACATCCCGTTCGCACTGTCCGTCGCACGTTCGGCACACGACCCGGACGACCCGGTGTCCGCCCTCGGTATCGACGCTCCAGATCTGGTTGCCGACCCGTTCCCGGTGTCCTATGGACGCACCCAGCCGGTAGCGGTCATCGCCAAGCGGTCGCTACATAACATCAGGGTCAACTACTCGATCAACGGCGAGCGCGTCCGAACGTCCCCGGTGAAGGAATGGGACGGCGGTGAGCGGTACGGCGACACCCACGACGACTACTACGGCGAGTTCCGGGCCAACATCGGGGCCAGCGAGGGTGACGTCGTCGAAGTGTGGTTCTCCGGTCGCAATGTCACTCGGAACGGTGGCTCTACGACGGTGTCCACCGTGCCGTTCACCTACACCGTGCACGACGACATCGGCGGCGACGTGCTCATCCTGGCGGCCGAGGACGTGACCGGTCTCAGCCCGGTGCAGGGCCTGACCAGCGCGCAGTACGTCGACGAGTACGCGTCGTCGCTCGATGCCGCCGGGTACAGCAGCGACGTCTACGACTTCGACGTCATGGGCCGGCAGGCACCGCATCACCTCGGCGTGCTCTCGCACTACGACGCCGTGGTTTGGGAGACCGGCAACGACATCATCCTGCGGTCGGTCGGCCAGGTTCCCGGCACGACGGCCAAGGCGGCGCTCGACATCGAGCTGTCCGTGCGCGACTACCTCAACGAGGGCGGCAAGGCGATCATCGCGGGCAAGTACGCGCTGTTCGCCCAGGCGGCCAACGGTGCGTACTGCGTACAACCCGTTCCAGCCGCCGGAGTGCACGACGCCGCAGGTCGTACCCGTGCCTGCCGCTCCTGAACGACTTCCAGCAGTACTGGCTGGGCGCCTACGTCAACGTCAGCGACGGCGGAACCGACCCAGACGGCGAGCCGTACCAGCTGATCGGCGACGAGGACGCGTTCGCCGGCTTCACCGGCGACCTCAACGCCGCCGGCTCGGCGGGGAACCAGGACCACACGGCCCTGCTGCTCACCACGTCGAGCTTCCTGCCGCCGGACCAGTTCCCGCAGTTCGCCAGCGAGGCGCCGGTGGACTGGGACATCCCGGGCGGGCCGTTCGACCCGCACACCGGCGAGTGGTACGTCTACAGCCAGCAGGCCGACGTGACCTACAAGCGGCTCACTCGCACCGTCGACCTGACCGGCGCGACGTCGGGCGAGCTGCGATTCTGGACGCTCGTACGACACCGAGGCTGGACTGGGACTACCTGTTCGTCGAGGCGCACGAGGTCGGGTCGGATGACTGGACGACGCTGCCGGACGCCAACGGCCACACCCAGGCAGGGAACAGGCGAGAGCTGCCCCGAAGGCTGGAGCGAGCTGCACCCGTTCCTCGCCCACTACCAGGGACCGAACTGCGAACCGACGGGTCCACGGGTGATTGGAACGCAGCCACCGGCTCGTCGCAGGGCTGGTCGGAGTGGTCGGTCGACCTGTCGAGCTACGCCGGGACGCAGGTCGAGGTCTCGATCTCCTACGTGAGCGACTGGGGCACCCAGGGCATCGGCGTCTTCCTCGACGACGTCACCGTCCTTGTCGACGGCACGGCGGTGGCCGAGACCGGCTTCGAGGAGGATCTCAGCGGCTGGACGGTCAGCGGGTCGCCCGAGGGCTCGGCTGCGAACACCAACGACTGGATCCGGACCCAGCTCGGGTTCGAGGAAGGTGCCGTCACCACGACGGAGGACACCGTGTTTGCCGGGTTCGGCTTCGAGGGGCTTGCTCCAGCCGAGCGGGACGACCTCATGGCGCGGGCGATGGCGCACCTGTTCCCCTGACGGGTGAAGCGCGAAAGGGGCGGCCGGGAACCGGCCGTCCCTTCGTCATGGGAGCCCTCCAGGCACGAGTCTCAACGAGCGGACGGAATTGGCGTAGCGACTTGCCGGCGTCGGAGCCGGCGAAGCAGTGACAACGCAATCAGCATCCCGGCCATGATCGCGACGTCAACAGCGAGGACTGACCACGACACCTCCGTCGGCGACTCCCATGGACTGGCCACCAACGACGCGCGCGACACGGTTGGAGGGTTTCCCACGTCTCCCTGGCCCGGAGAGGTGGAGAACCCTTCAGTCGGTCAAGATAGGCGCCGTGTCGCGCGCGTCGTTGGACAAGCAGCCGCATGAGGTCGCCGCAATGTTCGACCGGGTCGCCGCTCGGTACCCTCCAGGTGAGTCAGCGATGTTCTGAGACAGGAAAGGCGGTCCGACTGCCGCGCCTGTCGCAAGATCAGCTAAGGCTGGGCGGTACCAACACCGGGCAATGCGACACCGCCAGCGCGGGCCAGCCGCCTGTCCAGGGTGAGCATCGATGCCTCGAGCAGCTCGGCAAGTGCCACATACGAGGCGTCGTAGATGGTCAATGCGCCTCTCAGCGCCCATGCCCGCTCGGCGAGCGCAGCATAGGGCCACAGGTGCAGCGGCAGCGCCAGTAAATCGCCGTGCGCCAACGTGGCCTCGACCGGCTCGAGATCTCCGGCCAGCTGCCGCCGCCGCAGCACATTGCCTGTCTCGAACAGCGCGAGCTCGGGGGCTGCGATCTCGGCCGAGCGCACGGCCTCGGCCGCCCATTCGCCGGTCGGCCCCGCGTCGACCAGCAGAGCCACGAGGGCAGACGAGTCGAGAACCAAACGATCGGTCACCGTCGTTCGGCGTCGCGGTCCGCGAGAATGGCTGCGGCGTCGAGGTGACGACCCGCCGCCTTGGCCCGTGCCCGGACTCGGCTGACGGCCTCGTCGACACTCGGCCGGCCCGCCAGATCGCCAAGCGCTGCTGCCAGGTACTCCTGCAATGAGCGACCCGACCGAGCGGCCCGAGCCGCGAGCTCATCCCGGACGTCGTTCGGAACGTTACGGATCGTGATTGCCACAGCCATGCTGTCAGAATAGCAGCATTGCAGTCGGTTGAGCACTCAGCTAGGGCTGGGCGGTATCAGCTGTCGACGTCGGGCGCCGAGCGGAGGTGTGTCTTCGCCGTCGGCGGTCTCACTCATCCGATACGCGGCGATCGGCGCCGCACTCGGTCTGCTGTGGGGAGCCGCCATGCGAGGTTGGATGCGCTTCATCAGCACGACGCCGGAGTTCACCTGGAGCGGCACCGGGTTCATCCTCGCCGTCAGTGCCGTAGCAGGCCTAGGGCTGGGTTTGGTCGAGGCCGCTCGGCGCAGCGGCCGGCGTCGTACCTGGCGGCTGGCGGGCTTGATGGGCATTGGCGTGTTCTCCAACGTCGGCCTGTTCATGGCGCCGACCGTTCTGCTTGGTGGACTGGCGCTTGCCGGACGGTTTCACCCAGCCGTGCGCATCATCGCTGCTCTCCTCGCCATCGCACCGGTTGTGCTGCTGCTGCTGAACGTCGGGCCTGTGCCGCACTCATTGGCTGTCAGTGTGGGGATGTTTCTCTGGCTGGTTGGTGTGGAAGCTCTGGCGTTTTCGGTGCTGTTCCGGCGCTGGGCGTCGAGAGCGGCAACGCTGCCGCCCGAAACCTCCCCGTGACGTGCGACTGGAGGGTTTCCCACGTCTTGGTGGTCTGGAGAGGTGGAAAACCCTCCGGTCGGTCAAGATAGGCGCCGTGTCGCG
>CAWHPW010000015.1:0-161957 GCA_963831385.1 uncultured Actinomycetota bacterium
CCGTATCCCTTGGTGAGCTGCTGCAGTTCGATCATGGTATCCCTCGCGGATCGTTCGGCAGAGAATGAACGGCGGCGACGGCTCGACCGGCCAGTCGCCGTGGGCGGCGTGGATGTCGGTGTGACAGAGCCCCGAGGTCTCGATCCGGACGACCATCTCGCCCTGACCAGCGACCCGCTTGGCAACCTGCTTGACGACGAGCAGCCTCGCGAAATCCTCGACGACCGCGGCCCCGCATCGTCTTGGCCGCAGCCGTTCGAGCGGGCCGCTTCTGCTCAACTGCGGCGGCGTCGGCCTTCATCTGCGCGAACTTGCCGCGTGCGCGGTCCGGCGGTCTGCGCTCGGCTCGCTGCTGGGCGTCCTTGGCGTCCTGCTGGGCCTGGTCGATTCGCTGCCTGAGCTGGTCACGGGACTCGGTGGCGGCGGCCTGCACCGCCGTCTTGGTCGCCGCGACGCGCTGCTGGAGCTCATCGACTCGTGCGGAGAAGTCCATGCTTCCTCCTTGGGTTGCGCCGATTACCGGTCTGAGCTGCTGCTCTAGGACGCTACGAAGCTCGGCTGCCACGCGGCTGCCACGAGGGCGCCACGAGCACCAGCCTCGCTGCCGCATGTCCCCGGGGATCGGCCACCAGGCGGTGCCCGCAGAGGTGTGAGGTTTCTCCTACCCTCAAGGCTGGCGAGGATCCTCGCCGTCAACCTGCGGGCGGCGATCTACGGCACGATCGTCGCCAGCGCGGTGATCGCGACCACCGCCGGCGGGCGCGAGTCCGCAGCGCTCATCCTGGAGGCCACGCTTGCCACCCTGCTGGTCTGCTGGCTCGCCCACGTGTATGCCCGACTTCCTCAACCGGCCCGGCGCATGCTCAGGTCGCCACAGCCGCACCTCGTAGGGCGGAAGGCGAAGCCCGGTCGCGCTCCGCGATCGCGGCGGCCTGGGCGTGCAGGTCGTCGGCCGCGTCGCCGTCTCCGCGGGCTGCCGTAAGCCGCGCCAGGTCCCGCAGCGCCGCCGCCGCGGGGCTTCCGCCAAGCCCGACGACGAGCGACTCACGAGCCTGGCGCGGCCGCGGCGTCTGCGACCACTCGATAACGCTCCGGTACAGCGTCTCGGCGGTGTCCGCGTCGCCGGCCGCCTCCAGGGCCTGGGCGAGCTGCACCCGCGCGTGCGCGGCGAGCCACGACGCCGAGGCCGCCTCGGTCGTGACCAGCGCCTGCCGACAGAGCTCCTCGGCCTGGCGCGTGTCCCCGCGGGCGAGCGCGATCGAGCCGAGTTGGGCCAGGGCGAAGGAGACGTGGCCGGCAAAGCCGATTCGCCCCGCGAGCTCAAGCGCGCGCCGGTAGGCGTCCTCCGCGGCACCCGGTTCATTTCGCTGCTCAGCGATCCACGCTTCGATCAGCATCGTGGGAACCACAAACACGTCGTACCCGATCGCCTCGGAGTGCCGGAGGATCTCGGCCGTCATGCTCGCGACGGTCGAGATGTCTCCCGCGTGGACGGCACCCTGGGCCCGGACCAGGCTGCTCACAGCGACGCCCCAATGGTCTCCGGCTGCGCCGTAGCCGGCCCGCGCCTCCTCCGCCAGTGCTGCCGCCCGCTCGTGGTCGCCGGAATGCGCGAGGGCAAGCGAGAGTGCGACCCGCGCGAGGGCCGACTCGGACGGTGCAGGACCGGCCGCCGCCGCGGCCAGAGCACGTTCACCAGCGTCGATCGCGGCGTCGAGATCCAGCTCTTCGGTCGCCAGATAGCACAGGAACGCCAACAGCTCGATTCGTTTGCCGACCGGCGCGTCGTCCGAGGCGGCCGCAAGCCCAGCTTCGAGGAAGCTGCGCCCCTCGGAGACCCGCTCGGCGAGGGCGAAGTACCAGCCCAGCCCCGCGCCCAGCCGGACCGCGATCGCCGGGTCGGGTGCGTCGCGTGCGTAGGCCAGCGCCGCCCACAGGTTGTCGTGCTCCAGCTCCAGTCGCCCGGTGCAGGCCAGCCAGTCGGGCCCACGAAGCTCGGTCCGCGCGGCGTCGGCCATGGTCGCGAAGTATTCGGCGTGCCCCAGCTGGGCCGCGCGCAGGCTGCTGGCCTTGGCCATCTGCTCAAGGGCGTACTCGCGGACGGTGTCGAGCAGGTCGTAGCGCGCTGCGCCATCTGGAAACGACGCCGTGAGGATCGACTTGTCGACCAGCGCGCCCAGCAGCTGGGTCTCGCTCGCCGCATCCAGCTGTCCGGGACCGGCGATGGCGACCACTGCCGACAGTGCTGCGCCGCCGCGGAACACCGCCAGCTGGTGCAGCAGCGCCTTTTCGTGGGCGTGCAGCAGGTCATGGCTCCAGGCCACGACCGTGCGCAGGTACCGCTGGGGGACAGCCCGGCGGTCTCGGGCTTCGACAAACAGCGGCCTGCGACTCTCGAGCGCTGACAGGATCTCGCGCAGCCCCAGGACGCTGACGCGCGCGGCGGCCAGCTCGATCGCCAACGGCAGCCCGTCCACCCGCCGGCAAATCTCCGCCGCCAGGGCGATGTTGTCCTCGGCGAGCGGCAGCCCTGGCCGTGATGCCCGCGCCCGGTCCAGGAACAGCCGCACCGACTCCGAGGCCGCCAGCTCAGCCGCGTCGGCGCCCGCGGCCGCCGGGACCGCTAGCGGCGCCACCACCAACCGAACCTCACCCTGCAGGTGCAGCACCTCCCGGCTGGTCGCCAGCACCCGCACCCCGGGACATTCGGCCAGCACGCCCGCGGCCACCCGGGCCGCCTCCTCGATCACCGGTTCACAACCATCCAGGACCAGCAGGACGTTGGCCTGCCGCAGGCGTTGGACCACCCGTGCCAGCGGGTCCCGGCTTGGCGTCGGGCCGCGCGCGACCAGCGTGCGCGCCACCACGCCCGCCACGTCAGCGGGCAGCCCGGCGCGGGCAAGCTCGACAAACCACACCCCGCCGCCGAAGTCGTGCTGCACCGCCCGCGCGACCTCCAGCGCAAGCCGGCTCTTGCCGACCCCGGGCGGACCGACCAGGGTCACGAGCCGATGCCTCCCAACCGACTCGGTCGCCTCGGCCAGCGCCTGCTCGCGACCCACGAACGAGGTGACCGGCGCCGGCAGCCGGCCCCGCGGCGCCACAGCCGCGGGGACGCTGGCCACGGCGGGGTCGTGGGCCAAAATCGCCGCCTGCAGCCGCTGCAACCCAGGACCCGGCTCGATCCCCAGCTGCTCGGCCAGCACCCGCCGGGCCCGCCCGAAGGCCTCCAGCGCCTCCGCCTGGCGGCCGCTGCGATACAGGGCCAGCATCAGCTGGCCCCACAGCCGCTCCCGGAACGGATGCTCCTCCAGGACCGGGCGGATCCGGCCGACCACCTCGGTGTGCTCCCCCAGCGCCAACGCCGCCTCAAACTGCTCCTCCAGCGCGTCGATCCGCAGCGCCTCCAGCCGGGCGGCCTCCGCGCCGACCCAGCTGCCGTCCGGCAGGCCCTGCAGCGGCCGTCCGCGCCACAGCGCCAACGCCCGAGCGACCAGGTCGCTGACCTGACCCGCGTCGCCTACCCGCCGGGCGCTGCGTGCCCTGGCCAGCAGCTCGTCGAACTGCAACGCGTCCACGGTGGCACCCGCCAGCGCGTACCCGTCCGGGGCGGCAACGATCGACTCAGCTCCAAGCGCGGCGCGGAGCCGAGAAACGTGGTGCTGCACGGCATTACGCGGCGCCGCAGGGACCTCCGCCCCCCACAAGGCGTCGACCAGCACCTCGACCGGCACCATACGACCGCCCCGCAAGGCCAGCAGCGCCAGCAGCGCGCGCCGCCTGGGGCCGGTGACCTCTGCGGGGCGACCTCCAACGAAGACCTTGAACGGTCCCAGAAGCCGGATCTCAAGCGAGGAAGACATAGCGGCAAGACCTCGGATGCCAGTGGCCCAGTCTGGCATGCCCCAACGCACCTGTGAAGGACTTCACAAGGCTGCTCCCCTGCGAACCGTGCCGCGGGCGGACTGCCTCGACGGCAGCGGCGGCGCCATGGCTGGCAGTGGCTTGGCAGCGCCGGCACCCATCCTGGCCGCGATGTTTGCGCTCTCGGACGGACTGCGCGCGACGCGCTTCCCGATCGGGCTCACCGTTGCGGTGATCCGTGGCAAGCGTGATGCTGGACCGGCGCGCGATCACGCGAAACGACCTCGACCGCACAGATCCAGGTTGTAGCGAAGTACGTCGCCACGAACACGGACGAGTAACCCGAGGGATTTACATGGACTACGGTCACGAGCTGCTCTTCGGGACGTTCATCACGCCGGCTGCGCAGCGACCTCATCACGCCGTCGAGCTGGCGGTGGTCGCGGACCGGGCCGGCCTCGATCTGGTGACGTTCCAGGACCACCCGTACCAGCCGGGCTTCCTCGACACGTGGACCCTCCTCACGTACGTGGCGGCGTGCACCTCGCGGGTTCGGCTCAGCCACAACGTGCTGAACCTCCCGCTGCGGCCGCCGGTCATGCTGGCCCGCGCCGCCGCCTCGGTCGACCTGCTCTCCGGCGGTCGTTTCGAGCTGGGGATCGGTGCCGGGCGGACATGGGACGCGATCGAGGCGATGGGCGGGCCGCGCCGCACCCCCGGCGAGGCCGTCAAGGCGCTCGAGGAGGCGATCACGATCCTCCGTGAAGTCTGGGCCGCGGACAAGCCGGGCGGTGTCTTCTTCGACGGGAAGCACTACCGCGCCTGGGGAGCGCCGCGCGGACCGGCCCCGGCGCACGACGTCGGGATCTGGGTCGGGGCCGGGATGCCACGCATGCTTCGCCTCGTCGGGCGGAGGGCGGATGGCTGGTCCGTGCCGATCCGCCTGTTCCTGCCGGGGGGGCCGCCGACGCTGGCTGAGCCCAACCGCGTGATCGACGAGGCTGCCGCGGCGGCCGGCCGTGACCCGTCGGCCGTGCGCCGGATCCTCACGTTCCCAGGGCGGTTCTCCGGATTGCGGGGTGGCCTGCTCGACGGACCGCCGGCCCAGTGGGCGGAGGAACTGGCCGACATGGCGCTGCGCGACGGCGTGGGCGCCTTCGTCCTCGGTTCCGACGAGGCGGCGATGATCGAACGTTTCGCGGCCGAGGTCGTTCCGGCCACGCGTGAACTGGTCGCGGCCGAGCGGCATGCGGCCGCGACCGGCTGAGGGGGAGGGCGCGACGTGCACGGATCATCGACGCTGGACTACGACGCCGTCCCGGCGTCCCTCGCTGACGCCGCCGTGAAGCCGGGCGATCCCGCGTACGGTCGGCTGAGGTCGACGTACTTCCGCGGCGGAGCACCCGGCATCGTGCTGCTCCCGCGCACGGTCGCGCAGGTCGTCGACGCCGTCGACTTCGCCGGGCGTCAGCTGCATTTGCCCCTCGGCATCCGCAGCGGCGGGCACGGCCTCAGCGGTCGCTCGACGAACCGCGGCGGCATCGTCATCGACCTCCGGCATCTGAACGGCATCCACGTGCTCGACTCCGCCGCGCGGCTCGTCCGCATCGGCCCCGGCGCCCGCTGGAGGGACGTCGCCGCCGCGCTTCAGCCGCACGGCTGGGCGCTGTCGTCCGGCGACAGCGGCGCGGTGGGTGTGGGCGGCTTGGCGACCGCCGGCGGGATCGGGTTGCTCGCCCGCGCGCATGGCCTGACCATCGACCACCTCGTCGCGGCGCACGTCGTCCTCGCTGACGGGTCGGTGGTGGTGGCCGACGAGCACGAGAACCGGGAGCTGTTCTGGGCGGTGCGCGGCGCAGGGGCGAACTTCGGCGTCGTCGTCTCCTTCGACTTCGTGGTCGACGAGGTCGACCAGGTCGGCTTGGCCCTGCTGACCTACCTGGTGCAGGATCCTGCGAGCTTCCTGGTCGCCTTCGGCGAGGTCGCCTCCAGCGCCCCCCGCGACACCACGACCATGCTCCTTGCGGGGCCTGGCAACGCGGGTCCTCTCGCCCTGACGATCGCCGTCGTGGTGGATTCCGCGGACCGCGACACGATCGATGCCCGCCTCCAGCCCTTCGTCAAGCTCGCGCCGCTCGTGCAGCGCCAGGTCGTCGTCACGCCCTACGCCGGGGTGATGAACCTCCACGCTACCGAGGAGCAGCACGGCCAGGGCGAGCCGGTCGGCCGCTCGGGCCTGCTGAACGTGATCACGCCCGCGTTCTGCGCAGAGATCGCGGCACTGCTGCGCTCAGGATCCGTCCATCTCTTCCAGCTGCGGAGCCTCGGCGGGGCGACGGCCGACGTGCCCCCGGATGCGACCGCCTTCGCCCACCGCGAAGCGCAGTTCCAGGTCAACGCGCTCGGCGCCGATGCGCGTGAGGTGGACCGCCACTGGACGCGGATCCGCCCGCACCTCGCCGGCATCTACCTGCCCTTCGAGACCGACCAGCACCCCACGCGTCTCGGCGAGGTCTTCCCGCCCGCGACGATCGAACGCCTCCGGGCGCTGAAGCGCGAGCTCGACCCGCGCAACCTGTTCCGCGACAACTTCAACGTCGATCCCGGCGGCACGACGACCGACGCCGCCCCCGCCGCGGCGGTGCCTGGCTGACCAAATGTGACCCGCCGCGGCGGAGAAGGCGGATTCGGCGGGTTCTCGTGTAGGGCGATCCGGGCCGTGCCGCCGGCAGGGTTGCCCGGCGGTGGCCTGGTCGCGGACCAGTCGGCCCAGCGCCGGGTCGACCGTCGGCAACACATCGCCACCCAGCTCGACGGCTGGTTCGGGCCGGGCGGGCACGCTTGCGGGTCATGCTGACGGGTGGTCATTCGTGTGAGGCCAGGACGCGGCGCGCGCGGAGGACCTCGGCCACGGACCAGGCTTGAAATGGGCAGCCGGTGGCGGCGTGGGGCGGATCTCCGTCGGCGGTCTCGGAGACCGACCCGAGACCCCACTCACCTAGGTGCAGCTCGAGGCCGTCGAGTAGACCGGTGACCTCGGCCCCGACGCGCAGGGCGGCGTCGGTGAACGGTCCGATCAGCCAGGGCCAGACCGTGCCCTGGTGGTAGGCGCGGTCCCGCTCGGCCGGCCCCCCGCGGTGTCGGCCCTGGTAGCCGGGCGATCCGGGGGCGAGGGAGCGCAGGCCGATCGAGGTGAGCAACGCCGCACGGCACGCTTCCACCGGTCCAGGATCCGTGATCGGACCGTGCGGCAGCGACACCGCGAGCAACTGGTTCGGGCGCACCGACGGGTCATCACCGGCTGTCCCGTCAACGACGTCGTAGAGGCCAAAGTTGTCGGGGCGGGGGAAGCGCTGGCGGAACGAGGCGGTCGCGCGCTCGGCGGCCGCGCCCCAGTCGCAACTCCGGCCCAGCCGTGCGAACAGCTCAGCGGTCACCGCGAGCCCCTCGACCCACAGGGCGTTAATCTCCACCGCCTTCCCCTGGCGGCCGGTGACGGGCAGTCCGTCGACCCGCGCGTCCATCCAGGTGAGCGCGACTCCGGGTTCGCCCTGCCGGAGCAGGCCGTCCGTCGGGTCGGCCACGATCCCGTAGCGAGTCCCCCGGAGGTGGCGGTTCAGGATCTCGTCCATCTTGTCGGCCAAGACGGCGACGATGTCCACGTCCGCCGTCGCCTCGACGTACCGACCGATCGCGTGGAGGAACCACAGCGCGGCATCCGCGGTGTTGTACTCCAGGGTGCCGGTGTCCGCGGTGTTGGCAAGCATGCCCTCCGATACGGTCTGCCCGGCCCGCAGCAGGACCTCACGTGCCTCGCTGTGCCGGTTCGTCGTAAGGAACAGCCCCTCGAAGGCGATCATCAGATCGCGCGACCACTCGCCGAACCATGGGTAGCCCGCGGCGACCGACGGGCCGGTTGGGGTGCCGATGACAAACTGGTCGGCGGCGACCGCGAGCTGCCGGTCGAGCGGGTCCGCGGCGTTGGCCTGCCGGCCCAGATCCGCCGCCCGCTGCCGTGCGTCGCGGGCCAGCTGCCCGGCCGACGGCAGATCACCGTCGAAGGGTGCGCCGGCCGCGGTCACCTCCACGGTCCCACCCGGCTCCACCTCGGCGCTGAACCGACCCGCCGCCCACAGATCCTCGATGGCGTTCAACCCCCGGGCCGCCTCCTCCCGGGCGTATACGCCGTGATACCAGTCCCCACCGGGCTGCCAACCCGGCCCGGCTACCCGATACGCGCCCTCGAACACGAAGCCGTCTGCGACCGCGGTCACGGAGGGCTCAGCCCAGGCCTGCCGTTCCCCGTGCACGTCGCGCCAGGTGCACAGCGGTGTCAGCTCCAGCGTTACCGGGCGCGGGCTGTGCAGTAGGCGGAACAGCACCCCAACGGCGGGGCGACCCGTGCGCCATCGCGATCTCGCGCTGGAGCACCACGTCGCCGAGGTCCCAGCGCCAGCACGGCACACCGCCGTCGAGGCGGAAGGTCGCAAGGTGGACATGACCGGCGGGATCGACTGCACCGCCCGCCCACTCGTCGGTGGCAAGCCTGACCACACGCTCGCCGATCCGCACCACTGGGTCCAGCGCGGCGAGACCCAACCGGCGAGCGCTCGCCCCCGGCGCCGCAACGATCAGCAGCCCGTGGTAGCGGCGGGTGCGCAGCCCGGCGACGGTGCCCATCGCGTAGCCGCCCAGCCCGTCGGTGACCAGCCACTCGTGTGCGGCGCCCGCGTCGAGGTTGCCGCAGACCTGCCGACCAAAGGCGATCACTCCTCCCCTCCCGTTGCGACGGCATCTGCCACCGCCGGCGCGGGCGCCCGCAGGCCGGCAGCAGTGGGGCGGGCGATCAGCTCGGCGATCAGCCCCGTCCAGCCGGTCTGGTGCATGGCGCCGAGGCCGGCGCCGTTGTCGCCATGGAAATACTCGAAGAAGAGCAGGTTGTCCCGCCAGTTGGGGTCGTTCTGCAAGCGGTCTACCCAGCCGAAGGCGGGCCTGCGCCCGTCCGATCCCCGGCGGTAGAGGGACAGGAGTCGCTGGCGCAGGTCCTCGGCGATCTCGCCCGCATGGCGCTGCTGGCCGGAGCCGGTCGGGTACTCAGCCGTCACCGCCTCACCCAGGTTGGCGTAGTAGTCGTCGAGGGTCCGCAGTACCAGGTAGTTGAGCGGCATCCACAGCGGTCCCCGCCAGTTCGAGTTGCCTCCGAACATGCCCGTGGTCGACTCCGCCGGCTCGTAGTCGATGGTGGCGGTGTAGCCGGGCATCTCCAGGCGGAAGGGATTGTCGGCATGCCATCGCGATACTGCGCGCAGGCCATACCGCGACAGGAAGCTGTCCTCGTCGAAAAGGTGGGCCAGGATGCGGCGGACGCGGCCACGGGCGGCGACCCCGACGATCATCCGGCGCTTGCCCCCGATGTCCACCAGGATGCCGGCCTTGCGGACGTCCTCCTCGTCGATGCCGCGCCGTGTGCGCCATGGCGGCGAAGCCCTTGCGCATGGCCTGGGCCCCGGCGAGGTCGTCCTCTCCGATGATCTTGGTGGAGAACAGCGGAATGATCCCCACCATCGACCGGACCCGCAGCGGGACGTGACGCCCGTCGGGACCGCGAAGCATGTCGTAGTAGAAGCCGTCCTGCTCGTCCCACAGATCCTTGGTGTGCATCGCGTTCGAGATGAGCGCGAAGTGCTCCATGAACTTGATGACGAGGTCGTCGAGCGCCGGGATGCGCTGAGCGAGTTCGCGGGCGATCTCCAGCATGTTGAGGCAGTAGAAGGCCATCCAAGCCGTCGCGTCGGACTGCTCCAGTACGAACCCCTCGGGCACGTGCGAGCGGTCTATCGGGCCGATGTTGTCCAAGCCCAGGAAGCCGCCCTCGAACAGGTTCGACCCGTCGGCGTCCTGCCGGTTCACCCACCAGGTGAAGTTCAGGAGCAGCTTGGAGAACACCCGAGTGAGGAAGGTGAGGTCGCGCCGGCCGTCGATCTCGAACACCTGCAGCGCGGCCCACGCCTGCACAGGCGGGTTGAGGTCATCGAAGGCCCACTCGTAGGCGGGAATGGCGCCGTTGGGATGCTGAAACCATTCGCGGCAGAGCAGGATCAGCTGGTACTTCGCGAACGCGGGATCCAGGTGCGCCAGCGCTACCGCGTGGAACGCCGAGTCCCACGCGGCGAACCACGGGTACTCCCACGAATCCGGCATCGACATTACGTCGTCAGCGTCCAGGTGACCCCAGTGCGCGTTGCGCCCGTACTGCCGCCCCGGCGGCGGCGGCGGTTGAGCCGGGTCGCCGGCGAGCCAGCGGGCGACGTCGTAGCGGTAGAACTGCTTTCCCCAGATCATCCCGGCGAAGCCCTGGCGCATGATCATGGCGTCTTCGGGGCTGGTACCTGTCGGTGTCAACTCGGCGTAGAACGCGTCGGCTTCGGCGCGGCGTTGGGACAGCACCTCGTCGAAGGCGGGGCCGAAGACGGTCGGGTCGGCCGCGGCCGCCGGCGCCAGCCGCAGCGACAGTTCCGCGGTTCCGCCCGGGTCCACCGTGACCTGGTACCAGAACGCCGCTTTCGTGCCCTCCTGAGCGGGTTGACGGTTGCCGCGCCATGGATCACATGGTCGTTGATCCCGTCCTTGGGGTAAGGCGTGGACGAGCGGCTGCCGAACAGCCGCTGCGCGTTGGTTTCGTTCTCGCAGAACAGTTGCGCGGGCATCGCCCCGTCGGGCCCGGCGGCGGCCTGCAGAACCATCGGGCCGAAGCGTTCGTGCTCGGCGACGATCGTGGCGTCCCCGCCAGTGGCCAGCCGCGGCTTGGCCACCCCCGGGTCCCACGACCAGGTGTTGCGGTACCACAGGGTCGGCAGCACGTGCAGCGTCGCGGGTTCGGGGCCGGCGTTGGTCAGGCGGATACGGATGCGTAGATCCTGCGGGTCATCCTTGGCGTAGAGGGCCTCGACGATCCAGTACCGGTCTTCGTCGAAGGCGTCGGTGTCGAGCAGCTCGAACTCCGGCTCCAGCCTGGAGCGACGGCGGTTCTCGCTGAGCAGCCACTGGTACGGGAACGCCCGCTGAGGGTAGTGGTACCGCCAGCGCAGCCACGCGTGGCTCGGGACCGCGTCGAGGTACCACCAGTACTCCTTGGCGTCCTCGCCGTGGTTGCCCTCGTTGCCGGTGAGTCCGAAGATCCGCTCCTTGAGGATCGGGTCCTCGCCGTTCCAAAACGCCAGCGCGAAACACAGCCGCTGCTCGACGTCGCAGACGCCGGCGAGGCCGTCCTCACTCCAGCGGTAAGCGCGTGATCGTGCATGGTCGTGCGGGAAGTACTCCCACGCCGTTCCGCCCTCGCTGTAATCCTCGCGCACGGTGCCCCAGGCCCGTTCACTGAGATAGGGACCCCACAGGTACCAAGGGCTGGCGTCGAGGAGCCCATCCTCGGGCCGCCCGAACGACTCCACCCGCTCCCGCTCCGGATTGCTCATGGCCACCAGACGACCAGAACCAGCGGAGAAGGACATCACCCTCGCCAGGTGAACCCGTGCGGTGATGACACGCCGTGAGCGTTAGCTGCGCTAGTCCGGTCGGCACCGGTCAGAGCCTCGTCGTGGACCCGAAGGAAGGTCCGCGTCCGGACCGTAGGCGGGCTCCCACAGTTCTCGTCGACGTCCTCGACCTCGATCACGTTCGTCACGTCCGTACGTTCGGAACGGCCTCACGGGGCCACTCGTCCGACTGGACTGTTCTATACCTCGATGTGTGAGCCCATGATTACCGTCTTGTCTTGGGGGAGGCCGAAGTATTCGGCGGCGTCGGCGGTGATTCGGGCGGTGGCGAGGAAGAGTTGTTTGCGCCAGCGCGCCATCGTCGGGGCGTCCCCGGGTCGCAGTTCGATCTTGGAGAGGAAGTACGAGGCTTGGTCGACGTCGATGGGTCGCTCGATCTCGGCGGCTTCGAGTAGTCGTAGCACGCTGGGGACGTTCGGCTCGTCCATGTACCCGAACTGGGCGCTGACGTGGGTGATTCCGTCGTCGGAGTAGCCGAGATCGTCGATTGTGAGTCTTTCGGCCGCCGGCACGTGTGGCACTGGTTGGGTCTCGATCGACATGATCACGACGTGTTCGTGCAGCACCCGGTTGTGTTCGACGTTGGCCCGCATCGCCAGCGGCGCCGTCTCCTTGCCGCGGTTGAGGAACACTGCGGTGCCGGGGACTCGGCGCAGCGGCGGGTGGAGCTCGTGCAGCGTGTCGACGAACGCCCGCAGCGATCCTTCCGCGCGCTCACGCTGCCGGGTGACAAGCTCGCGGCCCCGCTGCCAGGTCGTCAGCACGGTGAACGCCGTGACCCCGATCAGCAGCGGCAGCCACGCACCGTGAGCCAGTTTCGTCAGGTTGGCGGCGAGGAAGAGCAGATCGACCAGCAGTAGGGCACCACCGCCGAGGATCACCAGCCACAACGGGGCGCCCCACTGGTGTCGGACGACATAGAAGAACAGCAGTGTCGTGATCGTGATCGTGCCCGTCACCGCCATGCCGAATGCATAAGCGAGCGCCGACGAGGTCTGGAAGGCGAACACCAGGGTGAGCACCGAGACCATCAGCAGCCAGTTGATCCACGGAACGTAGATCTGGCCGATCGTCTCCTCCGAGGTGTGCGTGATCCGCAGTCTCGGCAGATACCCCAGCTTCGCCGCCTGCGATGCGACGGAGTACGCACCGGTGATGACCGCCTGGGACGCGATGACCGTCGCGGCCGTCGCCAGCAGGACCATCGGCAGCCGGCCCCAGTCCGGCACGAGCAGGAAGAACGGGCTGCTGATGTCGGCAGGGTCACCGAGGATCAGCGCGCCCTGGCCCAGGTAGCTGAGGATGCACGCCGGGAACACCAGGATCAGCCACGCCCGGGTGATCGCCGGCCGGCCGAAGTGCCCCATGTCGGCGTAGAGCGCTTCCGCGCCCGTCACCGCCAACACGACGGCCGCCAGAGCGAAGAAGGCAGTGGAGAAGTCCCCGACCAGGAAATCCAGCGCATAGGACGGCGACAGCGCCTTGAGGATCTCCGGATGATCAGCGATGCCCCGGACCCCGGATGCCGCGATCGCCAGGAACCACACGATCATCACCGGGCCGAACAGCCGTCCCACCGCTGCCGTACCCATCCGTTGAAACGCGAACAGGACGACGATGATCACCGCCGTGATGGGCACGATCAGACTCTCCAACGACGGCTGGACGACCTTGAGTCCTTCGACCGCCGACAGCACCGAGATCGCCGGCGTGATCATGCTGTCGCCGAAGAACAGTGACGCCCCGAAGATCCCCAACGCGGCCAGTACTACCGCGGCTCGCCGCCCCCCAGGAACACCTCGCCGCCGGATCAGCGTGATCAGCGCCATGATGCCGCCTTCGCCGTCATTGTCGGCGCGCAGGATGAGCGCCACGTACGTGATCGTGACGATGATCATCACCGACCAGAAGATCAACGAAATGATCCCGAACACATGGTCCGTGCTGACCGCGACCGGATGCGGGTCATCCGGATTGAAAGCCGTCTGGATCGTGTAGATCGGGCTCGTGCCGATATCGCCAAACACCACACCCAGCGCACCGACCACGACCGCCGCTCGAACCGTGTCGCGCGCACGCGCTCCCTGGATACTCGCGTTCGTCTGCATGGGGCCTCGGGTTCGTTGTGGCGCACCACCGTACTGCCGGCCTGCATCGGCCTCGACAATGCGCAGCTGGCAAAGAGTGATCGGATCAACTCGGTGATGTTGGCCTGGCGGCCGCCGCTGCCCCACGTGCTGGATCTCGGACTCGGCCCTGGCATCAGGTGATGCGCTGCGCCGAGCCACTAACTGCATGCCACGCGGTCAAGCACCGCACGACGAGCCTGGCTCGAGTGGACGCCGTGTTGGCGATCTGGGCCGCTGTCCTAGGCCTTCCTGATAGAGCGGGTGACAATCCTTCGGGCCGTCATCACTGTGTGAGATCCGACCAGCGGCGGCCAGGCCCCGGAGGACCGTGCATTGACGGTCAGCGCCAGTCGGCGGCGAGTGCGGCGCCCACCTGGTTGGCGAGCGCGACCGCGACCCCAGTTGTCAAAGACACGCAGTCGGGTCCGTCGGAATCGTGGGTTCGCGCCGTGAGGCGAACGCCTTCGAGACCAGATCGCCTGAGCCCCTGGGGCCAAGCTTGGTCGCCGAGCCGGCGGACGCGCACCGGTCCGTTGCCGTGGTGCCTGGGCCGACGAGCGCGGGCTCGTGGCGCCGCGTCGACGGGCAAGCGGTTACCAGATTTACCCGCGTGGGGTGCTAGCCGGACTCTGTGTTGACCGCTTGAATGTGTTGGCACCGCGAAGCGCGGTGCGAGCATCCCGAGAAGGAGCGAGACAGAAGCATGTCCGAGAGGCAGAACACCTACCGGGAGCGGAGCAGCGCAGCGGTCGGCTGGATTTCGTTCGCCGCAATCATGTTGATCATGGTCGGCGTCTTCCACGCCATCGCCGGCCTGGCGGGGATCATCGAGAACGAGTTCTACAGCGTGGTCCCGGCGGCCGGGACCGAAGCGACCGGCGATGTCTACTTCCTGCAGTTCGACGCCACAACGTGGGGATGGATCCACCTGATCGGTGGCCTGATCGTCCTGTTCGCCGGCTTCGGGCTGTTCAGGGGTGCGGTCTGGGCGCGGACGGTCGGTGTGATCGTGGCCGTGATCAGCGCCATCGTGAACTTTGCGTGGCTACCGTGGTATCCGGTCTGGTCGCTTGTGATGATCGCGGTCGCCATCACCGTGATCTGGGCATTGACCGCACACGGACGCGACATCGTCGACGTCGAGACACCATTTGCCGGGTGACGAGCCCGAATGGACGAGGTTCCCGATCGCGCGGCTCCGGTACGGCAAGGGCAGCCGCAACTGGGCGCTGTACTGGCGCGACCGCAACCTTCGCTTCCACGTATGCGACCGTGTGGCGCCCTCATCCCGTGTCGAGGAGCTACTGCGGGAGATCGCGCGAGATCCGATAGCGATCTTCTGGGGGTAGGACTGGCGCCCAGGCCACGATGGCGTCGGTGAACGGCCGATCGGCGGGGAGCGGATGGTTCATCGATCGAGCCCAACCAGGAGGCTGATCGACGACTTCGATTGGCGTGACCGGCCCCCGGAAGCGCTGCTCGGTGTGTTTGGGGCACTCCGTGCCGGTCTGGACGGGAGACCTCCAGTCTCGGTCACAGGATTGCGCCTCGTGGCGCGATCTCGATGGCGGCAACGCCCCGGGCGAACAGCGCCACGAGCCGGTCACCATGTCTGCTGCGAAGCAGTCCGGAATCCTCCGCCAAGGTTGAGATGACGTGCTCAACGACCTCGTCTGTTTCGATCGTGTCGGGTTCGTCGTATGTGACGTCGATGTGATCACCGCCGGTGAGCCGGACGCGTAACACAAATCCTGCCATTGGTCACCGACCCTAGAGGTCGGGCGCGAGTCGGTAGCGCACGCGGTGGCTGTCCGCGCAGAGGAACGACACGCCCGTGGAGGGTGTGCTTCTGACGGGTGCGCTCGCCGGTCGGGGAATGGCCGGGCTGGGTGCCGATTAGCTGGGTAGTGGTGTGGGCGGTGCCGGGTCCGGTCCAGCCCGTCGACAAGCAGTTGAGGCTGGATGCGAATCGCTCGTCGCGGTTGTCGAGCCATACGTGCTCGCCGAGGGCGAATTCCGGAAGGCGTGTTGTCACCGGCGCAGGTTAGCCGTCCGGGCGGGCCACGCATGTGTCGCGGTACCGTTCGCCGCCATGGAAATTGCTGCGTTAGTGGTATCGCAGCCCACCCGTGAAAGTGGAGTCCGGGGAGCCCAGCCGAGGTCGTTGCCGGATCGTGACCCAAACGCCTTGAACGAAACGTTCCAGTCGTGGCTTCCTTTGAAAAGACTGTTGTCAGCGCTCCCAGGACGCTCTGAAGGGACCCGACCGTGCAGAGAGCCCGCTTCCTTGCCGTCGGCATCGCCGCGGCGCTCGCCTTCGCCGCGTGCGGCGACGACGACACCACCGGCGACGAGCCGGCGGCC
The DNA here is from genome assembly GCA_963831385.1 of uncultured Actinomycetota bacterium. Lineage (GTDB taxonomy): Bacteria > Actinomycetota > Actinomycetes > Jiangellales > Jiangellaceae > JACVRX01. Next base: position 15,911 of record CAWHPW010000015.1, read on the forward strand.
GACGAGTCCGCCGCCGCGCCCGAACCGGCCGACATCCGGGTCTGGCTCAACGGCGCGGACACCCCGCAGGAGATGCGGGACTGGCTGAAGACGGAGTTCGAGACGGCGAACCCCGGTTCCACCCTGACCATCGAGGAGCAGGAGTGGGAGGGCCTGGTCGAGCGCCTGACCACATCGCTCGGCAGCGAGGAGGAGACGCCGGACGTCGTCGAGGTCGGCAACACGCAGGCGCCGACATTCACCACGGCCGGTGCCTTCTCCGACCTCACTGACCTGCTGCCTGAGCTCGGTGGCGACGACCTGCTACAAGGCTTTGTCGACGCCGGCTCCGTCGACGGCCAAACCTATGCGGTGCCCTACTACGCGGGGAGCAAGTACGTCTTCTACCGGACGGACCTGTTCGAGAAGGCCGGCCTCGAGGTCCCGACCACGATGGACGAGTTCGTCGACGCCGCCATCGCCCTGAAAGCTGACAACGCCGACGTCCCGAACTTCTCCGGCTTCTGGTTCCCCGGCCAGGACTGGCGCAACGGCGTTGCGTTCGTCTGGGACGCGGGTGGCGATCTCGCTGTGCAGGACGGCGACGAGTGGACCGGCACGCTGTCCACCGCCGAGTCCGTCGACGGCCTGACGACGGCGCAGCGGCTGTTCACGGAAGCGTCTGGTGCCGCCAAGGACGGGAACGAGGCCGACCCGCAGGTTCCGTTCTGCGCAGGTGAGATCGGGATGCTGTCCGCGCCGGGCTGGGTCCGCTGGAGCATCGACAACGCCGACATCGGCTGCCCGGAGATGATGGCCAACGTGGGCGTATTCGCGTTGCCCGGCGGCGACGGCGACGCAGCCCCGGTGCTGCTCGGCGGATCGAACATCGCCGTGTCCGCCAAGTCGCAGAACCAGGAGCTGGCTGCCGAGGTCGTCAAGCTCATGCTCTCCGACGAGTACCAGAACATGTTCGCCGCGGCCGGCCTGACCCCGGCGAAGACCTCCCTCGCCTCGAACCTGGGCACCGACGAGTTCGCCGAGGCGGCCATCACGGCCGCGTCCAACGCCAAGCTCACGCCGGCGGCCGCCAACTGGGCGGCTGTCGAGGGCAGCCGGGTGCTTGAGGATCTGTTTGTCGGCATCGCGAACGGCGGCGACGTCCAGCAGCTCGCCGAGGACGCCGACGCGAAGATCACCGAACAGCTCAATTGATCATCGCGTCCTACCGGGAGGTCCGCCATGGCCGCGACGACCTCACCGGTGACCCTGCCACCGGACGCGGCTCGAGGGACTCGCAGGCGGCGCGGTTCCCGGTTGCCGTACGCGCTGCTTATCCCGTCGGTCCTGATCTTGCTGTTGGCGGCGGGCTACCCGCTAGGCCGTCAGCTGGTGATGTCCCTGCAGGAGTACGGGTTGGCCCAGCAGTTCGGCCAGCCCGCAGAGTGGGTCGGCCTCGACAACTACGTCGAGCTGGTGACCGACCCCTACCTATGGGCGGTGGTGGCCAGATCCATCCTGTTCTGCCTCGTGAACGCCGCCCTGACCATGCTGGTCGGGGTAGCCATCGCGATGCTGATGACGCAACTGTCGGGCACCATCCGGCTGATCCTGCAGCTAGGTCTGCTCCTTGCCTGGGCGATGCCCATTCTCGCCTCGCTGACCGTCTGGCAGTGGCTGTTCGACACCCAATACGGAGTCATCAACTGGCTGCTGTCCAACGTGCTCGGGCTCGATCAGTTTGACGGCCGGTCCTGGCTGATCAATCCGCTGTCGTTCTACTTCGTCGCGACAGTTGTGATCGTGTGGATGAGCGTGCCGTTCGTCGTGTTCAGCGTGTACGCAGGCCTCATCCAGGTTCCCACCGACGTCCTGGAGGCCGCCCAGATCGACGGCGCAACCGGTTGGCAGCGGTTCCGCGCCATCACCGTCCCGATGATCAAGCCGGTGCTGATGATCGTCGGCCTGCTGCAGATTATCTGGGACCTGCGGGTGTTCACCCAGATCTTCGTGCTCCAGGACGCCGGCGGGGTGGCCCGCGACACCAACCTCATCGGGACCTACATCTACCGGCTGGGGATCGGCGAGGGGCAGTTCGGGCTGGCGGCCGCGGCGGCCTGGTTCATCCTGGCGTTGACGGTCGCGGTGAGCTTCTTCTACGTCCGGGTCCTGCTCCGCGAGGAACAGCCGTGACCGCCGCGCGGGAAACCGACGTGGCCCGGCGACCCACGTCGGCTCGCACCGCGGAGAAGCGCGCCCGCCGGATGCGACCCCGGGCGCGGCGACGCGCCTACGGTGCACTTGCCGTGGCCGTCGCGGTGCTCTGGGCCTTCCCTGTCTACTGGATGGTCAACAGCGCGTTCCTTCCGGGCAACCGGATCCGGAGCACGGAGCCGACGTTCGTCCCGGTGCCCGGAACACTGGACAACTTCCGGCGGGTCTTCGACAACGGCGGGTTCATCTCCGCGCTGCGGATCAGTCTGACGGTCACCCTGTTGACAGTTGCCGTCACTCTGGTCGTGGCGTTCCTCGCCGCGCTCGCCGTCTCGCGGTTCCGCTTCCGCAGCCGCAAAGCGTTCATCGTGACGATCCTGCTCGTCCAAATGATCCCGGCAGAGGGGTTGTTCATCTCCCAGTTCAAGATGCTCGACGGCTGGAACCTGCTCAACAGCGTGATCGGCCTCGGCCTGCTCTATGTGGCCGCTGTCGTCCCGTTCACGATCTGGCTGCTCCGCGGGTTCGTCGACGGCGTGCCGATCGAGCTGGAGGAGGCCGCGATGGTCGACGGGTGCAGCCGCACCCAGGCGTTCGTGCGGGTGACCTTCCCGCTGCTCGCGCCGGGGCTCGTCGCCAGCGGGATCTTCGCCTTCATGCTGGCCTGGAACGAGTTCACCCTCGCCCTGATCGTGATGACCCGACCGGAAAACCAGACCCTGCCGGTCTGGCTGAAGACGTTCACCGAGGCCAACCGCGCCACCGACTGGGGCAGCATCATGGCTGGCTCGACCCTGCTCGCCATCCCGGTCGTGATCTTCTTCCTGCTCGTCCACCACCGGATGGCGGCGGGGCTCGTCTCGGGCGCGGTCAAGGGCTGAGACATGACTCGTCCCCACGAACCCGCTCACCTGCGGGGACTCGCGTTGGCAACGCTGTTTCCCGGGTTCGCCGGCGTCGCGCAGCCGCCCGGGTGGCTGCGCGCCCTTATTGCCGAGGGCCTCGGCGGGGTGGTTCTCTTCAGCCGGAACGTCGACCGTCGGCGTGGCGACCGCGGCGTGGCGACGCTCACAGCCCGATTGCGCGCTGATCGCGCGGACCTGCTCGTGGCCGTCGACGAGGAAGGCGGCGACGTCACCCGACTGGATGCGACTGCTGGATCGGTCCTGCCCGGAAACGCCGCGCTTGGCGCCGTCGACGATCCGGAGTTGACCCGTGAGGTGGCCGCATCGCTTGGCGCCCGGCTGCGCGGATGCGGGGTCGACGTGAACCTCGCGCCGGTGGCCGATCTCGACGTCGATCCGCAGAACCCCATCGTCGGCGTACGGGCATTCGGCTCGGATCCACGCCTCGTCGCCCGGCACGTGCGGGCGTTCGTCGAGGGCCAGCAGTCTTGGCGAGTCGCGGCGACGGCCAAGCACTTCCCGGGACATGGCGCAACCGCCGAGGACAGTCATCTCACCGTGCCGACCGTCCGCGCCTCCGCCAGCGTGCTCGTCGAGCGCGAGCTCGAGCCGTTCCGGGCGGCGATCGCAGCCGATGTCCAGATCGTGATGACGGCCCATATCACCATCCCCGCGTTCGACCCCCACCGGCCGGCGACACTGTCGCGGAACGTGGTGACCGGCCTGCTTCGGGACCGGCTCGGTTTCGACGGCGTCGTCATGACCGATGGGTTGGACATGCGGGCGATCAGCGGAACCGTCGGCCAAGCCGAATGCGCCGTGCAGGCCCTCGCCGCCGGTGTCGATGCGCTGTGTGTCGGCGGTGAGAGCGCCACGCCGACGACAGTGGAGGCGATCGTCACGGCGATCGTCGCAGCCGTCGGGTCCGGTCGGCTCGGTCACGAGCGGCTCGCAGAGGCTGCTGGGCGGGTACGGCGGCTTGCGTGCTGGGCCGCCGTCGCGCCCGATGGCCGGCCGGCGGCCGCCGTCCGCTCGGTGGGGGAGCGGGCTGCCCGGCGTGCGGTGGTCACAAGGGGTCGGGTCGTGGTCGCTTGCCCCCCGGTCGTGCTGGAGCTGCAGGACGAACCGTCGATGGCCGCCGGACCGGTTCCGTGGGGGGTCGGCGCGCCGCTCGCCGAGCGACTGCCGGGAACGGTGGTGGTTCCGATCACGCGATCCGGCCCGGATCCCGTCGGTGTCGCGCTCGACCATCCCGGCCGCTCGGTCGTCGTCTCCGTGCGCGGAGTACGCCGGCGGGCCTGGCAGGCCGACGTTGTCGCCGCGGTCCGGGCGGTGCGGCCCGAGGTCGTCGTCGTCGACCACGAGCTGCCGGCCGAGCCGGACGTCCTGGGCGAGCACTACGTGCTGGCGTTCGGAGCCGCGAGGGTGACTGCGGAAACCGTCGCCGACCTGCTGGCCGGCATGTCCGCGCCGCGGCCGGAAGTCGTGCCGTAGGAGCGGCTGCCCGGTGCACTCCCGCCGTCCGGCTGCGCCCGTCGCGCGGCGAGATTCGTCCCGTTGGCTCGTCAGTTGCTGGCGGTTCGGCGTCGACGACCGGTACGGCGGACCGCCGCGTCCAGTCGCCAACCTGCTGGAGGTCGCCGGTTCAGGGCACACGCCCGTCGTGCAGATCTACGGGAAGTGACCCTGCAGGGCCGGCACGTCCGCTTCGGGGCCGGTCTCGCTGCGGGATTGGCAGCGGGGTTCGGCTGGACCGGATCTATCCCGGCACAGCGGTGAAAGAAGCCGTCGATACGATCCTGGTGCCCCGCCCGACCACTGCGCCGGCCGGGGGAACGCCGAGTCGCGACCTGGAGATGCTGGAGTGGGCCCGCGGCGTCGTCGATTCCGTCCTGCTGGAGGCACGGGCGTCAGTGACCAGCAGCGTGAGCACGAACGCGGTGACAGTCGCAATAACGCTCTGATCATCGGCTCAGTCGTGGCAGCCGGCCAGAGTCAGCCACTCATCGATGTAGGCCATCAGCTCGGCGTTCCCCTCGCCGACCCGGGCCCGCTGGGCGTCATCGTTAGCCGCGGCGGTGTCGAATTCGGTTTGGAGGCCGGCGCAATCCTTCGCTGGCCCAGCCCGTCGATCCGGGTTTGGACGTCCGGGTGCGTAGTTCTGCCAATTGATGGTCGTTGCGGGTGTCGCCGGCGGCGCCGGTCGCACAAGGGGAACGCGCCCAGAGTGCTCTTAATCCGCGGGTTGTGGGTTCGAACCCACGGGGGCCCACCACCTGCGGAAACGCCGCCAGCGGGTGCCGAACGTCCTGGCCGGCGCCGGCCTTGAGGCGCAGGGCGCCGGCGGGCTGGGCTGGTCTTGCAACGAGTGATGGACAGCTAAACGTCGTTCACGAGAGCATGACTCGACACCCTCTCAGGGAGGTAGACATGGCTCGTACGCTTCCCCGCCGCCGGACGCTGCTGACTGCGCTGCTCGGGATCATCATCGTCGTGGTCGGACTGCTCGGCCTTACCTCGGCGGCACAGAGTGCCCCTGGTGCCACCACCGCAGGGTCGCATGACGAGGCCAAGCCGACGATTGTGCTGGTGCACGGTTCCTGGGCGGATGCGTCGAGCTGGACCGAGGTGGTGAAACGGTTGCAGCAAGAGGGTTATCAGGTGCTCGCACCGCCCAATCCGCTGCGCAGCCTCTCTGGTGACGCCGAATACATCAGGACGTTCCTGTCCACCGTGCCCGGTCCAATCGTTCTCGTCGGGCACTCCTATGGCGGCGCCGTGATCACCAACGCGGCCACCGGCAACCCGAACGTGAAGGCGCTGGTCTACGTGGACGCCTTCGCACCCGACGAGGGTGAGCCGGTGCTGGCACTGCTCGGACCCGACTCCGCTCTGGCCGTGGCGGACCCCACCACGGTCTTCGATCTCCGGCCGTACCCCGGCGCCCCGGCCGGCGACTTCGACGTCTACCTGAAGCCGGAAGTCGTGGTGAACTCCTTCGCCCCCGATCTGCCGAAGCGGGACGCACTGGCGATAGCGGCGACCCAACACCCCCTCGTATTTAGCGCCGGCCTGGAACCCTCCGGCGTCCCAGCCTGGAAGACGATCCCATCCTGGTATCTCATCGGCACCGAGGACCTGATCATTCCGGAAGCGCAGCAGCGGTTCATGGCCGAGCGAGCCGGGGCAGAGATCGTCGAGGTCAAAGCCTCGCACGTCTCACTGATCTCCAAGCCCAACGCCGTGGCACGGCTCATCGTCGCTGCTGCCGAGGCCACCACCTGATCGAAGCCCGGGTACCGGGCGAATCAGGTCCGGATCTCGGGGTACCTGGTCTCGACGTCGTCGGTGAGACGTTGCACTGCAGCGTCAAACGAAGTTTGTAAAGGAGTACCGGACGATCACGGACCTGGATTTGCTTGCGCTCCAAAGTCGCGGAGCGCTCTACGACCGATTACCGCCGTGAGCGGCTCGCAGCGAGTCGGCAGCCGTCAGGAGGGAGGCGCCGAGGAGCACGCTGTCCTTCAATAGAGCCTCGCCCAACATAGATAGCTGCGGCATCCCCTTCCCCTCCTGCCAAGCTTCCGGCGTCGTGACCAGGAAGCTAAGCGTACCGAGCATCATCCCCGCGGCCCCGAAGCTGCCAACCGCGGAGGCTTGCGGCGCGAACGGCTTCGCCGCGATCAAAGAGCCCAGGGTTATCTGCGTGACCCCGATGAGCCGCGCGAGCTTTTGTGCGCCGAGCTTCTCATGAAGCCGCGAGGTCAGCGGACTCGCGGTGACCAGAGGCTCTGCGTTCTCAACCTCATAGTCTTTGAACTTAAGTGCCCCAACCCACAAGAAGGTCGTCGCCAGCCCGCAGCGCATGACCGAGAATCCTACGGAAGCTAGTCCGCTAGCCGGTGTGTATCGTCTGCCCATTCTTTGCTCCCTGGTCGCCAGTCGCTAGCCCGGGGGATTATCACCGAGCTTCGCAGAAGTCGATGAGGTCGGGGGCCCAGGCTTGCGGCCCGCCCTTGTCAACGGTTCGATTCGTCTCGCATTCATGCCCGGCGGATACGATCGTGGATCACATGGCGGGGCGCACGCTCGGCCTCCGGGTAGACAATCATGATGGGAAGACCGTCGGGATCGCGGCCATCCAGCAACGTGATGCCTTCGCTGGTGTCGCGGCCCACGTAGGCGCCGCGTTCCTTGAGAACCTCGCCGCACCAGTTAGTACACCGGCGAAAATCGCTGCCCGGGATTCGGGCAGAACACCGTCCATGGCAGTCCGACGTCCGCTCGGACCGATGTGCGGACGGCGAGGTCGTTCACGGAAACGGGCGATCCCGGAGATGGTGCAGCGCGTGCGCCGGGCCGCGACTTGATTCCTGCGGGGTGTTGCGACGGCTGCCCGGGGGTCAGACGATGGCTGCAACCCCTATCAGAAGGAGCACCATGAGCGAGCAGACGACCAATGCCCCGCCGATCGTGCTGATCCACGGGCTTTGGATGACCGCCCGAAGTTGGGACCGCTGGGTGGAGTACTACCGGGGGAAGGGACATGAAGTCATCGCGCCGACGTACCCGGGATTCGAGATCGAGGTGGAGGCGCTGCGTGAAAGGCCCGAGATCATCGCCGAGGCGTCCGTCCCCGAAACGCTCGACCATCTCAGCGAGGTGGTCGAGGGCCTGGAACGCCCGCCGATCATCATGGGCCACTCCTTCGGCGGGACCTTCACCCAACTCCTGGTCAACCGCGGCCTGGGCGCCGCCGCCGTGGTGATCGACTCGGCGCCACCGGAGGGCGTGCGGGTAAACCCGCCAGCCCAAATCAAGTCCCTGTTCCCGATCCTGAAGAACCCGGCCAACCGGCACCGCGCGGTGGGCTTCACCAAGGAGCAGTTCCACTACGCCTTCACAAACACGGTCAGCCGGGAGGAGTCCGACGCAGCCTACGACCTCCTCCACATCCCGGCGCCCGGCAACTGGGTGTGGGCCTACGGCCTGATAGCCAACTTCAAGCCGGGCCACCAGGAAACCTGGGTCGATTACGACCTAGACGACCGGGCACCGCTGCTATTCATCATTGGCGGCAAAGACCACCTGATGCCGCCCGCGGTGATCCGCTCGAACGCGAAGAAGTACCGCAACTCCGAGGCCACGACTGAGACCTACGAGTTTCCGGACCGCTCACACTTCACCGGTGTCGAGCCTGGCTGGGAGCAGGTGGCCGACTACGCGCTCGAGTGGGCGACGAGCCACGCGCGAGCGCCGCAAGGCTGACCAGGCGCAGACAGCGGCAGGGTGGCCCGTCCGCCAAGCCGAGCCCGGCGGGTCGCCGCCGATCAGAAGGATGGATGACCCCTGCGGATCAGAAGGACGGACAGCGGCGCCGAACCAGCAGTGGGCAGAACAAGAGGATCCGCCGGGTCGGCGAAGCGATCGCTGGGCAGATCCTGTCCGGAGACGTGGGTTAGCGTCCTAGGCATGACTGAGATCGAGTTATTGCGTCCTGAAGGACTCGTCGCGAGCCCGGCCTTCAGCCACGTCGCCGTCGTCCCTCCTGGTGCCACGACGGTTTACGTCGGCGGCCAGAACGCCGTCGATCAGAACGGCGAACTGGTCGGCGGCACGGACGTGGCCGCGCAGACCCGGCAGGTGATGGCCAACCTGGTGACTGCTCTGCAGGCGGCCGGCGCGGGGACCGAGCATCTGGTCAGCGTGTTGGTGATGCTAGTGGAGGGCGTTGACGTGCAGGCGGCGTACGCCGCCGCAGCGGCCACGCTTGGCTCCCCGCAGGCTCCTCCGCTGGTCAGCGCGGCGATTGTTTCCGGACTCGGTGTCCCGGGTGCGATGGTGGAGGTGTCCGCAATCGCGGCGACCCCAGATCAAGCCCCTGCAGACTGAGTAGCACGCTCAGGAGTCAGTCAGTCATCCCGGCTCGTCCGTAGCCACGTCGACGATGACTTCTTCGCTTGCCAGCGCACGGAACTCCCGTTTCCGGGGTAGCCGCCTACCGAGATGGTGTTACCTCTGTGGTGCGGTTTGAACAAGCCAGTCTTCGAAGCGGGGGTCGAGGGCGAGGGCGTCCGCGCTGGGTAGGAGCGAGCGCTCCTCAAGGAGGGCACCAAAGTAGCGAGCCTCGGCGTCGGCAACGACCTCCCGCGGGTCTCCTCGGAAGCTCAGACCCTTGCGGATCAGCTCATCGAGACCGAACTGCTCTGGTCCGCTGATCTCGATGGTTCCGTTGATGGGCTCGCCGACGGCTGTGCGTGCAACCGCGCTGGCAACCGCGTCAGCTGCGATGGGTTGGATGAGCGCGGGGGAAAGGCGAACCGTGTTGCCGTCGGTTGCGGAGTCGGCAATGCTCTTGACGAACTCAAAGAACTGAGTCGCATGCACGATCGAATAGGGGATGCCGGCTTTCCTGATCAACTTCTCCTGCGCCAACTTCGCTCGGAAGTAACCGCTCTCTTGCAGACGTTCCGTGCCGACGACGGACAGCGCAACATGATGGCCCACACCAGCTGTGTGCTCGGCTGCGAGAAGATTGCCGGTCGAGGTCGTGAAGAAATCGAGCGCCGCCTTGTCCTCGAACGAGGGTGAGTTGGACACATCGACAACGGCCTGCGCGCCGGCCAGTACCTGGGCGACCCCCTCGCCGGTAACGGTGTTGACGCCAGAGTTGGGTGACGCTGCGGTCGCCTCATGGCCGTGCTCGGCCAGCCTCGCGACAAGCTTGGAGCCGATGAGCCCGGTGCCACCGATAACGACGACCTTCGTCATGTTGGACCTTCCATGTCTTCTCATTGGCAATGGGTTAATGCTCGATGACGTCTCCGGCTGCAATTGAGCGGGAGACCCCCAATTTACTGCAGCCGGAAGCTGTGCTAGTCGATGTCGAGGTGCTCCAGGGCCGAGGTCGGCGGTCCCTGGCTCACCAGGGCGCCCGATCGACTCGCCCTCGTCCAACCCGAACGCGGCGATTGAGACCAGGCCAACGACGTTGGGCGTGTCGGTGCCGAGCGCGGTGATGATTGCCCGTAGGCGCTTGGTGACGGCGCTCCAACTTGAGCCATTGGGATCGGGGCCTGGTACAACCCCCGCCGCCGGCACACCTCGCTCGACATGCTCAGCCCGGTCGACTACGAACACCACTGGCAACAAACTGCCCGTCACACTTCCGCCGAAGGAGCGGCATGATCACCACACCACCCGTGTCCGGAGAACCGGGTCAGGCTCCGCAGCTAGCATCCTCAACGAGGCGTGGAAAGACCCGGACTGGGGGTTTGGCTCACGATGGTCTCGGCCGTGTGGCGCTGCTGCATCGGCTCGCCCTGGCACAGATAGGCCAGCGACCGCGACACGGGTCATACGTCGAGCCCGATCCTGGGTTACGGAACACGGAAAGGCTGTCTTCGGCAACCCAGCTCGGCTACGTCTGGTAGTGCGGGAGGATTTTGCCTTCTTTCACATAGGTCAACGCTTCGGACACCTCGTACGCGTGGACGGCGGAGGCGAACTTCGATAGCCGGTCCGACGGCGTTGTGATCTCTTCGCTTTCGAAGAACGCCGCTCGCGCGGGTGCGTCTGCGAAGCCGAGGATCAGCGAGGCGTGGAGCCGCTGGTCGGTGGGGTTGTCGTGCGCGACGTTGGGCGTGTCCCAGAGCTTCTTGTTCCAGGGCATGAACACCTGGGTTCGCAGCTCTGTCATCATGCCGGTGTTTGCGAGAGCGGGTACGAGCTCGTCGGTGATGTGCTTCCGGAATGGTCCGGTGCCGACGCCTTCTCGTCTCCTGAGGTAGATGAGGGCTCGAGCCCCCGTTTTCTCGCCGGGCCGGGCGACGTGGTACCAGCGGGCCGAGCTCGGCGGCCCGGCGTAGAGCAGGGTGCGCCGGAACACGTTCACTTCGTCTTTGTACGCGAGCCTGGTCTGTTTCCGGCCCCGCAACGGCGAGAGCGCGGAGGCGAACGTGACCTCGGCGACCCCGTCGATCCTTCGATCTGCGGGAATGACCGTCTCGACACCGTGGATGGCGGGCCACAGCCCGGGATTGGTTGCGGCGAGGTGGAGCTGCCGGTACTCGTCGAATCCCGGGGTTGCCGAGATGATCTTCGAGTGGGGGCCCTTCCAGTAGTCCATTCCCTGCTGACGCGGCTGATCGGTGCGCATCCACAGCAGGATCGATGACGCGAAAGGCTTCTTCGTGTACGGAACCGTGCTCGCCATTGCTCGTCCTTCGGGTGACTTCGGATGCCGGTCAGCGGGCGAGGAACTCGACGGCGATGGGGGCAAAGTTGTCGTGGAACTGGAAGATGCCGCCGTGGCCGGAGTCGGGGTAGATGATCAGCTCGGACCCCTTGATGCGGCGGTGGAGGTCTTCGGAGAGGACCGAGGGCACCATGCGATCGTTGTCGCCGTTGGCGATCAGGGTGGGCTGGGTGATCTTCGACAGATCTGCGGGCGCCGAGCGTCCCCACTTCTTGATCGCCTTCAGCTGCGTCTGGAACGCCCTCACCTTGATCGGCGCGTCACGGTCGACGGTGCGCTCCTTGAGTCGATCGACGAACGCCTTCGCGGCGCGCTTGCCTGTGGTGTCGCGGTTGAAGAACAGGAACTCCTTCGGGTCGGACCGGGTCAGGGTTGCCCGCAGCATGTCGTAGTAGGTGGTTCCGACGACCTTGTCGATGTCCTTGCCGCCGGCGGGGCCGGTGCCGCTGAGGATGAGCTTGCGCACGAGGTCGGGGTGCTTGACCACGAGGGCCTGCGCGACCATGCCGCCCAGGGAGAAGGAGAAGATGTCGACCTTGTCGAAGCCGAGCGCCTTGATGAAGGTCACGGCATCATCGGCCATCGCCTCGACGCTGTCGGGAACCTCACCGGTGGAGGCACCGACGCCGCGGTTGTCGAAGGTGATGACGTGGTGGTCCTTGGCGATGGGGTCGACGATGCGGGGGTCCCAGTTGTCCAGGGTCGCGGCGAGGTGGACGAAGAAGACGACGGGGATCCCGCCCTTCGGTCCCAGCTCGCGGTAGGCGTAGGTGACCCCGCCGGCGTTGATCGTGCGGGCAGGCGCCTTCGCATACGACGTGACGACTGGCTCGTTCGAAGTGTCGGTGATCATCATGAACTCCCGTTCATATTAGATTACGATCGTACTACCATAGAACGAGAGTCGAGAGATGGCAAGCGGGCATTGCCAGTATGTGATTACAGTCGTACGACCATAGGATGAGAGTCACGAGGGCCAGTGGCCTTCCCGGGTGGGTGGAGGAGCGTGTGGTGCGGTACGGCAAGGAGCACAAGCAGGCCACGCGGCGGCGGATCATCGAGACGGCCGGCCGCCGGTTCAAGCGCGACGGCATCGACGGCTCGGGAGTCGCCACCCTCATGGCGGACGCAGGGCTGACCAACGGGGCCTTCTACGGCCACTTCAAGTCCAAGGAGGACCTGGTCGCCACCACGGTCGCCGACCAGCTACGCGAACAGCGCGCGAGCCTCCGCACGCTGGCGCCTGGCCCCGCCGGAGTCGAGCAGTACGTGCGTGAATACCTTTCGATTCAGCACCGCGACAACCCCGACGACGGCTGCCCGTCCGCGGCCCTGCTCGACGAGCTCGGCCGCTGCACAGACGCAACCAAACGGGCCTACACCGACGGCGTGCTGGCCGTCATCGACGACATCGCCACCCGCCTGGCACCCGACGATCCGCAGTCGGCACGCGTGAAGATACTCAGCGTCTTCGCCATGATGGTCGGGACGCTGCAACTCTCCCGCTCCCTGGCCGACCGACAGCTCGCCGATCAGGTCCTCGAGCAAGGCCTCCAGAACGCCCTCACGCTGCTGCGCGCCGAGCGCCAGAGCTGAGCACTCGCGCGTAGAGGGGGGTGACGATCTTCCAGTCGAAGCCTCCGCCCTGGCGGAACCGTCATTTTGCCGACTTCACCGTCGACAAGCTGTTGCTCGGGGGAGCGCTCGGCAAAGTGGCGCTATGGACGGAAGCCCCGCCGATGGGCGTGGTGTCGCCTGTTCGCCTGGACGGGCTACCGTCTGACTGGCCGCCTGTCAACGGACAGAGGGATACCGTGGTCGCCGGCATCTCGCGCCATGAACCGGATGCCAGCGGCGAGGCGCGCGACACTCGACGAGAGTTCGACATGCGGCGATCCACAGCCGGCGGGGTTAGGGGTGTCTATGCCGACTCCAGTCGTACGAGAGACGAGATGAACATGCGCCCTTGACGCGCACCTGGTCGTACTCGCCGGCTTCGGGCCTAGCTGGTTGGACCCTGGCCGACGTTGAGGATGTTGCCGTCGGGGTCTTTGAACCAGGCGCCTTTGAACGGCCCCGTCTCGGCGATGCCCCGTTCGTCGGTTTGGAGTCCGGGCAGGTCGTACTGCTCGAACGTGATGCCCTTTCCGGCCAGCTCGACCACGATCGCGTCGACGTCGTCGACGAACCAGGTGGCCACGGTCTGCTGAGGCGCTCCCGCGAACTCGCTCGGGTAGAGCAGGAAGCGGGTGCCTCCCGATCCGTACATCACGCCACCTTCCGGGTCCGCCATCTCGGCGCTGAACCCGAGCGTCCCCTCGTAGAAGGCCCGCGCCCGGGCCAGGTCGCCGGTCGCGATCGTGGCGTAGACCGGATGGTCGTTGAGCATGCCGATCACCCCCAAGGGCCCGAACATACTCGCTCCGCGATGCCTCGACCAGACGGTGTGTGGATCGTCCGGACACGCCGGGACGGTTCAGTTGACACCGGGTCTCTTGATCGTTAGCGGTTGCCAGTGACTAGCCGGCCTGGCCGCGCCGATACCCACGAGATGCTCGAATTCGCCGGCAAGGTCAAACAGGAGTTCATCGACGGCATCAACGTCACCCAAGACCAGGTCTACGTCAGAGCCCTTGTCGTCGACTTCTTCATCAGCCTCCTGAATACCATCGAGGCATGGGCCGAACGCACCCTCGCAGAGATCGAGACCTGGGACGATCTCCTGCCCTCGGAGGAGAAGAACACCAGAGGCCTGGAGAAGATCCGTCAACTGCCAGTCGCCACCCCCGCCGAGTCACTCAAACACATCGCCAAACCCCCGAAGAGCCAGCTGCGGACCCGCTCCTGAGACGAACTAGACCGGGCCAACCCGCCCGGTGCGGAGGCGGACACAGCCTCAAAGGCCAGCAGACCGACCAGGTCCACGACGCCTCGCGGCCTTGCAGTGGTTGAACGGCGATCGAGGACGTCGCCTCATCCGAAGCCGAGAGTTGCGGCGTCACGCCGCGTCGCTAGCATGCGCCCGAAGGCGTGGTTGGGAGGAATCAAGAGGGCATGGCTGAGATCGTCCCGCGCTGGGAATGGCGCGCCTTCGCCCATGGGTTCGCGCGCGCCGATACGGCGTTCAATGCGATGGCGCCGGCCGCTGTCGAGGAGAGCGATGAGCTGTACTTGCTCGCGCCGGGCGGAGACAACGTCAAGGTCCGGGACGGACTGATGGACGTCAAGGTCCTGCGCGAGACCGATGCGGCTGGCCTCCAGCGCTGGGAACCGATCCTCAAGGTCCCGTTCCCGCTCGACGCCGCGGCGGCCCGGACGGTCTTCCAGGGTCTCGGACGGCCGCTCCCTCCCATCCCGCCCAACGGGCTGTCCTTGGACGCGGTTCTGGCGGCAGCGGAGACCGGTGCGACCGGTGGTGCGCGCGCGGTCCGGGTCCACAAGCGGCGTGCCCGCTACACCGTCGCCGGCTGCAAGGCCGAGCGGTCCGTCCTCGAGGCCGGAGGGCATCGAACGACGTCGATCGCAGTCGAGTCGACGGATCCCGCGGACGTCGTGGCCGCGGTCGACGCTCTCGGCCTGCGCCACTACTGCAATCTGGACGTCCCGACGGGGCTGCGATTGCTCGTCGATCGTGTGCCGGAGCGCTACGCAGTCATCGACGCCGGCACGAACTCGATGAAGTTCCACGTCGCGGAGCTCGACGCGGACGGGCGTGGACCCTGGCAGACCATCGTCGATCGGGCGATCGTGACCCGGCTCGGCGAGGGCCTCGAGGCAACCGGCGAGATCGGCGCCGACCCGCTCGAGCGGACCGCGCAGGCCATCAGCGAGATGGCGGACCAGGCTCGCAGCCTCGACGTTCGGGCTATCGCGGTGGTCGGTACGGCGGGAATCCGGATGGCACGCAACCGGGCCGAGGTCGTCCAGACGGTTCGGGCTCGCTCGGGGGTGTCGCTCGAAATCATCTCGGGGGAGGACGAGGGGCGGCTCGCCTATCTCGCCGTCGCGACGGGCGTCGGGGCCGGTGACGGGGTGATCGTTGCGTTCGACACGGGCGGCGGTAGTTCGCAGTTCATGTTCGGCCACGGGGCGACCGTCGATGAGGGGTTCAGTCTCAATGTCGGTGCGGTCCGGTTCACCGAGCGTTTCGGGCTGGCGAAGGCGGTGTCGGGCGACGTCGTCGCCGACGCGTTGGCGGCCATCGCGGCGGAGTTGACACGCCTCGACGGGCGACCACGGCCAGACGGGGTCGTGGCGATGGGCGGCGCTGTGACGAACCTCGCCGCGGTGAAGCACGGCCTGGCCACATACGATCCGGACGTCGTCCAGGGGACGCTCCTCGACCGGGCCGAGATCGATCGACAGATCGAGCGCTACCGAACCCTTGACGCGGCGGGACGCCGGGCGATCCCCGGGTTGCAGCCGGCGCGTGCCGAGGTCATCCTCGCCGGCGCGTGCATCGTCCGGACGATCATCGACAAACTCGACTGCGAGGCGGTCACGGTCAGTGATCGCGGCCTGCGCCACGGCGTGCTCATCGAGCACTTCGGGTCCGGGAGGACGTAAAGAGGCCCGTTCGAGTGGTCGAGTGCTCGCGGATGACGGCAGAAGGAGGTCTCGCGCAACTCACCCGCCGCCGCGAGCAGCTCCTCCCTGTCCACGGCTACGGACCGTAGAAAGGAACGGCGTGATGGCTGCAGGGTATGTGGACACGAACGGGGTGCGCTTGTGGTACGAGGAGCTGGGCCGACCTGACGGGGCGCCGGTGCTTTTGGTGATGGGGGGCGGGGCGTCGGTGGTCTGGTGGCCACCCGAGCTGATCCAGGGTCTCGTCGGTGCGGGGTACCGGGTCGTGCAGTTCGACAACCGGGACACAGGACTGTCGACTCATGTCGACTGGGCCAGCGCGCCGTACGGGATCGAGGACATGGCCGGCGATGCGATGGGCGTGCTCGACGCAGTCGGCATCGACGCCGCTCACCTTGTCGGTGTGTCGGTGGGCGGAATGGTCGCCCAGGTCTCTGCTTTGCAGTATCCGGATCGCGTACGCTCCTTGACGCTCATCAGCACAACCCCAGGGCCTGACCCACGCCTTTCGCCAGGCGACGACTCGGTGTTCGCTGGTCTCGACCGCCCGATCGAGACCGATGAAGATGTAGCCGAGTTGGAGGTCGACTTCTGTCGTGCCGTGGCCGGCAGCCGGTTCGAGTTCGATGAGCAGTATTACCGCGACATCGTCGCCGCCGATCTCGCCCGGGGCATGAACCCAGCAGCCAACGCGCCCTCGGCGTCGTCACGCATCGACGATCTCGCCCGAATTCAGGTACCAACGCTCGTCGTCCACGGCACCGAGGATCCGGTCTACCCCTACGACCACGCCGAAATCCTCGCCAAGGGCATCCCGAAGGCGACGCTCGTCAGGTGGGAGAGTGTGGGCCACGAACAACCTCCGCAACTCGTCCCGGAACTGACCCAACTGGTCATTCAGCACATAGACGCCGCCAGCTGAACCGTAGACAAACCAAAGAGACGTGCCCGACCGGCCCACATACGAGAGGCCTGCAGATCGAGTGCCACGCCGCCGAGCATGTTGTGAGCTGAAATGAAAGGTCGGCGTGTCCCTTGCCTATGTAGAAGATCTCACCAACCAATATCCGTTAGAGATACCCATCCAGGAGCGCAGTCGTTCGCTTGCTACGCGATCACTGCAAGGGTCCGGGTATACCCTCGGCGGCGGATCCACAGGTATCTCTGCCTGCACCAGTGAGTTCATGGAGTCGGTGAGCGCAACGTCTAGGTGAACGTGGCTGTCGCGCTGGTCACTGATTTTCGCGCACGCGTGTCAGGTATTGGTGTACGGATCGGATGCTGACGCCTCCGTCGCCGACCGCGGAGGCTATCCGTTTGACTGAGCCGTGCCGGACGTCGCCGGCTGCAAACACGCCGGGCATGGTGGTTTCCAGCGGGAGAGGCGGTCGCGGTTCCCCGCCGCCCGCAGCGGCGGTGCTGGCCGGAACCACGTCGGTACCGGTGAGGACGAAGCCGTGCTGGTCGCGTTGGATGCTTTGGACCCGGACAGACCGTCAGGTCGTTGACGTCAGCGGCGGACAGGGACAGCGTCGGCCGGTACCCATCGGTCAGCTGCCCGAGCCAGGCAGGAGCGTTCGCGAACGACGAACCGAATCAAGGCAATGCGGCCGCAGCCACTCGCCGTGCGCAAAGGGCGTCATCCGGTACAGAGGCGATGATCTCCGCCGTCGGATTGAAACCCTGCTACTCGGATGAACGTCGGGCAATGGGGGTCTGTCACTGCTGAGTGACCACTGCGCCCAGCACCCGCCGGACCGCAGCGACCGAGGCAGTTTCAGCATCCAGGTAGACGTTGTGACCAGAGTCTTGCACGACCCGGATGGTGCCCTGCGGGGCGAGCCCGGCGAACGCGGCTTGGTCGGCACCCCATTGGGCCTCCACGGTGTCACTCCATACCTTGCGGGTGGCGTAGACGGCGGGATCGTGGAGGAGGATCTCGAAGGGGATGTCGGGCCACCTGGTGACCTGCTCCACTTGGCTGGCACTGGCCGTTCCGTCCCAACCAGGCCGGAATTCCTTGTCGTCGAACATGCGGGCGAACGAGGCGACCGTGGGATCGAAGAGTACGACGCCGGCGACATCTGCTGGGTGCTCGCCGACATAGAGGCGGGTGGTGAGGCCGGCGATGCTGTGGCCGACCAGGATCATCGGTCGTGGCACGTTGGCGGCGCGCAGCGTGCCGTGCAGCGAGGATGCGGCTCGGGCGGCGGTCATCATCGGAGCGCCCGTGGAGTGGCCCACGCCGGGGTAGTCCCAGGCGCAGGTCCGGACATCGGGCCCGAGGGCGGCGCGGAGCTTGGCCCAGGTCGTCGTCGTGAAGCCCTGGCCGCCGAGGAACACCAGTGTCGGCGAACCGGCACCCTGGCACTGCAGGTGTGCCGTCTCGCCGTCGACCTGGTAGAGGTCGCCGGCTCGGGCGGGCGGGTCGGCCGAGGAGCCACTGCACGCAGCGAAGAGGAGGAGGGAGATCGCCACCGACAGCAGGGTCGCCGCCCGCCGTGAACTGCTGCCCCGAAGCCGGTTCGACATTGTTGTCGTCACCCCCCGAGTGCCCGGACGAGGTCGCCGGTGCGTAGCTCCCGGCTGTCGCCCCACGGCCAGGCACCGCCCCTGGTGATGTCGACGTTGCGGAACACCATCGGGTAGGTGCGGTCGGCATCCGTGCTTGCCGGGGAGTCCTGGACCTGCAGGTGCAGGTGCGGCTCGTTCGAATGGCCGTTGTTCCCCACCGCGGCGAGCCGCTGACCTTGACGCACGACGTCGCCCACGCGGACCGTGGCACTGCCCTGCTTGAGGTGGGCCATCGACACGTAGCGGCCGCCACCGATGTCGATCACCAGATGGTTGGCGTGGTCGCTGTTGGTGCCGGGCGGAGTGTCGGCGTAGCCGTCGGTCACCTCGACGATCCGCCCGTCGGCCGGCGCCAGAACTGGCCACCCGAAGCCGGCGTAGTCGGCAAGCGGGGCGCTGCTTCCTCCGGTGTGGGTTCGCCCGTTCGCGCCCAGCCGCTGGAAGTCGACAGCGTTGCTCTCGTTCGGGGAGTGACCGTTGAGCAGGACGCTGCGGCCACCGTTGAGCACGAACCATTCGCCGGCCAGTGGCGAGTCGAGCACGACCGCATCGGTGCGCGAGTCGGATATTTGGACGAGCTGGAGAGCGAGGAAGCCCGACAGCAGAGCCACGGCCACGTTGGTGGCCACGTAGACGCGGCGGCGAGGGACCACCGCCAACGCCGCCAGCAGGACCAGACCGGCGGCGAAGGCCGCGATCACGACGTCGAACTGGGCGACGTTCAAGGAGAACCCGACCCGTGCGAAATGCGCGCCGCCGGCGGCCACGACTCCACCGAGCAGCCCGCAGCACAGCCAGATGTTCAGGCCCTGCAGCAGGTGGGCCCGCAGCTCCCGGCGAAGCGGGTGGCGCAGCAGCCCGAACTCGATCCGCCCCCGGCGAGCGCCCCACGCCCGCGACGCCGCCAAGACGAGCGGCAAGACGACACACACCGCCACGAGCATGTTGAAGCTCTGCCCGTAGCGCGTAGTAGAGCTCGACGAAGACCACCAGCCCCCAGACGGCCAGGATGAGGCTGCGCTTGGTGACCACGACGGTGCGAGCACGCGCCGCATCGCCGGCGGAATCCTGGAGCGCGAGCGGCAGGGCAATCAGCGCCCCGCCGATCAGCACGAGCGTCGACGTAGTCAGGTCGAGATGCCAGAGCCAGAACCAGGCGAAGGCCGCCAACATGGCGGCGCCCAGCCAGAGATTGCGCGGAGTGAAGATCACCGACCGCCCGGTTTCCTCCTCGTCGGAATCGGTGCTGAAGGCAAGCAGCAGACCAAACGGGATCAGACCGTCCAATCCGAGGAAAAGCAGCGCAGCAACGACCACGACCACGGCTAGGACGATCAGGACCAGCGTTCGCCCGGCGCTGGGCTGTTGGGTTGGCTCGGCGGGCGGTTGGGAGGTCGGTCCGGCGAGCAGGACCTGTGGGGTCGACATGTGTTAGCTCCTGTGGGCGTAGTAGCCGCGCACGAGCTCGCCGACTTGGGTGGGCGCGTTGGGTCGCTTGGGCCGGACATTCGTCATGAGCGTGCTCTTCTTGTTGTGAGCGTGGCCTTCGGCACCAACTCGCTTAGATCGTGATGACGACCTTGCCTCGGGCGCGACCGTCTTGAAGGTGCTGGATGGCTTGCGGGGTCTCGCTGAGCGGGTAGGTACGGTCGATGGCCGTCGTCACCTGTTCGGACTCGATGAGGTCCCGTAGGACGGCGAGGTCTTCGGCGTTCTCTTTCGAGGCGAACATCACCAGCTTTTGGCTCACCAGTGGGGACAGCAGCGTTGCCCGGAGAGAGCGGTCGAACCCGCCGAGCCAGCGTCCACCGGTCTCGCCGCCGACGATCACCAGTGTTCCGCGGGGGGTGAGAGCTCGACGCAGGTCTGCCAATCGGCGATTGCCTCCGGTGTCGATGATGACGTCGTAGCGTTGCTGGCCTCCGGTGAAGTCCTCGCGCGTGTAGTCGATGACGTGGTCGGCGCCCAGGGATCGGACCAGGTCGGTCTTGGTCGAGCTGCACACGCCGGTGACTTCAGCACCGAAGGCCTTGGCGATCTGGACCGCGAAGCTGCCCACGCCACCGGACGCGCCGACGATCAGCACGTGCTGCCCTGGCTGTACCTGCGCCTTGCGGACGGCCTGAAGCGCGGTGACCCCGGAGATGGGGGCGGCCGCGGCCTGTTCGTAGGACAGGTTGGCTGGTTTGGCCGCGAGCATGCTCGCTTCAGCGCGCGCGTACTCGGCGAAGGACCCGTCGCATGTGCCGTAGACGTCGTCGCCTGGCTTGAACTCGGTCACGTCCTTGCCGACGGACTCGACAGTTCCGGCCAGGCTTCGACCGGGATTGGGAGCCTTGGGGCTGCGGACGCCGAAACCGGCAAGGCGCATCGCGTACGGCAGCCCGGTCATCAGGTGCCAGGTGCCTTTGTCCACGCTGGCGGCACGCACCCGCACGAGGAGCTCGTCGTCTCCGATCGTGGGCCGGTCGACCTCGGCCAGCCGCAGCACGGTCTCGTCGGCGCGGTAGCCGTCCTGGACGATCGCTTGCATCGTTTCGACGCTGCGCGGCGGTTCAGTCGGCCGGTCGAGTGCTGACTTCATAGCGATCTCCAATGCTTGTTGCTTACGATGTAAGTTATTGTATGCTTACGTTGTAAGTATGTCAACCTGCGTGGACAGGGGAGAACGGCGATGGCATCTGTGGCCAATCCGAAGTCGGCGGCTCGGGCGCCGCTGAGCCGAGAGCGTGTGCTGCGCGCTGCGGTCGCCTTCGCGGACATGAGCGGGATCGGGTCGCTGAGCATGCGCAAGCTCGGTGAGGTCCTCGGCGTCGAGGCAATGTCCCTGTACAACCACGTTGCCAACAAGAGCGAGCTGCTTGACGGCATGGTTGACGTGGTGTTCGGCGAGATCGACCTGCCCGATGGCGACAGCGATTGGAGAGCGGCGATGTGGCAGCGGGCGATCTCGGCCCGACAGGTGCTGTCACGGCACCGGTGGGCGATCGGCCTGATGGAGTCGCGGACGACACCCGGACCTGCAACGCTGCGACACCACGACGCGGTTATCGGAACCCTGCGGGACGGAGGCTTCTCGGTCGAGGTGGCGGCGCACGCGTTCTCCGTGCTCGACAGTTACATCTACGGATTCGCGCTGCAAGAGGCCAACCTGCCGTTCGACACCGGCGAGGAAACC
This sequence comes from uncultured Actinomycetota bacterium, assembly GCA_963831385.1. Taxonomy (GTDB): domain Bacteria; phylum Actinomycetota; class Actinomycetes; order Jiangellales; family Jiangellaceae; genus JACVRX01. The sequence continues at coordinate 37,605 of CAWHPW010000015.1, forward strand.
GCGGCAATGGCGCAGGCGATCATGGCGCAGTTCCCTGCCGACGAATACCCACACCTCACCGAGCTGACCGTCGAGCACGTCCTCCAGCCTGGCTACGACTACGGCAACGAGTACGCATTCGGGCTTGACCTGATCCTCGACGGGCTCGAGCGAGCCCGCGGCGCCAGGTCACCGCGCGCCCCGCGTCCGGCACAGGTTTGAGGAGACAACCTCGACCCTTCCCTCAGCTCGTGAAGGGGCAATGGCCGATGGATCGTGTTCTCAGCTCACGGAGAACTCGTTGCCCTCCGAGTCGCGTATGACGACGTATTAGGACGGATCCGGGACAGGCGGTTTCCGGTGTGACTGCATGCGTGGTCGTCAGACGAAGCGCTGGTGAACGTGACACCAGGGGCGGGATGCGTTAGGGGTGAGCGAGATAGCGACGGGATGATCGGTTTCCTCGTAGTGAGAACGAGGATGCCGGCCGGGTGAGGCACCCGAGCAGGCAACCCAGCCACAGGACAGACACACAGTGACAGCTCAGTCTAGTCGGCGCCGAGCACCAAGCACTCTTGGCATCCAGGGCGCACAGCTCGATTGGATGAATGGCCTCCACGTGTGGGCATCGGCGACGCTCGTCGTGTCCATTCCGCGAGGGAGTTGGTGCTGGCATACGCCTTCTACCCGGGCTGCGGCCGCATGAGTACCCGGCCCTCTCAGCAAAGCGCTTCCGGCGGCGCGCCTGTCGCGAACCCGCAAGACGACTTGTCTCTCGAGTCGGCCGTCTTGGCCGGTGATCGATCCGGGTGATGAGCCGTGCTCGGGTTGGCTATTTCCGAGTCCCATGAGCCGCGGTGTGCTGTGGATGAGCTCGTCGTGTCAGGAAAATCTCTCAACCCGCACTCGAGAGGACAGGCGCATGGTCGAACCAGTCCAGATCGTCGGTACCGATTACTGGGGCAAGATCCGGAATCCCCTTGCGATCATCGGCCTCACCCTGGTCACTCTGGGGATCTACGGGATCTTTTGGTACTACTACCTCAACAAAGAGCTCGCGGAGATTGGCAAGGCTCGCAACACCGACGAGCTCGGCACCAGCCCGGGTACGTCAGTGCTTGCCGTTACTTTGGGAGCCTTCATCCTGGTTCCGCCGTTTGTCTCGGTGTACAAAACCTGGGACCGCAAGTGCAAGGCCGAGGCCGCCACCGGCCAAATCGGAATGGAGACAGGCCTGGGGTTCCTGCTCATGATCTTTATCAGCCCGATTGGGATGTACATACTCCAGAGCAATTTCAATAAGGTGCTTCAGATTCAGGCCGCAAGCGGCTCGTCGCGTCCTTCGGCCTCGCCCGCACCACCGATCGAGCAGCTTGACCCCTCTGTTGCGCCGGTCGAGCAGCCGGCTCCGTCCGCGGCACCGGTCGACTAGCCGGCTGGCTGCTCGCCGACCGTAGGCACACGGCGGGCCAAGGAGGCTTGTCATCGTCGGAATGCGGGGTTCGTCAGTCCTCTTCCACCCACCGGTCGACCGACCATAGGACGGCAACGCGGTGCCGACGGCGTGTGTCGCGTTCGAGCCGAACTCCTCGAGTTGTGGCGGGGGGTTCAATCGCCACCGCCGCCGCCACCGCCGCCATTGCTACCGCCGCCATTGCCACCGCCGTCGCCCCAACCGCCGCCACCCCAATCGCCGCCATCGCCACTGCCGCCATCGAAACCGCCGCCATCGCCACCGCCGCCATAGCCAATGCCAATGCCGACACCGCCAATGCCGCCATCCCCCGCGCGCCGGGCCAGCCTCCTGGTCTCGGCGATTATTGCGTCGATCGCGATGCGAACGGCCTCGGGTGCCCAGCTGCTGTAGACGATCACCGCGCCACGCTCGATGAGTTGGCTCTTGGACATGCCGTAATTTCGAGGGTCGACGATTTTGGGTTCGTGCCGAATCGTGTGCAGGAGGGCGATCAGCGCGGCGTTCCGCGTGTCCGGCCTCGTCTGCGCCATAAGCGCCTGAATTACGGGTCCGCGCACCTCCGCCTTGTGCCGGGAATCTTGAGCCGGCCACCGGTCACGTAGGATCCTGCGTCGCTCGTGGCGGACCATGCCCATGCTGACCAACCGCTCATAGAGCGTCTTCCGCACCTTCTTGCCCGACTGCCCGATCACAGCCTGGATAGCTGGCCCATGCCCCTTGGTGACGGTCTCCCTGGTGACGGTCTCCAGGGTCGCGTTCAGGACTGCGTCACCGATCGGGGAGCGATCACCGACGATGAGCTCCTTGCGTGAGATGTCCATGTCCACTCGTCCCATCAGAGCCAGTTCGACGAGGTTCGCGCCCGCCAGCACGATGTCGACCTTCGCGGGGTGAGCAGACAACTTGCCGCTGGTGTCATCGGTGAGCATGAGCAGAAGATCCTCCGCGATGAGCACGGGCCCGACTCTAGCCAGGCCCCACAAGGATCCGGGCCCTTCGATCAAGACGGCCAGTCCGGGAGGCACGTCGATGAGGGTCGCAACCGTCCGTGTTCGACGCCCCGGGTCTAGCGCCGTCTGACGTCCTCGACGCGTAGCCAAATCGAGGTGAACCTCCACCGGCTGTCGGGTAGCCGCACATATACGCGGCGATCGGTCCAGCCCAGCGCGACGGTTTCGACGTGTTCCTCGCCGTCGTGTTCCCACTCGATGCGGGCCACGACCGGCACCGGCGCTTGAACGTGTGCTGCGGCACCTGGGCCTCGAGGGCGTTGAGGATGCCCTGTGTCGTCCGACCTCCCACGGCGGCGCGGTCGTGCACTCCAGCGGCGTGGAATGGCGCCGGGTATCGCTCACCCATCTGGCGATCTGCGCAGCGGGTGAGCTGCCGTGGTGCCGGTTGCGGCGAATGTCATGAACGCGGCCGGCGGCGCGTCAAACCCGTGTAGACGTTCGCGGGCAAGGCGGGGAGGCCGTTCTCCTTCCGCATGCGGGGCCGTTGATCCGCCTGCGCGCCGCCGGCCGGTGAGTCTCCGCCCGCAATGCTCCGCGGCGGACGGGCGTCGTGACCAGATGTTGAGGTGCATACTTGCGAGGGATTTGGCGGCCGCAAGTATCTGACCGGGTCGCTGCGGCAACATAGGAGCCTGCTGTGAAGTCGATTCGGTGTCAGTTGGGTTGGCACAAGTGGCAGAAGCGTTATGTCGAGGACTCGCAGTACATGACCTGCCCACGCTGCGGCAAGGAAGGCAACGCTCCAGGCCGTGGAAAGGCCATTGCCTAGGCGGGATCGCCGACGCACGAGCAGCCGCCTAGGTTTCACGCCGCCTGACGTCTGAGGCTCGCATCAGAACGGCCGGGAGCCCGGCTGCCCGGGGCGGCTCCCTAGGTCTTCAGGAATCGGCGGACGTCCTCGGCGCGAAGTCACGCCAACTCGTTGCGGTGATCCTGCGCATCGCCGTCCTCGACCCAATGCACGAGCACATGCGTGTCGGTCCACCGGTTCGCTGTGCCGGGCCACCACTCCTCGCCGTCGGGTCGGACGAGGCGGATCACGACCGGGATACGCCCCATCGGCCGCTGCGGGATGTGCGGCGGTGCTCAACGTTGAGTACCGGCCTAGCCACCCACCCCAGTGTCGAACAGATGTTCGCATGAAGGAAGGGCGTCGTGGGTTTGGCGAGCGGAGTCTCAGCGGTTGGCGTCGGCAAGCGTTCCGGTCGTGTCGCCCGCCGGGTCGTAGACCATGCAAACGACCACGGTCTCGGTGCTCGTTTCAATGATCCAGATGTTGAGCATGAGCGCCGATTCCTCATAAGGCAGCCCGACGAAGGTATTGAACTCCGCGAAGCACAACTCGTCTGCCTGCGTGTTGACCTCGTCCATTCCGGGGGATTCCCCTGCGGGGAGGGTCACGGCGGCGAATACCTCATGGCTGTGCGGCTCCGAGCACGGCACGGTCGGGACGCTAGATTCGTCCTCGGGTGGGGGTTCGGCGAGGCAATCGCCCACCTCGAGGTTTTCGACGAAGACGTATACGGCATCCGTCGGCGTCTCGTCGTCGGCCTGCGCCGGCGCGGAGGTCTCGGCCGCCGGCGAGGCGGTGTTCTCGGTTTCCACCGAGGCTTCTCCGCCCAGATCCGCGAACACGCCGACCAGGATCACCGCGCCGACGATCGACACGACCACCGCCGCGACCGCGCTGGTGACGATTCCCCACAACGCCATCGTCCCGTTGCTGGCTTCGCTGCGCTGGAACCGGCCATAACCCATCAAGCCGAGGAACAGGCCGACGATCCCGAGGATCCCGGCGACCCAAAAGAAGAACGGGACCAACCCGGAGACCACGCCGATGATCCCGAGGACCACAGCCGAGAGCACGCCGATGATCCCGAGGATCAAAGCGGCGATCCCCGGGCCATTCCTGGGCGCCCGCTGGGCGGCAGACTGAGGCCGGTCAGGGGCTGGCGACGATGGGAAATCAGACATGGCAAGTTGTGGGTATGGATGCTCGCATAGAGCCCGCCGCCTGTCAGCGGAACGGCGTGATCGGCGAGATCCGAGGCGTCGAGCCACCCGGCCGTGAACCGGCACCGAGGATCGTCCTACCCAGCGCCTCCGAGGGTGGCAGGTTGCGGTCGAACGCTAGCCGGGCGGGCCAACCCAGCGGGGTGGTGCCCCCTGGCGGGCAATTACGGCGCCGCAGTGGTGGGTGTTCGACCAGCGTAATAAGGCCATCCGGTGTACTTGTGAGTAGGGGGAACTTGACTCACAATGTCCGCCAGCACCGCTACCCCGTGGCGCAAAGGGTTGATGCCCGGTGTTCACAGGCTTGAGACCAAGAGGTCGTTGGACGGGGCTGATAATCGGGGCGGTCGTTGTCATAGGAGCATTCGGCTGGGATCGGCTTGACCAGCACGGCAAAGGCGTCTTCCTCGCCGCGGTCGGAGTCTTGATCGTGCTGGTGCAGGTGCGCTGGGGCTTGCGCATCCACGAGCTTTTCACCGCAGGTGAACGGGCGCAGGGCGTTGTTGTGGGCGCCGAAGAGAGAAGCGGTAGCGATGGAGGCGGCACAAGCTACTACGCCCGGGTGCAGTTCACCACGCGGGATGGCCAGACGAAGGAATTCACCTCGGCAGTGGGCTATGCAAGCGAGCCCTCTGTCGGCGACCCCCGCCCAGTCCGCTACCGCCCCGACGACCCCGAGCAGGCCGAAGTCGACAAACTCGCCCCCTTGATATTCTTCGGAGCACTTATTTACGTGTTTGGGCTGGCCCTCGTTGTGGCCGGATTCTTCATGTACCTCGAGGGATCAGTCCCGTTTATGGACATCACGTTTGGGAATTCCGAGCACCCTGCCACGAATCTGGTACACGACCTTGTTTGAGCCGTCCCGAACCTCGGCACTGGGACGAGGTCGGACCTTGCCGTCCACGAAGTACCTCTGCTCCTCGGTCGCAGGGTCGAGGACGACAAAGTCCCGTCCGGCGCCGAACTTGCTTTTCACCATGAAGCGAGACCAACCTGCTGCTGTCGGGGGCATTGTCATGGGATCTCCGGAAGGTGCGAATCGATGCAGCTGAGACGAGCCTAGAACCCGGTCGCGTCCGTACAAATCGCTTAGAGCTCGCACTGTTGGCTGTGGCGTCTGCCGAGCTATTCAGGGTTTGTCGGGAGCTGGGATAGGTGTTCCTTGAGGGCTTCGGTGTCGATGTTGGTCCAACCGTCGGGTTCGGTGACGGCGATCCAGGCGTCGGCATTGGCTTGCCGGGTGTATAGATGCCCGAAACCCTCGGGGACCGAGGCGGCGGCGGGGAGATCGATCAAAACCTGAAACATTGTGACGAACGGAAACCAGACGAAGTCGTCGGTCAGGTCTGAGCCCCGTTGTCCTTCTATGAGCCAATCGGGCTCTCCGAGCATCAGCTCCGGGGAGAAGAACACGACCGGGTCGGAGGCGTGTTGGAGGTAGAGGACTTTGGTGTCACCCCACTCGCCGGCCGGCAGGCTCAGAGCGTTGTCCTCGTTGGTGAACCGCACGGTGCGGCCCTGTTCGTAGATGGGTGTCGGAGGCGAGCTGCCCTCGTCCCGATCGTCGACCAGTTGGTTCCACAGGTTGTTGACGAACGGAGGGCCGACCAGTAGTGCCCCGTCGATGGGCTCGTTGACCATATCGATGGAGGTCAGGATCGATTCCACCCCATAGGAGCCCAGGGACAGCCCGTAGATGTAGATTTCCGGCCGCGAGTTTTCGGGAAGGGTCGACCAGTAGCCGTGAATCGTGTCAAAGACGACTTGGGAGGTCTCCTTGACCTCGTCCTGATCGGCGAGCAGTGAGATCCAACTCGGCAGGTACGAGTACTGGACACCGGCAATGGCGGTGTCACCATTGTGAACGTACTCGAGCGAATCCACCGCATTGGGCTCCAGGAAACCGGTTCCGGTCGTGGTGGCGACCACGAGGACCTCCCGCTCGAAGGCCCCTGTTCGTTGCAGCTCTTCCAGGACCAATTCGGCCCGCGCCGCGGCCGTCCGGGCGGATTTCAGCCCGGCGTACACCCGGATCGGCTCAACAGCGCCGCCGCCGTGGTAGGCGTTGAGTTCCTCGACAGTGGGCCCGGTGGCGACGAAAGTGCGCCCCTTGCGACCCAGGCTCTCCCAGGCAACAACGGACTCCGGGCTGCCGGACCTGTTTGCCGACTCGAGCTGGACGACACCCTCATCGGTGGCGGTGTCCCGGGGAGCAAAGATCTGGTTGGCGCCGGCGAAGAATCCATTCACCAGGATTCCACTCCACAGTCCCCACAGGAGCAGGGCCAGGACGATTCCGCCGAGTAGCAGGGCCTGCCGGCGTCGTAGATGCCGTCCCAGCCACCGTGTGATGAGGTGGAACAGCTTCCGTAGGGACCGGGCCACGATCAGGATCAGCGCGGCGACTGCGATCGTCACCGGGATGACCATCAGCCACACGGTCGCGGAGATTCGGTCCATCCCGAAGAGGTCCCGAACGTTGTTTTGCCAGCCGACATGGCGCCACATCCCTGATACGACGAGGACGGCGAGCACCAGGTACCAAACGATGACGACGATCTGCCACACTCGGCCTTTCGGGCTGGGAATCTCGAGAAAGTTCCATGCCCATTGCCACGCGGTGCCGATCCCGTAACCGATCATGAGCGCAATGCCGGAGACGACACCCTGGTTGATCGAGCTTCGTGGCAGCATCGAGGGCAGCAAGGAGACGACGAAGAACAGGACACCGGTGATAAGACCAGGGCGGGAGATTGGACGCGTGAAGACCCGTGGCAGGGGCCTTTCATCCCTAGCCGTTCGGGAGGCGGAGGTCATAACGCCCCGACGATAGACCGCGCAGACGAGGTCGTCGATTGGCGGGATCGGTGTGCTCGTTAGGCGTACTCAACCTCACACTATGGGCCTTTGGAATGGGTGCCGCACTCGTTGGCGCCGGTTAGGGTGGGTGGCCGCGCAGGTCACCATGACACTGGGATGACTGATGAGCGATTCGCCGTGTGCGGCCCGGCCGTCAAGCCGACTAACCCTACGTGACCTCTGACCCGACCGCTGGCCGTGCCCGTGTCTGTCCAAATGATCCGATGGGCGTGCGGCGCGTTGCGGCCGGGCTGGTTCGACCCGTTCGCGGTGCTGGTACTTCGGTGTCTGCGACTGGCTTTCCATCCGCTGTTGTGGGGCGGGCTTGTCGTCGCTGCGCTAAGGGGATTCCTCGATAACGAGCTTGTTCGGCTCGACTCACCCGGGGACATCGTCGCTGCACTGCGGACCCCGTTCGTCGGGGTCGCGATCGCCATCGGGGTGCGCTTTGGTGCGTCGGTGTCGGCGTTCGTCGCGGCGTACCCGGTGGCCCGCGGGGACCTCATGACAAGCGGCCGCGAAGCTCGGCCAGCGCTCTACACGTGGCCGGACACCGTCCAGCTGACCCGTTCCTACCGAGCCCTCCGCTGGACCAGGGCAGTAACCAGCTGCGCCGTCGAGCAGCTGGGGTTTACCGGCCGTACCTTGGCCTGGTTGGGCACCGCGTTCGGATGGCTGGGCGCGCTCATGTTCATCATTTTCTGCGTCATACAGGTGGTCGCCGGATGAGTATGGCGACCGGGGAACGCGGTCGACGTCGCGGCGCCGTGTCCATTGTGAGAGTCCTACGGCAACCGGACCGCCTGCGAACGCCCCCACGAATCGAGGGCAGCCGCGAAGACCCGATGACTGTCCACGGCTTCCGGTGGCGTGACACAGCCGAACGCCTCGCCGAGCTGACCGGCCCGTTCGGCCAGGTAGGACGCCCACATCTGCAGGATGGCGTCGGAGAACCCGAACTCGAAGATGCCACCGGTGATGGTGGCGAAGCAGGATTGGCTGCCCATCTCCACCTCCTGCCAGACCTGCTCACCCTCCGCGACGGACATCACCCGCAGTGTCTTGGGGTATCGAGTGCAGAATTCCACCCCGCCATTCATCCCCAGCACCTTCAGTGACCAGGAGTTCTTCTGTCCTGGGTCGATCCGCTTCATGGTGAGGTGTAGGGGAAAGGTCTCGGCCTCTTGACCGTGGATCCGGTCGGTTGCGGTGCACAGCAAGGTGGCATTCTCGATGGTGTCGCACGGGACGAGGTCTCCGTCCGGTCCCGGGCGGCTCGTGACCAGATCCTGCAGCACGGCGAACAACCGATCAGGCACCCAACCGAGGCGTAGGGGCACGTGGAGCACGTGCATCCCGAGGTCGTTGAGGACGCCGTTCGCCCCGCAGTACTTGGCCTGGCGTTTCCAGTTGATCGGCTTGTGCACGTCGAGGTCGCTGGAGTGGCTGAAGCCGCTGTGTACCTCGATGATGCGGCCCAGCGACCCACTGGTCACTCGTGAGATCGCGGCTTGCGCCCCGGGGAAAAACGGTAGTTCGCTCGAGCAGCGGACGAAGGACTCCGGGTGGCGCTCGACCGCTTCGTGGATCGCCTGGGCGGCTGCAAGGTCGATGCCGAACGGTTTCTCCGCGAGGAGCGACACGCCGGCCTCGATCGCATCGACGTACATCTGCTCGTGCAGGTCGTGGCGTACGGCGATGTAGAGCACCTCCGGCCCATCGGAGCCGAGCAGGGACTCGTAGTCAGTGGTGCGGACTCGGACCGAGGGGAGGCGTTCGAACCAGTCCAGAGCGGCCGGGTCGATGTCGCAGACGTGGGTGAGCTCGGGCCGCACGGGATGATCGGCCAGAACGGCCCACCGTGCGAACGCGATTGCGGCTTCCTTGCCCATCAGCCCGCCGCCGATGATGCCGACGCTGACCGGCTGCTGGTCGGCCGTCACGACTGAGAACCTCCGGTCGGGCGAAGCCGCTGGCTGGCCTGCCCGGTGCTGAGCCCGTCATGCAGCATGCCCATCAGGGCGGCGACGAGTGCGGCCGGCCGGGGATGCTGGATGACGTTTCGTCCGTAGACGATGCCGCGCGCGCCCTGCGCCAAGACCGCCTCGGTGCGGCGAAGCAGTTCGTCGTCCTCGACCCGTCCGCCACCTCGCACGAGCACCGGCACGTCTCCCGCAGCCTCGACGACCTGGTGGTAGTCCTCGATATCCGACGTCGGGTCGGCCTTGATCAGGTCGGCGCCGAGCTCGCGAGCCTGGCGCACCAGGGTGACGACTTTCGACGTGGTTCCGTCGACCTGGTATCCGCCCGCCACGGCGTTGTCCTGCATGACCAGCGGCTCGACCATCAGGGGCATGCCGTACACGGTGGCGGCTTGGCGCAGCGCCATGATTGCCCGAATGCACGCCTCCCGGACCTCGGGCCGGCCCGGCAGCTGCAGCAGGTTGACGCACACGGCGACCGCATCGAGACGGACCGCCTGCTCGACGGCGTCTGGGAATGCGATCGAGAACAAGTGGCTGTCCAGCGGGTTCCCGTAGACGTTGGCAACGTCCGTGCGCATGACCAGCGCTGGTTTGGCCTTACCTGGCAGCGCCTGCAATAACGGTGCCTGCCCGGGGCTGAGCTGAATGGCGTCCGGGCCCGCTTCGACAAGCGTCTCGATGACCGTGGACATGTTCTCGATCCCGGAGAGGAACGGGGGCTCCCCGAAGAAGCCGTGGTCGACGGCGACGTCGAGAGCTCGTCCGGACTCCGCGTTGAACAGGCGGTTGAGTCGGTAGGGGGATGCGGGCATGGCTACCTCTCGTCGGATGCTGCGTGTTGCGACGTCGTCCGATCCTGGCTGTGGAGCCCAGCAAGCGACCCCAGCCCGGCGACCCGGTGTGCGGCAGCCGATTGCACGAGCTCGAGGCCTTGGTCAAGCGGCATGCCGGAGCGCACTGCGACCAGCAGCGCCGCGGTTGCCGCGTCGCCCGCTCCGGTCGTCTCCACTACCGGTACGGGAACCGCGGGCAGCTCGGCCTGGCGGTCGTGCCAGCTCGTGGGTAAGGCGGCGAGCAGCGCTGACCGGCGATCCTCCCTCTCGACGAACCGTGGGGCCCCGGCCGTCCGCACAACCATTCCCCGCGGTCCGTCGGTGACCGCGACAACCGCTGCGCCCCTCTCGAGCAGCCACTCAGCAGCTTCGGAAGCTCCGAGCTCAGGATTGGCGAGCACGCTGCGCATGTCGTCCAGGCTCGGGCTGACCAGGTCGCACAGCGGCAGGACTCGCGTGAGCAGGTTGGCCCAGTCGACCGTGCTGCGCCCCGGTTGAACGACGCACATGTCGATCGACGTCGTCACCGCCGCTGATCGTGCCTTCTGGAACAGCCGGACGAGCCCCGCGCCGGACTGTGCGGTCAGCCGCGGGAGCAGCGGGAGGTAACCGACGTGCAGCAGCGGTGCCGCGGCGACGTCCACGTGCCGGCCGTCGAAGGATGCGTTGGCCCCCACGTGGTGCCAGAAGGCCCGGTCGGTGTGCGGCGGCTGGATGACGATCGAGTACGACGTCGTCGCACCAGGCACGATCTCGGCGCGGGCGTCGGCGCCGGGAATGGCGTCGACCAAGGTCGCCACCGTCCCGGCTAGGACGTCGTCACCGAGGGACGTGACCAGCAGGGTGTTCAAGCCAAGCGCCGCGACGTCGGAGCCGGTATTTGCGACGCACCCGCCGAGTCTGAGATCCAACCGGCCGACGTCGAACAGGCCGCCTGGCGTCACGTCTGCGGCATCGAGCAAGTGCGGCACCAGGTCGATGCACAGATGACCGGCGACCTGCACGTCCCAGCCTGCGCCGGCGTGGTCGTCGGCGCTCACCCGCAGCCGCCCTCTCCGGGAACAAACGTTCCTCCCGGGCGACACTAGGATCGCGCGACCAGACCGTCAACGGCCGCAGAACCGGGAGCAACTCATGGATGACGTCCCCGACGCTGGCAGTCATGGTGGGACTACCGTGCGCGCCCCGGGGACATGGGTTGTTGCCAGCCCAGCGCAGCCGTCGGCCGAGTTCCTGGACGCCGAGATGCATCGTGTCCTCGGCTTCGCCGAGGGCGCGTGGGCGCCCGGCGGCGGCTTCGGCAACCTCGACGACGACGGGCGCCTCCAACTGGAGCAGCCGGTTCAGACGTGGGTCAGCACCCGGATGACCTACTGCTTCGCCCTGGGCTCTCTGGTCGGACGGAAGGGCGACGCCAATCGCGTCGACCATGGTCTGACGGCGCTGCTGCCGGGCGGCTGCTTGCGCGACGACGTCAACGGGGGCTGGTATTCCTCGGTCGCAGCCGGCCCGACGGACCGCGCCTCGCGATCCGTGGTCGACGACACCAAGGCCGCGTACGCCCACGCCTTCGTCGTGCTAGCCGCATCGGCGGCCGTCGTGGCCGGCCGCCCGGACGCCGATTCTCTGCTCGCGGACGCGTTGGCCATCGTCGAGGAGCACTTCTGGGACGACGCGGCGGGCATGATGCGGGAGAGCTTCAGCGCCGACTGGGTGACTGAGGAGCCCTACCGCGGCGCCAACGCCAACATGCACAGCGTCGAGGCGTTCCTCGCCGCGGCGGACGCGCTCGGTGGACCGGGCGACGTCTGGCGGGAGCGGGCCGCGCGAATCGTCGAGCGGATCGTCCACGGCATTGCACGCGAGTCAGACTGGCGGCTGCCCGAGCACTACGACCCCGACTACGTCGTCGACATCGACTACAACACCGACGACCGAGCTCACCCGTTCCGTCCGTACGGTGTCACTCCCGGCCACCTCTTCGAATGGGCTCGGCTCTGCCTTCATCTACGTGCCGCCAATGCCGCGGCCGGCTTGCCCGCCCAGAGCTGGCTGCTCCCCGATGCGCAGGCGCTGTACCGCACCGCGGTCGAGATCGGCTGGGCGCCGGACGGGCACGAGGGCTTCGTCTATACCACCGGCTTCGATGGGGCACCCATCACCCGGGCGCGCATGCACTGGGTACTTACCGAGGCCCTCGGGGCGGCCGCGGCGCTCCACCAAGTGACCGGAGAGGCGACGTACGCCGAGGACCACCAGCGCTGGTGGCGCTTCGCCGCGGAGCACTTCATCGACCGCGAACGTGGGTCGTGGCACGCAGAGCTGGGCGCCGACCTGCGTCCCGCAGCCGGGACCTGGCAGGGCAAGCCGGACGTTTACCACGCGCTCCAGGCCACTCTCGTGCCGCGCCTGTCCCTTGCTCCGATGTTCGCCGCTGCTCTCCGTGGGCGGTGACCGGCCGAGTCACGAGCTCGGGGCCGCTACGACAGAGACGATCCGGGTCACCACCGCCGCGAGATCCTCGCGGGCCGGCGTGAGGTACTTGCGAGGGTCGACGACGTGCGGATGGTTGTCGAGGTGCTTTCTGATGGCGCCGGTGAACGCCACGTTGAGGATCGTGCCGTGAGGACTGTGAATACTTAAGTCAACACTTGACTTTCCGTATGCCGGAGTTGATAGTTAAGCGCGTGCCTAACCAACTCGAGGATGTCGACACGTTGTTGCAGGCGCTCGCCGATCCCACCCGCCGGCGGATCGTCGAGCGGCTCGGCCGCGGTCCCGCGACGGTCACCGAGTTGGCCGCACCCCTGCCGATGTCGCTGCCCGCTGTTCTTCAGCACCTGCACGTGCTGACGAACAGCGGAGTCGTCGTCACGGAGAAGATCGGGAGGGTGCGCACGTGCCAGCTCGACCTCGAGCGGCTGGACACCGTGCAGGACTGGATCGCAGCCCGGCGCCACGCCTGGGAGCGTCGTCTCGACCGCCTCGGCGACGTCCTCGCCGCCGACGCCGCACCACAGCCCACCCAGAACAAGGAGAGCAGGACATGACCGACCGTTCCGTCGCCCACGGCTCGTTCAGCATCGAGCGCACCTATTCGGCGCCGCCGGAGCGGGTCTTCGCGGCGTGGTCGAGCCAGCCGGAGAAGAACCGCTGGTTCGGCGCGGATGACGACTTTCTCGCCTCGACCGACGAGTACACCCTCGACTTCCGCGTCGGCGGCCACGAACGTCTCAATGGCACGCTGCCCGGAGGCAGGACGTTCAGCTATGACGCGGTCTACCAGGACATCGTCGACGACCGCCGGATCATCGCCTCGTACGACGTGGGTATCGGCGGCCGGCGGATGTCCGTGTCGTTGATGACAATCGAGATCTCCGCCGACCCGGCCGGGACCAGGCTGGTGCTGACCGAGCAGGGCGCCTTCCTCGACGATCTGGACACCAATGCGCAGCGTGCGGAAGGGGCGCGCGACAGCCTCGACAAGCTCGGCGAGCATCTGCGCGAGCAGCAATGAGGCCCTGGTCTTGACCGGGCGGAGAGGGTCTCCTACTCAGACATTGCGCAGTTATGGCCACAGCGGCGCGGTGAGTTTTAGATCACTTCACGGTGATAGCCCATGATCCGATGGCTTGGACTGCGAAGAACTGAGGCCCGCAGCCGATCTGGCACGTGCCGCGGTACGGCCGACTTGTGTTGACGAGTATGTCAGTTCCGGGAGGGCCAAAGGCTCGGACGAAGAAGTACCGCCCTGCGGTGTTCCCGGCAATCTCGGCGAGCGAAGCATCGCCGTCGAAACGCACGACCATATCCCCGGACCCGTTGAATTGGGTGCTGAACGTCGGAATAGCTGACAGTGGGAGAACCTCGATTTTCCAGGAGCCGGTGGCAGTCACCTCGAAGCCGGTCGATTCGCCGCCGTCCCAGGCCAGCGGGCGGATTCCCTCGTAGGGCCGGAGAGTGATGACCAAGTCGTCCGCAGTGCCTAAGGAACGGACGCCGAAATAGCGGGACGCTGGATTTCCGGTGATGTGAACGGCGGCCGGACCGAGGACATTTCGGCTCAGGTTGACAACGGCGTCGTCTGAGCCAGCGAGCACGATCTTGGCGTTTCGACCCTGGTCGACCTGCTGACGGCCGTCGGCCACGGTCGCTCGCGCGGCGATCCTCGACCCGATCCGTGATCGAAGCGGCGCGACGGATGGTTCGCTGGTCCTTCCTCGCCGCACGACACGGTCCGGTGCCCGTGGCGGCTTGTTGGGCGCCGGTCGCCCCTGGTCATGCGACGAGCGCCGCAGAAGTCCGTGATCAGATTGCGACTGTGGGGGACCGGCTCGTGACTCTGCCATGGCTGACGGCACCTCGCTGCCGATAGCCGTGCGCTGGCGACCGCGGTGTATGGCTGCGAGCACGGCCAGCACCATCAGGACGAGACCGGACAGCACGATCGCGACCGGCCTCATATCGCTGCCATCTGACTCATCGCCGTTCGGCTGGCCTAGCGCTGTCCCAGCTGTGCTCGCGGCGGGCAACGTCACGGTTGCGCTGGACCGAACGTCACCAGTCGTGACCGCAACCTCGGCCACGGCTGGCAAGGCACCGGGAGGGTCGAACGTCAGGATCCACAGGCGGCTCAATGCCGTGGCCATTTGCCCAAAGGCCTGAACTAGGTCGGTCGTTGCAGTTCGGAGTTCTTCACCGCCCGCGTCGGCTACGACTTGCGACCAGATGTCGTCGGCTGCGTGAGTCTGTACGACGTGCACAACCGCCTGAGCTGCTGAGACTGCCTGCGTGATCTGTTCTGCCGAGGAACCAGCTTCGTCCGATCCGTTGGCGTAGACGATGATCACGCGCGGCCCTGGGGGCGCCGTCGCGAGTTCATGCGCAGCGAGCACCGTCGCCGCCGTCGTCGAACGAACGCCTCCGGGGCGAAGTTCGCTGATGGCGCTCACCGCGTCAGCCGGTCCCCGACTCAAGGGTGCGACGACGCGTGGCTCACCCCCGGATGCGATCACCATGGTGCTGGCGCGCTCGGGCAACCGCAACAAGTACTCGGTCGCCCCACTTTGCGCCGCTTCCAGCGCTTCTGCAGTCATGTCGGCCGCAGTATCGATCACCAGAGCGACAGACAGGTCGGGGGACGCCAACGGTCGTACTGTCGTCGTGACCGGAGTGCCCTCCACGGTGACAGCCATTTCGGGCGCCACGCCCACCGGGTCGGGCTGCGCTTCCGGCGCTTCCAGAATCATCGAAACCTGAGACGTCGACGAACTGTGCACAGCGACGACACGCGGGGCTTCGGTGGCTGCGTCGGCTGGAGGAGACACCAACTGGACGAACATCGGGGCAGCGAGCGTGGCGAGCGCGGCCGCGCCCACTGCTTTGCCCCAGTCAAGCTTGAGTCGCAAATACCACCAAATTGTCGCGATAGTGTCGAGTAGAACCATCGAGTGGGCCCCCGCATGTCACCAATCGGAGTTCCGGTCTCACGGTCGGATAGTAAACGAGCTCACTGGGGAACTCCGATTTCGGATAACTATCCAGCGAGCTCACCAGAAAGCGAGCCGTCGTCTCATCCGCGCGGTCGACCAGAATCTCGTCGCCGACCGCGAGCTCCTCCAGCCGGTAGAAAACCGCCGGCCCGGTCTTCGAGGTGACGTGCCCCAGAATGACGGCAGGTCCGACCTGTCCTGGCCGAGAACCGCCGGCCCACCATCCTGCTGAGCTCGGTTGCCGCGGCACCTCGATGCTGTTGTCCTGCCCTCGGCCAAGCGCCTCGAGGCCGGTGTCTACGTCAATGGACGGGATGCGGAGACGAACCGGCGCGGCGGTCTGGGTGTGGCTGCGCGTCGAGCGGTAGGACGAAAGGAGCGATGGAGCTGCAGCACTGGGCTCTCCGGCCGCCACTGCTGACATATCGATGTCGCGCGCACTCTCGCAGCCGCCGAGCAGCATCGCGAGAAGCGAGACGGAGACCGTAGCGCTGGCCAGGCGAGTGAGCGAGATCATCTCAACGCCGTGGGACGGTGGCCGTTCCGCCCGCGCCGGTCTGCGCACCGCCGATCGGGCTCTGCGCGGCGACCGTGTCACCGATTGCGGTGGCCGCTTGGGCCGCCAAAGCGAACATGTGCTCGTAGGCGTCGAAGGACAGCTCGTGCGCCGTGCTGTATTCGCGCTCGGCGTATGCGTTGACTTGTTGGAGCAGAAAATCCTCATGCGCGACAAATCCATCGACTAATGCGGGCGCGTCCAAACGCCCTTCGGTCGAAGACGAAAGGAACGCGGCGAAGTCCTCGTTGAACTCCGATAGCTGCTCCGCCGAGGCCTCTTGAAGACCTGCGTCCTCGGCTGCCAGCGCCTGGGTATAGGCAACGAACGAATCGATGTGATCCGCCCACAGTTCCTGGAAAGACCCCGCACTTTCGCCACCGAACACACTCTCGATCATTGCCGTGATTTCACGCGTGTTCTCGTCCAGCGCGGCGCCGGCCGCCGGAAAATCAGGAGCGCCGGAGATTCCTGAGCGCATGGCATCGACAGCCAATTCGGCATGTTCACCGAGAAGCATGCCCAGCCCCGACTGCAGCTCGGCAGCTGGGCTGTCGAATTCCGCCGGTAATTGCGCACCCCCGCCGGTCACGACACCGGCAGCCAAGGCCTTGCCCAGCGGAAACATGTGGGCGTAACTCTGCCGTTCGAGGGTGTAGGCCTGTTCGTAATCCCCCCCGGCATAGGCGTCGACTTGGTGCAGAAGGTGATCGACGTGCATACGCAATCCGGCAGCGACGGCCGAGGCCGGAGCCGCTTGGTTGGTGGCCGCATCGAGGAACTGGCTGAGCTCAGTCACGTATTCGTCCAGCTGACGACGCGCCTGCACTTTGACGTCTTCATCCCCATCGGCCACACCGCGGGAATAGTCGAACACGTCAGTGACGTGACCGAGCCAAATCTGTTCGAACTCCTTGGCTGCCTCCGAGCCGTACACGGACCCGATCAGCTCGCCCATGTCCGCGGTGTTCTTCGTCAGGGCGGCGTCTGCCGACTGGGCGAGGTCGCCGTCACTGCGCACGCGCGCCCTGGTGAGCCGAACCGTGAGGATTGCGTGCTGGCCGAGTAGCTGCTCCAGCTTGACGCGGAGATCGACCGGATCGAGCTCATCGACGGTCGCCGCCTCAACCGCGTGTTCATGGACTGCCGCGGCCGACTGACTCGCGCGTTGGCCGTCGCCTGAGGGCACCTGCGACGAGCACCCCGAGACGCCAGCGCAGGTGAAGGCGACCGCCACGGCCGCCGCCGTAATCCTGTACGCCCTCCCCGGCCGTTGAACGGCACGAATGTCCACCCCGTGAACCCTCTCTTGAGCAATGCGCGACACGGTACCCGGCTCGCCTGCTGTCACACCGGGAGAGAGGTTAAATACGTGAGTTGTAGCGTTATCTACGGGTTTCGCATCTCAGCACGTTCCGCCGTACCCCACTGTCCGGGCGGATCGCTGCCGAACTAAGACCGCCACTTGATGGAGCAACCCATGCTGGGCCGATGCGGCTCAGGAACCCGCTCACCAGCCAGGACGCGCATGATAGCCGCGTCGAGGAGCGCTCCGGTCACCGGCTTGCCGTTGCCGGGGGTCGACTCGTCGAAGGCACCTCGGTACGCCAGCCGACGGTCCGCGTCGTAGAGAAAGAAATCCGGCGTGCAGGCCGCTGAGTAGGCCACGCCGACCGACTGGTCGCCGTCGACCAGATACGGGAAGGTCCAGGATGCCCGCCGCGCCTGATCGGCCAACCGCTCGGGCCGATCCTCTGGGTATGCGTCCGCATCGTTCGTGCAGATTCCGACGACTGCCAGGCTCGGGTGTCGGGCGAGCAACCGGCCCAACTCGCCCTCGACGTGCCGAACGTACGGGCAGTGATTGCACAAAAACGCCACCAGCAATGCGGGCGCCGCGGTCAGATCGTCCAGACGCACCGTGCGACCGGAGACGTCAGCGAGGTCAAATTCCGGCGCACGCGAACCCAACGGCACCATCAGCGACGAGACAGCCATGCGAATCAGCGTACAAAGTGCTGGGCAGAGTTCGCGCAGCCGTCTCGGGCAGCCTCTGAGGAGTGATCGGTGTCCGGTCAGAGGATGCATGCCGACGAGATCGACACCGACGCCGGTCTCGTGCACCGACTGCTGGCCGGACAGTTTCCGCAATGGGCTGACCTGCCCATCGCTCCCGTTCCCTCGGCTGGGACGGACAATGCGCTGTATCGGCTTGGCGCCGACCTCGTGGTTCGCCTCCCCCGGATCCATTGGGCCGTCGAACAAGTGGACAAGGAGCACCGGTGGCTGCCGCGGCTTGCCCCGCTCCTGCCGGTTGTCGTTCCCGTTCCGCTGGCGAAGGGCGAACCGGCCGAGGGGTATCCGTGGCACTGGTCGATCTATCCGTGGTTGAACGGTGTCAACCCGGCTGTCGGCCGGCTGACCGATCCCGTCTCGCTGGCTGTGGACCTGGCCGCGTTCGTGACAGCTCTCCACCGGATCGACACCGCAGATGGCCCGCGATCGGGCGGGGGCGTGCCACTGGCGGAGCGAGACGACTCGACGCGCACCGCGATCGGCGCTCTGCACGGGATGGTCGACATCGGGGCAGTGACCGCGGCGTGGGACGCAGCCCTGCGTGCGCCCGTGTGGCCTGGGCCGTCGGTCTGGGTTCACGACGATTTGGCGCCCGGGAACCTGCTGATGGTGGACGGCAAGCTCAGCGGTGTCATCGACTTCGGCGGTCTCGGCGTGGGCGATCCCGCATGTGACCTGACCGTCGCGTGGAACCTTCTCCCGGCGGACACGAGGAACCTCTTCCGCGCCGCTGCCCTGGTCGACGACGCCAGCTGGGAGCGGGGCCGAGGATTTGCCCTGTCCAAGGCGCTCATCCAGCTTCCGTACTACCACCAGACGAACCCCGTATTCGCGGCGAGCGCCCGGCACGTCATCGGTGAGGTCCTTGCTGATCACCGACGGACCACTTGACGCGCAATGAGGCGACGGTTGCGGCAGGCTCGCTCTGGTGAGACCTGGTCCACTCGAGGTGTTCTCGGTGGCGTTGCGGCTGGGCCTCACCTCGTTCGGCGGCCCCATCGCGCATCTGGGCTACTTCCGTGCCGAGTACGTCGAGCGCCGGCAGTGGTTGACCGACGCGGCGTTCGCCGAGCTGGTGGCACTTGGACAATTCCTTCCCGGTCCGGCGTCCTCTCAGGTCGGCATGGCCGTCGGATACACCCGAGCAGGGTGGCGCGGAGCACTCGCCGCGTGGACCGGGTTCACGCTGCCGTCGGCAGTGATCATGGCGGGGTTCGGTGCGGTCGCGGTACGCGCCGACATCGGTGACGAGGTCTGGCTGCGCGCCTTGAAGCTGGTCGCCGTGGCGGTGGTACTGGACGCGGTGATCGGGATGGCTCGCCGATTGGCGGCCACGCGGTCAACCGCTGCGATTGCCGTCATCACCGGCGCGGCGCTGCTCGTTCTGCCCACCTCCGGCTTGGCACAGGTGGGCTGCCTCGTCGTGGCTGCGCTTGCGGGACTGCTCGTGTTTCGTTCGCAGCCGGTTCCCGATCCGACCGAGTTGCCGCTGACCGTGGGGCGGCGGGCTGGTGTGGTCGCACTATCGGCATTCGTCGCCTTGCTTGCGCTGTTGCCGTTCGTTGCCGGGCTCGGCGTCCTCGCTGAGCTCGCCGACGCGATGTACCGCTCGGGCGCGCTCGTCTTCGGCGGTGGGCACGTCGTCCTTCCACTACTCGAGGCCGAGACAGTGCCCGGGTTGATCGACGAGACGAGCTTCCTCGCCGGGTACGGCGTTGCCCAGACGTTGCCCGGCCCGTTGTTCGCATTCGCCACCTATGTCGGACAGGTCGCGGCTGGTCTGCCGGGCGCTGTCGTCGCGACCATTGCCGTCTTTCTGCCAGGGTCCCTGATCCTGTTCGGGCTACTGCCGTTCTGGCAGCGAATCCGCTCCGACGGCCGAGTACAGGCGGCGCTGATTGCCGTCAACGCGGCCGTGGTCGGTCTGTTGGCTGCCGCTCTGATCGACCCGATCATCACCAGTTCCGTCGACTCTGTTGTCGATGCGCTCTTCGCGGTGATGCTGTTCGTGGCTCTGCACTTCGCCAAGGTGCCGCCGTGGCTGGTCGTGATCGGCGCAGTGTTGGCGTGCCCGGTGCTCAACTTGTAAGCAACGAACGCGATCTGCCGGGAATGGTCGACGCGGCGCTCGGGTTGCCGGATCAATCGCCGCGACCAGGCGGCCAGGATGACGGAGCAGCGGATGAAGGCATTGCAGTACTCGGAATACGGCGACCCGGAGGTTCTGCGCGTTGTCGACGTGGACGAGCCGCATGCCGGCCCGGGGCAGATCCGGGTGGCGGTCAAGGCTGTCGGGATCAACCCGGTCGATTGGAAGGGTCGCAAAGGCCTGTTCAAGGCAGGTCTGCCGGCGATCACCGGCTCTGACGTCGCTGGTGTCGTGGACGAGGTCGGCGATGGCGTGACCGACGCCTCCCTCGGCGACGAGGTCTTCGGCGTGGCCGTCTCAGGCGGGGCAGCCCAATACGCCGTGCTCGAGAACTACGCGGCCAAGCCGGCGGACATGCCGTTCGAGGAAGCCGCGGGGCTACCGGTACCAGTGGAGACCGCGGTTCGGGCGCTCGAGGCGCTCGGTGTCTCGTCGGGTCAGACGCTGCTGGTCAACGGGGCAGCGGGCGGCGTCGGTTCCGCTGCCGTGCAGTTGGCCCGGGCGCGCGGTGTCGCCGTGATCGGCACGGCCAGTGCCGGCAATCACGACTACCTCCGCGCTTTGGGCGCCGTTCCCACAACGTATGGCGACGGGTTGCCTGCCCGGGTCAAGGAACTGGCGTCGCAGGGAGTGGATGCCGCGCTCGATACTGCTGGCCGCGGGGCTCTGCCCGACCTGATCGAGATCACCGGATCCCCTGACCGGGTCGTCACCATCGCAGATCGGCAGGCCGAGCAGTACGGGGTGCGCTACACGAGTGGACGGGGTGGGGACAGCAGGGCCTGGCATGCCCTGGCCGAGGCCGCTGAACTGTGGGAGCGCGGTGAGTTCTCGATGCCGGTCGCGCAAACCTTCTCTCTGGCCGACGGCCCGCAGGCGCATCGGCTCAGCGAGGAGGGTCACGTCCGCGGCAAGCTCGTGCTGCTCGTCGACTAGCTCCTGGTCACTCCCAGCGCAGGCGCTCTTCTGGCTGCCCCGTGATCTCGGCGATGAGCTCGAAGTCGCTGTCCGCGTGCAGAACAGTTAGGCCGGCGAGTTCGGCTGCGGCGGCAATCAGAAGATCAGGCACCGACGCCGCGCGGTGCTGGCCGCGGTGCGCCAACATGACCTGGATCTCGACGGCGCGATCTTCGATGGCCGGGGTGAGGTATTCGATTGGCATCGACGACAGCGGCGGTCGCGCAATGCTTACCGTCAGATCGGCGGCAGTTCGGGCAGAGTAGCCGACCTCGAGCCTGGTCACCGTGGCGATGCGCACAAGCCCGCGGTGGATCTTGCTCGCCCACTCATCTGCGTCTGGACTCGACCCCAATCGCACGAGTGCGGACTTGTCGATTATCCAGCTGGTCACTCCCAGGCACGTCGCATGATCTCTGCGTCACCGAGTTCGGCGAACGTATACGCGAAACGTTGGAGATCCGTCGCGGTGACGGCGTCTGGTGCGGTTCGTTCCCGCGCGAGTACTCGGCGAAGGTATTCGCTGCGAGACACGCCCATCTGGCGCGCCTTCTCGTCGATCGCGATGATGACGTCCTCGGGAACATCGCGGATCAGCAGATCACCCACGGGCATCACCTCATGATATCACATGATAGCACCAGGTCCTGTCGGCTGGGTCGTTGCTCGGGACCGTGGCCTGGACGTCAGATCCTGATGTGCCCGTCCGGCTCGAGCAGCCTGACCTCCGTTTCGGCCGGTGCGAGCCGTTGGTAGTGCCCGTAGTAGACGCCGGGCCTGGCCAGTAATCCTTCGTGGATGGGGATGGCCATCCGGGGGGCGACCGCACGTAAGTAATCGATTGCTTCGCTGGCCTTGAGCCATGGGGCCGCTGTCGGCAGCCCCAACACCTCGACCGGCGCGTCGGGCACCGTGAACGAGTCGCCGGGATGAAAGAACCGGCCTCCGATGAGGTAGCCGACGTTGGGGACGACCGGAATCTCCGGATGGATCACTGCGTGTTCGCCGCCGTAGACGGCCACCTCGACGCCGACATCGAGTCGGTCACCCTGGCGTGCCGTTTGGGCCGGGATGTCCCGTTCGCTGAGAAGCGCCGCGGTGGCCTCGTCGGCGTAGAGGGCAGCCGTCGGATTGCGCTCGAGAAGTGGCGCGATGCGCTCGAGGTCGATGTGGTCGAAGTGCTGGTGAGTGACCAGGATTGCGCTCAGGCCGGTGAGGTTGACGAATCCGTGGGTCAGTTCTCCTGGATCGGTCAAGATCCGAACGTCGTCGTCCTCCACCAGAAGGCATGAGTGTTCGTACTTCGTCACCCGCATGGCGTCACCGTTGGTCAGGACTCCGGCATATCCGCGATGCGGCCGGCCAGTGCCGTGGTCGCGCGACGAATCGCGAACGCCAAGGCCACCAAGATGACGCCGGTCATGAACACGTAGAACGCCAACACGAGGGCAAGAACCAGGACCGAGTTGGCTGGACTCGCAAACAGAAAGAACAGGCCCGCCAGCACCGACAGCAGCCCGAGCGCGAAACCCCAGCCCCAGCCCGTTGCTGTTCCCTTGAGCTGCCAGGACATGACCGCCTGGAGGACTCCGCCCACGAGAAACGAGATGCCCACGGTGATCACGAGGACGAGCAACGTCACACCAGGCCAGACGATGCCGATGAGAGCTCCGGCCAGGTAGATGAAGCCGACGACCCACCCAACCCAGGGTTTGGTGCGGAGCGAGGCGGTGGCGAAAGCCTCGATGGCGGCGAGGACCAACGAGATGACGACAAGCCAGCGGAGGGTTCCGACGCTGGCGTCGACGTTGAACAGCAGGATCAGGCCCAGCACGACCAGCGCGATCCCGAGAATCAGCGGGACCAGCCAGGTGCGTCGTACCCAATCGGGAAGGTCATCGACGCCGCGAGCGTCGGGGGCCGAAGTTTCGCTCATGTCGACTCCTGAGAGAGCGGGCTGACGGTGGGCCCCACCCTGCCATAACGATCTTCGGAAATGGCGGCGGACCGCCTACCGCCTCCCGATGTCTATGACGAGGCCGGCGGGCCGTCGAGATCGCGGTCCGGCGAACTCGACTCGACGGTGATCTCGCTCGACGAGAGCAGGTCGCGACTGGACCGTCCGACCTCGAGCCGGAAGGTACCGGCCTCGGTGACCCATCTCCCAGCGTCGACGTCCCAGTGTTCGAAGGCGCGAGCAGCGACGATGACGTCGACGGCGGCGGACTCACCGGCCTCGGCTTCGATAGCGGCGAAGCCGGCGAGCCAGCGATTCGGCCGCTCGATCGAACTGCCAGGGCGAGAGGCGTACACCTGAACCACATCCCGACCAGGACGGTCGCCGGTGTTACGGGCCGAGATCCGAACAGTCACGTCCTCGGCGGCGATCGTAGAGTCGGGCAGGTCCACAGAGTCGTAGACCCACTGGGTGTAGCCGAGACCATGGCCGAACGGGAAACGAGGGATATGGCCGTCTCGGTCGTAAGCGCGGTAGCCGACGAACAGGCCCTCGTCGTAGGACAGCGTTCCGGCTACCGGGGTCACCGATGGATGTCCGACTTCAGACATAGGCCACGTAGTGGGCAGCCGCCCGCCTGGCTCGGCGCGACCGAGCAGCACGTCGGCGAGCGCATCGCCGAACTCCTGGCCGGGGAACCACGCCAGCAGGACCGCTGCGACGTCATCGGCCCACGGCAGCAGCATCGGGGCACCGGCGTTGACGACGACCACGGTTCGCGGGTTCACCGACGCGACCCGGGCGACCAGCTCGTCTTGTCGACCGGGCAAGGCCAACCTCGTACGGTCAAAACCCTCGCTCTCGACCTCCTCGGTCGTGCCGACGACGATGACCGCAACGTCGGCGTCCGCTGCCACAGCCACGGCTTGTTCCAACTCGGCCTCGTCGTCGCGTTGACGAAGGAGGTTGAGCTGGATTGTCAAGATCGTGACGGCCTCACCCCCGAGCGACGCGGAGTCTTGTGCGGGTTGGAAGGTGAGCACCACGGGAACGTCGCGTCCCGCGGACAACGTGACCGTGGCCTTCTGCTGTGGCGGTTTCATGATGCCTTCGACGACGTCCGCACCCGGAGGCAACTCGATGGTGGCGTCGAGCACGGTCGTTCCGTCGACCGACAAGGAGAAGGTTCCTAGTCCTGAGGTCCCGATGACGTAGGTGCCGTCGTCGGGCACCCGCAGGTTGGTCCGCACCTCGAGGTGGTGGACCTGGGACGCGGCGAGTGTGTCGTCGATGGGTCCCCACCAGAGCATCGAGGCGGCCCGGCGTTGCTCGCGGCCCAGCTCCGAGCCGTCGGCGGCGTAAAACCGCACGTCCACCCCGACGGCATCGGTGTCCGGAACTCGGAGCAGGTCGACAGGGGCGATTGGAAGGCGGTCCCCGGCCCGAGCCCCAGCAGCGTGAACCACCTCCACCTCATCGCCCAGAGCTGCCCGCAATCCGTCGAGTGGGGAGACGACATGAGCCGGGAAGACGGTCGCGCTGCCGCCACCGAGGGTTCGAGCGACCGCGGCGTTCGGCCCGAGTACCGCCACCTTGCTTACTGTGTCGGCAGCAAGCGGAAGCAGCGAGCCCGCGTTGCGAGCGAGCACGAAACCGGCCGCGGCGGTGGACCGCAGTTCCGCGCGAATGTCCTCATCAGTCGATGGCAGTGCGGTGGGTACTGCCGCAGGGATTCCATCCAGAGCGCCGACGCGTGCCGCCAGACGCAAGATGCGGCGGACGTGGTCGTCAACCGCGGACTCAGGAATCGTGCCGGAGCGGACCGCGGCGACAAGGGCGTCCCCCCACGGGCCCGTCGGGCCGGGCATGACCAGGTCGAGCAGGCCGTCGTCTGCGGCGGCAAGCGACCGGCCTGCGTACCAGTCGGACATGACGACCCCGTCAAAACCCCATTCGGCCTTGAGCACATCGCGTTGCAGCGGGTTCTCGGTCATCGTCGTGCCGTTGACCGAGTTGTATGCGGCCATGACCGCCCAGGCGCCGGCGGCACGGACGATGGCCTCGAACGGAGCCAAGTAGAGCTCACGCAACGTGCGCTCGTCGACCTGGGCGTCAACCGTGAACCGATCGGTCTCAGAGTCGTTGGCGACGAAGTGCTTGACGGTCGCGGCGACACCGCCGGCCTGTACGCCTCGCACGTAGGCGCTGCCGATCCGGGCGGTGAGCAGCGGATCTTCGGAGAGGCATTCGAAGTGCCGCCCGCCATACGGCGTCCGGTGCAAATTGACAGTGGGAGCCAGCACCACGTCGACGCCTTTTCCTCGCGCCTCGCTGGCGAGTAGGCGCCCGATTCGCTCCAATCGGCGCTCGTCCCAGGTTGCTGCCAGCGCCGTGGGGGAGGGCACGTTGGCCGACGGGTAACGCTCGTCCCACCGTTCGCCGCGAATCCCCGCCGGCCCGTCGGACGTGACCATCCGGCGCAGCCCGATCACGGGCTCGGCGTGCATGCCCCAGACGTCGGCGCCGGTGAGCAGTCGAACCTTTTGCTCCAGGCTCAATCGGCGCAACCTGGCCGTTAGCTCGGCCTCGTCGAAGCTCTCGGGTTCAGGGGACGTGACCATATCCGTGGGCGGCCTGGTCATTCCGCCAACGCTAGTCACGCCATCGGGTAGGCGGAACAGTCGTGGGCCTGCTTGACGGTCGGGTCCTCGATCTGTGGATCGGTGCTATCGCGGATGGCGAGTTCCATTGTGCGCATCTTCGATGCTTGGCTGAGGGCAACATCACGAGGGCGAAGGAGTGAATCAACGATGACCCTTCGCATGGGGCTTGTCGGTGCCGGACCCTGGGCTCAGGTCTTCCACGGGCCGATGATCGTGTCCGGACCCGAAACTACGCTCGCAGCCGTCTGGGCGCGCCGGTCGGAGGCCGCGCAGACCCTGGCGGCCGCGCACGGTGCCGCGGCCGTCGCTTCGTTCGACCAGCTTCTGGACAGCTGTGAAGCGGTGGCTTTCGCCGTGCCGCCGGACGTGCAAGCCGAGCTTGCGCCACGGGCCGCCAGGGCAGGGCGACATCTCCTGTTGGAGAAGCCGCTCGCCTTTGCCCTCGAGGACGCCGAGCGCCTCACCGATACGGTGGATGACGCGGGAGTGCAGACGGTACTCATGCTGCGCAACCGGTTCTCGACGAACGGCCAGGCTTTCGTTGCGTCCGCTCAGGCGTCGTCCGCGCGAGGGGCGCAGGCACGATTCGTGTCCGGTTCCAGCCTGGCCGGGGCGCCTTTCGCCACACCGTGGCGAATCGAGCGTGGGGCGCTCTTTGACCTGGGGCCGCATGTGCTCGACCTGATGGACGCTGCGATGGGGCCCGTCGTCCGAGTGGCCGGAACGGGAGATCCGTTGCGATGGGTGTGCCTGACTACCGAGCACGAGAGCGGCGCCATGGGACAGATCGCGCTGTCGATCACGACACCGGGCTCGGATGGCTCGCTCCACTGCGAGGTATTTACCGACGACGGCACTGTCGTCTACGACGGCTCTCGGTCGGACTCCGACCAGGACGTCGGCGCCGCTATCACGACCGCGCTCGCAGTCGCCGTGAGGACGGGCGAACCGCATCCGATCGACGTCCACCGGGGCCTCTATCTGCAAGGCTTGCTGGACCAAGCGCAGTCGTCCCTGTCACCGGACTGAGCCAGCCAGGTCAGATCCGTTCGGTGAGATGGATGGTGACGGTGTCGCCCTCGCCCTTGCCGATCGCCGCACGCAGGTCGGCGGTCACGGGCAGCTTGTGGGTGCCGTCTCCAAGCGCCATGAACGAACCACGAAACGGTTGCCCGTCGACGGTGCCGAGGACTTTGACCAGGCCTCGGGTGCCGAAGAACCCTGCTGTCCAGTCCGTCACGACGAAGGTCCAGCCGCCCCTGGCACTGCTGCGCTGCAGGACGGCGGTGAAGGTCTGGTCGAGTGGCCCGCGCTGGCCGGTGGGGACAGTGGGCTGGGCGGTCATTTCGTCTCCTCGACGACATAGAACCGGTTCCCGTCGGGGTCGTCGACGGTGTACATCGGGGGGACGCCCTCCCAGCGGATGACCTCGCTGACGGTGACGCCGTGATCACGCATCGCGGCGTGCTCGGCTTCAGCATCGGGGACCGTGAAGCGAATCCCGGTGTCGGTCCCGGCGGCTTGGCCCGCGTCGTCGACGCCGTTGAGCGCGATCGAGGTGGCGGCACCCGGAGGTGCGACCTCGATCCACCGCATGGTCGGACTGATCGGGGCGTCGAGGCGTTTCTCGAAGCCAAGCCTGTCGACGTAGAACGCGAGGGCTTGGTCCTGGTCGGTGACGGTTATACCAACCGTCCGGACGTCGATGATGCTGGTTTGCGGCATGGTTCCTGCTCCTCAGGATTGGGCCGGCTCGCCGTACATCAGCGAGCCAGGGGTGGTCAGGGTCTGGCCGGTTTCCAGCCAGGTCTTCAGGCCGGACAAGATCATCGGCCAGCCGCCGTAGAGCTCCGGCGGGGCATCGTCGCGGAGCTGATCGTGGGTGACGGTCAGCCGGCACGAGTCACCGACCGGCTCGATCTCCCAGGTCACGCGGGAGGTGCCTTCACGTTCGGCATCCTCGCTCCACAGCGTGTGCATCGTCTGCACCAGCCGACGCGTCGGCTCGACGACCAGGTTCTCTCCCTCGGCCAGCGGCCGGTCCGAGGCTGGGTGCACCAGCGTGTACGCCGATCCGGGTGCCCACGTCGACTCGACGCCGGCGCCGAAGTGGTACTTCGCCCGGATCGCCGGGTCGGTGATCGCCGTCCACAGGCGTTCGGGGGTGGTGCGGATGTAGACCTCGAAGACCTTCTCCATCGCGTGCTCCAGTTCTTCCTTGAGGCCGGTCAGACCGGCCGCCCACGACTCCGTGTACTTGCTGACCCAGCGGTCGTGGACCAGCCGGATCGGGACGGGGTTCAGGTAGTGCAACTTCTCCCGGCCCCTGCGCTTGGTGATGACCAAGCCCGCCTCCTCGAGCAGCCGCAGGTGCTTGGCGACACCGACCCTGGTGAGGTCGTGCCGCGCGGTCAGGGCTACCAGGGTTTGCCCGTCGCGCTCGTAGAGAGCGTCCAGAAGAGCCCGCCGCGTCGGGTCAGCGAGCGCCCGGAACACCAACTCCACACCGCGAGAATAGGAAACCATTTGGTTTCCTGTCAAGCCTAAGGCCTCCAGGAACGGCAGGCCCGACCAGCGTCAAGGGACGGCTCGGCCGGGTCGTGAAGATCGTCGTGATGAACACCAAGCGTGAAACCTGTGCCGCAGACTGCACGACGATCTTCACAACCGGTAAGGGCGGGCGGGCTGGGGCACCACCCTCAGCTCACGGGGCCTGGAGCAGGACGGCGATGCCTTGGCCGACGCCGATGCACATGGTTGCGACCGCGTGACGGGCACCGCGGTCGGCGAGCTCGAAAGCAGCGGTCAAAGCCAGCCGGGCACCACTCATCCCCAACGGATGACCCAGGGCGATCGCGCCGCCGTTGGGGTTGACGTTCTCGGCGTCGTCCGGCAGGCCCAGCTCACGCAGGACGGCAAGCGCCTGCGCGGCGAACGCCTCGTTCAGCTCGACCACGTCGATGTCGCCGATCCTCAGGCCGGCCCGGTCGAGTAGCCGCTGGGTGGCTGGCACTGGGCCGATGCCCATCACCCGGGGTGCTACTCCAGCCGCGGCGGCGGAGATCACCCGCGCCAGTGGAGTAAGTCCGTACTTCTCCAGGGCGCGGTCCGAGGCCATCAGCACAGCGGCGGCTCCATCGTTGACCCCGGAGGAGTTTCCCGCCGTCACGGTGCCGCCGGGAAAAAGCGGCCGCAGCCTGGCCAACGCTTCCAACGACGTCGCCCGCGGGTGCTCGTCCCGATCCACCGTGCTCGGATCACCTTTGCGTTGGGGAACGAGCACCGGCGCGATCTCGCGCGCCAACCGGCCGTTCGACGTCGCCTTCGCGGTGCGTTCTTGAGATCGCAACGCGAAGCGGTCCTGGTCCTCGCGAGATACGCCGTACTCGTTGGCGACGTTCTCGGCTGTGCCCGGCATCGAATCGGTCCCGTACAGCTCGTGCATCCGCGGGTTCACGAACCGCCAGCCGATCGTCGTGTCGTAGATCTCCGGTGCCCGAGACCACGCCGCCTCGGCCTTCGGCATGGCGAACGGCGCGCGGCTCATGCTCTCCACACCGCCGGCGATCACCAGATCCGCCTCACCGGCTCGGATGGCTCGGGCCGCGATGGCGACTGCGTCCAGGCCCGAGCCGCACAACCGGTTCACCGTGCTTCCCGGTAGGTGGGTCGGTAACTCCGCCAATAGCACCGCCATCCGCGCGACGTTCCGATTGTCCTCGCCGGCCTGGTTGGCGCAGCCCATGACGACATCGTCCACCGCCGACCAGTCGACCGATGGCAGCTGCCGCACCAGCTCCCGGAGCACGTGCGCGGCAAGGTCGTCGGGCCGAACCGGCGCCAGCGCTCCGCCGTACCGGCCGATCGGTGTCCGTACCCCGGAGACCAGATAAGAGACGGTCATGACGCCATCATCGCTTTCGGCCGGCACGTGTGCGCGGCTGCTCGGCGATCGTGGGCGCAGGCCATCGGCCGCAGCGCGTCGCCCTGGGGTCTGCTCTAACCGGCAGTGCGGGGCAACTCTTGCTTGAGGAGGTCGACGGCGAGGTGGACCACATCCACCAGCAGATCGAGTTTGCCCCCGAGCTCGTCGTCCGGGCCTCGACCACCGTCAAGCCACGCACCGGGCCAGCGACAGGCTCTCCCCCTTCGCCGTAGGCCCTGGTAACGCACTCGCAGCTCAACCTGGTCGTGAAGATCGTCGTGATGAACCGCCCCGCCCAAGCGCGGGCTGGAGCGTTCACGACGATCTTCACAAGCCTATTGACAAATTCGCCTTTCAAATACAGAGTCCAACCGTGACCCCACCAGCGGTCCGGGTACTCGAGCAGGCCGACGGCGTGCGTGCGGCCCTTGGGCCGCTGCGGCGTTCAGTGCTGGAATGTTTGCAGGAGCCGGGTTCGGCCACCGAAATCGCTCTTGCCCTCGGCGTTCCGAGGCAGCGGGTGAACTACCACGTCCGGGCATTGGAGCGGGCGGGCCTGGTGGAGTTGGTCGAGGAGCGGCGGCGCCGCGGATTCACCGAGCGGGTCATGTGTGCCACTGCGCAAGCATTCCTCGTCGATCCAGAGCTGCTCGCCCCGCATCCCGTGCGATCGGCCGTGGCAGAACGTGACCGGTACGCCGCGGAGCATCTCGTCACGACTGCTGCGGGGACGGTCCGCGACGTCGGCCGGATGATGACCGCTGCCGATGCCGAGCGTAAGCGGCTATTGACGTTCACGATCGAGACCGAGTTGCGCTTCGCCGAGCCGGCCGACGTGCATCGCTTCACGTCCGCCGTCGCCGACGCCATCGCTCGTACCGCGGAGGAACACACCACGCCGGCGGAGGGACGGTTGTACCGGGTCGTCTTGGGCGGGTACCCAGCGCCATCGCCCCCACCCATCGGAACCGAGCAGGAGAGAAGGCACCATGAACGCGACTCCGCGTGAGGAGGCCGTGCGCATCGAGGTCACGATTGGTGCGCCCATCGACGTGGTCTGGCAGGCGTTGCGTGAGCCGGATCAGATCCGCCGGTGGCACGGCTGGCACGCCGACGGCTTGGCCGAAGAGATCAAGCTGATCTACGAGACCGGCGCCCACGAGACCGACCGCCCGTACGTACTAGAGGTCGGGCCCACTGACTCTGTTCGAGCTAGCGGAGGTCGAAGGCGGCACTCGGGTCCGCATCATCCGGTCCAAGCCAGACCCAGGCAGCGAATGGGCCTCGTACTTCGACGATGTCACGGAGGGTTGGATCTCCTTCCTCCACCAATTGCGGTTCATGCTCGAACACCACCCGCATGAAGAGCGGCGGACCGCCTTCTTCTCTGCCGAGGGCACGACGTCAACGCCGGATGACCTCATCGCCGACAGCCCGGCCGCGAACGGCTCACAGTGGTTCTCAGCGGACAACCAGCGGGGGGTCGTGGTCGACGACCTCGGCCCTGGGCTGCTGATCGTCGGTGCCACCGCCAACGGCGGCGCGATGGCGATCCTCACCACCTACAGTCAGGACGACGCCGCCTTCGAGCAAACCTCGGAGGAATGGGCCACCTGGTGGCGCAGGCATCATCCAGATGCGCCTGCGCCGATCACGTGAGTCAAGCAGCTAGGACTCACAGCCGTTCGCAACGTCCAACGCCCGGCAGACCTGATTCATCCGACCCGGATCCAGCGTGGTCAGGTGTTCGGTCAGCATCGCCTTCCAGGCATCGCCGAGGTTGTCCAGACTTACCGCGCACCGGGTCGGCATCCCGTCATCCTCGTCGAGTATCACCTCGGTCGGGATGTCACGGATCGTCCGCGAAATCGACGCGATCGTCACCCGCTTGAGAACCGGAATGGCGGCGTCACGGGTCAGCACCAGTACCGGCCGACGGCCCCATTCCGGATGCTCGAGGTAGTAGACGCCCCCGCGTCTCACCACGGCTCGAAGCCCGCCTCGCGCTCCTCCATGTTCAACTGCCGCATCTGGTCGGCTGTCAATGCTGTCATCAACATCGCCACGTCGCCCCAGTCGTCGGCGTCGTATTCGCCGCCCTGCGGAAGCCGCGTGTAACCATCAACGATTTGATGATCAATCGCGGCAGCGCGATCGGATATCAGAAACGCCTCGAGGGCATCGCGGATCACCTGTGATCGCGACACGCCGCTGAGCGCAGCGCGGCGATCAAGGAGCTCGATCAGGTCCTCGTTGAGTTGGACCATTGTCTGCGTCCTGGCACTCATAGCCATATGATAGCCCTACTGCTGGTGGAGTTCCCACTGACGCGCCTGGAAATCTAGGGAGCAACGATCGGTGACTCGACACCGGGGTGAGCAGGTGCCGTCGGCCGACCCGCCGCCTTTGGTCGGCCCCGCGCTGTTGAAGCAAACCTGGCGCGATCTGTTGTTCGTGCACTGGCCGGTTCGACCGGAGACGGTGGCGCGGTTCTTCCCGGCAGGTACCCGCCCGGACACTCTCGACGATGACACGTACATCGGCATCGTGGGCCTGACCATGTCGTCGACGCACGTAGGTGGCCTCCTCGGCATCGGCTCCATTGACGAGCTGAATGTGCGCCTCTACTCGGTTGACGACGCTGGCCGGCAGGGCGTCATCTTCCGCTCGATGGACGTGAGCCGGCCCGATGTCGCATTCGTCGGCCGGCTGTCGTTGGGACTGCCGTATCTCTGGTCTGACGTGCAGATGTTCCATTCAGCTGAGCGTGGCCGGGGAGTTCGCGTCCGCCGCCGTCGAACGCCGAAGCTTCTCGCGCAGGTGGAGGTCGAGATCGGTGAAAGGCTGACCGACCCGTCGCCGCTGGATGTGTTCCTGACCGCCAGATTCTGGCTCCATACCCGGATGAGGCCGCTGGGAACGACGTGGGTGCCGATCAAGCACCCCGCGTTTCCTCTGCACCGAGCCCGACTCAAGCGAGCTGACCATTCGTTGCTCACCTCTGCGGGGTTGCCGGCACCGCGTGGTGAGCCCATGGGTGTCCTGTGGTCGCCGGGCGTCGGCGCTCGGATCGGCCGGCCATACACCCTTGCCGATTAGCGGCGGCTGGCTCGGGTATGCGTTTCGACATGACATACGCGTTGCTGAACAAGCTGACCGCCAAGCCGGGTGAACGCCAGAACGTCGTGGACATCTTGCTCGAGTCGGGCAAGCTGTTCGACGACAATCCCGCCTGTCATTTGTATCTCGTCAGCGAATCTGCCGACGATGCTGACGTGATCTGGGTGGCGGATCTGTGGACCGATCAGGAGGCGCACACCGAGGCGCTCCAGGCGCCCGAGCTGCGGCCGTTCATCGAGAAGTCGATGCCTTTGCTGGAAGGCATGCCTGAGCAGATCGAGATCCGGCCAGTGGGGGGCAAGGGCCTACCTGGCTGAATCCTGAGGCCGACTCTCGGTGGTGCGTAGGGCGCCGACGTAAACCCCGGTCAGGACGAGGAGGCCGCCCAAGGCAAGCCCCGCGGTGATTCGCTCG
This sequence comes from uncultured Actinomycetota bacterium, assembly GCA_963831385.1. GTDB lineage: Bacteria > Actinomycetota > Actinomycetes > Jiangellales > Jiangellaceae > JACVRX01. The sequence goes on from CAWHPW010000015.1 coordinate 71,076, forward strand.
TCGTCAAGCCACGCCGAGAGCACGACGGTGACGAACGGGACGAGCACAAATCCATACGCCACACGCGAGGCAGCCCAGTACCGAAGCACGAGGACGTACAAGACGAACACCACCCCCGAGCCGATCACCACGAGGTAGGCGACTGCAAACAGGGTTTCGGCCTGCTTCGGGAGCGCCCATTGCTCTCCGGCGACGACGGACGCAGGAAGCAACATTGCCGCTCCCGTCGCCATGCCGAGGGCGTTCATGGTCACCGGGTGCACTGGCGGGAAGCGACGCACGAGTAGGGCGCCCTGAGCGAAACACAGCACGCTGCCAATGGCTGCGAGCAGTGACGGTACTGGGACCGAATCGCGCAGCGGCGCTTGAGACATCACGGCGATTCCAGCGAGGGAGAGCAGACAGCCGGCAAGGGCCGCCGCTCGGAACCGCTCTTGGCGCCAGAGCACCGCGAGCAACAGCGTGGCGAGTGGTACGAGCGCAAGGATGATCTGGCCGAACCCGGCGTGCATTCGAACCAGCGCGTAGTAAGCGAATCCGAAGGCGCCGCCGAATGTGAGTGCGCCATACAGCGCTGCACCGATCAGCGCCCGGCCAGATGGAATTCGCAGGCGTAGTACAGCCATGACGACAGCTAGCAGCAGTGCCGCGACCGCAAATCGCAGCCCGGCTCCCCACAGCGGAGCAAGCTCGCGATTGCTGAACCTGACGCAGACCGCGTTGCCACCGGCAAGCAGCGAATACGTCAGAAAGGCAGCCAGGGCGACCCGGTCCTGGCCGCGACCCTGTCTATCGGCTGTCGGTTCCTGCGCGAGGCTCATGAAATGACGGTGACCTCCTCGATGACCGAGTGGCGTCGTGCGGCAAAAATACGGGGTGTGCCGAGAACGAAAGCAGTCTCACCTTTCGGATCGGCAGCCCTCCGGAGCATCCTTGGGAACCGGAGGTGATCGTCATGCAACCCACCGAGTGGAACGTGGAAGTCCAGTTCGAAGAGGACGAGACGCTGACCGCGGCGGCTGCCATGCTCCGGCTCAAGGACGGAGCTGAATTGCAGGGGCGTGGGCAGGCCCGGCGCAACCCGGCCGATCCAGCCCAGCCGCAGATCGGTGAGGAGATCGCGGCGGCCCGCGCGTTGTCTGATCTGGTGCATCAGCTGCTCGACAAGGCTGCGGCCGAGATCGAGGACGTCACGCACAAGCCCGCACACCTCAACAGTTGAGTTCGCGCAGAGCTATCGGAGGTCACGCTGGTAGCGCGTCGTCGGTCGACCTCGCGGACGAGATGTTCGGCAAAGCCGCCGGATCAGCCTTATTGCGAGCATCTGGGTAGCGAGGTCACGGTTGTTGGCCGCCCGACCGGGCAAGGTGGAGGAACTCGGTCACATCGAGGACTGCGAGGATCTGGCGCACGACCGGCGGGGCGGACCGGCGGTCGGCGTCGTGAACGATCCGCGGCGCAGTGAGTCGGACTCGCTGTCCGCGAACCTGAACCGAGCAGCCGCCTGCTGCCAGGACGTTCTTGACCCAGTCGGTGTCCGGGCCGTAGGTGAGCGCAATCACGTACCCGTCCCACGTGCGGAACACGTTGACCGGCGTGCGGTATACGCGGCCAGACCGACGACCTGCATGCTCGACGATCCCGAAGCCCGGCAGCCAGCCGGCGACGATTGACGAGATCCGGTTGGTGACGACCCGGTTGAAGCGCGCGATCGAACGTGGAATCACCACCGCTGACTGCTACCTCTCCGAGGAGAACCAGGCGGCTCGGCGCAGCGATCCACGCCAGCACGGTCGACTCGGAGCAGCCCGATCGCGCGCCAACACGCCAACGCTCGGTCCATGGTCATGGGTCGAGTTTGACCCTACGGCGACCGGCTCGCGTATAACCGCTGACATTTCGCGCCGAGGGCGGTATCAACGAGGCGGGCACGCACTCTGATCAGGGACCGGGAAGTCGCTAGCAAAGGGGAACACGTGATCATCAAGCCGGAGACCCAACCGATGGCAGAGCTACCGGCAGCCGACGAAGACCGTTCGGACCTCGCCGAAACCGTCGAGGGCCAGAGCGTCAAGCGGGTCAGTGGACGCTACGAGGCGTCCGCAGATCAGCAGGAGTCATTCGAGCTCGCCGGACGTGAGGCGGATGCAGCGACGATCTCGTCGCTGCCACAGGCAGCCCAGGCCGGACGTGAGGAACTGCGCCTGGACGTCGACGGGTCCTATCCGCAGCACACCGCGAGTGGCGTGGCCGTATTCGGGCTGCAACGCATTCATTGGATCGCGTCGCTTGTTCCGGCTGAGACCAACAGTTGGGATGGCACGATCTTCTTCAAAGAGGGCCCGCCCGGAGTCTTCCCGTACACGACCGTGACGGTGCGCGTCTACCCGAACACGGGCTCGCTCAAGAAGCGTGCTCGGGTACGGCTCGAGGCGCCGGGCGGCCTGCACCGGATCCGCTGGTTCGACTACAAGTCCCGCTTCTTCCACAAGGTCGACTTCGAGTTTGACGCCGCCGAGGGCGAGGCGGCGACCACGGAGATCGATACCGCTGCGCACCCCAACCATCCTGCTGGCCTTCCGGCCGAGCAGCTGACCATCCGCAAGGTGTTCCGTCGGGCCGGCTTCTACGTCTCGCAGTCTCCCGGCGGGACGGTGCCTATCAGTGGCGCCGGTACCAATGCCCAGTGGAGCGACAACGAGATGCACGACGCGATGCAGGTGTTCTGGTCGCGCTTCAGTGCTACGTCGCAATGGGCGATGTGGGTTTTCTTCGCGTCGCTGCACGAGCAGGGAACCAGCCTCGGTGGGATCATGTTCGACGACATCGGGCCGAACCACCGTCAGGGCACCGCGATCTTCAACGACGCGTTCATCTCCGTGCCTCCGCCGAACGATCCGAGCCCGGCAGCCTGGGTTCAGCGGATGATCTTCTGGACCGCCTGCCACGAGATGGGACATGCGTTCAACCTGGCCCACTCCTGGCAGAAGTCGCTGGGCACGCCATGGGTGCCGGGGCTGGCCAACGAGCCCGAAGTCCGCAGCTACATGAATTACCCGTTCCGAGTGGCCGGCGGCGAGAGCGCATTCTTCGCCGATTTCGAGCACCGGTTCAGCGACGCCGAACTGCTGTTCCTGCGGCATGCGCCGGAGCGGTTGGTGCAGATGGGCAACGCCGCCTGGTTCGACCATCATGGTTTCCAGGAAGCGAGGGTGTCTCCACGGCCCGCGCTCCGGCTGGACCTGCGGGTCAACCGGGACGACAGGATCTTCGAGTACCTCGAGCCCGTCACCCTCGAGCTCAAGCTGACCAACGATTCAACCGAGCCGCAGATCGTGGACGCGAACATCCTGCGCGGCGTCGAGTCGATGACCGTCATCATCAAGGCCCAGGGCAAACCAGCCCGCGAGTTCACACCGTTCGGGCGCTACTGCTACCTGCCGGACAACGTCGTTCTCTACCCGGGTGAGTCGATCTACGCGCCGTTGGGTGTCTCGGCTGGACTCAACGGCTGGGACATCGCCGACCCTGGTCGCTACCTCCTGCAGGTCGCCCTACATCGGGACGCTGAGGACGTGGTATCCAACGAGCTGTACCTCAGGGTGGCGCCGCCGCGGCGCTACGAGGAGGAGCTGATCGCGCAGGACGTGTTCACCGAGGACGTGGGACGGGTGCTCGCCGTCCGCGGGTCCGAGGTCCTCTCCGACGCGAACGACGTGCTGCGCAAGGTCGTCGACGAGCTCAGTGATCGACGCGTCGCCATCCACGCCGCCGTCGCCCTTGCGGCGCCGGAGGCGAAGGACTACAAGGTCCTGACCGCAGCGCCAACCGCACCGGCTGGGCTCACGGTGGAGACCCGCGACGCGAAGCCGGAGGACGCTCGCCGACTGCTCGACGAGGCCCTGACGTCGCGTCGACAGGATGCCGCCGAGACCCTTGGTCACATCGGCTATCTGCGCGAAACCGATGCAGCGTCCGAGTTCTTGGCCGGGGCGGGGGATCCGTCGGCCGCTGCGGAGACCCAGTCGGTCGCGTACGAGACCCTGTCGAACCGGACGGTCGGGGACCGCAAGGTGCTCTCCAGCGTGCTCGACGCGGTCGCTCGCAAGCGCGACCGGTACGAGGAGATGGCCAAGCCGGCCAAGCCGGCCAAGGCCCGGTCCACCCGGGCGAAGTCGACGCGCAGCAAGTCGACTCGGAGCCGGACGAAGTCGGCCAAGTAGCAGGCTCAGGTTCGTGGGAGCCCTTCGGTCACAGATAGCCGAAGGGCTCCTTCGACGTCCGAAAGACGATGTCGCCCTCCTGCAGCGATACTCCGACGTGCACGCGGTCTGGGACGTCAATCTGGTAGCGACCGGTCAGGCCGTCCTGTGACGGCACGGTGACCTCCACGATTGCCTCGTCTTCCTCGATCGGCACCTCGAACGAATCGGCCAGCCCGATCTGCATGCGGGTGCTGACGTCGGTGCTGTCGAAGACCTGCTGGCCGTTCACGACCACCACGACCGCGTCCTGCTCGAAGCCCTCCTCCAACGCCACATTCAGCACGCCCACGGCGTCACCGCCTCTCGTTGCGGCCAACCTACGCCAGCGTCCGTCCTACGCAACGATGTGCGCGCGAGCAGCGTCAGTCGATGAGCTTGACCGCGGTGGAGAACTGAGTACCGCGGGACATCTGCAGCGAGATGTGGAGGAAGCCGAGCCCCTCGAGATAGTGCGCATTCGCCAGCGGACCGACATCGATCGCCCGCAGGCCGCCGGCCTCCACGATCGAAGCGACGGCCCCCTTGGCGTCGGCGTCGTCGCCGGCGATGAACACGTCAAGCGGCTGGTCCTTGACCTGTCCTTCGACGAGGGTGCCGGCAAAGGTGGTGTTGAAGGCCTTGACGACCTGGGTGCCGGCCGGAGCCACCTTGGCGATCTCCTGAGCAGCTGAACTGTCCGCTGGCGTGACCAGACCGTCGAACGTCTCGAGGTTTATGGGGTTGGTGATATCGACGACGACCTTGCCGGAGAGCTGGTCGCCGTACTGCTCGACGAGGGGGGCCGCCGCTGGATACGGGACAGCCAGGACGACGACGTCGCCGGTCAGTGCGTCACCGACCGCTCCACTCGTGGTCGCGCCACCGAGATCGTCTGCCAGCTTGGCGGACTCCTGCGGGTCGCGAGCGAGGAGCTGCACGGAGTTGCCTCCGGCCAATGCCCGGGTCGCGATGCCGCGGGCCATGTTTCCCGAGCCGAGAATGCTGACGGTGCTCATGGAGACGTCCCTTTCCACAGAAGGTTGATATTTCAACTAAGTTTGGCAGGCGAAGGTTGAACTGTCAAGTAAGCTTCGCAGCATGAGTGAACCGAGGTGGCTCTCGGCCGACGAGCAGCGGTCCTGGCGCAAGCTTGCCGGCGTCCTGACACTGCTACCGGCTGCGCTCGACGCGCAACTGCAGCGTGACGCCGGCCTGACACACTTCGCCTACTGGGTGCTGGCCATGCTGTCCGAAACGCCCAGCCGCGCGCTGCAGATGACCGAACTCGCCGCCGCCTCGAGGTCGTCGCTGTCCCGCCTGTCCCACACGGTTGCGCGGCTGGAGCGCGGCGGGTGGGTCCGCCGGGAGCGCTCACCCGACGACGCGCGTGCGACGGTCGCCGTCCTCACCGACGACGGCTGGGCGAAGGTCGTCGAGACGGCACCCGGACATGTCGAGGCCGTCCGGACGCTGGTCTTCGATGTGCTGAGCCCCACTCAGGTAGAACAACTGGCAGACATCTGCACCGATGTGCTCGCCGCCCTCGGCTCGGATCGTCCTCGCTGAATATCTCTACTTCCTACGGCTCTCACCTCGCCTCATCGACGGGCGTGAGCTGGGACGCCGCCTACCGTTCGCCAGCCGGGCGGTAGTCGCGGGTCGGCGGGCCGACGTAAAGCTGCTTGGGTCGGGCGATCTTCTGTTCCTTGTCGTTGATCAGCTCCAGCCATTGGGAGACCCAGCCGCTGACCCGGGGGATTGCGAACATCACGGTGAACATGGTGGTGGGAATCCCCAGGGCCTGGTAGATGAGCCCGGAGTAGAAGTCGACGTTGGGGTAGAGCTTGCGGCTGACGAAGTAGTCGTCTTCCAAGGCGATTCGCTCGAGCTCGAGCGCTACGTCGAGCAGCGGGTTCCCGCCGGATGCGTCGATGACCTCCATGGTGTGCCGCTTGATGATCGTGGCCCGTGGGTCGTAGTTCTTGTAGACCCGGTGGCCGAAGCCCATGAGCCGCTCGTCACCACGTTTGACGCCTTCGATGAACGACGGGATGTTGTCGACCGACTCGACTCGCTGGAGCATCGACAGCACGGCCTCGTTGGCGCCGCCGTGCAGCGGTCCGTAGAGCGCGGCGATGCCGGCCGCGACGGCAGAGTACGGATCGACCCTGGACGAACCGACCGCTCGCACCGCGTTGGTCGAGCAGTTCTGCTCGTGGTCAGCGTGCAGGATCCAGAGCACGTCGATGGCGCGTTCCACCCGGGGGTCGACTTCGTAGTGGTGCTCGGACATCTTCCACATCATCGACATGAAGTTGCCGACGAAGGAAAGCTCGTTGTCCGGGTAGACGTATGGCAGGCCCTGCGAGTGCCGATAGCTGAAGGCGGCGAGTGTCGCGACCTTCGCGACCAGCCGGACGATCTGGCGCTGCACGACGTCGTCGTCGTCGAGTTGCGAGGACTCCTGGTAGAAGGTCGACAGCGCCCCAACCGAGGCGAGCAGCATGCCCATCGGGTGCGCCGTGTACCGGAAGCCGGTCATGAACTGCTTGATGTTCTCGTGCACGAAGGTGTGGTGGGTGATGTCGTGCACCCACTGGTCGGACTGCTCCGGCGTCGGAAGCTCGCCGTGGATCAGCAGGTAGGCCACCTCCAGGTAGTTGGACTGCTCCGCCAGCTGCTCGATCGGATATCCCCGATAGGAGAGCTGCCCCTTGTCGCCGTCGAGGAAAGTGATTGCGCTTCGGCAGGAAGCCGTGTTGAAGAACCCGGGATCGAAACTGGCCAGGCCAGGGTCGTCATCGTCGTCGAGTTTGATCTTCTTCAGCTCACTGGCCCGGACTGCACCGTCCTCGAGAGGCAGCTCGTAGGTTTGTCCGGTCCGGTTGTCGGTCACGGTCAGCGACTGCCGCGGTTCCCGGTCGGCGCCCACGCCTTGGTCGTCTTGTGTCACGCTCACGTCGGACCTCGCTATCTGTCGGACTGGCAGCATCTCACCGTTTCGATCACCGATCATGCGGGAATAGCCGACATGAGTCGAGAGCACGGGGATGTGGAATGGACAGGTCGGAGGCGCCGCGACATGCCGCACTCGTCGACTTGCTTGAGCGTGCCCATTTGTGCCAGCCGGACGAGTTGCCGACGGAGATCAATGCCGCTGTCGGTCGGCTCGGGCTCGAGATCACCGTCTACCTGATCGACTACGAGCAGCACCGGCTCTGGCCGCTGACCGAGCTGGGCAAGCCGACGGCCGATCCGGTGTCCGTCGAAGGAACGCTCGCGGGACGGGCATTCGCTTCGGTGCGGACGATGACTTCGGGCGAGGCAGCCCAGCCTGACCGGCTGTGGGTCCCCATGATCGACGGCTCGGAACGGCTCGGGGTCGCTGAAGTCATCCTGCACGAGGCGCCACCGGATCTGGCCGACCTGCGGGAGTTCTGCGAAGCGCTGGTCGGGCTCATCGGCCACTTGCTCACCGTGAAGTTGCCCTACGGTGACACGCTGGAACAAGTCCGCAGAACCCAGCCGATGACAGCGGCTGCCGAACTGCTGTTGGCATCTTTGCCGCCGCTGACGTTCAGCTGCCACCGGCTGGTGATCAGTGCGGTCCTCGAGCCGAGCTACGACGTCGGAGGCGATGCGTACGACTACGCCGTCGACGGTCCACTCGCCCAGTTCATGGTTCTCGACGCCATGGGCCGCGGGATGCGGGCCGCCCTGACCTGCGTTGTGGCGATGGCTGCCATGCGGACCGCTCGGCGTGAAGACAAGGGCCTCTACGTGGTCGGACGGGCCGCAGACGTGGCGCTCGACGAGCACTTCTCCGACCAGCGATTCGTCACCGCCGTCCTCGGCGAGCTGGATATGGACACCGGCCGGCTTCGGTATATCAATGCCGGCCATCCGGCGCCGTTGCTGATGCGGCACGGCAAGGCGGTCCGTGCGCTCACCAGCGGCCGTCGGATGCCCCTCGGTCTGGACGACAGCTCCATCGACGTCGGTGAGGAATCTCTGGAGCCGGGTGACCGCCTGTTGCTCTATACCGATGGTGTGACCGAGGCACGCGATAGTGCTGGCGAGCTCTTCGGCACCGATCGCCTGGTCGACCTTGCCGAGCGAAGCGCGGTCGACGAACTCCCAGCGCCAGAGACATTGCGTCGGCTCGCCCACAGTGTCATGCAGCACCAGGGCGGCCTCCCGACCGACGACGCAACGATCATGCTCGTCGAATGGTCGGAGAAGGCAGCGGAACGGACCCAGCCATGAGCGAGGCCTCGAACAGAGATGCGTTCTCCGGCGAGTTGTCCCCGCGCACCCGAGCCCGGGTCACCGCGCGGGTGGCAGACGTCACCCGCGAGTACACGGTCGTGGTCGCCTCGGGCGAGATCGACTTCCAGAGCTACCAGCCATTGCAAGAGCTCCTACGGAACCAGCTGCAGATGGGCCGCTCGAAACTGGTGCTCGACCTCGACGCGGTCAGCTTCTGCGACTCATCCGGGCTGGGGATGTTCGTCTCCGTACACCGGCGGGCCGGCATGGCTGATGGGTGGCTTCGGCTGGCCCGTCCGAACCCCCAACTCCGCCGAATCCTCACCGTCACCAATCTCGACCGGCTGCTGGGCGCCTACGAGGACGTCGAGGCCGCGGCGGACGCCTAGCGGGGCCTGACGTCGCCCCGGCCATGCGGCCCGCTGATTCGGGACCTTCGGCCCTGCACTCTGGCGCAGGCATGAACAAGGTTCAGACGCATGAGCAGCGAACCGAAGGATCTGACCGTCGCTCTGGACGAGTCCGCCTGTTGGGCACTCCTGCGTACGGCGGCAGTAGGCCGGCTGGCAATCGTGGTCAATCACCGCCCGGAGATCTTTCCCCTGAATTTCGTCGTCGATCACGCCACTGTGGTCTTCCGTACCGCCGAAGGGACCAAACTCGACTGGGGAGCTGGCAAGGACGTCGCCTTCGAAGTCGACGGGTACGAACCCGACACCGGCGAGGCATGGAGCGTGGTGGTCAAGGGCCTCGCCCGCGAGGTCAAAAGAATGCACGAGGCGCTGGAGGCCCTCGAACTGCCGCTGTTCCCCTGGCACGGCTCGTCCAAGCCACACATCGTCCGGATCGAGCCGGACGCGATCACGGGAAGGCGGTTCCGGGTGGCTGACGCCCCCTCCCGGCACCCAGTGCACGAGGGATGATGAGCCGGTGACGGCCGCTGAGGAGAGTGCACGACGGATCCGGGTCTTCCTGCTCGACGATCACGAGGTCGTGCGTCGTGGTCTACGCGAGCTGCTGGAAGACGAACCAGACATCGAGGTGGTCGGCGAGGCGGAGTCGGCTGCGTCCGCGCTCCGACGGATCCCGGCCCTGCGCGTCGACGTGGCAGTCCTCGACGCCCGGTTGGGTGACGGCAGTGGAATCGACGTCTGCCGCGAGATCCGCAGCCAGGACGAGTCGATCAAAGCGATCATCCTCACCTCATACGACGACGACGATGCCCTGTTCGCGGCGATCATGGCCGGTTCCGCCGGCTACGTGCTCAAGCAGATCCACGGCACCGATCTGGTCGATGGAATCCGTCGGGTCGCTGCCGGCCAATCGCTACTCGACCCGGCCCTCATCGCCCGCGTGCTGCAACGGGTCCGCGACGGGTCAGGTCCGCCGGACGAGCTGGCCGCGCTCACCGAGCAGGAGCGCAAGATCCTGGCCTGCATCGCCGAAGGCATGACCAACCGCCAGATCGGGCGGAGGCTTTTCCTCGCCGAGAAGACGGTCAAGAACTACGTCTCCAGCCTGCTCGCCAAGCTCGGCCTGGAACGGCGGACCCAGGCTGCGGTTCTCGCCGCCCGCCTACTCCGCGACTGAGGCGGTAGTCTGGGGCCGATCAGGGATGCGCGGCTCCGCCCCGAGGCGCCTTCGGCGCCCTACGCCGGCGACGCCCCGGCTGGCGTCTCCCGGGCGTAAGGCGCACGGAGGCGCTCACGGGGCGGAGCCGGCATCCCCCGGTCCGACCCGGTGGACGGATAGCGATCACTGATCGGCCGGCACCCACCAGCGCAGCGACGTCCCGGTTGGCTCCGCGGGCCCGGTCTCGAACTCGCCACCCAGCGACTCGGCGCGGTCACGGAGGTTGCGAAGGCCGCTCTCGGTGACTCCGGGCGGAATGCCGGAGCCGTCGTCGGTCACCTCGAGCGTCACGGCGCGGCCCACCTCGAGCCGGACGGTGACCTGGGATGCGCCGGAGTGCCGACCGGCGTTCGCGAGGGCTTCTCGCAGGGTGGCTACCAAGTGCGGGCGCACCGACTCGGGCACCGTCCGCTCGACCAGACCCTCGACCGTCCAGTGCGGACTGAGCCCGAACGAGGTTTCCGCTTCCTGGAGTACTGCTCGAAGCTCTGCGGTCAGTGTCTTGGCGTCGCTACGCTGTTGCAGCTCGAAGATCGTCGAGCGAATTTCCCGGATGGTGGCGTCGAGGTCGTCGATGGCCGCCTGGACGCGGGTGTTTGCCTGTGCGTCGTCGATGAGTCGCAAGGTGCCTTGCAGGCGTAGTCCTGAGGCGTATAGCCGCTGGATGACCAGATCGTGCAGATCGCGAGCGATGCGGTCGCGATCCTCGAATACGGCCAGCTGTGCCTGTACCTCCTGAGCCCTGGCCCGCTCGAGGGCCAAGGTCGCCTGGGCGGCGAAAGTCCCGACCAGCTGGACGTCCTCTTCGAGAAATCGGACATCGGTGCCGCCAGCGACCCCGACCACCAGCACGCCCAGGGTGCCTTCGGACGAGCCGAGGGGCGCGGCCACGGCCGGCCCGACGTCGAGCAGCCGTCGCTCGGCAGCGGTGAGGGTATCTAAGCCGGCCGCCACGTCGTTGACGACGGTGGGCTTGCCAGACTGGGCCACCCGGCCGAGCAACGTGGCCTCTATCGGCAGCGACGCGCCGGGCCGCAGCGCGCTTTCCGCGCCACTCACCGCGGCCAGGACGAGCGTGTCGCCGTGCACGACGAAGATGGCGGATAGGTCGGCGTCGGCGAGCTCACGGGCTCTGTGCGCCACCAGGTCGAGCGATTCGTCACGCTGTGCGTCACCCAGGATCGCCTCGACGATCTCGGCGCCTCCTTCGAGCCAGCGTTGTCGTTGCTGTCCGCGCTGGAAGAGCCTGGCGTTCTCGATCGCGACACCGGCCGCCGAAGCGAGCGCCATGACGACCTGTTGATCTTCGTCTGTGAACTCCGCGCCGCCGGCTTTCTCGGCCAGGTACAGGTTGCCGAAGACCTCGTCTCTGATCCGCAGCGGCACGCCCAGGAATGTGTGCATCGGCGGGTGGTGGTCGGGGAACCCGTGCGCGCGCGGATCGGTCGTGATGTCGCCCAGCCGTACCGGGTGGGGTTCCCGGATCAGCAGACCGAGGATGCCGTGGCCATGCGGAATCGCCCCGATAGCGGCGCGTTGCTCATCGGAAACCCCATGAGTGACGAAGTCGGCGAGCGCGGTTCCGTCGCGACGCAATACGCCGAGTGCACCGTACCGAGCGTTGACGAGCTCGCATGCCGCGACGACGATCCGGCTCAGCGTTCCGCGTAGATCCAAGCCACTTCCCACGGCGACGACGGCGTCCAGGAGCGCCCGGATGCGATCCCGGCTCGCCTGGATCTGTTCGGTGCGAGTCATCAGCTCGCTCAGCAGATGGTCGAGTCCGACCCGCGACAGTGGCGGCAGGATCGACGATGACTCCGGCTCGGTCGGCACTGTTCCTCCAGGTGACAGCGGTCCGTATCAAACGTGTCAGACCGCCGTCGAGCAGTGGAAGGACTTTGGTCCTTGCGGTCGGGTCATTTCGGCCCTGTCTGGGGCATGCCCAGCTGCGATGAGATGAGACCACAAGGAGGCATCGGCCAGTACCTCGGGCAGTAGTCATCAGAAGGGAAACACGACATGGCCACCACGCAGCGGCCCGGCAGTCGGGTCGACCACATCGATGGCCGGGACACGTCGCAGATCGCGCCGTATGTCTGGGCAATCACTCGCATCTCGCTCGGCTTGATCTTCCTCTGGGCATTCCTCGACAAGGCGTTCGGTCTCGGCCGCGCAACGCCGGCCGAGAATGCGTGGATCGACGGCGGCAGCCCGACGGCCGGCTTCCTGTCCAACGCGCCAACCGGCCCGTTCGAGGACGTATACAAGGATCTCGCCGGTGCGACGTGGGCCGACTGGCTGTTCATGCTCGGCCTTCTTGCTATCGGTGTCGCGCTGATCCTCGGCGTGGGCATGTGGCTCGCCGCCATCGCCGGCGCGTTGCTGCTGGTGCTCATGTGGACCGCGGTGCTTCCGCCGGAAAACCACCCGTTCCTGGACGACCACCTGATCTACGCCATGGTGCTGATCGGGCTGGCCGCCATCCACGCCGGGGACGTGTGGGGGTTGGGCAAGCAGTGGGCCAGCACCTCGCTGGTGGGCAAGTACCCGATCCTGCGGTAACCAGCGACCAGATGGGGCCGCCGCCCGAACCACTCGGTGCGGTGGCCCTGCCATGTTCGCATTACGTCAAGTAGGGGGTCGTATCGCGACGGCCAACGAGGGAGCATGCTGTGAGCAGCCGTGCCCTTCACTCTCCCCCGTGAGTGGGGGGCACGGTCTGTTCAGCCAGACGGTGGTCGCTGGTGTAGGCCGAACCGGGAGCCCTGGTCGTCCGTGCAGAGCTGGAACCTGCCGAAGCGGGCGATCGAGTCTTGATCGCCTTCGACATCGGTGTCGTCGACCTCACCGCCGAGCTCGCGAACCCGCGAGAGTGCGGCGTCCATGTCCTCGACCTGGAAGAACACATACGGCGATGCACCAGGGTCGCCGCCGTGCATCCCACCGGCGACGTTCGGCGTCGTGATCTCGAATCCATCATTCGGTCCTGGCTGGAAGCTCCATCCGAACAACGCCTGATAGAACGTGCGGCCCTTGTCGACGTCGGCTACTCCGATCTCGAAGAAGGCCAGTTCGCCATTCATCGACGCCTCCTCTCTGCCGGTTGCTTGCTCGTGGGCACGCTACCCGTACGACGCTGAAGCCACCTGCAACACGGCGGCTCCGTTGACCCGGTCAGCAGCGAGATCGACAAGCGCCTGGTCGGCGGCATCGAACGCATAGGGCGTCGTGGTCACCTGCACGTGATGCTGTGCGACGAAGTCGAGGAATTCCCGCCCGTCGGCTCGGGTATTGGCCGTGACGCTGCGCACCTGCCGCTCCCGGAACAGGTGCCGCTGGTAGTTCAGCTCGGGGATGTCGCTGAGATGAATTCCGGCGATGGCAAGCGTGCCGCCGGCGTCGAGCGCGGCGAGGGCGACGGGAACGAGGTCACCGACCGGTGCGAACACAATGGCTGCGTCCAGCGGCTCGGGTGGGGAGTCGTATGCATCACCGGCGGACGCCGCTCCAAGGGACAGCGCCAGCTCGCGCGCTCGAGCAGCGCGAGTCATGACGTGGATGGTCGCACCCTCGGCGAGCGCCACCTGCGTTGCCAGGTGGGCCGACGCGCCGAAGCCGTACACGCCCAGTCGACCACCCGGCGGGAGCGCCGCGCGCCGGAGCGCCCGATAGCCGATGATGCCGGCGCACAGGAGCGGAGCCAACTCGTCGTCCGAGTATCCGGATGGCAGCGGATAGGCAAAGTCGGCGGGCACGACGGCGTACTCGGCGTATCCGCCGTCGGCGTCCCAGCCGGTGTAGCGGGATGACGGGCAGAGGTTCTCCGCTCCCCGCCGGCAGAAAGGGCATCGACCGCAGGTCCAGCGCAGCCAGGCGATGCCAACCCGCCGTCCTGGCACGAAGCCAGTGACGTCGTCGGCGGCCGCCACGACCTGGCCGACGACCTCGTGCCCTGGGACCGTATCGGGCGCTTTAGGCGGCAAGTCGCCCTCGGCCAAGTGCAGGTCGGTTCGGCAAACGGCGCACGTCAGGTTGCGCACGAGAACCTCACCGGGGCTTGGTTGAGGCACGGGTAGAGTTGTTCGTCGCAGCGGTTTTCCGGCCGCGGGCCCAGGTTCATGGACGACCCACGCGGCCATCTCGTCGGGAATGTTCTCCCATACCTGCATAGAACGCAGCATTGCACCGCCGGCTATGGCTGGACGTGCTCGATACGCTGGAACTCGTGGCGAAGACGAGCTCGACCAAGAGCGCACCTGAGCGCATCCCTCGTAAGGCGTATGAGAAGGAGCTGTTCCGCCTGCAGAAGGAGCTCGTGAATCTGCAGGAGTGGGTACGGACTGAAGGGATACGGCTGGTTGTCGTCTTCGAAGGCCGCGACGCGGCCGGCAAGGGCGGCACGATCAAACGGGTTGCCCAATACCTCAACCCGCGGATCGCTCGGATCGCTGCGTTGCCCGCACCCACCGAGCGGCAGCGCGGCCAGTGGTACTTCCAGCGATACACCGAGCAGCTACCGGGCGCCGGTGAGATCGTGCTCTTCGACCGGAGTTGGTACAACCGCGCTGGTGTCGAGCGAGTCATGGGTTTCTGCACCGACGCCGAATATCGCCGGTTCCTCCATCAGTGTCCGATCTTCGAGCGCCTACTCGTCGAGGACGGAATTCTTCTGCGCAAGTACTGGTTCAGCGTGAGCGACGCCGAACAGGAGCGACGTTTCAGGGACCGGCTCGAGGACCCCATGGCGCAGTGGAAGCTCTCTCCGATGGACCTGGAGTCCATCACCAGGTGGGAGGAGTTCTCCAAGGCAAAGGACGACATGCTCGTCCACACCGACGTCCCCGAGGCCCCGTGGTACATCGTCGAGAGCGAGGACAAACGTCGCGCTCGCATCAACATGATCGCGCACCTGCTGTCGACGATCGACTATCAGGAAGTCCAGCGGCCCGAGCTTGAGTTGCCGAAGCGGCCCAAGCCAAAGGGCTACCAACGGCCGCCTCGCACCCAGTTCTCCTACGTGCCGGACCACGCCTCGAAGCTGCTGGCCGCAAGTTGATCCGCCGTTAGCGCTGACGAGCTCCCCCGGGGAAGCCGGACCATGCGGGTCGTGAGGCTGCACGCTCCGGCCGATCTTCGCCTATCGGACGAGAATGCGCCTGTCGCCGCGCCCGGAGAGACGGTGGTTCGGGTGACCGATGTCGGGTTGTGTGGATCGGATCTGCACTGGTTCGAAGAGGGCAGCATCGGCGACGCGCACCTGAATCAACCACTGGTGCTTGGCCATGAGATCGCCGGCGTGATCGACGACGGGCCCCGTGCCGGAACACCGGTTGCGGTCGACCCGGCAATTCCATGCGGTTCGTGCCGGCAATGCCGGGCTGGCCAGCGCAATCTCTGTCCGATCGTCCGCTTTGCCGGCCACGGTCTCCAGGATGGCGGACTGCGCGAGCTGCTCGCCTGGCCCTCGACGCTGCTGCACCCGTTGCCGGCCCCGTTGAGTACCACCGAAGGCGCGATCCTGGAGCCGCTCGGGGTTGCCATCCATGCGCTCGATCTCGGTCATGTGCGGACGGCCGCGAGTGTCGCGGTGGTGGGCAGTGGTCCCATTGGCCTGCTCCTTATCCAAGCAGCGCTGGCTTCCGGCGCTACTTCCGTCATTGCCGTGGATCCGCTGCCACACCGCCGGTCCGCGGCCCGACGCTGTGGTGCCGACGTCGCGCTGGCACCCTCCGAGGTCCGGAAGCGGCTGCCCGACCTAGAGGTGGACGTCGCGTTCGAGGTGGCGGGCAACGACGAGGCGGTCGAGCAGGCGATGTCAGTGGTCCGACCCGGTGGCCGGGTCGTCCTCGTCGGGATACCGAGCGACGACCGCACGTCGTTCCCGGCCTCGCTCGCCCGGCGCAAGGGCCTGACGGTCGCGCTGGTCCGTAGGATGAAGGAGGACGTCTACGACCGGGGCATCCGGCTGGTGCAGACTGGTCGCGTCGACACGGCTTCGCTCGTCACCGCGCGATTCCCGCTGGAGAAGGCAGCCGACGCCTTCGAATTGGCTGTGGCCCGCACCGGACTGAAGGTGCTGATCCAGCCGTGGAGCGAGCGCGGCTGATCAAATCTGTCCGCTGGGCTCCGGCTCGCGGAGCCAGACCTGCATCGGCCCGGGGGCACGGTTGTCCCAGCTGTAGTACGGCACTGCGGTCACACCGACGGGCACCAAGCGCGCGGGCGAGTCCCTGTACAGCGCATCGTCCCAACCGGTGACGTCGAGTCGGGCACCCGTCCCCGTCAGTGTGACCGTGCTCGGCAGGTCGTCCTGCTCGCCCGTCGTGAGTACGGCGTCCCTTGGCAGGAACAGTCCATCGACGTCGTCGTTGTCGGCGCCCTCGAAGCAGTAGATCAGCGGGCCCCGGGAGATCGCGACCCGCCCGACGTCCGCCGCAAGGTTCGGATGTGCATAGCGGCGCCGCACAGGCATGCGTCCGCTGTACGGACATCGTCAAGAGTGCACTTCGACCGCTGCGGGAGGCGTCCGACACGAACCGGTGATCGCCGGCTAGTGGCCGAAGGTCCCGGGGGGCTGGGACCCTCGGCCACGCATTCAGCCGGTCTGTTCGTCGAGCAGTGACAGCAGCGCGTCGGCGGCCTGCTCGATGTCGGCGTAGTTGTTTTGTGCCGCTCGCTGCTTGGCCGCGATCAGTCCACTGCGGTGGACCCGGCGGAAGTCACCGTAAGGAAAGCCGTACCGATCCTTGGTCTCTTCGGCGGCCCTTTCGTCAATGCCCAGATGCCACTCGCCGAAGTCGGTCCATGAGTGGTTCTCGAGATACGCATTCTCTTCGTCGGCGGACGGGTTCGCCTCCGTCCAGGAGCTGTCGAGGACGTACTGCGAACTCTCGATCATGCTCTTCGCCTTGCTTCGACCGGCCTGGTTGAGTCGCATGCCGAGCCCTAGCCCGGCCGCATCGCGCCGGCGAACGGCTTGGCCGAGCCGCCGGCCTGGTACATGGGTGCGGTGGTGACGTCGGTCCGCGGGTTCGATGCGTGTACGACCATGCCGTTGCCGATGTACATCGCTACGTGGCTGACCGGGCTGTCATAAAACAGGATGTCGCCCGGCCGTAGCTGGCTGACCGAGACTCGGGTGCCCTGAGCCGCTTGCGCCCGCGACGAACGCGAGAGACTCACCCC
This sequence comes from uncultured Actinomycetota bacterium, assembly GCA_963831385.1. GTDB lineage: Bacteria > Actinomycetota > Actinomycetes > Jiangellales > Jiangellaceae > JACVRX01. The sequence continues at coordinate 88,409 of CAWHPW010000015.1, forward strand.
AGCCCGCGCCCAGGCCCAACTGGTGAACCCGGAGCAGTCGAAGGTGTTGGGTCCTGCGGTCCCGTACACGTAGGGGGCGCCGATCTTCGACAGTGCGGCCTGCACTGCCACCGCCGCACGGCCACTTGCCGGCACGTTCGGGGCCGGCGTGGAGCTGCTCGATCCCCGAGATATCCGGCTCGACGCCTCGTCCCGCTCGGCCAGCGCTGCGAGCCGAGCCCGCTCCTGCTCGCGAGCGAGCTTGGCCTTTTCCTCGGCTGTCAGCTTCGCGAGCAGTTCTTCCTGCTCGGCCACCAGGCGGTCAACCGTCTTCTTCTCCGCCGCGAGCACCGCGGTGATCGCCGCCTGACGGGACCGCTCCTCGTCGACGATGAGCCGCTTCTGCTCGAGTTGCTGACGCTCGGCTGCCACTGCGTCGAGTTGCTCGGCTTGCTGGGTCGCGTAGGCGTCGATCACGGAGCTGCGAGCGAGGAAATCGTCGGGGTCTTCGGCGAGCATGGCCTGCACGGTCGGGTCCAGGCCGCCGGCTCGATAAGTCGCGGCGGCGTACCCGCCCATGTCGGCGGTGAGTTTCTTGACCCTGGCCTCTTGGCGCTGTGCGTCGCTTTCGGCGGCCGCCAGTCGGCGCTCGATCTCGGCGACTGTCTCTGCCGCCGCGTTGTAGCGCTCGCTTGCGTCCTCGGCCTGACCGTGTAGCTCGTCCACGCGACGCTGGACTTCAGCGAGGGTGGGTTTGGGATCCGCGCTGACCGGGGTGCTCAACGCCAGCCCGCCGAGGATCGTGGCGATGCTGAGGCCGACGACTGCGGCAGATTTCGGGCGTACTCGACTGATTCGGCGGAGCTGCTCGGCCAAGGCGCGAGTCCTCTCTTCCGCTACCGCCTACCGGGTTAGCTGACGGGTTCGGGGGGGAAGAGCCCCTACGGCTGCGACTGTGCAGCCGATTCACCCCGGGGAAGTGGGTCCCCGGCTCCGGCCTGCCGGCCGAACTCGGCGGGGGTGCCTGCGTGCCGACCGGTTGGTCGACGCAGGGAACACAGGCACCTCGCGCCGTACGGTAGCGAGCCGTTGAGGTCGCGGCAACCGGACACCCAGCCAAATCTGCCGGGAAATAGGGCGCAAAACGGGAGCAAAGGTCATACATGCGAATGCAGCTGCACGCGAAAATGCCCAGTGCATGGACGCGGCATGCAGTCTCGCCTCATTCCACGTGGCACGCTCACCCGTTCCACAAACTAGGACAAGTCACCCGAGGCAGCGACGCTCCAGCGTGCCAGGCGGAGCGGTTGAGCGTGCCACGCACGGGGGCATGATCTCGGGCCGCTGCACGTGGTGCGGGCACGGAAGGTTGCGCTTCCGTGCCCGCACCTGCCCGCCACCGACCGGCGGCGTGGGGTGGACCCTCAAAGCCGGTACAGGGACCGCACCGTTCGCCGCTTACTACTTCACCGCGCCGCGGGTCACTCCGCCGATGACCCACCGCTGCGCGACGATGTAGACGATCAACAGCGGCGTCAGGGCCATCAGGTAGGAAGCGAAGGCCAGGCTGAAGTCCGTGGTGAACTGGGACTGGAAGACGTACTGGACCAGCGGCAGTGTGAAGCTGTCCCGATCAGACAGCATGACCAAGGGCAGCATGAAGTCGTTCCAAACCCATACGGTCATGATGATCCCGACCGTGGCGTTGATGGGCGTCAGCAGCGGGAAGATGACCTTCCAGAACATTTGCCAGACGGTGGCGCCGTCGATGACGGCGGCTTCCTCGAGTTCCTTGGGGATCGACCGCAGATAACCGACGTAGATGAAGATGTTGAGGGACAAGCCAAAGATGACGTAGAGGAAGATCAGGCCGAGTCGATTGTCCAGGTTGAGCAGGCTGGTCTCCTTGGCTATGGGCAACATGATGATCGCGAAGGGGACGAACAGAGCCGAGATGAAGTAGAAGTACAGCCCCTTGAAGAAGCCCCGGTCCATGTTGCGGGCGATCGCGTACGCGACCATGGAGTTGGTGAGGATCGTCAGCCCCACGGCGAACACCGTGATCAGGAGGCTGCTGAACAGCGCGCGCGGGAAGTTTGTCAGCTCGATAGCATTCGGGAAGTTCTGCCACTGCGGATCGGAGGGAAACGCAAGCGAGCCCTCCGCCGCTTCAGCCGGCGACTTCAGGGCCGTGATGACCGTGATGTATAGGGGGAACAAGATCGACAGCGAGACGAATAGGAGCAGCGCTGTCAGCAGCCACTTGGCCCCTCTTCCCCGTGCGGGATGCCCGGTCACCGGGCGTTGGGGAGTCCTGATCCGCGGCGGCGCTTCGGCGCGGACCTCGCTCTCGCTCAGTACAGACTCGCTAATTACCTCGCTCATTACAGGCTCACCTCTCGACGCTGCAAGTACCTGAGCTGGATGATCGCGACAATCACGAGCACGATCAGGAATACGACGGCGTTCGCGGATTGATATGCAAACTCCGCGCCCTCGAATCCGCCACGGTAAATGACGACCGAGACCGACTCGGTCTCCGTGCCCGGTCCACCGCCGGTCAGCGCGATGATCAAGTCGAAGACCTGCAGAAAGCCCTTCATGCCGAGGACCATGTTGATCGTGAAGAACGGTGCGATGAGCGGGAAGGTGACGTGCCAGAAGCGGCTCCAGGGTCCGGCACCGTCCAGACTGGCCGCCTCGAGCTGCTCCTCGGGGATGGTCTGTAAGCCGGCCAGATAGAGCACGATCGCGAATGCGATCGCCTGCCAGACGGCGACGACGACCACACCGACCCAGGCCAGCCCGGGATCACTGAGGATGTTCGCGGACAGCCGAGCGATTCCGAGCCATTGGCCGGCCGACGGCAGTAGGAATGCGAATATGTAACTGAACACGAACCCCACGATGAGGATGCTCAGCACATACGGAATGAAGAAGATGCCGCGCAGCAGGTTGCGGAAAGCGACGTTTGAATTGAGGCCGATGGCGATCAGCAGGGCGATCACGTTGGTCGCAATGGTGCCGACGATGGCGAACTGGAAGCTGAAAACGTAGGAGTTCAGCACCGCCTCGTCCTTGAACAACGCGAGGTAGTTGTTGAGGCCGACGAACTCCCAGTCACCGAACCCTCGGTAGTTGGTGAAGCTGTAGAAGATCCCCATGATCAGCGGGATCGTGTGGAAGACGAAGAACAGCACCAAGGCCGGCAACGTCATCAGATAGAACGTGCGATTACTCACTCGCATCCCACGATCTCCCTTCTTCAGTGGCCTACAGGCCTCGGCGTGCCTGGACTGCGTCGTATCGCTCGTCGAGATCGGATAGGAGTCCGTCAACGTCCTCGTCGATGAGGAACGCCTGCAATAGATTCTCGAGCGGGATCGAGCTCGGAATGTTGTGGTCAGCAAACCCGACGATGTTCCCAGCCTCGAACACCGGGTTCAGCGGGGCCAAGGCCGGATCCTCCTGCTCCACACCCTCAACCGCGGAGAAGTGCACTTGCTCGTCGGCATACTGCTTCGCGTGATCCGGCTCCATCATCCACCGGATGAAGGTCAGCGCCTCCTCCTCGTGCTCGGTCGCCTCTCTCGGCATGGTGAAGAGGATGTCCACGCCTGAGACCAGCCGGTTACGTTCGACGTCGTTGGTGGTGGGGAACGGAAAGACGCCGAGGTTGACATCGGGGTTGATGCTTCGAATGGTCGGGATGGCCCAGATGCCCTGCAGGTACATCACGGCCTCACCGTCGGCGATTGCCCGGTTGCCCGTGTTGTAGTCGAAGCGGAAGGGGTCGTCCGGGCCGTATTGCTTCAGTTCCAACAGCTGCTCGGCAACCTCCGGGTACTGCTCGGAGAACGTGGTCTCGTCGGCCAGCCGCAACTCCCAGAAGTCCTCCGGCGGGATGTTCTGCGCGAGCGGGTTGAAGGGCGGCAGGGTTGTCCAGGCGTCCTTCCAGGTGTGGTAGAAGGGCACGAGCCCGGCCGCCTCGATCTCTTCGGCGACGTCGATGAGTTCGTCCCAGGTCGTCGGCACGGTTAAACCGAGTTCGTCGAATACGTCGACGTTGTAGATGATCCCGTCGGCGTTGTTGGCGAGCGGCACCCCGTTGATCTCACCCTCGACGTGTCCCAGACCATCGAGAACCTCGAGCGGCGCCTCGGCGACGTTCTCCAGGGCCTGGTCGCCGGTGAAGTCGCGGAAGATCTCGGCCAGTGCCAAGTCGCCGTAGGTGCCGCCGTTGCCGTTGAGGCTCATCAACTCGGGCACGTCGTTCTTGACCAGCCTTGTGCGAAGCACCGCGTCCGCGTTAGGCACGTTGTTCTGGACGATGTCGATCTCGGGGTGCTCGCCCTCGAACTGCTCGATGAGCGCATCGAAGGTCGTGACCGCTTCCCCCTTGAACTGAAAGAACTCGACCTCGGTGCGGCCGCCGGTCTCGTCGTCGGACTCGCCGCAGCTTGCCAAGACAGTGACGACGACGAGCGCGGCGGACGTCGCGGCGAATCTGGATCGTCGCTTTCGGATCGACATGGCGGTGCCCCGGCTGGGAACTTTGGTCTTCAGTCCCATGGCACTCCTTTCTGTTCCTCTGGCGATCGGCGCACGGTCGCGTCACGTCGAGGTGAGCCGTAACAACATCAACTGCTCTGGATGCATGACGGGGGCCTGAACTCCGACCTCCCCGAGAACACGGCCGGGAAGGGTGACACCGTCAGCGACGACCCATTCCGGCGGAGGGATGTGGTCCGGCCCAGGAGGAGCGTCGCCGGGTGCTAATGGCCGGACGGTGTACACGGTGTCTGGTGCGAGGCCCGGCAGCTTCACCCGTCCGGTGGCGCGGAGATGCCCATGGACATCGCCACCAGGGCGAAGACGGCTTCGTCTGCGGCGGGTGCGACCACACCGTGCACCCACAACGCCTCGTCGGGATGATCTCCGATCACCACCGTTCCCGAGTGCAGCAGTCCACGTAGCTGCTTGTAGAGGGCGACCCAGCGGCTGAGCTCGGCCCGCTCGTGTTCACTCGCCGAGGCGATGTCCCACTCGATGCCGAAGTGCCCGAACAAGGCGGTGCCCGCCCGGAAGGACAGGTCGTGCTGTCGGCCAGACGTGTGCGACCGTGGCGGGCCGACATGGGCTCCGATCAGCTCGGGCGGCAGCAACAGTCCAGTCCAACGCTGGATGGACTGCCGTTCCAACGCGTCGTTGGTGTCGCTGGCCCAGACCCGGTCGGTCCGGCGCAGAATGCCGAAGTCGATTCGAGCCCCTCCGGACGAGCACGACTCGATTTCGAGCTGTGGATGCTTCTGCTTGAGCTCGTCGATCAGCGCATAGACGGCCTCCGTCTGGGCGTGCACCCGTGGCTCTCCACCCGGGTACTGGCCGGCGTCGACCAGATCGCGGTTGTGATCCCACTTCAGGTAACTGATCGCGTACTCGTCGAGCAGCGCGAGCATGCGTTCGCGGATGTAGGCGTAGGCATCCGACCGGGCGAGGTTCAGGACCTGCTGTTTCCGGCCGAGCACCGGCTGCCGGCCGCCCGTGGACAGGATCCAGTCCGGATGTGCCCGGGCCAGGTCGGAGTCCGGGCTGACCATCTCCGGTTCGACCCAGAGGCCGAACTCGATGCCGAGCGAATGGACGTGGTCGACCAGCGGATGCAGCCCGTCGGGCCACGTCTTCTCGTCGACGTACCAGTCACCGAGCCCGGAGGAGTCGTCACGTCGATTGCGGAACCATCCGTCGTCGAGGACGAACCGTTCGACGCCGACCTCGGCGGCGTGATCAGCCAGCACGCGTAGATGGTTGACGTCGTGGTCGAAGTACACGGCCTCCCAGGTGTTCAGGATTACTGGTCGAGGGCGGCCGCCGCCGGCATGGCCGGGGAGCGATCGCAGGTAGCGTGTGAAACCGGGCCGCCATGGCGTCCAGGCCGCGTCCATACGACGCATACAGCCAAGGGGTGGCGTACTCGTCACCGGGGCCGAGCGAGATTTCACCCGGAAGCAGGAGTTCGCCACCGCCGACGACCGCTTCGCCGGACGGCAGCCGTTCGGCATAGGTGCGGTGGTTGCCGCTCCACCCGACATGCACGCCCCAGACCTCGCCGGAGCGGAAACCGAATCCCCTGGTTCCCGCGGCGATGATCAGGGTGGCATCGGCTCCCGTGCGGCCGCGTCGGCTGTCTCGTAGTGAGATCCCGATGCTGAACGGGCGCCGCTGGGGGATGCGTTCTCGGGTGTGCCGGCCGGTGAAGTCCAGCAGCTCAGCTGCCTCGGTGGGCACGGGTAAGGCGATCACGAGGCCGTCTACGTGATAACGCGACACCGGATGTTCGTTGCGAACAGTCGCCTGCTGCCGCAGCAGGCCGGCTGGGGTCAGCTCGATTTCGATGGTCAACGACAGGCCAGCTGCCCCGTCGGTGCCGTCGATCGTCAACCGGCCGCCGCTGGTCGGCTGATCGGAGTCGACGTCGACGGCAGTGAGCTCGAACCGCGGCGACCAGTCCGTGCTAGCTCGGTGCCCGCGCAGACCAGGCAGCCCTGGCCAGCCAACAGAGTGCTCGGGGATCAAGCTCACCCGGTGCGGGACGTCCAGGCTGTTCGACGTCAGCGGCGGAGTCGATGTAACGACGGTGGCGTCAAGAAACTCCGGACTCAGCTCACCCAGATCGGGGCCCCAATGGAGCACCTCCGCGAGGCTCGGCCCCCGGCAATCGAGCACGACACTGACGCCGGCCGCCCGCAAGTGGACGATCCCGAATCCCGCGCCGTTCTCCGAGGGAGCTTCCATCGACCGCCTCAGCACCGAAGCGAGACGACCGCAGCGCCAGCGGCCGCTTATTCGTTTTAGTAGTACAGAGCGTGTTCCTGACCGTGGGCCGTGTCAAGACTTCGGGTCCAGGTGTTCCGGAGCGTTACGCTCGCCGCATGGCCGAGGTTGCGGGTTACCCGGTCGCGGGGGGTCGCCGGCCCACCATGGCCGACGTGGGCCGCCTCGCTGGCGTCTCGCCGACAACGGTCTCCTTCGTGATCAACAATCGGATCGACGCCGGTATCAGCCCAGAAACGCGCAGTCTGGTGCTAGAAGCCGTCGAACTCCTGGGGTATCGCCCGAACCGGGCCGCTCAAGGCTTGCGGACCCGGAGGACGCACACCATTGGCCTGGTCACCGATCGGGTGGGAGTCACACCACACGGGGGTCGAACGATCTCCGGCGCCCATGACGTCGCTCAAGAAAACGGGAGCCTGCTGCTGATCGTGAACAGCAATCCTCGCGTAGTGCACGCAGCGGTCGACGATCTACTCGACCGCCAGGTCGACGGCATTGTGTTCGCGGCAGAGGGAACGAGCCGGATGGTGCCGCCTGGGCCTGCCCTGCAGGTCCCGACGATGCTGGTCAACTGCTTTGCGCCGGCAAACACGGCGCCCTGCGTGTTGCCGGACGAGGCCCGCGGCGGACGGGACGCAACCGAACTCCTCATCGCGGCTGGGCATCGAACGATCGCGCACCTCACCGGTTACCGAGGCGCTTGGGCAACCAGGAAGCGGCTCAAAGGTTATTTCGCGGCTTTGGCCGACGCCGGCATTCCGCGAGACGACGAGCTCGTGTTCTCCGGCAACTACCGAACCGACTCGGGTTACGAGCTGACCCGAGCCGTGCTCGCTCGCGAAGACCGGCCTACCGCGATCTTCTGCGGCAACGACCGAATGGCGATGGGTGCCTATCAAGCCCTGGCGGAGGCCGGCCTTCGGGTTCCAGACGACATGTCGATCGTCGGGTACGACGACCAGGAAGATCTCGCCGCCGAGCTTCGACCGCCGCTCACCACGCTTCGGCTGCCCTACTACGAGATGGGCCGGTGGGCTCTGGAACAGATCTTCGCCGGCACGGTCCCGACGCTGCCGCCGCGTACGTACGTACCATGCCCGGTCGTCCGGCGCGGTTCGGTAATGCCGCTGGCTTAAATCAGTGCGTCGATTAGTCATACGTCGCGTACTACGGCGCCTACGAGCTTCGGCTGGCAGGCGGGCAGATATCCGACGATCCCGTCATCTCGGCGGCGACCACGGCGCAAGGAGCGGTGGCCCGGGTGATCTCAGACCTCGGTCCGTGGCTGCTGGGTGCGGCCTTGGTGGGATTGGCGGCTGTGGGAGTTCTCGTTCGCCGAGCCCGCCGGACGAAACCGGCGGCCTCGGCGAACGGACAGACCAGCTGAACCGCTGTCAGAGCGGGCGGACGTTCTCCGCCTGTGGGCCCTTCTGGCCTTGCACGATCTCGAACTCGACGCGCTGGTTCTCATCCAGCGAGCGGTAGCCCTCACTCGTGATGGCCGAGTAATGGACGAATACGTCCGGCTCGCCGCTGTCCTGGGCGATGAAGCCGTAGCCCTTCTCGTTGTTGAACCACTTGACGGTTCCTTGTGCCATGTTCGGTGTCCTCCTGGGACGTCGTGGGATCCGCGCTGCGCGGATCCACCCCGCTGCTGCGGCCGAGATCCCGTCCCTACTGTCGTACGACAAACGCCCGCGAGCGTGGCGTCCGCGGGCGTTCGAGAACGTGCGTGGAACTGCAACTGCAACAACTGCGGCAAGGGTAGCAGTCCAGGCGGCCCGTTGGTGGTTGGCAGTAACCGCATTCCGTCAGACCGTCAGGCGGCGTGAAACCCGGTTGTCGGGCCGCCACCGTACCGGCGAAGGTAGGGCATCTGTCGTCTCGGCTTCACAGGGAGCGTCTCAGTGCCGTCCACCGTCCGCCATGTCACGTTCGACTGCAGCGATCCTTACCGGCTGGCCCAATTCTGGGCGGATGTACTCGACGGTGAGCTGCACCCGGAGGATCAGCCCGGTGACCCGGAGGCCGTCGTCCAATCGGCGGCGAACCCCACGCTGCTGTTCCAACAGGTTCCGGAGGGAAAGACCGTGAAGAACCGGCTTCACCTCGACCTGCAGCCGCGGGGTATTCGCCGCGACGACGAGGTCGAACGGTTGCGGGGAATCGGCGCCACCGTCGTTGGCGATCATCGGCGTCCGGACGGCTCAGGCTGGGTGACGATGGCAGATATCGAAGGCAACGAGTTCTGCGTGGAGCGCAGTGACCTCGAGCGAGCTGCCTCGGAGGACTGACCGCGTTGGGCTCAGGGCAGCTTCCAGTCGACCGGCTCCGCGCCCTGACCGGCCAACAGCTGATTCGCTCGACTGAACGGCCGGGAACCGAAGAAGCCGCTCCGCGCGGACATCGGGCTCGGGTGCGCCGACTCGATGCAGGGCACGGCGCCGAGCAGGGGTCGGAGGTTTCGTGCATCCCGCCCCCACAAGATCGCCACCAGTGGAGTACCACGGCCTGCCAAGCCGCGGATCGCCTGGTCGGTGACCTCCTCCCAGCCCTTGCCGCGATGCGCAGCCGGCCGGTGGGGGGTAACGGTCAGGGCCCGGTTGAGGAGAAGGACGCCATGTTCTGCCCACGGCGACAGGTCGCCGGTGCTCGGCTCGGGGTAACCGAGATCGTCGACGTACTCCCGGAAGATGTTGACCAGGCTTCCCGGCAACGGCCGTACCTGCGGCGCTACCGAGAAGCTGAGCCCGACGGCGTGACCTGGCGTCGGGTACGGGTCCTGACCGACGATCAGCACCCGCACGTCCTCGAAGGGCTGGGTGAAGGCACGCAGGACGTTCGACCCGGCCGGCAGGTACGACCGACCCGCCGCGAGCTCGGCCCGGAGGAAGTCCCCCATGGCCGCGATCCGATCCGCGACCGGGTCGAGCGCGTCTGCCCACCCTGGGTCGACCAGCTCGCGCAGCGGCCGTCCCGGCATGGCGCCACACCTTAGTAGGCGGGGAGCGTCAGCTGCCTCCTAGGCCGGAAAGCTTGCCGTTCCATTGGCCTCGGCAGCGCGACAGAGAGAAGCTCGCGTCATGACCTACCGCGAGGTGTTCCCGATCATCTACACCGCGGACATGCAGAAGGCGTTGGCTTTCTACCGGGACGCCCTGGGCATGGCCGAGACCTTCCGACTCCCGCCAGACGAGCCGACCTTCGTGTCGCTCACGCTGACGGACAACTCCGGGCTGGCGCTTGCCACCCACGGTGCTACGCCGCCGTACCACGGGCTGCCGATGCGACCGGGCGCCTACGCATTCGAGCTCTGTATCTATACCGACGACGTAGACAACGCCGTCGCTCACTTGCGGGATGCGGGTTACGCCGTCTTGTACGAGCCGGCGGACCAGCCCTGGAAAGAGCGGATGGCCTACGTCGCCGACCCAGACGGCAACGCCGTCATGATCTGCGCACGGATTTCATGATTCACACTCTGCGTGAGAGGAAACCGTGTCCCGCGACGTGACGCTGGTGCTCACCGATGGTGCCGACGTCGTGGGGACGCTGCCTCCGTTCCGCGTGCCGACCCCATGGTGGGCCGACGTCGCTGTGGTGATCGACGCTGCCAGGGAAATCGTCGGACAGGACGTGACCATCCTGCGGCTGCTCGAAACCTCCACCCCGTCCTCGGTGATGGGCGGACAAGTGACGTATCTGGCGGAGATCGACCGTCCGCCGACAAGTCGGCTGTCGGCTTGGGCCGGGCCGGATCCGCTGTTGTCGCAGCGAAACCGGGCATGGTGGGCGGAGCCCGGCGGATTGGCCGACGCCGTGACGTGGGCGACGGCAGCGCTCGCCGAGAACGGGATCGAGGTCGTCGGCGCTCGCCAGCAGCGCACCTGGAACCTGTCCGTGCTGGTCCAGCTGGAGACCATCGGCGGACTGGTCTGGCTCAAGGCGGTGCCGACATTCCTCGCCGACGAGGGATCCGTGCTCAGACACCTGAGCGTTCTCGATATCGCGACCGGAACGCTTCCAACGGTGCTGGGTCACGATCCGTCCCGTCGGATGGCGTTGCTCGCCGACGTTCCAGGAGTCGACATGTGGGACGCGTCGGCAGCCGACGTGGCCGGCCTTGGCCAGCGGGTGATCGACCTGCATTGCGAGGCGTACGAGCGAAGGGTGTCCATAGAGCTCGCCGACGCTGTTGCCGACCGGACCACGGCCGGTCTGGTGGCCGGCCTAGCCACGTTTCTCGGCGACGACGTGCCGAACGGACCCATGGCCCATGCGGTCCGCGTCGGCGTAGCGCGATTACGCGACGAGTTGCCGTCGCGACTCGCACCCCTCGGCGAGTTGCCAGACGTCCTCACCCACGGTGATCCGCATCCTGGCAACTGGCGAGCCGGCCCGAACGGCGAGCGCGTCTTGCTCGATTGGGGCGACCTCGCGATCGCCAGTCCGTTGGCCGATATCGGCAGCCTGACGTCACGACTACCCGTCGGTGAAGCCGGGATGGTGAGAAAGACCTTGATCGGCGTCCTCGCCGCCGCGTTCCGCGTCGACGATCTCTCCGCTGCGATAGACGTGCTGCCACTGTTGCAGGCAGTCACCGGTGCGGTTCAGTACGCCAACTTCTGCCGCAACATCGAGCCGGCCGAGTGGGTATACCACCGTGACGACGTCACGGTCTGCCTCCGTGACGCGCTCGACCTCAGCGCGAGCTAGGACGTCCGTCGGCCAGATCAGAGGTCTGGCGTCGGTGGAATGACTGGTCCTGGGCCGGGGCCGGGCGTCGGCGGCAGCGGGCCAGGTTCCGGCGTCGGGGCCGGCGGAACCGGCTGATCCGGAGCGGGCCCGGGGGGCATCGGCTCGGGCGGGCCGGGCTGCGGGTTGGGATCCGGCGACGGCGGGCGCGGCTCATCCGGCGGCAGGGGCGGCAACGGTGGTTCTGGGGTAGTCGACATGCCGCATCACTTCCCGCTCTCAGCCGGGGCAAACGCGGCCCGCCCCGGCATGCGGCCAGGGTGGGCGGGTACCGTCGTCTGGTGAATGCCCCGACGACTGAGCCGCAGTGGCTCGGTCCCTACCGCCTCGTCGAGCAGATCGGCGAGGGTGGCATGGGTGTTGTGCACCTCGCGGTAGCGCCCAGCGGCGCGCTGGTCGCCGTCAAGGCACTGCGCCCCTGGCTGGTCGGCGGACACGACGGCCGGACCCGGTTCGGTCGGGAGGTCGCAGCGCTGTCTCGGGTCCGGGGACCTCGCATTGCGGAGGTCCTGGACGCCGACGTCGAGAGCGATCCGCCGTATGTCGTCACTCGCTATGTGCGAGGCCCGTCGCTCGACCGGGCGGTAGCTGACCATGGGCCACTTCGTTTCCCCGCCCTGGGCCGGCTTTCGGCCGGGCTGGCCGAAGCTCTCGCGAGCGTGCACGGAGTGGGTGTGATCCATCGGGACGTCAAGCCGGGCAATGTCGTGCTGGCCGAGGAAGGACCAGTCCTCATCGACTTCGGGCTGGCCCGTGCCGTCGACGAGACGAGGCTGACGGCAACCGGATTGGTCATCGGGACCCCGGGATATCTCGCTCCGGAGACGATCGAGGGCGCCCCTCCATCGCCCGCGACAGACGTGCACGGCTGGGCGGCCACCGTCGCGTTCGCCGCCACTGGCCGCCCGCCCTTCGGGACCGGCCCGGATTCAGTCGTCTTGGACCGCATCCGTCGTGGCGACCACGATCTTGCCGGGGTGCCCTCGCGCCTCGTCGCCATCCTGTACCGGGCCCTAGCCGTCGAGCCCGAGCGACGTCCGACCGTTAAGGAACTGGCCGGGCTGCTGGTCCACGGTGGTGACGATGCGACCGCCGTCGTCATGCCTGCCGCCCCGACCGCAGCGGTCCCGCGTTCGCCGGTGCAGACGCGGCTGGACCTGCCGATGGCGCCTCCGTGGGCGGCGCCATCAGTTGCCGCTCCTTCCATCGGACCGCCGGCCGGCGCCCGGCCGGCTACCTCGGTTCCTGCGGTTTCCGCGGAACCAATGGTTCCGGCCCGGAGCCAGGAGGCGGCTCCGGTTGCGGCCGCCAAGCCGGCTGGTGCTCCTTCGATGCCGCCGCCGGAGCCGATCCCGCCTGGACGAACCCGAGCGGTGCGTACCTGGCCCGGCCGGGTAGCCCTGGGTGCCATCGCGTTGGCGATCCTGATGACGATCGCCGTGGCACCGTACTTGGGGTTCTTCGTCCTGTTCGTCGTCGTCGTTGCGGCGCGGGCGGTATGGCGCACGAAATGGCGGCTCAACGAGCGACGCATCGCTCGTGGGGTTCAGCGTCGCGACCACTGGGTCAACGCCCTCGGCACGCCGTGGGACCTGGTCGTCGTCGCACTGCCGGCTCTTGCACAGTGCCTGTGGGTGTCGTTGGCCGGCTACGGCTTCGGCGCTGCCGTGGCGATGGGCAACCCGAACGACGTCCGCGGGCCGTACCTGTTGGGTGGCGTGTTGGCTTTGCTGCTCCTCTGGTTCGGTCCAGGGACCGCCCGGTTCCGCTATGGCGTTTACGTGCTAGCTGCGCCCATCGATCGGAGCCCACGCTGGGCCTGGACCGTCGGTGGTGTCTTTCTCGTCCTGACGTGGGTGTTGGTGCTCATCTGGGACAGCTACGGCACATCCTGGGCGCCGGGTTCCGGTCCGCCGAATCTGCTGGGGATGTGATCGGCGCCAGCTGTGCTGGCGTAGCTCGTCGAACGACCTGCGCGCGGTGCGCGGCGTGCCTCCAACGCCTAGCATGCGGTGGTTCGACCCACTTTCTCTGATGGAGCCGCCGTGCGTTTGCGCCTCTCACCACGGGATACGGCGTTCTACGACCTGTTTGCCGCGTCGGCGCAGAACGTCCGTGATGGCGTCCACCTGCTCGCTGAAGCGCTGTCCGACGACGCCGACCGTCCGACCGTGGCAACTCGGCTCAAGGAGATCGAGCACATCGGCGACGAGCACACCCACAACATCGTCCTCCGGGTGAATTCGACCTTCGTCACTCCATTCGATCGCGAGGACATCTACCGATTGGCGTCCGGACTGGACGACGTTCTCGACGACGTCGAGGCGGTCGCCGACCTCATGGTGCTGTACGGCCTGGGCGAATTGCCGTCGGGAGTCGCTGACATGGTCGACGTACTCGATCGCGCGGCGGAACTGACCGCCGACGCGATGCCGCGGTTGCGAACGATGAACCACCTGCAGGACTACTGGATCGAGATCAACCGGCTGGAAAACCAGGCCGACCAGGACTACCGGCGGCTGTTGGCCCGAATCTTCTCCGGGGAGTACGACGCCCTGACCGTGCACAAGCTCAAGGACGTCGTCGACACGCTCGAGTCGGCGGTCGACGGCTTCGAGCGGGTGGCGAACATCGTCGAGCAGATCGCACTCAAGGAGTCCTGACCCGTTGGAGTCCGTGCTCATCGTCGCGGTGATCGTCGTCGCGCTGGGCTTCGACTACACCAATGGATTCCACGACGCGGCCAACGCCATCGCGACCTCGGTCTCGACGCGTGCCTTGACTCCGCGCGCAGCTCTGGTGATGGCGGCCGTCATGAACCTGGTGGGCGCCTTCCTCGGCACCGGTGTCGCCCAAACCGTCGGATCGGGGATCGTCGAGCTTCCCGAGACCGAATCCAGCCTCGTTGTCATACTGGCGGCGTTGCTCGGTGCCATCGTCTGGAACCTGACGACCTGGTGGTTCGGCCTGCCGTCGTCGTCCTCACACGCCCTGATCGGGGGGTTGGTCGGGGCGACCCTGGCCGCCGTCGGGACCGTGCAATGGGCCGGCATCACGGAGAAGGTCGTGATTCCCATGATCGTTTCGCCGGTGGTCGGTTTTACCGTCGCGTTTCTGTTCATGACGGCGATCATGTGGATCTTCCGGCGGGCAAACCCAGGACGGGTCAATCGCGGGTTCCGCATCGCGCAGACGTTCAGCGCTGCGGCGATGGCGCTCGGGCACGGGCTACAGGACGCGCAGAAGACGATGGGCGTGATCACCCTGGCGCTCGTCGTGGGCGGCTTCCAGGCAACGTTCTACGTGCAGTGGTGGGTGATCGTTCTGTCGGCTAGTGCTCTCGCCGCGGGGACCTATGCCGGCGGCTGGCGGATCATGCGAACCCTCGGTCGGCGGATCGTCCACCTCGACCCGCCGCGTGGTTTCGTCGCCGAGACAACCGCGTCGAGCATCCTGTATACCACCGCGTTCGTCTTCGCTGCCCCGATCTCCACGACCCAGACGATCACGTCGGCGATCATGGGGGTGGGCGCGACCCGTCGGTTCTCAGCCGTTCGCTGGGGTGTTGCCGGAGATATCGCGACGGCGTGGGTGCTGACCATTCCGATGGCAGCGTTGGTGGCTGCCGTCTGCTACTGGCTACTGCACGCGCTCATCGGGCTGTGAGGTCAGAGCGCAAGAACGTCCCTCACGGCGCAATCGCCGTCGCGGCGATGACCTCACTCTCGTCCACGAAGTCCGCCGCGGCCAGCTTGTCGAGTCGGGACCGAACCCGGCGGAGAAAGTCGGTCCGGGCGGCCGGCTCCAGGCTGGCGAGGCGCCTGCCCGTAACACCGAGAACGGTGTGCCGCGCGACGAACTCCTCGGAGCTGGGCTGGTGTGACCAGGGAATGATCTCCGCCCGGATGTCGCCGTACCCAGCTTCCCGGAGCAGGGCTCGCAACTTCACCGGGGAATCCATCAGTTCGTGCCGGGCGATGAGGGGGGCGGCCTGCGGAGCGCCAAGCCGGTCGAGCTCGTCGTTCCAGATGTCCACCGCGGGAACGACTGCGTCCTGGCCCCAGGTGGTCAGGCCGATGGCGCCGCCCGCGCGGAGCACGCGTCGAACCTCGCGCAGCGCCGCCTCGGGTTGGGACACGTGGAACAGCATGAATGCCATCACGACCACCTCGTAGGAGCTGGTAGCAAACGGCAGCTGTTTTGCGTCTGCGACGACGCGGGCGTATCCGGCCGGCGCACGCCGCAGCATGCCCTCTGCCCGATCGGCCGCGACGACGAGCCCCGATGGAGCGATCCGCTGAACTGCGGGTAGCAGGGTGCCGACGCCGGTGCCGAGATCGAGTACTCGACGGGCCGAGGAAAGCGGCAGGCGGTCGAGCAATTGAATGGCGGCGGGATGCAACGCGGCTGCCCACTGCTGCTCGTACGCCTCTGCGGTCGACGAGTAGTAGGCGGCGAGCGCGTCCACGGCGCCAGTTACGGGTACGGCCACGGGTTCGGTGTGCAGGCGTCGAGTCCGTAGCTCTGTTGAAGCATGATCGGGGCCACCTCGCCCGCGCCAGGACAGTCGGCGTGGGAGAAGCCGAGGGCGTGGCCCATCTCGTGATTGATCAGGTAGTGCCGGTACCCATCGACATCGGCCCCGTAGGCTTCGATGCCACGGTGCCACCGCTTGGCGTTTACCACCACCAGCGTGCCGTTCCGGCAGGAAACCTCCCCACGTGTCTGCAACGGGGCGCACAATTTATCGGTGGTAGATGGTGTCGACAGAAGCACCCGAACGTCGCCGTCGGTGTCGACGCGTTGGAAGGCGTGCTCCCCGGATGCGATCCAGCTGCGTGAGTCAGCCAGGGTGGCGTCCACGATGCTGGCGGTCTGTTGTGGGTCGTACGGTAGCCCGCCCTCGATTTCGACCGTGTAGCGCACGAGATCGCCTGCGCCGACGACGGAGCCGTGCCCTTCGGCAATCGTGAAGTGGCCGGTCCCGGTGGCCGGGATGTCGACGGGCTCCGGCGTGGGTATCGCGGTGGCCATCGGTCGGCGGCGCGAATCAGCCGAGTCAGATGATTGCGCCAGAGCAGACGTCATAGCGTGCGTGGCCGCGGCTGGGCGGATCACTGGTGGCTCGGGCGCATGAACTGGCCCAGCCGCCGCCCAGCCGAGCAGCATCAGTGCAGTCGACACTGCGGCAACCTCGATCAGGCGATTGCCACGCCGACCGGGGAGACCGGGGCGGTTGCGCAGGTGACCAGGTGCACCAGTTGGTGGGCGGCGGCGGCCGCGCTGGGCCTGCACTGCCCGGCTCATGTCCCGAACGTTACGGGCTGACGATTCGGGCCGGGTGTACTTCGAATGGCCCCTGTGACGAAGGTGCCGCCCGACGGGCAGGTGATGGCGTCAGGAGCGGACCAGCCGGGCAATAGCGTCGGAAGCCTCCCTGACTTTCGCGTCGGCGATGTCGCCGCCTTCGGCAACGGCGTCGGCGACGCAGTGCGAGAGGTGGTCTTCCAGCAGGTTGAGGGCCACCGACTCCAACGCGCGAGTGGCAGCTGAGACTTGGGTCAGCACGTCGATGCAATACGCCTCGTCGTCGACCAGGCGCTGCAACCCTCGAACCTGACCCTCGATCCGCCGCAGCCGCCTCAGTACTGCCTCCTTGTTCTGGACATATCCGGTCATGTCATCGGCCTCCTGTCGCCCGGGCACCCTAAAGCATATGCCCCCTAGGGGTATGTGGTCGCACCATCCGCGCGCCGTTCAGGATTCGCTGGTCGCCTGATCGCTTCGGAGTATCCGATCCGGCACAGAACGGTGATCAGCTGAATGAGCCAGCCGTCAGCCGAAGCGGCCGGAGATGTAGTCCTCGGTACGGGGATCGTCGGGGTTGGTGAAGACCTTGCTGGTGCGGTCGTACTCGACCAACTGCCCGTACCGATGACCCTTGTCGTCGACGTTGGCCGTGAAGAAGGCCGTTCGGTCGGAGACGCGGGCGGCCTGCTGCATGTTGTGCGTGACGATGATGATCGTGAATTCCCTGACCAGGTCCTGCATGAGGTCCTCGATCTTCGACGTCGCGATCGGGTCGAGCGCGGAGCACGGCTCGTCCATCAGGATGACCTCCGGCTTGGTTGCGATCGCGCGGGCGATGCACAGCCGCTGCTGCTGACCGCCGGACAGCGACAGGCCGTTCTGGTCCAGCTTGTCCTTGACCTCGTCCCAGATGGCCGCCCCAGTAAGCGCCTGCTCGACCCGCTCGGCCATCGCCTTCTTGTTCAGCTTCTCGCCGACGACCGTGGGACCGTACGCGACGTTGTCGAAGATCGATTTCGGGAACGGGTTCGGCTTCTGGAATACCATCCCGACCCGGCGACGTACCTCGATCGGGTCGACGTCCTTGGCGTAGAGGTCTTGGCCGTGGAAAAGCACCTTGCCTTCGACTCGAGCCGACGGGATCAGGTCGTTCATCCGGTCGAAGCAGCGGATCACTGTCGACTTGCCGCATCCCGACGGCCCGATCAGCGCGGTGATCTCATTGCGACCGATGAGCATGTCGACTCCACGGACTGCGTGGAAGTCGCCGTAGTAGATGTCCAGCTTCTCGACAGCGATCAGCGGATCGAGCGGCTTGTGCTCGCGGCCGCCGTGTTCGAAGTGCTCCGGACGTGGCGGGGCGACGACTGTGTCGCCAGTCGGCTGATCGGACTGAGCCGGCAAAGTTCCTTGTTCGGTCATGTCGTCTCTCGCCTCGTCTTCGGTCACCATGGTCACCAGCGCCGCTGGTACTTGTTGCGGATGTAGATCGCCACCGAATTCATCAGCAGCAGGATCAACAGCAGCACGACGATCAGTGCGCTGGACAGGACAATGAACTCTTCCTGCGGTCTGCTCGCGTAGCTGTAGATCTGGATCGGCAGCGCGGTGAAACGGTCGAACATGCTGGCCGGGTTGAAGGTCAGGAAGCCGGCGACTCCGATGACAATGAGCGGCGCCGCCTCGCCGATCGCCCGGGACAGCGCCAGGATCGAACCGGTGGCGATGCCGGGGATGCTGTTGGGCAGGACGGTCTTCCAAATGGTCTGCCACCGGGTGGCGCCCAGCGCGAGTGACCCGTCACGCATTGAGTCGGGCACCGCGCGGATGGCCTCCCGGCTGGAGATGATGATCACCGGCAGGATCAGCAGCGCGAGGATGATCGCGCCGGCAATCAGCACCGGACCGAGCGAGAGCGGACCCCGCACGATCAAGCCGAGCCCGAGGATTCCGTAGACCACGCTCGGCACGGCCGCGAGGTTCTGGATGTTGAGCTCGATCAGCCGGTTGTACCACCTCTCCTTGTCGGCGTACTCCTCCAGATAGACCGCCGCGAGCACACCTATGGGCAGTGCGATCAGCGCGGTCCCGGCCATCAGCCAGAGCGTGCCGAGGATCGCCGCCTGCGCACCCGCGGTTGCCGGCCGGAGCTGGGAAGCCTGGTTGCCGAACAGGGCGCCATCCAGTCTGGGCCAGCCCTCGATCAGCACGTACGCGAGCAATACCACCAGGAAGATCACGCCGATCGCCAGGCAGGCCACCAGCAACCCGCGGAATGCCCTCTCCTTTGGAGAGCGGTCGTGTCCGGGGCCGGTGAAGACCGGCTTCTGGTCGGGGCCTGCCGGGCCGTAGTGGATGAGATCTGTGGCCGTCACTCGTACTCCTCCCGGTACTTTCGGACCAGGCGGATGCTGATGAAGTTCATCACGACGGTGATCACGAACAGCAGCGCGGCCACGGCGAACAGTGACTCGTAGCCGATCGATCCAGTGGGCTGGTCTCCGGAGGCAGCCTGGGCAATGAACGCCGTCATCGTCTGCGCCGGCTCGAGGGGGTTCAGCGTGAGGTTCGGGGTGCTGCCGGCGGCAAGCACCACGATCATTGTCTCGCCCACCGCTCGGCTGATGCCCAGCACGAAGGCCGCGACGATCCCGGAGATCGCGGCGGGGACGACGACCTTCGTGGCTACTTGCATCTTCGTGCTGCCCAGGCCGTAGGCGCCGTCCCGTAGTGATTGAGGCACGGCAGTCATCGCATCTTCGGAGAGTGACGCAACCGTCGGGACAATCATGATGCCCATGACCAGACCGGCGCTCAGCATGCTGAATGTTCCGACCTCGATGATGCGCTGGAGGATCTGC
Source organism: uncultured Actinomycetota bacterium (assembly GCA_963831385.1). GTDB lineage: Bacteria > Actinomycetota > Actinomycetes > Jiangellales > Jiangellaceae > JACVRX01. The sequence goes on from CAWHPW010000015.1 coordinate 108,148, forward strand.
GGGGTGACGAAGGCCAGCGCGAAGAAGCCATAGACAACCGTCGGTATTCCGGCGAGCACCTCCAGGATCGGCTTGAGCACTTTGCGAGCGCGCGGAGATGCATACTCGGCTAGATAGATCGCCGCGCCGAGACCGATCGGGATGGCCACCAGCAAGGCGATCACAGTGGTCGTCAGCGTCGCAGTTACCAGCGGGAGAACGCCGAACTCGCGCTGTGCCTCGGCGAACAGGACCGTCCACTCGGTTCCAGTGAGAAACTCCCAGACCGAAACTGCCGGCTCCTGGAAGAAATCGATCGTCGGCCCCAGAATCGCGATGACGATCCCGATCGTGGTCAGGACCGAGATCAGAGCGGCCAGGAACAGCACGGCTTCGATCACGCGCTCGCCGAGGCGCGGCTGCGACCGGCGCAGGGAGACCCCCGCGCCGGTCGTGTTCGTCGTCGTGCTCACCAGCTGCTCAGCCGGCCAGCGCGTCAAACTGCTCTTGCAGCGCGGTCTTCTGCTCGTTGTTGAGTCCGATGAAGCCTGCCGCCTCGGTGATCTCGTCGACGTTCTCGACATAGAAGCTGACGAACGCCTCGACCTCGGGCCGCTCCAGCGCCTCCGCCGATGGGTAGATGAACAACTGCCGGCCCAGCGGCGCATACGAGCCGTCTTGGACGGTCTCCGGGCTCGGCGCAACGCAGCCGCTCCCGCTGTCGACCTCGAGCGCCTTCAGGGTGTCCGAGTTCTGCTCGTAGTAGGTGTAGCCGAGGTAGCCCATGCCGCCGGGGGACCCGGAGACGGCCTGGATGATCACGTTGTCGTCCTCGGAGGCCTGGTAGTCGGTCCGGGACGCACCTTCTTCGCCGTTGATCACGTCGGTGAAGTAGTCGAACGTGCCCGAGTCGGTGCCCGGTCCGGCGAGGACCAATGCCTCGTCCGGGAAGGAGGGGTCGACCTGGTTCCAGTTCGCCACCGTGGAGTCCGGCGCCCAGATCGCGTTCAGCTGCTCAACGGTCAGGCAGGTGGCCCAGTCGTTGTCGATGTTGACGATCACCGTCAGGGCGTCATTGGCGATGGAGAATTCGTCCTGGGTGACTCCGTTTTGCTCGCAAGCCGCGACCTCGTCCTCCTCGATCTGCCGGGAGGCGTTGGAGATGTCGGTCTCACCAGCGCAGAACTTCTCGAACCCGCCACCGGTGCCCGACTGACCAACCGAGACCTGGACCTCTGGATTCTGTTCCTGGAAGAGTTCGGCCGCCGCACTCGTCAACGGGAACACCGTGCTCGAACCATCGATGACGACCTCGCCGGACAGGGCGGCCTCTGCGCTCTCACCGTCACCTTCAGCCGTCGTATTTTCTGGGTCGTTGCCGCTGCCGCAGGCAACCAGCACGAGAGCGGTCGCGCTCGCAACCGCAATTGGCGCCCAGCGCCGACTCGTGAGACTGATCTTCACGTGGGTCGTCCTTTCGTGGAGCGTTCTCGTCGCAACGCAGCTGACACGCCGAAAGCTAGGCAGGACAGATGACGCGGTGGCCCGCGGTGAGTGAACGAGAAATGAACGCAAGCCGCCGAAATCCACTCAGCTACCGAACGCAGGGGTAGCCGTTACGTGAACTCAGGGCACCCCTTGGGAATGACCACGTTCACCACCCCTGTGGGTACATCACCAGGCCTACAAGCCTGGTGATGTACGGGTAGGCATGGTGAACGTGGTCATTCCGGGACGGTGGTGGCCGGCTTCAGCCACTGCAGAGCCTGGCCATGGGGTGCGGCGAGAGCGAGGGGATTGCCGTCCAGGGCAAGGACGAATCTGGCCGGAGCGCCGACCGGCAGACCAACCTGCGTGACCAGTCTCGGCACCACCTCGGGGGCCTCGTTCGAGATCCAGTGACCAGGTAAGGAATCGACGAGATCGACGAAGGCCGTTCGGTCCTGCGGTGACAGGTATGTAAGCACCGCGCTGTGGAAGACGACCAGAGTGGCGTCCTTCGGTGCCTCAGCGGCCAGCTCGGGAAGCTCGGCGAGCAGGTCACCCCGTCGGATCGTCGGCGGGTCTGCGCGGACGATGGCGGCAGCAGCCCACAGCCGGACGACCCGGTCGGGTTGACCGGGCCAGACCAGTGCCTCGAGCCAACGCAGGTCGTCCTCGTCGGCCACGTCGAGGGGGTTGAGGTCGATGCCCGCCCGCCAGACCACCTCGGGAACGTCGGACGGAATGGGAACGTCGCCGCCGACTTCGCAGTCCAGCCGCACTGGGCTGTCGGGCCGGCCGATGCTGTGACCGTCGAATAGGTATTGGTACGCATCGGGGTACAGACAGAGGCCGGCAGAGGCCCCGACCTCCAGCAAGGCCAAGGGTTGTGGCAAGCCGGCCAAGACCGGCAGCAGAGTCGCGCAGCGAGCGGGCTCATTGGTCTGAGTGCTGCGCTCGCGCATGGTGGCGACAAGATCGGCCCACCGACTCAGAGCCCAGTCACGGAAGGCAGCCGGCGCCTCGACCGGGCCGCCGAGATACTGAGTAGCAGCGAAGAGCAGATTGGGCTGGCGCTTCGGTTTGGGCATGCGGTTCAACCGGCCGAGCAGCTCGCGGTCCTCGGCGACGGCGAGAGCCAGTTGTTCATACGTGGGGGACTCGTCCCGCGTATCGCGTGCGAACTCCCGATACCACTGGGCGGTGTCCATGGGCTAGGAGCTGGCCAGCCCGCCGATGTCGAACCGCTCGACGGCCACCGGCACGCTGCCGCGGTGGTGGAAGACCACGAAGTCGCCGACGTCAAGTGGCTCCTTCGGCGCCAATTCGGGCGCCTGCTCTGCCGCCGCCTGGATCACTTCGGGAAGCACCGGACGGTGTGAGCAGACGACGGTTCGAGCGCCATCGGCGAGCAGAGCTCGGGTCAACTTCTCCGCGCCCAACGGATGCTCGATGTATCGCTCCTCGGACAGCACCGGCTGAAGCTCCACCGGCATACCGATGGCGTCAGCGAAGGGCTGCACGCTGTCGACACATCGCACCGCGTCGCTGGACACCATCCGGGTGAGCCCGAGCGCGGTGAACGGCGGAACCAGGGCTCGCGCGTCTGCGATGCCCTGCTTGGTCAGCGGCCGCAACTCGTCGGGCTCGTCCCACGACGAGCGCTCGAGCGCCTCCGTGTGCCGAAGTACGACGAACGGCACCGTGCGGATCTCGCCATCGAGCAGCGCGGCGACGATGTCGGCATCACGGGGATGGCTGAGCCGGTGGACTGCCTCGGCCGCCGGCAAGAATGCGATCTCGTCGATCTCCTTCGTGCCGGGCCACTCAGGCGCATCGTCATCGGCCCGGGCCGCCCAATAGTGCACTCGTTTGGGCCGGCCGTTGGCTTCGTAGTGCTGTGTCGGCAGCGGGCGGCCCAGCATGACCCGCTGGCCGGTTTCCTCTTCGACCTCACGCACCGCACAGGTCAGCAGGTGCTCTCCACGATCCAGCTTTCCTTTGGGGAGCGACCAGTCGTCGTAGCGGGGACGGTGAACCAGGCAGATCTCGACTCCACCCTCGTGTGCTGGATCTGGTCGCCACACGACGGCACCCGCCGCGACGACGACGCCGTCGGGGGCCTCGGGACGGCTCACGGTGCCAACCACCGCCGCCACTTTGGTCGGCTGACCTTGGGCCAGAGCTGGGCGAACTCGCGGCGGGTCGCCGTGACTCGCTCCCGCTCTGCCGCGAACAGCACCCCGAAGGTGAAACTGGCTGGCGCGTCGGCGTTCGCCGCCATCGCCTGGATCGCGGCTCCGGCATCGGCGGCATCCTGGTGCTCACCGAGGATTTCTGTCACGCGCTCCATCTGCTCCGCGAACGCCTTTGCCTCCTTTCCGAGGACGGGCGCGACCGCTTCGCCGGCATATCGAGCTCTCTTTGCGGCGATGCGGGCTTGGTGCCACTCGTCGTCGGGCGCACCACCCGGCAGCGCCGACTCATCGTCGAGAACAGCCTCCGCCCTCTTCGCCAGTCGCTTCCACGCCTTGCGCACCAGTGGTGGGAGCGCTTCGCCAGCCGGCATCGTCGCTGCCTCGGTGGCCGGTGGCTTCGCGGCAGCAGCGACCAGGCGTTCATGAAGGTCGATGTAGCGATCCGACGAGAGCAGCACCGACACCCTGGCTCGGGCCTCCATCCGCTGCTCGAGAGTATGGCCGAGCACGGTCGTGGCAGGGTCCTCGGGCACGGCGTCATCCGGCAATCCGGCCATCCGTTCCTCCAGCCGGGCAATCAGCACATCCAGCTCCCGCAGCTCACCGAGCCCCTTGGCGGCCCATCGCAGTTCGTCACGCAGTTCGTCGGCCCACTCGCGGTCGAGCAACGGCCGGAACACCCGCAGTCCGCTGCGCAGCCGCCGGGCAGCCACACGCATCTTGTGCACTGCGTCCCAGGGGCCTTCCGGGTCGCGCCGGTAGACCAGATCGGCCGCCCGGAAGGCGCGGGTGTGCAGAGCGATGAAGGCCTGAACAGCGGCGCTCGCCGGGTCGTCGGATCCGACGTCCGCTGGTTCCGGAACCTCGGGAGTGGCCGCCGCCTGGGCGCCGAGCGCGCGAACCGGCTTCGAGACGAACTCGCCGCTGACAGCCCCGGACTCGTTGAGTTGCGTGACGACGTGCTCGACGAGCTCTGCTGGTGCTTCATCCGACAGCTCGAGCTCGAGCTCCCGAAACTGCGCGGACGCCTTGCCGGAGCCGTCGATGGCCCGGACAGTGTCGTCGGTCAGCTCGGCGACCTGCCGCCCGTCGTTGTCGAGCACATGGCGGACGTGCCGGGTCGTGCGCAGTGTCACCACTGGGTGTACCGGACTATGGCGAACGACGGAACGAACGAGGTCGAGTAGCTCCATCGGAGGTGCCTGCGGCCCTGCGGCATCGAGGGGCAGCCGCAGCTCGTCGCGAACCTCTGCTGCTGCTTCCGGCACTGTGAGCTTGAGATGCCAGCCTTCGTCGGGCCCACCGATGCGGCGGCGAAGGTTCATTCCCTCGCGAATGAGTCGCAGGTCTGGCGTGTCGTAGTACGCGGTCTCGAGCTCGACGACGCCGCGGTCTTCAACTGCGGATACCAGGTCCGCCTGGGTCAGGTCCGGGACCCGGTAGAGGCCGTGGACGCGGAACTTGTGCTCGACCTCGCGGACCGTCGGCACCGGTTCCGCGGGGCTCACGCCGCGGCCCTACGCCGGCTCTTCTGCTCGATCTGGATCTCCTGCAGGTCGGCCAGCGGCCGACCTGCGTCGTCCTTGTGGACTCGGACCCATGTGCTGTCGGGTTGAAGGTGCCAGGATGCGACCTGATCGTCGAAGGCGAGGTCGAAGAAGGCGCGGAGCTCCGTTTCGTGGGCTGGGCTGCCGAGGCGGACCATCGTTTCGACCCGCCGGTCGAGGTTGCGGTGCATCAGGTCTGCCGAGCCGATCCAGTACTCGGGGTCGTCGTCGTTCTGGAAGGCAAGGATGCGCGAATGCTCCAGGAAGCGGCCAAGCGTGCTGCGCACCCGGATGTTCTCCGACAACTTCGGAACCCCCGGGCGAAGGCAGCAGATGCCGCGGATCCACAGGTCGACCGGAACTCCGGCGATAGACGCGTCATAGAGCGCGTCGATGATGCCCTCGTCGACCAAGCTGTTCATCTTGAAGCGGATCGCGGCCGGCCGGCCGGCCTGATGGTTCTCGATCTCACCATGTATGCGCTCGACGATGCCGCTGCGGAGCGCATGTGGCGCGACCAGGAGGCGTTCGTACTCGGAGTCGATGGAATAGCCCGACAGCGAGTTGAACAGGTGGTTGACGTCCTCGGCGACTACGGGGTCGGCCGTGAGCAGGCCGAGGTCCTCGTAGAGCCGGGCCGTCTTGGGATGGTAGTTGCCCGTGCCGAAGTGGCTGTAGCGGCGGATGCCGCCACCGTGGTCAGCTTCGTCGCGCACGACCAGGCAGAGCTTGCAGTGCGTCTTCAGTCCGACCATGCCGTAGACCACGTGCACGCCCGCCTGCTCGAGTTTGCGTGCCCAGGTGATGTTGGCCTGCTCGTCGAAGCGGGCCTTGATCTCGACCAGCGCGAGGACCTGCTTGCCGGCCTCGGCGGCGTCGATCAGGGCGTCGACGATAGGGGAGTCGCCACTGGTCCGGTAGAGGGTCTGCTTGATCCCGAGAACCCGCTGGTCGGCCGCAGCCTGCTCGATGAACCGCTGCACGCTCGTCGAGAACGAGTCGTACGGGTGGTGCACCAGGATGTCTCCGGTCCGGATCGCGGCGAACATGTCCGCCGGCGATGCGGATTCAACGTCCGGCAGGTCCCGGTGGGTGGCCGGCAGGAACGGACGGTATTTGTGCTCGGTGCGGTCGAGGTCGGCGATCCGGAACAGGCCGGTCAGGTCCAGCGGTCCGGGCAGGTGCAGTACTTCGTTGGTGGCCACCCCGAGCTCACGTTGCAGCAGGTCGAGCACGTGTGGGTCGACGGTTTCCTCGACCTCGAGTCGAACAGCCGGCCCGAACCGCCGCCGCATGAGTTCGCGTTCCATGGCGGTGAGCAGGTTCTCGGCGTCATCCTCTTCGACCTCGACGTCCTCATTGCGAGTGACCCGGAAGCTGTGGTGCTGCAGCACTTCCATGCCGGGGAAGAGCTGGGACAGATGCGCGGCGATGACGTCCTCGAGCGGGACGAACCGCTGCTCGGCGACTGGCAAGAACCGCGGAAAGTTCGGCGGGACCTTGACCCGGGCGAAGTGCTCGGTGGCCGTGCGGGGGTTGCGGAGGACAACGGCCAGATTGAGGGAGAGCCCGGAGATGTACGGAAATGGATGGGCCGGGTCGACGGCCAGGGGAGTCAACACCGGGAAGATCCGCTCGCCGAACAGCTCCCGCAGCCGGCTGTGTTCGGCGTCGTCGAGGTCGTCCCACCGGGTGACCTCGATACCTTCCTTCACCAGCGCCGGCAGCACGTCGTCGTGGAAACAGCTGGCCTGTCGGGACATCAGCTCGCGGGTCAGGGTAAGAGTGCCTTGGTGCACTTCCCGGGGAAGCAGGCCGCTCGCGGCGCGGACGGCGACACCGGCCGCGATGCGCCGTTTGAGACCGGCCACTCGGACCATGAAGAACTCGTCGAGATTGCTGGAGAAGATGGCCAGGAACTTGGCCCGCTCCAGCAGCGGCACATCCGGGTCCTCGGCCAGTTCGAGAACGCGGGTGTTGAAGGCCAGCCAGGAGAACTCGCGGTCGAGGTACCTCTCCTCCGTCCGCACCGCCTCCGCCGCCGCCGCCATGCTTCACATGCTGACACGTCGAGGTGAACTGGCGATAGACGCCGGCTGGCTGAACCAGCCGAAGAGGGCGAGCAATCAGCTGCCTGGGCGACGGCCGTACATGACGTCGACGGAAACCTGCTCGAAGCCGAGGCCGCGGTAGAGGCGGACAGCGGTCTGGTTGCTTTCGTCGACGTAGAGGATGACCCGGGTGAGACCCAGGCCTTTCAGGTGGCGGATGCCAAGGAGAGTGAGCGCTTTGCCCAGTCCGCGGCCCCGCTCTGCTGGATCGATGCCGACGATGTAGACCTCTCCGGTGGTCTCGTCATGGACCTTGGTCCAGTGGAAGCCGACAATCGAGCCGCCGCGGCGGGCTATGAAGAAGCCGGCTGGGTCGAACCATGGTTCGGCTTCCCGATCGCGCAGGTCGGCAATCGTCCAGGCGCCCTGTTCGGGGTGTTCGGCAAAAGAGCGGGCATTGAGTGTGACCCAGTCCTCTTCATCCGAACTGGCGACGAAAGTGTCGACCACGATGCCATCCGGGAGCTGCTGCTCGGGCAGGTCGTCGCTGAGCGGCCGGCTCATCTGCCACAGCGATCGGACCCGGTCGAAGCCGGTCGCTGCAGCCAGCGCCGCGGCGGGCTGGCCGTCACCGTGTGCCCAAATGTTCAGCTCCGAGCTCCCGGCCTCGCTGATCAGCCGAGTGACCAGCTCGCGGCCGAAACCGCGGCGCCGGTGATCGGGGTGGACGACGAGCTCCGCCGCGCCGTTGCCGTCGTCGAGTTGTGCGTATCCGACGACGGTGCCGTCGGTTCGTGCGACCACATGCCGAGCCCGTTCGTCTCCACGAAGCCGGAACAGGCCCTGCTCCGACAGCGGAGCGACTGCGTCGGCTTTGGTTGCGGCCTGGATGAGGGCGGCGACGGCCTCGATGTCGTCGTCGGCCAGCCGCTGCCGCGTCTCGATCAACGACTGACGCGTTCAGACACCTGGCTGCGGCGGGGAGGTACAGGGGCGACGAACCGATAGCCGACGTTGCGGACCGTGCCGATCAGCGCTTCGTGGTCGGCGCCGAGCTTGGCCCGCAACCGACGCACGTGTACGTCGACTGTGCGGGTGCCGCCGAAGTAGTCGTAGCCCCATACCTCCTGCAGCAGTTGCGCCCGGGTGAACACGCGGCCCGGGTGCTGCGCGATGAACTTGAGCAGCTCGAACTCCTTGTACGTGAGGTCGAGCGAGCGGCCGGAGACGCGGGCGGTGTAGGTGGCCTCGTCGACGACCAGGTCGCCCGAGCGGATCTCGTCCGGCACGTCGTCTCCGGACTGGGCCGCCGCGAGCCGGCCCTGGGCGAGGCGCAACCGAGCCTCGACCTCGGCCGGCCCGGCCGTGTCCAGCAGCACGTCGTCGACACCCCAGTCGGCGGTTACCGCAGCGAGGCCGCCTTCGGTGACCACGGCCATGAGCGGCACGTCGACACCGGTCGTGCGAATGAGCCGAGTCAGCCCGCGAGCGTGGCCCAGGTCTCGCCGGGCGTCGACCAGCACGGCGTCGCACGCCGGAGCGTCGAGCAGTGCCGCCGCCTCGGCCGGTGCGACCCGGACGTCGTGCAACAAGAGACCAAGTGCGGGGAGGATCTCCGCCGATGGGCGCAGGGCGTTGGTCAGCAGGAGGATCGTGGATCCCATGCGGCCTCCTCTGGCCGGATATGCAACGGGGACCCGGAGGGCGACACTGCCCGGGCCCACGTGTTGACAGGATAGGGCATGTGAGGGCGACTCAAGTCCGCTCGCCCGCGGAGTGGGACGGCCATGGCTTCCGGCGCCGCCTGCAAGCCGACGATGGCGTGGTCGTCGTGGCGGAACACCTGCCGCCCGTTGACGGCCCACGGGACGTGGCGGTGGTCGTCGTGCATGGCTTCACGCTGCATTCGCGGCACCCGCGGGTCCGCCGAATCGCCCGGTGGATGCGCTCTACTGCGGGGCTGGTTCTGCTCGATCTGCGTGGCCATGGCGGTTCCCGCGGCGTCAGCACGCTGGGATGGCACGAGGTTCGCGATGTTGAAGCGGCGGTCGGCTGGGCCCGCTCGCTCGGCTATCCACAGGTGGCAACCCTCGGCTTCTCGCTCGGCTCCGCGGTGGTGCTACGGCATGCGGCGCTGTACGGGGGAGTGGATGCCGTCGCAGCTGTCAGTGGGCCGGGGCAGTGGTACTACCGCGGCACGCCGCGAATGCGCACGCTGCACCGCCTCGTACTGAACCCGCCGGGCCGCGCCGCCATCCGGCTCACGCGCGGCACCCGGATCATGCGCGGCGACTGGGCTGAGCCCTATCCGATCGATCCCGTCGCGGCCGCCGCGGAAATCGACGTCCCGCTGCTCGTGGTCCATGGCGATCGGGACGACCTGTTTCCCGCTGAGCACGCACGCCGGGTGTCCGCTGCCGCGGGTGGGCCGTCGACACTGTGGGTGCTACCCGACTTCGGTCACGCGGAGGGTGCGGTGGACGAGGGCCTCGCCCGGCGAATCGCCAGCTGGCTGGTGGCCCAATGCCACGGGTGACAGTGCGGTATTGGGCTTCGTTGCGTGCCGCAGCCGGACTGACGGAGGAGGTCGTCGACGGGGCAACCGTCGCGGAGGCCCTGGCCGTCGTGCGGGACTTGCACGCGGCCCAGCCCCGGTTCCTGGAGGTTCTGGCGGTGTGCGCGATCCTCGCCGACGGCAGCCCCGCAGGACGTCGAGATCACGCCGCGATCCCGTTGCACGACGGCTCCGTTGTCGAGTTGTTGCCACCGTTCGCGGGGGGGTAGGCATCCTGCTCTGGGAAGATCCGTTGATGACCTCGGTGCTGTCGGCAGCGCTCGTCGCGGTGCTCGCCATCGCAGCGGCTGTCGGACGCCCACTTCTCGGAGCCGGGGTCGCTGTCGTGCAGGTCGTGTTCACCCTCGGTGGCGTCCGACCGGCCGCGGTGCCTGCCGTCCGTGCCGGTGCGTGGCTCGCGCTCGTCGTATCGGTTGGAGCGTCGGTGTGGCTGGTCGTGGGCGACCCGAGCGAGATGTGGCCGGTCGCAGCACTGCTCGGCCCGGCGCTGGTCGTCGCCGTCATGATCCAGTTGATTCGACGGGACGGTCGGCATGCGCTGACCACGTCCTTGACGGTGACCGTGGCCGCCTGTGCGCTGGCCCTGCTGCCGGTGGGTTGGTTGGCCCTGCGTGGCGCCGAGGGCGGCGTCCATGCGGTCTGGCTCGGTCTGTTGGGAGTGGGTGTCGTCGGACTGGCCGAGCTGTTGCCGGCTCCGGCCGCGCTGCGGCGGTCGCTGGCCGTGGTTTTCGCGGGAGCGCTCGCCGCAGCTCTCGTGAGCGTGGCCGATGGTGTCGCGGCTGCCGTGCCCGCGGTGGGCGGAGTGGTCGTGACTACCTTTGCGGCATTGACCGCCGTGACCGCGGTGGCCGCCGTAGACCGGGTGGGCGAAGAAATGGGTGACAGCACGATCGATCTATTGACGCCGTTGCGGGTGACCATGCCGATCGCCGTCGCGGCGCCGGTCACGTATGTCCTGGGACGGGTTCTGGTCGGATGAACCATCGGCCGGCTGAACCAGGCCCTTTCGGGAGGCGTGCACGCAGTGTGAGGGCACCGGTGGCCGACGAGGATCTGGTCCGGGCTCTCTATGACGAGCACGCTGCTCCGCTGATGGGATATGTCCTGCGGCTGGTGGGTGGAGACCGCCAGCGGGCCGAGGACGTTGTACAGGAAACGCTCCTGCGAGCGTGGCGGCATCCGGACTCGCTGGCGCCGAGCAAGGGTTCGGCCCGGCCGTGGTTGTGGACCGTGGCTCGACACCTGGTCGTCGACGGCGAACGGGCTCGACGAGCCCGCCCGGCCGAGGTTGCCGAGGCTGCGCTCGGTGCCGTTCCAGTCGAAGACGGGGTCGACCGTGCACTGGTGGCTCAACTCGTCGCCGAAGCGATCGAGACGTTGAGTCCAGAGCATCGCGCCGCGGTCGTCGAAACGTACTTCCGCGGCCGTTCGGTTGCCGAGGCGGCTGGTGTGCTCGGCGTACCGGCGGGCACCGTCAAGTCACGCACCTACTACGCACTGAGGGCGCTCCGCCTGGCGCTAGAGGAACGCGGAATCACTGGATCAGAGGAGGCGACATGACCTCCTGTGACGAGATCCGGATCTCGCTGGGCGCGCTGGCCGTGGCGGCATTGGACCCTGACGAGGAGCTGCGCGTGCGCGAGCACGTCGCGGACTGTCCCCGGTGCGCCGAGGACCTGGCCGAACTGACCGAGACCGTCGAACTGTTGGCGGCGGCGAGCCCACTGACTCTGCCCGCGGCAGTCGAACCCGATCCGCGCGTGCTGCAGGGACTGCTCGGCGCGGTCGCGGAGGAGCGCCGCCGGTCCCGCCGACGCCGGTTTGCGCTGGGCCTGGTCGCTGCGGCCGTCGGCGCCGTGCTGGCCGGAACGGGCGCGCTGCTCATCGCCGACGACGATTCGGCCCCAGCGGCAGTTGAGGAGACTCCCACGGCCGAAGTCCGCGCGTCCGACGGCCCAATCGTCCTCGAGGTGGAACTGTTCGCGAAGGGGTGGGGAACCGCAGTGCACGGCGCCATCGCCGGCGTCCCGCCCGGCGCGACATGCAGCCTGGTCGCTGTCGGCATCGACGGCAGTCGCCAGGTGGCGGCAACCTGGACGGTTCCTGCCGCTGGCTACGCGTCCGGGAAGCTCTGGTTCGACGGCGGCGTAGGCCTCCAACCGCACGAGACCAGCCAGTATGAGATTGTCACGCCAGCGGGTGACGTCCTCCTCATCGCCCCCGCCTGAGCCTGCCAGTCCTTCTGGGAATGACCACGTTCACCACCCCTACCCGTACGTCACCAGGCCTGCAAGCCTGTTGATGTATAGGCATGCATGGTGAACGTGGTCATTCCGACCGGGGAACACGGCGGCGGGCGGGCGACGTTGGGACGGCGTGACCGGACTCGTCGTCGTCGCCGTCGTGCTGATGGCAGCTACCGCGTTCGGCCTCTGGCGGGCGCTGACGGCCGGGCGGCTCACGGCGCCGTCTCGGCGGAACATCGGCCCGTCGCTGACCCGCGATGACCTCGGCCAGGAACCGGGAGAGCAGGCGACGTTGGTGCAGTTCTCCAGCGCGTTCTGCGCCCCGTGCCGAGCGACCCGGCAGGTGCTGGCGCACGTCGCGGCCTCTGTCGATGGGGTACGCCACGTCGAGATCGACGCAGAGACCCACCTGGATCTGGTCCGCCGGTTAGGCGTCACCCGGACGCCGACGACGTTTGTCCTCGACGAGCGCGGGCAGGTCGTGCAGCGCTCGATGGGTGTACCCAGGCTCGGGCAAGTCGTCGATCTGGTCGGCCGGATCACCACGAAATGAGACAGGCATCTCAGTATTCGAACGCAACGGTGACATCACTCAGCGGCGGCCGTAGCCTCACAGCGTGTTCCGGACGGAGCTGACGAAGCGGCGCGCGATCGATCTCGGTCGCATGGCCGCCATGCTCTGTCGCCTGCCCTGACCGGGTAGCCCTGGACCTCGGCGCATCGCCGACCACATCCGGGCTGTCCACAGCTGACGGACCTGCCCAGCCCACGTCAGGGAGATACCCGATGGTCGACCCTCGCGGCCAGCGCCTCGCCGCAGCCCTCACTGCCGCGGTTCTCACGATCGTCCTGCTGACCGGCAGCGCCTGGTTGCTCGCTGCGCAGGCCGGGGTGTTCGCGACCGGCGCCGTCGCCGGGGTCGCCGCCTCGCCGTATGCCCGCCTGTTCGCACGGGTCGTACGGCCCCGGCTGGGTCCACCAGCCGAGTACGAGGACGCCCGGCCGCCGCGGTTCGCACAAGTTGTCGGGCTGCTTTTCGCCATTGCCGGACTCGCCGGGTTTCTCGGCGGCTGGTCACTTCTCGCCTACGGCGCGGTCGGCGCAGCTCTGGCCGCCGCGTTCCTCAACGCCGCCTTTGGCCTGTGCCTCGGCTGCGAGATCTACCTGGTATTCCGCCGCGCCATTCCCAGACTGACGGAGGTCACCCGATGAGCCGCGAAACCGTGCTCGTCTCGGCCGATTGGGTCGAGCAGCATCTCGACGATCCCGAGGTCGTCCTGGTCGAGGTCGACGAGGACACGACCGCGTACGACAAGAATCACATCAAGAATGCCGTCCGGCTGGACTGGAAATCCGACCTGCAGGATCCGGTTCGGCGCGACTTCGTCAACCAGGAGCAGTTCGAGGCTCTGCTCGCGGCGAAGGGCATCGGCAACGATGACACGGTCGTGCTCTACGGCGGCAACAACAACTGGTTCGCCGCCTACGCGTACTGGTACTTCAAGCTCTACGGCCACGACGACGTCCGTCTACTCGACGGCGGTCGCAAGATCTGGGAGCTGGAAAGCCGTGAGCTCGTCGGCGACACCTCGCCGCGTCAACCCACCCAGTACCAGGCCAGCGATCCTGACCTTTCCATCCGAGCCTTTCGCGACGAAGTCGTCGGAGCCATCGGCACGAAGAACCTGGTCGACGTCCGCTCGCCCGACGAGTACGCCGGCCGCCTACTCGCCCCGGCGCACCTGCCTCAGGAGCAAGCCCAGCGTGGCGGCCACATCCCTACCGCGCAGAACATTCCGTGGAGCAAGGCGGCCAACGACAACGGCACGTTCCGCTCCGACGCCGACCTGCGCACGCTCTACAGCGACGCGGGGGTCGACCTCGGCACCGACACTATTGCGTACTGCCGGATCGGAGAGCGCTCGGCGCACACCTGGTTCGTGCTGCACGAACTACTGGGCGTGTCGAACGTGAAGAACTACGACGGATCCTGGACCGAGTACGGATCTCTGGTCGGCGTGCCGATCACGGTGGGCGACGAACCGGGTGCCGCATGACGGGCGGTTGCCAGGCGCCGGTCGGCGGCGTCTCCCTGGCAGGGATCGACCTGACCAAGGAGTCGGTGATTCAGGGGGTAGTAACCCGCGGCGATGACGGACCCGTCGCCGGTGCGTACGTCCGGCTGCTCGATTCTGTGGGCGAGTTCACCGCGGAGGTGCCGACCAACGACGAGGGCGAGTTTCGTTTCTTCGCCGCGCCGGGGCCGTGGACCCTGCGGACATTGGCGCCTCGGGCAAAACCCGTCGACCGGGCAGTGGTGGCGCAGCAGGGAGTGGTCGCCACGGTCGAGGTCAGCATCTCGTCCTGACGACTCACCGGGCCGCGCGTCGTCGGAATAGGGTGTCGCGCGTGTCGCACGCCGCGCCTCCATTCGCCGGCCGACCCGCGGGTGTGGCCGTCGTGTCGGTGCTGGCTGGCTGTGCGGCCGTGGGCTTCCTGGTCGGCAGTCTGATGGGCGCCGCATCCGGAAGTGGTGGTGGCGGCGACGACGAGCCAACCGTGGCGTCGGCGACCAGCGGCGGTGTCTGGGATGGACCGGTCGCACCGGTGACCGTGACAGTGATCGAGGCCTCGTGTCAGTCAGAACCCAGCCGGGACGCGTCGGGCACGGAGGTCACCTACGAGGCGGATTTCGCAGTCGACGCCGAGTCCGACTCGGCCTGGCGGTGCCCAGGCGACGGCGTCGGCGAGACTCTGGTCATCGACTTGGGCGGTCCCGTCCGAGTGGCCGAGCTCGGCCTGGTTCCCGGCTACGCCAAGACCGACCCCACCGACGGCACCGATCGGTACGGCGAGAACCGTCGGCTCACCACAGTCCGTTGGCGCTTCGACGACAACACCACGGTCGAGCAACAGCTCGACCCCGACGCCGATCTGCGCGACCTGCAGACGATGCGCATTCCCGTGACCACGACGGAGCAGCTCGCGCTGGAGATCGTCAGCAGCTCCGACGGCGCCCGAGACACCGTGGCGATCAGCGACCTGCGAGTGTCGGCTGCCGCTTGAGCGACCAGCCGTGCGGTCGGTCAGTAAACGAGCGCCTGCGCGTCGTCGGTGAGCGCCTCCTCGACGAAGGTCGCTGCACCGGCGATGCGGACGCCGGGTAGCACGTCGTCGGGCCCGATCTCGCGCCGGGCCGCGCATTGAGTGCACAACGTCACCTGACCACCGCCCAACAGCGCTGCGAGCAGATCGGACAGTGGGGCTGCGTGCGGCAATTCGAACTCGGCAGCCCGGCCAGGCAGGGCGAACCAGGCGGACTCCCCGGTCAGCCACAGGGAGACTTCCACTCCGGCGGACAGCGCGGTGGTCGCAACCGTGAAGGCCTGCGAGCAGCGCTCGGGTGCATCGAGGCCGGCAGTGACCTTCACGACGAGCCTGTTTGCCATGCCAGCAGACTAGGCCCGATCTCGGGATCATGGCCCTAGACTTCAAGCCATGCTGGAGGTCTTCTTCACCGGCCTGCTCGTGCTCACCACCCTCGCTGCGGGATGGTTCGCGATCTACGTCATTTACCGGCTGTTCAAGGGTCAGGCTTGACTCTTCCCGTGATCGAGATCCCGGCCGATCTGCATCCGGACTGTGTCCCGCTGGCCTGGTTGCTCGGCCGGTGGGAGGGCGCCGGCGTCGGCGACTATCCGACGATCGAGGCGTTCCGGTTCGGCCAGGAGGTCGCCTTCACCTACGTCCCCGGAAAGGCGTACGTGGCGTACACGAGCCGCAGCTGGATTCTCGCCGACGACGGCACGTTGCTCCGGCCGGCCGCCGCTGAGACGGGCTTCTGGCGACCGCAACCCGACGGCGAGGTCGAGGTCCTCCTCACCCATCCCACCGGTTTCGTCGAGATCTATCTCGGCCGGGTCGAACCGACGAAAGTCGAGCTCGCCACCCGTGGGGTGCTCAAGACCGAGACCGCCAAGGACTACCGGGCCGGCCACCGGTTGTACGGACTGGTCGACGGCCGGCTGATGTGGGTCTACGAGATGGCCGCCATGGGACATGAGTTGCAGCCGCACCTGTCGGCGGAGCTGCAGCGCGTGGCCGGAGCCGACCAGTCGCGCTCTTAGACTCGACGGATGACCGACTGGCGCGAGGACCTGCGGGCGCAGGGCTATCGGTTGACGCCGCAGCGCGAGCTCGTCCTCGATGCCGTGCGGCAACTCGACCACGGCTCTCCCGAGGAGATCCTCGGCCGGGTTCGAGAGTCTGCCAAGGGTGTGAACATCTCGACCGTGTACCGGACGTTGGAGCTGCTGGAGAAGCTCGGGCTGGTGAGCCACACTCATCTCGGGCATGGGGCGCCGGCCTACCACGCGACGACCGAGCCCGACCACGTACACCTGGTCTGCCGGAACTGCGAGCGAGTAACCGAGGTCGAGCCGTCCATCGCGGCCGGCCTGGTCGACGACCTTGCCGATCGGTTCGGGTTCCAGACCGACGTCAGGCATCTGACCGTGTTCGGTACATGCTGGGAGTGTTCGTGATCATCCGCCGACTGGAGGGTTCTCCACGTCATCCATGCCGGGAGACGTGGAGAAACCTCCACTCGCACGCAGCGGGCATGGTGGGAGTGGTTGAGGCTCGGGATGCGTTGGGGTCGGTGTGAGCATCTATCGCAGCCCACTGCTCGGCCGGCCGGGCGCCGTCACAGCGACCGGCTTCGACGCGGGCGTGGCGGCGCACTATGGCGACCCGATGCGAGAGCAGCGCGTTCCCGGTCCGGTCGACCTCTCGCACCGCGGTGTCGTGACCGTCAGTGGACCGGACCGGCTGAGCTGGCTGCATTCGCTGACGACCCAGCACGTCGAGCACCTCGGCCCCGGTAGCTCGACCGAAACGCTGGTGCTCTCGCCACACGGCCACATCGAGCATGCGCTCTATGCAGTCGACGACGGGACGACTTTCTGGGCCCACGTGGAGCCTGGGACCGCACCCGCGCTGGTGGAGTTCCTCGTTTCCATGCGATTCATGCTGCGTGTCGACGTCACCGATGTGAGCGACGAGTTCGCTGTGGTCTGGGAGCCGGACACCGAGCGGCACGGCGGTTATCTGAGCCGGGTAACCGACCGGGGACGGGAGGTGTTCGTCGCCCGATCGGAGTTGGCGCGCTATGTCGGCGACTCTGCGTCGGGGGTGTGGGCGCACGAGGCTCGGCGGATCGCGGCTCATCAGCCGCGGTTGGGCGTGGACACAGACCACAAGACGATCCCGCACGAGGTCGGCTGGCTCGGCTCGGCCGTGCACCTGGACAAGGGGTGCTACCGGGGTCAGGAGACCGTCGCGCGCGTTCACAATCTCGGCCGTCCACCGCGTCGGCTGGTCATGCTGCACCTCGACGGCTCGGCCGAGCGCTTGCCGGCGCACTGCGATCCGGTGGAATTCGACGACGCGACCGTCGGGTTCGTCGGCTCGGCCGCCCGCCACTACGAATTGGGCCCGATCGCGTTGGCGTTGGTGAAGCGCACGGTTCCGGTCGATGCCGCATTGGCGGCCGGCGGCGTGTCTGCTACCCAAGAAGTAGTCGTCGATCCCGATGTCGGCCGGCACGTGCGGGCCAGGCTGAGCTAGCTGTCGACCACGAGGGTCACGGGCCCGTCGTTGGTCGACGTCACCTGCATCATCGCGCCGAAGACACCGGTTTCGACGTGCGCGCCGATCGAGCGCAATGCGTCGCAAAACGCGTTCACTAACGGTTCGGCAGTCTCGGCGGGCGCTGCGGCCGACCAGGACGGTCGGCGGCCCTTACGCGTGTCGGCGTAGAGCGTGAACTGGCTGACGACCAGCATCGGAGCGGCGACGTCGGACGCCGAGCGTGCGTCGTCGAGGACGCGCAGTTCCCAGAGCTTGCGCGCCAGCCGCGCCGCGGCTTCGCCGTCGTCGTCTCGGGCGACACCAACCAGCACCAGCAAGCCCTGCCGGCTGGGACCAGGGTTGATCGCGGCGACGATCTCGCCGTCCACGGTGACCGACGCCGAGGTGACCCGTTGTACGACTGCTCGCACGGCCGTGATCCTCGCACGCGGGATAGGTTTCGACGGTGCTGCACGAGGTCGTCGCCGAGGTCGTCCGTTCGGGCATGGTCGAGAGCCGTCATCACGGCTCGGTCGTCGCACTTGGCGCTGACGGCGGGCTCGTGCTGGCCGTCGGCGAAACCGACGCGACGATGTATCCCCGGTCGGCGAACAAACCCGCGCAGGCCGCGGCGATGCTGCGGTGCGGCCTGCCGCTGGATGGCGAGTTGCTGGCGCTCGCGGCATCGAGTCATTCCGGTGAGGACTTCCACATCAGGGGAGCCCGCCGCATTCTCGCCGCAGCCGACTTGGCCGAGAGTCTGCTGCAGAACACGCCGGGCTGGCCGTTGGACGAGATCGCGATGGTGGCCTATGCCCGGCAGGGATCGGAACCGTCGTCGATCGCGGCGGACTGCTCAGGCAAGCACGCAGCCATGCTCGTCACCTGTGCGGTCAACGGATGGAGCGTCGAGGACTATCTGGCACCAGATCACCCGCTCCAGGTCACGATCCACGACACGATCGAGGAACTGGCCGGTGAACGTGTCGATCCGCCAGGGATCGACGGGTGCGGAGCCCCGCTTTTCGCTATGACGCTGACCGGACTCGCTCGCACTTTCCGCGCGCTCGCGCTCGCCCCACCGGAATCAGCGGAACGGCGCGTGGTCGAGGCGATCCGGGCCTTTCCGCAGTGGACCAGCGGAACTCTCCGCGACGAGGCACGGCTGATCCAGTCGGTGCCGAACCTGTTCGCCAAGGCGGGTGCCGAAGGCGTGTACGCCGCGGGACTCGACGACGGCCGCGCGGTCGCACTCAAGATTGCAGACGGTTCCAGCCGAGCTCGACCGGTCGTAATGGCCGCCGCGTTGCGTCGGCTCGGCGTCGACCAGCCGGTCCTCGACGACCTGGCTCGGCCAGCCGTCTACGGCGGTGGAGAACCCGTCGGGGAACTTCGCCCGGTCGGCTTCTAGCCCCTGACAGGACAAAGGGGACCTGGATTGTTCGTGCTCATGCTGACGGGTGGCGTGGATACGTACGCTGAGGCATGCGTCGGGCTGGTCGTTCACGATGGCGCTGGGTCGCCGCGATCGGGGTGGCGACAGCCGTCGTCGTCGCATCGGCGACCGCTCGGGCCGACTCGACGGCCCAACCGCTGCGGGCCGACGGCATCACCGTGGACTCGGCCGGTGAGCTGACCAACGTCCCGGCCAGGAGCGGTGCTTCCTACGTGCCCGAAACGGCCGTGCTGTCCACGGGCGACCCGGCGTCGGTCGCGCAGGCGGAGCGGATAGCCGCCGACCAGGAGTGGCTGCGCAGTGGCGACCGACCGGGCCAGGGCACGCCCTATGCGGACATGGCCGACCGGGCGTTGCTCGACCTTCGTCTGTTGCTCCAGCCGAACGGCGCACAGCTCGCTGCCAACCGCTACCACTGGCGCTACGTCTGGCCCAGGGACGCGTCGTTCGTCGTGGTCGCGCTGTCGGCCACCGGGCACCACGACGACGCGGAGACCATCCTGAGGTTTCTGTCCCGAGTCGCACCGGACCGGGGCATCTGGCACGCGCGGTACCGGCCGGACGGCTCGGGCGATCCGCCGGACGACCGGCGCCGGCAGCTCGACGGCTCCGGGTGGGTGCCCTGGGCACTCTGGTTCTGGCTGGAGACGCACCCGGACCGCGCGCGAGCCGAGGCGCTGGTGACCGAGGCCGCTCCGATGGTCGTCAATTCGGCGAACGCGATCGTCCGGTCGTTCGGCGACGACGACTTGCCGCGTGCTACGCCGGATTACTGGGAACAGAGCGGACGACGGTTGACGCTCGGAATCGCGGCGCCGGCCCGGCTGGGTCTGCGCGCATCGGTGGCTCTGGCTCCGCTGCTCGGCGCCGATCCGGCCGCGTGGCGGCAGGCGGCGACCGAGATCGACACTGGCATCCGGCGAGAGTTCGGTACCCGCGGCTATCCACGCAATGTCGCCGACACCAACCGCGACGAGTTCGCCGACCATGGCTACCCACTGCCGCTGGAGGATCCCGGTCACGACGCGTCGCTCACGTTCTTGTCACCGCCCTTCGCGCCGGCCGAGGAACAGATTGCCCGCGCATTCCGCCGGACCGAGCCGGCGTTGCAGGTGCCGAATGGTGGATTGCGTCCGGGTGAGGACTGGGAGACCGACACAGACGTCGCTTGGACGCCGACGACAGCGCTGTTCGCCCTCGCCGCAGCCGGCTATGGCGAGAACGTTACGGCGGAGCATTTGCTCGGTTGGCTCACCGCGCACCGGACTGGGCTGGGGGCTTTGCCGGAGAAGGTCAACGAGGTCGGCGAACCGTCGTCCGTGGCGCCTCTGGGATGGAGCTGCTCGCTGGTGCTGCTGGCCCTGGTCGAGCTCGAGCGTGACCTGCCGATCCCGCCCGCGCCGTGATTGGCCCGCCCGGCTGTCGTGAAGATCGTCGTGAAGAACCCGCCCGCTTGCGAGGTCTCATCCCGGCAACACGACGATCTTCACGGCGCACGGATGAGCCCCAACAGCCATCCCTGAGTTTGCAATCGCTTGCAAAAGTTAGCATGATGGGTGCGTGGCAAGGGTAGGTTCGCTCGGCGAGCTCGGCGAGTTCCTCAAGGATCAGCGCCGGCACGCGCAACTCTCGTTGCGCCAGCTGGCCGACCAAGCGGGCGTGAGCAACCCGTACCTGAGCCAGATCGAGCGCGGCGTGCGCAAACCGTCGGCCGATGTGCTTCAGCAGATCGCCAAGGCACTACGGATCTCGGCCGAGGCGGTCTACGTCCGAGCCGGCCTGCTCGACCACCCGACCTCGGACCGCTCGGTCCAGGACGCCGTCCTGGCCGACACGCTGCTGTCAGAGCGCCAGAAGCGAGTGCTTCTCGACGTGTACGAGACGTTCCGCAAAGAGAACGACGACGAAAGGTGATTCCCGTGCCCCAGAAGAACACCAACACCACCGCCCTCTATGCGGTCGCCGGCGCGGCTGATGCGGCCGTTTCGGCCCTACGCGACCTGCCGGCCCGCGCGCCAGCGCTCGCCCAGCGTGCCGAGACGATGACCTCCCAGCTCCGTGAGCGGCTCGCCGAGCTGCCCGCGGACATGCAGAAGCGGCGCGAGACGCTTCCCTCCGATGTGCAGCGGCTGCGTTCGGAGCTGCCTGCCGACATGCAGAAGCTGGCCGGGGAACTGCCCGCCGACCTCCAGCGGTTGCGCGCCGACATGGCACGAGTAGTGCAGGACCTGTCCGCCAAGGTG
The DNA here is from genome assembly GCA_963831385.1 of uncultured Actinomycetota bacterium. GTDB lineage: Bacteria > Actinomycetota > Actinomycetes > Jiangellales > Jiangellaceae > JACVRX01. The sequence goes on from CAWHPW010000015.1 coordinate 129,556, forward strand.
CTGCAATACGCGGCCGACCTGGCCAGTGAGATCTCAGACACCTACGGCGAGCTGGCGACCCGCGGCGAGACTGCCGTCGGCCGCTACCGTCGCGAAGGCGCCGATGCCGTCGACACCGTCACCGACAAGGCCGCTGGCGCTGCCGACAAGGTCGCCGACGCCGCGGACAAGGCCGCTGACGCCGCGGACAACGTGGCCGACGAGATCGCCGACGCACCGGTCACCCGGCGCAAGCGCCGCCCGGCCGCGAACTAACGCCAACGAGGCCCGGGGGTCCGGTCCTCCCCGACCCCCGGGCGCGTAGGCTCGAAACGTGTTCGACGTCTTCGGCTCGGTCCAGGGCATCGTCTTCTGGGCGCTCACTCTCGGCGCTCTGGGCTTGAAGGGCTACGCGTTGTTCGATGCCTTCCGAGTCAAGCAGGAGGCATACTCGCTCGCCGGCAAGCTGACGAAGAACCTCTGGTTGCTCATCCTCGGTATTGCGCTGGCCGTCAACATCGTCGTGCTGAATCCGTTGAACTTCCTCAACCTGATCGGCGTGGTCGCCGCTGCGGTCTACCTGGTCGACGTACGCCCAGCGGTCAAGCAGGTCGGCGGCGGCGGGTCGCGCGGCACCCAGATGGGTCCATACGGGCCCTGGTGACCCGCGCCCACCGTGCGACACGACCATCACGGCCGAACTCACCGGCTCGAGCTCGACGACCAGACTCTGCGCGAATGGGACTGCACGGTCCTCGCTAGCGACCCAGGGGACGGGATCGTCCTCGACCGCTCGGCCTTCTATCCCGGCGGGGGCGGGCAGCCGCCCGACCACGGCGTGCTCTTGTGGAACGGGGTACGGACGCGCATCGTCGGCGTACGTCCCCGCGACGACCTGTGGCTGGTGCCGGAGCCCGACGATCCGCTTCCTCCGGTCGGGGCGACTGTCAGGGGCGCCCTCGACGACGACCGGCGCACTCTGCTCATGCGCACCCACTCCGGATTGCACGTGCTGTGCGGAGTGGTGTTCCGCGACTACGCAGTGCCGGTGACCGGAGGCAACATGGAACCCGGTGAAGCGCGGCTCGACTTCGACCTTCCGGCCGTCCCGCCCGGCTTCAAGGAAAGCCTTACTGCGTCGCTCAACGCAGAAGTGGCCGCCGATCGCGCCGTCGAGGTGCGGGTGCTGCCCCGGGAGCAGGCCTACCAGCTCGGTCCGATCATCCGCACGGCCACGGACCTGTTGCCGCCGGATCTCGAGGTGGTGCGGCTGATCGACGTCGTCGGGCTCGACTTGCAGGCCGACGGCGGCACGCATGTCGCGTCGACTCGTCAGATCGGCCGGATCGAGGTGGTCAAGGTCGAGAGCAAAGGCCGTGGCTTCCGGCGAGTCCGTATCCGCCTACCCGACTAACTGACGGCACTCCGCCCAACTCGGGGGAATGTTGCGGTCCTACGACCAATAGACGATGACCTTGTCGCCGATCCGCACCTGGTCGAACAGCGACTCGATCGCTGCGCGGTTCCGGACGTTGACGCAGCCGTGCGAGGAGCCGTTGTAACCGTTGGCTGCGAAGTCCGGCGAGTAGTGGACGGCCTGGCCGCCGCTGAAGAACATGGCGAAGGGCATCGGGGTGTCATAGAGCTGGGACACGTGGTCGCGGGACTTGTAGCCGACACTGAACGCCCCTTCGCGGGTGGGTGTCAGCTCCGAGCCGAAGCGGACGTCGAGGGTCAGCAGCACCGAGCCGTTGACGACCCACCGCAGGGACCGGCTCGATTTGTCGATGCACAACGCGCGACCGGTCGCGCAGCGTGGATCCACTCCCGCGGTGCTGCCGCCGCTTGGCGCGACCCGGTTGTGTAGCTCGTCGTCGGTTGGCGCCCGGGTCATCGCGACCAGCCGGTCCCAGGTGCGTTGATCGACATCGCCGGTGGACGGGAACCCACGCTTGGTCTGGAAACCGGCGACCGATGCTGTCGTCGTGGCTGCGTAGTTGCCGGAAACTTCGGCGCTGAACCAGCCGATTTGCTTCAACCGCGCTTGCAGTTCACGCACCCGATCGCCGGACGCACCGCTGCCGATGATCGTCGGCCCGGGGACGAGCCGGTTGTGCATCTCGTCGTCGGTTGGCTGCCTGGTCATGCTGACCAACTTGTCCCAGGTCGCTTGATCGACCTCACCAGTCGCGGGGAACCCCCGCTTTCCCTGGAATCCTGCGACCGACGAGACCGTGATTTCGTCGAAGACGCCGGTGACGTTGGGCTCGTACCACTGGAGTTGCTTGAGCCTGGCCTGCAGATCCCGCACACCGGCGCTTTCGTCTCCGGCTAGATAGATGGCCGTCCGGGTCGGGGTGGGCGTCGCCGTGGGAGTTGGGGTGGCCCTCGGGGTCGGCGTGGTCGTCGGTGTCGACCTTGTCGGCCGCGAGGAGGGTTCCTCGGTGGCCGTGGAGTCGGCGTCGGCGGCGCAGCCTGCGAGCATCAGCGACAGTGCGGCCGCGACGGCGACCATCCCTGCCCTGACCCGCCCCATGTCCCGCCCCCCTTCGGCCGAACGTCACCGACTGACGACCTCACCTGACATGACGCCCATGGTGCCCACCTGGTTGCCTTTGCGGCGCGTGACACGCGTCACGAATTGATCTCGAAGTCCTTGGCAGCAGCTGCGAACGCCGCTGAGGTCACGCTCCCAAACAGCACGAAAGTCACCTCGTCGACCGCCGTCCACGTGGTGGCGACTGTCTGGACCGCAATTCGGGCGGCGTCTTCCAACGGCCATCCGTAAATGCCGGCGGAGACCGCTGGGAACGCGATCGTCCGGGCGCCCAGTTCGTCCGCAATCCGAAGCGCCTCGCGATAACAAGACTCCAGCAACCCTGGGTCACGCTGGCCCGCGTTCCAGTTCGGCCCGACGACATGGATGACCCACCGAGCCGGCAGCTCTCCCGCGACCGTCCAGCCTGCTTGCCCGACGGCGAGCCCGTCGGGGAACCGGCGGATGCAGTCCGCCAGGATCGCCGGGCCGCCGGCGCGGTGGATGGCACCGTCGACCCCACCGCCGCCACGCATCCGGGAGTTCGCAGCGTTGACGATCGCGTCGACGCGCTGAGTGGTGATGTCGCCGTCGATCAGGCGGATCGATGCCGAACGGCGCTCAGTCACGGCAACTCCGGCGGGTCGGGTCTTGTGCACTCGGCAATGCTGCAGAGCGTCCGAGGCGCATGGATCCAGGAGGCTATCGCGCCCGCACTGTTCGCAACCCGTCGAGCGAGTGTCATAGCGCGGGTTCGACAGCAGCGCAGGAGGCGTGTCACCGTCGGGTTGAACACGCCAGGCTGGATTCCGGACCTGGCCGACTGGGCGGTGGCAGGTGAGCGACGCGGCGGTGGAACGCGCTGCGGCGACCGTGCGCGAGCACCTCGCCGGCACCGGTGCCGAATGGGTCGAGACCTCCCCGGGCCGGTTCTCCGTCGACCTACCTGGTGACCGCAAGCTGAAGACGTCGTGCAGCCTGGCCGTGCGCGAGCACAGCCTGATCGTCAACGCCTTCGTCGCTCGTCGTCCGGACGACAACCACGGCGGCGTGCACCGCTGGCTCCTCGAGCGCAACGCTCGGCTGTCCGGCGTTGCGTTCGCCGTCGACTCGGCCGGCGACATCTACCTCGTCGGCCGACTCCCTCTACACGCTGTCACTCCAGCCGAGCTCGACCGGCTGCTCGGGGTGGTGCTCGACGCTGCCGATTCCTCGTTCAACACCATCCTCGAGCTCGGATTCGCCGAATCGATCCGCCGGGAATGGACGTGGCGGCTGGCCCGAGGAGAGTCCACCCGGAACCTGGCCGCTTTCGAGCACCTGCGCCCGCCCGACTCCGGTAGCAGTCACTAGGCTCCGGACATGCCGTACCGGCTGGTCCTGCTCCGCCACGGTGAGAGCGACTGGAATGCCAAGAACCTGTTCACGGGCTGGGTGGATGTGGACCTGTCGGAGAAGGGTCGGGCCGAGGCACTGCGGGGCGGCGAGCTGATCGCCTCGCGGTCGCTACTGCCGGACGTGCTGCACACCAGCGTGCTGGTCCGTGCGATCAGCACCGCAGAGATCGCGATGCACGCGGCCGACCGGTCGTGGATCCCCGTTCGCCGGTCCTGGCGGCTCAACGAGCGGCACTACGGGGCGTTGCAGGGCAAGGACAAGAAGCAGACCCTTCAGGAGTTCGGCGAGGAGCAGTTCATGCTCTGGCGGCGCTCGTACGACACGCCACCAGCGCCGATTGCCGACGACGACGAGTTTTCACAAGTGGGCGACCCGCGCTATGCGGACCTGCCGCCGGAGCTCATGCCGCGCACCGAGTGTCTCGCCGACGTCGTCCACCGAATGCTGCCGTACTGGTACGACGGGATCGTCCCTGACCTACGCCGTGACATCACCGTCGCGGTCGTCGCGCACGGCAACTCGTTACGGGCGCTGGTCAAGCACCTCGACGGGATGTCCGACGAAGCCGTCGTCGCCCTCAACATCCCGACCGGGGTACCCCTGCTCTACGAGCTGGACGACGCGATGCGCCCAGTCACCGAAGGGGGCGAGTACCTCGACCCCGCCGCCGCGGCTGCTGCGATCGAGGCCGTCCGCAACCAAGGCCGCTAATTCCTTGCTGCCCTTCCCGGAATGACCACGTTCACCACCCGTACCCGTACATCACCATGCCTGCAAGCCTGGTGATGTACGTGCTTGCCTAGTGATGGCTCTGGCCTTCAGTTCGGGACAGGGGCCGCTATCCACAGTTGAGCCGTGGCGCTCCTCGCTTACCCACAGGATGCTCCGACGGCGTGGCGCTGCCAGCGTTGGCCGCCGAACATCGTCGACATGAACACTCAACTCGAACCACGCCTCGCCGGCGTCGCCAGCCGCCAAGGCGGTGTCGTTCTTCGTCGACAGGCGCTCGATTTCGGCTACTCCGATCAGGAGATCGAGCAGCTGCTACGGGACGGCCTATGGGTTCGGATCCGTCGCGGCGCATACATCGAGCGTGTCATCTGGGACGCCATGAACCGCGAGGCACGGCACCGAGCGACCGTCCATGCCGTGATTCTCGTCCTGGAGAAGCCGGCCGTCGTGAGCCACGTCTCGGCATGCGTCATGCTGAATCTGCCGACATGGGGCTACGACCTGTCCCTCGTTCACATCACCCGCGGCGACCTGCACTCACCGCGGATCGAGGGCGGCGTCCACCACCACGCTGGTGCGGTCGCAGACGGTGACGTTGCTGTCGTCGACGGCGTCGTGGTCACCCCACCAGACCGAACCGCTGTCGATGTCGCCTGTATGGGCGGATTCGAGCGGGGCGTAGTCGTGGCAGATGCCGCGATCCGACGCCTGGGCGGGGACAAGGACGTCCTGGTGCGCCGTATGGACCAGATGCGGGACTGGCGTGGCGCACGCGCAGCCGGCCGCGTGACGGAGTTTGCCGACGGATTGTCTGAGTCGGTCGGTGAGTCCCGCAACCGAGTCCTCTTCGAACTGAACGGATTTCCTCGCCCGCAGCTGCAGGTACTCGTCGTCGATTCCACAACCGGAGCAATTATCGGGCGCGTCGACTTCCTGTTCGACGAGGAAAAGACGATCGGCGAGTTCGACGGTCGTGTGAAGTATCGAGCAGTGCCCGAAGATGGGCTCTCGGCCGAGGACGTCGTCTGGCGCGAGAAACGTCGCGAGGACGCCCTTCGCGACCAGGGCTACGAGGTGGCACGCTCGATCTGGGACGACCTGCGGCACCCGCCACTGGTAATCGCCAGATACCGCCGGTGCTTTGAGCGGGCGGCAAGACGCCGTCCGGTGCTGGTGTGACGATTCTCCCCAGCTTGGGCCGTCCGTCCGGCCCATCACCAGGCGAACCCGTACATCAACAGGCTTGTAGGCCTAGTGATGTACGGGTACGGGTGGTGAACGTGGTCATTCCGATCGGATGTCTCGAAGAAGCAGGCGGGCGCTAGCGGGCTGGGCCGCCGGAAATCCACGCTACTTCGCCGGTGACGAGGTAGCGGACGTTGGCCGCGACGTTGACGGCGTGGTCGGCGAAGCGCTCGTAGTAGCGGCCCAGCAGGGCGACGTCGACGGCAACCCCCACCCCACGGTCCCAGTCCTCGTCGAAGATGACGACGAACAACGCCCGGTGCAGCCGGTCCATCTCGTTGTCGTCGGTGGCGAGCTCCGCGGCGGCGTCGAGATCGCGCAAGCGCAACACGGCGCCGGCCTTGGCCGCCATCGCCTCCGCGGTATGGCCCATGTCCTTGAACGTGGTCCGGAACTCCTCCGGAACGGCGACGTCCGGGTACCTCATCCGGGCGATCTTGGCCACGTGGACGGCGAGGTCACCCATCCGCTCGAGGTCCAGGCCACTGCGCTGGGCAGCGAGCACGGTACGCAAGTCTCCGGCGACCGGCGCCTGGCGTGCCATCAGCTCGAGAATCCGCTCCTCGATATCCAGCTGGGCCCGATTGAGCTCGACGTCGGCGGCGACCGTCTGGTCCGCCAGCTGTATGTCGGCGTCGAGCAGGGCAGTCGTCGCGGTACGGATCTGATCGCCGGCTTGACGCGTCATCTCCACGAGCCGGTGGTTGACGTCCTCGAGTTGCTCTTGAAAGGCCTGGCGCATCCGGTGGTCGCCTCGCTCTGGGTGCGGTGGACAATTCTTCGTTTCGGTTTCCACAGGCTAGATACCCGGAGATGGCGCGCCGGCTCACCCAGATGAACCGGCCGGTAAGTCTCGGTGAACAACGAGCCGCAATGCGGCATCGGGGCTCTCCGGCTGTCGGTTCCACGTCACCCGGGACCTAGCATCAATGGGTGTGGACGCGACAACCGCCGCTGCATTGACCGCGGCCGTCGGCGCCGCAGTCGGTCTCGCCGCGGGATTGGCGTTCCGCGCGAGTGAGGCAGCGCCGCGGTCGAATCCGGCAGCGGACACCTCAGCCATGCCGGAAGGCGTCGACGAGGTGATCTCGGTCCTGCGCGGCGGCGCTGTGCTGTTCGACGAGGAACTCAACGTGGTCAAGGCCAGTCCGTCGGCCTACGCGTTCGGCCTGGTCCGGCCCGATCGCGTTCCGCTGCCGGAGCTCGCCGAGCTCGCTGCGGCCGTTCTCCGGGACGGGCGCATCCGCGAGGCGGAGATCAGGCTTTCCCGCTCGCGCGGTTCGACCCAGTTGCTTCACGTTGCGGCACGGGTCGCGCCGCTACGGCCCGGGCTGCTGCTCGCCCTCGTGGAGGACCGGACCCAAGCCATCCGGATCGACGAGATCCGTAGGGACTTCGTCGCCAACGTCTCGCACGAGCTCAAGACGCCGGTCGGCGCCCTCAGCCTGCTGGCCGAGGCGGTGCAAGATGCGAGCGACGATCCCGAGGCCGTGCGGCGGTTCGCCGGGCGGATGCAGCAGGAGAGCGGTCGGCTCACTCGTCTGGTCCAGGAGATCATCGACCTGTCCCGGCTGCAGTACGACGATCCAGTCGAGTCGCCGGTACCAGTAAAGGTCGACGAGATCGTCGCCACCGCTGTCGACCGGAGCCGGGTCGACGCCGAGAACCGGCACATCCGGCTGGTGTCTGGCGGGCAGCCCGGGCTGCAGGTGTTGGGCAACGAGTCTCAGCTCGTCGTCGCATTGGGCAATCTCGTCGAGAACGCCGTCGCCCACAGCGAGCCGCATACCCAGGTCGCCGTCGGCGTGCGCACCGCGGGGGAGCAGGTGGAGATCAGCGTCACCGACCAAGGCGTCGGCATCGACGAGAGCGACCTGGACCGGATCTTCGAGCGCTTCTACCGGGTGGATCCCGCCCGATCCCGGGCTACCGGCGGGACCGGGCTCGGGCTGTCCATCGTCAAACATGTCGCTGCAAGCCACGGCGGCGATGTGGCCGTGTGGAGCTCCCGGGGGGCGGGCTCGACATTTACCCTGCGCCTTCCCGTCCATGCCGAGAGTTCAGCAGCCGCGACCACGGAGGCCGGATCGTGACTCGGGTGCTCGTCGTCGAGGACGAGGAGTCGTTCAGCGACGCCTTGTCGTACATGCTGCGCAAGGAGGGCTTCGAGGTCGCTGTGACACCGACCGGTCACGAGGCATTGGACGAGTTCGACCGGGCCGGTGCCGACCTGGTCCTGCTCGACCTCATGCTGCCCGGGCTGCCGGGCACGGAGGTCTGCCGGCAGCTGCGGTCCCGTTCGACCGTTCCGGTGATCATGCTCACGGCCAAGGACTCCGAGGTCGACAAGGTCGTGGGGCTCGAACTGGGGGCCGACGACTACGTGACCAAACCGTTCTCCTCTCGCGAGCTGGTCGCGCGTATCCGCGCGGTGCTCCGGCGGGGGGCAGAACCGGCGGACCTCGTCCCTGCGGTCCTCGAGGCCGGGCCGGTGCGGATGGATGTCGAGCGGCATGTCGTGTCCGTCGGCGGTGAGCCGGTGCGGTTGCCGCTCAAGGAGTTCGAACTGCTCGAGTTCTTGTTGCGCAACGCCGGTCGGGTGCTGACCCGTGGTCAGCTCATCGATCGCATCTGGGGTGCGGACTACGTCGGCGACACCAAGACTCTCGACGTGCACGTCAAGCGGCTCCGAGCGAAGATCGAGCCGGACCCGGCGCAGCCGACCTATCTGCTCACGGTCCGCGGGCTCGGTTACAAGTTCGAGGTCTGACGACGGTCAGAACGGCGTCGCCGTCGGCTCCTCCGCGTCGTCCAGAGCGGCCTCGTAGTCGCCCTCGGCGTGCTGGACCAGCGCTTGCACCTCGGCCCGCGGGGCGTCCTCGAACACGAACTCGACGTCGACGAACTGGCCCGGCTGCGCATCGGCACCGAAGACATCGAGACGGACCTCGCCCGGGCCGGGGCCCAGCCGGGCGTATCCATCTTCGGGGATTTCCAGTCGCCCGCCTGCGGGCGGGGTGATGCGTTCGCCGACTCGCACCTCGACGAGTTCGTCGGTGGCACCCTCGTTGGCGAAGGTCGCCAGCAGGGTGGCCACGCTGCCTTCTTCGTCCGCGACAAGCAACACGTTGCGCACGGCGATGTCTCCCGCGTCCGTGCTCACCCCGTCCGCCGGCTCGTACCACTCCTGCGTCTGCGCCCGGACGCTTGCGCAGCCGCCGGCGGCCAGGCACAGCACGGGGATCGTGATGAGAGCAGCCAGTGGGCGCCGGAGAACGAGCTTCACTGTGTGCTCCTCGACGGGGACGGGTCGCTCCTGGGCGGCGACCAACCGGCCCAAGACTAGCGACGCGAGCCCGCCGATGGGTGTCTCAGCCGACGGTGCTGCGGGCAATGAGGACGCCGACAGCCAGCGCACCGATGCCGATGACAGCGGGGAACGAGGCGCGACCCTCGTTCGGTCCGACCGCCGCCACCAGGACGAGGACGCAACCCGCGCCGAAGGCAACCCACTCCCATGCTTGAGGCCCGCCAGGTGGTCCGAACGTCAGCAGCGCGAGCGCACCGAGGAGGGCCGTCGCCGTACCCAGCCGAAGCACCAGCGGGTCGAGTTGCTGGGGCAGGCCGAGCACGCCGGAAGCTCGGTCGCGGTCGTAGTCGGGCAACACGTTTGCCCCGTGGGCGCCGACACCCAGCAGAGCTCCCGCTAGAACGAGCCACGTCGGCGGCAGTCCGTCCTGCGGCGACACGAGCCAGACGACCACCGGCAACAACCCGAAGGCCACGGCATAGGGCAGCCACGACCAGACCGTGCGTTTGAGGCCGATGTCGTAGGCGAGTGCGGCTGCGACAGCAAGCAGATGGCACAGGCCTGCGGCGATGCCGAGCCCGAGCGACAACGGAACGCACGCCGCTCCGGCGGCGGTGGCACTCACCGCGACGGTTCGGGGAGCAAGGATGTCATTGGCGAGCGGCTTGTCGTGGCGTCCGACCGCCCGGTCGCGATCCCGATCGACGAGGTCGTTGACCCAACCGACGCAGAGCTGACCGGTCAGCACCGCTGCCGCAACCAAGACGAGCAAGCTTCCTCGTACCCCAGCAGCGGCTGCGAGTGCGGTCGTCAAGGTCGTAACCGCCGCGGACGGCAGCGGATGGCACGCCTTGGCCAGCGCCCACGTGTTCACGCGTCGCCTCCGACTCGGTTCGCGTTCGCCGGGTGTGTGCACTGGGTAAGTATCGGGGCGGCCGGCGTGCCCTCGCGCAAGCACGCGGCACCCGTGTTTGTCAAGCGCGAGTTTGGCGTCTGACCAGCGCAAACGTGCCTGAGGTCCGAATTCGGCGTGCTATCCTGGTTGCGGGAAAGGGGACAGAACCAGATGACTTTCAAAGTCGGCGAGACGGTGGTCTACCCGCACCATGGGGCCGCGCTGATCGAGGCGATCGAGTCCCGTGTGATCAAGGGAGAGGAGCGGAAGTACCTCGTCTTGAAGGTCACTCAAGGTGACTTGACGGTTCGCGTCCCAGCCGACAATGTCGATCTCGTCGGTGTGCGCGACGTGGTCAACCAGGAGGGCCTCGACCGGGTGTTCGAGGTCCTTCGTGCTCCCCACACGGAGGAGCCGACCAACTGGTCCCGTCGGTACAAGGCCAACCTGGAAAAGCTCGCCTCCGGTGATGTGATCAAGGTCGCTGAGGTCGTCCGTGACCTGTGGCGGCGTGAGCGTGATCGCGGCCTGTCCGCCGGGGAGAAGCGCATGCTCGCCAAGGCCCGCCAGATTCTGGTCTCCGAGCTGGCCTTGGCCGAGCACACCAACGAAGACAAGGCCGAGACGTTGCTCGACGAGGTTCTCGCCAGCTGAGCCATCCGTGCGGACGCTCTCGCACCGCACGTAGCAGGGCCGGCCGTCCTCTCCCGTTGATCACGTTCACCACCTGTGCGGGTGGTTCACTAGGCGCAGGTGCCTGGTGAACCACCGACCAGCATGGTGAACGTGATCAACCGACCGGGGCGGAATGCGAGGACGGCGGACGTGACGACGGGCTGCATCCTCGTCGCGGCCGGCCGGGGTGAGCGGCTGGGGCCCGGCGTACCCAAAGCGCTCCGACGGCTGGCGGGCCAGCCGCTGGTCGTGCATGCGGCGCGGGCAGCTCTCGAGTCAGGTGTGGTCGACCTGCTCACGGTGGCTGCTCCCGGCGATCTCCTGACCGAGGTCGAATCCGAGGTGCATCTCCTCGGAGGACCGCTGCTGATCGTTTCCGGCGGCGCCTCCAGACGCGAATCCGTCGCGGCCGCACTGACCACGCTGCCCGTCGACGTCGACGTCGTGCTCGTCCACGACGCGGCGCGGTGCCTCGCCCCGCCACAGCTCTTCGCGTCCGTCGCCGCGGCGGTGGCCGGAGGAGCCGACGGCGTCGTGCCCGTGCTCGCGGTCGCCGACACCGTCAAGGAGGTCAGCGGCGATCTCGTAGTGAGGACGCTGGACCGATCGGCCCTGTGGGCAGCGCAGACGCCGCAGGGTTTCCGACGCGACGTCCTCGTCCGCGCGCATACCGCGGTCGGCGAGGAGGTCACCGACGACGCCGGTCTGGTCGAGCGGGTTGGCGGCACCGTGCGCGTGGTGGCCGGGCACGAGGATGCGTTCAAGGTGACCCGACCGCTGGACATGCTGCTTGCCGAAGCTGTCGTCGCGCGTCGCACGAACGGCGTCGCATGACTCCGCGAGTCGGCGTCGGCACCGACGTCCACGCGTTCGAGGCGGGCCGGGCATGCTGGGTGGCTGGCTTGTACTGGCCGGACGAGCCGGCCGGCTGTGTCGGCCACTCCGACGGGGACGTGGCCGCGCATGCCGCGTGTGATGCCCTGCTATCGGCGGCCGGTTTGGGCGACGTCGGTGAAGTCTTCGGCATCGATCGGCCGGAATGGTCGGGGGCATCTGGCGCCGAGCTGCTGGCCGAGGTAGCCCAACTCGTCGGCGCCGCGTCCTTCGAGATCGGCAACGTGACGGTCCAGGTGATCGGGAACCGGCCGCGGCTCGGCCCCCGTCGGGCCGAAGCGGAGCGGGCCATGTCAGACGCCGTGGGTGCTCCGGTGACCGTCAGCGGAACCACGACCGACGGGCTGGGCCTGATCGGCGCCGGTGACGGTCTCGCCGCGGTTGCTGTTGCCCTCATCGTCCCCGTGAACCGGCCGGTGCCAGCGGATCAGCCGACCCGGCGGACTCGCCCTTCGGCCAACGCATAGGTGCATCCGACGACGACGCAGCGCCCGGTTTCGACAGCGTCGGCGAGGCTCGAGCAACGTTCGACCAGCAGCCGCGCGGTCTGCCGGACATGTTCGGCTTCGACACCATCGACGTCGCCCGCGCCCAGCCGCCGAGCGTTGAGGACCGACGGCGTGATCCGCTCGATGAGGTCGCGCAAGAAGCCCGTGGGCACCAGGCCACTGTTCAGAGCGTCGATGGTCGCAGACACCGCGCCGCAGGAGTCGTGCCCGATGACGACGACGAGCGGCACCTTGAGCACCCCGACGCCGTATTCGACCGATGCCAGCACTCCGCTGTCGATCACGTGACCAGCGGTACGGATGACGAACAACTCGCCGAGCCCGCGGTCGAAGACGAGCTCAGCCGCGACGCGGCTGTCCGAGCAGCCGAAGATGAGAGCGAACGGCGCCTGACTGTCGGCAAGGGCGCGTCGCTGTTCGATGTCGACGGTACTTGTCGGCGCCCCGGCGACGAAGCGAGCATTGCCACGTTCGAGCTCAGCCCAGGCCTCGGCCGGACCTCCTCGAGCGATCATGGACCGAGCATCCCAGCCGACCGCCACGCGGCGCGACTGCGTCCGCGAGTCGGTCGCTGGGGCGCCGCTGGCTAGGCTTGTGCGGTGAGTCTTCGCCTGCACGACACCGCCACCCGGGAGATCCGCGAGTTCGTCCCGCTCCGGGCGGGGCACGTCGGGATCTATCACTGTGGCCTGACCGTGCAGGGCCCCCCGCACATCGGCCACATCCGCAAGGAGGTCGTGTTCGACGTCCTGCGACGCTGGCTCGAGCACACGGGGTACGAGGTCACCCTGGTCGCCAACATCACCGACATCGACGACAAGATCCTGGCCAAGTCCGACGAGGCCGGCCGGCCGTGGTGGGCAGTGGCGTACGCAAACGAGCGGGCTCTCGACGACGCCTACGAGGTGCTCGGCTGCCTGCTCCCGACCTACCAGCCGCGCGCCACCGGCCATGTGCCGGAAATGGTCGAGCTGATGACCGAGTTGGTCGAACGGGGTCATGCCTACCCGGCTGCCGACGGGTCGGGGGATGTGTACTTCGACGTCCGGTCGTGGCCGTCCTACGGCGAACTGTCCCGGCAGCGGATCGACGACATGGAAGCCGCGGCCGATGCCGACCCGAGGGGTAAGCGGGACCCACGTGATTTCGCGCTCTGGAAGGCGCACAAGCCGGAGGAGCCCGACACGGCCTCGTGGCCGACGCCGTACGGGCGCGGTCGCCCCGGCTGGCACTTGGAGTGCTCAGCAATGGCGGCGAAGTACCTCGGCGAGGAGTTCGACATCCATGGCGGCGGGCTGGACCTGCGCTTTCCGCACCATGAGAACGAGTTGGCACAGTCGAAGGCCGCTGGCCGGGCCTTTGCCCGGCTGTGGATGCACAACGCGATGCTCAATCTTTCCGGCACGAAGATGAGCAAGTCGATCGGCAATACCCTGCTCGTCTCCGAGGTCGTCAAGCGGGTCAGGCCGGTCGAGCTTCGGTACTACCTGCTCGCAGCGCATTACCGCAGCGTGATCGAGTTCTCCGAGGAGTCGCTGGCGGCAGACGCCGCCGCGTACCGGCGCCTGGAGGGTTACGTTCAACGCGCCAACGACACCGCGCCGGGGGTCGAGGCGTCATCGGTTCCAGCGGCGTTTGCGGAGGCGATGGACGACGACCTCGCGGTGCCGCAAGCTCTGGCGATTGTGTTCGATGCCGTGCACGAGGGCAACGGTCTGTTGGCCGGCGGGGAATCGGCGGCCCTGCGGGAAAACCTCGGCGCTGTCCGCGCGATGCTCGGCGTCCTCGGTATCGACCCGCTGGCCGAACCGTGGTCGGGCACGGGACAGGTGAGCGGCACCGGTGAGCGACTTCGAGACGTGGTCGGCTCCTTGGTGCAGGCTCTGATCGAGCAGCGTCAGGAGGCTCGAGCTCGGAAGGACTTCGCCACCGCCGACGCCATCCGCGACCGCCTCAAGGCAGCTGGAATCGCCGTCGAGGACACCCCGGCCGGTCCCCGGTGGGAGCTGGCCGACGGTGGCCGGTAACTCCGCGCGGCGAGGCGCGACCCGCAAGTCGGGCAGCAAGAAGGGCATGGTCGTCGGTTCCGGTGGCCAGCGTCGCAAGGCGCTCGAGGGTAAAGGACCGACTCCTCGCGCCGACGAGCGGCCCAGCCATCCAAAGGCTCGGCGCACCAAGACAGCCGCGCGAAGGGAACAGCCAGCGGGCCGGAGCAGCCGCGGCGCGTCCGCGCGCGGTCGACAGAACGCGACCGAGACGGTGGCCGGTCGCAATGCGGTGGTCGAGGCGCTGCGGGCCGGCATTCCGGTCAAGGCCCTCTATGTCGCCGAGCGGATCGACCTCGACGACCGAGTTCGTGAGGTTCTGCGGATCGCGGCCGATCGACATCTGCCATTGCTCGAGGCGCCGCGACCGGAGTTGGACCGCATCACCCAGGGCGCGGTCCACCAAGGGCTCGCGCTGACCGTTCCGCCTTTTCAGTACGCCCACCCGGACGACCTCGTCGCGGTCGCACAAGAAGCCGGCGAGTTGCCCCTTGTCGTGGCGTTGGACGGGGTGACCGACCCGCGCAACCTCGGGGCGGTGATCAGGTCAGCCGCGGCGTTCGGAGCACACGGAGTCGTTGTTCCGGAACGTCGCAGCGCTGGCCTGACGGCGAGCGCCTGGAAGGCTTCCGCCGGTGCGGCTGCCCGGGTTCCGGTCGCTCGGGCGACGAACCTGGCTCGGCAGCTGCGTTCCTACCGCGACGGAGGACTGTTCGTGGTGGGTCTGGCCGGCGACGGTGAGATCGAGGTGAGCGAGCTCGACGCTGCTATGTCGCCGCTGTGTGTGGTCGTCGGCGGCGAGGGGAGTGGGCTGTCCCGGGTCGCCCGGCAGATGTGCGACCTGGTCGCTCGGATTCCGATGACGCGTGAGGTCGAATCGCTCAATGCGGGAGTGGCGGCCGGAATCGCGCTGTACGAGATCGCCCGGATCCGGCGCTGACGCCGACGACGGTCGTTCGGGAGGATGTCGCGATGAGCTCGTCTGACGAGGAACAGGAACTCGCCGAGATCGCAGCCGAGCTGTACGCCGTGAAGCCCGACGAGTTCATCGCGGCCCGTGACGAACGTGTCCAGCAAGCGCGCACGGACGGCCGTGCCTCGTTGGCCAAGGCAGTGGCGGCACTGCGCCGGCCGAATCAGAGCGCCTGGCTGATCAACCAGCTGACGCGCGACCAACAGGATGCCATCGAGGAGCTGTTCGAGCTGGGCGACTCGTTGCGCGCCGCGCACCAGCGTGGCGACGGTTCCGAGCTGCAGAAGATCTCGGCCGAACGCCGAAAGGCGGAGGCGGCGCTGGTCCGCCGGGCCCGTGAGCTCGGCTCGCAGGCAGGCATCGACGTCACGGCCGACATGGCCCGCGAGACCGAGGAGACCCTGGCCGCGGCTCTGGCCAGTCCCGACGTTGCCGAGGAGGTGCGGGCCGGACGGCTGACCAAGCCGGTGTCCTACTCCGGCTTCGGGACGATGCTGACCAGCGTGCCGGCCCCGGCGGCCCCGAAGAAGCCGCGTCCTGCCGCCAAGCGCCAGGCCACCACCGAAACCGACGACCAGCGGCGGGCCAAGGCCGAGCAGGTCGTGACGGAGGCCCGCGAGGAACTGGAGGCGGCCGAGCTCGACCTGGCCGAGCGGGAGAGCACCGCCCAGGACGCGGCTCGGCGTGCAGAAGACCTCGGCAATCAGGTCGACCAGCTGCGTGAGCAGCTGCGTGCGGTCGAAGGCGAGCTCGTCGCCGCCGATCGTGGCCTGCGAATGGAGGAACGGCGTCGCGACCGAGCTCGCAAGTCCCGGGACGAAGCCCGGCGAGCACTGGACCAGGCCGAACGTACGCTGCGCAGTGTTCGATCATGAGACAGGGACGGCGGTCCGACCACCACAGGTGTCTCAAGATCGCCAACTGGTGAAGGGACGGCGCCGTGCCGGTGGACCGCCTGCTGCCATCGCGTGAAGCCCGCGAGCTGGTTGGTTTGGTGCGCGAGATCGCCGACGCCGAGCTTGCGCCTCGCGCCGATGGCGCCGAAGCCGCGGGTGAGTTTCCGCGCGACTTGGTCCGGTTGCTGGGGAGATCTGGCTTGCTCGGGCTGCCGTACGAGGAGGGGGGAGACCAGCCGTACGAGGTGTACCTCCAGGTGATCGAGGAGGTCGCCGCGAGATGGGTCACCGTGGCGTTGGCCATGAGCGTGCACACCTTGTCCTGCTGGCCGCTTGCCGTGTTCGGCACACCAGCGCAGCGAGAGCAGTGGTTACCGGAGATGATCGGCGGGGAACTGTTGGGCGCGTACTGCCTGTCCGAGGCGCACGCCGGTTCTGACGCTGCTGCGCTGTCGACGCGGGCGGTCCGCGAGGGTGACGACTACGTGCTGACGGGAACCAAGGCGTGGATCACGCATGCGGGCGTCGCCGACTTCTACACCGTCATGGCGCGTACGTCGGACGACGGGCCGCGCGGCATTTCCTGCTTCCTCGTGCCTGCCGATGCAGCTGGATTGTCGTTCGGGGCGCTGGAACGCAAGATGGGGCTCTGGGCCTCTCCCACTCGCGTCGTCAACCTCGACGGTGTACGGATCTCCGCAGACCGCCGAATCGGCGGCGAAGGCGAGGGATTCACGATCGCATTGGCCGCGCTCGACTCCGGCCGGCTCGGGATCTCAGCCTGCGCAACCGGGCTGGCACAGGCTGCGCTGGACGCGGCGACGTCCTATGCGCAGCGGCGCGAACAGTTCGGCAAGCCCATCATCGACCACCAGGGTGTCGGCTTCCTGCTCGCGGACATGACCGCGGCGGTAGAGGCTGCGCGGGCGACGTATCTTGCGGCAGCCCGGCGCCGTGATGCGCGGCTGAATTACGTCCGGGCTGCGAGTGTGGCGAAACTCGTCGCCACCGACAACGCGATGCGGGTCACCACGGACGCGATCCAGGTCCTCGGAGGTTCCGGCTACACCCGGGACTTCCCGGTGGAGCGGTACTTCCGTGAGGCCAAGGTGATGCAGATCTTCGAGGGAACCAACCAGATCCAGCGGCTCGTGATCGCCCGTCAGCTTGCCCGTTCCCCGATGACGTGATCGGGCGCGTCAGTCGTCGGTCACGACCGGGATGGACCCGGTCGATACCGCCGACGGCGGTTCCTCCAGGACGGCCTCCTCGTCGGGCTTGTGCCGGAGGACGTTCTCGACGTACGAGCGGGCCGCGTCGGTGGTGCCCACCTCCACCCCGGACTGCTCAGACAGGTACCAGCGGTTCTCCAGCACTTCGTGGTAGATCTCTGGCCCGGTGAGCTTGCCTCGGAGCTCTCTGGGGATCACCCGCAGGACGGGCTCGTACGCGTCGTTGACCCAGTGATAGGCCACGATCTCCTCGTCCTCACCCTGCTGGTCGGTTGCCGCGGCGTAGGCGTCGAGGTCGTTGAGCATGCGGCGAGCCTGGTTCTCCTGCGCATCGATGCCGGTGAGGCGCAGCAGGCGCCGGGAGTGGTGTCCGGGGTCGACGACCTTGGGTTGCAGGCGGACCGTCCGGCCGCCGACGTCGGTGACGATGTCCAACTCGGCGACGTCGAAGCCCAGCTCGTTGAGCCGCTCGACGCGCCGGGCGATGCGCCAGCGGTCGTTGACGTCGAACGCCTCCCAACCGGTGAGCTCGGTCCACAGGCTGTCGTACCGTTCGACCACCTTCTCCGCGGTGGCGATGGCGTCGACGTCGTCGTCGAGCAACCGGCCCGCCTGCAGGTCCATCAGCTCGCCGGCAATGTTCATCTCGGCGTTGGCGAGGTCGTGGCTGCGCTGACCGTCGCTGAGGCTCGGGTGCAGCTCGCCCGTCTCGGCGTCGACGAGATACGCGGCGAAGGCGCCGGCGTCGCGCCGGAACAGCGTGTTGGACAGCGAGCAGTCACCCCAGAAGAAGCCCGCCAAGTGCAGCCGGACCAACAAGACGACCAGGGCGTCGATCAGCCGGTCCACGGTGTCGCGCCGCATCATCCGGGCGAACAGGGCACGGTACGGCAGCGAGTAGTGCAGGTGCCGGGTGATCAGCACCGGGTCCAGCGGCTCACCGTCGGGCGCCTGTCGTCCGCTGACGATGCCGACTGCGTCGACAGCGGGGACGTCGAGGCGCTCGAGATCGCGCAGCAGTTGGTACTCGCGCTGGGCGTACGACTCGACGACCTCCTTGAGCGCGTACACGCGTCCATTCAGCCGGGTGAAACGGACGACGTGGCGCGAGATTCCGCGTGGCAACGTGATGAGGTACCACTCCGGCCACTCCTCGAGCGGCATGTCCCACGGCAGGTCGAGCATCGCCTGTTGCTCGGCCGGCGCGGCGAGAATGCGCAACTCCACGCGCGCCATCCTGCCAAGGAACGCATAGCGCCCGCCTCCCCGAGATACGCAGAAGGCGGGCGCCAGACTGCTTAGGTGGTGCTGCCCAGGCGCTCTCCGGTCTTCGCCGAGAAGACGTGCTCCCCGCCGGGCCTGATCCGCAAGTGGACCGTGTCACCCTTCTGCGGCGCGAGCCGCGGCTCGACCCGGGCGATGATCTCGGTGTCCTTCATCTCGACGGTCGGGTCGTCGACCACCGGGCCGACCAGCTCGCCATACAGGAATGCGTCCGAGCCGAGCTCCTCCACGACGTCGGCGACCACGTCGAACGCGTTTTCGGTGCCCTCCGGGACGACCTCGAGGGACTCCGGGCGGAATCCGAGGACGACGCTGTCAGAGCCCTCGGCAGCCACCGCGTCGACGATGGACCGAGGAAGCTCGATGTCGTCGCCGCCGAGCGTCGCGTGGCCATTCTTGAGCTTGAACGTGCCGATGTTCATCGCGGGGGACCCGATGAACCCCGCGACGAAGACATTCTTCGGATTGTCGTAGAGCCCCAGGGGAGTGTCCACCTGCTGCAGCACGCCATCCTTGAGCACGCACACCCGATCGCCCATCGTCATGGCCTCGACCTGGTCGTGTGTGACGTACACGGTGGTAATACCCAGCCGGCGCTGCAGCGAGGCGATCTGCGTGCGGGTCGAAACCCGCAGCTTCGCGTCGAGGTTGGACAGCGGCTCGTCCATCAGGAACACCTGCGGCTCACGCACGATAGCCCGGCCCATGGCCACCCGCTGGCGCTGGCCGCCGGAGAGGGCCTTCGGCTTGCGCTCCAGGAACTGCTCCAGGTCGAGCAGCTTGGCCGCCTCCCTGACCCGGACGCCGATCTCGTCCTTCTTGATCCCGGCGATCTTGAGGGCGAACCCCATGTTGTCGGCGACGGTCATGTGCGGGTACAGCGCGTAGTTCTGGAACACCATCGCGATGTCCCGATCCTTCGGCGGGATGTGCGTGACGTCGCGGTCGCTGATCCGGATGCTCCCGGAGGTGACCTCTTCGAGGCCGGCAAGCATCCGCAGCGCGGTTGACTTGCCGCATCCGGAGGGGCCGACCAGAACCAGGAACTCGCCGTCGGAGATGTCGAGCTCGAGCTCGTTGACGGCGGGCCTTTCGCTGCCCGGATAGAGCCGTGACGCCTTGTCGTAGGTGACAGTGGCCATGACGATCCCGTTCCTTCCACCGGCAGGTACGTGCCGGACGATCCGAGTGGAGGTGTCGTGATTGTGTCGTAACTTGGCTTGTTCTGTCACTAGCGAGGCACCCACCGGATCTTCGAATTCAAACCGATGCCTTTCGCGCCGGGCCTAGTTGACCGTATTTTCTGAGGTAGCGACGATCCTTTGACTCGGGAGGCCCCATGCGAATCTCCGACGTGATCCGAGCCAAGGGGAACGCGGTCTTCACCGTCCAACCCGGACATGGACGTGCGCGCTCTGCTCGCGGTGCTGGCCGAACACGGCATCGGAGCAGCCGTCGTGTCGACCGACGGCACCAGGGTCGACGGCATCGTCTCCGAACGCGACATCGTGCGCGCGCTGGCTGATCGCGGGGCCGCCGTCATGTCCGAGCCGATCTCGGAGATCATGACCAGTGAGGTGCAGACCTGCACGCCGGAGACGCCCGTGGTCGAGCTCATGAGCGTCATGACCCACGGCAGGTTCCGCCATGTTCCCGTGGTGGTCCAGGATCGGCTCATCGGCATCGTGAGCATCGGCGACATCGTGAAGAACCGTGTCGGCGAGTTGGAAATCGAGCGCGATTCGCTGACGAGCTACATCACCAGCGCGACGACGTGAGGTTCAGCGGCCGGCCGCGAACTCGACGGGAAGCTGGGTAGCTGTCCGCCACGCCACGCTCGAGAGCACCCGGTCACTGCCGAGTTCCCGCATCTGTACCAGCAGCCGGGTTGCGGCATGCTCCGAACGCACCCGTGGTGCGATGAGGCGCTCGCGACGGAACGTCCTGCCTGGTGCCACGGCCAACCTCCGGCACTCATTTTACGCCTATCCAGCGACGACGGCGGCCAGGGTCACAGCGGCTGCAGCGACCAAGCCACGGATCTCCTCGGATGCCAATGCCTGGAACGATCCCCGGGGCCCGTCGACCGAGATGCAGCCGACGACCCGAGATCCCAGCGGTGTCTCCTTGATCATCGGACTGGCCAGGACCACGCCGTACTTCCCGCGAACGCGCTGGAACTCCGCATAACTGAATCCGTAGGTCAGGTCGCTGCCCAGGCCGTTCCAATCGTCGGGGGACACGCTGCCGAGCTGCTCGTCGAGGGTGGCGAGGTTCTCGACGACGTCCTCACCGCGCTGGATGCACTGGCCGACGACGCCGACGCCGGGCCGCCACACAATTCCGGACGCGACCTTGATCAGCAACTGCAGCCTGAGCAGCCGCTCCAGGCGGGTCTTGCCGAACGGCCAGATCGGCTTGCGGATCCGATAGGCCGCGACTCCGAGTTCACGAGCATTGATCCCGGTTTGCTCTTCCAGCTCGAGCAGCAAGGGAGCGAGCACCGCCCGCGCCTGCTCGCGCAGCTCGGCGACCCGGCCGTGCCGACGCTGGTCGACCGCCGCCTCGGCAGCCGTGAGGAAGCCGACCAGCACACCGGCCACCAGCAGGCTCGCCGCAAACCAGCTGGGAAGCGTCCAGGTTCCCATCTCGTTGAGGCCTAGGCCGATGCCCGCCGCCGCGACGATCACCGACGCCGACACCCGCCACCAGAAGCGGGCCGTGTCGTTCATCCGATCACCGTACGAGCCGGCGTTCGGGGCGTCCCGGACCGACCCGCTCGGCGTACAGATCGGCTTCGGCCGCCAGAACGGGAGGAACAACCGCCGATTCGGCTGGTGTTTGCCCAGGTGGCCGTGATCGAACCGGCCATCGGTCCTCCCGTTCTGTCGGTCCGACGGGTCGCGGCTCGGAACGCCAACCTCAAATAGGATCGGAGCCCTCCGCCGGCGTGGCGCAACTGGCAGCGCTCCCGACTTGTAATCGGGCGGTTCCGGGTTCGAGTCCCGGCGCCGGCTCTGTAATTCCGTTGGTCCGCTGCCATATGCATCGTGTGTTCACCCCCTTCCAAGGGCTTCGATGTCACGTCGATGTCACAAGCTCTGGTCCAACACGCTGTCGAGCCTTGTCGCGGCGGCCTGGAGTGCGGCGTCCTGAGGGTGGACGTAGGTGCGCATCGTGAATGCCGGGCTCGAGTGGCCGAGCCATGCAGAGATAACCGCCACGGGTTCGCCGCCCAGATGCATGAGCGTTCCGCAAGTGTGCCGCGCGTCGTGGAGACGGATGCGGCGGACACCAGCACGAGCGACGAGTTGGTCAAAGCGATGGGTCAAGGTGTCCGGGTGAAGCGGGCGACCAATCTCATCGACGCGGTGGCGACGGCGTGTGTCGCCATCGAGCCGAACTCATCGAGCTGTGGCGGAAGTTCAACCGCCTCCTCCCTGCGTGGCCAGCTCGGCCTGGAACCTGGCCGCGTCGAGAATTGCGTCGATCGAGTCGCGATTGGCCTCAGGCGCCCAATTGCTCTTGGCGATCTCATCGCCACGCGCGAGGAGCTTCCTCTGGGCGCGGGTAAGTCCAGGCCAATCGACGACCCGGCTCCACATGGCGTATCGAGGGTAAATGATCTTGGGTTCGTGCCGAATGGTGTGCAGGAGGGCGATGAGCGCGGCGCTCCGCGTGTCCGGAGTCGTCCGGTACACAAGCGCCTGGATCACCCGTCGGCGCACCTCCACCTTGTGGCCGGAATCCTGAGCCGGCCATCGGTCGGCGAAGAAGATCGTGCGCTGCTCGTGGCGACCATTCCTCCGCTGACCAACCGCTCATAAAGCGTTTCCTGCAGATTCTTGGCGCGCTGTCGGGGCAACCGGATCACAGATAGCTTGCCCTGCGACGCGATGACGTCTTGCAGGGCCGCGTCGAGGACTGCGTCATCGGTCGGGGAGGGATCACGGACGAAGAGGCGATCATTCACCTTGTCGTCCCAAGGCATGCCCTCGAAGCGGACCGGCTTGACCACACGTGCGAGGTCCACTCTTCCCATCAGAGCGAGTTCGACGAGGTTCGCGCCCGCCAGCATGATTCCGAGGACGTCGCCGCGAGCAGACAACCGGCCGCTGGTGTCATCACTGAGTAAGAGCAGAAAGTCCTCCGCAATGAGCACGGACCCGACACTAGCCACGCCCCACACGGGATCCGAGGCCCCTTCCGATCAAGAGGGCCACTCCGGGAAGCACGGCGACTGTTCATCGCGTCCGCGTCAGCACGTATCGGTAGGTGGACAGCCCTACTCGCGCCGCATGACGTCTGAGGCTCGCACCCAGAACGGGTGATACGGCGGCGCCGATTCTCGGTAGACGCAAACGTGGGTGCGGGTCCACTGCCCCGTCCATGCGTTGACCTCGCCCTCGGTGCCGTCGGTCCAGGTGATCTTGACCGTGACCGGGATATCGCCGTCGTGCTTGATGAACAGGCCCTCGAGCTCGCCGCGCCACTTGTCCGGCGCGTGCTCGACGGGCTCCCGGTCCACACCCCAGTGTCGAACAGATGTTCGCGAAAGGTCTAGATGCCGTGCGCTCGACGGCGGACCGCACCCATAGCAGGTGCGGGCCGCTCGCGGCCATCAATCAGAAGTGACCGTGAAGTCGTAGGTCCAGTCGCCGTCTTGGTACGGGTCGGAACTGATGAAGTCCACGGTGATCGTCTCGCCGTCATTGATGTTGGACACGGCCGAATCCATGGTGGCGATGACGCCGCCGTCGGCGTCGAGGACGGACACGGAGAAGGAGGCGCCCTCCACGGCCGACCCGGTTTCGTTGGTCACTCTGCCGACGCCCTCGAAGTCGCCCAGGGCGCCTTCGGAGACATCCAGATCGGTCAGCGTCCAGCCTTCGTCGGAGAGGGGGTCATCGTCTGGGGCTGCCGGCGGCGATGTTTCCTCTGTGGGAGGTGCGGTCGGCTCGGCCGACGCTGCAGTGCCGGTCACGGTGCCGGTGGCCGCGGGTTCCGATGGTGAGGTTGTGGGCTCGTCGTCGCCGCCGCCGACGGCGACACCGATCAGCAGGCCGACTACGAACCCGCCGACACCGACGAGGGTGGGCAGTAGCCAACGGCGTTGGGTCGGCTCGGTGGGCGGGGTTGGCATGGCGGTGGTCGGCGGATCGGACATTTGCCGGTGCTCCTATCGAGAAAGTCGGGCATGTTCGCACAACACGACCGCACCCTGCCACCGCTGGAAGCGCTGGGCAGAATCCGAGACCTCTTCGCCGGCTACGACTATCACGAGGGGGCGCGCAGTTTTGGCCCGTTCGCCTGACACGGCCGCTCGTCATTCGATGCCCCCCAGGTGGTCGTAATCGTGGAACGCATCCCGGATCGGCGCAACGCGTCATCCGGTCGAGCGTGTGATCGTAGGCGATATGCCTGACAGCGCCGACGAGCAGGAGCA
This sequence comes from uncultured Actinomycetota bacterium, assembly GCA_963831385.1. Classification (GTDB taxonomy): domain Bacteria; phylum Actinomycetota; class Actinomycetes; order Jiangellales; family Jiangellaceae; genus JACVRX01. Next base: position 153,605 of record CAWHPW010000015.1, read on the forward strand.
GCTCGGCGATGCCGTGGCGGGAGTTTAGGTGGTGGAATGGTGCTCACGGTCGGTCCCTCCAAGCAGGGTGTCGGTCGAGGCCTCCCGGCAGGTGTTGGCGCACCTGTCGGGGCCGCTGTGTCATGTCACGGAGTTGTCACTAAGAACTCGTATATCGACGTACCCGGGTGAACGCTAGCGGACGAGATTTGCCTCTTGACCTGCATCGACGAACGTCAACGGTTGTAAGCGGACCGTTTGCAAGCGACTTGTAATCGGGCGGTTCCGGGTTTGAGTCCCGGCGCCGGCTCTCACAAACCTGCAGGTCAACGGCTCGCGGGCGATCGCCGGCGGCGCCCGGGCTACGGCCTTGCTAAGGCTTTGCTAACGCTGCGCATCCGACACCGCCTTCGCGAACACGTCCGCCACCGCGGTCGATGCCTCGCGGATCACATGCGCATAGACCCTCAGCGTGATCGCGGGGTCTGCGTGTCCGAGCCGGGCCGCAACGACATGCACCGGAACGCCAGCCAGCAGAAGCGTCGTCGCGTGCAGGTGGCGAAGATCGTGCAGACGAGCTGCCGGAACGTCAGCACGGGCGGCCAAGCGGGGCAATGTCCGACCTTTTTTGGCCATCGGCAACAGATGCGACACCTGTCGCACCATTTATCTCCCGGAGGTTTGCATGGGAAAAAACGTGATCGCGGACGAGGTTGAGCGGATCGCCGAGCAGTTGGCCCGGAAAGGCTTCGGGCCGGAGTGGGCGGCCCGGATGGGGATAGCCTTGAAGCTGGCGGCGGCGCTCGATGACCCGAAGACGCCGCCATATGCGCTTGCCGCGATGTCGCGCGAGTTGCGAGCGTTGATCACCACTCTGCCCGGCGCCTACTACAACCGATGACCCCGGGGTACCCCGGAGGGGATGAGTGGCGACAGCTGTCGCGAGCGGTCATTGCGTCTAAAAACGATCAGCGCGCATGATCACCGGAAGCGTTGGACCCGTAAATAAATCGGAGGCGACACCAGAACCCGGGACGGCCCGAAGACCGCGTAGCCGATGAGACACAGGATGGTCGTGTACAGCCCGGTGATCGGCGGCAGACCTGCCAACTCGGCGTACGCCATCCCCTGCGGCACGAGCAGCGCGGTCAGGACCAATCCGGCAACGAGATCCTGGCGCAGCCACTCGGGCTTGTACGACCACAAGCTCGCGATGCCTGGCGCTACGCGCGCGATCACCGGATCGGTGCGCGTGGAGGCATCGGGCATGGACTACATCGTTCCGCCAATGAGCTCCGCCGTCACCGGTGCGAGCATGTTGTGCCCAGGTGCGCGATCACCTCGCGTTGGAGTCCGCGGGCGTGGTCGAACTCCTCGAGGCTTTGCGGGCCGGGAACCAGGCGGCCCTGATGCGGCCCTCCCGGCCCGCGACTCGCGCGGACACCTCGCGTTGCAGGCAGGCGGCCAGGAACTCCTCGTGTGTCCAGGACTCGGCCAGGGGCCTGCTCAGCCAACCTGCCGACCGACTCGCGCAGCGTGGGCGCCTTCAACGCCCGGGTCAGGTAGCTCGGCCATCGCGCGGTCGAGCCAGGTCACCGCTTGGCGGCGCACTACTCACTCTTTCGCGCCGGCGCTTCGGCGCAACGCGTCGAGCTGTTCGGGTGTGCCCACCGCGATGAGCACGGTTTTTGGCTTGAGTCGCGTCTCCAGTGGAGGGTCGGCAATCAACGGCCCGTCGCTGGTACGCATCGCAAGCAGTAATACGCCCGTCGAGTCCCGTAGGTCCGCCTCGCGCAACGAACGGCCGGTCAACGGCGAATCGAACCCGATGGTGACCTGCTCGATGCGGAACTCCAGGTTTTCGTCGTGCATGACCACGTCGAGGAACTCCGCAACCTCTGGCTGCAGCGCGAAGGCCGCCATCCGCCGGCCGCCGATCATCTGCGGGTTGACTGCGCGATTCGCGCCGGCCCGGATCAGCTTGGACTTCGATGACTCGTCACGGGCCCGGGCGATGATGACGAGATCACTGCGCAGAGCTCGGCTTGACAAGGTCACGTAGACGTTATCGGCGTCGGTTTCCAGTGCCGCGATAAGCGCCCAGGCGCGCGAGATTCCCGCGGCCTGCAGCAACTGGTCGTCGCTGACGTCGCCGAGCACGTGAGGATGCTCGATCCCTTCCAGCCGTACCGGATCCCGGTCAATGACGACGATGTCGTGGCCGGTGGCCCGCAGATACGCGGCACTCGCGCGGCCGACGCGGCCCCAGCCGCAGATGATGACGTGGCCGGACATCCGGTCGATGTAGCGGTCCATGCGGCGCCTTCCCATGTGAGTCCCCAGATGTCCCTCGACGAGCGCTTCGAGTGCGACGCCGAAGGCGTACAAGGCGGTGCCGACACCGACCAGGATCAACACGATCGTGAAGACCATGCCGGCCGTGTCAAGCGGGTGGACTTCGCGGAACCCGACGGTCGCGACGGTGGTGACGGTCTGGTAGAGCGCATCCAGCGGGCTGAAGCCCAGTACGACGTAGCCGACTGTCCCCGCCGCCATGACGAGCAGCAGGCCGAGGACGGCGATTCGCAGCCGCCGCATTGGTTGCACGACAGCGATTTTCGCGCGCAATCATGGCCTGCGGGGCAAGGCGTCGCGTGATAGTGCACGAATGCGAGTGTCGGTCGAGCTCTGTCAACGACGGGCCGGTGACGCTGCTGCTGGAAAGCTAGGGGCCCCAAGCCTGCCCACACGTACTGTTGAACCCTGAACGACCCGTGAACAGGCGGCAGGCGGTTGGCGAAGGCCGAGGAAGCTCAGGCAACCCGTGGCGCCAGGTGGCGACACCGGGTGCCTGCGCTGCGCTGGCTTCGCGCTTATGACCGGCGTTGGCTACGTAGTGACCTGGCCGCTGGCGTAACCATCGCGGCGTTGGCGGTCCCGCAGGCGCTCGGCTACGCCACTATCGCCGGGGTTCCGGTCGAGATCGGGCTCTACGCGATCCCGCCGGCGATGCTTGCCTATGCCCTGATGGGATCCTCGCCGCAGCTCGTGGTCGGCCCGGTGTCGACGGTGTCGGTGCTGTCCGGCTCACTGGTGGCCAGTCTGGGGCCGCAGAACGAGGAGCAGGCCGTCGCGTACACTGTCGCGCTGGCATTCGGCGCAGGGCTCGTGCTCGTTGCGGCGAGCCTATTGAAGGTCGGGTGGGTGGCCGAGTTCCTGTCCAAGCCGATCGTCACCGGGTTCGTCATCGGACTGACGATCCTGGTCATCATCGGTGAGGTCCCGAAGCTCATCGGCATTACGGCACCCCAGGGCGATGTACTCAGCAGGGTGCAGGCGCTGCTCGGGAACTTCGACACCCTTGACGCGTTGACGGCTGCGATCGGCGTGGCCACTTTGGCCATCCTGTTCGCCGGGGCCAAGAGGGCCCCCCGGGTGCCGTGGGCGCTACTGGTCGTGGTGGTCGGAATCGTGGCGTCGCAGCTGCTTGGTTGGGCCGAGCGCGGGGTGGCGGTCGTCGGCACGGTGCCGGCGGGCCTCCCGCAGCCGGGTCTCCCAGATGTGTCCGTCTCGCAGTTCGGCACGCTCATCGTGTCCGGCGGCGCGCTCGCTCTGGTCGGGATCGGCGAGGGCCTCAGTGCTGCGCGGTTGTTCGCGACCAAGGGCGGCTACGACATCGACGCCGACCAGGAACTGGTGGCCACCGGCGCCGCCAACCTCGCGTCCGGACTGTTCGGTGGCCTGGCGGTCGCAGGCAGCCTGTCGAAGACCGCAACGGCGGTGCGTGCGCAGGGCCGCACACAGGTAGCCGGCCTGGTCACGGCCGCGGTCGCGCTGCTGGTCGCCGCCATCCTGGCGCCGTTGCTGTCGGCTCTACCTTTGGCGGTGCTGAGCGCCGTGGTGGTCCACGCCGTGTGGGGGCTGATCGATCGCGCCGCGGTCGAGCGGTACCGCAGCATCCGCCGGCTGGACTTTCTTGCCGCGATCGCCGCCGGCGTTGGCGTCCTGCTGTTTGGGCCGCTGAACGGGCTGCTGCTGGCCATCGCCCTGTCGGTCGCCGGGCTGGTGTATCGCTCTACCCGGGTCGATATCGAACGCCTCGGCCGCATCCCCGGGGAGAAGGCCGCTTACGGCTCTACTCGCGAGCACGGTGAACGGATGATCATCGAGGGCATCGTCGTGGTCCGCATCGGTGTCCCGCTGTTTTGGGTGAACGCAGCCACGGTCCGCGACCAGGTCATTGCGCTGGTGGAGCGCACGCCGGGGACCCGGGCCGTGCTCGTCGACCTCGGCGGCACGAGTCAGCTGGATACCACCAGCGCGGACGCCGTTGCCGAGATGGTGTTGACGCTGCGCTCGCACGGCGTGGACATCTATTTCGTGCGAGTGATGTTTGCCGTGCGGGACCTGCTGCGCCGCTCCGGGACGATGGATGTGATCGGCGAGGACCACATCTGGCACAGCACCGCCGACGCGGTGAAGCGAGTTAGCAAGGCGCATGGGATCGACGCGCCGCTGCTTCCGGCGGAACCGCCAACCGACGAACTGCCGCCCGGGATGCATCCGTACGGCTACCGGCGCAGCTCTGGTGAGGACGAGCACGGGCACCGGTGGCGCTGGCCCTGGGAGGTGTAGTCAGCTCGGTGCCTTCGTCGTCCGCGAGCTCAACACCGACATCCGGGCCTGGATCAAAACCTGGAACGACAACCCCGCGCCCCTACGTCTGGACCAAAACCGCGGATCAGATCCTCGAAACCATCGCCCGGTACTGCACGCGGATTAACGACTCACGACACTAGTAGGACTTTGCCAGGTCGGACGCGTGCTCTGCCTGTCCGGCGTAGCCAGCGCGGCAGGCGACGGCGCAAGGTCAACTTCCCGCACCCGGAGAAGCGCGTCGCCGTCAAGCGTTAGTACGACGCCGAGTTCACGTCTCGGCAGGCGATCGACACCGTGGTCAGGCCGGCAAACCGGACGCTCGTGCTCGTCTCCGGTGGAGCCAAGGCCGGCGACGAGGCGATGCTAGAGAAGGCTCGCCAGTCGATGGAGGCCGGTGCAACCGGCCTGATCTTCGGACGCAACGTATGGCAACGCGACTACGACGCGTCACTGCGCTTCGTCGACCAACTCAGGGAGATCCTCGCCAAGTACCCGACGACCTGACCGGAGAAGAAGTCGGCAGCAGGAAGCCAGACGCTAGGGTCGTGGCGATGAGGCTCTAGGCCATGCTCGAGGGTCTGCGCGTTGTGCGGTCTGCTGCTGCAGCGGGAAGAGTCATGTCCCGACGCTTCGTGACGAATCTCTGTTGGGAGTGAACCGGAGGCGCGACCATGGAGTCGTGAGGGTAGGAGCCCTGCGTGAGATGCGCCATCTGTACTGTCGCATCGTCGAGCCATGACGTATGGGGCGGCGGGTGAGGACAGCAGTGCCGATTACCCGACTGGCGGCAGCATGGTGAGCGACCCGCCCGTTGCCGTGGATTACGAGGCGCTCACTTCCGATGGCGGCGTCGTCCGCATCCGGACCGCGAGTCCGGAGGATGGTGCGTCGCTGCGGGCGCTGCATGAGCGGGTCTCGGATGACAACCTCTACTTGCGGTTCTTTTCGACCAACCGGTCAGCGGCGGCTGCGTACGCGGAGGGGTTGGTTGCACAGCAGCAGACCGAGGGCCACGTTGTCCTTGTCGCCGAGGCGGGGGATCAGATCGTCGCGGTTGCGGCGTACGAGAGCACCGCACCGGGTGAGGCTGAGGTGGCGTTCCTCGTCGACGACCCGGAGCACGGACGGGGGATCGGCACGTTGTTGCTCGAGCAACTGGTCGTGCTCGCACGCGACCGCGGGATCAAGCGGCTCGTTGCCGACACCCTGTCCAGCAACGCTCTCATGCTGCGGGTGTTCGCCGATTCCGGGCTGGTCACCGAGCGGCATGTCAGCGGCGGCGTCGTGGATTTTGCGCTGGACACGGCGTCGAATCCGGCGTCGGTGGCGGGAGCCGACGAGCGTGAGCGGCTTGCCGAAGAACGCTCCCTCGGACCCCTGCTCGCGCCACGAAGCGTTGCCGTGATTGGTGCAGGTCGCAGACCCGGCGGCGTAGGTCACGAGATCCTCCGCAGCATCATCGATGGAGGCTTCACCGGACGGGTCTTCGCCGTCAACCCGCATGCGTCGATGGTGGGTGGCGTGCCTGCCTATCCGAGCATCGCCAACGTGCCCGAGGGCGTCGATCTTGCCGTGGTGGCCGTCCCGGCGTCACGCGTGCCGGACGTCGTGACGGAGTGCGCGGCCGCCGGGGTGCGTGGCGCAGTAGTGGTCACCAGCGGTCTGGCGGAGGTCGGTGGCGAGGGTGTGGAGCTGCAGCGGCGCATGGTGTACGAGGCCCGCCGGCGTGGGATGCGCGTCATCGGTCCCAACTGCCTGGGCCTGGCGAACACCGACCCCCAGGTGCGCCTGAACGCGACGTTCGCCTCCGTACAACCACACCCAGGTGCCCTGGCCCTGGCGTCGCAGTCCGGTGCGGTCGGGATTGCCGTACTCAGCCACGCCACCCGGCGCGGCATCGGCCTGTCGGAGTTCGTGTCGCTGGGCAACAAGGCCGACATCAGTGGCAACGACTTGTTGCTGCACTGGTGGCAGCATCAGGGGACACGTGTCATCGCGCTCTACCTCGAGTCGTTCGGGAACCCACGCAAATTCGGCCGGCTCGCCCGGCGGGTTGGCCGGCACAAGCCGGTGCTCGTGGTCAAGGCTGGTAGGTCCCCAGGTGGCCGTCGCGCGGGCGCCTCGCACACGGCAGCCGCCGCCAACTCCGACACCGCGGTGCGGGCGCTGTTCGCGCAGGCCGGTGTGCTCCAGGCGGAGACGCTGCCGGAACTCCTCGACATGGCCCAGGTGCTCGTCGGCCAGCCGCTGCCAGGAGGCGATCGCCTTGGCATCGTCGGCAATGCCGGAGGCGCCGGTGTGCTCGCCGCCGACGCCGCCGCGTCCGCTGGGCTGACGGTGCCGAGCCTCTCCGAGCAGACCCGGAAGCTGCTCCGCGCGGTCGCACCCGGGTGTGCCGACGACGGCAATCCGGTTGATCTGGGCGCGGCAGCCTCAGCCGAAGTGCTGGGTCGGGCCGTCGATATCGTGGCCGGATGCGGCGAGCTGGACGCACTGGTCGTCGTATTCGTGGAAACGCGGGTAAGTGGCGCAGCTGCCGCGGCAGAAGCGGCGCAGCAGGCGCTTGAGGCTCATGGCATACCCGCCGCGCTCGTCGTTCTCGGGGCCGCTGGAACCCAGACCCCGGGTAATGCCGCACTTCCCCGCTTCGACTTCCCCGAGCCAGCGGTACGTGCCGTGGGCAGGGCGGCGGAATACGCCCGCTGGCGGCGCCAGCCGGAAGGTTCGGTGCCACGGCTCGTGGACATCGATCTCGCGGCGGCGGAGGCTGCCGCCGCGGGATTCATCCGTGAACACCCCGAAGGCAGCTGGCTGGACGTCGAGGACGCCGCGCTGCTGCTCGGCCACGGCGGTGTCCCGCTCGCGCCGGGCGAGGTGGTCGGGAATGTCGCCGACGCGCTTCAAGCGGCCAAGCGGTTGGGCTACCCGGTCGTCCTGAAGGCCGCCGACCCCCAGATGGTGCACAAGACCGAGCACGGCGCCGTACGAACCGGCATTGGCGACGCGGCGCAGCTGAGTGAGGCCTTCGTCGCGGTCTCCGCGGCCTATCGCAATGGCGGGGGTCCCGTGTTGGTGCAGCGGATGGCGACGCCCGGCGTGGAGATGGCGGTGGGTGTTGTGCATGAGCCGCCGTTCGGACCGATCCTCATGCTCGCAGCCGGCGGCGTACTCACCGACATTCTCGACGACCGAGCCTGGCGGATCCTTCCGCTGACCGACCTGGACGCCGAGGCGATGGTCGGCTCACTGAAATCGTCGGCCTTACTGCGGGGTTTCCGAGGCGGGCCGGTGGCCGATTCGGCAGCGCTCCTCGACGTGCTGCACCGGGTGGCCCAGCTCGCGGACGCCGTACCGGAGATCGCCGAGCTCGACTTGAATCCGGTCATCGTCTCCACCGAGGGCTCGGTCGTGGTCGACGCCAAGATCCGCCTCACCCAACGGCCAGCTGAGCCGGATCCGTATGTCCGACGGCTTCGCTGAGCCGGGGCTCACGGCTGAGGCTCTCGCGGCCACACCGCGCGGGCTGACAGCGGGACAGGCCACCGAGCGGCTTCGGACGGGACGGCCCCAACAGGGGTTCCGAGGCCTCGCCGCCGTCTCCGTTGCGCCAGCTGGCGGCGCAGATGACGCATTTCTTCGCCGTCATGCTCTGGGTTGCCGCGCTGCTCGCGCTGGTTGCGGGAATGCCGCAGCTGGCGATCGCGATCGTCGTCGT
>CAWHPW010000016.1:0-48133 GCA_963831385.1 uncultured Actinomycetota bacterium
CAGGTCGCGCAGTGCGTCTTCGATGCCGCGGTGGAACGTCGGGTAGGCGTAGATCATGTGCCGCAGGGTGTCGACGGGGACCTGGGCCTTCACCGCCACGACTAGCGCGGACAGCACCTCACCGCCCATCGGCCCGGCCGAGCTGGCGCCGACCAGCACTCCGCGGTCGGCGTCGGCGACCAGTTTGATGATGCCGTCGTTGCCGGCCTTGTGGATCCACCCACGCGCCGACGACGGCACCTGCGCCAACCCGGTCGCGACGCGCACGCCAGCATCGCGGGCCTGCGCCTCGGTGAGCCCGACTGAGCCGATCTCGGGGTCGGTGAACGTCACCCGGGGCACGGCGCGATAGTCCGCCGGCGGCCCATCCTCGCCGAGGATGTCGCGGATGGCGATCCCGGCCTGGTACATCGCCACGTGGGTGAATCCGCCGTGCTCGGTGACGTCCCCGACGGCCCACAGCTGCTCTCCGGCCCGCATTCTCTCGTCGACTCTGACTGCGGGCCGGTCCGGGTCGAGGCCCACGGTGTCCACGCCCAGCGGGCGAAGGTCGGCCCGCCGGCCCACCGCGACCAGCAGCCGGTCGGTCACCAGCTCGCTGCCGCCGGCAGTGACGGTGAACCGGTCGCCGTCGTGTGCGATTGCGGTCGCCTTGGCGCCGGTACGCACGGTAATGCCATCGGCGTCCAGGGCGTCTTGCGCCAAGCTCGACGACTCCGGCTCCTCGACGGGGAGCAGCCGATCCATCGCTTCGACGACCGTCACCTCGACGCCGAAGCGCGCGTACGCCTGGGCGAGCTCCAGGCCGATCGCGCCGCCACCGAGCACGAGCAGCGATGTGGGCAACGTCTTGGCCTCGATCGCCTCCCGGTTGGTCCAGTACGGGGTGTCGGCCAGCCCGTCGATCGGTGGGATCGTCGGCACCGTCCCGGTCGCGAGAACTACGCCGCGGCGTGCCTCGAACCGCTCGCCGTCGACCTCGACCACACCGGGCCCGGCCAGCCGGCCTCTGCCGCGGACGAACCGGCCACCCTTGCCGGTGAACCGATCGACCGCGACCTGGTCGTTCCAGTCGTCGGTGGCCTCGTCCCGGATCCGTTCCGCGACCGGAGCCCAGTCAGGACTCACCGTGGCATGCCCCGACATCGCCTCGATTCGACGCCCTTCGGCAAGCAGGTTGGCGGCCCGGATCATCATCTTGCTCGGCACACATCCCCAGTACGGGCACTCCCCACCGACCAGGCCGTGCTCGATACCCACCACGTCGAGGCCCGCCTCGGCCAGCTTGCCGGCCACCTCCTCGCCGCCGACGCCCAGCCCGACGACGACTACGTCCACCCGCTCTGCCATCTCAGCTCCCCTGTATCGCCCGATCTCGACTCAGCGTCAGAACCCATTCGATGATGCCGTCGGTACATCAGGACAGCCGCATCGCAGCCATGACGTCAGCGCTCGACGCCTGGATCGAGAACTGGCTTGACGTCAACAACGGGCGTCCCGTTCAGCGCCTCGAGGTTCCGAACCCGCACCCGCAGTCCGTCGATCGACAAGACCGTCACTCGGTGTAGCCCGAGAGGGTTCGGCCGGTCGGCCGATCGGGTGTTGAACACACCGGTGAGCGGCCGGTCTGGGTCGTCTCGCGGATGAACGGCCAACACGTCGCGATCCGCGCGGTCCAGCCACGTGATGACTAGCACATCGGACCCGACTTGAAGACCGTCGAGGCCTTCACGCACTGCTGGTTCGAAGACGAGCCAAGCATCCGGCGCTCCCTCGTCGCCTTGCAGCGGAGCGTCGTCGCGGGAACGCAACGGCGACTCCACCCACCCGATGGGCCGCAACACCAGTGGGCTGTCGATCACGCCTCCCCCGGAATGTTGTGGAGCAGGTCGGCCAGCCGGCCTGGCTCGGTGAACATCGGCCAGTGGCCGGTGGGCAGCTCGAGGAACGACCACTGCGGGCTGGCCAGCTCCGCGAACCAAGGATGGCCGTCGGCAATCATCTGCCGCACCTGGGCGAGCGGGAAGCTGCAGGTGATCAGCAGCTTCGAGAGCTGCTCGCGAGCCGGGTTCTTCAGCGAGACGGGCTGAGTCCAGGTCCGCATCGGCTGCGCGACGGCGCGCTCACGCATGCGGCTGCGCTCGTCCTGACCGAGCCCGTCGAGGCTCGCACCCAAGACACCTTCGAGCTCCTCCCATGACGGCATCGGGATCCGCCAGCCGTCGCCGGACTCCTCGACCAGCCGCTCGATCAGCTGCTTTGCCGGCGGCGGCTGCATGTCCAGGTACGTGGCACCGTCCGGGACAGGTCCGGATTCAAGGTAGGCCAACACGGCGATGCGCTCGGGAATCCGATCGGCCACCGCCGTGACCACCAACCCGGCGTAGCTGTGGCCGACCAAGACCACATCGTGGAGGTCCTCGAAATCGACCAGGTTGACGACGTCGGCGATGTAGGTGTCGAGGTCGACTTCGGGACTGGCCAGGTGGGAGCGCTCCCCCAGCCCGGTGAGCGTCACCGGGTAGACGTCGTGACCCTGGGCTCGGAGTTGGGCGGCCACCGGCTGCCAAGACCAGCCACCCAGCCACGCACCGGGGACAAGAACGTAGGTCGACATCAGCAGACTCCTTCTATTGGACGTTGTCCAATTACTGTACGCTGTACAATCTCGTCATGTCAACCGCTGAGAGCCCGTACCACCGCAGTGCCGGCCAGCGCGCAGGCCTGACTCGCGAATCAGTGCTGGCGGCCGCCCGTCGGGTCGCCGACGAAGACGGTGTCGACCACCTCACCATGCGCCGGCTGGCAAGCTGAGCTGGGCGTGAGGCCCAACACGCTGTACAGCTACTTCCCCGACAAAGAGGCCCTACTGGACGCCCTGATCGACGACCTGCTGGGCGACATCGACGTCGGCGATCCGGCGGACGGGGACTGGCGGGACGGGCTGGTCGAGGTGATGGACTCCTCACGCCGGTTGCTGCTGGCCCATCCCCAGCTGGTCCCGACCTTCCTGGCTCGTCCAGGGCTCGGGCCAAACGCTGCCCGGCTCGGCGAGATCACATTCTCCCTGTTACGCCGCGGCGGACTAGAGGGCGACCGGGCGGTCGAGGCTTTCCGCGTTCTGCTGATCTACTCCCTCGGGTTCGCCGCCTTCCAGGGACCCCGCCTGCGATTCGACTCACCAGAGCGAATGCAGCAAGTCCAATCGACGTTCGCCAGCCTGCCCGAGGACACCTTCCCGGAGATGCGCGGGCTGGCCGGGCACCTGGCCGCCCCCACCACCGACCGCCACTTCCACACCGGCCTGCGCTGGCTGCTCGACGGCATTAGCGCCGGGCCGGAGCACTAGGCTAGCCACGGCCCGAGGCGTCCCGGTGTTGTGGGTCTGTCTCCAGTCAATACGCCCGTATCGAGCGCGTACGCGTCGCAGGCACTCGCGAACGGTGCTGCTATTGCGCTCTACTCCGACGTGCAGATCATCCTGAGCCCGGCGGTTGCTAGTGCTCTGCGTCTGAGGTCTTCTTACGGTTGGTCACCTTCGTTCGGGATCAGCTCATTTGTGGGCCTGCTCGGGAATTCGCCGCAGAGGTCGTCGCCACGGTGCTAGCGTCTGGTGGTCGACCGAGAGTCTCAGGGGTGGAGCGGTCATGTTGCGACGCGCAATGGTGCTGTCGAGTGTGTTGGCTGCGGCCTTGGCGGTTCCGTTCGGCGGGGCACGCCGCGGCACAGGAGCAGCCCGTATGTGGTCCTCCGGGTGAGGAGGTCCCGGCAACGATCGTGGGCTCGGGCACAATCGTTGGTACCTCCGGTGACGATGTGATCGTGGGCGGCGCAGAGGACGACAGAATCGTCGGTGGGGCCGGGAACGACATCATCTGCGGCGAAGCCGGCAACGACCGCGCTTTTGGCGGCCCGGGTGATGACGTGGTCATTGGCGACGGCGCCGAGCTGCCGCCGTTCGCCGAGTCGAACGGCAACAACGATGACCGCCTGTCCGGTGGCCCGGGGAACGACACGGTCGCGGGGCTCGGGGGTGACGACGACCTCGACGGTGGACCCGGCGACGACCAGATAATCGGCTTCGGCGGCAATGACGACATCGGAGGCGGTCCGGGAGCCGACACAGCGTTCGGCGGGCCCCTGGACGACAGGATCAGCGGCGGACCCGGCGGAGATACGCTTTGGGGGAACTACGGCAGCGACACCATCAGCGGCGGTCCTGGGGACGACTTCATCGACGGGGACAACCCCTTCCCACCGCCGCCGGGCCCGCTGCCGTTCCCCGAGGGCGGGAACGACGACACCTGCTCTGGCGGGCCGGGCGCCAACACGATCCAGAACTGCGAGACCACTACCTGACGTCATCCGACCAGCACCGGCGGCGTGTCGCGCAGGGGCGCCGCACGCCGCCCGCATGTCCGGTGGCTGTTGCTCGACCGTTCGGATCGCCGATCGGGTCGGGGTGTCGCGGCCGACGGTGATCGGCTGGCGGGAGCGCTACCAGGCGAGTGCCACGCCAGACACTTACCGCGACAGCCGTTGGTACTTCCGAACGGCGAGTGGCAGGAAGATCACGGTGATGATGATCGGCCAGACGACGGCCATGAGCTGGGCGTTCTGTTCGATCCAGCTGTCGCCGGCGGGGACCGGGTTCCCGAACAGCTCGCGGACGGCGTTGGCCGTGGAGGACACCGGGTTCCACATCGCGATCGCACCCAGCCACTCCGGCATCAGCGACGGCGGGGTGAACACGCTGGAGATCATCCCGAACGGGAACGCGATCGCGAACAGGTTCCCGGCGGCCTCCTGATTGGGTACCAGCAGCCCCAGGAATACCCCGATCCAGATCAGCGAGAACCGCAGCCATAGCAGCAGCAGGAACGCGTAGCAGGTGGCCGCCACAGGCTGCCGTCGGATCGCCAGCCCACCACCAGCGCGATCGCCACCAGCACGGCCAGGTCGATGCTGGCGCTGATCACGTCGGACACCCCGCGCCCGGACACCACCGCCGACGGCGCCATCGGCATCGACCGGAACCGGTCGGTGACCCCCTTCTCCTTGTCGATCGCGATCATCCAGGCGGTGTTCATGAACCCGAACGCCATCGTCATCGCGAACATCCCGGGAATGGCGAAGTCCTTGTAATCCCCGCCGCCGATGTCCATCGCCGAGCCGAACACGTACACGAACAGCAGCACCGACACGATCGGGAAGCCCAGCTGCCAGGCGATCGTCGACGGCTGCCGGACGTAATACAGCAGCCCGCGGCGGACCATCGTCAAGCAGTCCGCGACCGCCCAGTACATCCGCCCCTGACGAATCTCCACCTGCGTGGCCGTCATGCCACTGCCTCCTTCTGCACGTCGGAACCGCCCTCGGCGCGATGACCGGTCAGTCGTAGAAACACGTCGTCGAGAGTCGGCCGACTGACGCCGATGTCCTCCACCTCTATCCCCTCGTCCTGCAGCCCCCGAGCGACCTCGGTCAGTGCGACGACCCGATCCGTCACCAGCGCAGAAACCCGCCGGTCCGCGTCGTCGGTCTCCGGTTCGCCGTCGCAGACCCGAGCCACCACCTTCATCACCGACGGCATGTCGGCGATCTCCCGGCAGATGACCTCGATCCGGTCTCCGCCGACGGTGCTCTTCAGCACGGCCGGCGTGTCGTCGGCAATGGTCCGGCCGTGGTCGATCACGGCGATCCGATCCGCCAGCCGGTCGGCCTCGTCGAGGTACTGCGTCGTCAGCAGGACGGTGGTGCCCTGCGCGACCAGGTCGCGCACCGCGTTCCACACCTCGTTGCGACCCCGCGGGTCCAGCCCGCTGGTCGGCTCGTCCAGGAACAGCACCCGCGGCGCGAGGATCATGCTCGCCGCCAGGTCCAGCCGGCGCCGCATTCCCCCGCTGTACTCCTTGACGCCCTTGTCGGCGGCCTCCACCAGGTCGAACTGCTCGAACAGCTCGACGGCTCGCGCCTTGGCCCGCTGGGAACCAAGGTGGAACAGCCGGCCGAACATCTCCAGGTTCTGCCGGCCGGTGAGGATCTCGTCGACCGCGGCGTACTGGCCGGTGAGACCGATGCTCCGCCGCACCTCAAGTGGTTTGCCGACGACGTCGAACCCGCCGACCATTGCACGTCCGCCGTTCGGCCGGATGAGGGTGGCGAAGATCCGCACGGCAGTCGTCTTGCCAGCGCCGTTGGGGCCGAGCAGCCGTAGACCGTGCCGTACGGAACCGCGAGGTCGAAGCCGTCCAAGGCGCGCTTCTCGCCGTAGCGCTTCTCCAGACCTTCCGCGAGAACCGCCATGTCCGTGCTGGTCATAGGTTCCTCCACCGGCTAAACTGAGTGCGATGTACGCAATCTAGCGTACGCCCTACGCAGATCGGTTTGCAAGCCTCCGGCAGGAGAGATTTCATGACGAGCGAACACTCCGGCAGCGGCGACATCCACCGCAGCCTGGTGCTGATGTGGGAGCTCGACGATAAGCCCACCCGGGGCCCCAAGCCGACGCTGACGCTGGAGCGGATCGTGACCGCCGCGATCGAGATCGCCGACGCCGAGGGCCTCGAGGCGCTGTCCATGCGCCGGGTGGCCGAGTCGCTCGGCGTCGGCACGATGTCGCTCTACCGGTACGTGCCCGGCAAGGCCGAATTGCTCGACCTCATGCTCGACCAGACCAATCGCCTGGATCCGTCGGTGCATCGCCTCGGCGACGACTGGCGCACTGCGATGGAGGAGCTTGGCCACGGCATCTGGCGCCTCTATCTACGCCACTCCTGGTTGCCGTTCGTCGACCAGAGCCGGCCGCTGCTCGGGCCGAACTCGCTCGACGGATTCGAGGTCGCGCTGCGCAGCCTGGACGACTCCGGCCTCACCGACCAGCAGAAGGTCAACGCCATCGGCATCATCGAGGCCTTCGTCTCCTCCGTCGCCCGCCTGCACAACAACGCCGTCACGGCCGAACAGCGCACCGGTCTGAGCACCGAGGAGTTCTGGCAAGCCCAGGCGCCCGTGCTCGAGAAGGCCATGAGCACCGAGCGTTACCCGCTGATCGCCACCCTCGACGACGACGCCTTCGCCTCATCGCCCGAGGAGTTCTTCGAGTTCGGCCTGCAGTGCCTGCTGGACGGGTTCGAGGCGCTCGTCGAGAGACGCCGTAGTGACGGTGCAACGCAGGATGGCAATCCACCGCGCGTTCAGCGTCGGTGAGTGACGTGCTCGGTCCAGGCGAGCGTGCCACCGCGAGTTGGTGATCTTCAAGGTGTCGAGGGCGTAGCGTCGCGAAGGTGGCGGAGCAGGACGTCGGGAACAGGCTGGCCGCGGCCACAGGCGCGTTCGCCAGCAACGCGCGTAACGCGAACCTGCGACGTGCGCAACTGAGCTTTCTTGGGGCGGCGACGGCTGAGTGGGCGTTTACTGTGGCGCTGGCGATCGTGGCCTATCGCGACGGCGGTGCTACGGCCGTCGGACTGGTGGGACTGCTGCGCATGGTTCCATCGGCACTCCTGGCGCCCGTCCTGACGCCCTTAGCCGACCGGGGGCGCCGGGAACGCATCCTCGTCCTGGTGTCCACCGTGCGAGGTGTGGCGACGGCGATCGCGGCGGTCGTCGTGGGCATGGGCGGCCCGACAATGATCGTGTACACGCTCGCGGCGCTCTCCACCGTCGCTGCGACTCTGTATCGGCCGGCGCATTCAGCGCTGCTGCCGTCGCTGTGCCGCACCGGATACGAGCTGGCCAGCGCCAACGTCGTCCGCGGACTGCTGGACTCTGTGGCCACCTTGGTCGGCCCGCTGCTGGCCGCGGTGCTGCTGCAGTTCACCAGCGTGACCGTGGTGTTCGCCGTTGCCGCAGGCGCCTCGTTATGGGCTGCGGTACTGATGCTGCGGGTGCGATACGACGCACCGCCGCGCCCGTCCGCCCCGAAGAAGGCGCATCTGCTGGCCGAGGCGGCCGAGGGCGTGCGAACCGTCGTCCAGAACCGAGACTTGGCGCTGCATCATCGGTCTGGCCGCGGCTCAGACCTTCACTCGCGGTGCGCTGACCGTGTTCACCGTGGTCGTCGCCATCGATCTGCTGGAGACGGGCGAACCCGGTGTCGGCACACTCACGGCTGCTGTGGGAGCGGGCGCCGTGATCGGTTCACTGGCTGCGTCGCTGCTGGTCGGAACGCGCCGGTTGGCGGCATGGTTCAGCGTTGGCATCGCTCTGTGGGGAGTGCCGATCGCCCTCATCGGCCTCTTTCCGACGCAGGCGGCGGCACTGGGGCTGTTGGCCTGCGTGGGCGTCGGTAACGCGCTCGTCGACCTCGGCGGATTCACGCTCTTGGCCAGGCTCGCACCGGACGAGGTACTTGCTCGCGTTTTCGGCGTCCTGGAGAGCATGGCCGCTCTGTCCGTCGGACTGGGGGGGATCGTCGCGTCGCTGGTGATCGAGCTGTCCGGCGTCCGTCTCGCACTGGTGATCGTCGGCGTGCTGTGTCCCATTGCCGTGGCCGCTTCGTGGCACCGGCTGCGTCGAATGGACCAGTCCATCGGTGTCCGTGACCAGGAGATCGCGCTCCTGCAAGCGGTGCCGATGTTGAGCCCTCTGCCTCTGCCCGCCATCGAACGACTTGCCCGTGGCCTGCATCCGGTCTTCGTATCGGCCGGCGACGTCGTGTTCAACCAGGGCGATGTCGGCGACCGCTTCTACGTCACCGAGTCAGGCGAGGCCGAGGTGATCGGCGACGGACGCGTAGTCGCAACCCTTGGCCCAGGTTCGGCCTTCGGAGAGATCGCGCTGCTTCGGCGCGTCCCGCGGACGGCCACGGTGCGTGCGGCGAGCGATCTCCGGCTCCAAGCGCTGACCAGCGAGCACTTCCTGCCGGCCGTCCTCGGCTTCACACCGAGCGCGCGCGAGGCGGGGACTGCGGTCGATGCGATGCTCGACCGCTTCACCCCGCGCGACGACCACGCGGACGAGCCGTAGAAACCAGTCCATCTTTGGCCACCGAACCTCCGGCCCTGCGGCATATCGTCAAGGCAGGAGGCCGAGATGACGACGATGACGGTGGCGGCTGTGCAGGCGGCCTACGTGCTGATGGATCGCGAGGCGACGCTGGCCAAGGTGGAGAAGATACTGATCGACCCGACGGTGCAGGCGGCCGACCTGGTCGTCTTTCCCGAGGCGTTCCTGCCCGGGACGCCGATCTGGATCGACGGCGCGCGAATCTGGGACGGCGACGAGCAGTGGTTCGAGATGCTCGCCGACCAGGCCGTCGTCGTGCCGAGCGAGACCACCAACCGGCTCGGGGCAATGGCGCGGGACGCAGGCGTCTACCTGGTGATCGGAGTCAACGAGCGCAAGCCGGCGGGGAGCACGATCTACAACACGTTGCTGTACTTCGACGCCGACGGCACCCTCATCGGTAAGCACCGCAAGCTGATGCCGACCGGCTCGGAGCGCACCGTCTGGGGAATGGGCGACGGCTCGACGCTCGACACCTACCCGACGCCCTTCGGGCGCATCGGCGGGTTGATCTGCTGGGAGAACTACATGCCGCTGGCCCGGTTCTACTTGTACTCGCAGGGTGTCGACGTGTGGGTGGCGCCGACGCTGGCCAGAGGTGACGGCTGGGTTTCAACCATGCGCCATATCGCCAGGGAGGGCCGCTGCTACGTGATCGGGGTGAATCCGTGCGTGCGCGTCGACCAGATCCCAGCGGACTTCCCTGATCGGGAGCGGGTGTGGCAGACCGATCCGGACGACCCCGACTGGGTGGAGCCCGGCAACACGGTGATCGTCGGCACCAATGGGGAGATCCTCGCCGGACCCGCCCGGCATGAAGAAACCACGCTGATCGCCGAGCTGGATCTCAGCAAGGTGCATTCGGCACGGCGGCTGTTCGACCCGGTCGGCCACTATCACCGCCCCGACGTGTTCCGGCTCGCCGTCGACACCGCACCGCGGCCAGTCGTCACTACCCTGCGCAGCGGCCTCGCTGACGACCGTGCTGATGGATCGCGAGGCGACGCTTGCCAAGGTGGAGAAGTTACTGACCGACCCGGCGGTGCAGGCGGCCGACCTGGTCGTCTTTCCCGAAGCGTTCCTGCCGGGGACGCCGATCTGGATCGATGGGGCGCGAATCTGGGACGGCGACGAGCAGTGGTTCGAGATGCTCGCCGACCAAGCCGTCATCGTGCCGAGCGAGACCACTGACCGGCTCGGGGCAATGGCGCGGGACGCAGGCGTCTACCTGGTGATCGGAGTCAACGAACGCGAGCCGACGGGAAGCACGATCTACAACACGCTGCTGTACTTCGATCCCGACGGCACCCTCATCGGCAAGCACCGCAAGCTGATGCCGACCGGCTCGGAGCGCACCGTCTGGGGAATGGGCGACGGCTCGACGCTCGACACCTACCCGACGCCCTTCGGGCGCATCGGCGGGTTGATCTGCTGGGAGAACTACATGCCGCTGGCCCGGTTCTACCTGTACTCGCAGGGTGTCGACGTGTGGGTGGCGCCGACGCTGGCCAGAGGTGACGGCTGGGTTTCGACCATGCGCCATATCGCCAGGGAAGGCCGCTGCTACGTGATCGGGGTCAATCCGTGCGTGCGCGTCGACCAGATCCCGGCGGACTTCCCTGATCGGGAGCGGGTGTGGCAGACCGATCCGGACGACCCCGACTGGGTGGAGCCCGGCAACACGGTGATCGTCGGCACCAACGGGGAGATCCTCGCCGGACCCGCCCGGCATGAAGAGACCACGCTGATCGCCGAGCTGGATCTCAGCAAGGTGCATTCGGCACGGCGGCTGTTCGACCCGGTCGGCCACTACCACCGCCCCGACGTGTTCCGCCTCGCCGTCGACACCGCACCGCGGCCCGTTGTCACCACGCTGCGCAACGGCCTGGCCGGAGACTGACCTTGGCCATCGCGGTCGCCGGGAGAGTGGGCCCGGCGCCTAGATCGCGGTGACTGGCGTTGCGAGGTCTGCAGCGGGATCGGTCTCTTCGTTCGGCATCAGGAGCCACAGGACCGGATAGATCAGCAGCTGGCTGCCGGGGATGACGAGGAGGACGAGCACGAACAGCAGTCGCGCCATCCATGCCTCGAGGCCGAAGCGCCGGCCCAGCCCCGCGCACACGCCGGCCAGAACACGGCCGTCGCGGGGCCGGACGAGGCCCTGCCGCCGGAAGCCGTCGTGGATGTCGTTCATCGGATCTCCTTGTTCAAGGATTGGTCGGAACCTGACCACTCCAGCGTGGCGCTTCGGATCGGCCCGCACATCCGGTAGCACCCCGACCCATCCCTGAGATCACCATGAGAACGATGGCCGGACCTGACCGCCGGTCGTTTGATGACCCCGGCCGGACCGATCACCGGCATGCTGGGGTCATGCTCGTCGTCCATGTGCATGTCTCGGTTCAGCCCGATCGGGTCGATGACTTCCTGACGGCTACAGCGCACAACGCGCGAGCGTCGTTAGAAGAGCCCGGCATATTGCGTTTCGACGTGCTGCAGGACCAGTCCGACCAAGCGCATGTCGTGCTGGTGGAGGTGTATCGCGACGCCGACGCTGCCGCCGCGCACAAGGAGACCCCGCACTACGCCACTTGGCGTGACACCGTGGCGGAGATGATGGCCCGCCCGCGCGAGTCGACGAAGTTCACAGCCCTCTTGCCGACCACTGACCAGGAGTGGAACGCCAAGCGGTGAGATCCGCAACGACGTCGTTCGAGTTCGCCACCGCCGGGCGAATCGTGTTCGGTGCCGGACGCGTGGCCGAGCTCGACGCGCTCATCGCGGGTGCCGGTTCGCGGGCGCTGGTGTGCACCGGATCCCGGCCCGAGCGCCATCAGCTGCTGCTCGAGCCGCTGGGGCTGCCGACCGCCGTGGTCGCTGTCCCCGGTGAGCCGACGATCGACATGGCCCGGGCCGCCGCCGACGCGGCCAAAGAGCACGGCGCAGACGTCGTCGTGGCCATCGGCGGTGGAAGCGTGCTGGACGTCGGCAAAGCGGTGGCAATGCTGCTGGGCAACGGCGGCGACCCACTGGACTATCTGGAGATCGTCGGCCGCGGACAGCCGATCACCCAACCGTCGGTGCCCTACATTGCCGTGCCGACGACGGCGGGTACTGGCGCCGAGGTCACCGAGAACGCGGTTCTGGCCTCGCCGGCACACGGGCGGAAGGCCAGCCTGCGCAGCCGATTCATGCTGCCCCGGGTCGCACTCGTCGACCCGCTGCTGACGCTCGGCTGCCCGCCCGCGGTGACGGCATCCAGTGGGCTGGATGCACTGACCCAATGCCTGGAACCGCTCGTCTCTGTTCAGGCGACGCCGATGACCGACGCACTGGCCCGGGAGGGACTTCGCCGGGCAGCGGCCGGGCTGCGAACGGCCTACCGGGACGGTTCCGATGTCGCCGCCCGCACGGATATGGCGTTGTGCAGCCTGCTCGGCGGACTCGCCCTGGCCAACGCCAAGCTGGGCGCCGTCCACGGCTTCGCCGCCGTCATCGGCGGCATGGCCGACGCGCCACACGGCGCGGTGTGTGCCGCCCTACTCGCTGCCGTCGTCGAGGAGAACGTTCGCGCGCTGCGGCAACGTCGAGCCGGAAAACCGTGCGCTGGAACGCTACGTCGACGCGGCGCGGATTCTCACCGGGCGGCCCGATGCCACCATCGAGGACGGCATCGAGTGGCTCCGCGAGACCGTCGCCGCGCTGAACATTCCCGGTCTCTCCGCCCTCGGCGTCCGGCCTGACGACGCCGACGAGATCGTCGCCAAGGCCCGCACGGCGAGCAGCATGCGGTTCAACCCGATCACTCTCACCGACACCGAACTGCACACCATCCTCGAGGCGTCGACGTAGCCCTGAACCGCCTGCACCCAGCGCCAGCCAACCTCGGCGAGAAGCGGTGAAGTCAGGACTCGGGCCCCTCCTGCTGCAGCTGGTTGGCGCCATTGCCGCCGCTGAGCACGTCTACGCCCGGCCCACCGATCAGCACGTCATTGCCGTTGCCGCCGGAGAGGACGTCGTTGCCGAAGCCACCCAGCAACGTGTCGGCGCCGTTGCCGCCGCTCAGGACGTCGTTCCCGGCCCCGCCGCAGATCACGTCCTCGGCATTGCCGCCGCTGATCACGTCATTCCCGCCCAAGCCCATGATGACGTCAGGCCCGTCGGTGCCGGCGAGGACGTCGGCACCGTTCGTGCCGCGGATGGTCGGCACCAGCCCATTGCAGCGCTCCTCGAGGTCGATGCCGAGGATCAGCGGGTCGTGGTCGCTGGACCGGTATGGGTTCACCGCGTACAGCGCGGGGTCGCCGTCGTACTGGTAGGCGAACGACTCGACCGCGTTGATGTTCCAGTGCGCCAGCCCGGTCACCTTGTCCGTCAGCGCGTCGGTGGCCATCGCGTGATCCAGCGATCCGGACAGGGCGTTGAACACGTAGCTGTAGCGACCCTCGTCCAACAGCGAGCCGAGGTCGGTGAACCCGTCCGTCCGCAGAGCTTGGATCGGGTCCTCCTCGGTGTAGGCGTTGAAGTCGCCCATCAGCAGCACGTCGTCGTCGCCGGTCGACGTACGGAGTTGCTCGGCGAACGCCGCGAGGGAGGCCGCCTGCCGCGTCCGGTCGCCGTTGAACGCCCCCTGCCCGTCGCCGATGTCCTCGTTGTCGTTGCCCATCTGCGGCGGGGTGCTGTCGTTCTTGGACTTGAAGTGGTTGGCGATCACGGTGAACGTGTCCCCGTCCTTGGCGAACGTCTGCGCAATCGGCTCCCGGGCGTTGAACCAGACACTTTCGTCCACCAGACCGACCGGCTCACCGACCGGCTGAACGACATCGTTCTGGTAGATGATCGCGTTGCGGATCGCGTCCCGGGTCGACGGCGAGCAGCTCGTCCGGGCAGCGGAACGAACGACCACTTGTCGTAGCCCGCGGCCGCGTTGAGACGCGAGACGAGGTCGGCCACCGCCTGGTCCGGCGTGCCGTCGCCGTAGCCGGTCGAGTTGGTGTCCTCGATCTCCATCAAGGTGACGACCTCGGCGCCGAGAGCCTCGATCGCCGTCACGATCTTGGCGGCTTGGTTCTCGAACTCCGCCTGCGTCTCCGCGCCACGCCCGCCGTCATCAGCCAAGGTCAGGAAGTAGTTCAGCACGTTGAACGCGCCGATCTGCACGTCGCCGCGCAACGGGGTCCGGTGCCGCAGGCCGGGTGTTCTGCGGCTCGAACGTGCCCTCGGGCGTTCCGTCGGCGGGCTGCAACCGCCAGTTGCCGAAACCGAAGCCGAGAACCACCGGCGAGGTGAAGCCGAGCTCGTCACCGACGCGCACCGGGGTGGTCTGGGCTCAGGTACGGCCGGTTGATCACACTGCGGCTGGCGTTGGTGCCGTCGTCGAGGATGATCCTGCGCCGCTCGTTCTCCGCGGCGATAGCGGCGGCTTCGGGGGAGCCGGCATCGGCCAGCTCGGTCGGCTGCACCAGCAGCCCGCCCTCGGAGAGCATCAGCTCGCCGAACCGGGTCAGGTTGAACACCTCGCTGACCGTCAACGTGTCCACCGGCGCCACCCGCATCCCCTCCAGCGGCTCGCGGGCAGCGCTGGCGGCCGGCAGGTCGAGCGGCGTCGCCGCCGGCAGGGTCTCCACCGAGCCCGGGCTGCAGACGTCGACCTCTCCCGGCCGTGATCCGCGTCTCGCCGAACTTCTCACTCGCGACGCCGGCGACCGCGACCGTGTCGCCGAGACCTACCGCCGCCGACGTCGCGACGAAGATGCCGTCCGAGGTCGCCGCGTCGCCGTCACCGTCGTCCTGCAGGTAGAACCCGCCCATGCCCGGAACGTCCCCGACCACCACACCCCGGACGCTGACCTCCTGGCCGAGGAACGGCGTGCTGAACCCGGCGCCCTGCACGGCGCCGATCTCGTGGCTCGGCGTGAGGTCGCACTGCTCGAGGGGGCTCCAGCGGCGGGTTGAGCGCACCCTTGGTGTTCGCCGCCTCAGGCTGCCACTCGTAGTTGCCGGTCACCGGGTTGAGCCGCTTGGAGAGGCTGTTACCGACCGGTCCCATGCCACTCTCGGACACGCCAATGTCGACGCTCGCCACCCCTGCCGCAGGTCCCGCGGTACCGGTGAATGTCCCTTCGTAGGACAAGAACTCCACCAGCGTGGTCGTCGCGTCGACCAGCGCAATGCCGTCCGGCGCCCCGTTCTGGATGCCGTTGGCCGGGTAGTCGATCACGGCGACGGCGGACGGGCCACCGGCGGGCGGGCTGACGGCCGGCAGCGGGTCGGAGTCATAACTCGCCCCACCGGCGCCGTTGTAGAGCACGATCGACCAGCCAGCGGTGCTGGTTCCGGGCGGGACCTGGACCTCGACGAACTCGCCGGAGTCGCCCCCCGTGTTGTCGTAGTGGAACTCCGAGATGAAGGGGACGGTCGGCTCGGCGGCGGTAGCCGACGAAGCGACAACGACTGAGCTCGCGGCGGTGGCCGCAACGGCGCAGAGTGCGACGAGCGAACGCGATCGGGATGGGCGCACGACAGAGTCCTTCGCCAAGACAACGTGGAATACCAGCACCCTAAACGGGTACCGGACGGTTCGGGAGGCGTCGGAACAAATAGGTCGTAACGATCAGGCCAGCAGCAGGTGACCTCGCCCTCATCAGGTCCCTCTGGCGCATAGTGGAGATGTGACCGAGCGCAAGCCCGCGGGTATGCGATTCGAGACCTGGGTCGAGCGTCAGATCCGGGAGGCACAGGAACGCGGCGAGTTCGATGGCTTGCCGGGTGCGGGCAAGCCGCTCACCGGCCTCACCGGACACTACGACGAGCTGTGGTGGGTCAAACAGGTCGCACAGCGCGAGCACCTCTCGCTTCTGCCGCCCATGCTCGCCCTGCGCAAAGAAGCCGAGGAATTGCTCGACGGCCTGCGGAGCATCCCGTCCGAGGCGGCGGTGCGTGATCTGGTGGCCGACTACAACACCCGGGTCGTCGAAGCGATCCGGCGACCGTCGGAAGGCCCGTTGGTCGCCATCCCCCGCCGCCTCGACGTCGACGAGGTCGTTGCCGAATGGGCCCGACGGCGCTCGATACGCACGTCGATTGCGACCGGCCAGCCGGCAATTCGTCCATGGTCAGAACCTGAAACCCGCCGGCGGCCGCGCTGGTGGCGCAGACTCATTCGCCAGTGCTGAGACAAAGGAGACGGACCTCCGGCATGGAGACGATTCTCACGAGCTTCGGGTCGCCCGACGAGGTCCGCGAGTTCGACAAGGGCCGGCTGGAACTGGTCACGATCGCCGGCCAGACCCTCGGTCGGGCGACGTATCAGCCGGGGTGGAGATGGTCCGAGCACGTGGGGCCGGGCGTGGGTGCCCGGCGCTGCACGGTCGAGCACCTCGGCATCGTCCTCGCGGGTCACGCCGTCGCGGCTTTCGATGATGGCCGGGTCTTCGATCTCACCCCCGGGACGATCTTCCACATCCCGCCGGAAGAACACGACAGCTGGGTCGTCGGCGACGTTCCCTATGTGTCGCTGCACCTGCTCGGGGCTGCCGCGTACGCGACGTGATCGCTGGGGTCGACTGCCCGGCCGCGCCCTCGCGGGGAGGAGTCAGGGTGCGGGGAGAGTGGTCGGCTGGTGTGTGGCAATCGCGCGAGTCCGCGGCATTGCCTCAGTCGGCACGCGTCGAAGCGGCGCCATAGCCGGGCATCCACAAGCGGGTCGTTCCAGGTCGCGAACTGTCAGCCCCCTGCCCTAGAGTCGAACACATGTACGAAACGGTGGTTCGGATCCGCGGCCAGCTCGGTGAGCTGGTGAGCGCGTTGGACCCCGACTGCGTCAGCGGCCGCGCAGCTCGAGAGTTGTGGGCCGAGTTCGACCGGATCGAACGGCTCGGTTCGGCTGGGAAGACGTTGCTGGCGCGGCGAATAGCCGCTTCTCACCAGCGTGACCGGGAGGGCACCCGTTCCGCTGCGGAGTCACTGGCGCGCAAGGCTGGCTCGTCCACGGCTGCCGCCAAGGATGCGATGGATACCTCGCACCGGCTGGCCGAGCTGCCGGGAGTCGAGGGTGCACTGCGTCGTGGAGAGCTGTCCCACGCCCAGGCCGCGGCCATCAGCAGTGCCGCCGAGGCGGACCCGTCGGCGGAACAGCGACTGCTCGAGTTGGCGCCGCGGGTGTCCCTCGCCGAGCTGCGGGAAGAGTGCGCCCGGGTGAAGGCGGCGGCGGATCCGGACCCGGAGGCCACCAACCGGCGTATCCACGCTCAACGTCGGCTGCGGCACTATCGCGACGGCGAAGGCGGCTGGAATCTCTCGGCCCGCGGTACCGCCCAAGCAGGGGCTGCATTTCTTACCGTGCTCAACGCCATCACCGACGCGATCTTCAGCGCCTCCCGCCGCGACGGCCGCAGGGAACCGGTCGAGGCCTACGCCTTCGACGCTCTGATGGCCATGGCCGACCACGCCGCCGGTGGCGAGCAGCCAGCTTCGCGGGCGACCGGCAGTGACCGACACAACCCGAACGCACGGAACGGCGGCGGCGAGCCGGCCACAGCCGAGGGCACTGACCAGCCGGTCGATGAGCCCACAGCTGCCGGCCCAGCTCAAGGTCCGCCGTCGAGCGGAGTAGGCCGCCCGGTGGCAGGCGATCCGGGGATCTTCCGTGCTACCGGTGGTCGGCCGGCGTGCCCGGTACCGCCGAGCCGCTGGTCCAATCCCCGCTACCTGGCGTTGCTGCGGGTCGACGCGGCAGGCGCTGCGCCGCGGCCACGTGCAGGGTGAGGAGCTGTGCGAAATCGCCGGGGTCGGCCCGGTCCCGGTCTCGGTGGCCCGGGACCTGCTCGGCGACGCCATCCTCAAACTGGTGATCACCAACGGGGTCGACGTGGCGAACGTCACCCATCTGGGTCGCGGGCCGACCACCGCGCAGAAGATCGCCCTGCTGTGGACCAACCCGACCTGCTCGGTCCAGGGCTGCCACCGCCGGCGGATCGAATACGACCACCAGAAACCCTGGGCGCAGACCCGGCACACCCGCCTGGACGAACTGGACCCGTTGTGCGGGTTCCACCACGACCTGAAGACCCGACTCCACTGGGCGCTCGTACCCGGCAAAGGCAAGACGAGCCTTCGTCGCACCCGACGACCCCCGACACCCCAGCCAGCAACCAGCCCGAGCAGGTCCAACCGCCTCAGACAACAGGCCGCCCACGGCCTCGACCTCGACGGCTTCGGCTTCGGCTTCGGCTTCGGCTTCGGCTTCGGCACCTACGAGACAGCCGACAGCGCGATCGAGGGCATTCCGGCAATCTCCGCTGCCCATGTCGGTGCCAGACGACCCATGACCCGCCAACCTCATCGACCGAAACCGGCTCGCTGAGCCGAAGTGCGTCGATCTGCCGGCGTCAGTGGCGTCGCGCGGGCTTGAAGCGTTAAAGGGACCCGATGACGCCTGCTCAACCGAGTGGTACGCCCCGGGTAGGGATTGTCGGGCACACTCGTGCCACCGACGATCGAGGGACGGATGGCGGGCGGACGGCTACGGCGGCGAGTCGATGCGTGGCTGGCTCGGCGCCGCACCCGGCTCGGCGGCTTCAACCCGTGGCAGGTCTTCGCCGACGCCGTGCACGCCAGTGCCCGGCACCGGGTGACCGGGCTCGCCGCGGAGATGGCGTTCTTCGCCTCGCTGGCCCTGATCCCGTTCACCTTCGCGTTCGGGGCGGTGCTCGGCTACGTCGAGCAACTGACATCGCCAGACAGCACTGACGACATCGAGCGGGTGATCGCCCAACTGATGACGATCATCCTCGGCCCCGATCTGGTCAGCGACGTCGCCGAACCATACGTACGTGCGCAGCTCAACCAGGCCCGCGGCGGCCTGGCGATCGGCGGTCTGCTGTTCGGGTTGTGGCTGGCCAGCCGGGTCTTCCTGCCTGCCGTGCACGCGCTGGACCTCGCACACGACGTCGTCGAGCAACGGTCCGCGCTGCGGCGCCGGGCAATCTCGGTGATACTGGCCGTCGCGTCGCTGTTCGTCATCGTCTTGCAGGTCCTCATCCAGGTATTCGGGCCACTGCTGGGCAATGCCCGCGAGCTGGCGAACCAGTTCGGCCTCGGCGACACGTTCACGGTGCTGTGGACGGTCGGCCGGTGGCCGATCCTGGCCATACTCGTCACCGCCTTCCTGCTCGCCATCTACCAGCTCGTTCCGGCCCGCCGACTGGGCTGGCGACGATCCCTGCCCGGCGCGATCGTCGCCATGCTGGTCTGGATCGCGGTTGCGGCCGGATTCCGCGCCTACCTGGCCACCGGCCGCAGTCCCGGCGAAGGCCTGTCCGTCGCGACGGAGGGCACTCAAGCGCTCGATTCGGTCAGCCGGGCCCTCGGCACCATCATCGCCACGGTGGTCTGGGTATTCCTGTCCAGCGTCGCCGTCCTGTTCGGCGGGGAAATCAATGCGGCCATCGACCGGCGACGGCACCAACGTGAGAGCCAGCGAACAAGCACGCTCTCAACCGAGACGTAAGGACGGATCTGCGATGGAGATCATCAAGCTCGCCTGGGTGGGAACCCGAACCGCGCATGCCGAACAGACCGTGCAGTTCTTCCGTGACGTCCTGGGCTTGCGACTCGAGGCGGAACACACGGGCTTCTGGATGCTGAAGGTGCCGGATGGCAGCAAGGTCGAGGTGTTCGATTCGGCAAGCCTCACCAATCGGCACTTCACCACAGGTCCGGTGGTGGGTTTCCTGGTGGATGACGTCGTCAGTGCGGCAGACGAACTGCGGTCAGCCGGGGTTGAGATCCTGCTCGACCCGCAGATCGACGACAGTGGCAACGCCTGGGTCCACTTTCGGGGACCGGACGGAAACGTCTATGAGTTCACCCAGGATCCCGGAGTATCTCGGCCGCAATAGGCCGAGATGATGCGTCGAGCGGAAACGTCAGCACGACGGATCGCACTCAAGCGACCGCGCTGGTCTCCATGTCCCAGGCGATGAGCAGGTCGTCGTCCATGACGTGGAGGGAGCGGTTGGTCAGCTGGAGCCCGGATGCCACGGTGGCGATGCCCAGGTCTCCGACAGCCTCGGTGCCGGCTCCGATGATCGTCGGGGCGACCGCGACGATCAGCCGATCGACAAGACCGGCGGCCAGCATCGCGGTGATCACCCGGGCGCCGCCCTCCACCAGCAGCGATCGGACACCGACGGTGCACAGGTCACGCAGCACCGAGCCGATGTCCACCCCACCCGCGCCGGCCGGCAGCAGGCGAACCCCCACGTGGCGCGACCGCAGATCCTGCACCCGATCGGCCGACGCTCGGTCGGTCGTGTACACGATGGTGCCGGCGTCGTCATCGAGGATCCGCGCGGTGGCAGGCGTGCGCAACGTCGTGTCGAGCACGACCCGAACCGGAGACGCACCGGGCACCATGCGGACGGTCAGCTGTGGGTCGTCGTGCACGACGGTTCCGACGCCGACCAGCACGGCGTCACATGCCGCCCGCAACGCGTGCGAGATTGCCCGCTCATCGGGTCCGCTGATCCACTTCGAGTCGCCCGTCGCGGTCGCGATCCGCCCGTCGAGCGTCTGGGCGTACTTGAGCACGACGTGCGGACGGTCACTATGCACCTTGATGTCGCCGAGTAGCTCAGTCACGTCGACGACCGGCTCGTGCCAGTCGTTGAGCGGAATTGCACTGACGTGGTGTCCAAGGCGCTGCTGTTTGGTACGCAGGTAGCCGTTGTTGCGCGTATGCGCTGCCGTCGGGATCGGTTGCAACTCTTCGACCTGCACCCCCGCTGCCTGCAGACCTGCGGCCTTCGCCGGGTTGTTGGTGATCAGCCGCACGGACCGCACTCCCAGTTCGAGCAGAACTGCGGCGGCGTCGTCGTACCGGCGCAGATCAACCGGCAGTCCCAGGCGAAGGTTGGCGTCCACGGTGTCCGCCCCGTGGTCCTGCTCGACGTAGGCGAGCAGCTTGTTGATCAGACCGATCCCACGTCCCTCCTGACCGGTCGCATAGATCATGACGCCCCGCCCTTCGGCGGCGATCATGCGCAGCGACGACCGCAGTTGGATGCCGCAGTCGCAGCGCAGTGAACCCAAAGCGTCGCCCGTCAGGCACTCGGAATGCAGTCGGGCAAGGACCGCCGAATCCGATGTCACGTCACCGCGTACGAGCGCCAGGTACACGAATCCCGAATCGGACTCGAACGCGTGCGTTTCGAACTCACCGTATGGCGTCGGTAGGGCGACGGTCGCGAAGTGCCGCGGTCTCTCCATCGAGGTACCTTTCCGTCGACGGCTCCCGCACGGCGGACTGCCCACCGTGAACCCTCTGCCCGTGCTGTGACACGGCGAAACGGGCTCGGCCGTTCATGAGCGGAGGATGCCGCGTGGATACACGGGCCATTCTCTTCGTGGCGCCGCGCTGGGTCGAGGTGCGGCCGGTGCCACTTCCGGCGCTGAACGAGGGCGACGTGCTCGTCCGGACCAGCCACTCGGGGATCAGCGCCGGAAGCGAGTTGCTCGCGTACCGGGGAGACCTCGATCCGAGTCTTCCGCTGGACGAAACGATCGGTGCGCTGGGCGGAACCTTTCGCTACCCGTTCCAATACGGCTACAGCTGCGTCGGCCGGGTCGAGCGCGGAGCGGGAGCCGTAACCGAGGGCGATCAGGTGTTCGTGTTCCATCCGCACCAGGCCCGCCTCGTTGTCCCCGCCGCTGAAGTGATCCCGTTGGGCGACACGAACCCGCGCGAAGCGACCCTTTTTCCGCTCGTCGAGACTGCCGTGCAGTTGTCCCGAGACGCCGGCCGCGTCGAGGGCAAGTCGATCGTTGTGGTCGGCCTCGGAGTCGTCGGACTGCTCACGGCGGCGCTACTGCTGCGTGCCGGTGCGCAGGTCGTCGGGAGCGAGCCGCTGGCCTGGCGCCGTGCGACGGCGCTTCGGTTCGGCGTCAGTGCTGTTTCTCCGGACGAGCTCGACGCGACCGTGCAATCGCAGTTCGGACAACGTGGCGCCGGAGTCGTTGTCGAGGCGAGTGGCAACCCGGCCGCGCTTGCCGCCAGCCTTCCGCTGTTGGCGCACGAAGGTACCGCCCTGGTCGCATCCTGGTACGGCAGCAAGCCAGTGCCGCTACCGTTGGGCGCCGACTTCCATCGGCGGCGACTCACCATCCGATCGAGCCAGGTGTCCACCATCCCGGCCGATCAGCAGCCGCACTGGACGATCGAGAAACGTCGGCAGGCAGCGCTGGCACTCCTCGACGAGCTGCCTCTCGCGGCTCTCGCGACCCACACATTTGCCGTCGACGACGCCCCCGAGGCGTTCGCTGCCGTCGACCGGGGCGGCGACGGGCTGGTCCACGCCGCACTGTGCTACTGATGACTCGTGTTCTCCGTCGGTACGGTCGCCGAAGTCCGCGCCTGGCACGTCATGCCAGGCGCGCCCTGGCCGGAAGGAGAGCTGCACACCCATGACTACCGCCTCGAGCTCGTCGTCGAGAGCGAGGAGCTGCGCGGGCAGGGTTGGGTCTGTGACCTCGATGTGCTCAATGCCACGCTCGGCAAGCTGGTCGAGGAGGTCGCCGACCAGGATCTGGAGATGATCCGCCCAGAGAGTGCCGAGGCGGTCACGGTCGAGGTCTTCGCCCGGTGGGTGCACGACCAGCTCTCCGCGGCGATCCGGGATGCCGGCGGTGAGGTGCTGGGCGTTCGAGTCTGGGAATCGCCGTTGTCGTTCGGTGGGTACCGCGCACCGGTCGCCTGAACTGCGGCCGTCCGGCGGCCCCGCCGTCACCCGTTCACCGAGCTGCACGAGGTCGCACAGCCTCCCCCCGTTGATCACGTTCACTACCCAGGGCATCGGTTCACCAGGCGCAGGAGCCTCGTGAACCACCAACCAGGGTGGTGAACGTGATCGACGGGAAGCCGCTTACCCGGGCGGGTACACCTCGTTGAAGGACATCAGCACCGGTGCCGGCGGCCCCGTCCTCACCCGAGCGACTGCTGCGTCCGCCACGTACATCCGCCAGGCAACCAGGTCGTCCACCCCCAACGCCCAGGCGACGGCCGCCTTGATCGGCGACACATGGCTCACCACGACGACGTCCGCACCGTCGGCTGCTTCGATCAGGTCAGTGCAGGCGTCGCGAATCCGCTCACCGACGGCGGTCAGCGACTCGCCGCCGGGCGGAGCGAACGTCGGGTCGGCCCGCCATCGGGTCCAGAACTCAGCCGTCACCGAGCCGGCCGGCTGGCCGTCGAGGTCGCCGTAGTCCATCTCGAGCCAGCGCTCGTCCAGTTCGATCGGCTGGCCCAGGGCGGCCGCGGTCTGCCTGGCCCGGCGGAGCGGGCTCGAGACGACTCGGGCCGGAACGGGCAGTCCGGCGGCAAGCGCCATGGCCTGCCGCTGGCCCAGGTCGGTCAACGGCGGGTCGGCCCGGCCGAGAAAGAGCCCAGCCGCGTTCGCCGCCGTCTGGCCGTGCCGGACCAGGAACAGCACGCCCACAGAGTAGGGGTCTGGATCAGGTCTGCCAGTTCGGTGCCAGCAGCAGGTCGAGGGCGGCCGCCGCGGTCCACGACTGATCCATGCTCCCCAGCGGTTCGCCCGTGAACGGCTGGTAATACTCCGCGAGCCCGCCCGCGCTGAGCTCGTCGAGGCACGCTCGACGGAGTGAACCGGCCGCGTCGACCAGTCCTCGGCGCTGCAGCATCCAGGCAAAGAACCAGTTCATCACCGGCCAACTCGGCCCGCGCCAGTAGGTTCGCGGCCGGAAAGCCGCCGATTCCGGACTGGTCGTGGGGATCACCTGGTGACGCAGGTCAGGATGACCGGTCCATGCTGTGGACCTCAGCAGGTCGACCATCCGGCCCTCGGCGGCAGGCTCGAGGCCCCCGCAGAGCAGCGGCGCGAACCCGGCAATCGTCTGCGAGGCCAGCACAGTCCCTGTTCGCAGGTCTCGGTCCAGCGCCAGGCCCGTCGCGTCGTCGACCACTGCTGCGACACCTCGGCGGAAGCGATCGGCGTAGTCGCGCAGTTCGCCTGCCTCTGCTGCCCCGAGCCGCTCGGCCAGCCCTGCCAACGCGTCGTTGGCTACCGCGAAGACCGCGGACATGAAGACGTCGGTCACGAGAAAGTCAACCGACTCCCGAATCCGTTCGTCGTCGTAGGCCGCGCGTTTCAGCTGTTCGACGATCCACAGGTAACGGTCGTACTCCTGGGTGCTCGGGCGCTGGCTGGCGTCGGTGACGATCCGCGTGTCGCGTCGCTCGTACGCCGGTAGGTCCGCGCCGACGGTCACCCGGGAGTAGGCCTCGTCCCAGCGCGGCGAGTTGTCCATGCCGCTCTCCCAGCCGTGGTAGATGGTGAGCAGCCCGCTGCCGGTGGGGTCGCGGTGACGCACGAGGTAGCGGTGCCAGTCGAGCAGCCGCGGATACACCGCGGCCAGCCACGTGTCCGCGGCGGCCTGCGCTGCCGGGCTCCGGTCCACGGCTACCTCGACGATCCGTTCGACGGCGAGCGCATGCACTGGCGGCTGGCAGATGCCGCTGGTCTGCGGAGCTGCGGGTGCGTCGGCGGTGTGTTCTGCGCACGCCCAGCGGTCCGGGCCGGGGAAGTAGCCGGTCTCGGCCGGGTCGAAGACGATGTGCGGGATCATTCCGGTCCGCCATTGACCCGCGAGCAGCGTGTCCAGCTCCAGGCACGCCCGCTCGAGGTCGACGTGGGCCAGCCCCGCGGCCACGAACGCCGCGTCCCAGCTCCACTGGTGCGGGTAGAGATCGGGCGCCGCGCGGGTCATCGCACCCGCGCTGTTGCCGCGCAGCACATACCCAGCCCGCGCGGTCAGCTCCCCTGCGGTCCAGGGCCGGGGATGGTCGGCAGGGTCACTCTGTGGCAGAGGACTAG
The DNA here is from genome assembly GCA_963831385.1 of uncultured Actinomycetota bacterium. Taxonomy (GTDB): domain Bacteria; phylum Actinomycetota; class Actinomycetes; order Jiangellales; family Jiangellaceae; genus JACVRX01. The sequence goes on from CAWHPW010000016.1 coordinate 24,906, forward strand.
CCCTTCTCCGCGCCGGCCGTCAGCCCCTCGGTCAGCAGCCGCTCGGTCGCAAAGAAGATGATGATGATCGGCAGTGTCACGATCACCGATCCGGCCATCAGGACGGTCGTCGGGATCTCGATGCTGCCTGCGAGCTGGGAAAGCCCCAGGGAAACGGTCCACTTGTCCCGCTCTTCGACCAGGAACAGCAGCGCGAAGAGAAACTCGTTCCACGCGATCATGAACACGAAGAGCGCGTTCGCCATGATCGCCGGCATCGCCAGCGGAATGCTGATCCGCCTCATGATGCCCAGCCGGGTACAGCCATCGATCGCGGCGGCCTCTTCCAGGCTGACCGGGATCGTGTCGAAGTAGTTCCGCAACATGTAGATCGAAACGGCGACGATCTGCGAGATGTACACGATCAGCAGCCCGACCAACGACCCGCGCAATCCGATCCGGGTGAAGAACACGAACAGCGGGACGGCCAGCAGGATGGCTGGGAAGAGGTAGACGGCCAGGAAGAGCACGCTGACCTGCCGTCGGCCGAAGAACTCCAGCCGGCTCACCGCGTACGCGCCGGGCAGTGCGACGAGCAGGGTGAACACCACAGTGCCAAGCGCCACGAGCGCACTGTTGCGGATGAACGTCAGGAACCCCTGGCCCCCGCTTTCCTGGGACTCCAACACCGTGCTGTAACTATCCAGGGAGAAGTTCGACGGCCACAGCGCGCCGGGATTCTGCAGGACCTCGTCCAGCGGACGGAACGAGAGCAGCAGGGTGTAGTAGAACGGGAAGACCGTGATCACCAATAAGCCGGCGATGACAATCCACCGGAGCACGGCGAACAGGCGGTTCTCAAACGCGTCCCGGGACAGGCCGCGCCGCGGCGGCGCGCCCGCTGGTCGCGGCGTCGGTCGATCCAGCTGAGTGTCGGTCGCCATCACGCCAGCTCCTCACGCGGAGCGAACCAGCGCAGATACACCCCGACGAAGACGGCGAGGATGGCCGCCAGCACCAGGGCTTGAGCGGCCGCGGTACCGATGTCTCCTCGCGCAGTCAGCGAGTTGAACACCTGCACAGCCACGACGTCGGTTCCGGCACCGCCACCGGTGAGCAGGTAGATGTCGTCGAAGCTGTTGAACGTCCAGATGAAGCGGAGGACCGCCAGCACGGCGATCGTCGGCATCAGTTGCGGCAGAATGACGTACCGGAAGCGCTGCGTCGGGGTGGCACCGTCGACCCTGGCCGCCTCCTCCAGGGTCACCGGTGCGGCCGCGAGCCGTGCGGTGAGGAAGAGGAACGCGAACGGGAACGACCGCCACCACTCGAACACGATGACGGTGGACAGAGCGACGGGCACAGTGAATTCCAGGCCAAACACGGATACTTCGGCGCTCTTCTGGCTGAGGAACGCGATCGGTTCGTCCCACCCTAGGAATTGCTGTCCCCACTCGTTCACGATGCCGAACTGCGGGTTGAGCATCGTCGTCCAGGCGAACGTCGCCGCGACGATCGGGGTGACGTACGGCAATAGCATCGCGGCGCGAATGAGCGTGCGGCCACGGAACGGCTTTCGCAGCGCCAACGCCGCCACCAGCCCGAGCCCGATCGCACCGGCCGTCCCGAACACCGAGTAGATGAGCGTGGTGCGCAGCGAGGACCAGAAGACATCGGAGGTGAAGATCGCCTCGAAGTTGGCCAGGGTGTAGTCACCGAACACGCCAGCTGACCGGAGGTTGAGCAGCCGCACCTGCTGGAAGGCAAGGGACACCGTCCACAGGATGGGCAGGACCACCATGACAAGCACGATGACGAGCGTCGGCGAGATCAGCGCCAATCCGGCACGTGCGTCACTGCGCCGCTTGAAATCACGTCTGCCACGGCCTGCCGCCGCCGCCCCCCGCACCGGCTCCACCGCCGGCGGTGGCACCCCACCGGCGTCGGCGCGTTCGCTCACCCGAGGGAGCCCTGGATCGTGCGCAGTGCCTCGGCAGCCTGATCGGCGGCCCCTTGGGCATCCACATCACCGGCCACCAGGGCACCGACCGCCTGCGGCACCGGGAGCTCGCCCAGCGAGGCCCCGACCAGGTCGCCCTGGCCTTGGGTGATGCCCCAGCGGGAGAGGTTGTCCGCGCCGCTGGTCAGGATTTCGACGACCTCATCCGAATAGAAGTCAGACAACGGCGCCTTGGTGTCGACGCCGATGTCCAGTTCGGCCCAGGCGTCGACGTATTCGGTCGGGTTCTCCGGGGTGCCGAATCGGGTTGGGAACTTGCCCTCCGGTGCGATGGCGAGCCAGTCGATGTAGCCGTCGCTCATCATGTACTCGACGAACTGCTGCGCCGGCTCAGCCGCCGCGTCCACCGTGATCACCCAGGCAGAAACCTCGCCGAACTGAGCTGGCTCGTCACCATCGGGGCCTTGCAGCTGTGCGACCACCCCGCTGTTCTTCGCGAGGAAGGTCGGGTCTGCCGCGCACTCCGGGCAGGTCGGCAGGGCGTCGTTGCGCAGTCCTGCCATCTCGTCCAGCAGGAAGGTGGACCAGATGGCCATCGCGGCCTGACCAGCGAAGTAGTTCGCCCGGACCGTGTCGACGTCCTGGGTGCCGGTCACCGAGTAATTCGTCATCAGGTCCCCGAAGAACTCGAACGCGGCGACGCACTCGTCACTGTCCATCGTCACTTCGCCGGAGTCGTCGACCATCTCGCAACCGTTGGCCATCGCGAGGTGCTCGAACGTCTGCTGGGTGAAGCCGTCGCCCGGGGTGGTGGCGGCGACGATGCCGGCAACCTCCGGGCTGTCCAGCGCCTCGGCTGCCGCCCTGACGTCCTCATACGTCTCGGGAGCGTCGAGGCCGGCCGCGTCGAACAGGTCCTTTCGGTAGTACAGCAGCTGCGACCACGCGTCGGTCGGCACGGCGAGCTGACTGTCACCCTCTCTGGTGAACTCGAGCGCCCGCTCGGAGAACGTGCTGGCATCGAGTGCCCCGACGACCGCCTCAGCTGCCTCCGTATTGACCAGCTCGTTTGCTGCCATCGTGCGGACCCCCGCCAGGGGCTGCGAGCCCACGACGTCGGGCAGCTCTCCGGCGGCCGCGGCCGAGGTGAGGAGCTGGACGAACTGGTCCTCGTCGACGCCCACTAACTCGACGTCGATACCGGTCGCCTCGGTGAAGCCGGCGATGATCTCTTCCGTCGCCGCCACCCGTTCCGGGATCGTGTCGCCGGTCCAGACGACGATGGACTCGGCCTCACCACCGCCCTCACCCCCGCCTCCACCCTCGGCCTCGCCGCCGCCGTCGTCGTCTCCTCCGCAGGCCGCCAGCGCCACCAGGGCGAAGACCGCAGCAACAACACTCGTGGGGCGGTTCAACCTCGTCATGCCATGCTCCCTAGTCGGTGGCGGCTGATCTGCGCTGACTCTGTGGGCCCGTCGAAGCTTGATCCAAAGTTTGGCCGCCTTCGGCGAGAGTGGTCAATGAACCGGAGATCACGGGTTAGTCACATGGCCAGTCTCGCTCTGCTAAATCGATCTTGCAGCTCGTTTGTCACTGATTGGCGTTCACGTGATCGAATTGAAGGCCCCGGCCTCCGAGCACCGACGTCACGCTGCCGGTTAGAGATAACGCCGCAGGAGCGCAGGGACCCGCGGCAGTACGTCCTTGGCCGGGCCGGACAGTCGACTCTCGAGGGCCACCGGTCCGTCGTAGCCGATCGCCTTGAGACTCGCGCAGATGGCGGGCCAGTCCACATGCCCTGCCCCCGGTTCGAGCCGGTTGGAATCACTGACCTGGACATGGCCGATCCACGGTCCTGCGCTCTGCAGGGCGGCCGCTGGATCGGCCTCCTCGATGTTCATGTGGTAGGTGTCGGCACCGAGCCGGACCGACCCCAGGCCCACCTCCTCCAGGAGTGACACCCCGTCCGCCAGCCGGTTGACCATGTGATCCTCATAGCGGTTGAGCGGCTCGAGGAAGAGTGTCACGCCCTCGGACTCGGCATGCCGGCCGAGCTCACCGAGGGCGTCTACCAGGATCGCCCGGTCTTCTTCAGGTGTGCGTGGCGGCTCGAACGGTGGCAGACGGCGGGAGAACATCCCGTACGACGCGGGCGTCATGGCTCCTCGCCCGTCGATCTCGGCGATGACGGAGAGCTGCGACCGCATCTGGACCCGTGCATCGCGGCGCCGCTCGGCGTCGAAATCCCCGATGAAGTGCAGCATGTCGACGCACACCGTCGGCATGGGCACGCCGGCGGCCGCTGCACGCCGCAGCTCCGGGAGCCGAGCGGCGAAGCGCAGGTCACCGGCCCCGCGCAGCTCGATCCCGTCGTATCCGTAGGCACGCGCGGCGTCCCACTTCTCCTCGAGGCTGCCGCCGGGCAGGTGCTGCTCCTGGACCAGGATCGCCGTCATGAGCTTGCTCCGGCGGCGAACTCGAGTACGACCTGCAAGGCCGTCGCCGGCTCGGTGTCCAGCAGCTCGTATGCCTGCGCGGCATCCTCGACGTCGAACCGGTGACTGACCAGCCGGGTGACATCGGGGTGTCCGCTGGCGAGCAGGTCGACGACGGTTTCCTGCAGCCGGGGCACATCCCAGCGAGCCCTCTTGTGGGCCGGAACCGCACCGATCTGGGAAGCCACGACATCGACCCGGTTGTGGTGGAACTCCTCGCCGAGGCGAAGAGCGGTCGCGTCGCCCTGGTAGAAGCCGGCAGCGACGACGCGGCCGTCGGGGCCGACGATGCGAATCGCCTCGTGCAGCGCGGGAAATACGCCGCTGAGCTCGATGGCGACATCGGCGCCCCGCCCGGCGGTGCGCTCGCGGATGGCCGGGGCAACGTCAGGGCCGGGCGCGAATGCCTCGTATGCACCGAGTTCCAGAGCCAACTCACGGCGCGCCGGGATGCCCTCGACCACGATGACACGCGCCCCGTTCTGAACGGCAAACGACGTCGCAAGCAGCCCGATGACGCCCTGTCCGACGACGACGGCGGTTTCGCCCAGCCCCGCGCCAGCCGCGAGGACGGCGTTCAGGGCAATTGCGCCAACGCGTACAAAGCACCCGACGACCGGGTCGAGCCCGCGCGGGAGCTCGTGCCCGCGGAGACGCTCGATCGGCAGCACGGCGTCGGAGACATGGCCCCAGATGCCCCACACCACATCCCCGACGCTCACCTCGGCCTGGGATCCGCCGGAGATGTCGTCGGGTGGCGAGATCTCCACGACCTCGCCGACTTCGGAGTAACCCCATCCGACCAGGGGGAATGACGGCGGTCCTTCAACGCCCATGAACAAGCGCCGGTCGGGATCCCATCGTGAGGTCAGATTCGGATTCGTGCCGCGATAAGCAGTGAGCTCTGTACCGGCAGAGATGCCGGAGGCCAGCGTCCGAACGCGCAGCTCGCCCGGACCAAGAGGCGGGACGGGAATCGTCGTGACATCGACGGAACGGGGGCCGCTGAGGCGGACCGCGCGGGCCATGATTCCTTGCCACCTGCTCGAGGTTGATCACCGTCGTGGATCACGTGGCTGGGCATGGAAACTACCACCCACCGCCGCGTCGTGGTCTTCTACTGACGATCGCGCGTACACGACCGGGTTCAGCTCGTCGTTCTGCAGAAGGTCGCCCACGGCGAGAGTGTCGAGATAACTCTCCCCCAGCACCCTGACATCCCTCGTCCCGTTGAACCGAACGCGGTCGGGCATGAAGGCAGCCGTCATCGCACGGCGGCGGCCAGAGGTCATGTTGGCGCCAGCGCCGTGGATCGTCCGGGCGTTGTGGACCGTGCACCCGCCCGCGGGCAGCGGACAGGGCACCGGCGCCCGCCTTACGTCCGGATGAGCGGCGAAGACGGCGCCGAGGTCTGGTCCGAGGTCACTGCGGTAGGCACGGGTCAGCTCATGGCTGCCGGGGACGAAGTACAGGCATCCGTTCTCGACCGTCGCGTCATCCAGAGCGATCCAGATCGTGCACGAATTGTCGGAGTCGAACGCCCACCACGGCAGGTCCGTGTGGTATTGCGTCGGAGCGGCGTACGGCTCCTTGACCAATGCCTGGTCGAGATAGATCCGCACCGCTTCAACACCTTCGAGGCTGCCCACGAGCCCGCCGATGTGAGCAGACTCGACCAGTGTCCTGATCGCGTCGCTCCGCCGGCGAAGATTCATCTGCTGCGTGAATACCTGTGCATTACTGCCGACCGGCTGCTCGGTGAGGTTCTCCGCTATGGCCTTGTCGACTACTCCGCGCCATTGCGTGAGTTCGCCTGGGTCCAAGAATTCCTCGATCACGAGGAACCCCTTCGCCCGGGCGATGCCAGCCGAGACGCCGTATCCCTCCGTCGAGCGGCTGCTCACCGGATCCGAGCTCCGCACGCAATCCCGGTGCTGGCGACGGCTCGGAACTCCGACCGTCCTGATCACCCACACCCTCACCGGTCATGCCGTCGTGCAGCCTGAGGGCGATCCCGGTCCGCGGGTCATCTCACCGGGCGACACCGTCGTATGGTTGCCCGGCGCGAGGCAGGACTTTGGCAACTCCGAGCCATGGCGGTTCGTCTGGGCCCATTTCCACCCGCGTGACCGATGGCACGACCTGCTCGGCTGGCCTGCCCTGGGACGAGGGGTCACCTGGATACCGGCGCCGTCGGCCCGACTGCAGGAGCGAATTCGCGATGCTTTGCTCGAAATGGACTCCTACGCCAGGAGTGGTTTGCCGCGGGCTACCGAGCTCGCGCTCAACGCCCTCGAGCGGGCCCTGCTCTGGCTTGACGCGGCGAATCCCCAACCGGCCCGGATCGGCGAGCCGGTTCAGGAGGCCGTGCTCTTCATCTCCCGTCACCTTGATCGTCAGCTGACCGTGTCCGACATCGCGAGAGCCGCGCGCCTCTCCCCCTCGCGGCTCGCGCACGTCTTCAAGCAGCAGCTCGGGATTTCGCCGGGTCGATTCGTGGAGCAACGGCGGATGGAGCGTGCGCAGGTCCTGCTGGAATCCAGTTCGTTGCCGGTCGGTGCGATCTCCGACGCGATCGGCTTCAGTAGTCAGTTCTACTTTGCCGCGCGGTTCAGGACATGCACCGGCATGAGCCCGAGCGACTGGCGCCGCCGGGAGGGATAAGGCGATCTGACTCACCCGGTCAGAAGTCAGCCCTCCGGGTCCATGGCCAGGACCAATCCGGTCCAGGACTGTGGGATGGCTCCGAGGCCCTCACCCGTCTCGGGATTCCAGTACTCGGCCCACCCGTTGCCGACTGCCGCTTCTCGGGTCCGCCGCGCGAGAGTGGATGCCTGGTCGAACCGGTGCCAGCGCCGCAGCGCCAACCACAGCAGATAGTTCAGCGGCGGCCAGGCGACACCGCGCCAGTACATCCGGGGGTCGTAGGCCGGGTCCGACCGAGCGACGTTCGTCGGCCCGAACGGCGCGCTGAACCGATCCGTCCGCTCCAGCTGCGCCAACGCCGCCGTGGCGCGGGTGGCGTCGGTCGTCACCAACGAGCCCATCAGGCCGTCGCTGATCGGAGTCGTGACCCGCGGGTTGCGACCGCCGACCAGGGCTAGATCACACCAGAGCTGTTGCTCGTCATCCCAGAGGTGTTCGTCCATGGCAACACCGATCCGCCGAGACCGGTCGGCCAATGTCGGATCATCGAGCACAACCGCAAGCTCGGCCAGGTTGAAGGCAACATAAGCGTTGAAGCCCGCAGGGCAGGCGACGAATGTCGACGACCAGGCGGCAGCACCGTCGTCGTGGAAGCTGACGTCGGCCATCCGGGCCTTGTTCCACGCCGTCCGAGCCGCCCGGTCATAGTTCTCGGGGCTCGTGCCCGGGGCTCCCCAGTCGTCCCATCGCGGTGAATGGTCGTTGCCGGCCTCCCATGGATGGACGACATAGAGCAGGTCACGTTCGGTGCGACGTCGCGACCACAGCCATTCCAGCCCTCGTCGGGCGCGAGCGATGGCTGATGGTGGCACTGCGATCCCGTGGTCGATCAGAACCTTGACCGCGTGGCCGAACATCGGTGGCTGGGTGAGCGACGACGTGGCCGAAAGCGGTCCGAGGAACGTGTCTGGCCCCAAGGCCCCGTACCGCATGTGCGGCACGAACCCGCCGGGCAACTGACCTTGGAGCGCGGCGGTCAGCTCCTCCGCCGCGCGCACGTCACCCAAGTGTGCCCACACGACTGCGTGGAAGCACGAGTCCCACAGCCACAGGTGGGGATATGTTGCCGGATTCGGCACGCAAAACCCTCGGTCGGCGTCCCAATGAGCCTCGAGCAGCCCGAGCACGTCCCTGCGAAGATCGGCGCCAGAATGGCGATGGACGACCATGCCTTCTCCTGGTCTCGGAGGCAGACGCACGATACAGACCGCGTCGTCGGAAGAAGATGATCAGCTGGTGTCGATTCCGGTATACGAGCGGAACCCCCACTACCCGCCCGTCGGCGGCGGCGTCGCCGTCGGCTGGGACGATCCGGCCGCCCAACTTCCTGGGCACCCGATGGTGCTGGCACTCGACGGGCCCGCGATCCTCGACTGGGACGCGGTCGTCGACGGGTTGTGCCGGTCCCTGCTGGCTCGTGGATCGGAAACCACCCGCCTCGACCTGCGCGACTGGTTCGCACCGTGGCCGGAGATCCTGCGCCGCCACGACCTCGGCGGCGCTGGCCGACGACCCCGACTTCGAACGCCTCCCCACCGGCGACCTGAGGCAGCTGTTCCGGGAACTTCCGACGACGCAGGCACCACCAACTGGCCTGCTCGTCGCCTACGGTCCGGGCGCGGCGCTACTCGACAGCGACTGTCTGTGGTACGTGGACCTGCCGAAGCGCTACGCGGAGGCCGAGGTGAGCGCTGGGCGAGGGCGCAACCTCGGGCAGCGTAGCGATGACGGCGTTGCGACGACGAAGCGCCTGTTCTACGTCGACTGGCCACTGCTCGACCGCCACCGGGACGGCCTCGTCGCTCGGGTCGACCGATGGTTCGACGTGCAGAACCCCGGCCGCCCGACGTCCATCGACGGGGACACCATGCGCGACACCATGGACGTGCTGGCCGGCCAACCGTTTCGGACCCGGCCGACCTTCAACACGACACCGTGGGGCGGCCGATGGGGGCAACAGCAGCTCGGCTTCAACCCTGGTGCGACCAACACCGCCCTGGGCTACGAGCTGATCGCGCCGGAGAGCGGAGTTCTCATCGGTGACGTCACGGCGATGGTGGAGCTGCCGTTCCAGCTGATCGTGGCAACCCACCCCGGCTCGATGCTGGGACCGGCCGTGCACGAGGTGTTCGGGACGTCGTTCCCGATCAGGTTCGACTACCTGGACACCGTCGACGGCGGCAACCTGTCGGTGCACTGTCACCCACGGCCCGCCTACATGAAGGAGGTCTTCGGTTGGTCGTACCCGCAGCACGAGACCTATTACGTGATGGTGGGAGGCAGGGACGGCTACGTATTCCTCGGCCTTCGCGACGACGTAGACACCACGGAGTTCCACCGGCGGGCCGACAAAGCGGACCATGGTGGAGAGCCGTTCCAGATCGAGCGGTTCGTGCAGACCTTCCCCGCCGAGCCGCACCACCTCTTCTGCGTCCCCGCCGGGACGCCACATGGCAGCAGCGCCGGAAACGTCGTGCTCGAAGTCAGCGCTACGCCGTACCTCTACTCGCTGCGTTTCTACGATTGGCTACGACGTGACGCGGAGGGTCGGCAACGGCCGGTCCACGTGCAGCATGCGTTCGAGAACCTCGACAGCAAGCGAACCGGTGCCGCCGTCAGGTCCGAACTCGTGCAGTCCCCGCGAGTAGTGCGGGAGGGCGACGGCTGGCGGGAGGAGCTGCTCGGGTCGTTGCCGGAGATGTTCTTCGAGGTCCGTCGCCTGGTGTTGAGCCCGGGTCGAGCCATTGACGACGACACCGGCGGGCGCTTCCACGTCCTCAACGTCGTGGAGGGTGAGGGTGTGGAGATCGAGCCCATCAGTGGGACCAGGCATGTGCTGGCATATGCCGAGACCCTGGTCGTCCCCGCGGCCGTGGGTCCCTACCGAGCGCGGAATCTCGGCAAAGGTCGGGTCCGCGTGGTGAAGTCGCTGGTCCGCTGATGGATTCGCGGATGGTTCCGGTTCTCGAGATCGGCGGCACTCACGTGACGGCCGCCGTCGTCGAAACCGGGACTTGGCAGGTCCTTGCCGAGACCGGAGTTCGGCGGCGGCCCTTGGACCCTGATTGGCCGACCGGCGCACTCGTCGCCGCGATCGTGGATGCCGGGAAGTCGCTGCGGCTTGATGACGCATCGCTATGGGGTGTGGCCATCCCTGGTCCGTTCGACTATGCCCGAGGGATTGCCGACTTCCACGGCGTCGGAAAGTTCGACGCCCTTCGGGGAGTGGACCTGGGTGACGTGTTGCGGCGAGCCCTCACCGGGGCGACCGGTCAAGTCTCGTTCGTCAATGATGCCTGGGCCTTCGCGATCGGCGAATGGGCGGCTGGGGCGGCGCAGGGTCATCGCCGCGCGATCGGCGTGACGATCGGCACGGGGATCGGGTCGGCCTTCTTGGTCGACGGGGTTGCACAGCGGCGGGGTCTGGGCGTTCCGCCCGATGGCCGCCTCGACTTGGTCCGGGTCGACGGGCTTCCGTTGGAGGACCTCGTCTCCCGGCGGGCGATTCGGGCGCGGTACGGGATCCTGACCGGCGACGCCACGGAGAAATTGGACGTCCGAGACATTGCCGCCCGTGCCGGCCGCGGCGACACCGACGCAATTAGGGCGGTCGAAGAGTCGCTCCAGGTGTTGGGACGAGTAGTCGCGCCCAGAGCGGTGAAGTTCGGTGCGAGCATGCTCGTGGTCGGAGGATCCATCGCGCGCGCGTGGGACGTCATCAACCCGCCGCTGCGATCAGGAATGGAGCAGGCGTCGCCCGGCTGGGCGGAGGTATTCGGGCTGACGATCGCGGCGCAGATCCGGGACGCAGCGCTCATTGGCGCCGCCTGGCATGCGCTGCACGGTGAAACGACCGAGGATCGCTGGACGGAGCGCTACCCGGGCTGGTGATGCGTGGCGCCTATCGCGCCGGTTGGGGGCGTAGCTCGTCGGGCGTCATGAACCACGCGGCTGCCGCTGCGCTCAGGTCGTCGAACCGGTGTTCTGCGTCAACCGCGCCCTCATATCCGGCCAGCTCCAAGCTGACCGCGCCGTGCGTAGCCGCCCACAGCACACCGGCGATATGCATCGGGTCTTCGGCCCGGAATACGCCAGCGTCGATGCAGTCAGCAACCGCGTCGGCGAGCGCGCGCAGCGGTTGAAGGCTCTCCTCGTACGCCTCCGCGGACGGCTCGAAACCGGGGATCGGCCGACCGAACATGATCGCGTAGTAAGACCGGTTGGCCAGCGCGTTCGCCCGGTACGCCCGGCCCATGGCGGCCAATCGCTGCAGCGGATCAACTCCGGCCGCTTCGTCGAGCACAACCGCTAGGCGTTCGAATCCCTCCCGCCACAATGCCTCCGCAATTCCGGCCTTTCCCCCGAACATCGTGTAGAGCACGCTGGTCGAGCAGCCCACCTCGCTGGCAATGCGTCGCATCGTCAGCGCGTCTGGACCGTCACGTTCCAGCAGCGAGCTGGCGGTATCGAGAAGCAGGCGGCGCAGCGGAGCCTTGCCGGCCGCCTGCGCGGCCGCGTATGGCGTGCCGTCATCGGGGGTCATTGACATCGCCGAGTCCCCGGGAGCCACCGGGAGCCACCGCATTGCGGGCAGCACTGCAAGACGATAACGTTGTTACTCATTGAGAACATTGTTACATAGTGGCGAGGCGGCGAATGGACAGCGACACGGTTCTCTGGCTGCACATCGCGACGGGCGTGGTTGCCTGGGTGATCGGCGCCATCGCGCTGTGGCTGAGCGTTTCGGGTCGGCGAGCTCGCGACGGGCTCATCGCATTCCATTGGTCGGTGCTTGCGGTTGCGGTTACGGCGTCGGTCCTCGTCGCCTTCCGGCCGGCCGAACTGTGGTGGCTGTGGTTACTGGCGATCCTGTCTTACGGGCTTGCTCTGCTCGGGCACTTCGCTCCGCGGGAGCGGTCGTTCGGCTGGCTTCGTCTCGGCATCCACGGCCAGGGCGGTGCCTGCATTGCCTTGGTCACCGCGACCTTCGTGGTCTCCGTCGACGGCCTGGTCCAGATCGCCGCGTGGGTGCTGCCGACTCTTCTCGGCGTGCCGCTGCTCGAGGTGTGGTACCGCCGGGCCGTGGCAACACAATCTCAAGAGGTTCAGCGGTGACCGAACCGAGAGTTCGCCCGCTGCGCAGCGTTGACGTGCGCAATGGCGGCGAAGTGCTCGCCGCCAGTCATGGCGACTATCCCGCGTTCCGGGTCGAGTTCCCCGACCCCAGCGTCCGGCGCCGATTTCTGCTGCCGTTCCAGACCGCGGCCGTGCGCGATTCCGTCAGGCATAGTCACGCTCTCGGCGCGTTCCTGGGCGATCGCCTGGCCGGAGTGGCGCTTTGGCAGCCACCGGGCACGTTTCCGCTCAGCGCCGTGCGAAAAGCCCGAATGACGCCTTGGCTGATCCGGTCCGCCGTGGTCGCCCGCGGCGCGTTCCCGCGCTTTGCGCGATCCGGCGCCGCCCTGGAACGGGCAATGCCGCAGGGACCGGTGTGGTACCTGCTGGTCCTGGGCGTCCAGCCGGATGCGCATCGCCGAGGAGTCGGGTCCGCACTAATGGCTGCCGGGTTGGCTCTCGTCGACGCGGACGGCGTGCCGTGTCACCTGCATACCTCAGACCCTGCCAACGTCGACTACTACCAACGGTGGGGATTCGAGCTCACCCAGCCTGCCTTTTCCGCAGGCACCGGGGGACCGACCTATCACGGGATGACCCGACCAGCGGCACGTCGTCGTTGAGGGTTTCCGACCGGCGTTTCAGGGTGCCGACAACACCCGGAACGGGCCGAGCCGCACGAAGAGCATCACGCCCACGAGCTTCTCCAAGTCGCGGGTTGCTTTCAGCGGACCGGCGTCCACAGGGTGAAATCCCATGTCCCGCGCGATCGCGAACACCATGTCCTTCGCTTCCGGGTCGTCCCCGGCGATCAACACCGACGCCGCGATTCCGGCCACCTCTGGCTCCGTCAGATGCCTGGCGTGGACGTGGTTCCAACCCTTGAACACCCTCGCCTTCGGCAGTCGCTCTTGGATCACCTCGGCCGTCGAGCGCCCTTCAACGCCTCCCGTTCACGCTTGTTATACGGGTAAGACACGTCGATCACGACGGCTCCCGGCATGTCACCTAGCTGCCCGAGCGTCTCGTCCATCGCCTGCCACGGCACGGTGAGGATGACGACGTCGGCGTTCGACGCGGCATCCGCGTACGTCGTGCCGGTAGCGGCGCCGGTCTTCGATGCAACCGCGACCGCCTTGTCAGGATCGCGCGACCCAACGACGACCTGGTGGGCCGGAGCGAGAGCTTGGGCGAACCCTCGACCCATTTTCCCGGTGCCAATGATGGCGATCCTCACCCGTCTCCCATCCCATCTCCACCCTCCGGTTCGCGCAGCGGCGACTTTCGCTCACAATCAGTCCGACCTAGTCCACCACCGCCCATTCGATATCGAACTCCGATCGGTGCTCGATGTCGCGGTGGGCCACGTACGTCACTCATGCGCGGACAGTCGCGAGTAGCGTCGACAGGAACGAACGGTCGTGCTATTACTAGGCACATGGGCAAGGGACAACTCACTCGCAACACTGTTCTGGACCAGGCGACGCGCACGGCCAGCGAGCTGGGGCTGCGCGGGGTGACGATCGGGGCGCTCGCCGACTCGACCAACATGTCCAAGAGCGGGCTGTTCGCACATTTCGGCTCCAAGGAGAGCCTGCAACTGGCGACCGTGCGGCACGCCCGGGGCAAGTTCGTCGACCTGGTGATCCGCCCGGCGCTCGCTGCTCCCCGCGGTGAGCCACGAGTACGAGCGCTGTTCGAGAATTGGCTGGAGTGGGACACCAGCGCACTGCCCGGCGGCTGTTTGTTCGTCGCGGCAGCGGTCGAGTTCGACGATGACCCCGGCTTGGTGCACGACGAGCTCGTTCGCAATCAACTCGATCTGGGTGAGACGATCGCGCGCGTCTTCCGCAGCGGCATCGCGGAGGGGCACTTTCGCGAGGACGCGGACCCGGAGCAGTTCGCCTTTGCCCTACAGGGCATCCTGCTGGGGTTTCACCTGCACAGCCGGCTGCTGGCCGACCCACTGGCTGCACAGCGGGCCCACCAAGCCCTCGACGCCCTGCTCGATGCCGTACGGCCCTGATCGGCCGGCCACCAGAGGAGACGTATCGATGCCGACAAGCCGCACGAAAAGCACGTCCGTTCGTGCGCTCAAGACTGCGATGGGCATACTCGAGCGGACGTCGCCTGGTCTGGGCGCGCGCTGGGTGGAGCGCATCTGGTTCACCGTTCCGCCCCGGCGACCGATCAATGGCGACCTGCCGGCCGGCGACACGCCATTCGAGCTCTCGGTCAGCAGAGCTACCGTGCGAGGTCGCCGCTGGGGACATGGGGAGAAGATCGTCTACCTCGTGCACGGCTGGGGCAGCAGCGGCGCCCAGCTCGGCGCCTTCATCGAACCGTTGCTCCGAGCCGGATTCAGCGTCATCGCGTATGACGCCCTCAGTCATGGCAGTTCCGACCCAGGACCCAGCGGTCCGGGACGCAGCAACGTGGTGGAGCACCGCGACGTCCTGAGGGCCGTCGTCGCTGCTCACGGCCGGGCGTACGGCGTCGTCGCGCATTCCCTCGGCAGCATGGTCGCTGCGCTTGCCATGCGTGAGGACGTCGTGCCCGTACGGGCCGTCTATGTCGCACCGATGATCGACGTCACGTCGTACGGGAAGCCGTTCATTCGGATGCTCGGCGGGGGGCACCGAATCTGGACGAGATTCGTCGACCGGGTCGAGCACAAGCTGCGTCTCGACCTGTCCTTCTTCGACCTCGCGGCAATGGCTGACGAGCTCGCCACTCCGCCGCTACTCATCGTGCACGATCGAGACGACCAGGAGACGAGCTGGGACGCCTCCCGGGCTCTCGCGAGCACCTGGCCGGATGCTCGGTTGCTGACGACCACAGGGCTCGGCCACAACCGCATCCTCACCGACCCAGCCGTCGTCGCGGCCGCGGTTGCCTTCCTCCGTGGATTGGACGTCCCCGACGCAGAGGTACCGGCAACGGCCGCCGCGTAGCGCAAACGGCTGAGCGAGCGCTACGGAACAGCGAATCAGTCGACGCTCAACCTGCGCGGTGTGCGCGGAACAGGTGTGCCACCTCCGGCGGGCCGTCGGCCAATGCGACCGCCTCCGCTTCGATCTCTTGATCAGCCCCGGTCAGTCGTTCCGTGTGCTGGCGGAGATGTTCCTGCCAGGACGGGACGAGGTACACCTCGACGAAACGACGTGGATCTTCGCCGTCTTGGTACAACCCCCACCTCATGGCTCCGGTCCGCTGCCGGGATCGGCGGACGTGTTCCATGGCGCCCAGGAATCCGTCGGCTCGCTCCGGCGCCACCGAGTACGTCAGGCTGATCAACACCGGGCCTTCGTCCGGATCAGGATCGAAGGCCAGGTTCGGCTCGCCCCAGTACGAGACGGTGCTGCGATCCAGTCGTGAGGCATCGATCAGTGGCCAGCCGGCCAGCGTCGCCGTGCCGATGGCTGTGACGGCCGCCGCGGCGACGAGAGCCGTCGTCAGTCCGGCATATTGCCCGAGCAATCCCCAGATAAGGGCACCGACCGCCTGGCCGCCGACGAAGACGACCGTGTGAGCAGAGAGTCCTCTGGCTCGAACCCAGGCCGGCAGGAACATCTGCATCGCTGCGCCAAGGCTGGCCATGACGGCGAGCCAGGCGGCGCCGGCGGGCAGGAGCACTGCCACCACCAGCGGAACGTTGGTGACGAGTGCCAGGGTCAGTAGCGCAAGTGCGTAGACCAGGCTCGCGCCGCCGATCAATTGGCCAGCCGAGACGCGGGATCGCAGCCGTGGCATGACGAACGCACCGAGGACAGCACCGACTCCCAGCGCTCCCAACAGGAATCCGAACCCAGCTGCGTCCAGGCCGAGCCGCTCGGTTGCCACCAGCGGCAGGAGCGCCCAGAGCGCTGCACCCGGTGCCACGAACAGGATCGACCGCAGCAGGATTCGCCGCGTGATCAGCGAGTGCCTGATGTATCGCGCACCAGCCCGCAGGGCCGGCACGAACCGCTCCGGGATATCCCCGGAGACGGCTGGCGCCGGCCCCCACACCACCAGCGCGACAGCCGGGACCGCGTACGACAGCGCGTTGAGCGCGAAGACGATCGGAACCCCGGCCAAGGAGATCAACACGCCTGCCACCGCAGGCCCAATTGCCCGTGCCACGTTGATGCTGATCGATCCGAGCGCCGCCGCCGGGGGTAGCTGATCGCGGGGCACGAGGTCGGGGATGATCGCCAGCCATGCCGGCATGGCCAGCGCTGCTCCACAGCCGAGCAAGAAGGTGAAGGTCAGCAACAGCGCCGGGGATGGTGGCTCGATGGCGGTGAGCACGGCCAGGGTCGCAGCGACGACGAACGTGCCAGATTGGACGAGCACGAGCCATCGGCGGCGGTCGAAGGAGTCAGCGATCACTCCCGACGGCAGTGCCAGGAGCAGCACCGGCAGCATGCCCATCGTCTGCACGAGCGCGACCAGCGTCGTCGCATTCGGCTCGTCGACCAGCAGCCACTGCGCCCCGACGGTCTGCATCCAGGTTCCGACCATGCTGCCGAGTTGGGCGAGCCAGAGGGCTCGGAACGCGGTGATGCGCAGCGGTGCCCACGCCGAGCGCGCAGCGTCGACGTTCGGGTCCGCGCCAGACGTCATCTCGACGCCTGGTCGATGCTGAGCCGACCAGACGCCGTCGAATGCTGTGGTGCCAGACGGCGAGTGAGGATGCCGTCTACCTTCCCGCATTTCACCGGCTGTCGTCGCCAACGGCCGCGCCGGTTCGGGCCGGGCTATGACAGCCGAGCAGGCCTCGGATCTGCCAAGAAACGCAATGACCCGAGCTCACGGTCGGTGCAAGACTTGCGGCGTGGCGCTTGACGGGGCGGTGCGCCGCTCGTCGCTGGCAGGCCGGGCCGACGAGCTCGACGCACTGGTGGATCTGGCACACCGAGCGGAATCGGGCCGAGCAGGTGCGCTCCTTGTCACCGGCGAAGCCGGCATCGGCAAGACCGCGCTCGTGCGGGAGGGATGCCGCCAGGTTGCCGATGCGGCCGACGTCCTGTGGGCGCCGTGCCTGCCATTGACGTCGCTCGCGGTTCCGTTCCTGCCACTGACGTCCGCATTGCGGGAGTGGGCCGCCGAGCGCGGTGCCGCCATCCCGGCCCTGAGTCAAAAGGGACGGGCTGCGGGAGAAGCGGCGGTCGAGTTCGACGGTTGGCTCGAACAGACGAGCCGGCAACGGCCGCTGTTGCTGGTGGTCGATGACCTGCACTGGGCCGACCAGAGCTCGCTGGACGCGTTGATGTACGTCATCGCCGGTCCGGCACATCGGCGGCTGGCTATCGCTGCGACGGTGCGCGAGGAGGAGGTGGGCCCGACGCATCCGTTGCGGCGCTGGCTCGCCGACGTTCGCCGGCTGCCCGGCGTCGCCGAGTGGCGGCTGGCCCGGTTAGACCGGTTGGCGACCGCAGAGCAGCTCGCGCAGATCCTCGGTGGTCCTGCACATCAATCGCTCGTCGACGACGTGTTCGCCCGGTCCCATGGAAATCCATATCTGACCAGCCTGCTCGCGCGCGGCCTCCCGCCGACTGCGGCGTCGCTGCCGGCTGGCTTGCCATCCGACCTGCGGGACGCGGTCACCCGCGCATGGAACGGACTCTCCCTGCCGGGCCGAGAGCTGACCCGCCTGATCGCGGTGGCGGGGCGGCCGCAGCACACCGATGAGCTTCGGGATATGACATCGCGCACCGGGCCGGACGGCGATCTCGTGCCGTTGCTGAGGGAGGCGGTCGACGGCAGCGTTCTGGACGCGCCCGTTGACGGCCGGTACTGGTTCCGGCACCCGATGTTGGCCGAGGTGTTAGTTGAAAGTCTGCTGCCGGAGGAGCGGCGCGCCTACCATGCCGCATTCGCAACGGCGCTGGAGCTTCGCCTGTCAGACGACGCCGATGTCGACCGAGTCGTCGATCTCGCCGACCACCATTTCCACGCCGGCAACGTCAAGGCCGCGTACGAGTCGGCGTTGCTCGGCGCGGAAGCGGCCGACCAGGCAGGCGGTACCGCAGAGACGCTGCGGCTGCTTCGGCGCGCCCTTGACCTGCTGCCGCAGGTACCGGAACCGGGTGTGTTGCGGGAGGATCTGCTGCGGCGTATCCGCGCCGCAGCAGAAAGCGGCGGCGAATTCGAAGCAGAGCTGACCGCGGTCGAGAATCTGCTGGAGATGCTCGATCGCGATCGTGATGGCCCGCGAGTGGCCGAGTTGTTGGTGCGCCGGATGCATCTGCGGTTCCTCACCGGCCGCGACTTCTTTCCCGTCGCGGACATGCAGGAAGCAGTGCGGCTTGCCGCTGTCGACCGGAAGAGTGCGGAGTACGCCCTCGCGGTCGCCGAGTTGACCGACGCCGAATTGTGGCACGACGTACCGACCGCACCGGCCCGTGCCGAGGAGGCGGTCCAGCTCGCCCGCGCCTGCGGATCTGATCTGGCGCTGACCTACGCGCTGGTGGCCTGGGTGATGTCACGGCTCATGACCGACGAGCCGGGGAGGTTCGAAGCGGGTGTTCCTGTCGCGGAAGAGGCGCGGGACGCTGCATCGCGCAACGGTGACTTCTTTGGGTTCGTCCACGCCACTTTGTGGGCGGCCAACTGCCTAGAGGGAGACGTCTCCTGGGAACATGGCGACTACCTCCGCCGAAGCCGCGAGCAGATGACCCGGTTGGGCGCCCCGCACTCGTACATCGCGTGGGTCTGTGCCGTCGAGGCCGGCGGGCTGCTGTTGCTGGGCGACTGGCGCGGCTGCGAGGATCGCCTGCGCGTGGCGCTCGGATCTCCGCCCGGGCCGTTGGGCGACATCGATGCCCGGCTGATCGCAGCGCTGCAGACGTGCTGGCAGGGCCGACGGGACGAAGCGGATGCCCACCTAGAGAGGGCGGAGGAGCTGTTTGCCGAGAAGTCCGGCTTTCTCACCAATGACTTCGACGCGGTCCGCGCGGAGCTTGCGGTAGCCAGCGGGAACACCGAGCGCGCAATCTCCGCCACGATGGCCGGGCTGCAGCAGGATTCCACACCGACCCGCGTGGAGCGGCTGGTCCCGCTTGCGGCGCGAGCCATGGCCGACGATGTGCAAGCTGTCCGTGATCACGATTCTGACCCGTCAGCGGCCGTCGCCCGCCTGGAGGACTTTCGACGTCGGTACCCGGAGGTGGTCGCGGACGCCGGACCTGAATCGCCCATCTACCGCTTGCAGCTGCAGGCCATGCAGGCGCTCTACGACGCAGAGCTGTGCCGTGCCCGGCTCGACCCGGCCGCCGGTGCGGCCTGGCTCACGGCGGCGGATGCCTGCCACGAGGGACTGCTGGCCTGGGACGAGGCGTACGCATCCTGGCGGGCGGCGGAGGCACTGCTGCGCGATCGGGCCAACCGAGATGCTGGGGTCGCACCTTTGCGGCGGGCGTACGAGTTAGCCGTCGACCTGCATGCGGCGCCGCTGCTGGCGGAGATCGAGGCGTTGGCAGCCAGCGCACGGGTGTCGTTGGCCGCTGTGACACCCGTCGACGGATCAGAGGACGCCGCGGCCTTCACCGGCCTCACCCCTCGGGAGCGCGAGATCCTGGCGCACATCGTGGCTGGCCGCACGTACGCCGAGATCGCGCGCGCATCTGGTCGTCAGCGAAAAGACCGTCAGCGTGCACGTTTCGAACATGCTGCGAAAGACCGGCACCGCCAACCGAGTCGAGCTCGCCCAGCTGGCCCGGCGCCTCACCAGCCCGGCCCAAGGCCGACCATAGGCCGACTGGAGGATTATCCACGTCTCCTGGCTCGGGAGACGTGTTGAACCCTCCAGTCGTCGTCAGGGAGACAGGGCTCAGCCGCGGGCGACGCCGAGGATGTAGGCCAACGCCTTGACGGTGACGACAGAGCCGACCTGACGCCCCATCCGTCGGCCGTCGACGTCGGCAGCTTCGTAGTGGATGCCGCCGTAGCGCCGGGATAGGCCTGCCTCCTCGGCAGCAGCGGTGAATGTGGGCCAGGACAGCGTGACGTCGACCGACGGTGTCGCACCCGGTTCGATCAGCGACGACCCTGCCGAGACGGTGGCGCTGGCCCCGAACCGGTCACTGAGCGTGAACGCGGCGAGCACCGTGGCGCTAGCTGCGCTGAATGTGCTGTGTCCGGAGACGTGGTCGGGGAACGGCGGCGTGATCACATCCGGGCGGAAGTACGGAGTCCACGTCTCGCCTGGGATCGGCTGGGTGCCCTGATACGGCCCGGCCCAGGCCAGGATCGTCTGCCCCTGCTTGAGGTAGCGGATTCCCGTGATCGGCCGCTCGTTGTCGTAGAACCGCTTGCTGTCCCAGGCGGCGATGCTCGCGTCGAACTGCGCGTTCGTCAGCGCGAAGAACAGCTTCACGTCGGTGTCGAGGCTGTTCCCGTCCCTCTTGGACACCCACTGCGCGAATATGCACCAATGGCCGGGCGGCTGCTCCGACCGCGGCCCGTCCGACCAATACTCCGCGACCGCCTTGGTCCGGTCGTTCAGCCCGGCGCTGAACGCGATCAGCTCGTCGACCTCCGCAAGGTGCTCGGCGCTGTAGAAGTCTGGCCGTGGAGGCGCGCGGAAATGCGAACCGGACGGCAGGGCGAACGGCTGCACCTGTCCCCAATGCGGCACCGCGAACCGCTGCACGGTTCCGCTCGGCAGGCGCAGCGGCTGCCACCGGGTCGGGTCGACCAGCACGTCCGGACTATTGACCGGGACGTAGCCGGTCCAGTCCGCGTATGCACCCGGCGCCAGGTCACCGAGCTGATTCGAACCGTCCGCATGCCGGTATTCCAACACCGCAGCAGCCGTCGTGTTGCCGATCCCCGCGGGCGTGGACACATCGGTCGAGCTGTTCGCGGGGTCGTAGCCCAGCGTGGCCATCAGCGCGCCGAAGTCAACGGCCCGCGACGGGAACAGGTCCACCAACGCCCGATAGGCGCCGAAACTGACCGCTTGGCTCTTGTTCGCCGTCGTGCGTTCCGCCGCTGGACGACGCAGCGAGCCGCCCAGCCGAGTTCCGACGGCCTTGCGGTCATACGCCGCCCAGGCATCGAACATCGCGGTGTGCGTGATCGCCAGCGCTCGGGCCGCCACCGGCGGAGCGGGCGCCGTGTCTCGAATCGCCTGGAGCGCCACCGCGTTCCACTGCAGGACGACGTTGTCGTCGGCAGTGATCACCAGGTCGTCGAGGGTGACCTCGTCTGTGGCCTGGGCGGGATTGACACCGGCGGCCAGACCCACAGTCAGCAGCACGGTCAGCACAATGGATTGAAAGGTGCGACGCCGGGAATTCGGCATGACA
Source organism: uncultured Actinomycetota bacterium (assembly GCA_963831385.1). Lineage (GTDB taxonomy): Bacteria > Actinomycetota > Actinomycetes > Jiangellales > Jiangellaceae > JACVRX01. Next base: position 46,457 of record CAWHPW010000016.1, read on the forward strand.
GCCTCCGCGGTTTCCGAAGATCGCCGACGAGGCTAGCGGCTTACCGAGAACGGCGCATCGCGAGCGTTTCGCCTGGTGATCTTGAGGCAGATGTAATCGTCCGACCGCCGCACGTGTCGCAAGATCACCGTGATTGACGTGGCGTCGGTTGACCGGGTTGACCCAGGTCGTCAGCGCAAGATCTGGGTGAGTCGGTCGAGCGCCCGGTCGAGATCTGCCGCGGTCACGTGGCCGTAGCCGAGGACGAACCCCGGCCGAGCAGGATCCGGCGTCAGCCGGTAGAAGTCCAGGTCGACGATGGCGACGCCGGCCCGTTCCGCCTCGGCGACGACCGCCGCGGCCTCGCGGTCGGGCCGCAGCGAGACGGCGGCGTGCAGCCCGGCATCCAGCCCGCTGATGGAATGCACTCCGCTCAGCCCGCCGAGCCTGCGCGCCAGCCGAGCTCGTCGCTCCGCGTAGATGCGACGTTGTCTGGCGACGTGCCGTCGTAGCCCGCCCATTCCGATGTAGCTCGCCATCGCGCGCTGCACCAGCTCCGAGACCGGCATCCCCAGCGGCTGCCGGATTGCCAGCATCGCATCGACCAGATCGGGTGAAGCCACCACGTAGGCCACCCGCAGGCCCTGACTCATCACCTTCGACAGGGTGCCGACGTAAGCCACTAGCCCGTCTGGGTCCAGCGAAGCGAGCGCCGGTACCGGCGCGGCACCGAAGCGGAATTCGCTGTCGTAGTCGTCCTCGACGACCAGAGCGTCGCGCTCTCGTGCCCATTGCAGCACGGCGAGCCGGCGCTCGACCGGCAACCGGCCGCCGAGCGGGTACTGATGACTCGGCGTCACGTACAGCAGCCGCGCGTCCGCCGGAGCCTCCGGAAGCGCATCGGCGACGAGCCCGTCCTCGTCTACGGCTACCGGATGAAGGCGGGCGCCGGCCAAGGTCAGAATCGCGCAGGCCGATGGGTAGCCGGGATCCTCGACGACTGCCGTCCCTCCGACAACCTGGTGGGCGTCGGCGAGCAGTCGCAGTGCATCGCCGGTTCCTGCGGTCACTACAACCTGATCGGGCCGACATACGAGACCCCTCGTGCGCCGGACGTGGTCGGCGAGGGCCACCCGCAGCGGCATCAACCCGGCGGCCGGCAGCTCGAATGTCGTCAACGGATGCGACGAGGCTTCCCGCCAGGCCCGTCGCCAGGCAGGATCCACCAGCCCTGACGTGTCCGGCCGGCCCGGTACCAGGTCGATGAGCGGAGGGCGTCGGGGCGCGGCACCCTCGGCAGCCGCGATGCTCAGCCCGTCCGGGTCTGCGCCGTTCGGCCCGAGCTGGCCCGCCTCGATGCCGGCCGTGACATAGGTGCCCGAACCGTGCCGCGACTCCACCCAGCCTTCGCCGTCGAGTTCGGCCAGCGCGGCGACCACCGTCGCGCGGGACACACCGAGATGGGCCGCGAGCGCTCGCGACGACGGCATCCGCGCTCCGGCGGCGAACGAGCCAGTGCGGATGGCCTGGCGCAGCTCCTCCGCCACCTGCTGGCGCAGGTCGCCATCGCCACGCCGGTCCAGAACGATCGGCAATTCCACCAACTCCGTGGTCCGCGCCACGGTGCCTCCAAGTGGTCTGGTCGCAGTCGCACAGCCTGGTCCTTGTCGCAGACCAGTTCTGACAACAGGGTATTGG
>CAWHPW010000017.1:0-154942 GCA_963831385.1 uncultured Actinomycetota bacterium
CATTGTCGGCGCCGGGTTCGGGACCTGACCGACCAGGCTCATTCGGCGGTAAAAGTGAAGCTCGTCTGACCGTGCGGCTGCTTGGCGAACGCGAATGCCTTGCTCGGTTCGACTCGGAACACCAGCGCCACGTGCTCCCCTTCACCGAATGCGCCGTTACCGACGTCGAAGTGCCAGACACTGCCGTACTTGGCCTCGATTCCGTCGGCCAATCGCTGCAGAGTCGCTTGATCGGTGACACGAATGGCCGTGCCTTCGACGACGACGTCGATGCCCTGAGCCCACGAGTTGGTCCCGGTGATCAGTGCGACCTGCTGGTGGCGTTCGAGGTTGCGAGCTTTCTGTTCCTGCGGACCGGTGCAGAAGTGCACGGCCCCGTCCTGCCACACCCCGATCAACGGCGTGACGTGCGGTCGGCCATCGGTCCGGATGGTAGTCAGCCAATACAGTTCGGCCGCCTCGAGTACGCCGGCCGCCTCCGGCCACGACGTCGGTCCGGATTCAGCGTCGCTAAATCGGCTGTCGAGCTCTGCCGTCGGTTGGGGGCTGGACATCGATGCCTCCTCGATCGGATACGCGTCTGCCAAAGTACAGGCAGACATTCACACGGATCGCCGATCATCGAAAGGCGGCGTCATGGCGAAGACCAAGGACGATCCGGCGGCTGTGGACGAGTATCTCGCGGGGTTGTCATCGGACCGGCGAGAGGTTCTCGAGGAGCTGCGGCGACTCGTCAAGTCCACCGTCCCTGAGGTCCGTGAGCGCATCTCCTACGGCACAGCTGTGATATTTGCCCTCGACGGCGACCTGGTCGGCTTCGTCGCGCAGCCGAAGCATCTGTCGTTCTTTACCATGAGCCCGAAGCTTGCCAAGGAGATGAAGGCGGAGATCGGGAAGACGCACCAGGTCTCCGGCGCGACCATTCACTTCACGGCGGAGAACCCGTTGCCGACGCCACTCGTGCAGAAGATCCTCGCGGCTCGCCTCGCGGAGCAAGGCAAGTAGGCAGCTAGCTCAGGCTCTCGATCAAGTCCTTCAGTGCTTGCTCCAGATTTTCCTGCTCCGGGGAGTCGTTCAACCGGCGAAGAGCATTGTTGAGCTGATCCAATGCCGACGCGACCTCGCCCTTGTCCTTGAGCTTCTCGGCCTTGTCGACGGCCTGTCGGACCTTGTCGGCGGTCTTGGTATCGATGTCACCTGCACGGACCACCTGATCGAGGTTGGCCAACACGACCGCGAAACTCGGCGCAGCAACCAGCTCGGACATCAGTTGGGAGTTGAACTGGTCAAGCTGAATTTCGCTGGCCGCCTCGATCTCGTTGGCGGTCAGCTGCGCGTTCGCCACCAGCCCGAACGTGTCGAAGCCCCGGGCGATCTCGGTGCCGTAGATGTAGCCGTTGTACCAGTACGTCGACCAGAGGCCGCCCAGGTTGATCCGGTTCGGATTCGTCGGATCTGGGATCGGGAACGGGCTGTTAATCGGGCCGCGGTCGAAGAATGCGATCTCGACCGGGTTCGCGATGTCGGTGAAGTCGACGACGGACACGCCGCCCTGGTACCAGGCCTGCACATAGATGTCGCGGTTCGGCACTGGGATGACCGAGGAGTTGTGGGCCACGCAGTTCTCGTTGACGGTCTGCACTGCTGGCATCTTGTAGTAGGTCGCGAACTCCATCTCTCCCGTCCACGATGTCGAACAGGGCGTCGGCTCCCCACTCGGGCTCGTCGGTCACCCTGCAGCGGGCGCTGGTTCCGCCGCCCCACTCGTCGGTGAACATCACCTTGGTGCCGTCGTTGCTGAACTGGGCGGAGTGCCAGTAGGAGAAGTTCGGGTCGGAAACCGCGTCCAGCCGCACTGGGTTCACCGGATCGGAGATGTCCAGCAGCACGCCGTTGCCCTGGCAGGCGCCCGCGAGTAGGCCGATCTCCGGGAACGCGCTGACGTCATGGCAGGTGTTGGTGTTGGGCAGCGGCGAGTAGGGCGTGCCCGACGGGTGCAGCGCGCCGGGGAGCGTGTTCTGCAGCCCGTTGAAAGCGCCGGTGACCGGATCAGTGAAGATCCGCGGTTGGCTGACGATCGACGCCGTCTCGGGTGCGTCCAGCGGAACCTTGATGACATCGATGCGCCACTGGGTCGGGTTGCCGGTGGTCACTGGGTCCGTGGTCAGCGTGGCGTTCTCACAGCCAGCCAGCTCGAGCGGAGAGCGCACACCCGCCGTGCCGGAGTTGTAGACGTAGATGTTGTCCGGGTCGTCCGGATCAGTGACCAGCGTGTGGGTGTGCGAGCCGCGGCAGGTCTGCACGCCGGGCAGCTGGATCGGGTTGTCGATATCGGTGATGTCGAAGATCCGCACCCCGCGGAAGCGCTTCGAGGTTGACCGTTCCTGGCGCTCCCTGCGAGCCGCAGTCGATGCGGCCACGGGTCTCCTCGACGGACATGAACAGCAGGTCGCGGTCGCCAGCGCTGTAGACGGAAGGGTCGCCCTGACCGCCCGGACACACGAACGAGCTGCGCAGGACCGGGTCGGTCGGGTCACTGATGTCGTAGACCTGGAAGCCGTTGAAGCTACCCACGATCGCGTTCTCGCCGATGAAGGCCAGGTCGGAGTTGACGAACCCGAAGTTGCCCGGCGGAGCATCGAATGGTGCAACCCGGGGGTCGTTGTCGAGCAGTTCGATGTTGCTGCTCGCCTCTGACCACGGAAAATACCCCGGTGCCAGGCCCTCCCGTGGGTCGTCCTGTGCCGATGCCGCGGCCGGCAGCAGGGCGGCGAACAGGAGCGTCGCTCCGGTCACCGCCGCAGCTCGCCGCCGAGAGCGATGGGTTCGAGTCCGAAGAACTGGCTGCGCTGCCACGATCTCCACCTCCGGTGGCGTACGCCCTGCCCTACCTGGCGACGGTTGTCGCGAGGAACGTACGCTGACGAGCACGTTACCGGCCGATTGGCGCCTCGTCAGGACCCTTGGCGGGATTTGGTGGAGATGGTGACTTGATGACGCTTATGCGCTGGATCGGCTTGGCGCTGGGCGTTCTGGTTCTCGCTGGCTGCACGTCCGACGCGGACGGCGAGGCGCCGCGGGTCGTTCAGCTCGCCTCCCCGGGGCAGCCGAATCGTGTCCTCACTGACGAAGAGGCGGCGGAACTCGACGCTCCGGAGTACACCGACGCCGACGTGGCGTTCGTCCAAGCGATGATCCCGCATCACGCCCAGGCGCTGGAGATGACGGAACTGGTGGAGGAGCGCACCTCCCGTGCGGACATTCCGCTGCTATCCGAGCGCATCGAGATATCGCAACAGGACGAGATCGCGCTGCTGGAGAGGTGGCTGACCGACCGTGGCGAGCGGATCCCCGAGTCGCACTCCCATCACGGCAGCATGGGGCTGATGCCCGGGATGCTCACCGACGAGCAGCTCGCACAGCTCGAGAACGCGAGCGGCGCGGAGTTCGACCTGCTGTTCCTGCAGTCCATGATCTACCACCACGAAGGTGCGGTGGTGATGGTCAATGACCTACTGACCGGTGGCAAGGGCGGCCAGGAGCCCGAGGTCTTCCAGCTCGCGCAACATATCGACTCGGATCAGCAGATCGAGATCGCGCGGATGAACAGCCTGCTCCGTCAGTTGGCGACAACCCCCACGCCGTGACTGGCGTCATGGGAGCGATCAGCCACGGCGGCGTATCAACCGACGGTGGATCCGACGTCCTAGCCTGGCCGCATGCCAACGCACGTGGTCGCTGCTGCGCGGCGTCAACCTCGGCAAGCGACGGGTCTCGATGGCCGAGCTCAGGACGCTGCTCGAGAAACTGGGCTATTCGGATGTCAGCACGTACGTGCAAAGCGGCAACGCCGTCCTGACCAGCAAGAAGAAGGGCGAGTCGCGGATCGCCGCGGAACTCGAGGCCGAGCTCACCGACGCATTCGGATTCGCGGTGCCCGTGATCGTACGCAGCCGTGCCGACCTCGCCGACGTGGTCAGGAACAATCCGTTCCCCGACGCCGCAGCCGACCCGACGAAGTTGCACGTGACGTTCCTCGGGCAATCACTGGACAAGTCATGGCTTAGCCACCTCGCCGCGGCCGACTTCAGGCCCGAGGAGTTCGCGACGCGCAAGCGCGAGGTCTACCTCTCGTTACCCAAGGGCCTGGGGCGCTCGAAGCTCGCGGTCGCCATGGAGAAGGCCTTGCAGGGCTCGGGCACGACCCGAAACTGGCGTACCGTCACGGCGCTGCTCGACATGGTCAACAGCTGACTGCGCGCGTTAGGTGTCCCGGAGATCAGAGTGCCTGGCCGGACTCGACGAGCGCCCAGACGAGCAGGCCGAACGCGACGAGTACAAGCGAACGTTCGCACGTGGTTCCAGCGCACCCACCGAGCCTCGTCGAATCGCTCCCGCACGCCATGAAGATCAGTCATCTGGTTGACGTCGCCGGCGGCCTTGATCTCATTGTTGCGCGGCACGTTGACCCCGATGGTGATGACGAAGACGACGAGGTACAAGACGAGCGCGGCGCCGATCCAGGGGAGCGCCCATCTTGCGTCGTCGGAGAGATGCAACACCGCGGCCAGGGCAGTGAGTAGCAGCGCACCGAAGAAGGTCGCCATGAACGCGGGGTTGATGATCGCGCGGTCGAGCGCCTGGAATGCCGCGACGAAAGTCCGGTCGTCAGTACGGCGCAGACCCGGCATGATCGAGTTGCTGTACAGGCCGAAGACACCTGCCATCAGGCCCATGGTCATGGTGGCCGCGATCAGGATGACCTCGCGTAGGACGTCGGACATATAGCACCCTTCGTGACACGCGTACTGATCGCAGACGGTAGTCCACTCCGCCGCGCGGTCACCTGCGCAGTGTGACCTTGTGCGGCGGGTCAGCGCTGCCACCGCATTGGAGGGGGAAACTCCGGTCACAGCCCCGAGACGGCTCGACTCAACTGCCGGTGGGTGCTCGCCGTGCGGTGTTGAAGAGGTCGACCAGCTCCTGTGTCGTGGTCGCGTCCTGCGCGGTCTTGTCATCGCGCCATCGCCCGGTGAATCGCGGGAACCGCATCGCCAGCCCCGTGTCGGGCTTGATCTGTCCCCAGCCGGCGGTGTGGTTCGGGGAGAGTGTCAGCTCCGCGCTGAGGACCTCCAGCACCAGACTTGGCTCGAACCACACGTCTGCTGGTTGGCGCGCGTCGACCCGGGCGGGTCGCTCGGTTCGGGCCAGTGGTCGCCAGCCGGTCGGGCAGCGCAGCCATCTCGGCGTCGGAGAATCCGGTGCCGCACTTGCCTACGGTGCGGAACATGTCCGCGGTTGGGTCATAGGCGGCCAGCAGCAACGCACCGTAGAGGCCGCGACGGCGGCCACGCCCGGCGAACGCGCCGACCACCACCAGGTCGACGGTGTCGGCCAGCTCGGTGCGGTAGTCCCGCTTGAGTTTGATCCACAGCCATCCGCGGGCGCCGGCCTGGTACCCGGCGCTAGGGCTGATCGACTTGCACAGCAGCCCCTCGCAGCCGTCGGTGACCGCCTGCTCGAACGTCTCGTCCAGGGCGGCGGCGGTGCTGACCTGGATCGCGGTGGTGAGCCGCAGCCGAGTTGACGGGCTGATCGCTTCGGCCAGTCGAGCCCGTCGCTCCGGATACGACAGTCGGGTGAGGTCCTGGCCGTCGGCGTACAGCAGCTCGAAGCAGAACAGGCCGACCGGCACGTCGCGCGCGGCCTCGGCGATTCCGTGCTTACGCCGCCGAAACATGACCTCCTGGAACGGGCGCAGCTCCCCGGCCTCTGGGTCGAAGGCGACCAACTCACCCTCGACGATTGCCTCGCGTGGGCCGAGTCCCTTCTGAAGGATCTCGACGACGTCCGGGAATTGGTGATTGATCCGCTCCAGCCCGCGCGTGAACAGTTCGATCCGACCATCGGCGGTGCGGTGGGCCTGGACCCGGACGCCGTCGTACTTGTACTCAGCCGCGCATTCTCCGCCCAGTTTGGCGAGGATCTCCGCGGCGTCCGACAGCCGCTGGGCGAGCATGGCCCGAACCGGGTTGCCAGGGTGTACCTGAATCTGCTCGACCGCTGCCAGCCCGCCGTTGGCGAGCGTTGAGGCGACCAGGCCGAGGTCACAGCAGACGTTGTAGGCGCGCTCCAGAACCGGCCGGTCGGTCCGGCCCCCGGCGTGGACCAGCGCGAGCGCGTCCAGGATGGTGGGGGTACCGATCCCCAGCCGCAGGTTGCCCGTGACCAGGCGGAGCAAGTAGCGGGCTTCCAGCGGGGTGGCACGGGCGAGCAGGCCGGCCAGCAGGTCCAGTTTGCGGCCCTGCGAGCCCTGCCCTTCGGCCTGGGCGATCTGGTGCAGGGTGTCGACGACGACCACGACCTGCAAGCTGGCCGGCCGGTCGCCGGCGATGCTGCCCAACAGCTGCTCGGCGGCCTGGCCAAGGTCCCCGGTCTCCCTCAGCGACACGTTGACCTGCTCGAGGCTGGCGCCGGTCGCGGTGGCGACCGAACGGACGGCGAGCTTCTCGGCCAGGCCGAGATCCACACCGGCGAACTCCGGCGCGATCAGACCCTGAGACAGATAACAGACCGTGCCGATCAGCTCGGCGGGGGTTTCGCCGAGCAGTGCGGCGAGCCGATCGATGAGCGCCAGCCGTCCGCTGGCCTGTTCCAAGTCGCGGTACGCCTCGGCGACGATCTCGTACTGCACGATGCTCCTTCGTCTCGACCACCCGCCACCTGACGACAGTCGCGGCGGGTAGGGCAACGCTACGGCTGCAGTGGGCGACGCAACGATCCGCAAACCATCACATGTGCTTCCCGCGATTTCGTCGTCAGTCGCCTGTGACTGTCGAAGAGGAGCCTCGATCACGTCGGGGGCGAGTATGGAGCTGATGATGCTCCTGAGCCACTCATGCGCCATTCTGGCTTGCATCTGAGCCAAGATGATGCATCGGTGCCATGTCGAGGAACGCTTCGATGCCGTCGACCACGGCCTCGTTGCGGGCGGAATGGAACAGGTCGAACGCGTGCTGACCGCCGGGCAGCTCGGCGTAAACGACTAGGTCATTCAGGCAGAGGTGACTATGGCAGCGGGTGAAGAGTTGTCAGCCGCGGACACCGGCCAGTTCATGGAGTCGATGAGCGCAACATCTAGGCGAACATGGCCGTCGCGCCGTCACTGATTTTCGCGCACGCGTGTCAGGTATTGGTGTACGGATCGGATGCTGACGCCACCGTCGCCGACCGCGGAGGCTATCCGTTTGACTGAGCCGTGCCGGACGTCGCCGGCCGCAAACACGCCGGGCATGGTGGTTTCCAGCGGGAGAGGCGGTCGCGGTTCCCCGCCGCCCGCAGCGGCGGTGCTGGCCGGAACCACGTCGGTACCGGTGAGGACGAAGCCGTGTTGGTCGCGTTGGATGCTTTCGGGTAGCCATGCGGTGTGTGGCTGTGCACCGATGAGGACGAACAGGGCGGCCGCTGGCACGGTTCGGGTTTCGCCGGTATTGCTGTCCCGTACAACTAGTTCCTCCAGTCGCCCGGCCCCGGCACCGTCGACGACAGTGGTGCGCAGCCGCACATCGATGTTTTCGGTGGCGTCGATCATCTTCACCAGATAGTCCGACATGCTCGCGCCAAGCGCGTCGCCACGGACAATCATCGTCACGCGTTCTGCATATTTCGCCAGGTGGATGACGGCTTGGCCGGCTGAGTTGCCCGCGCCGACCACGTAGACCTGCTGTCCCTCCATCGCCTGGGCCTCGGTAACTCCGCCGCCGTAGAAAACACCGGACCCGACGAACGACTCGAGGTTGGGGATGGCAAGGCGCTGGTAGCTCGCCCCCATGGCCAGGACTACGGCACGGGTCGCGATTTGCGTTCCGTCCGCGAGAACCACGATTCGGGCGCTGCCGTCTGCGCGCAGATCGGAGGCCCCGCGCAGCACGGAGGTTTCCGCTCCGAACGACCAGGCCTGGTCGAGGGCCCGGCTGCACAGTTCGGCTCCGCCGATTCCGAGCGGGAACCCCAGATAGTTGCGGATGAGTGAACTCGTGCCGGCCTGGCCACCGAACGTGTCTCGGTCGACGACAATCGTGCGCAGTCCTTCCGAAGCGCCGTAGACAGCGGCGGACAACCCAGCCGGCCCGGCACCCACCACGACCACGTCGAAGACGCCTTCCTCGGAGCTGTGCCGAACGCCGAGGGCTGCCGCCGCCTCCTCATTCGTGGGATTGGTCAGCACCTGACCGTCGAAGCGGATGAAGACCGGGAACGGACCAGCGGGGCGCTGGACCTGGTGCAGTAGTGCGCGGCCTTCGTCCGAATCCGTGGCATGGAAGGCGAAGGCGAGACCACTGCGCTGCAGCAGGTCACGCAGCTCGTGCGAGCGTGGGTCCCAGTGCTCGCCTACCACGGTAACCACCGTGGGTCGCTCGTGCTTTTGCTGCTGCCAGTCGCGGAGGAGTTCTGTGACGACGTGATGGAAGTTCTCGTCGGGGGACCGGCTGGGCATGGTCGCGAAGCGATCGATCTGGCCCAGCAGAGACTGCTCTCAGGATCGGCTTGGATGCCGACCGGTTACCCCAGGGGATCAGCAGGACCCGCTGCGCACGCGGATGCAGTTCGTGCGCCCACTGCAGGAACTCGATGCCCGTCATCGCCGTCATCTCATCGGCTGCGAACAGGACAAGAACCTGAGCGCCCGCCGCCTTTAGGACGTCGAGCCGCGCGAGGGCGGACTCCACCGACTGTTCACATACGATCTCGTAGTCCGCGTCATATCGGCTGACAAGTTCCCGTTGAATCATCTCCAGTTCACGAGTTTGCTCGTTAACCGCAAACAGAATCGGCATCACCTGGGACCTTTCTGCTGGGCTCCGGATCACCTGACCAGTGGCTCGTCGCTCCGGATCGATGAGACGACGTCGAGGATCGCTTGAGTGGTGGCGGCGGCATCTTGCTCATCCAAGACCAGCGATGTGTGGGTGGCGCCGTCGACCACGCGGTGCGCGCTGTTAGTCGACAAGGCGGCCAGGTCGTCGTGGGCAGCAATCGAGTCGGCATCACTTCCGCTGCCGGCTGTCAGGACGACCAGGGGCTTGTCGCCGAAATCACCGAGAGACCGCAGCTTGGTTCGCCGAGGCCCCAGCCTGGAGGTACTCGTCGATGGTGCTCTGCAAATTGCTGGCGGTCGACCCGGTGGCCTCTACCTCGTCGGCAGACTGCGGCGGCAAACTGTCGTACGAGCCCTGGCTGAGCAAGCGCCCGACGCCCAATTCGGCCGTGGACGAGAGCAGTGCGGAGACACGGCCCATGACGTCGTAGGAGCTCTCGTCGTCGGGCGATGTCGCCGGTGTCGCGGCCGATGCCGGCGCGGTGGAATCCACCAGCACCAGTCCGGCGACCTCGTCGGGGTACTGGGCGGCGAAGGCGAGCGCGTAGAGGCCGCCGAAGGAATGCCCCGCCAGTACATAGGGTCCAGGAACGTCTCCGCGCTCGAGCAAGGTGTGCAGGTCGGTCGCTATCTGCGCGCCGTCCTGGGGGCTGTCAGCGAGCTCGCTCCAGCCGTGACCTGCGCGGTCGTAGACGCAGACGCGGGTCTCTCGGTCGACGGCCGGCGTGATCCACCCGTGAACCGACGACATCAAGCCGGCACCCGGTTCGAGAATCACGGTGGGGCTGCCTGAGCCGCTGCACCTCAGGTGCAGGCTGTGTCCGCCCACGTCGATCAACTGACCCGGCATTGGGGGGTCTTCATCCAGCGCTTCCGCCACCGTCTCGTACCCGCCGCCAATCGCGGCCACAGCCATGAGCGCGAACACCGGGTAGAGCAGCCAGCGTCCGCTCCGGCTATGAAGCTGTCGACGGGCCCGGACGAACATCCAGACCACCAACGCCAACAAGGCGGGCGGCCACACCCATCCGAGGACCCCGTGAACCTCCGAGCCGAACACCAACAAAACAAGACCGCCCAGAGCAAGGAACAGTGCAGGAGCCGCCGCCCATCGCTGTGGCTGATCGGTGAACCGCACCGAGAGCACGGCCAACATCGCCCAGCCCAGCGCGAATCCGCACAGGACTGCGCCGGTGACGGCGCTCTCCTCTGCCGGGATGAACGGGGCGGCGACGAGAAGTAGAGCAGCGACGAGTCCGGTGGCCAACGAGCCGGCCACGATCCAACCAATGTGTCCCCTCGGCCCGGGATCAGGGTGGGACGGACGGTCCTGGCCCATGTCCTTGGGGGTGGGCGTGTGGATGGGTTCGGTCGTCAACATGGACTCCCTTCCAGGCACCCTTTGGCGTAGCACGAGTACAGCCACCTGCACATGGGCCCGTGCCATCATCTCGACACTAGACGATCACCGATCTAAATCACCCGGGAAGGGACGAGGGTCCCGCGAACCCTGAAACGTGGCTAAGAGTCCGTCTCTTGGCGCTGCTCAGACTGATGCCGTAGCGCTCAGTCAGCGTGCGCTGTGTAGTCCCACTGCGCTGTCGCGGAGCAGGTCGCTGATGATCTGCTCGCCCAACCGACCGACGAGCCGCCAGCATCGGCGAGCCACAGGACGAGAGCGGTGAGCGCCCACTTGTGAACGCAGCGGGCCGCCACGCAACCTGGAACGCCGTTGGCATCGCATGGCTCTATCCAGGCCGGAAAAGAAATAGGTGCCGCAATGTCCGCTATCGAGGCGTGCTCACAAACAATTGGGCAGGACGCGGTAATCGAGTGCTAAAATCACAGCGTGGAAGAAAGACTCGTCGGGCAAACGAATCAGGACGTAGTCCGAATTGGTGATACCGTGCGGCGCAGAATGCACGCGTGGAGCCCTGCTGTTCATGATCTCCTGCACTACCTCACGACGGTACACTTTCGATACTCGCCACGCCTGCTTGGCGTGGATGACCGTGGCCGTGAGATTTTGACATATATTCCGGGAACATCAGGGAAGGATGCCTGGGCGAGAGTCGTGCCCACGGAAGGATTGCGCGCCTTCGCAACGCTGCTCCGCGTCTACCACGAGACTGTCGCGGATTTTGAGCCCACAAACCATGAGTGGGCATTATCCACCCAGAAGCCAGGGTTCGATGAGATTATCTGCCATGGCGACTTTGGCCCGTGGAACTTGGTATGGAATGGCTTCGAGCCAGTCGGCATTCTGGACTGGGACTTTGCCCACCCTGCGCCGACAACCTACGACGTGGCCTATGCGCTCGAGTACGTCGCCCCTTTTCGTGCTGATGATGAGTGCGTAAAATGGCTGAGCTACCCCGCTCCGCCGGACCGCCGGCACCGGATCGAGGTATTTGCAGACGGATATGGCCTGTCAACAACTCAGCACCTCGTGGATCAGGTCATTTCCACTCAGGAAGCCCAGATTTTGCACGTCAGGAACTTGTCCGACAAGGGCTTGCATCCTCAGGTCGAATGGGTCAACAGCGGATTCCTGGGTGAATTGACTGCTAGAGTCGAGTGGACCAGGGCACACCGAAATCTGTTCGAATAGAGGTTACGGTTGCGGTGAGAGGTCGCCGTGGCGCTCAGACGAGGGTGACGCAGCATCCCTCAGGGAGAGGATCCAGCACGGCCCGCACGCCGCTGTGTAGGTGGCCCTCGAGCAGCCCCTTCACGAACGAGAGATTGGCGCCACAGACCAGCTCTCGATGTGCTCGGGACAGCTCCCCGAACGGGCAGTTGCGCAACCTGATCACGCCTTCGTCTTCATACGGCTCGTAACCTCGGTCGGCCAGGACTGAGCGAACGCGGGTGGTGGCGCTACGGGTTCGCTTGCGACGACCAGCGGTTTCCCCGGCGACCTCGGCCCCGAGGGCACGAGCAGCTCGATTCAGTTCTGTGCCGGCTCGGCCAGCGGGATCCGCTTCGATGGCACGAGCAAAAAGCTCGGCGATGACCTGGTAATCACGGGCAGGCAGGGCGACCTCGACAGCATCGGTGACGCGCTGATACAGCTTGGCGGTACGGCCGGCGCCAGGCCCACTGCGTCCGCCCAGGCGCTCGAAACGCGTCTCGAGTAGCCCGGCCGCGACCAGCTTGTCCAGGTGATAGGCGGCCAGTGCTCTGGAGATGCCGACCTGCTCGGCCGCCTCGTCCCGTCCAACGCCCCCGTCGCGGCTGGTGACGCAGCGGTACAAGTCTCGTCGGAGCGAGTCGCCAAGGCTGGCAAGCGCGACGAGACGGCGATCGAGTTCTGCCTGACTCATACTTCATTCTAAGACAAGAAAACCTTGACCCGACGAATGCGTGATTCTAAGATTAAGCTTTCTTAGCTATAGGGCTGTGCTGCGACCGAGGAGCGAGCCATGCGGGCACCCAAGAGCCCAACGCGCCGCCGCCACACTCGTCGGGCCGGATGGTCGATCGTGCTCAGTACCGCGCTGCTGTCCATTGCATCGCCTGCATCCGCGGCGACCTGGAACCCGGTACCCAGTCCCAACGCCACTCAGTTCAGCAATGTCCTCTGGGGAGCCGACGCGTTATCGCCGAGCAGCGCTTGGGCCGTGGGCCGAGCGGACACGGGCACGGTGCCCATCCACCGTCCGGTGATCGAGCGATGGAACGGCAGCCGTTGGAGCATCTCGGCCAGCCCGCTGCCACCGGGCGGCGGCGACCTGAGAGACGTCGACGCCTTCTCCACCACCAACGCCTGGGCAGTTGGATTCACTGCCAGCAGCACCGGCTACAACACCCTGACAGAGCGGTGGAACGGCAGCCGCTGGAGCATCATCTCGAGCCCCAGCGTGAGTGCGCAGAACTACCTCGTCGGGGTCAAGACGCTTTCCCCGAGCAATGCCTGGGCGGTCGGCAGCCACAACGTTCCCGGCAGTCTGGCCTTCAGCACGCTGGCAATGCGCTGGGACGGCAGCACCTGGAGCATTGTCCCCAGCCCGGACACTGCCAGCTTCGAAAACCACCTCAACGCCATCGACGGGACGTCACCCGATGACCTATGGGCGGTCGGCCACAGCCAGAACGGCGACTACTCGGTCAAGGAGCCGCTGATCCAGCACTGGAACGGATCGGCTTGGAGCATCGTCCGCAGCCCGACCGCACTCGACGCCTCGCTCGAGGGCGTCGTCGCGCTGGCGAGTGACGACGTCTGGGCGGTCGGCTCGATGTTCTCTCTCGCGCAGCTCTGGCACGTTCCGTTCGCGTTGCACTGGGACGGCCACAGCTGGACCAACGTGTCGGTGCCAAGCCCGACGTCCCAGGGCGGCCGACTCTTCGGCGTGACTGCGCTCTCACCCACCCAGGTGTATGCAGTCGGCCAGGCGCCGAACATCCCGTCGCTGGTGATGCGGTGGAACGGCCAGAACTGGGCCACGGAGACCACCCCGACCACCGGCACGGTGTGGGATGCCACTGCGGTGGCGCCCGGCACGGTGTGGGCAGTTGGGCAGCGCGGGAATCCCAACGTCGGGGTCGGTCGGACCTTCATCCTGCGCACCACCAACGGCTGACCTCGCGCCTGACCGGCGGCCGGAGAGCGTCATGAGGCAGCCCGGTCGAGGCCGTCGAGGATCAGATCCAGCCCGAACTCGAACTCGTTCGCGTACGCGTAGCCGGGCTGAAGAGCGTGCTCGACGGCCATCTCGGTGAGGTAGGGATACTCGTCGGCCGGGAACTGGCCGAAGATCGTCTCCGCCACCGCTTCGAGCTCCTCGGCGAGCTCGTCGAGGCCGGCAAGGTCACCCTGGTCATCGAGAAGACGTATCCGCTGGCCGCGGTCGCCGAGGCGGTCCGGCATCTGGCGGAAGGCCAGGCCCGCGGGAAACTCGTCGTCACCGTGTTTGCGACATGATCGGGCCCCGGCAGCCAGGCGACAGCAGCCAGGGCCCGAATCTTCCCCGGCGGGTCAGTTATTAAAGACGTCCTTGATCTTCTCGCCGGTCTGCTTGACATCGGCGCTGACCTGGTCGGCCTTACCCTCGGCCTCGAGCTGCTCGTCATCGGTCAGCTTGCCTGCGGCCTCCTTGGCCTTGCCGCCAGCATCCTCGGCCATGTTGCGAGCCTTGTCATCGGCACCCATCGTTGCGACCTCCTCGTGGGGCGACCCCACCGTTGGGGCCATCCGGTGCTCATCTCTTACCCGCATGAGCGCGTTTACTCACCTCGACGTCGACCAGCGGGGACGGATAGTCCAGCTTGCGACGGGTACGCGAATCGAGCCGCCACGGCGTATGGACCTCAGGTCCGTCGATACCGGCGAGCTCTGGAACGTAGCGGCGCACATACCGGCCATCGGGATCGAATCGTCTCGCCTGGCGCAGCGGGTTGAGGACGCGGTTCGGCCGGGTGTCGTTGCCCGTGCCGGCGACCCACTGCCAGTTGCCACCGTTGTTGGCGACATCTCCGTCGACGAGCCAGTGGAAGAAGTGGGCGGCGCCTGCCCGCCAGTCGATGCGCAGGCGCTTGGTGAGAAACGACGCCGTGATGAGCCGAGCTCGGTTGTGCATCCAGCCCTCGGCGAGTAGCTGGCGCATTCCGGCGTCGACAATGGGCAGGCCGGTCCGGCCCTGCTGCCACGCCTGCAGGGCGTGTCCGTCGTCATGCCATCGCGTTCCCCGCGGCCGGTAGTCGCGAGTCGCGATCTCCGGAAACGCGACGGTGACCTGACCGAAGAAATCACGCCATGCGAGCTGCCGGACCTGTTCGGGCGAGTGGCCTCGCAACCGCTGCGCAATCGCGAGTGGAGAGACGCAGCCGAAGTGCAGATATGGACTCAGCCGCGACGTGTCGTCCGCGGCGAGGTCGTCGAGTTCGATGTCGGCAGACCGGGCCCGGCGGACTGCGGCGTCGAGCACTCGCCTCGCAGCCGTCTCGCCGCCGTCGGGCAGCCGCGGCGAGCAGGTCCCGGTGACCAGCTCAGCCTTGGTCGGCAGCCGCCCGACGGCGAGGCCAGGTGCCATGGAGATCTGTCGCGGCGCCTGTTCCACCGGCCGCCACCTCGCCGCCGCCCAGGCCCGCCAGTACGGCGTGAACACCCGGTAATGGTCGCCACCGGTCGGTCGCAGCTGGTCAGCCGGCACGACAGTGGTGCCCGGATACCTCCGGAACTCGACCCGCCTACCTGCGCACGCGTTCGACAATGCCTCTTCGCGCCGGGCCGCGTACCGGCTGACGTCGGCGGTGACGACGACAGCTTCGGCGCTGGACTCGTTCACCACCCGCATCGTCTCCTCGACGACGTCGCCGCGGCGCACGAGCAAGTCGCCGCCCAAGCGCCGCAACTCTGTACGCAGGTCCGCGAGAGCGTCGACCAGAAAGGCGCAGCGGTTCGGCGCGGCGAATGACCCGGACAAGATCCGCTCGTCCAGCACGAACAGCGGGACCACCCGTCGCGACGCGCGGCACGCGTCCGCCAGTGCCGGGTGGTCCCTGATCCGCAAGTCGCGGTTGAACAAGACCACCGTGGTCTCAGGCGGCATGACCCGGGCCGTTGTCCAGGGTGGCCAGAAACTCCAGTGCATCTACGGCGTCGCCGGCCCATCCATCGGCGCCGAGCGCATCGGCGATCTCGGCCGACCGGATTGCGGGCCCGCCGACCAGGATGGTCACCAACGGGGCTGCTGCACGCAGTGCCTGTATCGCGTCGCGGATGCTGTCCGCGTACCGGCTGACGCTCATGCTCAGCCCGACCGCCCGTGGCCCGTTCGGGACCGCCTCGACGGCAGCGACCAGATCGGGGATAGGGGTGTCCGCGCCGAGTTCGACGACCGACCAGCCCGCCCCCCGCAGGACGGCGGCAAGCATTGCGAGCGGAAGCGCATGCGGGTCACCCGGCGCACCGGCCAGCACGACCGTGCCCCGTGCGCGCCCGCGGCGGGTGAACCGAGGACTGAGCCGGCCGAACAAGCGGAGCGCAACCGAGGTGACCCGGTGTTCGTCACCGACGTTGAGCTCACCGCTTTCCCACTTGTTCCCGACCTCGCGAAGAACGGGAGCGAGGATGTCGAGCACGGCACCTTGGGGTGAGGCCCCAGACACCATCGCCGTCTCCAGCACTCCCCACGAGCCGGGCTCGTCTCCCGCCAGCAGCCGGGCGAGCAGGCGCGGTCGGTAGTTCGCCGCCGACGACTGGCGCCGGCGGCCTCGGCCAGCGGGCGTCTGCTGAAGCCGCTCGACGTCGGGGGGCCTGATCCACCACCGGCCGCCCTCCTGAACCGCGGGAAGTCGGCCGAGACGAACGTACCGGTAGGCAGTCATGTAGTGGACGCCAAGCCGATCGGCGGCTTCGCGGAGGCCGATGCGTTCCGCGAAGCCGTCGCCCGAGCCGGAGGTCGTCACCGCACCTTTCAGAACTAAACTCGTGGACCGACGAATCGACAGTGGAGCGCGAAATCGACCGGTACCAGTACCTGCTGCTCATGGCTGCGTGCCTGGTCGTGACTCTTCCCTTGGAGTTGGTCGTGGGCGCGCGGGTATACCGGCGGCCGGGCCGCTTGCTCGTGGTGTTGGCGCCGGTCGTCCTGGTGTATTTGGTCTGGGATGCGATGGCGATCCGACGCGGGCACTGGGCTTTCGCGTCGCAGTACACGACCGGCGCAACGCTGCCCGGCGGGATTCCGGTGGAGGAACTGGCGTTCCTCGTCGTCATACCCGTCTGCGCCCTGCTGACCTTCGAGGCGGTCGGCATCCTGTGGCCTCGGTTGGTGAACGCACGGAGACGCCGTGGCTGAGTACACCATCGTCGCGACCGCGTCAGTCGTTGTTGTGATCGCGCTCGAGGCATTGGTGCTTCGTAACGGGTTGTTTCGCCAGCCGGCGTATTGGGTGACCCTGGGAATCGTCGTGGCATTCCAGGTCCTAGTCGACGGCTGGCTGACGAAGCTGTCGGCGCCGATCGTCACGTATGACCCGAAGTTCAACACCGGGGTGCGCTTCCCGTGGGACATCCCGGTCGAAGACTTCCTCTTCGGCATTGCGCTGGTCACGCTCACGCTCTCGCTGTGGGTGCGGCTCGGACGCCGACCGGCCGGAGCAGAGCGGCGATCGCGACCGCTGACTTCTGCACGGCCGGAACACGGGCCCGGTGAGTGAAGACGTCGTAGTCGGCGGCCTCGATCCGGTCCAGGATGCGGGAGTACAACAACCGGGCAGTGGCGACGCAACGGGCTGACCGGGACGGCAGGAACGCCAGACCGGCGTCGGCAGCGGCATAGATCCGGCGCGTCCGCGCGATCTCGAAGCGCATCAGGTCGCGCCACTGGGGTGTGACCGTCCGGTTCCAAGGATCGGCGCCGAACCGCTCGAGGTCTTCCGTGGGCAGATACACCCGACCCCGATCGAGGTCCTCCCCGACGTCGCGCAGGAAGTTCGTGAGCTGGAACGCAATTCCCAGGTCGCGAGCCGGCCTCAAGGCCGCGCCGTCGGTTGGCCGCAAGACCGGAAGCATCATCTCGCCGATCACTGCGGCCGAGCCGTCCATGTAGTCGCACAAGTCGGGCCAGGTCGGATAGCTCGCCGTGGTGAAGTCCATCGCCATCGAGTGCAGGAACCGGTCGAAGCAGCCCGGGTCGATGCCAGTTTCACGGACCGTCGCGACGACAGCCGCGAACACGGGATCGGCCGAGTGGCCAGCGCAGAGATCGGCGCGGAACCGGTCACCGAAGGCCGCCAGCGCCGTAACGCGTGCCGCGACCGGCTGGTCGGCGCGTTCGTCGACGACGTCGTCGGCGAGGCGACAGAACGCGTAGACCGCGTGCACGTGACGCCGGGCATCCGACGGCAACAACATCGCCGCGGTGGAATAAGTCTTGCCGTACGACCTCGCGATGCGGGCACACAGGCGATACGACCGCCGCAATTCGGGGCTCACGGCAGCTGGTCTACGCGCTCGGCGGCAAGACGGCCGGAGATGAGGACCATCGGCACTCCGACGCCGGGCACCGTGCCGGATCCGACGAACACCAGGCCGGGAACCCGGCGGTCGACGTTGGCCGGGCGGAACGGCCCGGATTGGAAAAACGTGTGCGCGAGCGCAAACGGGGTGCCGGCGGCCATTCCGTCCTGCGCCCACGTCGTCGGGTCTACGGCGTGTTCGGTCACGATCTCCGCCCCACCGTCGGGCAGGTAACCCCACTGGCTCAGCAGCGTCACCAGCCGATCGCGGCTCTGTTCGCGGGCGGTCGACCAGTCGACCGCCCCACTCAGGTTCGGCACCGGCTCGAGGACATACAGCGTCGACCGGCCGGGCGGCGCCAGCGATGGATCGCTCACTGTCGGCACGCTGACCAGCACCGATGGGTCGGGCATTGGCCGCCCGTCCCGAAGCAGTGCGCGGAAGGCACTTTCCCACTCGCGGCCGAAGTGGATGTTGTGGTGCGCGAGGTCGCCGGTCGGCCGGCCGCGAATGCCGACGTGCCAGACGAACGCCGACGGCGAATACACCCGGCGCCGGCGACGACCCGGGACCGGCAAGTCGGGCAACAGCGTCCGGTAGGCGACCGGCAGGTCCGCGTTGACGACAACTGCGTCGGCTGGGATCAGCTCGCCGTCCACGGTCTGTACGCCGCGGACGGCACCACGTGGTCCGTCCGCACGCAGAACGCGCCCGACCTCTGTGCCGAAGTGGAAGCTGGCGCCGTTCTTCTCGGCCGCCATGGCCAGGGCCCGCGGCACGGCGCCGATCCCGCCGTCGGCGGCGTAGACGCCGGCGATGGTGTCCATATAGGTGATGACGGCGTAGGCGGCCCGGGCCCGGTGTGGCGACATCCCCGCATACAGCGCCTGGAAGCTGAACAGCCGACGCAGCCTCTCGTCGGAGAAGTACGACGCCACCGTGCCGTGCAGGCTGCGCAATGCGCCGAGCTGGAGCAGCCGCAGCGCCGGCCCCACCGGCCGCACCAAATCTCTGACGTGGTCGTAGTTGCGGTCGACGAACGCGGGCATCTCCAGCGCATAGAGCCGGTCGAGCCAGCCGCTGAACCGCTCGAACGCCGCAGCCTCGTCCGGCCCGCAGGTGGACCGGATCTCCTCGGCCATCGCCTCGGGATGGGCCCGAACCCGGATGGTGGAACCGTCGGCGAAACAGGCCCTGTACGCAGGGTCCAGCCGGCGGAGGGTGAGTAGGTCGGACAGTTCGGCGCCGGCAGCCTGCACGGTGGCCTCGAGCAGATCCGGCATAGTGAGGACGGTCGGCCCAGTGTCGAAGGTGAACCCGTCGCGGACCAGCCGTCCGGCGCGCCCGCCCGGCTCGTCGGACCGTTCGAGCACCATCACGTCATATCCGCGGCCGACCAGGTGGCATGCCGCGGAAAGCCCACCGAGACCGGCGCCGACAATGACGACTCGGCGGCGTGCGGCGCTCATCGGTCTCGCCATGCCGCGGCCTCGGTGAGGGCAACAAGCGGCCCGATCGCCGCCGGGTGCAGGTCGGGATGACCCAGCGCCTCGCGGGCCCGCTCCACCGACGCGTCGATACGGCGGCCCACCTCTGCGGCTGCGCCAGTCGTCACGATCAGCTCGGCGACCGTCGCGACATCTGCCTCGGTCAGCTGGGGCCGGCCAATGCGAGCGAACACCGTTCGGGCCGACGTCGGTGCCCGGGCCGCCGTGAGGGCCAGCAGCAGGGTGGGTTTGCCTTCGCGGAGATCGTTGCCCGCAGGCTTGCCGGTGACCTCGGGATCGCCGAACACCCCGAGGAGATCGTCCCGGAGCTGGAACGCCTGGCCGAGCGGTTCACCGTAGGCGGCATAGATGCGGCCCATCCGGTCCAGACCCCCGGCGAGCGCGGCACCGAGCTGCAGCGGCCGAACGACCGTGTACTGCCCTGACTTGAGCGAGGCCACGCGGATCGCGAACCCGGCGTCACGATCGCCCTCGGCCGCTCCAGCCAGGTCCAGGTATTGGCCCAGAACGAGCTCGCTGCACATCTGGTGCCAGGTGGCCTGAACCTGGGCCGGCAGTCCGCTGACGACCTGTTGGGACAGGGAGAAGGCGAGGTCACCGACCAGGACGGCTGTTCCCTCGGCAAAGCGGCGGCGCTCACCCCGCCAGTCGTGGCGCTGGTGCCGCTCGGCGAGCGCGGCGTGGGTGGACGGAGCGCCCCGCCGGGTTGCCGATCCGTCCATGACGTCGTCATGTACGAGCGCAAAGGTGTGCAGCAGCTCGAGCGCGGCCCCGAGGCGGAGCACGTCGGCGCCAGGCTCGCGGCCGCACGCGCCGACATAGCCCCAATGGCTGAACGTCGGACGAAGCCGCTTGCCACCGGATAGAACCGCGCGGCGGAGGTCGTCAATCAGCGTATTGGCCCCTGGGACGGCCGCCCAGCGCTCACGTTCGGCCTCGAGAAGCCGGCACAGCACGTCCTCGACCGGACCGACGACAGCGTTCGGCACAGCCGCTGAGAGCGGGGACAGCAGGGCGGTCATGACTGCTCCACCTTTTAGCACTAAAATCCTGGCATGGATGTTACCCGCGTCCTGCTCGTCGAGCCCAGAGGGTTCTGCGCCGAGGTGGAAACGGCGGTGGCGGCGCTCGCGTGGGTCGTCGCGCTGGAGGGCCCGCCGGTGTACTGCCTGCACGAGATCGTCCACAACGACGCAGTGGCCGACCGGTTCCGCCGGTTGGGCGTGGTGTTCGTCGATGACGTCGACGTGGTGCCGATGGGCGCCACGCTGGTGCTCTCAGCGCACGGGACGTCTCCGTCGACCGCGGCTGCGGCGGCCGGGCGGGCGAGCGTGCTGGTCGATGCCGTATGCCCGCTGGTCTCGAAGGTGCACCGGGAGATCCAGCAGCGCGCCAGGGCGGGCTACACCGTGCTCTACGCTGGCCGGCCTGGCCACGACGAATCGGTCGGCGCTTTGGGAATTGCGCCGGAGGTAACGCATTTGGTCGCGAACCCGGCGGATGCAGCGCAGGTGACCGAGCGTCTCGACGGCGAACGTCGGGTGGCGCTCGTCTCGCAGACGACCATGGTGATGGACGAGATCGAGGGCATCGAGTATGCGGTGCGTGAACGTCGGCCAGACCTGTGGACGCGGGCCCGGTCGGACCTTTGTTATGCGACGACGAATCGGCAAGGGGCCATTCAGCAGGTGGCGCCCGAGGCCGACACCGTCGTCGTCGTGGGATCAGCCAGCTCCTCCAATACCGCCTCCTGGTTCGCGCGGCGGCCGATGCCGGGTGTTCGGATGTGGTGCGGGTCGACGGTCCCGAGGAGCTGCCGGCTCGGCTGACCGCGACGGTGGCCGTGACGGCCGGTGCGTCTGCTCCTGAATCCGCGGTCGCCGCCGTCGTCCGTCGGCTCGCTCCGCGGGACGGTGTCCACACCGTCCGGCTACATCAGGAGAACGAGCGGTTCGCGCTGCCGCGCGAGCTGCGGACCAGGATCTCCGCCGCCATCCGCGCCGGCACATTGCCGGAGCCGCTCGTCGAGATGGCTGGCCGCGAACCTGGCGAGGTTCCGCTGGGTCAGCTACTAGACGTGCTCGAAAGAGCCAGCGGACGATGACGGCATTGGTGCCCTTTCTTCGGCACGGGTTCGACTTCATGGTCCGCAGCCGCCTCCGCGGCGTCTGGCTTCGCGGTGACCATCCGGTGAGACGGTCCGTCTGGGCGGCAAACCACCACAGCTGGTGGGACCCGTTCGTGGCCCAGACCGTCCTGGCGCGGGCGGGTCTGGACGCCGGGCTCGTCATGGACGACGACAGCTTGGCCCGGTTCACGTTCCTACGTCCGCTGGGGGTCGTCGGGACCAGCGAGGTGCGAGCCGCGCTCCGACTGCTACAGGACAACCGGGTGCTCGTCGTATATCCGGAGGCGGAGCTGCGCCCACCGGGTCTACCCGGTCCGTTGTCTCGCGGCGCGGCCTGGCTCGCGATCCGCGGCGAAGCACAGCTGCTCGCAGTAGCCGTGCGGGTCGTCGTCCGCGGCCACGAGGCGCCGGAGGCGTATGTCGATGTGCGGCCGGTAGATGCCCAAGGCGACGCCGTGACGGGCACCGAGCGGCTCCGCGAAACCCTCACCGCCGCGCTGTCCGACCTTGACAAGGCGCTCGCGACGGAGGCTCCTCGGGAACCGCTACCCGGGTTCCGGCAAGTCGTCCGAGGCCGGCGGAGCTGGGACGAGCGACTCGCCCGGATTGCGCAGCGACGGCAGCGGTGAAGATCGAGCCCGTGGCCGCGGCGGCCGTGTTGGCATTTCTGACCGTCAAGTGTGCTGTCCTCGCCGTGAACCGCACCGCGTTCCCCACGTTGCAGCGGCAGACCGGATCGGCACTCGCCCCGCGGGTGTCGCTTCTGCTGCCGGCTCGCGACGAGGAATCCAATCTGCGCCTCACGTTGCCGGGCCTTCTTGCCCAGCCCGCTGCCGAGATCCTGGTCCTCGACGACGGTTCGCAGGACGAGACGGCCACGGTCGTCGAGGAGGTCGCCGCGGGCGATCCCCGAGTCCGGCTGATCGCGGGCGACCCGCTGCCACGTGGGTGGGTCGGCAAGACATGGGCGTGCCACCAGCTTGGCCAGGCGGCGACGGGCGACGTGCTGGTCTTCTGCGACGCAGATGTCATCCTCGAGCGCGGAGCGTTGGCGGCCGTCATGGCCGAGTTCCAGCGCCAGCGAGCCGATGTCTTCTCGGTGTTCCCGCAGCAGCGCACAGGGGCTTTCGGGGAACGGTTTCTGGTCCCGTTGATCGACGACGTCCTGCTGTGCTTTCTTCCGCACCAGCTACTCGAGCTGCCGATCCCTGCGGCCGCGACCGCGAACGGCCAGCTGATCGCGTTTCGACGGCCCGCGTACGAGCGGCTCGGTGGACACCGCGGCGTGCGTCGAGCCCTCGTCGAAGACGTCCGCCTGGCGCTGCGAACCCGCCGGGCCGGGATGCGGTTGGGACTCGCTCTCGGTGGCGCGCTGGTCGGGGCGCGGATGTACGACGGGTATGCGGCGAGCGTCGCTGGCTTCGGCAAGAGCTTGCGTGCGGCACACGGCGGATCGCGAACGCTGCTCGCAGCGACGGCAAGTGGGCACCTGATCGCCTATACGGTGCCCTGGCTGCGCATGCACCGTCAGGTGCGCACAGTGTGGGCCGTTGCGGCAGCCCTGGGACTTGCCGAGCGCGTAGTCGTCAATGCCAAGACCGGCCGAGGCGACTGGTGGGAATGCGCTCTGGTGCCGGTGACGCCGCTGGCGGCGCTGCCGGCCTACGCTCTGGCCATGCGGCGAACGAGGCACTGGAAGGGGCGACGCTATCGGTGAGCCGCTCGATTGATGCGCTTCCGGAACCACGCCGCGAGCCGCTTGTCGGTCATCTTGGCCGGTGGGGGCGGGAACCGCTCTCGGTCCTGCAAGAGGGTGCGGCGCTCGGTGCCATGTTCCGCGTGCGGCTGTGGCGGCAGGTGGTCGTCGGTTATCGACCGGACTGGAACCGCACCGTGCTGCGCGACCTCGACACCTTCCGCAGCAGCGGCAGCCTGAGCACGCTCACGCCGTACCTCAACGGGGGAGTGGTGGTCATGGATGCGCCTGCCCACCAGCCCCGACGACGAGAGCTCAACCCGCACGTTCGGACGGCGTCGCTTCGACCGCTCGAACAGCGACTGGCCGACGTCGTCGAAGGTGCGCTGCCCAGTGACGAGTTCGAGACGCTGCAGTGGTCGTCGATGACCATCCGAGCGATGCTCAACGAGGCATTCTTCGGCGGCCGAGTCGATGACGGGTTGTTGAGCTCCTTCCTCGCTCCGTTGCATCGCGGGTTCCCCCATCCGTTCCTGCGGCGTCGCCGGCTCTTCGCCCGGGTGACGCGGGCGATCGAAGCGCAGGTCGCGGATCCGGCACCGGGCTCTCTCGCTGCGGCCCTGGCCGGTCACGACGACGCCGCGGAGGAGCTGCGGGTGTCGCTGGCGGCCGGCTTCGACACGACGGCGCACACCCTGGCGTGGGCGTTGTGGCATCTGTCGACTCAGCCGGTGTGGCGCACGCCGGAGGCAGTGCCGTTGGTCATCGACGAGGTGCTGCGCCTCTACCCGGCCGGCTGGCTCGGCAGCCGGGTGACCAGTGCGGAGGTCCGCTTCGGCGAGGTCACCATTCCGGCGAAGACGATGGTGCTCTACAGCCCGTTCCTCACCCACCGGGATCCGTCCCTGTGGTCGGATCCGCTGCGATTCGACCCGGCCCGATTCTGCGGCGTCCGTCCAGCCTGGGGATTCGTGCCGTTCGGCGCGGGTGAGCGCACTTGTCTCGGCTCCCATCTCGCCCGGCTGATCCTCCGCATCGCGCTGACGCCGTTCTGCCAGGGAGAATTGCTCCCGGTCGAGGGTGATCCGAGCCCGACGGCCGGCCTGACGCTGCGGCCCGGCGCGCCGCTGGTGGTGCGGCGGCCCGTGCGCCGGTCGGCGCCACGCGGGGCTGTCCCTCGGCCCGCGGTGGTCCACTAGGTCGATGGCCGACCTGTGGGCGGCGTTCTGGCTCAGCTGCGGCGTCGTGTTCGTCGCCGAGTTGGGCGACAAATCACAGCTGATGGCGTTGACGTTCGCTACTCGGTACCGGCCCGCCCTCGTGCTGACCGGCATCGCCGTCGCCACCGCACTGATCAACGCCATCTCGGTTGCGGTGGGCTATGGACTGGGGCTGGCATTGCCCATCCGATGGATCTCCCTGGTTGCCGGCTTGGTGTTCATCGGCTTCGCGATCTGGACATTGCGTGGTGACGACGACGAGGATCTCGTCCCCGTGTCGCGCAGCAGCCACGGCGTCGTGTTCACGGTCGGCTCCGCGTTCCTGCTCGCCGAGCTGGGTGACAAGACGATGCTGGCGGCAATCACGCTGGCCTCCCAGAACGGCTGGCTGGGAACATGGCTGGGCGCGACGGCCGGCATGATCGCTGCCGCGGCGCTGGCGATCTTCGTCGGCCGACAGCTCGGCAAACGACTGCCCGAGCGCGTGGTCCGCTACGCCGCCGCAGCGATGTTCGCCATCTTCGGTGCCTGGCTTCTCGTTGACGCGCTCGCATGACGCGCACCCCAATTCCGGAGCGGGTTCGTTGGGCGATCGAGGTCCTGGACGTCCGACCGTCGGATGAGATCCTGGAGATCGGCCCGGGACCAGGCGTCGCTGTAGAACTCGTCTGTGACCGATTGGTCGACGGGCACATCACGGCCGTCGACCGGTCCGCGACCGCCGTCGAGCGGACGAGCCGGCGCAACGCCGAACACAGCGCGTCCGGGAAGGCCATCGTCGAGCACGCTGACGTCACCGATCTCGCCACGGATCCGCGCCGCTTCGACAAGATCTTTGCCATCAACGTGAACCTGTTCTGGGTGCAGCCGGACGGGCCGCAGTGGTCGACCGTCGCGAGCTTGCTCCGTCCCGGCGGGCGGCTCTATCTGTTCTATGAAACTCCGGTAGCCGCGAAGGCCGCCCAGGTCGTCGCCACCATCGAGGCAGCGCTTCGCCGGCAGGGCTTCACTACCTCCACCAGGTCTGCGGCGTCGGCGATGACCTGTGTCGAAGCACAGCGACCTGCGCAATAAATGGCTGGCGGAAGGCCATCAGCGGACCAGGCGAAAGAACGCGCGAACTTCGTCGACGAACAGTTCGGGCTGCTCGAAAGCGGCGAAATGCCCGCCCCGATCCAGTTCGTTCCAGTAGCGGATGTCGAGGAAGCGCTTAGCGGCCCATCGTCGGGACGGGCGCTGCAGCTCTCTCGGGAAGATCGAACAGCCGGTCGGAACCGTCACCGTGTCATCCAGCGAGCCGGAGATCCACTGGTTGACCTGCCGAGTGCTCTCCCAGTACAGCCGCGCTGCGGAGGCGCCGGTGCCCGGGAGCCAGTAGAGCATCACATTGTCCAGCAGCTCGGCACGGGTCAGCACGTTGTCCAAATGTCCGTCGTTGTCGGTCCAGGCCCAGAACTTCTCGACGATCCATGCGCATAGGCCGACCGGCGAGTCCACGAGCCCATACCCGATTGTCTGGGGACGCGTGGCATGTTCCTCGGAGTAACCGGACTCCCATTCGGCGGCGTTCTGTAGAGAAGCCAGGGCGGCCCGCTCTGCGTCGGTGAGATCACCGAAGGTTGCCGGGTCCGGAGGTGCGAGCGGCGGGATCAGGTGGATTCCGACGACGTGGGCGGCGTCCTGCTGGCCGATGCAGGTGCTGATGCTCGTGCCCCAGTCGCCGCCCTGCGCCCCGTAGTGTCGGTAGCCGAGCCGGGCCATGAGTTGAGACCAGGCATCGGCGATTCGCTGTACGCCCCAGCCGGGCTGTGCCGGCTTGTCACTGAAGCCATAGCCGGGAAGCGACGGGCACACCAGGTGAAAGGCGTCTGCGGCGTCGCCTCCGTGGGCGGTGGGGTTGGTGAGTGGCTCGATCACCTTCAGGAACTCGACCACAGAGCCGGGCCAACCGTGTGTCAGGACGATGGGCAACGCGTCGGTATGTGGCGACCGGACATGTAAGAAATGGATCCCGAGCCCATCGATCTGGGTACGGAACTGGGGTATGTCGTTCAGCCGGGCCTCGGTCGCGCGCCAGTCGTATTCCTCGGCCCAGTAGCGGCACAGCTCCCGCAGGTAGGTCAAGGGAACACCCTGAGACCAGTCCGTGACGGTCTCGGCCTCGGGCCAGCGGGTTCGCTTCAGCCGCTCACGAAGGTCGTGTAGGTCGGCCTCCGAGACCTCCGCCCGGAACGGCGTGACCTCGTCGGACATTGCTAGCGCCTCCCTCGGTTGCTCGCGGGTCTTGCCTGCGATTGTCAATGCTTGGCCGTCGCCATTGCCGAGAGACCCTGTTGCTGCAGGCCCGATCGGGCCAGACTTGGCGGGACGTGGCCAGAACGGCGGAGGTGGCAATGATGCCGACAACCAGCCAGCGTGACGGGATCGACCGCGGTCGGCGGCGCCGCCTGACTGCGCTCGTGGTCGCCGCAGCAGCCGCGCTGGTCCTCGCACCCGGTACGGCACAGGCCCAATCGGAGCGGAAGCCGGAGTTCACTCCTGGCGCCCCTGGCATCGGGGATCCGTACTTCCCGCTGGACGGTAACGGTGGCTACGACGTAAGGCACTACCTGTTGGACGTCGCATACGACCCCGACAGCGACGAGCTGACCGGCAAAGCCACCATCTCCGCACGAGCAACCCAGAACCTGTCCAGCTTCAACCTCGACTTCGACGGGCTGACCATTCGGTCGATTACGGTCGACGGCCGGCGAGCCGATTGGAGCCGCGATGGTGACGAGCTCACCGTCGTCCCGCGCAACGGTATTCGCGATGGCGCCCGCTTCACCGTCGTCGTCAAATATGACGGGATTCCCGAGACGTTGCCGGATGGCTCGGGCTTCTTCCACACCGACGACGGCGCACTCGTCATCGGCCAGCCGCACGTCGCGGACACCTGGTTCCCGGTCAACGACCACCCGATCGACAAGGCGTCCTACACGATTTCCATCACTGTTCCCGAGGGGCTGGAGGCCATCTCGAACGGCGTGCTCGAGTCGCAGCGCACCCGGCGTGGGTTGACCACGTGGACGTGGAATGCCAAGGAGCCGATGGCGTCCTACCTCGCGATGATGGCGATCGGCGAGTTCGACGTGCGTGCCTACCGCGAGGACGGCTTGAAGTACTGGGACGCGCTCGACCCGGACCTGTTCGACCAAGACGGCACCGCGGACCGGTGAGCAGTATGCGCTGTCCCAGGTGGCTGACCTGACCTACAAGCGGCTGACCCGTACGATCGCCGTCCCGGCCGGCGGAGCCGAGCTGTCCTTCTGGATGACCAGGGACACCGAGTTCAACTGGGACTTCGTCTTCGTCGAGGCGCACACCGTCGGGCAGGACGACTGGACGACACTCGAGGACCAGAACGGGCACACCAGCCAGGAAACCGGCTTCGTCTGCCCCTTCTGGTTGCGAACTGCATCCGTTCCTCGAGCACTACCAGACACCTGCCGGCGACGCCTGCGATCCGAACGGCACCACCGGCGAGTGGTGGGCGGCAACCGGGTCCAGCGACGGGTACGAGCAGTGGAGCGTCGACCTGTCGGCCTTCAGTGGCAGCACCGAGTCGAGGTGTCGATCAGCTACGCGAGCGACGACATCGTGCAGGGATCGGGTGCCTTCGTCGACGACATCGTGGTCTCGACCGGAGAGGGCACGACGTCGTTCGAGGATGACGGCAACACCTTCGACGGCTGGACCGTGCCGGGAGCCCCGGCCGGCAGCGAGCCCAACCTCAACGACTGGATCGCCGGGACGGTCGAGGACGCGCCGCCATCGCTGGGTGAGGTCGCCGACGGGTCGTTGGCGCGGCAGCCGGAGATCATCGACTTCCTCGAGGGCTACTTCGGTCGGTACCCGTTCTCGGCGGCGGGAGGGGTCGTCGACGACCTCGACGAGCTCGGCTTCGCGCTCGAGACGCAGACCCGGCCGATCTACGCCGAGGGCTTCTTCGGTGACTCGATCTCCGGCGACAGCGTCGTCGTGCACGAGCTCGCCCACCAGTGGGTCGGTGACTACCTCGCCCTCGAGGAATGGCAGCACATCTGGCTGAACGAGGGTTTCGCGTCGTATGCCGAATGGCTGTGGGCCGAGTACGAAGGCCTCGCCACCGCGCAGGAGATCTTCGACTTCTATGCCAGCATTCCCGCTGACGATCCGTTCTGGGAGGTCGTGATCGGCGATCCCGGGCCGGACCTGATCTTCGACATTGCGATCTACAACCGCGGCGCCATGACGCTGCACGCTCTGCGGTTGGAGGTCGGAGACCAAGACTTCTTCCGGATCCTGAAGCGCTGGATCGCCTCGCAGGCCGGTGGGCACGTCACCACCGACGAGTTCATCGCCTTGGCCGAGCGCGTCTCGGGTCAGCAGCTGGACGAGTTGTTCGACGTCTGGCTTTTCACACCGGAGAAGCCGGCGGTCCTGGATGCGGCGGCGGCCCGAGTACAGAGCGGCGCCACGGATCTCGGGTCCGCGCGCCCGCCCCTGGACAAGTTGGCTGAGCGAACGGGGCTGAGGCGCTAACCGAACACCATGACCGTCAACCGGGAGCGGCTCCGGGTCGAGGCCACCGATCGGGAGGCGTCGGTCACACCGCTGGAGCTGTTCTTCGATTTGGTGTTCGTCCTGGGGTTGACCCAGGTGACGGCATACCTGGCCGATCACCTCACCCTCCAGGGCGTCGTTCGCGGTCTGCTGCTGGTCGCGCTGCTGTGGTGGAGCTGGACGGGTTATGCCTGGCTCGGCAATGTGGTCCGCGCCGACGAAGGCATCGTCCGCGAAGTGATGCTTGCCGCGATGGCGGCCATGTTCATCTTTGCGCTCGCGATCCCGGAGGCGTTCGACGACCTGCGCGGCGGCCTGTACGGACCGGTCGTCGTTCCGATCTGCTACCTGGTCTTCCGCCTCCTGCATCTGACGATGTTCTGGGTCGTGTCGCGGCGTGATCCGGTCCTCCGTCGCCAGATCATGCGGTTCACGCCCTCCGTGCTGGTGGCCACGCTGATCCTGCTGATCGCGGCGGGGACGACCGGACCGACCCAGACGGTTCTCTGGGCGATCGCTTTGGCGGCCGACTACGTCGGGACGCTGCTCGGTGGCGCCTCCGGGTGGCGGCTGCCCTCGGCGCGGCACTTCGCCGAACGGCATGGCCTGATCGTCATCGTGGCGCTGGGGGAGTCGATCGTCGCGATCGGCGTCGGCATCGCTGAGCTGCCCATCTCCTGGCCCATCATCGTCGGGGCCCTGCTGGGTCTCATCGTCGCCGCAGCCCTGTGGTGGGTGTACTTCGACGTGACCGCCGCGATGGCGGAGCGAGCTCTCACCGAGGAACCCGACGCCGACCGGCCTCGGCTGGCCCGCGACGCGTACAGCTACCTGCACCTTCCGTTGATCACCGGCATCGTCCTGCTCGCATTGGGGATGAAGAAGGTCTTGGAGTACGTCGGCGACTCCCAGGATCACGACCTCAGCGACCCGTTGACCGGCGTGAGCCTGTTCGCACTGGTCGGCGGTGTGGCGATCTATCTGGTCGGGCACGTGGCGTTCAAGTGGCGTACGCAGCACATTCTCTATTGGCCGCGCCTGGTCGCCGCGGCGGTCCTCGTGGCGCTCTCTCCACTGCTCGGCCAGGTGCCCGCGCTGGTGGCCTTGGCCGTCGTCGCCCTCGTTACTGTGGCACTGGTCGTTTTCGAGACGATTCACCACGCCGAGCTGCGTGAACAGATCCGGCACGAGCAGCACGGGCACACCTGACTGGCGTGCCATAGCCGCGCGCGGCGCAGCCATCCGGGCACCACCACCTTGCGCGCGTTGTCACCTGCCAGGGAACGGCGGCTGCAGCCACCAGGGAGCGTCGACGACCTCGATCCGGGCCACCCACTTGACCCACCAGAATCCACGGCGGCCGGGAGCCACCAGTCGTACCGGCGCCCCGTGTCCGGCAGAGAGCGGCCGGCCGGCAATCCGGGTCGCGAGCAGCAAGTTGGGAGCGTCGGACAACGGCAGTCGCCGTCGGTATCCCGTGACCGAGATGACATCGATGCTGCGTCCGCGGGACAACGGGCCGACAGCATCCGCGAGCAGGTGGTCGACTCGAACACCACGCCAATCCTGGCCGGCGTACCAGCCGCCGGTGCAGTCGAGCACGGCACGTACCGCGTCCGGACCGTCGAGGTCAGCCAAGCCGACGTCGACAACCCGGTCGCCTGCGACGACCTCCAGCCGGAACGTCGCCGAATCGGCCGTCGGCACCGAGTCGCGCAACCACTGAGTGACAGGCATCTGGTCGGGTTCGTCGGTGCCGCGTTCGTGCGAGCCCGTCGAGCGGCGGCCAGCACCCGAGAGCGAGGCCACGGCGGCGGTTGCCTCGACGGCCGACCACAACAGAACGCCGCCGCCGACGACGGCACCGGTACGCAGCGCGGTCCGGCGGCTGAGGTCGGCGGGTCTGGGCCGCTGCCGCCGGCGCCACACGTGCGCGACGGCCAGCGCGGTCGCCGCGATCGCGGAGCCAACGTGCAGCTGCATGGAGCTCACACCCAGCACCGGGCCGGTGAAGCCGAGCGCGTGTGCGATGCCGGTGGCAACGACGATCAGCACGACAACGCCCAGCGCGATCGACGTGCCGCGCCCCGGCCGGCGCCCGGACCGGCGGAGCCCCCGGCGCGCGATGACCGACTTCCACGGGGTCAATACGACCAGGCAGAGGCCGAGGATTCCGTGCGCCGCGACGACAATGCGCTCGGCAGACTCGTCGCCCACCGCGAACGCGAGCACGCCAGAAGCCAGCGCCGCGGTGAGGACGGCGAGGATGGCCACATTGGTGCGCCGGCCGGCTCGCGTCAGAGCCCGCATCCGTCCAGTGTGCGCCCTCTCGCCCAGCCTCAGGCCCTGGCACTTCAATGATCGAATCCGCGTGAAGACGCCTTCTTCGCGAGTTTGGCGCGGATTGGATCATTGAAGTTGTTCTCGGTGTCGTTGAATCGGGTGCATGGCCGGTCGGCGGCGGTTCCTGGTAGCGGTGATCGCTGTGTCCGCCGCCGCCGCGCTACTCGTCGTGCTGCTGGCTCTCGATCGGCAAGCAGCACCGACGTCCATCGACGAGCCGGTCGCTCAAGATCAGCCCGGTCCGGTCCTGTTGGTGCCCGGCTACGGCGGAGCGTCGGCAGAGCTCGCTCTGCTGGTGGACGCACTACGGGCAGCGGGCAGGGAAGCCGTCGTGGTGTCCATGCCGGACGGCGGCGTCGACGACCTGCGCGAGCAGGCGGCGACCGTCGGCCGCGTGGTGGACCAGCGATTGGCCGGGGGAGCGCCGTCGGTCGACGTCGTGGGCTACTCCTCCGGTGGCGTCGTCAGCCGGATCTGGGCGGATGAACTCGGCGGCGCCGGCGTGACGCGCCGAGTCGTCACGCTCGGCTCGCCCCATCACGGAACCCGAGCCGCCCGATTCGCGGCCACTCTGGGGCCGGACGTCTGCCCCGAGGCGTGTCGGCAACTCGTCCCGGGCAGCGACCTGCTGTCGACGCTCGAGGAGACGCCGGACGGCCCGGTATGGACCGCGGTCTGGACAGCGGGAGACCAGGTGGTGACACCGCCGGATTCGGCGCAGCTCGACGGCGCCGTCAACGTGAAGGTCCAGGACGTATGCGCCGACGCTCGGATCGGGCACGGTCAGCTCACCACCGATCCGCTGGTCATCGGATTGGTTCTGCTGGCGCTCGACGTGGAACCACTCGACGCGGCTCCCGGCCCGGCCCAGTGCGCAGAACTGCGGGAGTCCGGCGGGCCGTTGGCCGATCAGCCGGCCTCGTCTCGCAGCGCCAACAGGTAGCTGCGTCGGCTCTGGTGCTCGACCGCCGGCCACGGCTCCCGGTCGGTGCGACTCATCAGTCTGAAGCCGGCAGCAGCCAGGTCGGCCGAGACCTCGGCCGGGTCGAGGAAGTGGAAGTCCAAGTCGACTTCCGAGCCCCACCATTCGGTCAGGTGGGTCACCGAGCCGACAGGGTGGTCGGGGTCGGCGATGTGAAAGGCCACGAGCAGCCAGCCACCGGGCCGGATCGCCCGGGCCAGCTCGACTGCGGCAGCGCGCCGCTCGGCCCGATCGAGGTGGATGATCGAGTACGGCACGACCGCACCCGCCCAGGCGCCGTCGTCGGCCGGGAGCGCAGCGAACGTGCCGACCTCGAAGCGTGGCCTCGGGTACCGCCTGCGGGCGACTGTGATCATGCCGGGGGAGGCGTCGATGCCGACAACGTTCAGGCCCAGTGCAGCCAGATGATCCGCGACATGACCGGGACCGCACCCGACGTCGGCCACGATCCCGTCGGTGCCGACGAGCTCGGCGAACAGAGCGTAGAGCGCGCGATCGACCGGCTTGCCGGCCAGCTCGTGAGCAATCTGCTGCGCGTACTGCTCGGCGACGGTGTCGTAACTGCGCGTGGTCCGTTCGACGTCCCTGCCCGGTCCGTCGGTCACGGGATGCTTCCGACGCGGGACTCGATGAGCCGGAACTTGCCTGCCGAGTCACGGCCGTCCTCGATCCGCTCGACGATCTCGACGCTGACGTCGAGGTCCGAGGCGCCGAGTGCCGTGACCGCCTCGGCCAGTCCTCGGCGGATCGCGCTGGTGGTGCCGGTCGACCCCGAAGCCGGGCCGCAGAGCAGCCCGCACGTGCAGACCGCGTTCGTCGTGCAGGATCCGGTACTCCCGCAGGCCGGGGACCGCTGCCATGGGGCTGCGTAGGGCGTGCGGGTGCACGATGATTCGACCGCCGTCGCGCCCGGCGAGCCGCACGATGTCGTCGTTGCGACCCTCGATGCCGGCGACGACGCGGTAAGGCCGGCCGCACGGGCAGGGCTCGGGCCGGATCGTCACCAGGTCGGAGATCACGTACCGGATCAGCGGCTGGGTGTGGCTGATCAGGCTGGTCAGCAGGATGTGGTCGCCAGGCCGGCCAGGAGGCACGGGGTGGTGATTCTCGTCGACGACCTCGACGATGAACTGATCTTCGAACAGATGCAGCCCGGTGTGCTGCGCGCAGTGCACCCCGAGGATGCCGGTCTCGGTGGTCCCGTAGAGCTCGAACCATGCGCCGCCCCACTCCGACCGGACCGATGCCGCCAGGTCGCTGGTCGGTGTCTCGCCCGACGTCACGACAATCCGTGGGGAGATGTCCAGCCGTCCCTCTAGCTGCTCGAGGATCAGCAGGGACACCACTGAGGAGTACGCGTAGAGGAACTCCGGCCGATGCGCGTTCAGCCCGGCGACGATGTCCCCCAGTGGACTCGTGGCGGACAGCCGGAGGACGCGAAAGATTCCGGTGTCGGCACTGGTGGCCAGCCGGTAGGTCGAGTGCGCCGGACGCGATGCCCCCACCGCGGCGATCGATACCCGCCGGGGAAGCCGCGGCCGCAGTCCGACGAAGTCGGACATCCGGTAGAAGCCGGCGACGAGCTCGCGCCACTCCCGTCGGTCAAAGACGAATACGCCCTTCCGACCGGTCGTGCCGCCGGTGGCCAGCACGCGGTACTCGTCGAGATAGAGCTCGTCGGTCTCGAGCCCGTCCAGATGCTGCTCGAGAGCTCGCAAGCTGAGCCGTGGATCACAGACGACGTCGTCGAACTGATCCATCACCGCCGCCTTGTCGACGATCGGCAGCCGTTCGAGTGCGACCTCGTCGAGGTCTTGGTAGAGCCGACGGTAAAACGCCGACCGCGTGCGAGCGTGGTCGACGATCTGGACGAGACGCTCCTGCTGATGTGTTCGCAGCTGATCTGGGGTCCAGCGGTCATGCCGAGCGAGCAGCCGCGAGTGGCGGATGGCCGGGACGTTCTCGAGCAGGCGTTTCATCGTGGGTCCTTTCCCTCGGTGAGGGCCGTCATCAGGACGGAGGCGACTTGTGGGAATACCTCGCCGTCGACATGGCCGCCGGCCATGGCCTCCAGGGCGAAGCCGTTCCCGAGCGCGAGGCCGATCGTTGCGAGGAGGTCCGGGTCGAACGCAAATGATCGACCAGCTCGCGTTGACATCACCGTGAAGGCGTCGGCGAGGGCCGTTCGCAGCGTGGCGTGCCGAGCGGCGAAGCGCTCGCGCAGCTCGGCGTCACGCGACGCGTGTGCCCAGAACTCGATGACCACGGCCGACCACTGCGGGTCATGCTCGATCGCGGCGACGAACTGGCGAGCCAGTGCCTCAGCGTGCTCACCCGGACTCACCGTGCCGGTTCCGGCCTTTTTCATCTCGGCGGCTCGAGTGGCGACCCGCTCGTCGAACACCGCAAGAAAGAGGTCCGCCTTGCCGTCGAAGGCGGAGTAGACCGCGCCCTTGGTGAAGCCCGCCTCCTCGGCAACCGCGTCCAGGGTGGCGGCGTGGTACCCGTCGCGGAGGAACACCCGCCGCGCGGCCGCCACCAGCAGGTTTCGGGTGCGGTCCCTGGATTCGGCTCTCGATAGCCGCGGCACTCCCATACCAACGGTATTCTAATACCATCGGTATCCCGAGTACAAGGGGCTAGACCCAGTTCCAGGTGCCGGGTCCGCGGAGCCACATCCGCCGCAACCAGTCGTCGTACGGGATCGTCGCATCGACGTGGATCGGGTAGAACCAGGCCGCCACGACCAGCACCACGAGAACATACCCGCCTGCGACGGCCGCCCCGATCGTCCGCCGGGTCGGATTGGCGTTCGCCGGGCCGAGTATGAGCCCGAGGACATAGGCGACCGCCAGGACCAGGAATGGTGCGATGGAGACGGCATAGAACGCGAACATGGTTCGGCCCGGAAAGAGGAACCATGGCACCCACGTCGCGAGGACACCGGCGAGAATCGCACCCGCCCGCCAGTCCCGCCGGGTCAGCCACATCCACAGGCAGACCGCCAGGGCGACACCTGCGCTCCACCACAACAGCGGTGTCCCCAGCGCCAGGACAGCTTGGCTGCAGCGGTCGACGTCGCAGCCCTGCTGCCCTCGCTCGAGGCCGGTGTAGTCGAACGACACCGGACGAGTGAGCAGGAGCCAACCCCACGCGTCGGAGGCATAGTCGTGTGGCGTCGCGAGGCCGCTGTGGAAATTCCACATCTCCCAGTGGTAGTGCCACAGGCTGCGCGCCCAGTCCGGCACCATGCTGGCCAAACCCGTCGCCGGCCGCAGCGCCGCCCACTGGCGTGACCAGCCGTCGTCACCGGCGATCCAGCCGGCCCACGAGGCGAGGTAGACCACGACGGCGGACCCGACCATGGTGACGAACGCGATCGGCCCGTCTCGCAGGACGGTGCGTCGCAGCGGCAACGTTTCCTCGGCCGAGCGGCGAGCGCTGAACTCCCACCACACGGTCAGTACACCGAACACTGCCAGCGCGTAGAGCCCGCTCCACTTCGTTCCGCACGCCAGCCCGAGCAGGATGCCGGCGGCGAGGCGCCAGGGCCGCCACGCGAACAGCGGCGACGTCGTCGCCCCCGAGTCGGCCCAGTCGGCGTACATCGCCCGGGCCCGGTCTCGGTCGACGAGTAGGCAGGCGAAGGCGGCGATGACGAACATCGCGAGGATGCCGTCCAGAATCGCCGTGCGGCTGACCGTGATCGACATTCCGTCGACGGCAAGGAGCAGGCCCGCCGTCGTGCCGAGCAGGGTCGACCGGAACAGCCGGCGCCCCACCCTCGCCACGATCACGACCGTGACGATCCCGGCGACGGCGGTCGCGAGTCGCCATCCCACCGGCTCCATCCCGAGCAACCTGATGCCCAGCGCGATGAGCCACTTGCCGACCGCCGGGTGGACGACGAACGATGGCTGATCGGTGAAGATGTCGAGGTCCCCAGCGAGAACCATGTCGTCGGCCTCTTCGACGAAGGATCGCGCGTCGCCGAAGCGCAGTAGTGAATAGGCGTCCTTCGCATAGAACGTCTCGTCGAACACGAGCTTGGCCGGCCGACCGAGATCGACCAGCCGCAGCACGGCGGCCACTGCCCCGACGAACAGCGGGCCCAGCCATCCCCACGCACCGTCCTGCGGCATCGGCCGGACCAGCCGGGCCCGGACTGTCGATACCGCAGCTGCCGGTGCCGACGTCGGCGTCGATTCCGGAGCGGATTCGACGGTCGCATCGGTGGTCCGGGTCACCGGGTCATGGTAGGCGGGCTGCCAAGATGGCCTGTGTGAACGTCACGTCGCGGGGCATCCTCGTCGTGGCCGGGACGCCGATCGGCGATGCCGCTGACGCCCCACCCGCGCTCGGCCGTGAGCTCGCCGCCGCGGACGTCGTCGCAGCGGAGGACACCCGACGGCTACGCCGGCTGGCCGGTGCACTCGGCGTACGAATCGAGGGGCGGGTCGTCTCGTACTTCGACGGCAACGAGACGGCCCGGACTCCTGAGTTGATCGAGGCCCTCGTAGGCGGCGCGCGGGTTCTGCTCGTCAGCGACGCCGGCATGCCGTCGGTGTCCGACCCGGGATTCCGACTGGTCGAGGCGGCCGTGGCCGCGGACGTCCGGGTGACCGTCGTACCTGGCCCGTCGGCCGTGCTGGCGGCGCTCGCCGTCAGCGGCCTACCAGTGGATCGGTTCTGCTTCGAGGGATTCCTCCCTCGCCGGGCCGGTGAACGCAACCGGCGGCTCGCCGCATTGGCGGCCGAACCGCGGACGCTGGTGTTCTTCGAGTCCCGCCACCGGCTGGCCGCCACACTTGCGGCGATGCGGGACGCGTGGGGCGAGCAGCGTCGCGCTGCGGTCTGCCGGGAACTGACCAAGACGCATGAGGAGGTCCGACGCGGGCCGCTCGGCGAGCTGGCGTCCTGGGCGGCCGACGGCGGTGCGCTCGGCGAGATCACGCTCGTCGTCGCCGGCGCTGCTGAGGGTTTGTCCGCGACCACCGCTGCCGAATCGGCGGCTATCGTCGCCGAGCGCGTGGCGGCAGGAGCCGACCGCAAGGACGCGATCGCCGCCGTCGCCCGGCAGTCGGGCTTGCCCAAACGTGACGTCTACGCCGCCGTCGTCGCCCGTCGCGGGGAAGAAACCCGTTCGGAGTGATGTCCACGCCCTGAGTAACCTGACCGCCGTGAGCCGGTTCTACGTCACGACACCGATCTACTACGTGAACGACGCCCCGCACATCGGTCACGCGTACACGACGGTGATCGCCGATGCCGTCGCCAGATGGCACCGACTCAACCGGGACGACACGTTCTTCCTCACCGGGACCGACGAGCACGGCCTCAAGGTGCAGCGTGCGGCCGAGCAGAACGGGGTGACACCGCGGGAGTGGGCCGACCGCACCGTCGAGCGGTTCCGCGACGCATGGAAGCTGCTCAACATCTCCTACGACGACTTCATCCGTACGACCGAACTACGCCACCGGATTGCCGTGTCGACCATCCTCCAACGGGTCTACGACAACGGGCACATCGAGCTGGGCATCTACGAGGGCCTCTACTGCGTCGCCTGCGAGGCCTACTACACGGTCGACGACCTGGTGGACGGCACGCTGTGCCCCATCCATCACCGGCCGGTCGAGGAAGTGCGTGAGGAGAACTACTTCTTCAAGCTGTCCAGCTTCCAGCAGCAGCTGCTCGACCTCTATGCATCGCGGCCCGACTTCGTCCAGCCGGAGAGCAAGCGCAACGAGGCGCTGGGATTCATCCGGCAGGGTCTCCAGGACTTCTCCATCAGCCGGACCTCCATCAGTTGGGGTGTGCCCATCCCGTGGGACCCCGGGCACGTCACCTACGTGTGGTTCGACGCCCTCACCAACTACATCACCGCCGTCGGGTACGGGCAGGACGATCAGCGGTTCGCCACCTGGTGGCCCGGCACGCATCTGATCGGCAAGGACATCCTGCGTTTCCACTGCGTCTACTGGCCGGCGATGCTCCTCGCCGCTGGGCTGGAGCCACCGGCCACCGTGTTCGTGCACGGCTTCCTGCTGGTCGGTGGGGAGAAGATGAGCAAGACCAAGCTCAACCAGATCGCCCCGGCCGACTTGGTCGAGGAATTCGGGGTCGACGGGTTTCGGTACCACTTCCTGCGTGACACGCCGTTCGGGCCTGACGGTGACTTCTCCTACGAGCGGATGGTCGACCGCTACAACGGCGACCTGGCCAACAACCTCGGGAACTTGCTGGCCCGGGTGACTGCCGTGGTCGGCAGCAAATGCGGCGGCATCGGTCCGGCCCCGCGAATCGACAGTCCACTTGCTGCCGTTGCCGCCGAGGTGGTCGATGCGGTTGCCGATGCGTGGGCCAGGGTCTTGCCCTCGGTCGCGCTCGAGGCAACGTGGCGGCTGGTCCGGGAGACCAACGTGTACCTGGAGGCCAACGAGCCGTGGAAGTTGCCGCCGGGGACGCAGGTGGACGCCGTCATGGGGGACGCGCTCGAGGCGCTACGCATCGTCGCCCTGCTCGCCTGCCCGGCCATCCCGGCCAGCTGCGACGAGCTGTGGAGGCGCATCGGGTTGTCCGGCTCGCCGGCAGACGCGGTGCTGCCGGCAGCGGCCGGTTGGGGCGGCTACCCGGGCGGGCTGGAAGTCGTCAAGGGCAGTCCGCTCTTCCCACGCGTCCAGCCCAGCTAGCCGCTCCGCGGTCGAGCGACGGACCGGGTCACGATCTCCTCGAGCACCTCGGGGTCCACCTCGGACAGCCGCTTGATGTAGAGGCATGACTTGCCCGTCGAGTGCTTGCCCAACCGGCCCAGCAGCTCGGCATATCCGTCGAAGCCTTCGGTGATGTAGAGCGTCAACGACTGCTTTCGTGGCGAGAGCCCCACCTCGAACCAGTCGAGTTCACGGCCGGTCTCGTACACCAGATGCTGGCGGCCGAACCCGATGATGCTGCTGCCCCACATCGTCGCGGGCTTGCCGGTGACCCGAGCCATCAGCGCGCACACCTGTTTCGCATCCTCGCGGCGCTCTGGGTCCGGCACCGCGTCAAGGAAGGCCGTCACGTCGTCGTCATTCGGCTGTGTCTTCAGCTCCGCCATCACGCCGTCCCCTCGATCGTCGACCCGAACCCAGGCAGGGATGCATCATTCTCCCGGTATTGCTATGCGATCTTGCGACAGGTACGGCGGTCCGACCGTCGAAGGTGTCGCAAGATCGTCGGAAGAATGGACATGATCATGTCGTCGGAGCGAAGGCGGGCAGGAATGGGGAGTGAGCGGCCGCCGGCGCCCGATCCGCTGCCATCGCCGGTGACGGACACGCACTGCCATCTGGACATCGCCCGTGACCCAGACGAGTCGAATGCAGCGCCGGAGGACGCGCTTGCCGCCGCGGCAGCAGTCAACGTCACGCGCGTGGTCCAGATCGGCTGCGACCTGCCTGGTGCCACCTGGGCCGTCGAGACCGCCCAGCGGCTGCCGTCGGTCGTCGCCGGTGTCGCCCTGCACCCGAATGAAGCGCCTCGGCTGGCGGCTCGCGGTCGACTCGACGACGCGCTGACCGAGATCGACCGGCTGGCCGGTTCCAGCGATCGGGTGCGCGCCGTCGGCGAGACCGGTCTGGATTACTTCCGAACCGGAGCAGACGGCCACGCCGTCCAGGAAGCGTCCTTCCGCGCGCACATCGAGATGGCCCGGCGGCACGGAAAGGCGTTGGTCATCCATGATCGCGACGCACATGCCGACGTCCTGCGCATTCTCGACGACCAGACGCCGCCGGATCGGGTCGTCTTCCATTGCTTCTCCGGTGATGTGGACATGGCTCAGCACTGCGCCGACCGCGGATGGTTCGTCTCGTTCGCCGGCTCGGTCACCTTCGCCAACGCCGGAACGCTGCGCCACGCCCTGGCCGCGACGCCGTTGCGCCAGCTGCTGGTCGAGACCGACGCGCCCTTCCTGACACCGCATCCGCACCGGGGAAAATCGAATGCGTCGTACCTCGTGCCGATCACGGTGAGGGCCATGGCAGACGTGCTCGGCACGGATCTCGAGGTCGTCTGCACGGCGTTGCAGCACAACACCGACGTCGCGTTCGGACGGTGGTAAATCGGGTCAAAACCGGCGCGCCCATTTGGCATCCGGCCCCGGGAGCCGTTACCGTCCTGTGACTGTTAGCCGGGATCGGGACGGATTCCAGCGGCCTTCGGGGGAAGGAGCACCGCCGGCTGGAGACCCGTACCTGGGTAGATCGAGTCCCCTGGAGCACCGTGCGTCTCCCCCTGCAGACGCTGGCAATCAACGTTGCCGTCGTTTCCGCGCTCGTGGGCGGCACCACTGCCTACGCCACTTTCGACAACACCGTCACGCTGAGCGTCGACGGTAAAGCCGAGTCCGTCCACACGTTCGCCGATACCGTCGGCGAGGTCTTGGCCGACCAGGACATCGAGCTCGGCTCCCATGACGTCGTCGCTCCTTCCGTCGACAGCCCGGTGGAGGACGACAGTGAGATCGCCGTACGGTTCGGCCGCCAGCTGACGGTGACCGTGGACGGCGTCGAGCGTGAGGTGTGGACCACCGCGCTCTCGGTCGACGAGGCTCTCGAGGACATGGGCATCCGCGCTGCCGGCGCCGAGCTGTCGGTCTCACGGTCACTCGGGATCGGCCGTCGTGGACTCGAGTTCGAGGTCCGCACAGCCAAGGACCTGACCCTCGTCGCCGATGGCGAGTCCAAGCCCTACACGACCACGGCGATTACAGTCCGCGAGGCGCTGTCGGACGCGGGCATCACGTTGGCAGAGCTCGACCAGGTCAGCCCCGGGCTCGAGGAACCGGTTTCCGACGGTCTCACCCTCACGGTCAACCGGGTCGTCGTCGAGAAGCGCACCGTGACCGTCACCGTCGAGCACGAGGTCACTCGCAAGAACGACAGCTCGCTCTACGAAGGTGAAACCGAAGTCGAGGTCGAGGGACGCGATGGGAAGGTCGAGCAGCTGGTCGAGGTGGTGATCGTCGACGGCACGGAGAGCACGCAGCGCGTGCTTTCGGAGAAGACCGTGGTGGCGGCGGTCACCGAGGTCGTCCTGGTCGGGACCAAAGAACGCTCGACGCCGACACCGCCTCCCATCGACACCTCCGGCGACGGCGGCGTCTGGGACCAGCTGGCCGAGTGTGAGTCCGGCGGCAACTGGGCGATCAACACGGGCAACGGCTACTACGGCGGCCTGCAGTTCTCCGTGGGCACCTGGCAGGCATACGGCGGATCCGGATACCCGCACCAGAACAGCAAGGCTGAGCAGATCAGGATCGCCACCAAG
This sequence comes from uncultured Actinomycetota bacterium, assembly GCA_963831385.1. Lineage (GTDB taxonomy): Bacteria > Actinomycetota > Actinomycetes > Jiangellales > Jiangellaceae > JACVRX01. Next base: position 41,614 of record CAWHPW010000017.1, read on the forward strand.
GTGCGCGACGCTCGCGGCGGATACGGTGACTGGCCGGCCTGCGCCGCCAAACTCGGGCTGCCCACGTAACAGCACTACGCTCGCCGCAGTGAGCGCCGACCAGACGTCCGCCGGTTCCAGGTTGTTGGGGCCGGCGGACGTGCGTCGTCGGGCGGCCGAGCTTGGCCTGCGCCCGACGAAGGCGCTCGGGCAGAACTTCGTGATCGACCCGAACACGGTCCGCCGCATCATCCGCACAGCCGGCGTGAGTACCGGCGACGTCGTGGTCGAGGTCGGTTCGGGGTTGGGTTCGTTGACGCTGGGCCTGCTGCCCGCGGCGGCACGGGTCGTGGCGGTCGAGATCGACCCCACGCTGGCCGGTGCGCTGACTGCGACAGTGGCCGACTATGCCCCTGGCCTGGTCAGCCGGCTCGATGTCGTCCAGGCGGACGCCCTGCGAATGACCGATCTGCCCGGGCCCGACCCGACCACGCTGGTGGCCAACCTTCCGTACAACGTCGCCGTTCCCGTCTTGCTGCATCTGCTCGATGCCCTGCCGACTCTCCGGCACGGCCTGGTGATGGTCCAGAAGGAGGTGGCCGACCGGCTGGCAGCCGCGCCGGGCAGCCGTACGTACGGCGTGCCATCGGTGAAGGCGGCGTGGCACGCCGATATCCATCTGGCCGGCACGGTTCCCCGGACCGTGTTCTGGCCGGCCCCAAACGTCGATTCCGGGCTGGTGGCATTCGTCCGCCGCGACCCTCCCGGCGGGGCCGACCAACGGGACGTCTTCGCCGTCGTCGACGCGGCATTCGCGCAGCGCCGAAAGACCTTGCGGGCTGCGCTGTCACAGTGGGCAGGCTCACCCGCCGCGGCCGAGACCGTGCTGCGCGCCGCCGGGGTCGACCCTCGGGCTCGCGGCGAGCAGCTGGCTGTCGAAGACTTCGCCCGCATCGCCGCGCTGCGGCCGTGAAGATCGTCGTGAAGCTCGGGCGTCGTGCAGAGGGGGCTGTGAAGATCGTCGTGAAACTCGGCCCCGCGGCTGGCGTGCTCGAAGTGTGCACGACGATCTTCACGACTCGCGGGCGGCCACGACATACCTCGACGGAGCTGGCCGCCGGGTAACCTCCCGCCATGCCGTCGGTGACCGTCCGGGTGCCGGCAAAGATCAACATCGCGCTGTCGGTAGGCGAACGCCGGCCCGACGGCTTTCACGACCTGGCCACGATCTTCCATGCCGTATCTCTCTACGACGAAGTGGTCGCCCGACCTGCCGAGGACTTCCCGGTGACCACCGAGGGTGTCGGGTCCGAGCTGGTACCGCGAGACGGTTCCAATCTCGCGGTGCGGGCCGCACAGACGCTGGCGGCGTATTCAGGAATCAGCACCGGCGCGGGACTGCACATCCGAAAGGAGATCCCGGTGGCTGCCGGAATGGCCGGCGGCAGTGCCGACGCGGCCGCCGCGCTGGTTGCCTGTGACGCACTATGGGGCACCGGTCTCGGCCGGGCCGAGCTGTCGATCCTGGCCGCGCGGGTGGGTAGTGACGTTCCCTTCGCGCTGATGGGCGGCACCGCGTTGGGAACGGGCCGCGGTGAGCGCCTCACGCCGGCCATGGTGGGCGGTGTCTTCCACTGGGTACTCGCGATGTCTGACCACGGGCTCGCCACGGCCGACGTCTACGCCAGACTCGACGATCTGCGCTCCGGACAGAGCATCTCTGCGCCCGGGGTCGCGCCCGAGGTGTTGGCGGCGATACGGATCGCTGATGCCGACGCGCTCGGTCGCCTGCTCGTCAACGACCTTCACGACGCCGCATGCGCATTGGCGCCGGAGTTGACGGCGATTCTGGAGACCGGACGCGACCTGGGCGCGCTCGGCGCGATGGTGTCCGGCTCGGGACCGACCTGCGCGTTCCTCGTCCGCGACGTGGAGCATGGGATCGACCTGGCGGTCGGGCTCAGTTCCGCGCAGGTGGCGGCCGACGTGCGGCGGGTGACCGGGCCGGTGTCAGGGCCGCGGATCGTCGGATGAGCTGTGATTGCCCAGAACCTCGCGGTCGAGATGTTCGCCAACAGCTCCGGTCAGCCTGTTTGACGAGCATCTGGGCAGCGAGGTCACACCGGCCCGGGGTGGCCGGTTCAAGTGGCTCGGTCAGGAAAGATCCACGATCCGGCGGTGGGCTCAGAAGTCCAGGCCGCGCTCGCCGAACCAGCTCCGCGGGTTGACCGCGTCGCCGCCGGAGGGATGCACCTCGAGGTGCAGGTGCGGACCGGTCGAGTTGCCCGTCGAACCGACGCTACCGATCTGGGTGCCCGGCATGACGTCGCCAGAACGCACCTCGAAACGGGACAGGTGGCAGTACCAGGTCTCCGTGCCGTCCCAGTGCCGGATCACGATCTTGTTTCCGTATGGGCCGTCGTATCCGGCGTAGACGACCTCACCGCTGGACATCGCTTGCACCGGCGAGCCGTACCCGGTCGACAAGTCCAGGCCGGTGTGCCGGCTCGCCCACAGCCGGCCGACGGCGCCGAAGCCGGCCGAGATGCGGTACGACTTCAGCGGTAGAACCCACATCTTGCGCTCGGCCTCGGCACGGGCGGCCCGCTCCGCAGCCTCCTTACGCTCTGCTTCGACCAAGACGGCGTTGACGTTCTTGGCCAGTTGTGTGCTCTCCGCGGTGAGCGATTCGCCCGCCACGTCCACGGGGTCCAGCGCACCGGTGATGTCGGTGGCGTGTGGCCGCTCGGGGACGGTGGTGGGGGAGTCGCTGGCAACGACGGCCGTGGCTCCGATCGCATTGGGCATCGTCACGGCACCGGACGCGGCGGCCACGACGGCCAGCGATCCGACCGCGGACGGCAGCCCAATGGGCATGCGGCGGCGACGGTGACGCCCGTTGCCGGGGCGATGCGACACGGTCAGGGGGCCTTCCGCTTGCTGCAGGGGTCGGCAGGACCATAACGGGACCGCGGCACTCGTGCCAAACACATGCGCGGCCGGTCTGCATGTGCATTTGCAGAGGCAGGCACCGTCGGATACCCGTCTGGTGAGCCGTAACCGGTTCGTGACCTGGACAAACGCGGATGTGGACGGAACCAGGTGAGGCGGCAGCGGGCTATAGAGGGGATGTGATTTATGTCACATCGGCTGAGGCCTGGCTGGCCCGGAGGTTTGGCCGGCACCGATCGCAGGGCACCCAACCCTGGGAATGTGTCCTACTGTGACCGACATGGCAGGCAATGCGCCCCTGCGTGTCGTGGTGGCGAAGCCGGGCCTGGACGGCCATGACCGGGGTGCCAAGGTGGTCGCCCGGGCGCTGCGAGACGCTGGTGTCGAGGTCGTCTACACCGGGCTGCATCAGACCCCGGAACAGGTCGTCGAGACCGCCATTCAAGAAGACGCCGACGCGATCGGGCTGTCGATTCTCTCCGGTGCGCACATGACACTGTTCCGGAAGGTCATCGATCTGCTGGCCAAGCGAGATGCGCTCGACATCACCGTGTTCGGCGGCGGGATCATCCCCGACGCCGACATCCCGTTGCTGGAGCAGATGGGCGTCGCCAAGATCTTCACCCCCGGTGCCACCACGCACGACATCGTGGCCTGGGTTCACAGCACGCTCGAGGCGCAGCAGCCGGCCTGAGATTGCGAGACATGCCACACCACGGCGCTCGGGTCTAGGCTTCGGCGCGGCAGCGTCGCCCGGTCCGAGGACGGCGGCTGCTGCTTCGACGCGTCGCACCGAGCCGAGGGCGGGACAGCCGTGGACCTGATGGAGTACCAAGCGAAGGAGCTCTTCGCGAAGCACGGCGTGCCGGTGCTGTCCGGCACCGTCGCCGAGACCGTCGACGAGGCGCGGCGGGCCGCGGAGCAGATCGGCGGTCCGGTCGTGGTCAAGGCCCAGGTGAAGACCGGCGGCCGCGGCAAGGCCGGCGGAGTCAAGCTCGCCGCGTCGGCGGAGGAGGCAGCGGAGAAGGCGGAGGCCATCCTCGGTCTGGACATCAAGGGGCACCTCGTCCGACGGGTGCTCGTCACCGAGGCCAGCGACATCGAGCAGGAGTACTACGTCGCATACCTGCTCGACCGGGCCAACCGCACCTATCTCGCGATGGCCAGCGTCGAGGGCGGCATAGACATCGAACAGCTCGCCGTCGAACGGCCGGAGGCGCTGGCCAAGGTGCCGATCGACGCCATCGTCGGGGTCGACGACGCGAAGGCGACCGAGATCGTCGACGCTGCAGGTTTCGCCGCCGACATACGCGACCAGGTCCTCGAGGTCCTGCGGGCGATGTGGACGGTGTACACCGAGGAGGACGCAACGCTGGTCGAGATCAACCCGCTGGTGAAGACGCCCGACGGACGAGTCGTCGCGCTCGACGGAAAGGTCTCCCTGGACGAGAACGCGGACTTCCGGCACCCCGACCACGAACGGTTCGTCGACACCGCTGCGGCGGACCCGCTCGAAGCCCGGGCGAAGGAGAAGGACCTCAACTACGTCAAGCTCGACGGTGAGGTCGGCATCATCGGCAACGGCGCCGGGCTGGTGATGTCGACGCTGGACGTCGTGGCATACGCGGGGGAGGAGTTCGCCATAGCTGGCCACAGTGTGAAGCCGGCGAACTTCCTGGACATCGGCGGTGGCGCGTCCGCCGAGGTCATGGCGAATGGGCTGGAGATCATCCTGTCCGATCCCGATGTCCGCAGCGTTCTGGTCAACGTGTTCGGCGGGATCACCGCGTGTGACGAGGTCGCCAACGGCATCGTGCAGGCGTTCGCGTTGTTGGACAGCCGGGGCGATGAGATCACTCACCCGCTGGTCGTCCGGCTGGACGGCAACAACGCCGAGGTGGGCCGGCAGATCCTGCGCGACGCGCAGCTGCCGCGCCTGGAGCAGGTCGACACGATGGACGGAGCCGCGCGCCGCGTGGCCGAGCTCGCAGCGGCGAAGTGAGGGACTGAGATGGCCATCTTCCTGACCAGCGACTCCAAGGTCATCGTCCAGGGCATGACCGGTTCCGAGGGCCGTCGGCACACCCAGCGGATGCTGAACTCGGGCACCGCGATCGTCGGTGGCGTCACACCTGGCAAGGGCGGGCAGTCGGTCGAGTTCGAGGGTGCGACGGTGCCGGTGTTCGGCAGCGTCAAGGAAGCCGTCGAGACGACCGGAGCCGACGTGTCGGTCGTGTTCGTGCCGCCGAAGTTCGCCAAAGGCGCAGCGGTCGAAGCGGTCGACGCCGGCGTGCCGTTGGTCGTCGTCATCACCGAGGGGATCCCGGTCGACGACACGGCGGAGTTCTTCCAGTACGCAGTGAACTCCGGTCGCACCCGGATCATCGGGCCGAACTGCCCGGGCCTGATCAGCCCCGGGCAATCCAACGCCGGGATCATCCCCGCCGACATCACCAAGCCGGGCCGGATCGGGCTGGTCAGCAAGTCCGGCACCCTGACCTACCAGATGATGTACGAGCTGCGCGACATCGGGTTCTCGACCTGTGTGGGAATCGGCGGCGACCCGATCATCGGCACGACGCACATCGACTGCCTGGAGGCATTCGAGGCCGACCCCGACACCGATGCGATCGTGATGATCGGTGAGATCGGCGGCGACGCCGAAGAGCGTGCCGCCGACTACGTCAAGGCCAACGTCACCAAGCCGGTCGTCGGATACGTCGCCGGCTTCACCGCACCCGAGGGCAAGACGATGGGCCACGCCGGGGCGATCGTGTCCGGCTCGTCGGGCACCGCTGCTGCCAAGCAGGAAGCGCTGGAGGCCGCCGATGTCCGCGTCGGCAAGACCCCCAGCGAGACCGCCCGGCTGATGCGCGAGCTCATGCAGTCGCGCTGAACTTTGCCCGTTGATCACGTTCACCACCCTGGTCGGTGGTTCACCAGGCACCTGCGCCTGGCGAACCACAGACGCGCCTGGTGATGTGCCAGCGCTCAGGTGACGGCGGCGCGGACGGCGTACTCGGGCGCGGCCCACTCGCTCGAGCTCAGCACCTGCGCCATGTGGTCGACGGCGTCCCAGACGTCGACGAATCGCAGGTACAACGGGGTGAAGCCGAACCGCGCGAAGTCAGGGTCTCGGAAGTCGCCGACCACCTTGCGGGCGATGAGCGCCCGCACCAGTCCGTACGCGCCCGGGTGCCGGAGGCAGACCTGCGAGCCGCGTTGCACGTGCTGGCGGGGAACCTCGACGGTCACCCCGTAGGTCGACAGTCGTTCCTCGGCTAGGGCAATGAAGTAGTCGGTCAGCGCGAGGGACTTGGCCCGGATGTCGGCCATGGACACGCCGTCGAATGCGTCCAAGGCAGCGTCGAGGGCACTCATCGAGAGGATCGGCGGCGTTCCGGCGAGCATGCGAGCGATGCCGGTCGCCGGACGGTAGTCGCGTTCTAATGTGAATGGCGCGGCGTGGCCCATCCAGCCCGCGATCGGCTGATCGAGCGCATCGTGCCAACGCCGGTGCACGTAGACAAAGGCCGGTGCTCCCGGCCCACCGTTGAGGTACTTGTAGCCGCAGCCGACGGCGAGGTCGGCATCCCAGCCGTCGAGGTCCACCGGCACTGCCCCGGCGGAGTGACACAGATCCCAGAGCACGACCGCACCAGCCATCATGGACGGCAGCAGTGATCTCGGCGCCGTCGTACATGCGCCCGGTGCGGTAGTCGACATGGGATAGCTCGACCGCGGCGACGGACTCGTCCAGCGCTGCGGCGATGTCGGCGGGGTCGCACCAACGCAGCTCGAGACCGGTCAGCCGGGCCACGCTTGCGACGATGTACGAGTCGGTCGGAAAGTTGCCCGGGTCGGTGACCAGGACGCGTCGGTCGGGCCGCAGCCTGGCCGCGGCGACGAGCAGCTTGAAGATCTGGACAGTAGTGGAGTCGCCGACGATCACAGTGTCTGCCGGCGCACCGATCAACCGGGCAATCCGTGCTCCGACCCGGGCCGGCAGTCCGATCCAGTCGTGCGTGTTCCAGGACGAGATCAGGTCGCGTCCCCACTGGGCATCGACCACGTCGACGAGCCGCTCGCGCACGCCGACCGGAAGCGGCCCGAGCGAGTTGCCATCCAGATAGATCAGCCCGTCGGGCAGCTCGAACCGGTCCCGGAGTTTCCGAAGCGGGTCGGCCCGGTCCATCGCCTCGGCCTCGGCACGAGAGCTCATGCTCAGCACCGTACGACCCAACCCGCCCACGCAGTACAAATCCGCGCGTTGGGCCCGGCGGCGCCACCTGGTTGCAGCACGACACGCGGACGAGCGTCGACCGTACGGTCTCGGCCCGGATGGCCGGGAAGATGGGCCCATGACCGACCTGCTGAGTCGGCCGTTCCTACGCCGGGCCGAGCCGGCGTGGGGGTCCAGGGTGCCGTGGCTCGCCGGTGTCCTGGCCGCAGCTTGGGCACTGGTGGCCGGCCTGGCGATTGCGGCGCTGCCGGCGATGCTGATCTGGATCGACGAGGGTGCTGCGGCTCCAGTGGGAGATCCAGTCCGGATCGGTGTTCAGATCTGGCTCGCCGGGCACTGGGTCGACCTGCAGCTCGACGACGCCGACGTCCGGTTCGCGCCGTTGGGGCTGACGGTCGTCGTCATGCTCCTGCTGTACCGAGCCGCTCGATGGGCTGGTCACACTGCCGGAGTCGCCACTGCGAGACGGGCGATCGCCGTCGTGCTCCCGATGATCAGCCTCTATGCCGTCGGAGCAGCCGCTGTGTCGGTCTGGTCCTCGACCGCCAACGTAGTCATTCATCCGACAGCCGCATTCGTGTGGGCCGGGTGTGTGGCGACGGTGGCCGCTGGCAGTGGTGTCATGCACGAGGCGGACCTGGGCTACCGGCTGGCCGACCGGCTACCGGCCAGCTGGGTCTCGGTCCTGCGCGCCGCTACCGTCGCCGTGGCCGGATTGCTCGTCGTCGGTTCCGTGCTGGTCGCCGTCAGTGCGGTGACCAATTCTGGCCGTATCGCGGCGGTCGCCGAGGCCCTCGGCCCGGACCAGGCCGGCGGACTGGCGCTGGTGATGGCCGGTGCCGCGCTCGTGCCCAACGCCGTGGTGTGGGCCGCGTCCTACGCACTCGGACCGGGCTTCGCTCTCGGCGCCGGCACCTCGGTCGCACCAGGAAATGTGGAGTTGGGGATCGTGCCGGCTCTACCGGCGCTTGCTGCGGTGCCGGCCGAGGCGCCCGGCCCGTGGGGCTGGCTGGTGTTGGCCGGGCCGATCGGTGTCGGACTGCTGACCGGTGTCGCCGTACGGCGATTCTCAGAGTCCGGCCGAGTAGGCATGGTCGGGCAAGCGACCGCTGCCGCTGCAGCAGCCGCGGTCGCGATGGCAGGGCTGGCCGTGCTCTCCGGCGGCTCGGTCGGCGTGTCCCGGATGAGCGTCATCGGGCCGGTGCCGTGGGAGATCGCGCTCGCGACCTTCATCGAAGTGGGGATTCCCGCCATGATCGTCGCTGCCCTTCCTGGGCGGCGAAACTAAGCAGCTCAGCGAAGGAACCGATCCCGCACCGCGTCGGCGAAGTCGTCCTGACAGATCTGCTCTGCCACGCGGGTATTGGCGCCGACAAGGCACTCGCGAAGTGTGGCCGTCTCTGTGCCGAGCAAGAGCAGAACGAGCGACAAGAGACCGCCCACGAGTATCGCGAACACCCCCGCCGTCATCACCAGGATGACGGCGGGCCTCGGCAGTGTCACCTTTCGCCGACGGCGCACGGCGAGGACCACCAGCGTGCCGGCGCCTATGGTCATCCCGACCGGCGGCACGGCGATGGCCAGAATCGCCGCGCCGATCGCCAAGAACACCAGCAGGCGAGTTTGCCGGGCGGAGTCGGGCGGCGGCGCTGTTTCCACGCCGCGATAGTCTCACCGACGTCCGACCTGACCGGCTGTCGCCACGGGAGCGCACGTGTTGCACCGTCCCGCGCCGACGGCGCCGGCCCGGCTTGCCGTCCTCGTCTCTGGCGCCGGCAGTAATCTGCAGGCACTCCTCGAAGCCTGCGCTGACCCTGCGTACGGGGCAGCGGTGGTCGTGGTCGGTGCGGATCGAGACGGCATCCGGGCGCTCGACCTGGCGACCGCTGCCGGGATTCCGTCGTTCGTCGAGCGGGTCGCAGACCATGCCGCCCGATCTGATTGGGACGACGCGCTGGTGAGCCGGCTCGCCGCCTACAAGCCCGACCTGGTGATATCGGCCGGGTTCCTCAAGCTGGTCGGCGCGGCGTTCTTGGCGCAGTTCGGCGACCGTTATGTCAACACGCACAACGCGCTATTGCCGGCCTTTCCCGGCATCCATGGCCCTCGCGACGCCCTTGCCTACGGTGTCAAGGTCGCCGGTGCGACGTTGTTCTTCGTCGACGATGGGGTCGACACCGGGCCGATCGTCGCGCAGGTCGCCGTACCGGTCGAAGAGGACGACACCGAGGAGAGCCTGACCGAACGAATCAAGGCTGCCGAGCGGCGCCAACTTGTCGACTGTGTCGGCCGGCTCGTCCGGGAGGGATGGAGCATCTCCGGAAGGAAGGTCACGATCCCGTGAGCGAAGAACGCAGGCCGATCCGCCGCGCCCTGGTGAGCGTCCACGACAAGACCGGACTCACCGAATTCGCGTTGGGCCTGCACGAGGCCGGCGTCGCGATCGTGTCGACAGGGTCGACGGCGGAGCACATCGCAGCGGCCGGTGTGCCGGTGACGGCGGTCGAGGACCTCACCGGCTTTCCGGAATCCCTGGACGGCCGGGTGAAGACCCTGCACCCACGGGTGCACGCGGCGATCCTGGCCGACCGCAGCCGGCCCGAGCACGTCGATCAGCTCGCCGAACTGGGCATCGAGCCGTTCGACCTGGTGGTCGTCAACCTCTATCCGTTCACCGCGACGGTGCTGGCAGGTGCGTCACGCGAGGAGTCTGTCGAACAGATCGACATCGGCGGACCCGCCATGTTGCGGGCGGCGGCGAAGAACCACCCGAGCGTCGCCGTAGTCGTGGATCCGGCGCGGTACGGCGACGTGCTCGAGGCGATTTCCACGGGCGGCTTCACCCTCGATCAACGACGCCGGCTTGCTGCCGACGTATTTGCCCACACGGCCACCTATGACGTGCACGTGGCGTCCTGGATGGGCAATGTGCTGGCACCGACCGACGAGGGCACCGGCTTCCCGGCCTGGATCGGCGCCACCTGGGACCGTGGGGTCGTGCTCCGGTATGGGGAGAACCCGCATCAGCCGGCCGCGCTGTACGTCGCCGGGTTCGACTCAGCAGGACTCGCCACCGCCGCGCAGCTGCACGGCAAGGCCATGTCCTACAACAACTACGTCGACGCTGACGCGGCACACCGAGCGGTCTACGACTTCGACCAGCCCGCCGTCGTGATCATCAAACATACGAATCCCTGCGGCATCGCCATCGGGACCGATCTCGCCGAGGCTTATGGCAAGGCACTGGCGACCGATCCCGCTTCCGCCTTCGGTGGCGTGGTGGCCGTCAACCGACCACTGACGAGCGCCGTGGCCGAGCAGATCACCGAGGTGTTCACCGAGGTCGTCGTCGCCCCGGAGTTCGAGCCCGCAGCGCTCGAACAGCTCACCCGGAAGAAGAACCTCCGGCTTCTGCAGGTGCCCGCCCGCCGGCGCGGAGGCGTCGAAACCCGCCGGATCTCGGGCGGACTGCTGATGCAAGGCATCGACGCGCTCGACTCGCCGGGTGACGACCCGGCGAACTGGACACTTGCCGTCGAGCCGGCCGCCGACTCCTCGACGCTGGCTGATCTGGGCTTCGCCTGGCGGGCCTGCCGGTCGGTGAAGTCCAACGCCGTCCTGCTGGCCCGCGACGGCGCTGCCGTCGGCGTCGGCATGGGCCAGGTCAACCGGGTCGACGCCGCCCGCTTGGCTGTGTCGCGTGCTGGGGATCGAGCTGCTGGGTCGGTGGCGGCGTCGGATGCGTTCTTCCCGTTCGCCGACGGGCTGCAGGTTCTGCTGGACGCCGGGATCCGCGCAGTGGTCCAGCCAGGGGGTTCGGTTCGGGACGAGGAGGTCGTCGCGGCCGCCCGCGACGCCGGCGTCACGATGTATTTGACGGGTAGTCGGCACTTCTTCCACTGACCGTGACAATCTGGAACCGTCTTCGCCACCGCGTCGACCGAGGAGCCGAGTACCGATGAGCTCATCTGACCAGCCGACCGAGTCACCTGACCCCACGTCCACCGATGAACCCGACGAACCCGCCGGGCCAGGTGACGACGTGAAGGAGAAGTTCCGGGAGGCGCTTGCTCGCAAGCAGGGCAAGGAGCAGGGCGTCCCGCATCACGCTGACTCGACCGGCCCGGCCGGGCGGAGCCAGGACGCCAAGACCCAGCGGATGTTCCGCCGCAAGAGCGGCGGCTGACGCGTCTGGGCTCCCGTGCTCCCACGGTAGGTCGTCGTGAAGATCGTCGTGTGACTCTGCGCACCGCCCGACAGCGGGCTGATTCTTCACGACGATCTTCACGATGCCGAGCTGAACCGTGAAGATCGTCGTGTGTCATTTGCGCGCACCGACAGCGGGCTGATTCTTCACGACGATCTTCACGACGCCATACCTGCCGGAAGCAGCAGCCACGACCCAAGGCAGGCCGACGCTCCGTGCAAGACTGGCCGATCGTGACGGCAGTGATCCTCGACGGCAGGGCGACGGCGGCGGAGATCAAGGCCGACCTCACCGTTCGGGTCGCCGCGCTGCGTGATCGAGGGATCGTGCCGGGTCTCGGCACGATCCTGGTCGGCGACGATCCCGGCAGCCGGGCCTACGTCGCCGGAAAGCACCGCGATTGCGCCGAGGTGGGGATCGAGTCGATCCAGGTCGAGCTGCCGGCCAGCACCAGCCAAGCCGAGCTCGAGAAGGAGGTCGACCGACTCAACAAGGATCCGGCCTGCACGGGCTACCTGGTCCAACTGCCGCTGCCGGCGGGCCTCGACGAGGAACCCGTCGTCGCCCGTATCGATCCCAGCAAGGACGCGGACGGTCTGCATCCGCTGAACCTGGGCCGGCTGGTGCAGATGCGCCCGGCTCCGCTGCCGTGCACGCCCCGGGGCTGCCTCGAGCTGCTGCGCCGGTATGGCGTGGCGATCGCCGGCGCCGACATGGTGGTCGTAGGGCGCGGAATCACCGCTGGCCGGACCATGGCGCTGCTGTTCAGCCGGCGTTCTGAGAACGCGACGGTGACGATCTGCCACACCGGTACGAAGGGGCTCGGCGATCACATCCGCCGGGCCGACATCGTGATCGCGGCGGCCGGCGTTCCCGGCCTGGTCACAGCGGACATGGTCCGACCCGGTGCTGCGGTGCTCGACGTCGGCATCACCCGTGTCGTCGGAGCCGACGGCACCGGCCGCTATACCGGCGATGTGGCTGAGGAGGTTCGTGATATCGCCGGTCACCTCGCGCCCATGCCAGGCGGGGTCGGCCCGATGACCCGCGCCATGCTCTTGACGAACGTCGTCGAGGCGGCTGAGGCGGCAACCGCTCGATAGGGTGTGCGTCCGCCGTCGACCAGGAGGTCGCTCGTGAGAGCCACGACGAACGATCGTGGCCGACGCGCAAGCTGGCGCTTCGTTCGGGAATGGCCGCTGATCCTGGTGCTGACGGTTGTCGCATCCTCCCTGTGGATCGTCGCCGACAACCACTTCAAACGCGGGACGGTGCTGTTCGCGCTCGCGATTTGCCTGGCTGCATTCCTGCGGGCCGTGCTTCCCAACGGGACGATCGGGATGCTCAGAGTCCGCTCCCGGTTCGTCGACGTGCTCACGATGGCGGTACTCGGCGGGAGCACCCTTGTCGCGGCCCTGATCGTGCCGCCGCCTGGTTGAGACGGCCGGTAGGCTCGCGGTCACCGGAACGACTTCTGGAGGTCCCCGATGGCACGTCAGGGCAAGGTCACCGTTGTCGGTGCCGGCTTCTACGGCTCGACGACGGCGCAGCGGCTGGCCGAATACGACGTTCTCGAGACCGTCGTGCTCACCGACATCATCGAGGGCAAGCCCGAGGGTCTCGCGCTGGACGTCAACCAGTCCAGGCCGATCGAGGGCTTCGAGACGACCGTCGTCGGCCAGACGACCGGGACCGACGGCTCGGGCTATGAGGCGATCGCAGGTTCGGATGTCGTCGTGATCACCGCTGGACTCCCGCGCAAGCCGGGGATGAGCCGCATGGACCTCATCGAGACCAACGCCAAGATCGTCCGGTCGGTCGCCGAGAACGTGGCCCAGCACGCGCCGGACGCCGTGGTGATCGTCGTCTCCAATCCGCTGGACGAGATGACAGCGCTCACTCAGATCGCCACGGGCTTCCCCAAGAACAGGGTGATAGGCCAGGCGGGCATGCTCGACACTGCCCGGTTCAGCAACAACGTCGCCGAGAAGCTGGACGTCGCCGTCAGCAGTGTCGAGACGCTGACCCTGGGCTCGCACGGCGACACGATGGTGCCCGTACCCAGCAGGTGCAGGGTGGACGGCAAGCCGCTGTCGGACCTTCTGCCGGCAGGGGACATCGAGGAGCTCGTGACCCGGACCCGCAACGGCGGAGCCGAGGTCGTCGCGCTGCTCAAGACCGGGTCGGCGTACTACGCGCCCTCGGCGGCGGCGGCCCGGATGGTGCGCGCGGTCGTCGAGGACTCCGGTGCGGTTCTGCCCGTCTGCGCCTGGGTCGACGGCGAATACGGCATCTCCGGTGTCTACCTTGGCGTCGAGGCGGAGATCGGCCGCGACGGGGTCCGCCGGGTGGTCGAGACCGACCTCACCGAGTCCGAGCTCGCCGCATTGAACGAGGCCGCCGAGGCTGTACGCGCCAAGCAAGCCGACGTCAAGGACATGTAGCTCGTGCGGCCCTCCTGCGGGCCGCCCGGACAGGAGAGGTCGCATGGCGAAGATCAAGGTGGAGGGTCCGGTCGTCGAGCTGGATGGCGATGAGATGACTCGCATCATCTGGACGTTCATCAAGGACCGGCTGATCCATCCGTACCTCGACGTGGACCTGCGCTACTTCGACCTGTCGATCCAGAACCGGGACGCGACCGACGACCAGGTGACCGTCGATGCCGCGACCGCGATCAAGGAGCACGGCGTCGGCGTGAAGTGCGCGACGATCACCCCGGACGAGGCACGGGTCGAGGAGTTCGGCCTGAAGCGGATGTACCGATCGCCGAACGGCACCATCCGCAACATTCTGGGTGGGGTGATCTTCCGCGAGCCGATCGTCATCTCGAACATCCCGCGGCTGGTGCCGGGCTGGACCAAGCCGATCGTGATCGGCCGCCACGCCCACGGTGACCAATACAAGGCAACCGACTTCGTGGTCCCTGGTCCCGGAACCGTCACGATCACCTACACCCCGTCCGACGGCGGCGAGCCGGTGCAGACGGAGATCGCCCAATTCCCCGGCGGCGGGGTCGCGATGGGCATGTACAACTACGACGACTCGATCCGGGACTTTGCCCGGGCCTCGTTCCGTTACGGCTTCGAGCGCAAGCTGCCGGTCTACCTGTCGACCAAGAACACGATCCTCAAGGCCTACGACGGCCGGTTCAAGGATCTGTTCGCCGAGGTGTTCGACGCCGAGTTCAAGGAGGACTTCGCCTCGGTGGGAATCGCCTATGAGCACCGCCTGATCGATGACATGGTGGCGGCTGCCCTGAAGTGGGAGGGCGGCTACGTCTGGGCCTGCAAGAACTACGACGGCGACGTGCAGTCCGACACCGTGGCGCAGGGGTTCGGTTCGCTCGGCCTGATGACCTCGGTGCTGATGACCCCTGACGGAAAGGTCGAGGCTGAGGCCGCCCATGGCACGGTCACCCGGCACTACCGGATGCATCAGCAGGGGAAGCCGACCTCGACCAACCCGATCGCGTCGATCTTCGCGTGGACCCGAGGGCTGGAGCACCGCGGGAATATTGACGGGACGCCGGCGGTCGTCGACTTTTCCGAGACCCTCGAGCGGGTCTGTGTCGAGACCGTCGAGAGCGGTCGGATGACCAAAGACCTGGCGCTGCTGGTCGGCCCAGACCAGGAGTTTCTGACGACGGAAGAGTTCCTCGCGGCGCTGGACGAGGGTCTGCAGCAGGCACTCTCCCAGCAGATCTGAGTAGCCCTCAGCGGACGCTAGCCGTCCGGCTTGTGCGTTGCGCGGCGGCGGCGCCGGTGGCGCCGGGTCGGTCGATGGCCGAGGGTCTGTTGCGCAGGCGGCTGCGTTGCATCGGCGGTCGGCAACGTGACCGCACTCACGGCGGCAGGTGGCGGACCTTCGACCGAGATATGCGGCAGGATCCGGTCCAGCCAGCGTGGCAGTCCGAACACGCGCCGCCCGGCGATCGCGAGCAGAGCCGGCGCGAGCAGGAGCACCATGAGGGCGGCGAGGAACACCGCGACGGACAGGCCCACACCGAACTGCTTGATCACCGGGTCGGGCGTGAGGATGAAGCTACCGAAGACCGCGATCATGATCATTGCGGCCGCGACGATGACCCGAGCAGCGGCTGCCAGGCCGCGTCGAACGGCGGTGCGCACGTCGCCGCCCTCGGCGTGGTGATGCTGGACCTGGCTGACGAAGAAGACCTCGTAGTCCATCGAGAGCCCGAACAGCGCCGCGAACATCATCAGTGGCACGTAGCTCGCGATGGGCACCGTGCCGTAGGGGTTCTCCAGGCCGACGAGGCCAAGGCCCCACCCCCACTGGAACCAGGCTGTGAGCACGCCGAACGACGCGGCGGCCGAGAGCAGATTGGTCAGCGCGGCCTGCGCCGGGATGACCAGCGACCGGAACGCGATCATGAGCAGGCAGAAGCTCAGCGCGATGATCGTGCCGATGACCAACGGCAGCTTGTTCGTGATGGTGGCGGCAAGGTCGACGTTGCCTGCAGTGTTGCCGCCGACGTAGGCCGTGACACCATCGCCGGTCGCTGCCGGCAAGATCTCAGCGCGCATCTCGGCGACTAGGTCAGCCGTCTCGGGAGCGGCGGGCCGGGTGTCCGGGATGGCGTTGAAGGTCGCCGCCTCGCCGGAGGTGCTGATCCTGCCCGGAGGGACCAGCACCACCTGATCCGGTGCGCCGAGTGCGTTCTGCACTCGGACCAGCCGCGGGTCCGTGCCCCGGGAGTCACCGCCCACGGCCGTGAGGGCGCTGGTCAGCTCGGCCTGGAGGGCCTCTGCCTGCGCCTGTTGCGCCTGGGTTTCGGTGGCCTCGGTTTGCAGGTAGTCGCCCTGTTGCTGCAGTTCGTCGCCCTGCGCCTGCAAGTCATCGCCTTGCTCCTGCAACTCGGCAGCCTGCTGCTCCAGCTCGTCGCCCTCCGTACGAAGCTCTGCGGCCTGTGCCTCGAGAGCCTGTTGTTCCTCCGCGAGCGCCTGGGCCTCACGGGCGAGGTCTACAGCCTGGGCACGCAATGCGTCGGCGATCTCCCGCAGATCCGCCGCTTGCGCCCTCAACTCGGTGGCTTCCTGCCGCGCCGCCTCGGATTCGCGTTCCAGCTGCGCTGCTTGCTCTACCAGCGACTCGGCTTGAATGAGCAGCTGGCGAGCCTCCGCCCTGACCGCCGCTCGCATGGTGCTGTTGTCGTCGATCTCGGCCTCAACCTGGGCGAGCTGCGCCTCGAGTTCACTGCGTTGTTCGAGTAGGACGGCCAGCATTGCCGGGTCGGTCGTCTGCGCGATCTGCTCGTCGATGACGGCGATCTCGCCTTCCAGGTCCGCGCGCTGCTGCTCGAGGTCACTGAGTTCGTCGAGCAGCCGGAGCTCCTCGGCAGCAAGAGCGCTCGCGCGACGTTCCAGTGCCTCACCCTCCTCGCGCAGTTCTGCCGCCTGTGCCTGCAGCCGGACCTCGGTGGCCGCGAGGGCGGCGGCCTCGCGAGCCAGATCGGCCTCGGCCGCACGCAGCGCCCCTTCTTCGTCTTCCAAGGCCGCCGCCTGCGCGGCAAGGTCGTCGGCCTGCTCCTGCAGCGCCGAGCCCTCGGCCTCCAGCTCGGCCTGTTGCTGCAGCAGCGCGTCTTCCTGGGCTTGCAGGTCGGCGGCCTGCTCCTCCAGCTCGGCCTGCTCGGCCTCCAGCTGCGTCTGCTGGGCGGTCAGGGAGGCCTGCAGGTCGCTGAACTGCTGCTGCTTGGTCTCCAGGTCAGTCTGCATCGCAGTCGCAAGCTCATACTGCGTGGAGACCTCGTAGCTCGGGTTCGCAGCGGGCTCCACCGACAGCGCGATCAGCAGCGGCCCGTTGTAGCCCGGGCCGAAGTGCTCGGCGAGCAGGTCGAACGCCTGCCGCTCGGTCGTCTCCGGCGACGTGTCGCCGATGTCCTCCTGGCCGAGCCGGAGGGTGAACAGAGGGACGATCAGCGGCAACAGCAGCCCCAGTGCCACGCCGACTGACATCCATCGGTGCTCGGTGACCAGGTGGGCCCAGCGGTCCCATCTGCCGGCGCCAGCAGGTTTGGGGGACGGCCGCAGCCGGCTCGGTATGCGTAGTGCGTCGATGCGATTCCCGAGCACGGCGAGGACCGCCGGCAGGAACGTTACGGCCGCCGCGACGGCCGTGAGCACCGCGATCGCGGTGGCGTAGCCGAGAGACGTGACCAGCGGAATACCGGCTACCGCGAGAGAGAGCAGGGCGACGATGACGGTGCCACCCGCGAACACGATGGCGCTGCCGGAGGTCGCCGCAGCCGCCTCGATCGACGCCGGCACGGTCATCCCGGCGCGCAGGTTGTCGCGGTGCTTCGTGACCAGGAAGAGCGCGTAGTCGATGCCCACGCCGAGACCGATCATCACCGCGAGGGTGGGCCCGGTGGACGCGATGGTGATGACGTGGCTGATCACCCCGAGGATGCCGAGCCCGAGAGCAAGGCCGACGATGGCCATCAGGATCGGCATGCCCATCGACACCAGGCTGCCGAACGTCATGGTGAGGATGACGACGGCGGCGAGAATGCCGACGACCTCACTGCTCTCCGACTCCGAGGTCGAGAGCTCCGCACCGATCGGCCCGCCGGCGGCGACCTGCAGCCCCGCATCGGTCGCAGGTGCCGTCGCGTCGAGCACCTCCTGGGACAGGTCCACGGTGAGGTCACCGGTGTTGACGTCGAGGAGCACGGAGCTGAAGGCCGTGCTCCCGTCGTCGCTCACCAGCTCGGACGGGGCGGCCGTCGGATCCGGAGCGCTGTGCACCTCCGGGATCGCCAGGATCGCCGTGACCGACTGCTGGATGGCCGCCGCGTTGGCGTCATCGGTGACCGCTCCGTCGTCGTCATAGAAAACGATCGGGCTGGCACCGTTCTGTTGCGGCGGGAATTCCGCAGCGAGCAGGTCGGTTGCCGCCTGGCTACCGGTGCCGGGGAGGCTGAGGTCGTTGCTGGTGTCCGAGCCGAAGACGCTGAGCACGCCGAGCGCGAGGATAACGAGCAGCCCCCAGACGCTCAGCACCAGAGGGGCGTGGCTGGCGCAGAAGCGTCCCAGCCGTCCTACCACGCCAGGCATGAACCTCCTGTCCCGCTGCGACGGCAGTCCAGGCCGCCCTATGCTCCACGGTAAAGAGCGAGATCGGGTCTGTCCGGACATGTCTGATCTTGGGGTGCTGTGACGTCACCGGTATCGGGCCTGCTGGCCGCAGGGTTTGTTGTCTGTGCCCTGGTCCGGGTGCGCTGACGACGGTTCCCCGACGTCCACGCAAGGCACCCCGTCCAGCCCGGAGGCGAGCGGCCCGAGTCCGTCGCCGCCGCCCTCGGCTACAACGACGTCATCGACGCCGATCCCCACCTCGACCAGCCCACCCCCACATGCTGCACAGGTCGGAGATGCCCCCGTGACCTATGCTTCCGGGCTCGCCGTCGCAGTCCCGGATGTTCGCCGATTCACGCCGAGCGAAACCGCAGTCGGCATGACCCTGGACACAGTGGGCGTCGTCGTGACGGTCGACCTGGACAACGGGTCTACCAGCGACGTGGACACCTCACTCCTGACCGTTGCCGTGGCGACGGGAGGAACGATCGCGGCCCGGGTCTTCGACGTCGCCCAAGATGTCGGCAGCGGCATCACCGGATCGATCGCGGCGGGTACGCAGGCTTCCGGAACGTACGCCTTCGCCGTGCCCGAGGACGAACTCGACCAGATCGAGGTACGCATCACTCCCGACCTGCAGCAGCCGGAGACGACGGTCTTCACCGGCGCCGTCAGCTGATCGAGTTGCCATCAGGCGATGCGGCCGGCGCCGGCGGAGGCGACGGCTGCGAAGGCCGACGGCGGCGCGAAGCCGTTCTTCGTGTAAGCCGCCTCGACGGCGACCACGGCGGTGTCGGCCTCGCCCGACTCGACCAAGCCGATCACGCAGCCGCCGAATCCGCCGCCGGTGATCCGGGCTCCGTACGCACCGGCCGCCAGCAGCGCATCGGCGGCGACGTCGACCTCCGGAACCGTGACCTCGAAGTCGTCCCGCAGCGATTCGTGTGACGCGGTGAGCAACGGGCCGATCTCGCGTGGGTCGGCGCCGGAACGCAGCAGGGCGACGGCGTCGAGCACCCGGGAGTTTTCAGTGACGACGTGTCGAGCCCGGGGAAGCAGCTCGGCTGACAGGGCGTCGAGATCGGATGGCGACGCGTCTCGCAGGGCGGGCACGCCGAGAACTCGCGCGGCCTCCTCGCAGGCGCGGCGTCGATCCGCGTACTCCCCGTCGGCATGGCGGTGCGGCGCCTTGGTGTCGACCACCAACAGGGACAACCCACGCGCCGCCAGGTCGAGTGGCACATGCTCGATCGCCAACGAGCGGGTGTCGAGGAAGACCGCGTGCCCGGCCCGGCCGTGCATGGACGCCATCTGGTCCATGACGCCCGTCGGTGCGCCGACGTAGTCGTTCTCCGCCTGCTGACAGATCCGCGCCAGCTCTGTCGGAGCCAACGTCAGCCCCACCAGTTCGGTCCAGGCACTGGCGACCGCGCACTCGATCGCTGCCGAGGAGGAGAGCCCGGCGCCGGGTGGCACGTCGCTGTCGATGACGACATCGAGATCCGGAAGCGGATAACCCGACGAGCGCAGTGCCCAGGCCACGCCGGCGACATAGGAACCCCAGCCATCCACGTCGCCGGGGGCGACGGACGACGTCGCGAACGTCACGACGTCGTCCGGCCACTGTATGGACCGCATCCGGGTACGGCCGCTACGAGAAACCGCCACCGCCGCCACCGTCCGTTGCTGCAGGGCTATCGGCAGTACGAAGCCGTCGTTGTAGTCGGTGTGCTCGCCGATCAGGTTCACCCGGCCCGGCGCCGCCCACACACCGTCGGGCTGGTGCCCCCACTCTGCGACGAAGCTGTCCGTGACCCTCATCGACGCACGAACGACCACGCGTCGGTGACGATTCGGTCGAGGTCGAAACGGGGCACCCACCCCAGCTCAGCCTTCGCCTTCTCGCCGGAGGCCACGAGCGCGGGTGGGTCTCCGGGGCGCCGGTCGCGGTCCACGTGCGGTACCGGGTGGCCGGTCACCCGTCGGCACGCCTCGACCACCTCGCGAACGGTGTACCCGGTGCCCGTGCCGAGGTTGTAGACCCGATGCTCGCCAGGGACGACGGCGTCGAGCGCGAGCAGGTGCGCGTCGGCAAGGTCTTTGACGTGCAGATAGTCCCGCACGGCGGTTCCGTCGCGGGTCGGGTAGTCCGTGCCGAAGACGTCCACCGACGCCCGGCGGCCGGCTGGAACGGCAAGGATGTTCGGGATCAGATGCGTCTCCGGGTCATGCCGCTCGCCCAGCCCAGCGAACGACCCGCCGACGTTGAAGTAGCGCAGACTGACGGAGGCCAGCCCATGAGCGGCCGCTTCCCCGGCGATGGCGTGGTCCACGGCGAGCTTGGTCTGGCCGTACGGATTGGTCGGGACTGCCGGCATGTCCTCGGTGATAGGTGACACCGCTGGCATGCCGTACGTCGCCGCCGTGGACGAGAAGACGAACGTCTTGACGCCGCTGTCGCGCATGGCCTGCAGCAGCCGGAGCGAGCCGACCACATTGTTCGACCAGTACAGCTCCGGTCGGGCGACTGACTCGGCGACCAGCGACTTCGCCGCAAAGTGCAGGACCGCGTCGAACCCCGCTCCGACCAGGACCTGCTCCGTGTCGGCCACCCCGGCGTGGACGAACTCGGCGTCGGCTGGCACGGCGTCGCGGTGACCGGTCGAGAGATCGTCGAGGACGACGACGTCGTGACCGGCCTCCAGCAGGCAGGCGGCGACGACCGAGCCGATGTACCCCGCACCCCCGGTGACCAGAAGTTTCACGAGGCCACCTCACGCAGCCTGTGCGCGACGTCCTCCGGGAGGACGTCGGTGACGAACGCCCCCATGCCCGATTCCGAGCCGGCCAGGTACTTCAGCTTGTCCACCGCGCGCCGGATCGAGAAGACCTGCAGGTGCAGATAGGCGAGGTCGCGGTCGATGCGCACCGGCGCCTGGTGCCAGGCTGCGATGTAGGGGAGCGGCACGTCGAACAGCGCGTCCAGCCGGCGCAACACGATCGAGGTAGATCCTGGCGAAGTCGTCGCGTTCGTCGTCGGAGAGTGCCGGCAGGTCGGCGACGTGCCGCCGAGGGTAGAGGTGGACCTCGACCGGCCAGCGGGCGGCCGCCGGGACGAAGGCCGTCCAATGCTCCGACTCGCCCACAATCCGCACCTCGGCGCGGCGTTCCTCGGCGAGCACGTCGGCGAACAGGTTCCGCCAGGTCCGCTCCCGGTGGCTGCGCGCGGTGTCGAGCATCCGCCGGGTACGCGGCGTGACGAACGGGTAGGCGTAGATCTGCCCGTGCGGGTGGGGCAGCGTGACCCCGATCTCCCGACCGCGGTTCTCGAAGCAGAAGACTTGCTCGACGTGTGGCAGGCGTGACAACTCCGACGTCCGGTCGACCCACGCCTCGATCACCAGCCGTACCCGTTCGGGCGAAAGCTGACCGAACGACGAGTCGTGGTCGCTGGTGAAGCACATGACCTCACAGCGGCCGTGCCCAGGTTCCCGGCGGAACAAGGATCCGCCCGGGTCGACGGCTTCCGGGACGTCGGACACCGACTGGGCGAACGAGGGGAAGCGGTTCTCGAAGACCACGACGTCGTAGTCCGGCGACGGGATCTCGGTCGAGCGCTCGGGAGTCGACGGGCACAGTGGGCACTCGTGAGTCGGGGGGAGATGCGTGCGGCCCTGGCGATGGGACGCGATACCCACCCACTCGTCCAGCACGGCGTCATACCGAACCTCCGACGCGGTGGCCGTGGGCGGCAGTGTCCGTGGATCATGCAGTACCCGGACGGCGTCGTCGGCCTCGTCGAAGTAGATGATCTCCCGCCCGTCGGCGAGCCGGGCCGAAGTTCGCTTCACGACCGGGACGCTACCGTGCGGCCGGTCGTTAGATTGTCTGCGTGGACCAGCCCTGCCTTAGCGCTCCGCCAGGTCCGCGCGGGCGCGCACGACGATGAACGAGACACTGGCGAATATCGGGCTGGTCCTGCTGTTCATCCTCATCGGCGGCGTCTTCGCGGCGGCGGAGATCGCCCTGGTCTCGTTGCGGGAGAGCCAGCTCACTCAGATCGCCCAGCGCGGCCGCCGCGGCGAACGGGTCGCACAGCTGGCTCGTAACCCCAACCGGTTCCTCGCGGCGGTCCAGATCGGTGTCACCGCGGCCGGGTTCTTCTCCGCGGCGTTCGGCGCCACCACGCTGGCCGACGACGTCACCCCGGCGCTGGTCGGCTGGGGCATGTCGGCTGAGCTTGCCGAACCGCTCGCGCTGGTCGTCATCACGTTGGCGATCGTCTATCTGTCTCTCGTCCTGGGGGAGCTGGCACCGAAGCGGCTCGCGCTGCAGCGCGCTGAAAGCGTGGCGACGGCCGTGGCGCCACCTCTGGACCGGTTCGCCAGCCTGATGCGGCCGGTCATCTGGCTGCTCTCCCGGTCGACCGACGTGGTCGTCCGGCTGCTCGGTGGGGATCCTGGCGCGGGCCGGCCGGAGGTCACCGAGGAAGAGTTGCGCGACCTGCTCTCCGGCCACGAGGCCCTCAGCGAGGAGGAGCGGAAGATCGTCGAGGACGTCTTCGCCGCCGGTGATCGTCAGGTCCGCGAAGTGATGCGCCCGCGAACCGAGGTCGACTTCCTCGACGCCGCTCTCCCCATCGCTGAGGCGGTCAAGATGGCCAGCGAGATGCCGCACTCCCGGTACCCGGTCGTGCGCGGATCTTCCGACGACGTCGTCGGCTTCATCCATGTGCGCGACTTGTTCGCGCCCGACGTCGCCAACCGCAGCGTCCGGGTCGGCGAGCTGGTTCGCGAGATCGTCCTGTTGCCAGGAACCAAGCGCCTGCTCCCGGGCCTGTCGGAGATGCGGCGAGCGGGTGCTCACATTGCCGTCGTCGTCGACGAGTACGGCGGGACAGCCGGCATCGTCACGCTCGAGGATTTGGTCGAGGAGCTGATCGGTGACATCCGGGACGAGTACGACGCTGCCGACGAGTTCCCGGCCGGCGCACTGGGTGGGGCGATGGACCTCGACGGTCTGCTCAACATCGAGGACTTCGCGGAGCAGACAGGAGTCGAGTTGCCCGACGGGCCCTACGAAACCGTCGCCGGTTACGTCATGGCGACATTGGGTCGCCTGCCGGGAGAGGGCGACTCGGTGCCGATCGACGGGCACCGGCTCGAGGTGCTGTCTCTGGACGGACGACGCGTCGCGCGGTTGCGGCTGACGCCAGACCGAGCGGCGGGCGAACACGGTGAACCGGACGCAGATTCGCCGCGGTGACCGACGACCGCACAGTGCCGACCGGTGCTGACACAATGGCCGGCATGGCCGCCCGACCCCGCGTGTTTTCCGGCATGCAACCCGATGCCGACGCCTTGCATCTCGGCAACTATCTCGGGGCGCTCGTCCAGTGGGTGGCATTGCAGGAGTCGCACGAGGCGTTCTACTGCGTCGTCGACCTGCACGCCATAACGTCAGGTCACGATCCGGAGCGACTGCGCCACCGCACTCGAGTCACGGCCGCTCAGTACCTCGCGGGAGGGGTCGACCCGGAGCGCAGCGTGCTGTTCGTACAGAGTCATGCTCCCGAGCACACACAGCTATCGTGGGTTCTCGGCTGCATCACCGGCTTCGGTGAGGCATCGCGGATGACCCAGTTCAAGGAGAAGTCGACCCGGCCCGGCAGCGACGGCCCGACCGTAGGCCTCTTCGCGTATCCGATCTTGCAGGCCGCCGACATCCTTCTCTACAACGCCGACCGGGTACCCGTCGGTGAGGACCAGCGCCAGCATGTCGAGCTCACCCGGGACCTCGCGCACCGTTTCAACACCCGGTTCGGGCCGACGTTCGTGCTGCCCGAGCCGTACATCGTCAAGGCGACCGCGAAGATCTACGACCTGCAAGCCGTCGAGAGCAAGATGAGCAAGAGCATCGGCGGCAGTGGCTGCGTGTGGATGCTGGAGGATCCGCAGTCCATCGAGAAGAAGATCAGGGGTGCCGTGACGGACACCGGCCGCGACGTTGTGGCCGATCCGGTCGGCAAGCCTGGCGTGACGAACCTGATGACGATCCTGTCCGCGTTCGGCAACCGGTCTATCGAGCAGATCGAGCGCGACTTCGAGGGCCGCGGCTACGGCGACTTGAAGAAAGAGGTCGCAGCCGCTGTCCTGGACACGGTGGTGCCTTTTCAGTCCCGGGTCCGCACCCTGCTCGACGACCCGGCGGAGCTCGACTCACTGCTCGCGCGAGGAGCACAGCGGGCTCGGGAGGTTTCTTCGCGTACTCTCGCCCAGGTGTATGACCGCGTCGGCTTCGTCGCCGCCCGGTGAACGGTCCTGGCACGACCGGCGCTCGCACCATCGGTGTTGCCATCCCTGTGCCCGAACCCTTCGCCGCGGAGTTGCAGGGTTGGCGGCGCGCCTTCGGAGACCCGATGGCGCGGGCGATTCCGCCACACATCACTTTGCTCCCCCCGACCCATATCCCGGGTGGGGGGTTGCCGACCGTCGAGAAGCACCTGGCCGAGGTGTCTGCGGCTGGTGAGCCGTTTCGCGTCCGGCTCCGCGGGACGGCGACATTCCGGCCGGTATCGCCAGTGGTGTTCGTGGCCCTGGCCGAGGGCATCTCGGCCTGCGAGATGTTGTCCAAGGCGGTGCGGACGGGGCCGTTGCCGGGCGAGCTCACCTACCCGTACCACCCCCACGTCACGGTGGCGCACGATCTCCCCGCCGACGTGCTGGACCGGGCGTTTGAGCAGCTCGCCGACTACGCGGCGGATTTCTCGGTGACCGCGTTCAGCCTCTACGAGCACGGCGCGGACCAGGTCTGGCGACCGCGGCACTCGTTCTCGCTCGGCGGACTCGACTCCGCCATACGGTGAGCACAGCCACGAGCACGGCAACCAGAGCACCAGCGGGCCATACCCACGCCGATCTCGATGTTGCGGGCTGGGAGCCGTCACTGCCCGCCGTCGCCGCCTCTTGCGGCACTGATGCTGCTGATCTAGCGCTGTCGTGCGCTTGGACGGCGGCGGCCACCTCGGTCGGCGTCACGAGCTGACCGACGGACGCCGCGTCTCCAGGCAAGGCGAAAGCCCAGTCGAACAAAGCGCTGGCAGCAGGCTCCGCACGATCCTCACTGCCGAGGACTACCGCGACCAGCTGGACGCCGTTCCGCTCGGCAGCAGCGACCAGGGTGTGTCCCGAAAGCGTCGTGAACCCGGTCTTGAGCCCGACTGCGCCGGCGTAGCTGCCGAGCAGGCGATTGTGGTTCTGGATCTGGAAGGTCGTGGCATCGAGTCCGGGGAAGTCGTACGTCTGGGTCCGGGTGACTGCTGCAAGCTCTTTGTCATCGAGGACCTCACGCGCAATGAGGGCGAGGTCATAGGCCGATGTGCGCTGCCGGGGATCGTCGAGTCCGTGCGTCGTAATCGCCGTGGTGTCGAAGGCACCGAGCCGTTCCGCCTCTTTCCCCATCAGGCTGAGTGCGCGCGATTGGCCTCCGACGAGCTGCGCCAGCGCATTCGCGGTGTCGTTGCCCGATGCGAGGAGGAGGCCGTGGATGAGTTCGTCGCGTGAATAGCGCTGGCCGGGCACGAGCCCGACTCGGCTGCCCTCGACTGTGACGTCGGCGTCAGTGGCGGTGTATGTCGCATCCACATCGACCTCGGGGAGAAGCGCGATTGCTGTCAGCAGCTTGATCGTGCTCGCCGGCGGCAGTCCGACATGGGGGTTCAACGCTGCGAGGACTCGGCCCGACTCGACATCCGCGACAAGCCACGCCGTCGCTGCGACGGCGGGCGGTGGAGCGACGCCGTCGGCAACGACCGGAACTCCGCTGGTTCCCAACCGTGCGCCGCCAACGACCTCCTCGAACGGGGAGCCCGGTGGCGGCGCAAGTGTGTGGATGGGCTCTGGCGCTGGCACCCCCGCCGTCTCGACGGAGCCCGGGGCCGGGGTGGCTACTGCCGGCCCCGCCGCGGCGGCGATCGCGGCCACACAGCCGATGATGCGGGCTGCAACCCCACGACGAGATCGAACTCCCCGATGGCGAGCGCAGCCCCGTTGGGGCGCCGGCCTGAGCGGATGTCGCATTTCGGGCATGGTGCGGCCAGCGTACGGTCGGGAAGTCACTGACAGGAGGCTGGGCGTGTGGGACCCACAGCGCTACCTGGTGTTCGGCGACGAGCGGGCTCGCCCTTTCCACGACCTCATGTCTGTCGTGGGCGCGCACGATCCACGGGAGGTTGCGGATCTCGGCTGCGGGCCGGGCAACCTGACGGCAACGCTCGCGCAGCGATGGCCGGCTGCGCGAGTCGTCGGCGTCGACTCGTCGGCGGAGATGGTCGCGGTAGCTCGTGAGCTCGACGGTATCGAGGTCGTCCACGCCGACCTGCGGGAGTGGACACCTGACCGTCCCGTCGACGTGCTGGTGTCCAACGCGACGTTGCAGTGGGTGCCCGATCATCTCGGCCTGCTTCCCCAACTGGTCGCGGCGGTCGCCCCGGACGGCTGGTTCGCCTTTCAGGTCCCGGGCAACTTCACCGAGGCAACGCATGTCCTGCTCTACCGGCTGGCCGACTCCCCGCAGTGGCGGGACCGGATCGGCGTGGGGCACGTCCCGCGCCCGTCGTCACATGAACCGGCGGAGTACCTCGCCGTCCTCGCGGAGCTCGACCTTGCCGTTCAGGTTTGGGAGACGACGTACTTCCACGTCTTGTCCGGGGACGACGCGGTTCTCGCAATGGGTGAGCGGCACGGCGCTGCGTCCTGTACTCGCGGCGCTGACCCAGGACGAGCAGGCCGAGTTCACCCGCGAATACGGAGCTTTGCTGCGGGCGGCCTACCCGCGTAAGCCTTCCGGCACGGTGCTGCCCTACCGGCGGATCTTCGCCGTTGCGCACCGCAGCTGACCGGTGCCCTAGCGGTCGGCCAAAGGCGGGGCTTGCCCTCCAGGCCGGCGAGTCCGTTCCAGGCCAGGTTGACCAGGTGGGCGGCGACGTCGGCCTTCTTGGGCTTGCGAACGTCCAGCCACCACTGGCCGGTCAATGCGACCATCCCGACCAACATCTGCGCGTACATCGGAGCGAGCTTGGGTTCGAAGCCGCGCGCCTTGAACTGCGCGGCCAGGAGATGCTCGACCTGGCTGGCGGCGTCGGAGATGAGGCTGGCAAAGCCACCGGTGGATTGGGCGACCGGCGAGTCGCGGACCAGGATGCGGAAGCCGTCGGTCGACGTCTCGATGTAGTCGAGCAGCGACAGGGCGGCGTACTCGAGCACCGTGCGGGGATGCGCAGCCGATTGCAGCGCGCTGGTGATGCGCTCGAGCAATTGCTCCATCTCGCGGTCGACGACGACGGCGTACAGCCCTTCCTTGCCCCCGAAGTGCTCGTAGACGACCGGCTTGGACACCTTGGCCCGGCTGGCGATCTCCTCGATCGACGTGCCGTCGAAGCCACGTTCGGCGAACAGCGCCCGACCGATGTCCAGCAGCTGCTCACGGCGCTGCTTTCCGGTCATTCGGACCCGGCTGGGCGTCGCTCTCGAACGTGCCGTGCTCGGCTCGGTCACGGTGCTCATGATTCCTGTCGCCTGTGCCGGTGGCGGTGGCCTGCGCGCCGGAGCGCCATCAGGGAGCGACGAGTGTCTTCTCGCCGCCGTAGTCGTCGATGCGCTTGGCCCGGATACGGTCCTCGCTCGGCCAGCGGACGTCCCACGCCCAGCCCAGCTTCTCCAACGCCCAGATGACCCGTGCGCTGCCGTCGATCTGGCCCTTGAGGACGCCGTGGCGGGCGCAGGTCGGGTCGGCGTGGTGGAGGTTGTGCCAGGACTCGCCCATCGACAGCAAAGCGAGCCACCACACGTTGCCGGACTTGTCGCGGCTCTCGAACGGCCGCTCGCCGACGGCATGGCAGATCGAGTTGATCGACCACGTGACGTGGTGTAGCAGCCCGACCCGGACCAGCGTGCCCCAGAAGAAGCCGGTCACCGCACCCTGCCAGGACCACGACAGCAGCCCACCGAGCACGGCCGGTAGCAGCAGCGAGATGACGGTCAGCCACGGGAAGGCTTTGCTGATCCGCCGGATGTCATCGTCCTTGAGCAGGTCGGGGGCGTACTGCTTCTGGTTGGTCTGCTCGACGTCGAACATCCAGCCCATGTGGGCGTAGAACAAGCCCTTCATCAGCGCCGGAATGGTCTCGCCATAGCGCCACGGGGAATGCGGGTCGCCATCCTTGTCGGAGTACTTGTGGTGCTTGCGGTGGTCTGCCACCCACCGGATCACTGGGCCCTCGATGGCGAGGCTGCCGGCAACCGCTAGGCCGATCTTCGTGCCGCGGTTCGCCTTGAACGCTCGGTGGGTGAAGTGACGATGGAACCCGACGGTGATGCCGATCCCAGAGACGAGGTACATCACGGTGGCGATCGCGAGGTCGAGCCAGCCGAGCCAGCCGCCCCAGGCGAACGGGATCGCCACCAGGATGGCCAGGAACGGGACGGCAATGAACGTGCCCAGGATGATCCGCTCGGACCGAGACTGCTGGTCGCCGCTGACGGTGCCCTGAGGCAACGCGCCGGATGTCGTCGTGGGACTGGCTACTTCGGTGACGGTGGGAGGCGTCATGCGCGGCTCCGTCCAGGAGGTGGCTTGTGGCTACGCTACCGTAACCTACGGTACCGTAGGTACCCAAACTCGTGGGTGCCGAAACGGACTCCGGATCGTCAACATGTCGGTGGCAGCTGGCAGCGTTCGTGATGTGGCCGGACAAGAACCAACCGACGACGCGGAGCTCGCTGAGCTCGCGCGTTCCATGCGGGCCGATGGTGCAACTTACGCCGAGATCAAGGGTGCCTTGGGAATCGGTTCAAGCACCCTTGGCCGCTTGCTCGGCACGCTCGGTCAAGGTCGCCCAAGGCCACGCATCAGCTCGAATGTGCGCGAACAGGCGAGGAAACTGCGCCTGGACGGATCCACCGTGCCCGAGATTGCCGACAAACTCGGCGTGGCGCGCAGCACCGCATGGTTGGTGGTCAGGGATGTTCAGCCGGCTCCTGGCTTCAATGCGCGAGAGCGACGCGCAGAGGCTGGACGCGCCTACTGGCGCGAGGAGCGACCCCGCCGCGCGGCGGCACGCGAGCAAGCAGTCCAAGACGCAGCGTCTCAAGTAGCAAATCTCACCGCACGAGAACTCATGCTCGTGGGCGCGGTCGCATACTGGGCAGAAGGAAGCAAGTCGAAGCCGTGGCGAACACAGGATCGTTTGACATTCATTAATAGTGATCCCGATATGATCAAGCTCTTCCTCGCGTGGCTTGGACAGGCAGGCGTCACGTCTGATCGGGTCAGGTTCCGCGTCAGCATCCACGAGTCGGCCGACATCGACGGTGCAGTCCAGTATTGGGCGGACCTGGTCGGCGTGGCATCCGATTCGTTTCAAAAGGCCACCGTGAAGCGACACTCGCCGCTGACCCAGCGGCACAACGCCGGCTCGGACTATCACGGCTGTCTCATCGTCCGTGTCAATGGCTCCGCTAAGGAGTACCGGCTTGTAGAAGGGCTATGGAAGGGCTTGTCGGCGGCCGTCGATCGCGGGAGGAACCCGGAGCCGACGGCATGACAAACTGGTGGATTGCGATCCCCGGTTGCTCTGTTGGAAGGGGCCGCCTGACTTTGAATCAGGATTAGCGACGCAGGTTCGATTCCTGCCCGGGGAGCGATCGGTCAGTGGGCGTCAGCGCCCATCCGGCTACCGGTATCGTCGGCGGCGGCCCTGCCACCGACGCCCGGGAGCTCTCGCGTGAGCCCACGCCTGGCCGCTGTCGTCGTCCTTGCCGCCGGTGAGGGCACGCGGATGAAGTCGTCCGTCCCGAAGGTCATGCACGAACTCGCCGGCCGAACGCTGGTCGGGCACGCGGTTGCGGCGGCTTCGGCTCTCCAGCCCGACCATCTGGTCGTTGTCGTCGGCCACGGGCGCGAGCAGGTGGCTGAACACCTGGCGGCAACTGCGCCAGCCGCCACGATCGCGATTCAGGACCGCCAGCTCGGGACCGGACACGCCGTTGCGTGCGCTCTGGAGACCCTGCCCGAGCTCGATGGGGTCGTCGTCGTCACCTACGGTGACGTTCCGCTGCTGGCGCCGGACACCCTGACCGACCTGGTGGCTCGTCACGTCGATGACGGCAACGCCGTGACGGTGCTCACTGCCGAGGTCGCGGACCCCACTGGATACGGCCGGATCGTGCGCGATGCGGACGGTGGGGTCCGCGGCATCGTCGAGCACAAGGACGCGACGCCGGACGTGCTGGAAATCCGCGAGATCAACTCAGGAATCTACGCGTTCGACGCGGCGGTGCTCGGTGCCTGCCTCGCTCGGCTGACCGCCGACAACGCACAGGGAGAGCTGTACCTGACCGACGTACTCGGTATGGCCAGGACCGACGGCCGACGGGTCGGCGCCCATGCGACCACCGACGGCTGGCAGACCGAGGGCGTGAACGACCGCGTGCAACTCGCTGCATTGCACCGCGAGCTCAACCGGCGCGTGCTCGACCGCTGGATGCGAGCCGGTGTCACCGTCATCGATCCGGCGACGACGTGGGTCGACGTCACCGCGAAACTCGGCCGGGACGTGACTCTGCAGCCGGGCGTGCAGCTGCGGGGTTCGACCACGGTCGACGACGGTGCCGAGATCGGCCCCGACTCCACGCTCGTCGACTGCGCCGTCGGCGCTGGCGCGAGCGTCGTGCGCACGCACGCCAGGGGAGCAGACATCGGGCCGGAATGCATCGTCGGCCCGTTCACATATCTGCGACCCGGGGCTCGGCTGGCCCGCGCGGCGAAGGCTGGTGCGTTCGTCGAGATCAAGGCCTCCACCCTGGGCGAAGGCTCGAAGGTGCCACACCTTTCCTATGTCGGCGATGCCGAGATCGGAGCCGGAAGCAACATCGGAGCGGCGACGGTGATCGTGAACTACGACGGCGTCGCCAAACACCGAACGGTCATCGGCGAGCACGTCCGCATCGGTAGCGACACGATGCTGATTGCTCCGGTGACCGTCGGTGATGGCGCCTACACGGCAGCGGGCTCGGTCATCACGGCCGACGTGCCGCCCGGAGCGATGGCGGTGGCACGGGCCCGACAGCGCAACGTCGAGGACTGGGTAGCACGCAAGCGGGCCGGCACTTCGGCCGCTGATGCCGCGGCCAGGGCGAAGGCAAGGCAGACTGGAGGCGACCCCGCCGCCGAGGGGAGCAGCCAGTGACCGGCATCAAGACCACCGGTGTCAAGACGCTCATGCTCTTCGGTGGGCGGGCTTACCCAGAACTCGCGGCGGAGGTCGCGAGCCAGCTCGGCGTCGACCTCATCCCGACCAAGGTCCTCAACTTCGCCAACGGCGAGATCTACGTGCGGTTCGAGGAAAGCGTCCGGGGCTCGGACGCTTTCGTCCTGCAGAGCCATGCCGCTCCGATCAACGAGTGGATCATGGAGCAGCTGATCATGGTCGACGCTCTCAAGCGCGCCTCGGCCAAACGGATCACCGTCGTGATGCCGTTCTACGGTTACGCCCGGCAGGACAAGAAGCACCGCGGGCGCGAGCCGATCTCCGCCCGCCTGATCGCTGATCTGTTCAAGACGGCGGGTGCCAACCGGCTGATGGCGGTCGATCTGCACACCGCACAGATCCAGGGGTTCTTCGACGGGCCGGTCGACCACCTGTGGGCAATGCCGATCCTGGCCGACTACGTCATCAAGAACTACGGAACGGAACAGATGGCGGTGGTGTCCCCTGACGCCGGTCGGATCCGAGTGGCTGAGATGTGGAGTGAACGACTGTCCGGGGCTCCGCTGGCGTTCATCCACAAGACCCGCGACATCAACCGGCCGAACGAGGCAGTCGCGAACCGGGTCGTCGGCGAGGTGGCCGGCTGCACGTGCGTCATCGTCGACGACATGATCGACACCGGCAGCACGATCACCAAGGCTGCAGACGCGCTCTACGCGGCCGGGGCGGCGGACGTGGTGATCGCCGCCACCCACGCTGTTCTCTCCGGACCGGCGGTGGACCGGCTCAAGAACTGCCCGGTCCGCGAGGTCGTCGTCACGAACACGCTGCCGATCCCCGAGGATCGCCGCTTCGACAAGCTCACCACCCTGTCCATCGCCCCGCTCATCGCCCGGGCGATCCGTGAGGTCTTCCAGGACGGCTCGGTCACCAGCCTCTTCGACGGCAACGCCTGACCGTCGCCCGTCGAACCTGATCAACTGGCAGTGGGATTCGTGGCAGCTGCGCCTACTGGGTACACTCAGTCGGTTGCCTCGGCGAGGGCGCTGTTCGACGGCTCCGTGATCGACGCGGTGGTCCGTCGACGTGGGTTCTGCACTGAGGCTCGCATTGCGACCCGTGCCACGCCTGACCGTCCGCCGTTGTTCCGAGGAGTACTTCCGTGTCCGACGTCAAGATCACTGCCGAGCTGCGAAACGAGTTCGGTAAGGGAGCCGCTCGCCGCCTGCGGCGCGCGGACAAGGTGCCGGCGGTGCTGTACGGCCATGGGACCGATCCGTTGCATCTGTCCCTGCCAGGACACGACACGATGCTCGCCCTGAAGACTCGCAACGTGCTCATCACGCTCGACATCGACGGCAGAGACAATGAGCTGGCTCTGCCCCGGCACGTTCAGCGCAACCCGTTGAAGGGCAGCATCGAACACGTCGACCTGCTGCTCGTCAGGCGCGGCGAGAAGGTCGTGGTCGAGGTCCGGATCGTGCTGGTGGGCGAGGCGGCCGCCGAGACGCTGGTCAACCTCGAGAACCCAACTGTCGCGGTCGAGGCCGAGGCGACGCACCTGCCGGAGCGGATCGAGGTCTCGATCGAAGGCGCCGAGGCCGGCACGCAGATCCACGCACGGGACCTGGTATTGCCGGCGGGCTCCACGTTGGACGCGGATGCGGACCTTCTCGTCGTCAACGTCAGCATGGCGCCAACGGCTGAAGAGCTCGAAGCCGAGGGCGCGGGCGAGGTCGAGGAGGTCGCCGAGGTCGAGCCTGAGGCTGCCGAGGAGCCAGCGGCGCCACTCGGCGCCGGTCGCTGCCCCCGACGAAACGCCTGCTGAGCAAGGCTGACCCACACCGCGAAAGGCGGGTCGCCGTTGTCCGATCAGCCGTGGCTCGTCGTCGGGCTCGGCAACCCCGGGCCGTCGTTCTCCGCAACCCGGCACAACGTCGGGCGGGTGGTCGTCGAGCTGCTTGCCGACCGAGTCGGCGGGTCGTTCAAGGCCCATCGGCGCGGCCGCGTCGATCTGGTCGAAACGCGGCTTGGTGATCTGCCCGGCACCCGAACGATCCTCGCCCGGCCCCGCTCGTACATGAACGAGTCCGGCGGATCCGTGGCCAGCGTCCGTGACTTCTTCCAGGTGGACGACGACCATCTGGTCGTCGTCCACGACGAGCTGGACCTGCCGTACGGGACGCTGCGGATCAAGCTGGGCGGCGGCGACAACGGGCACAACGGCCTGCGGTCGGTCCGCGCTGCACTGGGCACGGGCGAGTTCCTCCGCGTGCGGTTCGGGATCGGTCGTCCGCCGGGCCGGATGGATCCGGCGGCGTTCGTCTTGAAGCCGTTCTCGACGTCGGAACGAGCCGACTTGCCGGTCCAGATCGAGCGAACGGCCGACGCCGTCGAGGCGCTCGTGATCGACGGCCTGGACTATGCACAGAACCTCTACAACGGTTGACCGAGTTCCCGCCGCTTCCCTTGACGGGTGGAACATCGGGTCGCCGACGACTGTCCGGCCCGAGCTCAGACACCACCGGACCTGCTTAATCTGGACCAATGGCTCTGGCCCGGTCTGCTGCCGTCCCCAGGCGATGGTGGATCGTGATTGCGTCGGCAGCTGCCTTCACCGCCCTGGCTGTGGGCGTCCACTTGGGCCTGCTGAACACGTTCGACTCGGTCATCCGCGAATGGATGCGACCCGATGACGTGTGGGGAACAGTGCAGGTGCGAGCCGACTACGTCGTCGAAGGTCTGCGTCCGGCCGTGGTTGTCAGCATTCTCGCGGCCTACACCGCGGTCATCTGTGTGATACGTCGGTCACTGCGTCCAGGGTTGTTCGTCGGCGCTGTCTGGCTGATCACAGCGGCGCTGACTGTCGCGGTGAAGATCGCGATGGGTCGTCCTGATCCGCACGGAGTCCTCAGCGGCCATGGGGGCAGTTTTCCGTCGGGTCACACCATCAGTGTCGTCGTCTGCCTGGGCTTGGCCGTGCTGGTTGCTCAACCTCGACTGGGCCGGTGGATATGGATCCCCCTTGCTCTTGTGGGCGCTCTGATGGGCGCTGCCCTCCTGGTCCAGGCGGCACACTGGTCGACAGACGTCTTGGGGGGTGGCTTGCTCGCCATCGGTGTCCTCACCGCAGCGAGCGTCTCCGGTTGGCGCCGGTGGTCCCAGGGCCCGACGGAAGACCGTCAAGTCGCAGATTGAGGTGCACGAAATCCGGAAAGCTCCACGCCGAAGATGCCAACTGCCTACTGTTTGACGACGAGGCACCCTCCGAGGAGGGGTGTCTCGTAACTGTTACGATCCTGCGGGGGCAATTGAGGAGCGCACCCGCGGCCGCAGAGCGGCTGCGAGGTGTGCGGGGGTCCTGGGGGGGCCATGAGGATCGCTGTCTTTGGGCTGGGCTACGTCGGCACAGTCACGGCCGCCGGTTTGGCCTCACGGGGCCACGACGTCTGCGGCGTCGATGTCGACGCTGTGAAGGTCGACCTCATCAGCTCCGGTCGGAGCCCGGTTGTCGAGCCGGGTATCGATCAGCTCGTAGCGACGGCGGTCGACAGTGGACGCCTACGGGCGACGACGGATCCTGTTGTGGCCCTTCAACAGGCGGACGTGTCGTTGCTCTGTGTCGGTACGCCGTCATCGCCGCGAGGGAGCACCGATCTGACCTACTTGCAGCGAGTATTGGACGACATTCGTCAAGGGCTCGCTGTCGCCACGCCTCCGGCAACCGGGTTTCACGCGGTCGTCGTGAGGAGCACTGTCCCTCCCGGAACGGGCGACAACCTCGTCAACAAGACCTTCGCCGACGCGCCGCTCGCGGCCGGCTGGGCAGTGGGAACGGCGATGTGCCCGGAGTTCCTCCGCGAGGGATCGGGTCTGGCCGACTTCTTCGACCCTCCGTTTCGTGGTCCTCGGCACCGCCGATCAGCGCGTGACTGACCTGATGACTGACATGTTCTCGTTCTTGAACCGCGAGATCAGGACCGTCGACGTCCGCAGCGCCGAGGCGCTGAAGTATGCCTGCAACGCCTTCCACGCCACGAAGGTCTCCTTCGCCAACGAAATGGCTCGCATCTTCCGGATGTTCGGTGTCGACTCCCGGGAGGTGATGCGGGTCTTCAGCGAGGACACAGTCCTCAACATCTCCCCGGCCTACCTCATGCCGGGCTTCGCCTACGGCGGCTCCTGTCTGCCCAAGGACCTGCGCGCCCTGCTCGACATGGCAAGGGCGAACGCATTGGACGTCCCCCTTCTCGCCGGCACCGCACGGACGAACGAGCTCGTCATCGCGGACGTGGTGGATCGGCTGATCGCCAGCCCGTTCCGCACGGTCGCCATGCTGGGCCTGAGCTTCAAGATGGACACCGACGACCTGCGCGAGAGCCCGAACGTCGAACTGGCAGAGCGGCTGATCGGCAAGGGTTTCGACATCCGGATCTACGATCCGATCGTCAACCCCGAACGACTCATGGGTTCCAACCTTCGATACATCGAGAGCCGCCTGCCGCATCTGCGCCGGCTTCTCCATGCAACCCCGCGCGAGGCACTGCAGGGGTGCGACGCTGCGGTGGTTGCCACCTCGGACCGGGCGGTTGTCGACGAGCTGTGCACATCGCCCCCTGCGTGGATCCTCGACCTGCATGGCCGGCTTGGGGCCGAGGTCGAACGGCTACCCGGCTACGAAGGCATCGGGTGGACGGTATGACCGGCACGCTCGACTTAGGTGCGCGACCCCGGATCCTCATCATCGTCCAGAACCTGCCGGTCCCTTTCGACCGTCGGGTCTGGCTGGAGTGCACGGCTCTGACTGCGGCCGGGTACGACGTCACGGTCATCTGCCCGAAGGGCAAGGGCGATCCCACGCACGAGGTCCTCGACGGCGTCACACTGCTGAAGTACGAGCCATACGCGCCTGGGGGTGGGGCGCTCGGCTTCGTCCTGGAGTACGCCTACTCGTTCCTCGCGACCGCCAGGTTGGTGCTCCGGGCGCGACGCCAGGGGAAATTCGACGTCCTGCAGGCGTGCAACCCGCCGGACATCTTCTGGCCGATCGCCCGATGGCTGCGCCGCCGCGACGGTTCGCGGTTCGTGTTCGACCACCACGACCTCTGCCCCGAGCTGTACGACTCGCGCTTCCCGCAGGGCGTCGCCTGCCCCGCCGTGGACTGGTCGCCCTGGAGAAGGCGACCTTCCGGACGGCAGACCACGTGGTGGCCACGAACGCCTCATATGCCGAGATCGCCGTGCGCCGGGGAGGAAAGAGTCCGGTGGACGTAACCGTGGTGCGCACTGGACCCAACCACGAGCGCTTGCGCCGGGGAGCGGCTGTCCCGGAGTTGCGGCGCGGCCGACGGCACTTGGTCGCCTACATCGGGGTCATGGGCCCACAGGACGGCGTCGACCTGGCGGTGCGAGCCGCGGCGCACGTCGTCCATGACCTCGGGCGTGATGACGTCGCCTTCACCTTCATGGGCTCGGGCGACTCCTACAGCGAGATCGTGGATCTGCGCGACGAGCTCGGCCTGCAGGACTATGTGCAGCTACCGGGCCGGGTGCCCGACGACACCGTCGTGGACGTGCTGTCGACCGCTGGTGTCGGGCTCTCACCCGACCCCAAGAATCCGCTCAACGACGTTTCGACGATGAACAAGACGTTGGAGTACATGGCCTTCGGGATCCCCGTCGTGGCATTCGACCTCAAGGAGACCCGGGTGTCAGCTGGGCCGGCTGCGTCCTACGTTGCGAGCGGGGACATTGCGGCTTACGCGCGGTCCATCGTGGAGCTCTTGGACGACGACAACAAGCGCGAGGCAATGGGTCGGGCGGGACGCCTTCGCATCGAGGAGGAACTCGGCTGGTCCCACCAGCGCGGCACCTACATCGGTGTCTACGACCTGCTGGTCGGGCGCGATCCAGCCATTCCGGCGGCCAACTCGAGCCAACGTCGGGTGCGTGGCTGACATGTGCGGGGTTGCCGGTGCCTTTTGCCAGCCCGACGGAGCCGGGCTGGTACGGACGATGGCGGATCGCATCGGCCATCGCGGTCCTGACGCCAGTGGACTGCAAGACCTGTCGCCGAGCGCATCGGTCCAGCTCGCGCACCGGCGCCTGTCGATCATCGACCTGTCCACCTCGTCCAATCAGCCATTCGTCAAGGATGGCCTGCACCTGAGCTACAACGGTGAGCTGTACAACTACCGCGAGCTGCGCACCATCCTCCGCGGCAAGGGCGTCCGGTTCGTCACCGAGTCGGATACGGAAGTCGTCCTGGAGTGCTGGCGCGAATGGGGGCCCGCAGCCCTCCCGCGGTTCCGCGGCATGTTCGCGTTCGCGCTCTACGACGAGCACACCGCCGCCCTGACGCTTGCTCGGGACCCGCTGGGAATCAAACCGATGTTCGTGATGCCGCGGGGGAGCGGCATTCTGTTTGCCTCCGAGCTCAAAGCCCTGGTGGCGGCCGTGGGCCCAGAGCTCGCCATCGACCCGGGGGCGCTCGTAGCGTCGACCTTGTTCTACTTCTTGCCGGAGGAACAGTGCGCGATCAAGGGCGTCTTCAAGCTCCCGCCCGGATCGTGGGCCGAGTGGCGGGCTGACGGCACGACGCGTGCCGGCCGTTACTGGGAGCCGGTGGAAGAAGCGCTCGCTGCCGCCACCGGCCCGACGGCGGACCTGGCGTCGGTGCTCGAGCAGTCGGTGGCAGCGCACATGGTGGCCGACGTCCCCGTTGCCTCGTTTCTCAGCGGTGGTCTCGACTCGAGCCTCATCACTGCCATCGCCGCCAGCCGCGAACCCTCGATCGAGGCGTACACCATCACGTTTCGGCCGGAAGATCAGCGACTCGAGGCGATGCCCGATGACGCCGTCTACGCGCGCAAGATGGCAGCGCACCTGGGTATCCGACTGCACGAGATCGAGATCAGCCCGGACGTCGTCGACATGCTCCCTCGGGTCGTGGACATGCTCGACGAGCCGATTGGCGACCCGGCCGCCATCAACACCGTGCTGATGTGTCAGGCGGCCCGTGACACCGGCGTCAAGGTCCTGTTGTCGGGAATGGGAGCCGACGAGTTGTTCGGCGGCTACCGCAAGCACCTGGCCTGCGTTCTTGGGGCGAGGTACCAAACGCTCCCGCACACTCTTCGCTCGCATGTGGTCTCGCCGAGCGTCAAGCGACTTCCGGTCGCGGCGGGAGGCCGCGGACTGCGGTACAGCCGCTGGGCCAAGCGCTTCCTCAGCTTTGCTGAACTGCCGGAGGAGGCAGCGTTCCGCCGCAGCTACACCCTCTATGACCCAGCCGAGCTCGAGGCCCTGCTCGATCCCGAGCTGGCTCCCCATGTCCAGAACGTCGTCGACGCCCATCGCAGCTTGTATGCCGATGGCCAGCTAACCGATCACGTCAACCGCATGTGCCTCACCGACACGCGGTTGTTCCTCCCAGGGCTCAACCTCGCCTATACCGACCGCTCGAGCATGGCTGCATCAACCGAGGTACGGGTGCCGTTCGTCGACCCGCACGTCTTCAGGGCGGCCTTCAGCTTCGCCGGCGACCGCAAGATCCGGGGACGCACGCAGAAGATTCCTTTGCGCGACATCGCGGAGGACTGGGTGCCGCGCGACGTGGCCGACCGCCCGAAGGCCTCGTTCGGCGCCCCGCTGCGGGCATGGGTCACCAACGACCTCGGGCCGCTGATCGATGACGTCCTGCTCGACGGCCGACTGGTGTCGTCGGGGTTCCTCAGCCGGCCGCCGCTGCGCCAGATGGTGGCCGACCAGCGCAGCGGTCGACGGGACCAGTCCAAGCAACTGTGGCAGCTGCTGTCGATGGAGCTGTGGTACCGCGGCGCACTCGCCGGAGGGGTCGCAGCGCCGTGAACGGAATGCACTGATGTCCAGCGGATGCGACGAGGGGTGAATGTCGCATGAAGCAAGTGGCCCAGAACTACAAGACCGGTGACCTCACCGTCCTGGACGTGCCTGTTCCTGCGTGCAAGCCGGGGGGCGTCCTGGTTCGTTCGCTCTACTCGTTGATCTCGACCGGCACCGAGATGATGAAGGTCAGCGAGGCCAGGATGTCGCTGCTCGGCAAGGCCCGCGCCAGGCCGGACCAGGTGCGCAAACTGCTCGACTCCGTGGCCCAGCAAGGCGCGCTGGCCACGTACCAGAAGGCGATGAACCGGCTGGACAGCTACACGCCGCTCGGCTACTCGCTGTGCGGCGTGGTGGTAGAGGTCGGCGCGGGTGCGGAGCAGTTCTCGGTCGGTCAGCTGGTGGCGGCGGCGGGCAACGAGTTCGCCCTCCACGCGGAGGTGAATTGGGTACCGACCAATCTGTGCGTCTCTGTACCGGACGGCGTTGCCGCCGAACACGCTGCATTCGCAACGGTGGGCGCGATCGCCATGCAGGGTGTCCGGCGCGCGGAAGTCGCGCTCGGTGAGACCGCATGCGTGATCGGGCTCGGGCTCATCGGTCAACTCGTCGTGCGACTCCTCGTCGCCTCCGGCGTGCAGGTCGTGGGCCTGGACATGGTGGAGGCTCGGTGCCGGGCTGCGGAGAAGGCCGGTGCCTTGACCTGTGCCGCACCTGACGAGGCCGGCCTGCGCGAGGTCGAGCGAGTTCTGCTCGACCGCACCGCAGGCCTGGGCGCGGACCACGTCCTGCTGGCCGCCGGCGGTGACTCGAACGGACCGGTCGAGGTGGCAGCGCGCCTGGCCCGGGACCGAGCTCGGGTGGTGGACATCGGGAAGACGCGGCTCGACCTGCCCTGGAACGCCTATTACGACAAGGAGCTGGACGTCCGCTTCTCCCGGTCCTACGGACCGGGTCGGTACGACGACCGCTACGAACTCGACGGCATCGACTACCCGGCCGGCTACGTTCGCTGGACCGAGCGCCGCAACCTGGCCTGCTTCCTCGATCTGCTGGCCGACGGTTCGGTGGACGTGGCGTCCTTGGTATCGGGCATCCACCCCGTCGAGGAGGCCTCGGACGTCTACAACCGGCTCGGTGCGGGCTCCCTGCAGGGCGTCGGATTCCTGCTGTCCTACGGTGAGTCCGCCGCATGGTGCCGCTCACCCGGACCATCCACGTCCGTGCCCGCGCCGCGTCCGCATCGCCGACCGCCGGCGACAGCGTCGGCCGGGTGTCCGCCTCGGCTTCATCGGGGCGGGCAACTACGCCACGTCCATGTTGCTGCCCCACCTGCGGGACAACGCCGAGGTCGAGCTCGTGTCGGTCGCCACGACGAAGGCTCTGTCAGGGCTCAACGCCCAACGCAAGTTCGGATTCGGCACGATCACGACCGAGCGTCGAGACGGTGCTCGACGACGACACCCTCGACGCAGTGTTCATCGTCACGCGGCACCACTCGCATGCCGGCCTGGTGTGCCAGGCCCTGGAGCGCGGCCTCACCGTCTTCGTCGAGAAGCCGCTCGCCCTCACCGAGGAGCAGCTCGCCGAGCGTCCTGGACACCGTCGAACGAACCGGCAACGACCGGGTCATGGTCGGGTTCAACCGGCGGTTCGCGCCGCTGGTCACCGAACTCCAGGAACGCTTCGGCCCGTCCCGTGGTCCGGTGTCGGCGCGGTATCTCGTCAACGCCGGCCGCCTGGATCCGGGCAGCTGGTACCTCAACGAGGAGCTGGAAGGGTCGCGGTTCGCCGGTGAAGGCGGTCATTTCATCGACACGCTGAGCGCGCTGGTGGGGCATCACCCCGTCGAGGTGCACGCCATGGGTGCGGGCGAGAGCGTCCACGCCACGCTGCGCTTCGCCGACGGGTCCGTGGCGACGATCTCCTACGTCACCGACGGCAGCTCACGTTTCCCGAAGGAGACCCTGGACGTGGTGGGCGACGGCCGCAACGGGCGGCTGGACAACTTCCAGCGGGTCACCGTGTGGTCGGCCAAGGGGAAGAGCGGGCACCGGGTGCTCGCAGGGCAGGACAAGGGTCAGCGCGCGCAGCTGGAGCGCTTCGTCGCACGCCGTCCGCACCGGCTCCGCGATGCCGATCCCGCTGGATTCCCTGGTGGCGACGACGCGCGCAACGCTCGCGGTCGGAGAGCCAGTCTGGCGGCGCGGAAGGCCGGTGACCTGGTGAGCGCGCCCGTCTCGGCTGGTACGTGCGACGGCTCCGCGGGATGTCGGCGACCGAGGTGGCCTACCGCACCCTGGATGCCGGGCGGCGCCGGGCCTGGGCACGTCGCCAGGTCCGGCCCGGCGCAGGCGCCCGCACTGCCGCGCGGACGTTCTAGCCGAGCGGGCCTTCGTCGTCGTCGCTGCCGGCAGCGGCCCGCGACCGAGGTCGCTCCGGACGCCGCGTCGGCGCTGATCCGCGCTGCCGACAGGGTCCTGGCCGGAACATGGACGGTGCTGGGCATACCGCGGACCGACAG
This sequence comes from uncultured Actinomycetota bacterium, assembly GCA_963831385.1. GTDB lineage: Bacteria > Actinomycetota > Actinomycetes > Jiangellales > Jiangellaceae > JACVRX01. The sequence continues at coordinate 83,746 of CAWHPW010000017.1, forward strand.
CGCCGACCCGGACTGGTTCCTCGATCCGGTGACCGGGCGCCGGGCGCCGGATCGGACGGCTGGCGTTCCGCGTCCACCACCGGGACGAGGCGGAGACGGGCAACATCAAGCAGGTCTGGGAGATGTCCCGGCACCATCACCTCACCGTGCTGGCCGCCGCCTGGTGGCTGACGCGGGACGAGCGCTACGCCGAGCGCGGCCGCCGACCAGCTGCGCTCCTGGTGGGCGGCGAACCCGTTCCTCACCGGCGTGCACTGGACGAGCGGCATCGAGGCCGGCATCCGCCTGATCTCCTGGGTCTGGATCCGCCGGCTGCTCGACGACTGGCCGAAGGTCGGCGACCTGTTCGAGCACAACGACGATGCCGTCCGGCAGATCGCCTGGCATCAGGAGTTCCTGGCCGCCTTCCCCAGCCGCGGCTCGTCGGCCAACAACCACGTCATCGCCGAGGCGGCCGGACGGCTCGTCGCCGCGTGTGCCTTTCCCTGGTACGCCCGGAGCGTCCCAGTGGCGACGAGAGCGCAGCTGCCCTGCTGGAGCGCGAGCTGGCCGCCAACACCTTCGACGACGGTCTGAACCGGGAGCTGGCGACCGACTACCACCGTTTCGTCCTCGAGCTCGGGCTGGTGGCCGCCGTCGAGGCCGACGCTCACGGTCACGCACTCTCGGAGGCGACATGGGAGCGGCTGGCGCGGATGCTCGATGCCGGCTGCCGCCATCCTGGACGTCACCGGCCGGCCGCCGCGGCAGGGCGACGGCGACGAGGGGCGCGCGCTCGTGGTCGACGACCCGGACCGCGACCCGTGGGCCACGGTCCTGGGCACGGGCGCTGCCCTGCTGGGTGCTGCCGACTGGTGGCCTGCCTGTCGACGGCGGCGTCCAGGCGCTGCCTGCTCGGCGCTCTCGGCCGTGCCCGTCAGCTGCCACGACCGCCCGTCCGGCCACGTCGGTTCCCCGACGCCGGGCTGGTCCTCCTGCGCTCGCGCGCGGAGGACGGTCCGGAGATCTGGTGCCGGTGCGACGGCGGCCCCCACGGGTTCCTGTCGATCGCGGCGCACGCCCACGCCGACGCCCTGTCCCTGGAGGTGCGGCACGACGGTGTCGACATCCTCGCCGACCCCGGCACCTACTGCTACCACGGCGAGCCGGAGTGGCGGGAGTGGTTCCGCTCGACGGCGGCCCACAACACCGTCGAGATCGGCGGCGTGAGCCAGTCCGAGTCGGGCGGGCCGTTCCTGTGGACCACCCAGGCCCGGACGCGGACGGTGACGTGCGACGTCGGCGAGCAGCCGGTGCAGACCTGGAGCGCAGAGCACGACGGCTACCTGCGGCTGAGCACTCCGACGGTGCACCGCCGTTCGGTGACGCTGGACTCGCCCGGACGCAGCCTGACGGTCGTCGACACCTTCGACACCGCCGCGGAGGTTCCGCTGCGGCTGTCGTGGCACCTGGGCCCCGACGTCCTGGTCGAGCTGGACGGAGCGCAGCGCCGCACTCACCTGGCAGGTCGGGCCAGATCGACGGCAGGGGACGCTCGTGCTACCCGAGGGCCTCGCCTGGACCTCGCACCGGGCCGAGGTCGACCCGGTCGCGGGGTGGTATTCGCCGCGGTTCGGCCGCTCGCGTGCCGGCGACGTCACTGGTGGGGCGGGGGACGGGCTCGTCCTCGACCCGCCTCGTCACTGTGCTGGAGCTGCCATGAGTGACCAGGTCACCGACCTTCGGTCGACCGTGGCGGCGCTGCGTCGCCGCAGTCGCGTGCTGGCCGCAACGGCCGTGGTGGGCCTGGCCGCGGGCGTCGCCTACGTGCTGGTGCAGCCGCCCCCACTCACCAGCACGACCCTCGTGCTCCTCCCGACACCCGCCCTCGCCGACAGCAGCAGCACCGACGTGGCCACCCAGGTCCGCATCGCCCTGAGCGCCACCATTCTGGAGCAGGCGGGCGAGGCAGTCGAGCCGGCTCTCCCGGCACGCTCGGTGGAGAAGATGGTCGAGGTGTCGGCGCCGACGAACCAGCTCATCGAGATCGACGCAACCTCCACCAGAGCGGCACAGGCGCAGACGCTGTCGCAGGCGGTCGCGGACGCATACGTCGCCTACGTCAGCGAAACCGCGCAGGCGGCCACCTCGGCCGCGCTGGCGGACCTCCAAACCAGGGCGGAGGACCTGCAGGCGCAGATCACGCAACTGCAGGATCAGATCACGCCGACCACGAAACGTCAGCAGGAGGTCGACCCCGACTCGGCGGACGGCAGGCGCGAGGCGCAGCTGCTTGCCGGGCTCCGGACGGAACAGGCCGACCTCTCGCTGCAGCTCGACAAGGTCAAGGACAAGATCGCCACCAGCGCCCCGGTCGGAGTCGTCCGCGAGCACCGGGACTTCGGTCATCCAGCCGGCGACCGTGGCCACGGGTCCCTCCACCTGGCAGCGACTGCTGATCTGGGCGCCCCTCGGTGCCCTGGTCTGCACCATGCTGGCGGTCGCCGTCCTGCTCGCGACAGCACGTCGCGACCCGCGGGTGCGGCTTCGCGACGAGATCGCCGACGCGGTCGGCAGCCCGGTGCTGGCGGCGGTGCGGAGCAGGCCGCAGACGGTCGGTGGCGGGTTGGTCGACGCTGCTCGAGACGTACGAGGCGACCCCCGTCGAGTCGTGGGCGTTCCGCCAGGTCCTGCGTGGTCTGGTGCCCGCGGACCGCAAGGGGGAACCTCGTGCCGCCGGGAAGGTGGACCACCCGCAGTCGCTGACCGTGGTGTCGCTGTCCGGTGACGGGCGGGGAGTTGCCATCGGTCCTCAGCTCGCGGCGTTCGCCTCGTCGCTGGGCATCGCCACGCGTCTGGTCACCGCTGTGGGTCACGACAGGGCGGCACCCTGTGGGCGGCCTGCGCCGCCGACCGTGCTGCCCCACCTCGGCCTGGCCTGTTCGTCGGCGAGGTGCCGGACGGGGAGGCGATCGACCTGACGATCATCCTGGTCGTCGTGGACCGGAGGCAACCCGACCTGGGTGACGCGCCCACCACCGCCGCCACGATGCTGTCCGTGGCCGCGGCAACGGCAACGGAGCAGGAGCTCGCCCGCGTTGCCGTAGCCGTGGACGACGCCGGTCGTCGCATCGACGGGATCGTCGTCGCGGATCCTGACCGGACGGACCGGACCTCCGGGCGGCACACCATGGACGAGCGATCGCGTCAGGTGGCGCTGCCCGTGCGCCTGACCGGCATCGGATCGTCTGACGTCACCGCCGGCGACCCCAACCGGACCCGCGCATGATCCCGGCAACGTGGGAAGTCCCGGACTTCGAGGACGAGGATCCCAGCGCGCCAGGGCGCCCGCTCCCTGCCCTGGTGAGCCTGCACTTCCTTCGCTCCGCCCTGCGACGTCGCTGGGTGGCGTGCGCTCTGTCCGCGGTACTCGGGCTGCTCGCGGCCGCGGCCTTCCTCGTCGCCTTTCCTGCGCCGCACAACGCCAAGGCGATGCTGGTGCTCGCACATGACCCACAGGTCGACCCGACGCGCCATGTCCACCGACGTCAGCCTGCTGACGAGCTCGCACAGTCGCGGCCGAGACGGTCGCGACCCTCGGGCTGACCATGACCCCCGACGACTTCCTCGGCACCGTGACGGCCGAGCCGGTCAGCCCGACCTCCTGTCGCTCACCCTCACTGCGCCCACCGACTCGAGGCAGTTCGACGCCTCGAGGCCCTCACGTCGACCTATCTCGCCTTTCGTGCCGAGCAGCTCTCCGTGCAGTCGAACGTCCTCGTCGACGGCATGCAGCAGCGCATCGCGGAGCTGCAGGCCGAGGTCGGGGAACTCACGCAGCGCATCAATGAGCTCTCGGCGTCCGGGGAGCCCGGCGCGAGCGAGCTGAGCGACGCGATCTCGCAGCGGGCAAAGGTCACGGGGCAGATCGAAACCCTGCAGCAGTCCGTGCAGGACGCCGCCTTGAGGAACACGTCCGTCATGTCCTCCAGCCGGGTGATCGACCCTGCGGCGGCCGAGACCGGCGGGGTGAAGCGCCGCATCGTGCTCACCCTGGCGTCGGGGCTCATCGGTGGCGCCGCGCTCGGCTGCGGCACCGTGCTGTTCCTCGCCATCACCTCGGACCGGCTTCGTCGGCGTTTCGACGTCGCGGCCGCCCTCGAGGTGACGGTGCCCGTCAGCGTGGGCCGGATCGCACCACTCCCGCGGCGGTGGCGGCGGCTTCCGCACCTGCGCGCCGTCGACGCGCGCCGGGCCGATGAGCGCCAGCGGCTGGCACACGCGATCGAGATGGAGCTTCCCTTGCCGGGACAGTGGGGCCGGCTGGCGGTGGCCTGCGTCGACAACGCGGACGAGGTCCGCTTCGCGGTGGCTACAGCGGTCATGAACCTCGCGGACCGTGGAAGCAGTGTTCTCCTCATCGATCTCACCGCGCAGGGGGGCCTCGACGCCGCGGTCGCGGAGCTGATGGCGGGCGAGACCGTCGATCGGCCCACCGTGCTGCGTCCGCGAGGGATACCGGCGCTCGCCGGCAGTCCTGCCGACCTCCGCGCTGTCGGGCACAAGGACGAGGAGGAGCATCCCCCGTCGCCTGATCTCACCGACGTCTCCTTGGTCCTGGCGGACCTGGACCCGTCGGTGGGGGCCGACCACCTCACAGCGTGGACGAACGGGTGGTCGTCGTCGTGACCAGCTGGTCTCTCGAGCGCCGAAAGGGTAAGGACCGCGGCGGACCTGGTTCGTTCCGCCGGGCTGGACCTGCGGTTCGCCGCCCTGCTGCGTGCCGACGCCACCGACGAGTCGTCGGGGGCGGCGGGACGCGGTGGAGTCCGGACGATCAACGACAACGGAGCCCGAAGCTCCATGAGCACCCTCGCCCTCAGGGTGGACCGTGCGGCAGCTGGTCGGGCCCGCGCGTCCGCCCTGCTGCGCGGCCCTTTTCCGGCCTGGGCGGCCCTGTTCGCCAACGTCCTCGCGTTCTCTGGCCTGCCGACCGTGGTGCCCATCCCCGGCACCGTCGGCCAGCTGGTCACCCAGGGTGCGCTCGTTCTGGCCTTCCTGCTCGCGCTCCTGGCCAACCCCGGCGGGGTGGTCAGACCGTCCCTGTTCCTGGTGCTGCTGACCATGCTCGCCACCGTTGCCCTCATGGTCAGCATCCACAACGAGTTCGTGCTGGGGTCGACCTTCCGCGCCTGTCGCCTCATCGGCTTCACGCTGGTCCTGTGGCTGCTCACCCCGTGGTGGGGAAGGCCCGACTTCGTCCTGCTGCGCGCTCATCTCACCTGCCTGCGCATCGTCCTCGCTCTCGGTTCTTGTCGGCGCCGTCCTCGCCCCAGGCGCTGCGTTCTCCTACGAGGGTCGGCTGTCGGGCGCGCTGTGGCCAATTCCCCCGACACAGGTGGCCCACTACGCGGCCGTCCTGCTCGGGTGCACCGTCGTGCTGTGGTTCGGCGGAGCGGTACGCGGTCGGACCGCCTTGTTGACGCTTCTCGGGGCGGGAGCGGCCCTCGTGGGCGCGCACACGCGCACCGCCCTCATCGCCATGACCATCGGCCTGGCCGTGGCCGGCGCGAGCATGTTCATGGGCCATGCCCGAGTCCGGCGCACATCTGCGCTCCTGGGCGTGCTCGCCGTGACCGCGGCCACCTTCTTCGCACCGCTGATCCTCAACTGGCTGTGGCGCGGGCAGACGTTGCAGGAGGCTGCGCAGCTCACCGGGCGGACCAAGGTGTGGTCGGCCATCTTCGGGCTACGAGCGCCCGTGGCTGGAAGAGCTCTTCGGATCAGGACTGTCCAACAAGTCCTTCAACGGCCTCCCGATCGACAGCAACTGGCTCGCCGTCTACCTGGACCAGGGCTGGTTCGGCGTGTTCGTCGACGCGGCGCTCCTCCTGGTTCTTGATCCTGCTCGCCGTGACCCACCGCCGAGGAATCAGGCGTGCGGTGGCGCTGTTCCTCGTCACCTACTGCCTGGTGGCCTCGATCACCGAGACGGGGCTCGGCGACGCGTCGCCCTACCTGCTCAACCTCGTCGTTGCGGCGTCGCTGCTGGCCGCCCCAGCCGGGAGGGGGCGACGATGAGGATCCTGGTCGTGCACAACCGCTACCGGGCGACGGCACCCAGCGGGGAGAACGCAGTCGTCGACCAGGAGTCGTCCGCCCTCTCGTCCCGCGGTCACGATGTCGTCCTGTTCCAGCGGCACAGCGACGACATCGCCACCTGGTCGCCGATGCGGCGTGCCACACTGCCGGCCCGCGTGCTGTGGAGCGAGGAGATCCCGGCGCGACGATCAGCGCGGCGCTGACCGAGTTCGCACCAGACGTCGTCCACGTCCACAACACCTTTCCCCTTGGTGACGCCGTCGGTGCTGTACGCCTGCCGCGACGCCGGGGTCCCCGTCGTCGTCACCGTGCATAACTACAGGCTGGGCTGCGCGAGCGGGGACTTCTTTCGCGACGGACGGGTCTGCCATGACTGCCTGGGCGGTTCCTCTCTTCCTGCGCTGGCCCACGGCTGCTATCGCGGGTCACGGACAGCGACGGCCCCTGTCGTGCTCGGGTCGTGGCTGCACTCGACCGCCTGGCGGACCATGGTCACGGCCTACATCTTCATCTCCGGTGCGCAACGGGACCTGCTCTCACCGCTCGGGCTTCCCGCTGACCGCAGTTTCGTCAAGCACAATTTCGTGCCACCTCCGCCGCAGCAGGCCGAGGTCGCGAGCGAACCGCTGGTGGCCTTCGTCGGGCGTCTGGACGCGGCGAAGGGCGCGCCGTTCCTGATGCAGGCATGGGATGCGTTCCGTGCCCGCCGTCCGCGGTCGCCGTTGCGTCTGGTCGTGGCCGGCGGAGGAGAACTGTCGGCCGCCGTGGCCCGATGGGCGGCCGGACACCCCACCGTGACGATGGCAGGTCACGTCTCCCGCCCGGAGGTGTCCGCGACATCCTGGCTCGGTCCCGTGCCGTGGTCGTCCCATCGCAGTGGGAGGAGACCTTCGGCATGGTCGCGGTCGAGGCGATGGCCGCAGGTACGGCTCCAGTGGCCTCGGCGCATGGGGCCTTCCCCGAGTTGGTGACCCACGGGTCGGACGGCGCGCTCTTCCCGCCGACCGACGTCGATGCCCTGGTGGACATCCTCGCGGATGTCGAGGACAACCCGGAGCGGTGGGACGGGTACGGCCAGCAGGCGCGCCAGACGTACCAAAGCCGTTTCACGCCGGAGGCGGGAGTCGACCGGCTGCTGGAGATCTACCGCTTCGCAATGGAGCACCCGATCGGGACGACCGGCCATTCAGGGTGCATGGACTCGTCAGAGGCACCCACGTGACGACGACCGTCTCCGTGGAAGTGTATGCCGCTCCAGAAGCCTCCGGCAGGCATGGGTTGACTCATGTGATCCACCGCCTGAGTTTCGGGCTCGGCAGCTGCCAGGCTGTGGGGGCTGTCGTCTGGGGATTGATCCTTTTGACAGTCCTATCGCTGGGTCCCGGGCCAGCGTTGATCAAGGAGCATTGGATGCCGACCGCACAGCTGCTTCCTGCGATAACGCTCACGGTCGCTGCGACATCACTCTGCACTGCGGCAACTGCGGGATTGAGCGCCATGGGCTTGGCGCGTCGCAGCCTGCGAGCGCAGCTGATCGCCTCTACGGCATACGTCATCGGAGGCACGGCCGGGGCAATCCCGGCAGGGGCTCTCGGAGCGAGGTGGGGAGTGGCAGCCGCGCAGGGCTTTGCCCGCGCTGGTGTGGCATCAGCTTCGGTCGGCATTGGCCGGCTACAAATCGGGGGCGGGGGTGGCTGGGTGAGAATCACTGCGGGAGTACCACGCCTTACCCTTGGCCTGCCTGTATACAACGGCGAGCGTTTCCTGGCAGCGTCCATAGACGCCCTGTTGGCGCAGACCTTCACTGATTTCGACCTGATCATTTCGGACAATGGCTCCACGGATCGTACGGGGGAAATTGCGCGTCGGTACGAGTCGATCGATCCCCGCGTTCATTACGTCCACCACGTGCGAAACCGCGGCTCGTCGTTCAATCACAACTTCGTGATCGGGCAAGCCCGGGGCGAGTTCTTCAAATGGGTGTCCGATGACGACCTCTACGCCCCCGACTTACTCCAGCGGTGCATTGATGCCCTTGACTCCCGTCCCGAGACCGTCTTGGCGCATGCATGGACGGCATTCATCGACGAGAGAGGGGGGATCACTGACAAGATCGACTATCCACTGACGACCGATGTTCCCGATGCTGTCGAGCGCTTCCGGAGCGTGCTTTACACGCAGGGTGGCGACGACATCTACGGCGTAATCCGAATGTCGGTGCTCCGGCAGGTGGCGCCCTTCGGCAGCTACCACTGGTCCGACCGGACCTTCGTCGCTGAACTGGCGTTGCACGGCCCATTCCATAACGTGTCGGATTTTCTCTATTTCCGACGTGACCACCCCATGCGAGCCCCAATGGTCACCCAGGGCATCCGTCGACGGTGTACCCATCTGGACCCCAGACGAGCGAACCGTTGGCGACATCCTGCCGTGCGCTTGATCGGGGAGTACCTGCTGGCTTATATCACGGCAATCTGGCGGGCACCCTTAAGCCCGACGGACCGTTGGCGGTGCTGGCAGGAATTCGTCGTTTGGGCCGCCCGGCACGCGCCGCGCTGGAGGCGGGCATGAACCGGCCGGTTCGCCGGGTGGCCTTCTACGGCTACCTCGGGAGCGGGAACATCGGCAACGATGCCACTTTCGAGACGGTCCTTGCTTGGTTGAGTGCCACCCATCCGGACGTCGAGACGAGCTGCATCACGATCGCACCGGCTGAGGTAACGGCCAGATACGGAATCCCATCCATGCCGTTGTCGTGGCGCTGGCGCGGGGCGGCTCTGAGGGCCGATGTTCCGATCGGGAGGCGGGGAAGACCGTGACCGGTGACGCGGTTGCTGACGATGCGGAGATCCTCACCGACGTCTGCATCGTGGGGGCCGGCCCCGCCGGAATCACCATCGCCAGCGAGCTTGACAGCGGGTGTTCAGGTCTGTCTGCTGGAGGCCGGTGGACGAGATTTCGAGCGACGCTTCCAGCGGCAGAGCCGCGGCGAGAGTGACGGATATCCGATCCACCGGCTCCACATATCCAGGGCTCGGGCCTTCGGTGGCACCCTCAGACACCCGCATTTCCGGGACGGACAGTGGGCCGTACGCCCGCTCGATCCGATCGACTTCGCGGCGCGGGAAGGTCGGCCCGAGTTCGGGTGGCCGTTTGATCGCCAGCACCTTGACCCCTACTACACACGCGCGGCGAGCATCTGCGGCATTCGCCCGTTCGATGTCGCAACCACGGTCTGGTCGGAGCAGGTCCCCACAGATGGGCGCTTCATCGAAAGCACCCCCGAGTTGGAGCCCACGATCTTCCAGTACGCGAGGCCCGCCTTTCACAATGCGTGGCAGGACCTCTCGGCGTCGTCCAACGTGCGTTTGCTGCTGGAAACGCGCGCGGCTGAGATCAGGCTCGACTCACCGGTCGGCGGTGGAGAGCATCGTTGCGGTGCGCGGCGGCCGTGACCGCGTGGTGATACGCCCGCGCCTGGTGGTGTTCGCCGCCGGCGGGATCGAGAACGCACGCCTGCTGCTGACTGCGAACGCCGGGCGTGGTCTCGGCAATGAGCACGATCTCGTCGGTCGGTACTTCGCCGAGCGATTGTGGTTGCACGCCGGACATATCGTGCTGTCCGACCAAACGTCGATGGAGCAGCTCGGCTGCTTTCATGGACCGGAGGGTGCTGAAATTGGCGGAGGGCTTCGTGTCGCGGAAAAGGTGCAGCGCGAACAGAAGCTCTTGAACGTCGCCTTCTTCCTGGTGCCTCGTCCGGCCGCTGTCACATCGGATGCGGTTCGATCGTTGTTGACTCTGCGCAAGGCCGTCGACCGGCGTCCGCTGATCACCGACATCGGCTGGCACACCGGAAACGTGTTGACCGGCGCGCGAGACCTCGCGAACCTCGCAAGAGCCGAGTCGTCTCGAGACCACACTGTCCTCGCCTGAGGGCGCAGGGCGAGCAGGCTCCCAACCGAGAGTCTCGCGTGACTCTGGGTTCGAGGACGGACGACCTCGGGATGCCGGTGGCGCGCGTGACCTGGCGGATGACCGACGACGACCTTCGGTCGATCGAGGCATCGGCGCGGGTCGTCGACACGGTCTTACGGTCGCGGGGCTTGGGTACATCGAGTGGACGGCGCGGCTGGACAGCACCACCCTGGTCGAGGGTCTGTATCACCACCTCGGCACCACCAGGATGCACTCCGATCCACGGCAGGGAGTGGTGGACCCCGACTGCCGGGTCCATTCGGTCGACAACCTCTTCGTTGGCGGATCCTCGGTATTCCCCACGTACGGAGCATCCAACCCCACGCTGACCATCGTCGCCCTGGCCCTCCGCCTCGCTGACCGACTGCGAGAGGTGCTCAACCAAAGCTCTGTGCAAGGTGTCGACCGCTCCGGCGGCTGAGCACCTCGGCACTCACGACAGCTGATCTGCAGCAGCGTCGGAGCTGTCCGCAACAGGGGCGAGATTTGCCCGTGAGGCGACGCCGAGTTGCCACCACACCAACGCAACCCCCAGGAAGTTCGCTGCCACCGTTCCCCACACCGATCCGGCGGCACCGCCAAGGAATGCTCCAACGATGCCGCCGACGGCCCAGGCGATTGCCCGGGTAACCCGGACGGGCATGCTCCGTCGAGACGCGCCGAGCGCCCGAAGACCTACGAATGCCCCGTCGAACATGGCCCCAGCCGCGAGTGCGAGAGTGGTCGGGACGATCAACGCCGATGCCGACGGCCAGATGGAGCCCAGCATCAGCGCTCCGACGCGGGCGGAAAGAGTACAGGCCGGCACCCCACAGCAGGCAGGCGGCGGCCTGACTCCCGCCCAGCACCAGACAAAATGCCTGGAGTCGTCGCGGCCAACGCTTGAGGACCCGAGCAGCCTCCGGCACCGCGATCAGGCTGATCCCCATCCGAAGGGCAACGACCGGTGCAAGAAGGATCTGGGCCCCGCGGACGGCACCTACTTCCGCGAGCCCAGCGATCGCTCCCAACCCGTCCATCTGCAGTTGGGCGGAAGCGCTGTCGCTGACGTTCTCCACGAGATAGCGCGGGCCAAGATCCCGGTGCTCCCGGATCCAGCCGACGATCCCCGACGCGCGTGGGACCAGGCGAGTCTGGATACATCCGAAGATGGCGGCCGCCATGGCGGCCGCACCCCAGGCAAGCACAAAGCTGAATGTGGTCGCGGCGTGCCGGCAATCAGCATCGCCGGCACGAGAGAGATCGCCCAGACAACATCGTTGGCAAAGGCACGTTGACCCTTCCCGCCACGAAGAACGCAATGCGCCAGCTGTCCTGCAGCAGCAGCCCCGGCAACGTCAGCCCGAGAGCCGCGAAGGCTGAACCGACCAAGCCACCGATGGCGAGCCCAACCAACAGGCAGACGGCGCCGAAGACGAGTCCGACGGCGGTGGCGGTGCTCGCGGCGCGTCCCGCGGCGGATCGCCACCGGTCGTCGAGAGGGCCGCTGTATCGAACCGTAGAGGATCGGTGGCCAGACCGCGCGAAAAATTGAGTATGACGCCGTACGTCACCCAGGCGAGGCTGAATGCACCGAAGTCGGCGGCACCCAGTGAGCGGGCAACGAGATGCCAGAGCAAAATTGGTGATGCTGGAGACCGCCTGATCGGCAATGCCCCAACCCAGCCGAGCGGAAGCCGATCGTGGCACCGATGTTGCGCAAGGCGACAAGCCGAGCATGGGGCCGCCGGCTAGCTCGGTCCATCAGCGTCTCTTCAGCCCTGAAGTCCCTCGCCTAATGCCTCAGCTACTGCGTCGCGGTCGGCCACGCGTTAGCGACGTTCCCATAAGAGATTTTTTTTTTTTTTTTTTTTTTTTTTTTTTTTTTTTTTTTTTTTTTTTTTTTTTTTGTGCCGAGATCTCGTGCCCACCTTGTGTACGCTAGCCGACTCTGTCGTGTTCATGCGTCCCGGATGACCAAGGCGAGGCTTGCCTGGGACCTTCCGCATAAAGGGCAAGGCCTCATCGTTTCCGGCCCCAAGATCGACTGGGCGCTTATAGTGAGCCGACCCAGTAGCCCGTGCCGGGGGGCGGCCTGCTGCTGGGACGGGGGATCCGACGCCTCGTTGGCTTCATACCTCGATACGCCTGGGGGGGCTATTGTGACGATGACTGTAAAGGACCTGACCAAACATACGTTTCGCAAGGGAGAATTGGTCCGGGTTCGAAGTGCCGAGGAGATTCTGTCGACGCTCGACTCTGACGGCACGGTGGACGGGCTTGTCTTTATGCCCGAGATGCTTCAGTTCGCCGGCCAGGAGGTTCCCATGCGGTCCAGCGCACACAAAACCTGTGACGGCGCGGCCGAGATTCGCGAGATGGACAACACGGTGCACCTGGAGGGACTCAGGTGCGATGGGGGCGCGCATGACGGTTGTCAGGCCGCCTGCCCGCTCTTTTGGCGAGAAGAATGGCTCGCGCCGGCATCCGAACCTCAACCAGCCGCCTCGACAATGACCGACGAAGCAGCTCTGGCGACGCTGATGCCCAAGACCCGCAGGACCAACGACGCGGGAGAATCGGTCTATCGGTGCCAAGCTACTGATGTTCGGCTGGCTTCTCGACCGCTATCTCAGCTCGATCCGCGTCAGTATATTCGTGACCTGACCAGCCGCAATATCACCCTCCGCGTCTTCGTCGTCGGCCTCGCTGTTCATGCCTTCAAGAAGTATCAGCAGCTGACCGAGCGGGTCTTGCCCCGCCGGCTCCGGATCAAGGGTGGAAAATCGTATCCCTTCTACCAGGGCACCGGAACCGGCGAGCGGACGCCGATTGTTGATGTGGCGCCTGGCCAGCTCGTCGAGATTCGCACGAAGGACGAGATCATGCCGACGCTCGGTCCGGACAACCGAAATCGGAGGATGTGGTTCGATCCGGAAATGGTGCCACATTGCGGTGCCCGCGCGACGTCGACCGCCACGTTCAACGCATCATCGATGAGTCGACCGGGAAGATGATCAAGTTGGGCGACTGCGTCGTACTGGACAACGTCGTGTGCCAGGGCATCTATCACCGGTTCTGTCCGCGTGAACTCGACGTCTATTGGCGATCAGCCTGGCTGCGTCCACTGGACGGCAAAGACGGCGACCCACTCCACCTAACTAACTACTTCACCCTGAAAAAGTCGGCGCGTTGATCATGAGTTGTGCCTGCTTGGAACGGGAGGATGACCTCGCCCCCTTGGCGTCCGTTGACAGATGTGGTCGGTCGGGCGGTTCAGGTTGACATGGTTCAAGGACCGCAGCGGATGACGGGTCGTGTTGGCCTGGGGGATGGGAGTTGCGTTGGTGAGGGTGTGACGTAGTGTCCAAGTACGCGCCGCGCCGACCCGAGTATGCGGTGCGCCAACCTGACCGCCGGCGGCCCCGGATCGTCAGCCCTCTTCCCGTCCTCGTCGCGGCGATGGCAACGACGCTTTCGATGGTGCTCACGGGCTGCGCGAACAAGACGGAACCGACGCCGACTCCATCGCCGCCGACTGTGACGCCGCCGCCGGGAAGCGCCCCGGCCGCGCCGACACGGGTGTGCGACACGCCGGCTTTGGCAGGACAGACCAGTGCCCCATCCGGGGCGATTGTGGTGCAGTCGACGCAGAAGCTTGACGATCTCGTGCAGTCCCACAGTGGCGGGACCACCTTCTGGCTCGAGCCGGGTGTGCACCTCCTCGCGGAGGCGGCCAGTACGACCAGGTGGGCCCGAAGCGGGGGGACACCTTCATCGGCGCCCCGGGCGCCGTGCTGGACGGCCGCACGTGAACCGCTACGCCTTCGGGGGGTACGCCGAGGGCGTCACCATCTCCTACCTGACCATCCAGAACTTCGGCGCATCCGAGACAACAACAACGAGGGCGTGGTCAACCACGACGCGGCGACGGACTGGACGTCACGCCAACACGATCCGGCAACGCCGGCGCCGGGCGTGATGGTCGGCGACTCGGCCTCGGCAACTGCCTCCGCGACAACGGCCAGTACGGCTTCAACGCCTACGACGACAAGGGTGAACGGCATCATCCTCCAGGGCAACGAGATCGCCGGCAACAACACCGACGACTGGGAAAGGCCCCAGCCCGGCTGCGGCTGCACCGGCGGCGGGAAGTTCTGGGAGACCACCGGCGCGGTGTATCCGAACAACTGGGTCCACGACAACCACGGCCCCGGGCTATGGGCGGACACCAACAACATCGGCTTCCTGTTCGAGGGCAACTACATTCGAGGCAACACGGCCGAGGGGATCGTCTACGAGACCAGCTACAACGCGGTGATCCGGGACAACACGTTCGCCCGCAACGGCTCGTCAAGGGACCTGAAACCTGGGCTTCCCGACGGGCGCGATCTACATCTCCGAATCCGGCAGCGACGAGCGGGCGGCGGGCTGTACGGAGACCTTCCGGATCGCCGGCAACCGCTTCGATGGACAACTGGGCCGGCATCATCGCGTGGGAGAACGCCGACCGTTTCGCCGGCTCGCGGCCAACACCAGCACCGGCGCCACCACGCTGGTCAACCCGGAGGTGGCCACCGTCGAGAACTGCGGCAACCGCCACGATGATCACAGGACCCGTACTTCGACGACTGCCGGTGGAAGACCCAGCACCTGCGCGTGGTGAACAACGCGTTCAGGTTCGATCCATCGCACATCCCTGGGTGCACGGTCGCCAAGGGCTGCGGCCTTATGGGACTGGTGGCCAACTACGGCACTGTTCCCGACTGGTCGCCGTACAAGGGCTTCGTGGTCCCGGACAACATCTCGCTGCACCAGGACAACGTCTGGCGCAACAACGCCTACGAAGGACCGTGGCGCTTCATGATCCGGGAGCTTGGCCCCCGCGTTTCCTGGTCGACGTGGCGGTCGGCGCCGTACCACCAAGACGCCGGGAGCACTGTGGGTTGACGTTGCCGGGGCTCCCATTCCGGAAGCCATCAACGTGGAATGTTCGCTGTGCGACGTGTCAGTGCCTTATCGACGCCGTCACGAGCATCTGTGGTACCGGCGATGATGCCATCAGGCCCAAACGCGCCCGCCGCGAGGACCTCCGACCTCCGCGCCGCTCATGAGCCGACCGATTTGCGGTCGTCGGCAGCGCGTGCAAGTTGCGGTCCGTCGGGTCGTGCCCGCAGCACCACCCAGAGATGCCACCCCAGCCAGCGCTCTGCGGGAAGCTTCCGCACCGGCAGCGGAGGCGCGTGCATATAGCGAGAGAAGGACCGGATTAACTCGAATCGGGAGAACTCGTCGCGGACCTCTTGCAGAGAGTAAACGCGTGCATAGGGATTGAGTGGACCATCGGTGTTGCGGTGGGTGAAGTTGTCAATCGCGAGGTACCGGCGGAGGCCCACGGCCGCCGCGTTACTTAAGTGCTCACGTAACATCGCTGAAGTCTGGACAGACCTGGTGTGCCGCAGCGGATATGCCAGACCGAGTGCAATTCGCCGCACCACCCGGATGCTTACCTGGTAGTTGAGCGATCTACGCGAATAGAGCATGGCAACCAAGGTGCCATTCGGTTTAAGAACGCGATGAATTTCGCTCTGCGCGGTATGGATGTCGGGGATGTGGTGGAGAACACCATGGCTGAAGACAACATCGAAAGCGTTGGTCGGCCATGGAATAGCGAGGGCGCTGCCTTGCCGCAGGTCATCATGCGGTAACTTGCGAATCGCTAAGCGCCCGCCGACGCGGTCGACTGACTCCTGCGTGAGGTCCAACCCGGACCAATGCGCGCCACGCCGGATGATCTGCTCGGACTCGCTCCCCTGCCCGAGGCCGATCTCAAGCACTTTCTGGTCGGCCCACTCGATTTCGTCTAGACAGGCCGGGATGTGGCTCTCCTGACCGTAGCGCCAGGTATCGTACGCTTGAAAGAACCGTTCGTAATCGTCGGCGAACGCACCGTGTAGACCGCCGACTAGGTGATCGCCGCAGGGATGGGTACTCCAAAACAAACGAACGTCATTCTCATCCATTGAGGACCAGCCGATCCTTACTCGTTCGCAGTTGCATTTAGGCGCTTTTCGAATACGTCGGCCACCGGCTTCGCACGGGCGTCTCTGTCAGATATCAGCTTCGGTGGAAGGGGCCATGGGATCGAAAGTCGGGGTCATCGAAGGCGATCGTGACGTCTTCCGCGGATCGTGTGGGCGGTCGATTCGGTAGGCAATGTCGGCGGGATCGGTGAGTGCCTGGAGACCTGGGCGCAGCCGGCGGGGATGTAGATCGACCGGCATTCGTCATCGCGCAGTCGAAACGACGCCTGTTGTAAGAAAGGTCGGCGACTGCGGCCGCAGGTCGACGACGACGTCAAAGATCTCGCCGTACGAGCATCGAACGAGTTTGGCTTCGCCGTCGCCTGCGCGCAGATGTAGACCCGAATGACGCCTGGTGCGGACCGGGACATACTGTCCTGAGCGAATGCACCGAGATCGACACCATGATGTCGTGCGATGTCCGCGTCGAAGGTACGGCTAAAATAGCCTCGGTTGTCACGGTGGGGCCAGGTACGAAGACCAGAAGTCCGGCAACGGAACGTCGTCAGAACATCCACCGTGGCCTCCGGGTTGCCGGGTGTAAGTAATAGCCGGGGGTCAACTCCGCCAGCGCGAACCGATTGGGTAACCTGGCGCGACTATGACTGCTGCCCACAGCTGTCGCTCGTGCCATTCGGGAACCGTTGATCTGGCCCTGGATCTGGGCGAGGTTCCGGGGTCGGACATCTTTCCCGCCAATTGGCTCGCCAGGCCCTGATCCCCGTTGGCCACTCGAGCTGTACATGTGCCGGACTGCGCACTGGTCCAGCTCGGTTCTGCGGGCCCGGCCGCCATCGACGAACAGGGCGCCGTCGAGTCGGCGACCGCAATCGCGCATGCCCAGCGGGCAGTGCAGTCGATCATGCAGGAGGAGGGTCTCCGCGCTGGGACACGATCATCGAGATCGACAGTGGCCATGGTGGCTCGTGGCTGCCCGGCTTTGTCGAAGCCGGCCTGATCTCGCGCGAACTTGACTCGACGGCTGATCTCGTCGTCGACCTGCATGGCCTGATGCACGAGACCGACCTGGATGCGGCGGTGGCTGCGCACGCCGATCGGATCGCACCCGGCGGCCGACTGATCTGCGAGTTCTATTATCTTGGGTGCGCTGGTCGAGGACTCGCTCATCGACACGATCGACACGGCCATTACAGCTATTTGTCGTTGATCTCGGCGACGCACGCATTCAGTCGGCATGGGTTGGTGGTATGTCACGCACAGCGGGTTCCGACATTCGGGGGAAGCCTGCGCTTGATCGTCCGCAGGGCGCAGGACGATGCTGTTCCCGATACCGGTGTTCAGGAGCTCCTGCGAGCCGAGCGCGCCGCCAACCTTGACGATGTGGGGGCGCGTTGGGTGCCCTCGAAAAGTACGGCCATGCCGCTGCAAGCGCCTTCCGGGCGCTGCTGGTCGACGCGGCCGAGACCGGCACGTCCGTCGCAGGATACGGTGCACCGTCGAAAGCCGCGGTCCTGATGGCCCTTGCAGGCGTCGATGCAACCCTGCTTCCGTACACGGTGGACATGTCGCCGGCGAAATCGGGCTGCCGCATTCCTGGGGCCAATGTGCCGATCTGGCCGGTCGAGCAGCTGATCGACGACCAACCCGCAGTGGTCGTCGTGCTGACGTGGGACATCGCCGTAGAAGTGATCACGAACCTGCGTCGCTTGGCGGCCGACAGGGACTGGGATCCCCGATTCTGGGTGCCCCTGCCGAAACCTGGCTATGTCACGGCCTGAGTCATATTGTTGGCCTGTCAGAGTCGCCTGGGGTTCGCTCGCTCACGCAACGCTGGCGCGACGGGTCGTCCGTGCAGGAGACCGTCGGTCGTCCCGGCCTCGAGCGCCTGTCGATAGATCTCGAGGGCCCCGACCACGGCGTCGACCGTCTGGTCGACATCGTCGTCGGTGTGCGCGGCGGAAATGACGAACGACTGAGCCAGGACGCCGCGGTTCAGCAGTCCTGCAGGAACAGCGTGCGGATACTCCTGCGACGTTCCCGTCGGCGTCGCGGGTCACGAAGACCAGGCAGGACGGGCGTCCCACGACCGACACAAAGTCCGCGAGACCGGCGTCGCGAGCGGCGGCGTTGACGGCCTCGGCGAGCTGCCGACCCTGCTGCTCCATGATGCCGACGACGTCGCGCTCGCGGTATGCCTGGCGCACGGCCAGGTACGCGGCCAGTCCCGTCGTCTCCGGGCCGTGCGTGGTGGACAGCAGGAACGCCCGGGCGGCGTCGGTGTTCAGGCCGCCGAGCTCCATCAGCTCGCGCCGACCGGCGAGGGCGGAGATCGGCGAAGCCGTTGCCAAGCGCCTTGCCCCACGTCGACAGGTCGGGCGTGACGCCGTAGGACTGCTGGGCGCCGCCGACGGACCAGCGCATGCCGGTGATCATCTCGTCGAAGATCAGCACGAAGCCGTGCTGGTCGGCCAGTGCACGCAGGCCCTCCAGGAACCGGGCGCGGGCTCGGCCGGGGCGGTCGCGGCCTCCAGGATCAGGCAGGCGACTCGCCCGGGCCGGGCTCGAGCAGCGCGCGGACCGAGTCGAGGTCGTTGTAACGGAAGCCAACGGTGAGCGTCCGGTGCTCGGCCGGGATGCCGGCCGTCATCGGCGTGGTGGCGATGAACCAGTCGTCGGTGGAGAAGAACGGCTGGTCCCGCAGACGCCGACCAGACGGCGGCCGGTCGCGGCGCGCGCGAGCTTGACCGCCGCGGTGGTCGCGTCGGAGCCGTTCTTGGCGAACTTCACCATGTCGGCGCCGGGCACCTGCTCGAGGAACGTCTCGGCGGCCGCGAGCTCCAATGCGTCGGGCGGGTGAAGCTGATGCCGCCGGCGGCGGCCGACGCGACAGCCGCCACGACCGGGCCGTAGCCGTGGCCGAGGGTGACCGATCGCAGACCCATGCCGTACTCGACGTAGCAGTTGCCGTCGACGTCGTGCACCCTCGCGCCCTCCCCGCGCGCGATGATCGGCGCCATGTCCTCCGGGTACTGGTCGGAGCCGCGGGCGTAGGTGTGCGCACCGCCGGGCACCAGCGCGTGCAGCCGGCGCTGCGCCGCATTGGACTGGTCGAACGACGCGGCACCTCGTGGCGTCGGCTGGGATCAGCTGTGCCAAGCTCGCCGAGCTATCCATCGTGTCTGCCTCCCCGAAGTGACAGCAGCGCCTTGGTCACGGCGAACCCCTCGGCGTATCGGCTCCTGCACTCGACTCCCCGTATCCGCATCAGTGACAGGAAGGTCTCGTCATCCCACCAGTCGCGGCCCGCCTGCGACGGGAAGCAGTCGTGGAGAAGTTCCACCTTGCGGCGGGCAATCTCGGGCTCGAGCGCCACATAGTGGCTCACTGCGGCGAGGTCGCCGTCCCACTTCGGGATCTCGTAGTGGAGCACCAGGGCATCGCGCCACACGGTCGGTGCGAGTTCTGCGATCAGACGGTGGTCCTGATGGGCGTCGTCGGGACGCGGCGCGAACACCACGTCGGCGGTCATCGACTTGGACACCTGCTCCAAGGCTTCCTTGACCGCGCCCCAGTGGGTGGGCAGGAACCCGTCGCGGAGGCCCATGACGTGCACGTCGACATCCGCACCAGGCAGGAAGCGCGGCGTCGACTTGACCGCCTCGTCGTGCCGGCTTCCGGAGCCGGTCGCAACGGCGACGACCGCACGGACGTCCCTCGACTCCGCAAGGGTGAGCAAGGTCCCGCCACAGCCGATCTCGATGTCGTCCGGGTGTGCGCCGAGACAGACGATCCGCAAGCGGGCCGGACGGCAGCTGGAGCGTGATCACCTAGCGGCTTCCGTTGATGTCGGGGACGTCGAGTGCGGTGATTCTGCGACCAGCTGTTGGCGAATGGTCTTGCCAGACCGCCCATGGGCTCTGACCGGTGCGGTAGAGATCCTCCAGCCACGACCGCTCTTTCAGGGTGTCCATGGCGGCCCAGAAGCCGTCGTAGGGGATGGCGAGCATGCGACCGTCTTCGGCGGCGCGTACACACGCGTTCATGACCAGGTCCTCGCCCTCGTTCAGGTACTCGAAGATGTCCTGCTTGAGCACGAAGTAGCCGCCGTTGATCCGCATGTTCATCTCGGCGGCCGGAGTGAATGCGGTGATCCGTGAGTCGCTGTTGATGTCGACGACGTGGAAGGAGTCCTGCGGCGGCACGGCGAGCAGACTGCCGGCCACGTCGCTGGCGGCCACCTCGTCGATGATGTCGTTGAGCGGGCGCATCGGTCAGCACGTCGCCGTAGTTCGCCAGGAAGATCTCGTCGTCGTCGAGGTATTGCCGCACCCGCCGCAACCGCTCACCGATGGCGGTGTCGATGCCGGTGTCGATGAAGGTGATGCTCCACTCGCTGATGTCGCTGCTGAGCAGCTCGACGTGTTCGCCGCCCTTGGTCAGGACGAAGTCGTTGGAGTGCGGTCTCGTGGTAGTTCAGGAAGTAGTCCTTGACTGCGCGCGCGCCGTACCCCAGGCAGAGGATGAAATCGGTGTGCCCGAAGTGGGCGTAATAGCGCATGACGTGCCAGAGCACGGGCCGATGCCCGATCGGCATCATCGGCTTCGGCGCGGAATCGTCGCTCGAGCGCATGCGCAGGCCCAGGCCGCCGCAGAAGAGCACTACCTTCATGAGTTCTCCCCCAGACCGATCAAAAAACCTCGAGCGATGGGCAGCGGCACGACCAGCTGCCCGCCCCACTCGCGAACATAGGCAAGTTGCGCTGAGATCTCCGCCTTGAGGTTCCACGGCAGAATCAGCACGTAGTCGGGCCGTTCCTCGGCAAGCCGCTCGACCGGATGGATCGGGATGTGCGTACCGGGCAGGAACTTGCCATGCTTGAACGGGTTGCGGTCGACGGTGAACGCGAGCAGGTCGGATCGAACGCCGGCGTGGTTGAGCAGCGTGTTCCCCTTGCCAGGGGCGCCGTAGCCGGCGACCCGAGCGCCTTCTCGAGAACGCTGCACGAGGAAGTCGACGAGATCGTTGCGCGCACTGGCGACCTCGCCGGCGAAGCCCGCGTGCCCAGCCAGCGTATTCAGACCAGCTGCCGCTTCGGCGGCAAGCACGCTCCGCAACAGCGGTGCTCGGTTCCTGCCCGGCCTCGATCGGCGTCGACCAGGTTCGCAGCGACCCACCGTGCGTCGGGAGCTCTTCGACGTCGACCACACTGAGCCCGGCCGCGGCCAGCACCCGCTGTGTCGTCAAGAGCGACAAGTAGGAGAAGTGCTCGTGGTAGATCGTGTCGTACAGTCGGCCGTCGATCAGTCGCTGCAGGTGAGGGATCTCGATGCTGACGTATCCGTCATCGGCGACCAGTGCCCGTAACCCCCTGGCGAAGTCCACGATGTCCGGGCACATGGGCGAAGACATTGTTGGCGACCACCAGGTCGGCCGGGCCGTGCTCACTGGCGATCTTGCTGCCGACCTCCTCGCCGAGGAACAGCACTTCGGTGGGAATCCCCCGGTCCACCGCAACCTCGGCGACATTGCCTGCCGGCTCGATACCGAGGGCGCGGATTCCCCGCTCGACGACGTGCTGGAGCAGGTAACCGTCGTTACTGGCCACCTCGACGACGAACGAGTCACTCGTCAAGCCCGAGCCGGCTGACCGCCAGGTCGACGAAACGGCGCGCGTGGGCGACCCACGAGTCGCTGTACGACGAGAAGTAGGCGTAGTGACTGAAGATGTCCTCGGCCGGGATGTACGCCGGTAGCTGGACGAGCAGGCATTCGGAACACACCCGGACGTGCAGGGGATAGAACATCTCGCCCTGGTCGAGCTGCTCGGCCGTGAGGTAGCTCTCGCACGGCGGCGACATGCCGAGGTCGACGAACGTGTGTGTGAGCTCGGTCGAGCACAGGCGGCACCGCGGCGTGATCATTGCGTGCTCACGGATGCGGCTGGTGTGGCGTGCATGCGCAGCTCGTCGTCGAGCCGACCGGCCTTGATGAGCTCGCCGGATCCTGGCCAGCCGGACATAGCGCGGGCCTTCGAAGTCTTCGCTGGAAAGGCCGAACCGTCGCATGTCCCTGGCGAGCTCGTCGATCCCGTCCGCGACGGTCCATCTCGGTTTGAAGGTGGGGAGGACTCTGCTGATCTTGGTGAAGTCCACTCGATAGTCACGCTTGTCCGGGCCGGCGCCAGCAGCAAAGGTGACCGGTGCATCGAGTGCTCTTGGCGACCAGCGTGGCGATGTCGCGAATCTGGACGACGTCCTCGTCGCGGCCGACATTGAACGCCTGATTGTGCACATCGTCGCGCGGGGCCTCGAGAACAGCGAGGAACGCGCGTCCGATGTCCTCGGCATGCACCAGCGGTCGCCACGGGCTGCCGTCGCTCTGCAGCCGAACCTCGCCGCGGGTAAATGCGATGCCGGTGAGGTTGTTGACGACGATGTCGGCGCGCAGTCGGGGGGAGGATCCGTACGCCGTCGCGTTTCTCAGATAGGTCGGACTGAAGTCGTCGTCGGCCAGCTCCGAAAGCCCAGCCTCGGCCAGCACCTTGCTCTCGCCATACGGTGTCACCGGGTTGAACGGCGCGTCCTCGGCGCACGGCGCCTCGGTCGTTGCGGCTCCGTAGAGCGAGCAGGACGACGAGAACACATACCTCGAGACACCGGCGGCCTTCGCCACCCGGCCCAGGTGAATCGCCCCGTCGGCGTTCACTGAATAGGTCGTCTTGGGGTTCAAGTCACCGACCGGGTCGTTGGAGATCGCCGCAAGGTTGACGACTGCGTCCAGGCCGACGAGCTCATCGGGGTGAACATCGCGGATGTCGCCGGTGCGCTGCTCGTAGTCCGACGGCGGCACTCCGAAGTCGCAGCCGTCATACCAGCCCGCGTCGAGTCCGACGACTTCATGACCGGCTCGTTGGAGAAACGGGACGATCACGGCGCCGAGATAGCCGCGATCACCCGCAACAAGAACACGCATTGGCCCCCCGCCAAGTAGAACTGGTACCGGCCCCCCAGACCAGATCGCTCGGTGACGAGGGTAACCGGTGTGGTCGGATCCGTCGATACAGGGGTCCGACTTCGGGAGCTCGGGCGCACCCGCACGTGGCGCTCTGCGCTGGTCAGTTTCACACCGGGACACGCCCCGCGAACGTTTTTTCTGAGGACATGGCAAACCGTTGCGACGGCAACGTATAGTCCCAGTCCTGATAGACCCGCCGGGGCTGGGAACCCGCGGCGGGTTGGGGGGTTGCAGGGCCTTGGGGGGAACCATGGCGGTGGTCGGCCACGACCGGATGAGCCGAACGCACGCGACGCCGGATGGGTCTGTCGCGGTTTGCTCGGCCTCGGAGCGTCGTTCGCGACGGGGCGAAAGCCACGCGTTCACGTGCCGCGGTGGCTCGTCGCAGCGGTCATCGCCGGCGACACGGTTGCCGTCGTCGTGGCGTTGACTGCCAGCCAGCTCATCTTTCCCACGACGACATCCCATGGCGGTCCTGTTCGGGCCGTCCGGGGCGGCGTTGGCGTGGCCGGTTCTTGCTCGCCGCACTCGGCTGCTACACCAAGGCGGGCATGGCCGCTCGTGACACTCAGCGACTCATCGGCCGGGCCGTGATCATGCTGGTCGCGTTGTTCGCCGTCGTGTCGGCTGTCCTCGAGCGAGAGGTCGCGCTGACCACCGTCGTCGTCGTGGCGCCGCTCGTGTTCGCGATCTCGATTGCTACGCGGCGGGCAGTAGCTCTGCGGCTGCGGCACCTACGGCGAGCCGGCATTGCGGTGCGGCGGGTTGTCGCCGTCGGTGCGGGCGAGGCGATCACCGAGCTGGTCGACCAGCTCGCCCGAGTGACTGATCACCCGATGGTGGTCGTAGGGGCGTGCAAAGAGGGCGGCCTTCTCGTCGAGGACATCCCGGTGGTGGCGGAGATCCGGAGCGATCCCGCTTCGGATGGCGAAGGTCTGCGCGGTGGCGTGATGGTGGACACCGTGCTCGCTGCCGCCCAACGGCTGGGCGCCGACACCGTCTGCGTCGTCGGTGCGTCGCTGTTCTCCGGTGACCGCTTGCGTGCGCTGTCGTGGGCGCTGCGTGACCGTGGGCTGGAGCTGGTCACCGCGCCGGGGCTGGTCGACATCGCCTCGCGCCGGGTGGAGTTCGACCGGGCTGGGATCGTCACCTTGCTGCATTTGCGTTCCGTCCCGCGTGGCGGTCCACGGCGGTTCGCCAAGGCTGTTTTCGATCGGGTTGCGGCGGCGTTCCTCCTGGTCGTGCTGGCGATCCCGATGTTCGCGATCGGGCTGGTCATCCGCGCCACGAGCCCTGGTCCGGCGCTGTACCGGCACACACGCATCGGCGCAGGCGGGCGCCCGTTCACGATGCTCAAGTTCCGCACCATGGTCGCCAACGCTGACGACCTCCTCGGCGAGCTCGTCGGTGCGAACGAAAACGACGGGATGATGTTCAAGCTCCACAACGACCCGCGGGTGACCCGGATCGGTCATCTGTTGCGCAGGTCGTCACTGGACGAGCTGCCGCAGCTCATCAACGTCCTGCTGGGTCAGATGTCGTTGGTCGGCCCGCGCCCACCGCTGCCGAACGAGGTCGAGGAATACGAGGCCTTGGAGCATCGCCGGCTACTCGTCGACCCGGCATGACCGGGCTGTGGCAGGTCAGTGGCCGGTCCACGCTCAACTGGGACGAGACGCTGCGTCTCGATCTCCGCTACGTCGACAACTGGACGTTCTTGACCGACCTTCGCCTGCTGTGGCAGACCGTGAGCGTCGTGATCCGGGGCACGGGCGCATACTGACGCTTCGTGGATCAGCTCACCGACGCCGCCCTGGCCAGCCGCCTCGCGTCCGAGGCAGGCGCGCTGCTCGCGCGGCTGCGGGACGCGCCGTCGTGGAATGACGCGGATCTGACGGAGTTGCGTGACGCGGGCGACCGCGCTGCGCACCGCTTCCTGGCCGACCAACTGGCGGAGGCCAGACCCGGCGACGAAGTACTGAGCGAGGAGGCGGCCGACGGGCCACGCCGACTGACGGCGGACCGGGTCTGGATCGTCGATCCACTCGACGGCACGCGCGAGTTCGCGGAGGGCCGATCGGACTGGGCCGTGCACGTGGCGCTGTGGTGCGAGGGCGAACTCGCGGCCGGCGCGGTCGCGCTGCCCGCCATCGGAACGGTGCTGTCCACCGCCGAACCGCCGTCACGCCCGGTCGCCGACGCGAACGGCCTGCGGATCGCCGTCAGCCGCACCCGAGCGCCGGCGCTGGCCACGCGGCTCGCGGACCGGCTCGGCGCCGAGCTGGTTCCGATGGGCTCAGCCGGCTACAAGGTCGCTGCCGTCGTGCTCGGTGAGGTCGACGCCTACGTCCACGCCGGCGGACAGTACGAATGGGACTCTGCTGCGCCGGTGGCGGTCGCGCGTGCCGCCGGTCTGCACACCAGCCGGGTGGACGGATCCCCCCTGCAGTACAACCAACCCGAGCCCTACCTGCCAGACTTGCTCGTCTGCCGACAGGAGCTCGCCGAGGCGCTCCTCACTGCCATCCGTGAGAACGACTCCTAGGACCACTGCGATGACCACCGCCGACTACCAGCTGACTCAGCTCGACCTGCTCGAGGCCGAGGCCGTCCACATCCTGCGCGAGGTCGCGGCCGAGTTCGAACGCCCGGTGCTGTTGTTCTCCGGCGGCAAGGACTCCATCGTCACGCTGCGGCTGGCCGAGAAGGCGTTCTGGCCTGCCCGGATCCCGTTCCCGGTGCTGCACGTCGACACCGGGCACAACTTCCCGGAGGTGCTCGAGTTCCGCGATCGGCGGGTACGGGAGCTCGGCGTCCAACTGCTGGTCGCGTCGGTCCAGGATGCGATCGACCGCGGCATGGTCAGTGAGGAGCCGAACGGTTCGCGCAACCGGATCCAGACCCCCGTGCTGCTCGAGGCCGTCGAGAAGTACCGGTTCACCGCGTTGTTCGGCGGCGCGCGCCGGGACGAGGAGAAGGCGCGGGCCAAGGAGCGCGTCTACTCCTTCCGCGACGAGTTCGGCCAGTGGGACCCGAAGAACCAGCGGCCCGAGCTGTGGAACCTCTACAACGGCCGTATCCACCTGGGCGAGAGCATCCGGGTGTTCCCACTGTCGAACTGGACCGAGCTCGACGTCTGGCACTACATCGCCCGGGAAGGCATCGAGGTTCCCTCGATCTACTACGCGCACGAACGGGAGGTGTTCCTGCGCGACGGGATGCTGTTCGCGGCGAACGAGTTCTGCCGGCCGCGCGAGGACGAGCCCGTCTTCGCCGAGAAGGTGCGCTACCGGACGGTCGGCGACGCGTCGCTGACCGCGGCCGTCGCGTCCGATGCGGACACCATCGACAAGATCATCGACGAGGTCGCGGCAACCCGGCTGACCGAACGGGGAGCGACCCGAGGCGACGACCGAGTCAGCGAAGCCGCGATGGAGGATCGCAAGCGAGAGGGCTACTTCTAGTGGACCTGCTCCGCTTCGCCACGGCCGGCTCGGTCGACGACGGCAAGAGCACGCTGATCGGCCGGTTGCTGTACGACTCCAAGGCGATCTTCACCGACCAGCTCGAGAGCGTCGAACGGACCAGCCGGGAGCGCGGCGACGAGTACACCGACCTCGCCCTGCTCACCGACGGCCTGCGGGCCGAGCGGGAGCAGGGCATCACCATCGACGTCGCCTACCGGTATTTCGCGACTCCGCGGCGAAAATTCATCATCGCCGACACCCCCGGGCACATCCAGTACACCCGCAACATGGTGACCGGTGCCTCGACCGCCGATCTGGCCGTCGTGCTCATCGACGCCCGCAAGGGCATCATCGAGCAGAGCCGGCGGCATGCGTTCCTGGTCTCGCTGCTACGAGTCCCGCACCTGGTTCTCGCGATCAACAAGATGGACCTGGTCGACTGGTCGCAGGAGGTCTTCGAGCAGATCGCGGACGAGTTCACCAACTTCGCCGCCAAGCTCGACATCGCCGACCTGACGATCATCCCCATCTCGGCGTTGCATGGCGACAACATCGTCAGCCGGTCCGAGCGGATGTCCTGGTACGAGGGGCCGTCGCTGCTGCACCACCTCGAACACGTGCACATCGCGAGTGACCGGAACCTGGTCGACGCGAGGTTCCCGGTGCAGTACGTCATCCGGCCCCAGTCGTACCGCCACGTCGACTACCGCGGATATGCCGGCCAGGTCGCCGGCGGGATCCTCAAGCCCGGCGACGAGGTGATGGTCCTGCCCAGCGGCTTCGGCACCACGATCGCGGCAATCTCGACGGCCGACGGCCCGGTGGAGGAGGCGTTCCCGCCGATGTCGGTGACGATCCGGCTCGCGGACGAGATCGACGTCTCCCGCGGGGACATGATCTGCCGGCCGCACAACCAGCCGACCATCGCGCAGGACCTGGACGCGATGGTGTGCTGGATGACGGAGACGCCGCTGCAGCCGGGGTCCAAGCTCGGCCTGAAGCACACCACCCGGTCGGTGCGGACCCTGGTCAAGGAGCTTCAGTACCGCCTGGACGTCAACACGCTGCACCGCGACGAGGCTGCCGACCGGCTCGGTCTGAACGAGATCGGCCGAGTCCGGCTTCGGACGACGGCGCCGTTGCTCGCCGACGAATACCGGCGCAACCGCACCACCGGTGGGTTCATCCTGGTCGACGAGTCGACCAACCGAACCGTCGGTGCCGGCATGATCACCGAGGCCAGTTAGCCGAACGGCCTTCACGGGTAGGCATATTTCCCACTATCGTGTGATGGCGGCTGCGCCCGCGAGGGGGTCGGCAGGCGGCTGCCGCCGGTCAAGCCCGACGGCACGGGTCCGTTCCGGAAGGTTGTGCGGCGCACAACTAGTCGTTGATCGAGAAGTCGGTGAAGTCGAACCGCTCCGGGTTGCCGTTGGTGTCCACGACCTCGACCCCGTAGTCCACCTGCCAGGTCGTGGTCGGGGTCCAGCCGCGGGCCCGAACGTCGGCGAAGAACAAGGCCAGCGGCATGGTGCCGGACGGTCTGCGGGGTTACCGACAGGTAGGTGAGGATGCCGCCGTCACCGGAGCCGGACCGCCACACCTGGTACTGCTGGCCGCCGATGGTGGTGGTGCCGACCTGGTTGCCGGCCGGCCGCTGGCCCCAGTTCTCGGTCCAGATCATCAGCTCGTGGGAGAACCCGTCGCCGATCCAGATGTCGAAGGCGATGTTCCAGATGCATCCGGTGCAGTGCGGCCCGGTGGCCGCGAAGCGCGCCGACTGAGATGTGCGAGAGCGGGCAGTCGTCGTAGTCCCGGTGCACGTTCGGGTAGGTCTGCACCGACAGGTCGGAGTGGTCCGGGGTGTCCGAGACCAGGGACCAGTTGTCGTAGTCGCAGGCGGTGATGACGGAGTTGCCGCCCGCCGTGTCGTTCCAGTTGTTGTTATGGACGTAGTACTCCCCGCCGGACTCATCGGAGAACGTCCGACCGTCACCCTCGGGGATGGTGATCCCATCGGTGCATGTCCCCGATGGTGGCGGCGGAGGAGGCGGCGGCGGAGGCGGTGGGGAGGATGGCGTTGGGGATGGTGTCGGCGTGCCGGCCGGCGATGTAGGCGTCGGGCTGGTTGTCGGGGTCGGTGTGGGGGTCGGTGTTGGGCTGGACGTCGCGGTGGGGCTGGCTGACTCCCCCCCCGTGCATGTCACGCTGACCACGGTGGCGCTCACAGTCTCGTACTCGAGAGCCAGCGGCGCGCACGAGACGTCCATGCCCTCGCCGGCGGCGACCGCAGTCGCCCCAGGCGGGATGGTGGCCTTGGGGGCTGGCCCAACGGACAGCAGCCCGGCTACTGCGGCCCGTACGCGCCTGTCGCCCCAGGTCGATGGCGGGGTGACGCCCGACTCGGACGTGCTGACGGCCTGTGCGGTCTTCATGTTTCGGTTGGTCAGGATGCCGACGCCCGTCGCACCGTCAGGCGGCGTCACGCGAGGTCGTCGTCCCTGCGCACCAAGGCTGTGCAGCCAGATCCCCCCGTCGACCCCCGGACCGGCAGGTGCGGTGAGTCCTGTCGCCGTGGCCGCCGACCGCAGCGGCGCCTGCGGGTCGATGCCCGTGAAAGCGAGGGTCATCATGGAAACCCGGGCCGGCGCGCTGAGTGTAGCGACCGGCCGTGCCTCACCCGGGACCGCCATGCGCCACCACGTCGCCAGCCGCAGGCCTCGGGTGGAGTTCACGGAGTCGTACGCCTTCGTCCAGCCGTTCATCGACACTGTTGACGACGCCGACGTGTGCACGGAGGCGATCAGGAGTGTCCCTGGAGTCGTGCCCGCGGGTAATGTCGTGCGTGCCGTCGTTGCCTTGGCCGCGGCGAACCTCTGAGCAGTTCCCACCCGGCGGACGCCGTATTCACAGGTCACCTTGACGTCAGATGCGCCCGCAGGGATCACCGTGATCTCTCGACCGGCGCATGCGACCATGTGCGAGCCGGTGCCGAAGGAGACAGTCCCGCTCGGATCGGAGATGTTGGCGGCGGAGCCCGTGAGCACCACCGAGAGCGTCGCAATGACCACAGCCAAGGCGGAGAACGTGCTGACAGTCCGAGGCCGCCGGCGGTCAGGTTTGGGCGCCGCAAACCTTCGTCGGCGCTGTGCGTGATTTGCCTTCGTCACGCCCTCACCCGAAACAACTCCTATCCCCCGAGCCAAGTCGACCGCGCCATCTTGCTGCCGCCCCGGGACCCTGTCAAGGGCGCCACGCGCCAACCATCAGGCGCCCGGATCGAGGCTCGGCGTGTCCGAGGGCCTCGACCTGACCCTTCGACGCCACCGTCGTGCGCCTGCTCGCGCCCGCGGTGATGCGGATATACGGCGGACAGAACTCGTGGGCGCCCACCGCGTTGGTGTCGCTGCACGCCCGCGTCTCTCGCGTGCCGCTGGAGCACAGGTCGGCGGTGACAAGTCCGCAACGAGCGGCGCTGGTCGCCAGTGAGGAACACCGATGCGGCAAAAATGCGACACCTGGATCTGTCCTGCTCGTGGGGTAGTCGGCGCTCCTGCTACTGCTGGGTTGCCGTCATCGGCCGGTGAGCCGGACGCGGGACGGCACCCTTCGCGAATGTCCTGAGCCAGGGACAGATCGGAAAGTTGCGAGATAATTGATCCGGGTCGGCGACGCCTCGATGCTCCTCTGCAGCACCGCTGTCGATTGGACATGCAACCACTGGTGAGCCGACCGTGCCGCGGATGGGGAACGCCGAGAATGGGCCTCCCAGTCGGTTCACACGTCGGACTGGGCCTCGACCCGTCCCTCCGCGACGCCTGCGGCCAACGCGGCGTGGTCGCTGGGGAGGAGCAGTACCGGCTGGCCGTCGCCTCCGCTCTGTACTCGCAGGCGTCCTCCGTCGCCAAGATCAACGAGAAGGTGTTGTCCACTGGGGCGTCAGCCAGCCTTCGCGCTCCATATAGCCGACGATCAAGCCCACGGCGTCACCGACTGTCAGCGCGCTGGTGTCAATGCGGATGTCCGCGTCTTCGGGCACTTCATAGGGGTCGGAAATGCCGGTGAACTCGGGAATCAACCCTGCCCGGGCCTTGGCATAGAGGCCCTTGCGGTCGCGTTGCTCGCAGACGGCCAGCGGCGTCGAGACATGGACAAGCACGAAGTCGCCGTGCATCTCGACCATGCGCCTGACCTCCGATCGGGTACCCGCGAACGGCGCGATTGGGGCGCAGAGTGCGACGCCGCCATGGCGAGTCACCTCGCTTGCGACCCATCCGATCCGGAGCACGTTGAGATCGCGGTCAGCGCGGCTGAAGCCCAGACCGGACGACAACAGCCGACGGGCCGCATCGCCGTCCACCAAGGTCACCGATCTGCCACGTTCGACCAGGGCGTCGACCAGTCCGCGGGCCAGGGTCGATTTCCCTGACCCGGAAAAGCCGGTGAAGAACACCGTCAAGCCGCGTTCTGTCCGCGGCGGGCGCCAGCGGCGCAGGACGGCCGCAACGTCAGCGGCCACGATTCCTTCCAAGGCACCCGGCGCGGCGTCAAGGGCGCTCGCGATCCGAGTCCATCCGGCGGGATCCGGAGCCACGTCGGAGTCGACGAGAGTGGCGCCTGCCGCAACGACGAACTCCTCGGCTCCCGCAGGGGTGACGGTGTCGACCTCCGGCACGAGGGGCAACGGCACGAGCAATGGCGGCCCCGCAGGCGTTGCGAGCCGCGGCAAGGAAGCCCGGACTGCTCGGGCGAGGACCTCCGGCGGGAGTCCCGACTGGCCCGTGTCGGCCACGCATGGCAGCAGGAGAAGCCGAGCGCCTTGGCCAGCTGCCGCGGCGGCCAGGCGGCGCTCCTCGTCGACCGACAGGGGACGGCCGAGCACGACGGCGACAGCGGGCACGCCCGCCAGCTCCCGACGCACCTCGTCCGGCCACCTCCGGAGTGCGCGGAACGGCCCGACGTGGAACGGTCGCAGCGCGCCGACCGTTCCGGCCACGACGACGTTGTCTCCGTTGTGACCGGCCGAGACCTTCTCGACGACGACGTCGGCGAGCGGCGTGCCCTCCTCGTCCGTGAGCACGAGATGGCCGGCCTCGGCCGAAGCGTCGCCGACGGCGAGCGGCACCTCGATTGTCAGCCCGGCAGCCGGTCCGAAGATCCCGGCGAGCAGCATCTCAACCTGGCCGAGCACTGCAGCTGAGGGCGCGTGAGAGGGCCAGGACGCCAGTTCCTGGGGAAGCGCGTCGCGTCCTGCTTGACCAGACCCCACCGTCGGACTGTCCCTTGGATCGACCACTCGGGAGCACCAGGCTAGTCGCGGAGTGAGGCGAGTCGACGAGTACGTGCGCTCAGGTGTCCGACCCGCGGCGTAACCTGGGTGGCACCCCCTACCCGCACCGGGTCGGGGGCGTCCGTGCGTGCCCAAACCGACCTGTGAAGGACCGATGAGCCTTACCGGCCTGCTCCACGCATTGCTCGACGAGTCCGGCGACCCAGCCCTGCGCTCGGCCGCAGCCGACGCCCGGGCCGGTGCCGTCACAGCGCTGGATCTCACCGCCCCAGCTGCGCTGCGTCCGTTCGTCGTATCTGCTGTGGCGGACCGGGCAGTCGGAGCCGCCCGGCCCGTACTGGTGGTGACGGCCACCTCCCGCGAGGCGGAAGACCTGGTCGATGCGCTGCGCTGCCTTCTGCCGCCGGAGGCGGTTGCCGAGTATCCGTCCTGGGAGACCCTCCCGCACGAGCGCCTGTCCCCTCGCAGCGACACCGTGGGCCGACGGCTGGCCGTCCTGCGCCGGCTGGTGCACCCCGACGACGACGGCGACGAGGGCGCGGGTCCGATTCAGGTGGTGGTCGCCCCGGTGCGCAGCGTGCTGCAGCCGCAGGTGGCCGGGCTCGCGGAGCTCAAGCCGGTCCGGGTGCACGCCGGCGACGACCTGGCCATCGACGACCTCGTGGAGCAGTTGGCGGCGGCCGCGTACACCCGGGTCGACCTGGTCGAGCGGCGCGGTGAGTTCGCCGTCCGCGGCGGGATCGTCGACGTGTTCCCGCCAACCGAGGAGCACCCGCTCCGGCTGGACTTCTGGGGCGACACCGTCGATGAGATCCAGTGGTTCAAGGTCGCCGACCAGCGTTCCCTGGAAACGGCAGAGCACGGACTGTGGGCACCGCCGTGTCGCGAGCTGCTGCTGACCGACGACGTGCGTTCGCGCGCTCAGGCTCTCGCCGAGCGTCACCCGGAGCTCGCGGACCTGTTCGACAAGATCGCTGCCGGAATCGCCGTCGAGGGGATGGAGTCGCTGGCCCCGGTTCTCGTCGACGACATGGAGCTGCTGCTCGATCTGCTGCCGACCGGCACGCACGTCCTGGTCTGTGATCCAGAGCGGGTCCACACCCGGGCTCATGACCTGGTGGCGACCAGCCAGGAGTTCCTCGAGGCGTCCTGGGCCGCGGCAGCGGGCGGAGGGCGGGCGCCGATCGACCTCGGCGCCGCCGCGTATCGGAGCCTGGCCGACGTCCGGGCTCACGCCATCGGCCTCGGGCTGCCGTGGTGGGGAGTGAGCCCGTACGGCGGCGACGACGAGCTCCTCGACAGTGCCGACGGCGGCGTGCAGAGCCGCGCCGTGTCGGCGCGACCGGCAGATTCGTACCGGGGCGACACGCAACGAGCCGTCGCCGACCTCAAGGGTTGGCTTGCCGACCACCGGCGGGTGGTCGTCGTCACGGGCGGACACGGCACCGCTGAGCGGGTCGGAGAAGTCCTGGCCGATGCCGACGTCCCGAACCGGCTCGTCGACCAGATCGAAACGGCACCGGATCCCGGCGTGGTCCACGTCAGCACCGGCGCGCTGGCCCACGGCTTCGTCGCCGACGCCGCGCGGCTGGTCGTCCTCACCGAGGACGACATCACCGGGCAGCGGGCGTCGACCAAAGACATGCGGCGGTTGCCCAGCCGGCGACGTAACCAGGTCGACCCGCTGCAGTTGCGGCCCGGTGACCACGTCGTGCACGACCAGCACGGCGTCGGCCGGTACGTCGAGATGACCAGCCGCACCGTGGCGGGAGCAACCCGCGAGTATCTGGTGATCGAGTACGCCCCGTCGCGTCGCGGGCAGCCGCCCGACCGGCTGTATGTCCCGACCGACCAGCTCGACCAGGTCACCCGGTACGTCGGGGGAGACTCCCCCTCGCTGGACCGGATCGGCGGATCCGACTGGGCCAGGCGCAAGGGACGGGCCCGCAAGGCCGTCCGCGAGATCGCCGCCGAGCTGATCCGGCTCTACGCGGCCCGGCAGGCGGCGCCGGGCTATGCGTTCGGCCCGGATACCCCGTGGCAGCGCGAGCTCGAGGACGCGTTTGCATACGTCGAGACACCCGATCAGCTCACGGTCATCGACGACGTCAAGCGCGACATGGAGCGCTCGGTGCCGATGGACCGGGTGATTGCCGGCGACGTCGGGTACGGCAAGACCGAGATTGCCGTGCGCGCCGCGTTCAAGGCCGTGCAGGACGGCAAGCAGGTTGGCGTACTGGTGCCCACGACCCTGCTGGTGTCACAGCACTACGACACCTTCTCCGAGCGCTACGCGCAGTTCCCGGTAATCGTGCGGCCGTTGTCCCGGTTCCAGTCCGACCGGGAGGCGGCCGACACGCTGCGCGGGCTGGCGGAGGGCTCCGTCGACGTCGTCATCGGTACCCACCGTCTGCTCACCGGTGACGTCCGGTTCAAGGACCTCGGTCTGCTGGTGGTCGACGAGGAGCAGCGCTTCGGCGTCGAGCACAAGGAGAAGCTCAAGCAGCTGCGCACCGACGTCGACGTTCTGACCATGTCGGCCACGCCCATCCCGCGGACGCTGGAGATGTCGATCACCGGGATCCGGGACATGTCGACGATCACCACGCCTCCCGAGGAGCGGCATCCAGTCCTCACCTATGTCGGCGCGTATGAAGAGAAGCAGATCGGCGCGGCGATCCGCCGCGAGCTCATGCGCGACGGTCAGGTGTTCTTCGTGCACAACCGGGTCGAGACGATCGAGAAGGCCGCCTCTCGGCTGCGCGAGCTGGTCCCCGAGGCGCGGATCGTGACCGCGCACGGACAGCTGGCCGAGCACACGCTCGAGCAGGTGATCGCTGGTTTCTGGGAGCGGGAAGCGGACGTTTTGGTCTGCACGACGATCGTCGAGACCGGCCTGGACATCTCCAACGCGAACACGCTCATCGTCGACCGGCCGGACCGGCTCGGGCTGGCCCAGCTACACCAGCTCCGCGGCCGGGTGGGTCGGGGCCGCGAGCGGGCGTATGCCTATTTCCTGTACCCACCGGAGATTCCGCTGACGGAGGAGGCGCACGAGCGGCTGGCGACCATCGCGACCCATTCGGAGCTCGGCGCGGGCATGCAGGTGGCGATGAAGGATCTGGAGATCCGCGGTGCTGGCAACCTGCTCGGCGGCGAGCAGTCCGGGCACATCGCCGACGTCGGCTTCGACCTCTACGTACGCCTCGTCGGCGAGGCCGTAGCCGAGTACCGCGGCGACGGGGGCCCAGCCACCCCCGAGGTCCGGGTGGAACTGCCGGTCGATGCGTATCTACCGCACGAATACATCTCCAGCGAGCGGCTACGGCTCGAGGCGTACCGGCGGCTGTCCGAGGCACTCACCGATGCCGACGTCGACGCGGTGGCCGAGGAGCTCGACGACCGGTACGGCGAACCGCCGCGTCCGGTGCGCAACTTGCTGGAGGTCGCCCGGTTCCGGGCGCACGCCCGCGCGGCCGATCTGCGGGAGGTGACCCTGCAGAGCCGGCACGTCCGCTTCGGGCCGGTCTCGCTGCGGGATTGGCAGCGGGTTCGGCTGGACCGGCTCTATCCCGGCACGCTGGTGAAAGAAGCCGTCGGCACCATCCTGGTTCCCCGCCCGACCACCGCATTGGTCGGAGGAACGCCGATTCGCGACCTCGAGCTGCTGGAGTGGGCTCGCGGTGTCGTCGACGCCGTCTTGTTGCAGGCGCCGGCCTCGGTGGCGTGATCGGGTCGACTCCGTGCTCCAGCACGGGGTGCAGCCGTCCATACCGTCAAGTGGAATCCGGAAACCCAGCCGACGTCGTTGCCGAATCGTGACCCAAACGAACTTGAAGGAGACTTTCCAGTAGTGGTTTCCATTGGAAAGACTCATATCAGTTCAATTCCGAGCACGTCTCCGAAAGGACCGACCGTGAAGAAAGCCCGCTTCCTCGCCGTCGGCATCGCTGCGGCGCTCGCCCTCGCCGCGTGCGGCGACGACAGCACGAGCGACGAGCCGGCGGCAGACGAGTCCGCCGCCGCGCCCGAGCCGGCCGACATCCGGGTCTGGCTCAACGGCACGGATACCCCGCAGGAGATGCGGGACTGGCTGAAGACGGACGTTCGAGGACGGCGAACCCCGGTTCCACCCTGACCATCGAGGAGCAGGAGTGGGAGGGCCTGGTCGAGCGCCTGACCACATCGCTGTCCAGCGAGGACGAGACGCCGGACGTCGTCGAGGTCGGCAACACGCAGGCGCCGACGTTCACCGACGGCCGGCGCGTTCTCCGACCTCACCGACAAGTGGACGAGCTCGGCGGCGACGACCTGCTGCCGGGCTTCGTCGAGGCCGGCTCGTCGACGGCAAGACGTACGCAGTGCCGTACTACGCGGGCTCGCAAGTACGTCTTCTACCGCAAGGACCTGTTCGAGAAGGCCGGCCTCGAGGTGCCGACCACGATGGACGAGTTCGTCGACGCCGCGATCGCCCTGAAGAGGCCGACACCGCGAGCCGTGCCGAACTTCTCCGGCTTCTGGTTCCCCGGCCAGGACTGGCGCAACGGCGTGGCGTTCGTCTGGGACGCCGGCGGCGACTCGCGGTCGCAGGACGGCGACGAGTGGAACGGCGCGCTGTCCACCCCCGAGTCCGTCGAGGGCCTGACGATGGTCCAGCAGCTGTTCACCGAGGCGTCCGGCGCCGCCAAGGACGGCAACGAGGCCGACCCGCAGGTGCCGTTCTGCGCCGGCGAGATCGGGATGCTCTCCGCGCCCGGCTGGGTCCGCGGGATGCATCGACAACGCCGACATCGGCTGCCCGGACATGATGGCGAACGTCGGCGTGTTCGCCCTGCCCGGCGGCGACGGCGAGCCCGGCGCCGGTGCTGCTCGGTGGATCCAACATCGCCGTGTCGGCAAAGTCGCAGAACCAGGAACTGGCCTAGCAGGCCCTCGAAGCTCATGCTCACCGACGAGTACCAGACGATCATGGCCGAGACCGGGCTGACCCCGGCCAAGACCTCGCTGGCGTCGCAGCTCGGTGACCGACGAGTTCGCCCAGGCCACGCATCGAGGCGGCCTCCAACGCCAAGCTCACCCCGCCGCCGCGAACTGGGCCGCGGTCGAGGGCAGCCGGGTCCTGGAGGACCTGTTCGTCGCCATCGCCAACGGCGGCGACGTCGCAGCAGCTCGCCGAAGACGCCGACGACGAAGATCACCGAACAGCTCAACTGAGTTCGCGTCGAGCACGACAGCGGCCGGGGACGGTTCCACACTGGTCGCCGTCCCCGGCCGCAACCACGACCACCTGGACTGAGAGGCGCGGCATGGTCGCGATGACCTCGCCGGCGACACTGCCGCCGGACGCAGCTCAGAGAGCACCGAGAAGGCGTGGCTCCCGGCTCCCGTACGCGCTGCTGGTCCCGTCGGTTGTGATCTTGCTGCTGGCGGCTCGGCTATCCACTCGGCCGTCAGCTCGTGATGTCGATGCAGGAGTACGGCCTGGCCCAGCAGTTCGGCCAGCCGGCCGAATGGGTCGGGCTCGCCAACTACGTCGAACTTGTCACCGACCCGTACCTGTGGGCGGTGGTCGCCCGGTCGATCGTGTTCTGCCTGGTGAACGCCGCGCTGACGATGGCCATCGGGGTCGCCATCGCGGTCCTGATGACCCAGCTGTCGACCGCGACCCGGCTGATCCTGCAGATCGGTCTGCTGCTCGCGTGGGCGATGCCGGTCCTGGCCTCACTCACCGTCTGGCAGTGGCTGTTCGACACCCAGTACGGCGTCGATCAACTGGGTGCTGTCTAACGTGCTCGGGCTCGAGCAGTTCGCCGGCCGACTCGTGGCTGATCAACCCGCTGTCGTTCTACTTCGTCGCGACCGTGATCATCGTCTGGATGAGCGTGCCGTTCGTCGCGTTCAGCGTGTACGCGGGGCTCACCCAGGTGCCCACCGACATTCTCGAGGCGGCCCAGATCGACGGCGCGAGCGGCTGGCAGCGGTTCCGGCGCGATCATCGGTCCCGATGATCAAGCCGGTGCTGATGATCGTCGGCCTGCTGCAGATCATCTGGGATCTGCGGGTGTTCACCCAGATCTACGTGCTGCAGGACGCGGGCGGCATGGCTCGCGAGACCAACCTGATCGGGACCTACATCTACCGGCTCGGGATCGGTGAGGGGCAGTTCGGGCTGGCGGCAGCGGCGTCCTGGTTCATCCTGGCGCTGACGGTCGCGGTGAGCTTCTTCTACGTCCGGGTCCTGCTGCGCGAGGCGCAATCGTGATGGCCACGACAGGAACCGACGTGCGCGGTCCGTCGACGGCGCCCGGCGCCGATTCGGCCACGCGCCGATCGCGGCCGCGCACACGGCGCCGGCTCTGGGGTGTGCTCGCCGTCGCCGTCGCGATCCTGTGGGCGTTCCCGGTCTACTGGATGGTCAACAGCGCCTTCCTGCCAGGCAACAGGATCCGGGGCACAGAACCGACGTTCTTCCCGGTGCCGGGCACGCTGGACAACTTCACGCGGGTCTTCGAGAACGGCGACTTCCTCTCGGCGCTGCGGATCAGCCTGACCGTCACCCTGTTGACAGTCGTCGTCACGCTGGTCGTCGCGTTCCTGGCTGCACTCGCGGTCTCCCGGTTCCGGTTCCGCGGCCGCATGGCGTTCATCGTGACGATCCTGCTCGTGCAGATGATCCCGGCCGAAGGACTGTTCATCTCCCAGTTCAAGATGCTGGAGGGCTGGAACCTGCTCAACAGCGTGGTCGGCCTCGGCCTGCTCTACGTCGCTGCTGTGCGTGCCGTTCACGATCTGGATGCTGCGCGGGTTCGTCGACGGGTGCCGATCGAGCTGGAGGAGGCCGCGATGGTCGACGGCTGCAGCCGCACGCAGGCGTTCCTCCGCGATCACGTTCCCGCTGCTCGCGCCGGGGCTGGTCGCGAGCGGGGTGTTCGCGTTCATGCAGGCCTGGAACGAGTTCACCCTCGCGCTGGTCGTCATGACCCGGCCGGAGAACCAGACGCTGCCGGTCTGGCTGCGGACATTCACCGAGGTCAACCGCGCCACCGACTGGGGCGGCATCATGGCCGGCTCGACGCTGCTCGCGATCCCGGTCGTGATCTTCTTCCTGCTCGTCCAGCACCGGATGGCCGCCGGGCTCGTCTCGGGCGCGGTGA
The DNA here is from genome assembly GCA_963831385.1 of uncultured Actinomycetota bacterium. GTDB lineage: Bacteria > Actinomycetota > Actinomycetes > Jiangellales > Jiangellaceae > JACVRX01. The sequence continues at coordinate 122,754 of CAWHPW010000017.1, forward strand.
AGGGCTGAGGCGTGACTCGTCCCCACGAACCCGCTCACCTGCGGGGGCTGGCCTTGGCCACCCTTTTTCCCGGCTTCGCTGGCGTCGCGCAGCCGCCCGCGTGGTTACGCGCCCTCATCGTCGAAGGCCTCGGCGGGGTGGTCCTCTTCAGCCGGAACGTCGACCGCCGCCGCGGCGACCGGGGCGTGGCGGCGCTCACCGCTCGGCTGCGCGCTGATCGCGCAGACCTGCTCGTCGCCGGCGACGAGGAAGGCGGCGACGTCACCCGGCTGGATGCGAGCACTGGTCGGACCTGCCCGGAAGCGGCGGTCGACGCCGTCTACGATCCGGAGAACCCGCAAGGGGCCGCGTGCTCGGCGCCCGGCTACGCGGAGCGGGTTCACGAACCTCGCGCGGTGGCCGATCTCGACGTCGATCCGCAGAACCCGATCGTTGGGGTGCGGGCGTTCGGCTCGAATCCACGCCTCGTCGCCCGGCACGTGCGGGCTTCGTCGAGGGTCAGCAGTCTTGGCGGGTCGCCGCGACGGCCAAGCACTTCCCGGGACACGGCGCCACCGCCGAGGACAGCATCTCACGCGTCCCGACCGTCCGCATCTCCGTCGTCGAGCTGGTCCAGCGAGAGCTGGTGCCGTTCCGGGCGGCGATCGCCGCCGGTGTCCAGATCGTGATGACGGCCCATATGATCGTCCCCGCGCTCGACCCGGACCGGCCGGCGACGCTGTCGCGGAACGTGGTGACCGGCCTGCTTCGGGATCGGCTCGGGTTCGACGGCGTCGTCATGACGGACGCGCTGGACATGCGGGCCATCAGTGGAACCGTCGGTCAGGTCGATGGCGCCGTGCTGGCCTCGCCGCGGGTGTCGATGCGCTGTGTCTTGGCGGTGAGAGCACGCACGAAGACGGTGGAGGCGATCGTCACGGCGGTTGTGGAGCAGTCGTGTCCGGGCGGCTCGGTTACGAGCGGCTTGCTGAGGCGGCCGGGCGGGTACAGCGGCTCGCCGTTGGGTCGCCGTCGCGCCCGATGGCCGGACGGCCGTCGGCCGTTCGGTGGGGGAGCGGGCGGCCCGGCGTGCGGTGGTCCAAGAGGTCGGGTCGTGGTCGCCGGCCCGCCGGTCGTGCTGGAGCTGCAGGACGACCGTCGATGGCTGCCGGTTTGGTTCCGTGGGGGGTCGGCACGCCACTCGCCGAGCGACTGCCGGGAACGGTGGTGGTTCCGGTCACCCGGTCCGGCCCGGTCCCGTCGGTGTCGTGCTCGACCATCCCGGCCGCTCGGTGGTCGTGTCGTGCGCGGAGTCCGCCGGCAGGCCTGGCAGGCCGACGTGGTCGCGCGGTCCGGGCCGTGCGCCCCGAGGTCGTGGTCGTCGACCACGAGCTGCCGGCCGGCCCGGACGTCCTCGGTGAGCATTACGTGCTGGCGTTCGGAGCCGCGAGGGTGACCGCGGACACCGTCGTCGACGTGATGGCCGGCACGTCCGCGCCGCGGCCGGCGGGCGTCGTGCGTAGCGATCCGGCGGATCAGCTGATTCCGTGCCGTCTACTGTGTTGTCGCCAGGCACAGCTCAAACCCGGTGAGCTCGTCGGCGGTTGACGGTTCGGGGTCGACGAGCGTCCGGCTAGGATTCGCACCGTCTCGAGCCGCTGTCTGAAAACGAGGTTCGCCGTGTCGCTCAGCCGCCGTGCCCTGGCTGCCGTGCTCTGCGTCCTGGCCGGTGCCTCGCTCGCCGCCTGCAACACCGAGCAGATCGGGGCGGCAGCCGTGGTGGGCGACACGCGGATCACCGTCGCCGAACTTCAGGAACAGGTCACCGAGCTCGCCGATTCGCTGCCGGACAGCGCAGGGGCCATCGGGGATCAGAGCGCTGCCCAGCACACGATCCTGGAGCGGATGATCCAGAGCATGCTGCTCGCCGCTGTCGCCGCCGACGAGGGCGTCGAGGTGTCCGAGGCCGAGATCGACGTGTTGATCGACGAGCAGGTCACGTCCCAGGCCCCGGACGGAGACATCGGACCGCTGCTCGCACAGAACAACCTCACCGAGACCAGCTTGCGGCCGTTCGTGCGAGATCAGCTGACCGCCACCAAGTTGATCGACGAGCTCGGCGGGCAGGAGGAGCTCGTCCAGGTCCTCACCGAGAAGGCGGACGAGATCGGCGTTACCGTGAGCCCCCGCTACGGAACCTGGAATGGAGTGGTGCTCGAGCAGTCGAGCGGGTCGATCTCCGAGCCCGAATCCGGGTCGGCCGAGACTCCAGCGGGCTGATGAGCTGCGGTGACCGCCGGTCGCCTCGTCCTGCTGGTCACTAGTCCCCGGGTGGCGCCGGGGCTGCTCACTGCGGCTGCCTGGGACGTCTTGCGGGCCGGGCGGGTGCTCGTCGCGAATGCCGATCATCCTCAACTGGAAGCGATGCGGGCCGCCGGTATCCAACCGGAGCCGGTGGGCTTGGTGACGCCGGCGGTGCTACTGGATATGGCCGCCACTGGCCCCATCGTGTGGGTCGGTTCCCCCGACGGCGATCCCGGTCTGGCCGATGGAATCGCAGCCGAGTTGGCAGCCCGAGCGGGGCCGGGACGGTCGCTTCCCGTGGTCGAGGTGATGACCGGGTCGTACGACCTGCCGGGGGCGAGACTGCTCGATCTCGTCGCCGTGATGGACCGCCTCCGCTCGCCCGGCGGCTGCCCGTGGGACCGCGAGCAGACCCACCGGTCACTCGCCACGTACCTGCTGGAGGAGACCTACGAGACGCTCGAGGCGATCGAGTCCGATCCGGCCCACCTGCGCGAGGAGCTCGGGGACCTGCTGCTGCAGATCGTGTTCCATGCCCGGATCGCCGAGGAGGGCCAGCCGGAGGCGTGGTCCATCGACGATGTCGCCGCCGGCATCGTCGAGAAGCTGATCCGACGGCATCCGCACGTCTTCGCCGAGGGGGAAGCCAGCACGGCCGCGCACGTCGAGGCGCGCTGGGACGAGCTCAAGCGGACCGAGAAGCAGCGCACCTCGGCCCTCGACGGCATACCTGCGACCCTGCCTGCGCTCGCGCTGGCCGCCAAGGTGATGGGACGGGCCGCCCGTGCCGGTGTTGCTCCCGACCTCGAGCCCGAGCCGTCGGCCTCCATCGGCGACTCGCTGCTCGCCGTCGTCGAGAGAGCACGTACCGAGGGCGTCGATCCCGAGCAGGCGCTCCGCGACGCCGTTCGCCGCTACGCCGAGAAGGTGCGAGAACTGGAGGCCGAGCTAGGACTTGACGGCCTGAGGTCGGCAGAGGGGCCGGACGCGGAAGCGGGCGTCTAAAGAGCGATTCGTGGCAAGAGCGTTTGGCGGCTACAAACCGGCAGGTCGACGGAGCGCGGAATGCGGAAGCGGGCGTCTAAAGAGCGATTCGTGGCATGCTCTTCGGCCGCGAATCGCGGAGCCCGCGGAGCATTCCGGGCTCCGCCGACCCCCTCAACCGGCCTGGTGCCCGCGGAGCGTCCGGCCCCTCGGCCGAACTGCCCACAGGCGCGGGAGCCAGGGTCCGGCTCTGAGCGCCGTTAGGATCCCGACGTGGCCACGATCGAAGCTGTCGGCGCGCGGGAGATCCTCGACTCGCGCGGAAACCCCACTGTGGAGGTCGAGGTCGCACTCGACGACTCGACGATCGCCCGGGCCGCTGTGCCGTCAGGTGCGTCGACAGGCGCATTCGAGGCGGCGGAGCTGCGCGACGGCGACTCGGAGCGATACCTGGGCAAGGGCGTCGAGAAGGCTGTCACCGCTGTCCTCGACGAGATCGGACCGGAGCTGCTGGGGTTCGAGGCGAGCGAACAGCGGCTGGTCGACCAGGCCCTCCTGGACCTCGACGGCACACCGAACAAGGAGCGGCTCGGCGCCAACGCCGTGCTCGGCGTCTCGCTCGCCGTCGCCAGAGCAGCAGCGGACTCCGCGGAGCTGCCGTTGTTCCGTTACGTCGGCGGACCCAACGCGCACCTGCTGCCGGTTCCGATGCTGAACATCCTCAACGGCGGTGCGCACGCCGACAGCAACGTCGACATCCAGGAGTTCATGGTGGCGCCGATCGGCGGCGGCACCTTCCGCGAGGCCCTGCAGTGGGGAGCGGAGGTCTACCACGCGCTCAAGTCGGTCTTGAAAGAGAAGGGCTATGCGACGGGGCTCGGCGACGAGGGCGGCTTCGCGCCCAACCTGCCGAGCAACCGGGACGCGCTCGACCTCATCGCGGTGGCCATCGAGAAGGCCGGGTTCACCGTTGGGCGTGACGTGGCGCTGGCGCTTGACGTCGCCGCCACCGAGTTCTTCGCCGACGGTGCCTACACGTTCGAGGGTGCGACCAAGACCGCCGAGGAGATCTCCGCCTACTACGCCGAGCTGGTCTCCGCGTACCCGCTGGTCTCGATCGAGGACCCGCTCGCCGAGGACGACTGGGCCGGCTGGGCAGCGCTGACGGCTGCCATCGGTGACCGGGTGCAGATCGTCGGCGACGATCTGTTCGTGACCAATCCCGAGCGCCTCGAGCGGGGGATCGCGGAAGGCTGTGCCAACGCCTTGCTGGTCAAGGTCAACCAGATCGGCACGCTGACCGAGACCCTGGACGCGGTAGCGCTCGCGCACCGGTCCGGCTACCGCTGCATGATGAGCCACCGTTCCGGCGAGACCGAGGACACGACAATCGCCGACCTCGCCGTCGCGACCGACTGCGGCCAGATCAAGACCGGCGCACCGGCTCGGTCCGAGCGAGTGGCGAAGTACAACCAGCTGCTGCGGATCGAGGAAGAACTCGACGACGCGGCCCGGTATGCGGGCGCCAGAGCTTTCCCCAGGTTCACGGCCTAGCCGATGGCCGGTCGTCCTGCCCGCGGTCCCGGCGCCCGGCCGTCCGCCGGTGCGCGGCCAACTCAGCGACGATCGACCCGGCCCGTACCGCGATCGCAGGGCCCCGATGCCGGTCCCAGCGACATCCGTCGAGCATCCGGACCGTCCACCCGGAACGCCAGGCGTGGTTCGTTCACCAGCCGAGCCGCGGTCCTCGCCCTCGTACTTGGCGTGCTGGCCGTCTCCTACGCCTATCCCCTGCGGGCTTGGTACGACCAGCACACCCGGCGCAGCGCCCTCGAGCAGGAGTCCGCCGAGTTGCGCGCGTCGGTCGACCAGCTCGAAACGGAGCTGCGGCTCTGGGATGACCCCGCTTACGTGCGCGCCCAGGCGCGGGAACGGCTCGGTTTCGTCCTGCCGGGCGAGGTCGGCTACGTCGTCGTCGACGAGAACGGGGCTACCGAGCCGGTGACGACGACCGAGGGCATTCCGGTGACGGCAGACGGGCCGTGGTACTCCCGGCTGTGGGCGTCGCTGGAGGCAGCGGACGTGCCGCGGGCCGACGAGGCGGAGTGACTTCGCCGTCTCCGGCCGACCTGACGGCGGTGTCCGTGCAGTTGGGCCGGCCAGCTCGTGGCCTGCGGGCCGTGGCACATCGGTGCCCGTGCGGGTTGCCCGACGTCGTCGAGACCGAGCCGCGTCTGCCGGACGGAACGCCGTTTCCCACCATGTACTACCTGACCTGCCCACGTGCGGCGGCGGCCGTGTCGACACTGGAGTCGGCGGGTGTGATGCGGCAGATGTCTGATCGCCTGGCGACGGATCCAGACCTCGCCGCCGCGTATCGGGCCGCTCACGGTGACTACCTCGCTCGCCGCGAGCGGGTCGCCGCCGTGCCGGAGATCGCCGGAGTCTCTGCCGGTGGCATGCCGAATCGCGTGAAGTGTCTGCATGCCTTGCTGGCGCATGCGCTGGCGGCGGGCACGGGGGTCAACCCGCTGGGTGACGAGGTTCGCGAGGTGCTGGGGTCGTGGTGGTCGCCGGGTCCGTGCGTGGCTGTTCCAGCTGGCCAGGACGGTCCATGACCCGGGTGGCAGTGATCGACTGCGGGACCAACTCGCTGCGCCTGCTGGTCACCGATATCGATGGTGACGCTCAGCGCGACGTGGACCGCCGGCTCGAGATCGTCCGGCTCGGGCAGGGAGTCGACCGGACAGGCCAGTTCGCGCCGGAGGCGTTGGCCCGCACGCTCACCGTCGTCAAGAAATACGCCGCTCGGATAGACACGCTGGGCGTCGATCGGGTCCGGATGGTGGCGACCAGCGCAAGTCGAGATGTCCTGGACCGCAGCGCGTTCGCGTCCGACGTCCACGCAGTGCTCGGTATCGAACCCGAGGTGATCTCCGGCGAGGAGGAGGCCCGGCTTTCGTTCGCGGGGGCGACCAGAGGCTTGCCGCCGTCGGTGCCGACGCCCTATCTCGTCGCCGACATCGGCGGCGGGTCGACCGAGCTGGCGTCGGGGACGACGGCCGTCGACACAGCGTGCAGCATCGACATCGGCTGTGTGCGGTTGTCCGAGCGGCATTTCGGCTCGGACCCACCGCGACCCATCGAGATCGAGGCTGCCCGGGCGGAGATCGAGGCGGGTCTGGACCGGGCGCTGAGCGTCGTGCCGATCGCGGCTGCCGGAAGCCTGGTTGGCCTCGCCGGCTCGGTCACCACAGTGGCCGCGATCCATCTGGGCCTGACGGAGTATGAGCCGGCTGCGATTCATCGCGCGCGGGTTCCGGCCGGCGCGGTTCGGGGCATCAGCGAGCGAGCTGCTGACCGCGTCGCATGCGCAGCGGGCGGCGATCCCGGTCATGCATCCCGGCCGGGTCGACGTGATCGCCGCGGGTGCCCTCGTCCTGCGGTGTGTCACCGACCGCGCCCGCGTCGACGAGGTAATCGCGAGCGAGGCCGACATCCTGGACGGGATCGCGTGGGAGCTTGCGCAGCCTGCGGATCGCCTGCCACCCGTGTCGTGAAGATCGTCGTGCTGCTCCGCGCCCACCTTTCGCGCGATCGAATCCGCACGACGATCTTCACAACCAGCGACTGGACCGGCGAGGGTGATGACCGATGAAGCTGCCGCACCCTGGGATAGGCACGCCGTTCTCCAGCCCGGTCCCTCCGGGCGCCGGGTGGCCAGGCGACCTGGCAACGGCCCGGACTCCGGTGGCGCACGACCCGACCGACGTCGCCGCGCTCGCCGGTGATGTCGATCTCGCCGAGTTGACCGCGCGATCATCGGTGTGCCGGGCATGCCCCCGGCTGGTGGCGTGGCGGGAGCAGGTGGCCATCACCAAGCGGCGGTCCTTCGCCGACGAGCCCTACTGGGGGCGGCCGGTGCCGGGCTGGGGAGATCCCGACGCGCGCGTACTGATCGTCGGCCTGGCTCCCGCGGCACACGGCGGGAACCGTACCGGCCGGGTCTTCACCGGCGACCGCAGCGGCGACTGGCTGTTCGCCGCGTTGCACCGGGCCGGGATGGCAACGCAGCCGACATCGGTTCACGCCGCCGATGAGCTGCGGCTGGTCGGTGCCCGAGTCGTCGCCCCCGTCCGCTGCGCTCCGCCGGGGAACGCGCCGAGCCCGAGCCGAGCGGGACACCTGTGCTCGCTGGCTGGACCGTGAAGTGCAGCTCCTGCTGGATACGGTGCAGGCCGTCATCGCGCTGGGCTCGTTCGCCTGGGTGGCAGCGCTCGGGACGCTGGGTCGCAACGGGTTCGCGACACCACGGCCACGGCCCGCCTTCGGCCACGGGGCCGAAGCAGTTCTCAGCAGATCGAGTGGCTCGGCGATTACGTTGATCGGCTGCTACCACCCGAGCCAGCAGAACACCTTCACCGGCAAGCTGACCGAGCCGATGCTCGACGACATCCTCCGCCGCGCGGCGATCATCCCTCGATAGCGCCGCTCGAGGCATGCCGTGCCGACTCGGTACTGACTGGAAGTGGCGTGGCACGCCAGACCGGTGCGCGTGGCACGGTCAACCGTTGTGATCGCGCCGGTTATGCGGCTTTTGAGGAGCGGTCCAACGTGCCACGCGCCGAAACGGCCCGCCAACGGTGCTTCCCGGCGTCCGCCAGACGGCCGCAGCGGACGATTGTGAACAGATTCACAAGCCGGGTAAAGTTGACCCATGGACCAACGACACGTGCCACGCATCCTGATCGTGGGCGGTGGATACGTCGGGATGTACACCGCGCTGCGCCTGCAGAAGAGGCTCAAGTGGAGCAGCGTGCGCATCACGGTGATCGACCCGCGCTCGTACATGACCTACCAGCCGTTTCTGCCCGAGGCGGCCGCCGGTTCGTTGGAGCCGAGACACGTAGTGGTGCCCTTGCGCCGGGTCCTGCGGGACTCCCAGGTGATCACCGGCGAAGTCATCGAAATCCGGCATGCCGACCGGATCGCCCGGGTGAAGCCACGGGTCGGCGAACCGTACGACCTTGCCTATGACCAACTGGTGGTCGCGCTCGGCTCGATCGCGCGAACGCTGCCGATCCCCGGCCTGGCAGACCAGGGAATCGGGTTCAAGCAGGTCGAGGAGGCGATCGCGCTGCGCAACCACGTGCTCGACCGGCTCGACGTCGCGGCGTCCACCCCGGACGAGCAGGTTCGTCGGCGGGCGCTGAGCTTTGTGGTCGTCGGCGGGGGATATGCGGGCGTGGAGGCGCTGGCCGAACTCCAGGACATGGCCAAGGACGCCCTGCGCTACTACCCGTATCTCGAGCCGCACCACATGCGGTGGGTACTGGTCGAGGCGACCGACCGGATCCTGCCGGAGGTCGGGCCGGACATGGGTGTCTACACCGTCGAGGAGCTGCGCCGGCACGGCATCGAGGTGCGTCTCGAAACCCGGTTGGAGTCGTGCGTCGACGGCCACATCGTGCTCGACGACGGCACCGAGTTCGACAGCGACACGCTGATCTGGACTGCCGGTGTGAAAGCGCACCCGTTGCTCGGAACCAGCGACCTGCCGCTGGACGAGAAGGGCCGGCTGCGCTGCCGGCCGGACATGCATGTTGACGGCGTCGACGATGCCTGGGGCGCGGGTGACTGTGCGGCGATCCCAGACCTCACCTCGGATGTGCCGGGCGCCACCACCGGGCCCAACGCACAGCACGCCGTCCGCCAGGCGAAGCTACTCGGCGACAACATCGCGGCGACACTGCGCGGGCGATCGCCGAAGAACTACGAGCACAAGTACGTTGGCTCGGTTGCCAGTCTCGGCCTGCACAAGGGTGTCGCGGAGGTTTACGGGATCAAGCTGAAGGGCTTCATCGCCTGGTTCATGCATCGGACTTACCACGTCAGCAAGATGCCGACGTTCAACCGCAAGGTGCGCGTGATCATGGACTGGACGCTGGCCTTGTTCTTCCGCCGTGAGGCCGTCTCGCTGGGTCGGGTGCACGTCCCCCGCGACGAGTTCCGCCGCGCGGCCGTCCTGCCACCCCGGTGAGAATGACCACGTTCACCATGCCTGTCTATACGTCAACAGGCTTGCAGGCCTGGTGACGTACGTGCACGGGTGGTGAACGTGGTCATTCCGCAGGGACAGGGCCGTTTAAGCTGGCGGGCGCAATCAGGGCATTCTGCGCGGCGACGCAGTATTCAGCGCTAGAGGAGGTCTAGATCGGTGAAGACGGCCAAGCCTGCCGCAGCCGACCGCGTCGTGCTGATCCTCGAACGCTTGCTCGGCGCGCCGGTGCCGATTCGCATCAGGGCCTGGGACGGGTCCATCGCCGGCGCCGCCGACGGACCGATGCTGAGCATCAACTCCAGACGGGCCCTGCGCCGGCTGCTCTGGCAGCCCGATGAGGTCGGCCTGGGCCGGGCCTGGGTTTCTGCAGAGATCGACGTCGACGGCGACCTCGAACAGGCAATGACCCAGTTCGAGAACATCGGCCGCGATCTCGCCACCCGGCGCCGACTGTCTACCGGCGAACGAGTCGAGGTGCTTCGGACCGCCGCGCGGCTGGGTGTCCTCGGACTGCCGCCAAAGCGGCCGCCGGAGGAGATCTCGCTCACCGGCCAACGGCATTCGAAGAGCCGGGACCGAGTGGCGGTTACTCACCACTACGACGTCGGCAACGACTTCTACGAGATCGTGCTCGGCCCGTCGATGACCTATTCCTGCGCCTACTGGGCCCGCCCGGACGACCCGACGTACTCACTTGAAGACGCCCAGCGCGACAAGCTCGAGTTGATCTGCCGAAAGCTCGGCCTCGGTTCTGGCATGCGATTGCTGGACGTGGGGTGTGGGTGGGGATCGCTCGTCGTGCACGCGGCCAGGGAACACGGTGTTCATGCGGTCGGCATCACGCTGTCCCAGGAACAGGCCGAATTCGCTCACAAACGAGTGGTCGACGCCGGTCTCACCGACCTCGTCGACATCCGCGTGCAGGACTGGCGTGACGTCAGCGGCGAGCAGTTCGACGCGATCGCGAGCGTCGGCATGGCCGAACACCTCGGATCTGAACAATGGGAGGAATACGCCCGCACCTTGCATGGACTGCTGGTCCCGGGCGGCCGACTGCTCAACCATCAGATCATCCGGCGACCGGGCCCCAAGCGACCAAGTCGGACGTTCATCACTGCCTTCGTATTTCCCGACGGTGAGCTTCTGCCGTTAGGCGACGTGGTAACTGCGATCGAGAGCGCTGACCTCGAAGTGCGCGATGTAGAGAGCCTGCGCGAGCATTACGCCCGCACCCTGCGACGATGGGTGATCAATCTGGAGCGTCAGTGGGATCGGGCCGTCGAGTTGGCCGGTAGCGGCCGAGCCCGGGTCTGGCGCCTCTACATGACCGGATCGGCACGCTCATTCGATGCCGGTCGTATCGGCGTCGCCCAGGTGCTCGCCGTGCGCCGGCAGAACGACGGAGGCAGTGGCCTGCCGGCCACTCGCGCCTCCTGGCTCGGCGTCGCGTGAGCCTGCAAGCCGTCACGGTCATCGGACACGATCGACCGGGCATCATTGCCGACGTCACAGCCGGGCTGGCCGATCTCGGGCTCAACATCGAGGACTCGTCGATGACGCGTCTGCGCGGTCACTTCGCGATGACGTTGATCTGTGCCGGTGATCGATCGCCGGCCGAGGTCGAACACGCGCTGGCGCCCGTGACCGCCGACGGATCCTTGTTGGTGTCGGTGCGCGAGGTCCCACCAGAGCCGGATCCGGAACAGACCGGGACCGCGTACGTCCTCACGGTCCACGGCGGCGACCGGCCGGGCATCGTCTCGGCAGTCACGCGAGTGGTGGCGCAGGCCAATGGCAACATCACCGACCTCACGACGCGGCTGGCCGGCGATCTCTATCTCCTTGTCGCGGAGGTCGACCTGCCCGAAGGAGTCGACGACACGGCACTCGGGGAGCGACTCGCGGCCACCGGACGCGATCTTGGCGTCGGTGTGACTCTGCGGCCGCAGGACACCGACGTCTTGTGAGCCTGGTCGACTGGACCGAGCTCGACCTCGGCGTGACGGGCGAGATCCTGCCTGTCGTCCATGCTCCGAATCCCGTTCTCGCCGGACAGGCTGAACCTGTCGATCCCACCGACCCGAAAGTCGTCCAACTGGCGGCAGATCTCATCGCGACGATGCGAGTGTCGCCAGGATGCGTCGGGTTGGCCGCGCCGCAGGTCGACGTGGGGCAACAGGTGTTCTGTGTCGACGTGTCGACGCACCCCAAGGCGCGAACCACGCACGGGACCTTCGCATTCTGCAACGCCGAGATCGTGCAGGCGACCCGCCGGGAGTCGGGGCGGGAGGGTTGCCTGTCCGTCCCTGACCTCACCGGTGACGTTCGCCGGGCCACCCGCCTGGTGGTCGCTGGCATGCTGCCGGGATCGGGGACGTCGGTCACGATCGAGACCGACGCCTTCGAAGCGAGAGCCGTCCAGCACGAGATCGACCACTGCGCGGGCCTATTGTTCCTGGATCGGGTTGCCGGTGCCCATGCCGTTTACCCGCGCCGTCGATACCAATGAGCCGCCGTGGTCCTGCCGACCGCTCGCCGGATGGGAGTCGTTTGTTGTCGACCTCGGAAGGGATGACGCCTGACGAACGGCAGGCCGTCAACGAGGTGCTGGGTACCGAGTACTCGGCGCTGATGAGCGCCTTGAACGCTGCCTGGTCCGCGTCGCTGACCCGCACGAGCATCTTCATCTACTCCCTGTCGGCAGCCGGCGTGGCGCTCGGCTTCGTGGCCCAAGGCGGGCTGGACAGCCCTCCTTTCACGACGCTCGCGCTGGTCGTCCTGCCGTTGATGTTGTTCCTGGGGGTCGCGACGTTCGTCCGTCTGGTCCAAGTTCAGCGCGAGTCGCTCGTCTACAACATGGGGATGAACCGGATCCGGCACTACTTCCAGGAGACCGCTCCGGCGAGCCGGCCGTACTTCGTCCTGCCGGCCTACGACGACGCGCTGGCCATGTACCGGAGCATTGGCACGGGGATGAGCCGGCGCCCTCCGCGGTACCGGCTGCTGTACTTAGTCGTCCAGACCCAGGGAATCGTCGGAGTCTTGACATCCGCAGTGGCATCGGCAGTCGGGGCTCTTGCCGTACTTGCTGCCGGGCCAGCAGCTGTTTGGGCGATGGCGACTGCAGCATTCGTCGTCACGCTCGTGGCCCTGTTCGTCTACTGGCTGCGCTCCCTGGCCGAGATCCAAAGCGCGATCGAGCCGCTCCACCCGACCCCACCTGACGAGGTGGATGCGCCGTTCTGATCGGCCGCGCCGACGTCACGACCACGCTGAGCGTCATACGCATGCCAGGACAATGATGTCCGCTGTTCGTCTCGTCACAGCCGTAGCCTGAGCGCAGCGCCCCCGTAGCCCAACCGGCAGAGGCAGCGGACTTAAAATCCGCCCAGTGTGGGTTCGACCCCCACCGGGGGCACTGTCCTGAACTGCGGGCATGCCGACTAGATGATGGCACTTCGAACCGGTGTGGCATGGTTCGTGGCATGAACGTCGTTCACACGCGTGGCAAGGGCGACGGCCAGCACGCAGAGGGCTGTCAGAGCTGTCTGGGTTAAGTCGCCGCGCAGGGTCGTCGTCAGGTGGAGCGACCGCGGCGCTGGATGTAAGACCGGGACGTGCCGCGGGGAGGAGCACAGGAAGTGTCGCCGGTCGAGCATGTAGGTCACGGTCTCGTGGCTGAGTGAGCGAGAACCGGCGTGGGTGCCTCGTCTGCGGCGCGACTGCCGGTGCTGGTGACGTGCCCGTCGTGCTCGCGTAGCAGGTCAGGATTCGGCGGCATCACGTCCGGGGGCGAGCCAGCCCGCGCAGCATCGGTTCACCGGGACGCTGCCGCTAGGCGCGCTGAGCCGCCGGCCCCGTCGAGATCAGCGCAAGGTCCAACAGCGCTGCAGCCGCCCGCTGCCGCGACGCCAACGCCGCCGGCAACCTCGGGCAACGTGGAAGCGATCGCCTCGATCGTGTCCCGTATCGCGACGGTGGTTGCGTACGACAGCATTGTCCCCGGGCCATCACCATGCCCTGATCCGCTGTGGTCCGCGGCACCAGCGACGGCTCAAATGTCCCGGGCGCTACCGCTGCCGCGACCAACAGACCAGTCTGCTCCCCGCGGCCGGATAGCCCGATCTCCCAGCTCTGGAAGCCCATCCGCCCTCCATCGTTTAGAGTCTGCCACCTTCGAGTGGATCGCCGGTTGTATGCACCGCTACGGTCCTTGCTACGTCGACTACGAAACGTAGCCGCGCACGTCGAAGCTCAGCGCCTCCGCCTACGATCACCGCCCGGATTGCGATGGCGTAGAGGGGATGCGAGCGTCGGAGGGTCGAGTGATGGGCGATATCTCGGTCGAGAAGTTGCTTAGTCTTCGATCCGAGCACGCCGAAGGTCCGATCTGGGACGCCGCCACGGAGCGGTTGTGGTGGGTCGACATCACCGCAGAACGGGTGCACTGCTTCGATCCGCAGTCCGGCGCCACCTGGTCCTGGAAGACGCCGGGTCCACCGGGCGGCGTGGTGCTAGATACCACCGGGCAGCCGCTGGTGGCGGCTCCCGACGGCCTGGCGGTGCTGGACCGAACCACCGGATCAACCGAGATAGTTGTTCCGATCGAGCAGGACAAGCCGGAAAACCGCGCCAACGACGCCAAGGTCGACGGTCGGGGCCGGGTCTGGGTCGGCACCATGGCCCTGGACAAGCGGCCGCGGAACGCGGCGTTGTACCGGGTCGATACGGGCCAGGTCACATGCGTGGTGGACGGTCTGACGATCTCGAACGGGCCTGCCTTCGACGAATCGGCGGGTCGGCTGTACCTCGCCGACACCGGCGTCATGATTGTCGACGTGTTCGACCTAGACGTTGCCGCCGGGGCTGTCAGCGATCGTCGACGGTTCCTTGACTTCGGCGATGCTGGGCTCTGGCCGGACGGTATGACCGTCGACGACGAGGGCATGCTGTGGATCGCCCTCGGCCGGTCCGGGGCGGTTCACCGCTACCGCCCTGACGGCACGCTCGACGGCGTTGTGGAGATTCCGACATCGAATCCCACCTCGGTGGCCTTCGGCGGCGCCGACGGGGCAGACCTATTTATCACCAGCTCGTGGTACGACCTCGACACCCAGGGCCGGGGAACCCAACCACATGCCGGGGCAATCTTCCGCTCCCGCCCAGGGATGACGGGTCGGCCCTCGCCCAGGTATGTGCGGACACGCTAGACCGCACCAGCACGTCTGGGCGAGACGTCGACGCCTTCCTCATGTATTTGGCGCGGGTGCGATTACTTACGCCTCGTCTAACGAGGCTCCGCACCGTGGACGCGGAACTTGTGCTCGACCTCGCGGACCGTCGGCACCGGTTCCGCGGGGGTCACGCCGCGGCCCTACGCCGGCTCTTCTGCTCGATCTGGATCTCCTGCAGGTCGCCAGCGGCCGATCTTCGTCGTCCTTGTGGACTCGGACCCGCCGATCGAGCCTGTCACCTCGTACAGTACGCGCCGCGGGGGTGTAGCGGAGTGTCTCGTCAGTTCACGCCGTCCGGCGGATTCGGCTCAGCCACCGTCGCCGATTCAACACGGAATCCGAGCCGGACGGGATTGATAGCGACACCGGTTGACTCTCGGACGAGGTCAGGGCTCGCAAGCGCGTGCAGCTCAGAGGTGCTTGCGGTACCAGCGTGCGGCGCTGCTATCCACCGGGCAGCCCTCGATGACGCCGACCGTCTCGTAGCCAAGCCGCTCATAGAGGCCGGCCGCCAGCATGTCGTAGGCGAAGAACTCGACGAGGGCACAGCCGCGCCGTCTCGCCACAGACTCTGCCCCGGCCATGAGTGCGCGCCCGAGCCCGCGGCCCCGGAGCGGCTCGTCCACCCACATGGCATGCAACTGGCAACACCCGCCCCAGGTCATGCCGGAGATACCGGCGACGATCCGATGCTCGTCGTCGCGGACGAAGATCCCGAACGCTCGGTCTTCCCCGACGCCTGCAGCCGCGATCGCGGCCGCGGCGACGCGCTCCTCGAGCAGCGCCAAGTCGGCGAGATTCGGGGAGTCCTCGACGACGAGCGGGTACGGGGCGTCGTCCACTTGCTCGGCTTTCCCGTGGCCGCGCTCTAGGCGGGGAGCATCTGCTCCAGGAGGGCGGCGTCGTCGAAGTAGTTCCGGAACGCCGAGATTTTGTCGCCTCTGAATTCGGCCACTAGCGCGGCTCCGAGCAGGATCTTGGCCCCAGTCGGTTCGATGACCGTGTCCTCGTGCAGCACGAAAGGCCCGGTGAACACGGCGTTGAGCCGGTACTCGACGAATCCCTTGTTCCCGAGGACATCGAGCGAGTTGATGTCGATCCCCACGTCCGAGAGGGCGTCCTCCCGGTAGGCGACCGTCTCGCTCAACTCGTCGAGCGAGCTGACGAGCATGTTCGGCGACCAGCCGCTGACGTCGGCGGTGAACAACTCCGGCAAAGCATCGACGTCGCCGGTGACGCACGCCTCAAGGGCGCGCCGCAGAACTTGAGCGCGACTGTTCTCAGCCATGAAGGCTCCTCACTTGTTACGCGTTGTGATGACTAGATCCCGAGGATCTTGGCCTTCGCGGCTGCGAATTCTTCGTCGCTCAGGATGCCGTTGGCGTGCAGCTCGGCCAGGCGCTCGATCTCATCCGCGTCCGAGCCCCCTTCGGTGGGGGCGGGCGGCGGCGGCGCGGGCGGCGGCTCGTCGTAGCCGCCCTGGTCGTCGGAGTCCTGCTGCCCTCCGCTGCCCGCCCTGCCGGCCGCGTAAGCCGCCCCGCCAACCACCAGAGCGGTCCGGCGGCGTGCCCGTCGTCGTACCATTCCCATCGCTCTCCTCCTTCGTCCCTGTTCAATCCCGGCTCCGGTGGTCTGATGAGCACCATGCCATCGGTAATGCTATTCCGGCTGCGGGCGGTCGGCTTCATCCGAAAGAGACGAAACCGGGTTGAGGAGAGTGAGACCTGTCGGCTCAGCGGGCGCCGTCTTCGACGACCTCGCAGGTGAGCCCGTCAGGTGTTCCTCGGACGCGGCGGTTGTAGTGCACGCGCAGCGCTGCGTCCGGCCCGACATACAGCGGATCGGGCAGCACCCATACCGAGGTCGCCCAGCTCGACGTCGGCCATGTCCACGGATCGAGCGTGTGCGCGATCGCCTCATGCAGGTCGGCGCGGAACGTGACAGCGACGGCATTGACGGCTCCCGGCGAATCAAGAGCTAGATGGGCGGTGGCGCGCACCGTGGCTGACGTCGAAGGTGGTGAGGTCGAGGACAGTGAGGACCGTCGGCTGACCCACGGGTGGCCACGTTGCAGCCACCTCGGCCTCGGTCGGCGAGTTGACGGGGCCGGGCGCCGCCGCATCAACGAGCGGCGCGAAATCGATCCCGTATAGCCCACGCCAGCGCTCGACCGCTGACCGTCCGAGTGCACGCTGCCTCGCCTCGGTCTCGGGAAGCAAGAGGGGCCGCGCGAAGAGCGTGAGGAGGTGCGGAATCAGCCGCGCGCCCGGCTTGAGCAGCCGGCGGCGCGCGTCGAGCGTCGTCTCGAGGATCTCCTCCTCGAACGGTTCGTTGCCGATGACTTCGGACACCAGCAGGTCGGCAGGCTCGGGCAGCTCGATCTGACGCGACCACCCGGCGACGAGTGTGATTCGGTCAGCCATGTCGTTCACGGCGAACACACGCTCGGCGACCGCCGCGATATCACTGGCCTCGACCGCGTAGACGTGCCGGGCGCCCGCCCTGGCGGCGGCGATGGCGAGCACGCCGCTCCCGGTGCCGATGTCAAGCACGACGTCTCCGGGTCGCACGGCTTGCGCGAGCGCCGCCACGTACTCACCCGTCCGGCGGTCGTCGTGCAGCATGCGGGCGTGTTCCACCGGGTCCGCCCAGCCGCTCGACGGCCCCCCGTGAGCTTCGGGCTGCACGAGGGCGCCATCCTCGATCAACATGTTGATGACGCTCAGCGTCGGCACGAAGTCGGTCGAGCTGCGCTCCCCGTCCTCGAGCCGCTCGATCGCATCCCCAAGCGCCAGCGGGCGTGAAAAGAGCGAGAGGATCGCGTATCCCCTCGGCCCGATGTCGATGATCGTCCCGTCGGGCGCATCGACGAGGACGTGCCCCACCGCATCGAAGCGCGTACGAACGTTAGGGGCGAGGTGCAGGAGTGTTTCCGGGGAGATGTTCAGGTCGTGCGTTGTCTGAGAGGAGCCGGGCGTAGCAGGGTCATGGATCGACATCGGGAGGCGAACCGAACGATCCTGCGGTCCGTCAGTTGGTCGGGCGCCGCTGGACGAACAGGTGCGGAGTACACCGGGCGCTGCACCTGCTACCGCCCGGTGGCCATGTCCCGAACCCGCCGGAGGCGCCCGATCGGCTCCCATGTCGGGATTTCTTCGGCGGACTAATCCATGAACTCGGTGGCCGCGTCACTCTGCGAACCCTACGCGTTGGCGTTCCACGCTGGGCCTCCACTAAGTTGTCGGTTCGAAAGCTGGTCCGATCAGAAGTGTGATGTTCCGGGGACACCATTGGCATGCGTCCGGACATCGCATCGGACGATGATCTGCGGTCCCTGGCGCCGGCTGCGGTGACGGCTCGCGTCCGCGGTTACGCGAGGGATCCACTCCAGCACGTGCGCCCGCCTCGTGGGCTGCCTCTTGGACAGACCCGAAAACGTGGTCCCGGCCGATCGCTTCGATTGCGCCGGCCCGATCCCACCGAACGAGGATCGCCTCTTCCGCGCGCGCGATCCCGAACCAGATCCCCCTGGCCTTCATCTCCGAGGCCATCGACGTGAGCGTGTCGGCACCGTCGGTATCTGTGTGCGACACGGCTTCCATATCAAGAACGACCGCGTGAACCGGAGCATCCGCCGCCGAGATGAGCTGGTTCACGCCGTCATGGAAGACGTTGGCGTCCGCGAAGAAAAGCGGGCCGTCGAGCCGCACGACCAGGACACTCGGCTCGACGATCGCGCTCTCGTGACGCGCCGCGTCGACGTATGTGTCCGACTCTGGTTGCTTGCCCATGCGGCGCAGCGCCGGCCTCGACGCGTGCGCGATCAACAGCAGCAGCGACAGGACGACACCGATCACGATGCCTTGGATGATCGAGAAGAACAGGATGCCCAGGCCGGCCGCCATGTAGCAGAGCCAGTCCGAACGGCTCACCCGGAAATAGCGAACCATCGGGCGGAAGTCGATGAGGCCGACCATCGCATCGATCACAACGGCACCCAGCACAGCGGCGGGGAGGTTTTTGAACAGGCTCGCCAGGAACAGGATCGTGAGCAGCACGAACACGGCGTTGATCAGCGAGGCCATCTGGCTCTTCTGCCCCGCCGCATCGGCAACCGATGTCTTCGACAGGCTTCCGTCGGTGACAAATCCGCCCACCAGGCCCGCGGCGCCGCAGGCGAATCCCTCCGCGACCAGCTCCTGGTTGGTGTCGAGCCTGTCGCCATGCTTCGACGCCATCGCGCGTCCGCTCGCGAGCGTCTCCGAATACCCCACGAAGATGATGGAGAGCGCACCGGCGATCAGTGCCCCGACTTCTCCCCATGCGTCCTGTGGCACGCCCACCGTGAAGAGCCCCGTCGGGATGTCCCCGGTAACGGCAACCCCTTCCGAGGTGAGGTCGAACACGTTCACCGCGACAATTGAAAGCGCGACCACCATCAGCGCCCTCGGCCATCGGGGAACGAACCGACGCATCAAGAGGAGCACGACGAGCGCGGATACGCCCACGGCCAAGGTGTACAGGTTGGTGTCCGCGAACTGCCCGATCGTGCCGACGAGCTCGTCCCAGTAGCTGCCCGACGTCTTGTCCACGCCGAGGAGTTTGTAGGACTGGTCGATGATGATGCCGATCGAGAATCCGAGGACAAATCCGCTCATCACCGCTCGAGAGAGGAAGTTGGAGATCCACCCCGCCTTCGCGATGCCGAGCGCCAGGTACACCACCCCGGTGGTGATCGCCAGCGCCGCAGTCATCGGCACGGCGTCCTCGCTACCCATCGCAGCCATGCCGACGAGCGGGGCTACGACGGCGGCGGAGACGGCGGCGACACTCCCGCTCGGTCCCTGCACGACCTGCTTCGACGTACCGAAGATCGCGTAGGCGACCAGCGCGGCGAAAGCTGTGTACAGACCGTACTGGACCGGTACCCCGGCCAGGGTGGCGTACCCGAGGCTTTGCGGCACGAGGAGCGCCCAGACCGAAATCGCCGCGACGGCGTCGACGATGAACCAATTCCTGCGGTACGACGGCAGCCACCCGAGGATGGGGAGGTACTGCTTGACGGATCGCCTGACTCGGCCACCCTCGCGTTCCTGCTGTACCGCAGCCATCGCCTTACCCTCCTCCACCTACTTGGACGTCCTGTGGGCGTCGGATCTTTGGCGCCGGAGTTGCTGTCTCCGAAGACGGAGCCACCCAGCGAGCGGTGTGGCCGCGCCAAACCTGGTTCACCGGTCTAAAGACCCCTTCAGCTCCCGTCACCGCCTCCGAGGCCCGCATGCTCGTTCGCCGGCTCAGCGAACCCCAGCGCGCGCACGACCTTTCCAAGTGCCGAGGTGACCCGGGTGCCCCAACGATCGGCGCGGCGGCGGCGAGCACGCGACGCACGTGATCGCGCCGCCGTCGACATCGTCAGCAGCCGGCCTGCTCACTCATGGATGACCGGAATGGTGCCAAGCGATGAACAGACCGACCACGCCCACCAACGCGGCCGTCACCTACGGGTACATGCAGGTGCCGGGCGAACTAGGCGACAACGTGACGACCAAGGATCGACACGAACGTTCCGAGGCCGGGTTGGCGCCCGCCTACTCGAGCTCGGTGATGTCGCGTCCGTGTGCGGTCAATGCCCAGATCACGGTGATGGCGATCGCGATCATGGTGATCGACCAGACCGGATACCACGGTAGCCACGCAAAGTTCACGATGGCGCTGATCACGGCCACGATCACGCCGACGGTCCGAGCCCAGACCGCGCCTCGGAACAGCCAGATGCCGGCGAACAGGACGATGAGCCCACCGATGAGATGGATCCATCCCCAGGTTGTGGCGTCGAACTGCAGGAAGTAGACGTCGCCGGTGGCTTCGGTCCCGGCCGCCGGGACGACGCTGTAGAACTCGTTCTCGATGATCCCCGCCAGTCCGGCGATGGCGTGGAACGTGCCGATCATGATCAACATGATGGCGGCGAACGAGATCCAGCCGACCGCTGCGCTGCTCCGCTCCCGGTAGGTGTTCTGCGTCTCGGACATGCTTCTGCCTCGCTCTTCTCGCGCTGCTCACACCGCGCTGCGCGGCGCCACCGCATTCAAGCAGTCAACACAGAGTCCGGCTAGCACCCCACGCGGGCAAATCTGGTGACCGGAAACGTAACGGCGCGTATTCGCCGGCTGGGAATAAGCCGTGCCCCAGAGGTCAGGCGATCTGGTCTCTGCCGTGTCGCCTCACGTGACCGCTGGCGCCGGCTGACAGGACCGCGAGTCTCGGAGCTGGTGGCTGCCTGGGCGGGGGACGAGTGAGCGGGCGGCACGATGCCCGCGGGTACGGGAGCTACGTGCCTTCGGCGAGCTGCTGCTCGGCTGCGAGTTCGGCGAGGCCAAGCGCGCGGACGACATTGCCCACCGCGGAGGCGACGCGGGCCGTTCCCACAATCGGTGCGACGGCTGCCAGGACGTCGCGGACCCGCTCGCCGTCGACCCCGATTTCGGCCGCGGCACCGAGATTCAACAGGTACGAGCTCGGCGGTGCATCCACCGCGACGAGCGCGGCGATGCGCACCAGCATCAAGGTCTGTGGGTCGAGGCTGGAGGCTTCCACCGAGGCGGCGGTCATGGTCGCCAGCAGATCCAGGACCGGGGTTTCCGCGGGTACGTCGCTCATCTCAGCGCTCCTCATCCAGTTGTGGTCGGCGGCGGCACTATACGCTGTTCCCCACAGCCCGACGAAGTCCGCTGTGGACAGCTGACAGCCGACCCCCTTATGCGCTTCTGGCTTGCTCGTCCAAACGGCCCTCTTCTCAGCAGGACATTGGACCATGGGTGGACGTTCATCGGCATCCGTATCGGCGTGAATCAGCGTCACTTCCTTTAGGATCGAGGAGCCCCGCCAGGGCCGAGTTCGATCGTCTCGACACGAGTCGGGACGGTCCCCAGGCTGTGCGTTGGTAGGCGAAGCCGGGGAACCTCGACGGGACGGAGCCCGCCGTGCTCACGGCCGCCATGGTTGGGCGGAACTGCTGGGCCTGGTCGGCGCTGTGCGCCGGCTGGCATTCGCCCGGAACCTGCCTCCGGCCGAGGCGTTGGGCGGGATCAGGACGCGTTCGGCGTGTACGACGGCATCTTCGATGACGACCGTTGAGTGGAGCGTGTCGGTGGCGACTACGCGAGCGCCGCGCAGACCGCGTCGAACACGGGCATGTCCCGTCGACGAACGCGTCTAGGAACGGCTGCTGTCCCGCCCGGAACTCGAGCGTGCCGTCGGCTCCGAACACCACACGTCCGGTGCTGCGCAGAACCTTCTGGTTCGTCACGGGGTCGGTGTAGATGTTCGATGGGTGGACCAAGCCAAACCCGTGGGCCAGATCGACGGGCGGAGGTGCTGAACGAGGTGGCTATCCAGCGGTGCCCGATGCCGACGTGCGATAATCGGCCAGCAGGGCTCGGATGTCTTGAACCGAGAGGCCCGGATAGGCGCTGTAGAACCCAATGGGCGGCTGGTTGTTCTCCAATGCCCACTGATAGAATGCCTCGGCGTTCTTCGCTACTGGGGTTGGCGGCGCGCCATCGATGTGTGGAAAGACGGTATCGAACACGACCGAGGTCTCTTCAGCGAAGTCCTGGACGTACTTCTCGAAAGAACCGTCGTAGATCGTGAAGAAGCCCAAGTGGTTGTTCTCATAGGGCACCCAATGGGAGAAATGCACCGTACCAACAGCCTCCAACCCTTCGTGGCCCTTCTTCCCCACCACGAGTGGCCCGACCAATTTCAAGACAAAGGCTTGCACACGTGACTTGATGGACATGTAGATCAGCAAGGGGCTCTGCGACGTATTGCCCGTAAAGCCCGCCGCACGCGCGCACGCCTGGATGTCCTGAACCGAAGCGTCCTCGTAAGCGCTGTACGTGTCGAGGGGATCGTGGCAATGATGCTTCAGCCATTTGATGACCCTGTCACGGTTACCAGCCGCGGGCGTGCCCGGCGGGTCGTCCACGTGTGTGAAGATGGCGTCGAGCACCGGGCCTGCAGCCTCCACAAGCCGCTCGATGTGCAGGTCGACCTCGCCGTCGATGTCCGAGAGGAAGAGAAGCTTCTCGTCTCCCTCGACCATGAAACGGGAGAAGTGCACAGTACCGAGGTCGTCCTGCGCTCTCGCAAGATCTGGCATCAACGCGGGCAGCTCTTCAGCGAGCGGCGTGGCGTTGGCCGGAGCTCGGATCGGGAAATCGACCTCGAGATGACTCTGCATCGCGTCCTCCCCGAACTGTCTGCGGGTCCGAGACGGTCGTCCTCGCGAGAATAGCTGAGGAGGTCGGTTCGGTCCACGAACAAGATCG
Source organism: uncultured Actinomycetota bacterium (assembly GCA_963831385.1). Classification (GTDB taxonomy): domain Bacteria; phylum Actinomycetota; class Actinomycetes; order Jiangellales; family Jiangellaceae; genus JACVRX01. The sequence continues at coordinate 145,649 of CAWHPW010000017.1, forward strand.
TCGCCCGCACATCACGAGGAACCGACCGGCGCCGTTGACGAGTCGGATGATCTTCACGCGGTCCCAACCGTGAATGACCAGTCCACCCCCGCTCCCTACTCGCTCTTTCGCCCTGCGTGCTGAAGATGGGCTCTCGCTCCGCCGTACGGCACGAGCAGCATGCCGAGGCTGGCGGCGAGGGTCTGGTCGGCCCGAATGAATACTGGGCGTTCGGGTCTTGCCAAACGTGTGCGATGTCGCCCGACAGGCTGATTAGCCCTTGCCTCAGCCGACGACGACCCGGCGTGCCACGCGGGTCCGCTTACCCCTTACGAATCATCGGAGTGGTGAGCGCGCGGCGCTGGTCCGAGTTTGGACCGTAGGTGGGTCACCCCGACTTCCCGGTTGCCATCCATCCGAATGCCCTCGGTCGGCTGCGTTCCCTCAACATGTGTCGCGGCGCCCGTGCCAATCGCGGTCTCGGTCACGTTCCCAGGAATCAAGAACGCTGTCGCATCGCGGATGTCACCCTTGGTCGAGGCCGCGAACAAGGGACGGTCGGCCTCGTTGTTCGCCAGCAACGGCCGATAACCCGGAGGGATGATCTCCGAGTCGGTGGTCGTGGTCGAGGTGGTGAACTCGGCCGACAGGCGCCGGATGAATTGGGCGTGCCGCTCCAATCGATCAATCGCTGCGCGAGAGTCACCCTCGTTCGGGTGAGAGCGAAGCCACACGTCGCGGACCAGTGACGCCCGGCGGCGACTGAGCAGCCGTCGATTCTTCGCGGTAGATCACTCTGTACGGTCCTCGGCGGGCGCTGTGGCGGTCATCGAGTGGCCACTGGGGCGATGGAAGCAACGCCAGGGGCGTTCGACGGTCTACCTAGCAAGTAAGCGTACGCACACGGCACCGGCATTAGCTGCGCCCAGGCCACCAGGCGGGCGCCTCGACGGCCCCCGTCTGCACGGCGACTGCGAGCGAATCGAAGACCGTCCAGACCTCGGTGATCTTGTTCCGGCTGAGGGTCATGAATGCGGTGCCCTCGACGTCGATCGCCTCACCGCTCGCGGGCAGTCCAGGGACGTCCCCGGTGTGGGTTCCGGTGATCCGGAACTCGATCGCGATCCGGTTCTTCTCACGGATCTCCTGGGTGAGCTCCATCCGCACGTCCGGCGCGAGCGCGCGCCACGACTCGATGCTCTCTTTGGCCATGGCCGGGCCGCCGCCTTCAGTGGTGAACGAGCGGCCGTTCGTGTAGATCGAGATGTCGGGCGCGATGTGCTTGTGGGCCTCGTTGAAATCGCCGTCATTCCAGGCGCCGAGCAGGAAACTCACGGCTGGATGCTTCGGCTTGAGCTGAGCGCCCTCGACGTCCTTCCCCTGCTTGTGCTTGAAGTGCTTTATCGCGAGAGCCGTGACCGTCGGGATGACAGCGAGGTCAGGGCCGGATGCCAGCAGGTCATTCATGTCTAGGTCCGCCTGTTCGGAGCACGGGCAGGCTAGCCCGTGGCTGGCTTCACCTGCAGCGTGATGAAGCCTTCGTTCGTCGGGGAGTATATGCGGCACGCGGTCCCTTCAGGTAGCGGCGCATGGTGGCCGGTCTTTAATCGTGACACGAAATCATCAGCGACCTCTCCGCCATAGGGACAACCTCTCCACGATAGTCATCCCCTCTCCCGACTCCCCACGTTCGCAAGAAAGGCATCTGCCGCGAGATCTCCGATGAACTGGACTTCCAACCACACCTATCAACCTTACTGCCTAGAATGAGTCTTCTTTTCTTAAGGCGCGCACTCGCCAATCCGCTCCGCGTCGGTTACGTTGTGCCAAGCTCACCGTTCTTGACCCGCCAGACGAGCCGGCGCATTGATTTCTCACGCCCCCGTATTGTCGTCGAACTCGGTCCCGGCGAAGGGTGCCACACCCGCCAGATCGTCAAACGCATGAACACCGAGTCTCGGCTCATCCTGTTTGAGCTCGATGAGGAATTCGTTTTGCATTTACGAAAGCAATTCAGGGGCGATCATCGTATCATGGTGCTTCACACCGATGCTTTGCGTTTGCCGGAGACGCTGCACGAATTAGGTCATCCACATTGTGACTACATTTTGTCAGGTGTGCCATTCTTCGTCATCGAATCGAAGACCAGGGACAAGATTTTGCAGAACATCGCGACGGTGATGAACAACGATAGCCGTTTTATCACCTATCAGATTACAACACAACTTTGCGATAATAATGGTCTTTTTGACCTAACCGCTAAGGAATATTGTCCCCTGAATTTCCCGCCAATCAACGTGCTGGAATTCCAGAAAGCTCGCGCGGCTTAAACTCAGAAGAACCCACGCTGTCCCGAAGACATTCAGAGATATCCCTGGGCAACTTCCTCGGCCAGGATCGCGATGCCTTCGCGAACCGCGCCTTCGTCCATCGCAAAACTTAGGCGGATGCATTCATGGCCATGGCGCCAATCCTCGGCCGCGCCCACTCCAAAGTAGTGTCCCGGAATCACGAGCACGCCGCGATTCTTCAAGCGGGCATAAAGGGTCTCCGCCGAGATCTTCATCCCGCGAAACCACAACCATAAGAACAAAGAGCCTTCGCTCACATGAACATGGTAATCCAGTTCGTCCTGAAAGAACTCGGCAATCCATTGCTGTGCCCGGAGAGATTTTTGCTCGTAAAATGGACGCACCACCTCGTGCGCTAACTGGAGAATTTGCCCGGATTCCACGAGTGGCAGAACGATGGCTTGTCCAATAGAACAGTTGGCCAGGCCGACAATCGCGGTCATGGAAGCCACGGCACGGATGATCTCTGGCCTTGCCACGACAATTCCGGTGCGCGTGTTCGGAAGCCCGAGTTTGGACAGGCTCAGCGTGAGGATGATGTTTTCATCCCAGATCGGGTCGGCTTTGCGAAACAAGATGCCGGGAAAGGGAACTCCATAGGCATTATCGATGATCAAGGGCACTCGGCTGCGCGGGCCAGCGCAGCCAAGCGATGGATCTCCTCGTTCGTCAGCACGTTCCCGGAGGGATTTGTCGGACGGGAGACGCAAAGCGCCGCGACGTCCTTTGAGAGGGCAAGCCGATCGAAATCCACGTGGTACTTAAATCGATGTCCTGGCAGAAATTCGATTCGCGGCTCAAGAGCACGCAAAAGTCCGGGAGCGAGCCCTTGGTTCATGTAGCCGATATACTCAGGAATCAGCGGCAGAAGTATTGTCTTGCGCCGGCCATCGCGGAATTCACCGGCCAGGAGATTAAAGAGAAAAAAGAACGCTGTTTGACCGCCAGCTGTAATCGCAATATTTTCGGGGGCGACGTTCCAGGCAAACTCCCGCCGGAGCAAGTCCGCAAGTGCTGCGATGAAGCGGGCGTTTCCTCTTGGCGGATCGTAGTTTGTCATCATCCGATCGAACAACGGCGGATCTGCCAGAATCGCCTTCATGCGATCGCGCCAAATCGCCTGCATTTGGGGGATGTGCGCTGGATTGCCGCCACCGAGCATGCGCACCGGTCCATGAGCGCCCGCCATGGCCCGGCCGAGATCGTCCATCAACTCCTCGATGCCGCTGCCACTGGCAATCCGCTCGCCAAAAAGGGATTTCTCAAACACTGATGAACTCTAATCATAGAGCACACCTACCGCACAGGGCCAACTCTTCCAGAAGCCTGCTCGTTTTCTTTGTGTCTTCCCCAGGCTGTGATTAATTGTCTTCGGTCTTAATTAAGCATGGCATTCTCTTCCGATATCACTGAAGTGGTCCGTGATAGATCTGCGCTTCTGCGACAATTTGAAGCGCTGCTAGCTCCCTGCTCAGACCAGAACCTCGAGCTGATGGCACGTGAATCCGCCGCGATTACTCGGCGTTACTTCGGACGCACGATGCGCCTCTTCGCTCCGCTTTATCTTTCCAACGAGTGCATCAATTCCTGTGCCTATTGCGGCTTTTCCCGCGAGAACGCCATTCTGCGCGTCACGCTCGATATCGAGGAAGTCGCCCGCGAAGCCGCATACCTTATCGGCCAAGGTTTCCGCAACATTCTGATCGTCGCCGGGGAGCATCCGAAATTTGTTTCTGGCGATTATTTGAAGCGTTGCGTTCAGCGGCTTTCGGCGGCAGTCCCGAGTGTCAGCCTGGAAGTAGCGCCCATGGAGGTGAAGGATTATGTGCCTCTGGTCAACGCTGGGGCTGAGGGGTTGGTTGTTTACCAGGAGACCTATCACCGCCCCACGTACTCGAAAATCCATCTTTCCGGCCCGAAGAAGGATTTTGACTGGCGATTGGACTGCCCTGAACGGGCCTATGAGGCGGGTTTTCGCCGCATCGGCATCGGTGCTCTTTACGGACTATGGCATTGGCGCGAAGAAGCCCTAGCTCTCGCAAGCCATCTCGAGTATTTGCTGCGCACCTGTTGGAAGGCCCAGATCACCGTCAGTCTGCCACGCTTGCGACCGGCGGCAGGCGACTTCCAGTCCACACATTCCCTGCCTGACCGCGAATTTATTCAGCTGCTTTGTGCACTGCGCATTACCTTTCCGCAGATCGGAATCGTTCTCAGCACGCGCGAACCGACCGCCCTGCGCGATGCCCTAGCTCCTCTTGGCGTGACCATGATGAGCGCAGGCAGCCATACGGAACCGGGGGGCTATACCAGACAGGGTAAAGAACATCTGCACCAGACGATCCGCGGTCGCCAGATCGCGGCAATCGGTGATCGCGCTGAAGGGCAGTTTGCCATTTCCGACGAGCGCCCCGCCGAGGTCGTCGCCGCCCGACTGCAGGAACTCGGGCTCGAGCCCGTCTGGAAAGACTGGGACGCCGCGATCCTGAACGCAGCCTGAGTGTCATGAATGTTTTCCTCAATGGTCAAAGACAAGACGTTGGGGCGCAGACCGTTTTTGATCTGGTCAGCGAGCTTCGGTTGGTGCCCGAGACTATTCTGGTCGAACACAACGGTACTGCACTTTTACGCTCGGAATGGGCGCAGACCGCGCTCTCCAACGAAGATCGACTGGAAGTCCTGCGCGTAGCTGCCGGCGGATAACTGAGTTAGCTCCTCAAAGGCAAAGAAGGACTTGCGCAGAAGAGCACCCAGAGCAGTCATGGCAACATTCGAGAAGCCCCTTTGTTCCCGGCAGCCACGGTCATCCATGTTTCGTCTGCTGTCCCGTCTCCAAGAGATCACCTTTCATGCGACTGCAAATCGGGTGCGCTTAGGCGGCTGCATCCCACTCTCCAGCGGTAGATATCCGAAAAAAGCGTAATTGCGAAACCCGTGGGGGCCACCTTGAGAAACGCTCATTATTCTCGCGGCGTGCGCGATGCAGGGTTTGAACCTGCGACTTCCTGCGTGTGAAGCAGGCGCTCTACCACTGAGCTAATCGCGCAAAACTTCAGGCTTCCTATATCCCAAGCTCGCCCGATTTCAAGCTCTCTCGAAAGTGGAGTCTAGCCAAGCTCTCAGTGCCGATCCAAAATTTCTCTCGCCGTGCGACGAGATCATCGCCATTGCGGGCTCCTGAAGCGATCGCAAGATATTCCATATTGTGCCGCTTATGAGATTTCGCCAACGTTCGACCATGGCATGCCGGAGATGGTAGCGCGGATCGGGCTGACTGTTGATTCTGTTTTTCGCGGCACGGTCTTCGCCTATGCCGTTCAGCGCATGCTCATCTATTATCCGTAACAAGCGCGACTTCGAAGCTCTGGAGCCTTGCGCGGCACGCGAAGGGCCTTCTTCCATGGCGCAACGCCGATCGGAAACTTCATTGGATGGCGAAACCAAGAGGGCCGAGGATTTCCGGTTCTCGATCTTCATGGAAATGCCGGTCATTCCTTGTATCGGAGCCACATCATTTCGCGCTTACGTAAGGCCGGAATTACCCCTCCAATCTATCATTCTGGAATATCCTGGTTATGGCGCCCGACCAGGGAGTTCCGACAGAAAATTGCCTCGTGCTCGCCGCCCTCAAGGCAATCGATCTGCTCGCCGCGACCATGGTTCTCCTCGGCGAATCTCTTGGGACGGCGTCGCGTGCCAGGCCGCCGCACAGCGGACCAGAGTCCATCGAAGGAGCTTTGCTCCTCACACCTTTTGATTCCCTCGTCCGGTGGCGCAAAAAACATTATCCCTGTCGTTCCCGGCGGCCTAATTCTCAAGATCGCTATGAATCATCACGCGCTTTGCAAGACTTCCGTGGACCGCTCGCGATGATCATGGCGGAGCACGATCACCATCATTCCGACAGAGTCCGCGACAAGGCTCTTCGAATCTTACTCCGGTCCAAAAAAACTCTGGCGCTGTCCGCGGATCCGGGACACAACGAAGTTCTTTCGGATATTTCCAACGCAGAACTGCAGCGCGGCCTATAAATTCGCCAGCGGTGAGTAGTCTAACGTGCGCTTAGATGTCGCTTCACCGAAGGCGACTTCCAGCTTAGCGACGCCGTCGACGAACTCCAAAGACATCCCGCGATGCGTCCGGACTCCTTTGGCGCTGCGCAAGGCGGCTTGGGCCGCTTCCTCGTCGAAGATCGCCGAATAAATATAAGAGAAACCCTCAAGCTTAAGCCGCGGAACCTTTTGACCAATAAAGTGCTCGATTTCCTTCACATGAGGAAGCTCCTCCGCCGTCATGATAGTAAAGGCATCTCCGACATTCTGCGCGCGCCCGGTCCGCCCAATCCGGTGGACATAATCTTCGGGATGTTGCGGAACATCGTAGTTGATCACGTGGCTCACTCCGGCGATGTCAATGCCGCGTGCCGCGATATCCGTAGCCACCATCACTTCGTAGCGCCCATTCTTGAATCCCTCCAGTGCTTCAACACGCTCTTGTTGAGTGCGATTGGAATGGAGCACCGCCAGCTGAATGATTTTCGGACCTTAAGCTGTCTCGCAATGCGATCAGCGCCTTCCTTCGTTCGGCAAAAAATCAGGACGCTGTCAAACTGCGTCCGTTCGAGCAGTGCCGTCAATAGCTCGAATTTCTGCGCGGCCGCCACAGGATAGAGCGCATGCGTGATCGTCTCTGCCGGTGAACGCCTCACACCCACTTCCACCTTGACCGGATCGTGCAAACACCATGCGGCCAGTCGTTCAATTTCTTCAGGAATCGTCGCCGAGAAGAGAAGCGTTTGCCTCTTCTTAGGACATTCTTCGACAATCCTCCGGACATCGGGAAGAAAGCCCATGTCCAACATGCGATCGACCTCATCGAGGACGAGAAACTCGAGCCGCGAGAGGTTGACCGCGCCGCGCTGCATGTGATCGAGCAACCTGCCCGGGCGTGGCCACAATAACATCGAAGCCCGGCTGAGAGCCTCTTTTTGCCGGCCATAACCGACTCCTCCGTGGATCAAGGCTACCTGAATATGCATAAATCGGGCAAAGTCGCGGAAGGCCGTCTCCACCTGCATCGCCAGCTCGCGGGTCGGCTCGAGAATCAGACAGCGCGAAACTCCGCTGGGCGAATCCAACAACGAAAGCAGGGGCAGACCAAAAGCCGCCGTTTTTCCCGTGCCTGTCTGCGCGGAGGCGATCAGATCTCGTCCCGAAAGAATCAGCGGAATCGCACGAAGCTGAATCGGCGAAGGATCAACGTAGCCCATCCTTTGCACGCCATGAACCAGCGCCTCAGACAAACCAAGATTTTGAAAGGACATACCTTATCTCCCTTAGCACCTCCTAGATTCGAAAGAAGCCTTTTGCTTCGACCGGCTCCCACGAAGCCAAGGCTGCGACCAAGTCATGCGCAGGTCGAAACTCCCACAGCGAGACTTTTCGCCCTTGATAGGTTCCACGAGACCGCCCATCAGCCGCTAAGTCCACTCGGGCATATCTGAGACCATGATAAATGCCATCTCCACTCAATTTCACCATCGCCTCTTTGCAAACCCAATAACGAAGAAATGTTAGCTTTCTCTCCGCCTCATCGACGCTCATAAGCCCCTTAACTTCTTCGTGAGAGAAATCCTCCGCGCAATGCTTCTCCCCGGACGCATCTGCTCGGTCGACTCGATGTCTACATCCATCCAGGCCTCAATGCAAATGCCGCAGATCATGCCTGCCGCATGTGTGTGATAGATTGAACTCCGGAGCTCCTCGACATAAGGCTTGCCGCGCGCCTGGCGCCGATACATATTGACTTCCTCAGGACGACAACTCATGTAAAAGGATGCGATCGCCGAAGACCACCTTGAGCAGAACAATAACTTGGCTTTACCTCTTCGTTCAAAATCCCTTCATAACGCAACAGTTCCGTCGAATCCAAATAACTGCACAAAACAGACCTGATGGATCGAATCTGCCAAAGATGAAATCCCTACTCACGGAAGCTCTAAACCTCCAACCTCATAATCAATCCATTCAAATGCAAAAAACAATCCATGCCTAATTATTTGCTTGCATAATGCCATAGGTGTTAGCTAAAGTTATCGACTTATGGACCTCTCAAAAATCGATACCCCAACGCTTGAGAGCCTCATCAAGCTGACGAGGAAGCGCGACTCTCTTCTCGACGAAGTCAAGAAGCTCGAAGCTCAGATGACAGGCATTTATTCCGGCGAGAAAGCCGGATCCGTTGGCAGACGCAGAAGAGACCCCGGGTCGGCGACGTTCTGCCGGCCCCGACTGCAACGAGCGAAGCAAAGGTTTCTGAATCTCAAGCTAGCGGTCGGCGCGGCGCGTTGAAGGCTCGCATTCTCACGGCGCTTCGAGCGGCCGGCGACAAGGGTGTCGCTGTGAAGGAACTCTCGGCCAAGCTCGGGGTGAAAAACCAGAATGTTCATGTGTGGTTCAGCAGCACGGGCAAAAAGATTGCAGCGATCCAGCGTGTTGGTGCTGGGCGCTATCGTCTTAAATCGGGTGCCTAATCGTCGCACCATCGAAACGCTCTCTGCGCGGATCCCAGTCATTGCGGAGGGTCTCGTAGAACTCGACCGCTTCGGCAATTCCATCGGCCCAACATCTTTCTGCTATATATCCCTGTGAGCAACGGACAAGTTCCTTGACCGGGTCGATAGCGTTTGCTGGGCATGCAGTCATCTTAGCGTACGAGCCATCCAGCATGGAGATGTCGTTAAAGTGATCACCAGCTGCGAACACCGCATCGGCCGGAATTTGTTCCAAGCGGCACAATTCTCCTAAGGCGGAGCCTTTATGATAGTCAACGTGACAGAAGCGGAGATAGATGCTGTTTCGTTGAAAGCTAAAGTCAGGAAGCCGTTCCGCCTGGCTGCGGATTTCGTTGACGACAAACTCCATGACTTCTTCAGAGCTCGTCACTAAACCAGCAGGAGCCTTTT
>CAWHPW010000018.1:0-101287 GCA_963831385.1 uncultured Actinomycetota bacterium
GTGGGCCTGCGCCGCGACGTCGGGGAGTAGCGATGACGAACCGTTCCGTGATCGGCCGCACCTCGTACTACGTGGTGGCAGGCGCCCTGGCCATCATGTTCCTCGTCCCCCTGGTCTGGACCACGGTGGCCTCGGTTTCGCCGCACGGCGCGACCGCCCAGCAGGTCGGATACGGGCTGGGCAACTACCGCACGCTGGTGGACTACGACGCCGGCCTGCCCACGTACCTGTGGAACAGCACCTTCGTCTCGGTCCTCACCGTCGTGTTCACGCTGACGCTGTCGATCCTCGGTGGGTACGCCTTCGGCCGCTTCCGCTTCCCGGGCCGGGACGCACTGTTCCTGCTGATCATCGCGATCCTGATGGTGCCGTACGCGACGCTGTTGGTGCCGCTGTGGGTGCTGTTCGGCGAGCTCGGGCTGCGGAACTCCCTCGTCGGGCTGGCCCTCGTACTGACCCTCTACCAGCTGCCGTTCGCCATGTTCATGATGCGCATCTCCTTCGAGGCAGTACCGCGCGAGCTCGAGGAATCCGCCTTGGTCGACGGCTGCGGCACCTTCGGCGTACTGCGGCGAATCCTGCTCCGATCGGTCTGGCCGGGGCTGATCACCGTCGGGCTGTTCGCGTTCCTCTATGCCTGGAACGACTTCATCGCGCCGCTGTTCATGATCAACGACAGCTCGTCGCTACCCGCTTCCGCTCGCGATCGCGACCTTGCGGCAGCAGACCATGGGAGCGGTCGACTTCGGTGCGACCCAGGCCGGCGTCGTCGTCATGGCAATCCCCTGCCTGATCCTGTTCCTGGTCCTTCAGCGCCACTACGTCCGTGGATTCATGTCGGGAGCGCTGAAGGGATGAGCCTGCCGGTATCGCCACGTGCTGGTCGACTGCAGAGCCGGCAACTCGGCCGCACCGGCATGGCCATCAGCCGGGTCGGTATCGGAGCATGGGCCTTCGGTGGTGCCGGCTGGGTGGACACCTGGGGAGCGCCAGGACGACGCCCTCTCCGTGGGCGCGGTGCGGGCGGCCGTCGAACGCGGAGTCAACTGGCTCGACACCGCACCGATCTACGGCCTCGGTCATGCCGAGGACGTCGTCGGCCGCGCGCTTCGGCAGATCCCGGCCGACGAGCGACCGTACGTGTTCACCAAGGCCGGGGTCATTTGGGATCCCCAGCACCCGCACGACAAGCCGGCGCTCGTCGGACGCCCGGGAAGCATCAGGCGTGAGCTCGAGGACTCGCTGCGGCGCCTCGGGCTGGACCGCATCGACCTCTACCAGGTGCATGCGCCGCCCACCGACGGCACACCGCTCGAGGAGTACTGGCAGATCTTCTGCGACCTCCGGCGGGAGGGCAAGGTCCGGGCCATCGGGCTGTCCAACCACGACGTCGCGCAACTCGACGCGGCCGAGGCCGTCGGGCACGTGGATGCGGTGCAACCGCTTTTCAACCTGATCCACCGCGACGCCGTGGACGTGCTCGCCTGGAGCGCCGCACACGCCACGGGTGCGATCGTCTACAGCCCGATGGCGTCGGGCCTGCTCAGCGGATCGTTTACCGCGGCCCGTGCCGCCGCGCTGGACGTGGACGACTGGCGACGCCGGCATCCGGACTTCACAGGCGACGCGTTGGCCCGGAACCTCGCCCTGGCTGACGCCCTCGCGCCCGATCGCCTCGCGGCATGGCGTCACCGTCGCCGCTATGGCGGTGGCATGGACGCTGGCCTTCCGCGGAGTCACCGGCGCGATCGTGGGCATCCGCCGGGCCGGCCAGCTCGATGCCTGGTTGTCGGCCGCAAGCCTGGCGCTCGACGACTCCGACCTGACCCAGATCGCCGAGGCGATCGAGCGCACCGGCGCGGGCTCCGGTCCGGCGCTTCCCGCGCACGCGATGTGACGCCAGGCCGCATCACGACGCATCACGGTCGCCAAGCGATCTGCGCGGGTGCTCGACGTGGGTGCCGAATCGTCGCGAGGATGACGGAGTGGCCGCCGACGTCGACGATGCGCTCCTGCCGTGGCTGCTCGAGGGTGACCCTGCCATCCGGTGGCGGGTGCTACGGGATCTGGCCGGCGCCTCGGACCAGGACGTGGCACGTGAGCGGGCACGGGTCGCCACCGACGGATGGGGCGCCCGGCTGCTGGCAGTTCAAGACCGCGACGGCCAATGGGGTGGCGGCATCTACTCACCCAAATGGACCTCGACGACGTACACACTGCTGCACCTGCTGTGGTTGGGTCTGCCGCCGCAGCACCCGGCCGCGCTTCGCGGCTGCGCGCGGTTATGGGAGTGGCAGGCGCGCTGGCGCGTGCCGGAGACCTGCATCGTCAGCATCCTCGTGCGACTGACCAGCTATCACGGGTACGAGGCGACACGCCTCGACGACCTGGTGGCGTACCTGATCGACCAGCAGCTTGCCGACGGCGGCTGGAACTGCGCCACTCGCACGGACAAGAGCAAGCACAGTTCGTTCCACACCAGCATCCAGGCGCTGGAGGCGCTCGACGCGTACACCAACGCCGGGGGGCCGGTCGACTCGAACGATTCCCTGCGACGGGGGCATGAGTTCTTCCTCAACCACCGGCTGTACCAGTCACACCGCACCGGAGCAGTCGCCATCCGTGGCAGCACCCGATTCCCCGCATTCCCCGAATGGCATTTCGACGTGCTCCGCGGCCTCGAGCATTACCGCCAGTCCGGTGCACCGCGCCACGAACGGTTGCACGAAGCCATCGAGGTGATACAGGGTGCTCGCCGCAAGGACGGCCGATGGCCGACCTACTCTCCCTACCCCGGCCGGCAGTGGTTTCAGCTCGAGCCGCCTGGTGCGAGCCGATGGAACACCTGCCGTGTACTGTCCGTCCTGCGCTGGTGGGACGGATGAATGCGTCTCGGACCTTCTCGCCGTGGTGAGCCTCTACTGGGAGGACACCGGCGGCTCCGGGCCGCCGGTGCTGCTGATCATGGGCCTCGGGATGAACGCCACCGGCTGGTGGCGGACGGTGCCGGTGCTGGCGGAGGCCGGGCTGCGGGTGCTCAGCTTCGACAATCGCGGCGTGGGGCGGTCGGAGCGCGTTCCCGGGCCGTACACGACGGGCGAGATGGCCGACGACGCGGTGGCGGTGCTCGACGCCGCGGGCGTCGACCGCGCGCACGTTTACGGCATCTCGCTCGGCGGCATGATCGCCCAGGAAGTGGCGCTGCGACAGCCGGGTCGGGTGCGCGCGCTGGTACTGGGGGCGACGACTCGCGGCGGCGCAGGATCGGTGCCGGCTGCGCCAGAGGTCGTCGCGTTCGTGCGGCTGCGGGCGCTGATGACGGCCGAGCATGCGGTATGGGCGTCGGTGCCGATCAACTACGCGCCGCGCACGCGCGTCGAGGGCGGCGACCGGATCGCGGAGGACATCGCGCAGCGGTTGCGCTATCCGGTCGAGGCCGAGTACTACTCGGCGCAGCTGGCGGCGTCGACCAGCCACGATGCACGCGTGGAGGACGTCCGCGCGCCGACGCTCGTGGTCCACGGCACCCAGGACGTCCTGGTTCCGCCGGCGAACGGCGAGCGGCTGGCCGCCGCAATCCCGGGCGCCGAGTTATCGGTGTGGCCGGGCGCCGCGCACTTGTATTTCACCGACCTGCCGGAGATCGACCGCTTCGTTGCCCGGTGGCTCAGCGAGCGCTCCACCCCAGGTCCATCGTGACAGCGGCGCCGGTGAAGGCGCGGCCGCCCGGCCCGAGCAGGTATGCGACGGTGTCGGCCACCTCGGCCGGCTCGAGCAGCCGCTTGACCGCCTGCGGAGCGAGGATGACCTCCTCCAGCACGCGCTCCTCGGGCATCCCGTGCGCCCGCGCCTGGGCGGCTACCTGGCTCTCGACCAGCGGCGTGCGGACATAGGACGGGCAGACCGCGGTCGCGAGGACGCCATGCTCGGCGCCCTCCAGCGCGAGTGTCTTGACCAGGCCGATCAGCCCGTGCTTTGCGGACACGTAGGCGCTCTTGAACGGCGAGGCGACCAGCCCGTGGACGGACGCGATTGCCACGAACCGCCCGTCGCCGGACTCGCGCAACGCCGGCCAGGCGGCGCGAGCGAGCAGGAACGGGCTGGTGAGCAGCAGCGCGACCATCGCGTCCCAGCGATCCTCGGGGAACTCCTCGACCGGCGCGACGTGCTGGAAGCCGGCGTTCGGGATCACGGTGTCGAGCCGGCCGAAGCGCTCCAGCGCGGCTTGGATAGCGGCGCGATTGCCCTCACGAGTCGTCAGGTCTGCGGCGAACGGAGTGCCGGGGCCGTCGGGGTCCGGCTCGAGGTCGACGGCCAGAACGTCGGCTCCGTCGCCCTCGAGCCGCTCGGCGATCGCGCGGCCGATCCCGCTCGCCGCTCCCGTGACCACCACTGCCCGCGCCATCCGCGTCAGTCTTCCAGCACCGCGAACGCGCGCCGGATCGGCAGCGGCACGATCCCGCTGGCCAGCAGGTCGATACCTCCGCCTGGTCCGCCGACGACGAGAAAGTGATCAGGCGCGTCGCATCTACCGACTCGAGGCCCAACCTCTAGGGTCGGTGACCAATGGCAGGAGTTGTGTTACGCGTCCGGCTCACCGGCGGCGATCACATCGACGTCACATACGACGAACCCGACACGGTCGAAACAGACCAGGTCATTGAGCACGTCATCACAACCCTGGCGGAGGACTCCGGACTGCTTCGCAGCAGACATGGTGACCGGCTTGTAGTGCTGTTCGCCCGGGGCGTTGCCGCCATCGAGATAGCGCCGCGCGGCGCGATCCTGTGACCGAGACCGGAGGTCTCCCGTTCGGACCGGCACGGCGTGCCTGAAACACTGGCTCGCGATGCGCGGCGCCGAATTCCCGACCGGGTCAGGACGTGCGATTGCGGGTCTTGCGGCGCTTGCGAGGTTCGCGCCGCGACTTCTCGTCCTCGATCTGGCGGATCAGCTCGCTACGCACCTCCGCGAGCGCATGATCGAGGTCGCGCTCGTGGGAGGTGGCCACCAGGTGCGACCGTCCCGCTAGCCAGGCTTGAAGGGTGACCTTCTGGTCCGGGCCCTCGGTGTCTTTCAACGACACCTCGAGGTCGACCTGGTCGGGTTCCCATCCGGATAGGTGCGGCGCAAGCGCGGACAGGGCTCCGAGAATGCGCCGCCGGTCGGCCACCGGGAAGCCGGCGCCGATGCGCAGACGATCTTCCAGGGTCCCCGCCGGGCCGTTCTCGGTTCCGCTCATCGGTCCGCCTTCTCCCCGTAGGGTTCACCGTACGGCGTCGCCCCTGACCTGACCTGACCGGCCGCGGCGCGTATTGCGCGACCGCGCTCACCTGGGCGACCTTCGTCGCGCCAAGAACGCCTCGCCCCTAGGCCGATCCCGGGGCCACCGCTGGTGAAGCTCGTCCTCTTACTCGCCAGCGCCGTGGCCTCGCCCTCGTTGCACGAATCTCGACTGGTGTCACCCTCGCGGTCGCGGCCGTCGCTGCAGCCGTCCCGGTTCGGATCTTCGCCCGCGGATGATGACTGCATAACGCCCTGAGACCCCGCGCTGCGGGCGCGTCCCGTGCGCGCGTGCGGCACGTCGGGCCTTGCCTCGGACGGCCATACCGAGAGGAGACCGCGACGGACCGCCACGCGGCCGGTGACCTCCGCGGTGGATGTCACGCGGCGGGGCATGCAGGCCAGGATGCTGGAAGATGCGCTCGCAACATCCGCTGCTCACGCTGCCGTTCGGGCAGCGATCCTCGGGCGGCCGCTGACTGGGCGTGTCTTGCGATCGACGTGAACGCCGCGAGCGATGACCGGGCATCCGAAGCCGCCCCGCACCGGTTGGCTCCCTCCTGCGTACCGACATCCCAACCCGGGGACCGCCCCGAGCCGCCCTCACCGGTCGGACGCTCGACCGCCCGCCCCGGCGGGTCGACGCCGACATCACGGCACACCCATCCCTTGAGGCCGGGGCCGCGGCGGCTGGGCATGGACGTGGCGACCGCACGCACCATCATCGAAGGACACCGGTCCGAGGAGGCTTCGATGCCGGCTGGGCCACCCACGAATGATCAGGCCATTGAAGCGTTGCGGGTAACCCAATGGCGTGTATCGCGGGGTCCTCGGCGCACCACGCCGCGGCTAACAGACGCGGTGGCTCGCCTCACCCGCGAGCACGCCGAGATCAATGACCTCATCGACCAGCTGCTGAACCGCGTCGGCGCAGCGCCTGTCAACGACGACGTCGACGCCGTCCGCGACCTCGGCACCGCGCTGCTGCTCCGGCTGATCCGATCCCGACAACGCAGCGCCGACCTGATCTACCAGGCCTACCACTCCGACATCGGCGGCGAGGCCTGACCGGTCACCGTGCCATCGCCCCAACCAGACACCGCCGCGGTCATCCGGGCCGGATCAACGGTCCCATGAACACCAGTCGGTCGCGGAAAACACCCTGGTCCGTCGAGGCGCCCACCCGATCCCCGAGCCCGGCCAGCTCGCCAGGATCCCGCGGTACCCCAGGTCGGATTGTCCACCGCGAGGTGCTTGACAAACGCCCGGTTTGCTCCGTGTGCCAGTTATTCGTCCTCGACTGTCACGACGATCTTGCCGCGTGCCGTACCGGCAGCGAGGGTTTCCAGGCCTTGGGTGGCGTTCTGCAAGGGGAGTACCTGTTCGACGTCGACCCTCAGCGCCCCGGAAGCGACCTGTTCGCCAAGCTGTTCGAGCACGTCTCGGACCGGCGTGGCCATGACGTTGGTCGCGGTGATGTTCCGGGTGCCGAGCGTTTCGGTGTCGGCGGCGCCCATCGTGGAGGCGACTCGACCGCCGTCGCGGACTAGGGCCGACACCTGGCTTAGACCGTCGGGTTCACGGTTGACCAGGTCGATCAGACCATCGACGCCGTCCGGTACGGCGCTGCGAACCTGCTCCGCGAGCGGTTCTCGGTAGTCCACAACGTGGGTGGCACCCAGGCCGCGCAACCGCTGGGCGTCCTCGGGTAGGCCGGTCGCGACGACCGTCGCGCCTCGGGCAGCGGCGAGCTGGACCGCGTACGAGCCGACCCCGCCGGTGGCACCCACGATCAGAACCGTGGCGCCATCGCGGGGCGCCACCGCCGCGACCACGTCATGCGCTGCGGTACCAGACAGCGGCAGCGCGGCGGCGGACACGAAGTCCAACCCCGCCGGTTTGGCCGCCACCGCCGCAGCCGGCAGCAGCGCATACTCGGCGAGCGTGCCGTCGCGCAGCGGGGAGCCCAGCAGCACGTGCCCGAACACCTCATCGCCGATCGTCACCTCGCTGACGCCCTCTCCGACCGCGTCCACGATCCCGGCGGCGTCCCGGCCGATCACCACCGGGAAGGCGTACTCCACCATGCCCTGCATCATTCCGCTGGCCACCGCGGTATCGAACGCGTTGAGCCCGGCGGCCTTCACCCGCACCCGCACCTGCCCCGGCCCGGGCTCGGGAACAGCGAGCACGCCCAGGGAGACCGGCTCCCCGAACCCGTTCAACGTCACCGCACGCATCCCGCCTCCAAGGCCGTGGCCAGCAATCTGCGGCCCAATAGTGGACGGTGCCCGCCCACGCTGGTTCAGCGGGTCCGTGCCGGATCGCAACGCACCGCCAGCTGACACCAGGTGCTGTCCTGGGCGGCAATCGATCTGAGGTATTCGACTCAGCGAGCGGCACGCGCGGATTTGACGCCGGTAACGTGACTCCGAGAACGTCTGGGGGCCGCATGATCGATCACGTCGGGATTCGGGTGAGCGACCTGGACGCCAGCGCCGAGTTCTACCGCGCCGCGCTTGCGCCTCTCGGGTACGAGGTGTTGATGGACTTCGACTTCGGGGTGGGACTGGGACAGAACGGCAAGCCCGACCTGTGGCTCTATCCCGGCGAGCCGCAGGGAGTTCAGACCCATGTTGCCGTCGCCGCAGGCGACCGACGCGCGGTCGACGCCTTCCACGCCGCGGCATTACGGGCCGGCGGGCGGGACACCGGCAGCCCTCGGGTTCGTCTTGAGTATCACCCGAGCTACTACGGTGCCTTCGTCGCCGACCCCGATGGGCACAACCTTGAGGCGGTGTGCCACCGGCCTCAGTGATCCACGGTTGGCCGATTCTGGGCGCCGCCGTGAGGATCGCCGCCCGAGGCGGGGCCTAGGGAGCAGTCGGCGTGCGCGGGAGTGGATCGTCGCCGGCGGGTAGTACGCCTGGGGGCGACAGCGCCATCTCCTTGAGGTGCCGCACCTAAGCAAGCCTGGTGCGGGGACTGCGGGGTCACCACGTCGAACGGCAGGGCAGTCTCGCATCTCCTCGGGTGCGACACTCCAGACGCGGCAGTCGAGTGGCTCTAGCCGAGCTGGCGCAGGGCGTCTTCGATGCCGCGGTGGAATGTTGGATAGGCGTAGATCATGTGTCGCAGTGTGTCGACGCTGACCTGCGCGTGAACGGCGACGGCGAGCGCGGAGAGTACCTCGCCGCCGGTGGGTCCGGCCGACGTGGCGCCGACGAGCACGCCTCGATCGGCGTCGGCGACCAGCTTGATGAAGCCGTCGTTGCCAGCCTTGTGGATCCAGCCGCGAGCCGAGGACGGCACTTGCGCTAGCCCGACGGCGACACGCAGGCGGGCGTCACGGGCTTGCGCTTCGGTGAGCCCAACCGAGGCGATCTCAGGGTCGGTGAACGTGACCCGCGGGACAGCACGGTAGTCGGCCGGCGGCCCGTTCTCGCCCAGGATGTCACCCACGGCGATGCCCGCCTGGTACATCGCCATGTGCGTGAACGCTCCGTGTCCGGTAACGTCGCCGACCGCCCAGAGCCGCTCGCCGGCCCGCATCCGCTCGTCGACCGTGACCGCCGGTGCACTCGGCTCGAGCCCCACGCTGTCGACCCCGAGCGGACCGAGATCGGCGCGGCGCCCAACAGCGACCAGCAGGCGTTCGGCGCGGAACTCACCGCCAGCCGTGATTGTGAACTGATGCCCGTCGTAAGCCACCGCCATCGCACGTGTGCCGGTGCGCACAGTGATCCCGTCGGCCTCCAGCGCCGACTGTGCCAGCAAGGACGACTCGGGCTCCTCGATTGGGAGGAGCCGGTCCAGTGCCTCCACGACGGTGACCGCGACGCCGAACCGTGCAAAGACCTGCGCCAGTTCCAGTCCTACCGCGCCGCCACCGAGCACCAGTAAAGACATCGGTAGTGTCTTGGCCTCGATCGCTTCCCGGTTGGTCCAGTACGGGGTGTCGGCAAGCCCAGCGATCGGCGGGATCACCGGCTTCGTCCCGGTCGCGAGAACCACGCCTCGCCGGGCCTGGTACCTCTCGCCGTCGACCTCGACCGTGCCCGGCCCGACAAGCCGGCCACGCCCGCGGACAAACCGGCCGCCCTTGCCGGTGAACCGGTCGACAGCCACCTGGTCATTCCAGTCGTCGGTGGCCTCCTCGCGGATCCGGTCGGCCACCGGCGCCCAGTTCGGTGTGATCTCAGAGTGGCCGGCCATCCCGTCGATCCGGCGCGCCTCGGCGAGCAGGTTGGCCGCGCGGACCATCATCTTGCTCGGCACGCACCCCCAGTACGGGCACTCGCCGCCGACCAGCCTGCGCTCGATGCCGACGACGTCGAGACCCGCTTCAGCCAACCGGCCAGCGACCTCCTCGCCTCCGACACCCAGACCGAGAACGACGACATCCACCTGCTCCGCCATCTTCGACTCCAATCGCCAAATTTCACGTACTTGCGCTACAAGCCCAACACACGCCGCATTTCCCAGCGGTAGTTGACGCGCAGTCAGGGTGAACCGCCCGACGACGTGCGGCACCGGCCCACGAACCAGCCGGAAGTCCACCCGCTCGGGCCTGGTGAAACGGACCGTCGTGGCCACCAACACGCCACGCACCGGTGTGCGGTGGGCGGCCAGCACCATGTCTGAGTTGCGCTCGAGCACCCAAATTCCCCGCAACGGCCTTGGGCTGGCGCACGAGAATACCCAGCAGCGACAACGTCGAGGACCGCACTCTGCGGCCATCGCATGGTTCTGTTGAGATCGGGTCTTCCACATCGACTCCCCGGCCGGCGCGGCACATCCTGGTTGGTTGGACCTACGCTGGCGGTACCGGTCGCTGCTACTGCGGCCTGCCACTTCGGAGAATGCCGTGCCCGATAGTTGCTCTCACCTCGACCAGATCGACTCGCAGGCGAGGCCGTCGGCTGACGGTTGTGAGGACTGCCTGCGGACCGGCGGCCGGTGGGTGCATCTGCGCATGTGTCGGTTGTGCGGCCACGTGGGGTGCTGTGACTCGTCTCCATCGAGGCACGCTAGAGCGCATCACGCCTCCGCCGGTCACCCGCTTGTGTCGTCGTTCGAGCCCGACGAGGACTGGTGGTGGTGCTTCGAGGACGAGTTTGCGTTCGCCGTGCCCGACCAGTTGTCGTCCTCCCACTCATGACCGACCGACACGGAAACGTACGTCTCGGCAAGGTCCGACCGACCGGTCCTGTTTACCGTGGACGACGACCCGTCTGTGTCTCGTGCCGTGGCACGTGACCTGCGCCGTCAATACGGGCAGGACCATAGGGTGCTGCGCGCCGGATCAGGTGCCGAGGCCCTCGATGCGCTGCGTGAGCTCAAACTGCGTGGCGAACAGGTCGCGGTCTTGCTCGCCGACTACCGGATGCCGGAAATGAACGGCATCGAGTTCCTGGAGTCGGCGATGGACCTGTACCCGCGGGCGCGACGGGCGCTGCTGACGGCGTACGCGGACACAGAGGCGGCCATTGCGGCCATCAACTTGGTGGACGTCGATCACTACCTGCTGAAACCGTGGGATCCGCCGGAGGAGAAGCTCTATCCCGTCGTCGACGCGATGATCGACTCCTTTCTGGCGTCCGGCGAGACGGCGGTGCGCGAGACGAAGGTTGTCGGGCATCGGTGGTCAGCACCGTCGTTCGAGGTACGTGATTTCCTCGCGCGCAACGCCGTCCCGTACCGGTGGCTCAGCGTCGATGAGCCCGAGGGGCGGCGGCTGCTCGACGCCGCGCAGGTCGATCCAAGAGCGGCTGCCGCTCGTGGTCACGGCGGACGGCGAGACGCTGGTCGCCCCGAGCACCACCGAGGTGGCGGCGGCAGTCGGGCTTTCCACCACACCCGCGACGGACTTCTACGACATCGTCGTGGTGGGAGGTGGTCCGGCCGGGTCTGGGCGCTGCGGTGTACGGCGCCTCCGAAGGGTTGCGGACCCTGCTCGTCGAGCGCGCGGCGACCGGGGGGCAGGCCGGACAGTCCTCACGCATCGAGAACTACCTCGGCTTTCCCGACGGCGTGTCCGGCGCGCAGCTGACCGACCGGGCCCGCCGGCAGGCCATCAAGTTCGGCGCAGAGATCCTCACCGCTCGGGACGTGACCGACCTGCGCACTCACGGGCCCGCGCGAGCAGTGGTGTTCGGTGACGGCAGCAAGGTCGCCGCCCACGCCGTGATCGTCGCAACCGGCGTCACCTATCGCGACCTCGACGTTCCGGGAGCCAGTGCTCTGACGGGCCGCGGCGTGTACTACGGCTCTGCATTCACGGAAGCAGCCGACTGCGTGGACGCCGACGTCTACATCGTCGGCGGCGCCAACTCCGCTGGCCAGGCGGCGGTGTTCTTCTGCCGGGTCGCCAAGACGGTGAACCTTGTTGTACGGGCCGACGCCCTCGAGCGGGCGATGTCGCACTACCTCATCGAGCAACTCCGTGCGATCGGCAACGTCACGGTACGGCTGGAGACTGTCATCGACGAGATGCACGGCGACGGTCACCTCGAAGGGCTGACGTTGAGAAACATACGTCACCGGCCGGTGCGAACGTGTCGATACGAGCCACGATTTCGTATTCATAGGCGGCCAACCGCGCACCGACTGGCTGGCGGACACTCTGGTCACGCGACGCCCGTGGCTTCCTGCTGACCGGCCCGGACCTGATCGTCGACGGTCAACGGCCACGCGGGTGGCCACTGGAACGCGACCCGTGGCCCTTGGAGGCAAGCATTCCCGGGGTCTTCGTCGCCGGCGACGTCCGCGCCGACTCGGTCAAGCGGGTCGCGTCCGCCGTCGCGCGAGGGCGCAATGGCGGTTACCCTCGCCCACCGGTATCTGGGAACACCATGACACTGAGCAGCGCACCCACCGACGAGAGAGTTTCCCGCGACGACCTGCGCACCCTGTTCCTCTTCGAGGCGCTCACCGACGAGCAGTTGGACTGGCTCGCCGACCGCGGTTGGGTCGCCGAGGTGCCTGCCGGGGACATCCTCCTCGAGGGGGATCCGGCCGAGCTGATGATCATCCTCTTGTCCGGAACCATCACCCTGAGCCGTCGGGTGGGCCCCGACGACGTCGAGATATCGCGAACCGACCAGCGAGGTGTATACGCCGGTGCGATGCAGAGCTACCTGCCCGACGCCGAGTCGCTCACCTACACCGCTACGGCTCGGGCACTGAGCGACAGCCGGCTCTTCGTCATCCGTGGCGTCGACTTCGGTCAGGCCGTTCGCGACTGGTTCCCCATGGCCATCCACCTGCTCGAGGGTCTGTTCTTCGGCATGCGCCGATCGCAGCAGATCGTCGGGCAGCGACAACAGCTGCTGGCGCTCGGGTCGCTGGCCGCTGGGCTCACCCACGAGCTGAACAACCCCGCCGCCGCGGCGGTCAGGGCGAACGCCGCGCTCCGGGACCGCGTCGCCGGGCATGCGGCACAAGCTTGCACTGCTCGCGCATGACGAGATCGATCACCGCGTCCTCGAGCTGCTCGTCGACGTCCAGGAAGAAGCGGTGCAGGGCGTTCACACGGCGCCCCAGCTGTCGCCGCTGGAGGAATCAGAGCGTGAGGACAAGGTGGCCGACTGGCTCGACCAGCGCGGCGTCGAGGACGGCTGGAACCTCGCGCCCGTCTTCGTCGCCGCGGGCACGACGATCGAGTTCCTCGAGAAGGTCGCCGCTGGAGCGCCGCCGGAGATGCTCGAAGGCGCCCTGCGCTGGCTCGCGTACACGCTGGAGACCGAGCTGCTGCTGAACGAGATCACCGACTCCGTCACCCGCATCTCCACCCTCGTCGAAGCGGCCAAGCAGTACTCCCACATGGACCGCGCTCCGTTCGAACGCGCCGACATCCACGCCGGCATCAAGGGCACCCTCGCGATGCTCGCCGGCAAACTCACCGGCCTCGACGTGGTGAAAGATTTCGACCGCACCCTGCCGCCGGTGCCGATCTACAGCGGGGAGCTCAACCAGGTCTGGACCAACCTCATCGACAACGCCGTCCAAGCCATGGGAGGCAGCGGCACCCTCACCATCCGCACCATGCGCGACGACGACATGATCCGCGTCGAGATCAACGACACCGGGCCCGGCATCCCATCAGAGGTGCGGAGGCGCATCTTCGAGCCGTTCTTTACCACCAAACCGGTGGGTCAAGGCTCCGGGCTCGGGCTGGACATCTCCTATCGCATCGTCGTCGTTCGTCATGGTGGCGACCTCAGTGTGGAGTCCGAGCCCGGCGACACGAGGTTCATCGTCAAACTCCCCCTCACCGAACGCCCATCCTCCTGAGGACCGGGCCGGACAAGCAGCGACGAGCCACAGTCGCTCCCCGAACGGTCCGCCGTGTAGTGCGGCAGGCAGGCGCACCGGTGAACGTAGACGCCGGGCTCGACGACTACGATGATCGCCTCCGATCGATCTCCCGCCGACTGTTGATCGCGGCCGGGAAGGCGGTGAACCATTCCCGAACAACTGGTCACCGAACGCCTGCTACTGCGTCCCTGGCGAGTAGACGACGCGGATGCGGCGCTGGGCATATTCGGCGATGGCGAAGTCGCCCGCTGGCTGAGCCCGGCGATGGATCGGGTGTCGGACGAATCGGCCATGCGCCTGGTCCTGCAGCAATGGACGGCTGAAGACTCCAGAATGATGCCTCCCGCAGGCCGCTGGGCTATCGAGTTGCAGGAGGACGGCCGCTTGATCGGCGGCGCGATACTCCTCCCGTTGCCGCCCGGTGATGAGGACCTGGAGATGGGCTGGCAGTTGCATCCGGCAGCATGGGGCCAGGGATACGCGACCGAAGCAGGACGGGCGCTCGCACGGTGGGCGTTCGGCAAGGGGGCCGACGAGGTCTTCGCGGTGGTGCGCCCGGCAAACAAGCGGGCCGAGGCGACCGTACGGCGGATCGGCATGGACTGGGTCGGCGAGACGGGGAAGTACTACGACCTGCGGCTTCAAGTGTTCCGCCTGCGACCAGCAGATCTCGATTCGGCACTGCCGCGCGTCGACTGACCATCGGGCGTACCGAGACGTCGGGTTATCGTGTGAAAGAAGATCATCGCTTGCAGATTCGATTCGAGGGCTTCCCATCGTATGCGATCTGATCCCAGAGCAATTCGAGTCTGACGCAGGGCAACATGTGGTTGGCGCGGCCCGCAGGGGAGGATTGCGGGTCTGGCGACGTACCTCCACCCCTAGCCGGTAGAACCTCGCCAGCTGTGCTGCGGGTCGTACCCGAGGACGCGTCGAGCCTTGTCGATCGACAGCAGCGTCTCGTGTTCCCCGACGCCGTCCCGGAGCCCAACGTCAGGAAAGACCTGGGCGACAAGTTCGCTGTTCGGTCGGGACATCACGGTGTCCGCGTTGGCGATGATGAACACGCTCACCCCGGATGCCGGGTGCTCAAGGGCCTTGCGAACGGCCTGGGCGCCGTCTCGCGCATCTATGTAACTCCAGAGGTTCCACTTGCGCAGCAGCGGGTCGACGTCGAATGCGGGGAACGCAGCATAGTCGGTGGGATCCATAACGTTGGAAAATCGCAGGCCGATCATCTTCAGCTCTGGATCCCAGCGGCAGAATTGCCCGGCCATCTGTTCCTCAAGAAACTTGACAAGGGAGTACGTCGATTCCGGACGGGCCGGATATTCCTCGTCCACTGGGATATAAGGCGGCGGGACGTCGAAGGGAAGCCCGAGCACGGTTTCGCTGGAGGCCCACACTACGTTCTTGATGCTGGCAAGGCGGGCCGCGGAAAAGACGTTATGTGTGACCGTGATGTTGTTACGGAACGTCGCGGCATTGGTCGTGAGGCCCGGCGCTGGAATCGCCGCGAGATGTACGACCGCGTCCACGCGGCTATATCGGTCATCAACGAAGGACAGGGCCTCCACCGTCTGCCCGAAGTCGGTGAAATCCACACGAACGAACGGGGAGTCCGACCGTTCGGGCGTCGCCCGGTCGAGGTTCACCACCTCCCACCCATGCTGGGGAAGATCGGCGATACAGGCGCGGCCGAGCTTTCCGCTACCGCCGGTGACAACAACTCGGGGCATTAGCTGGCCGTCCTTTCCTCGCAAGGAGCGAACCTACCGCCCCGACTTGCAGTGCAGGCTGGCCAGCGTCCTTTGGTCGTCTCGCCGCGCGTCGTTCTATGACTCCTCCGATGTGCGGTGCGAGTACGTCAAACCGGCCGGCGCAGCTGACACACCGGCTTCAGGCCCCGTTTGCGAGGCGCCTAAGCAGGCGTGCCCCACTGCGCCCGACGGGAGCCCAGCGCGGCCTTCGTGCGCTGCTTGGACCTGTCATGCAGCCGTCGCTCCTCCTCGACGAGCCATTCGACGTGATCGACGATGCTGGCTTCAGTGTTGATGCCGGTTTCCTGGATCGTCCGGTCGTCGAAAGCTCGCGACGACCTGGGCCCGAATCGGTTCAGTCGGCCACGCTAACCGGGCACACGTAGGCTTGCGGAACTGCGAAGGAGGGTACATCGTCGTGGACGTGTCAGACGCGTCAAGGGGAGTGCGAACCATCGACCGTGACCAACTCCTGGAGATGGTCGGGGGATGGCGGCGCGTTCAGGCTGGTGATGGCCCTGAACGATTGGGCGTTCCGAGCTAAACACATCCCGGGATCTGAGCATTTCAACACCGCAGATGAGCTCTTCTCCTCGCTGAGCCCTGAGGATGACATCGTGGTGTACTGCACCAGTGTTGACTGCCACGCCAGCGTCGCGCTCTACCACGCACTTGTAGACCACGGCTACCGACATGTCCGTCGATACTCCGGCGGGCTGACAGATTGGGAGGCAGCCGGCCTACCTCTTGAAGGCGAATGGGTGACGTGAGTTCCCGCCCACCCGATCAAGCCGCGACTGCAAAGCGGGCGCGGGCGGTGCGCACCGCCTTGGTGAGCGTGTCGATGCGTAGGCGCCGTAGTGGCGGCCGCCGTTGATGAAGAAGGTGGGTGTGCCGAGACGCCACTCAGGTCCGCGCTGTCGACGTCTTCGGCGACGCGGGCAGCGTCGGCGTGGTCCTGCAGGTGGTTGGTAAACCGTTCGACGTCGAGGCGCTGCCCGGCGTGGTGGACGAGGTCGCTGGGGCCGAGGCGGTCTTGGTGATCAAATCCCGCAGTCGAGCCAGTCGAGCGTTACGTTCCGATCACCGTTCCCGGCGCGGTTGGCTCTCTCCGATGAGTTTCACTGGTTTCCGTCGTCAGATGGTTGACCGACAACGAATGGAGCCCTGATGTCCAAGATCACCGCGAGCTTGTTTATGGCACTCGACGGCGTCGTCGAGGACCCAGCGGACTGGCACTTCCCGTACTTCAACGACGAGATGGGCGCGGCCGTAGATGCCAACCAGGGCTTGGCCGACATCATGGTGTTCGGCCGCAAGACCTACGACAGCTTCGCTGGGGTATGGCCCGAGCGGGAGGCGGCCGGCGAGGAGGACGCGCCATTCGCCAAGGCGCTCGGCGATATGCGCAAGATCGTCGTCTCGAACCAGCAGCTGAAGTTCACGTGGCGCAACTCCGAGCAGCTCCAGGGCGACCTCGTCGAGACCGTCGGGGCTCTTAAGAACGACCCGGACTCGGGGCACATCGCCTTGAGTGGCTCGGTGTCCGTGGTGCGCCAGCTGCTCGCCGCCGGGCTGGTCGACGAGTTGCACTTGTTCGTGCACCCGATTGCCGTCGGCAGGGGCATGCGGCTGTTCGAAGACGGCGGACCCACCCTTCCGCTACGGATGATCTCGTCGCAGACCTTCGATACCGGCGTGGTCCACCTCGACTACGGACCCGACAAGGCCCCTCCGGAAGGCTCGTATGAGACCGCGCGGCAGCACCTGGCCCAGGATTCCTGATCATGCGCGGCGCGAGCCTTCCCGGGACTCTCGCCGCTGGGACAGGCTCACTGTCTGACGGTACGCGCCTGTTCTCCGAGCAGGCGTCAGGCGGTGTCCCGCAGGACGTCGCGGATGGTGGCCTCTAAGCGGTCATAGGTGATCCCACGGTCACTCAGAATCTGCCCGGCAACTCCGCTGCGGCCGACCCGGGCGAGGCCGAGCACGATGTGCTCACAGCCGATGTAGTTGTGCCCGAGCCGCAACGCCTCGCGCAGCGACAGCTCGAGCGTCTTCTTGGACAGCGGCGCGAGGGGCAAGTAGCCGCGAACGTGGGATTCGGCCGCAAGGCTCCGCTCGTCCACCAGCCCCTCAACCGTTTCGCGATCGAGGCCGAGCCGACCGAGGGCTACTGCTGCGAGGTTGCCGTCGTCGTGCGCGAACAGGCCCAACAGGATGTGCTCCGTGTCGACGGTGGCGTGGCCCCGGTCGCGTGCTTCCGCCTGAGCGGCGATGACGGCTGCCCGGGCCCGGCTCGTGAAGCGCTTGAACGTGCCGGCTTTGAGGCCCTGTACCAGACGTTCGACAAGCCCGCCGTGGCGTTGCTGAGCGGCCTGGCGAGTGACGCCGAGGGCCTCGCCGATCTGCGTCCATGATGCACCGGCAGCCCGGGCTGCCTTGACAAAGTGGTCGAGCAGATCGTCAGCGAGGTGCTCGATCTGGTTCTTGAGGGCCGCCGCGGATTCGACACGGTCCAGCGGATCGTCGCCTGCGGACTCTTCAACCGACGTAACAAGTTGCTCTAGATCCATGCGTCAACGTTGCCTTGACACAGGCATCTTGTCAAGTGGCGGTTGACACATAGACCGCATCTGGCCTCGGGGCGTGCGATAGAACGAGCCCGCCTCGATAAGTGGATGCGTGACGTCGCCCCGTCCACCGAGCTCCGCCTGTCCTCGCGGACTGGCTAAACCGTCGTGGTAGCCCGTGAGCCTGTGGCTACCGATCACGAGCGGCGCAGAGCTCGGTCCAGGTTGACGGCGGAGCTGATGAGGGCCAGATGCGTGAAGGCTTGCGGGAAGTTCCCCAGTGCTTCGCCGGCAGGGCCGACCTCCTCTGCGTAGAGGCCCAAGTGGTTGGCGTACGTGAGCATCCGCTCGAACATGTGCCGAGCTTGGTTGAGACGGCCAGCCCGGGTGAGAGCTTCGACGTACCAGAACGAACACAGGCTGAAGGTGCCTTCGCTGCCAGTGAGGCCGTCCGAGCCGTCGGTTTGGTAGCGGCGAACCAGACTGTCGGTGACGAGTTCGGCTCCGATCCGGTCCAGAGTCGACAGGAAGCGCGGGTCGGATGGGCCGACGAACTTGACCAGCGGCATGATCAGCGCGGACGCGTCCAACGTGGTGGTGTCGGGGTGCTGCACGTAAGCCTGGGTGTTCGGATTCCATCCGTGATCTTGGACGTGCAGGTAGGCCTCGTCCGCGAGGGTTCGCCATCTGTCCATCGGTGCCGGTAGGCCCCGCTGTTGTGCGATGCGTTGCGCCCGTTCAAACGCCACCCATGTCATGAGAGCGGAGTAGGTGTGCCGACGGGGCGGGCCGCGCATCTCCCAGATGCCCTGGTCCGGTTCTTCCCAGTGGTCGGCCAGCCAGTCGAGTTGGCGGCGCAGGGCTTCCCACAGGTCGTAGGAGATGGGCTCGCCGTACTTGTTGAACAGGTAGACCGAGTCCATCAGCTCGCCATAGATGTCAAGTTGCCGCTGGTCAGTTGCGGCATTGCCGATCCGCACCGGCTTCGAGCCGGCGTATCCGGCGAGATGGTCAAGGACTTGCTCGGGCAGTTCGCGGCGGCCGTCGACGCCGTAAACGACTTGCAGTCCTTCGCCCTCGGCGGCGTCACGGCAGCGGGCTTCCAGCCAGTCCATGAAGCCGGCGGCCTCACCGCTGAAGCCGAGCCGCATCAGCGCGTACAGGGTGAATGCGGCGTCGCGGATCCATGTGTATCGGTAGTCCCAGTTGCGGGTGCCGCCGACCGATTCCGGCAACGACGTTGTGGGAGCGGCCACCAGCGCCCCGGTGGGGTCGTGCACGAGCATCTTGAGCACCAGCGCAGATCGTTCGACCATTTCCCGGTAGCGGCCTTGGTAGCGGGATCCGGCGATCCAGCGCCGCCAGTACGCCTCGGTGGCGGCGAGCCACTCTGCGACTTGCCCCTCGCGCAGCGGCTCCACCTCGCCATCCCAGGACAGCACCACTTCGATCAACTCGCCTTCTTCCAACACCGGTTCGGCGACCACCGCGTCCCCATCGATGCGCAGTGGGGTCGTCGAACGCAGCACCAGCCGGCCAGCGGGTGAGGTGAACACAGCGCCGACTCCGTCGACAAGTCGTACCTCGTGCGCTGCGCGGCCGTAGTCGAACGCTGGTGCGCAGCGCAGCTGGCCGACGACTCGGCCGCGGGCTGCCCGGAGCCGGCGGACCAGATGCCCGCCGTCGGAGCCGCCCGTTCCGTCCCGAGGGACCATGAAGTCGACGACCTCGGCCACCGAATCGGCCCCGAGAAAGCGGGTCAGCAGGACGTTGGTGTCCGGGTGGTACATCTGCTTGGTCCGTACGGCGTCGCTGCTGGTCAGCGTGAATCGGCCGGCACGCTGTGTGTCCAGCAGTGCACCGAACACCGATGGCGAATCGAAGCGCGGCAGGCAGTACCAGTCGATGTCGCCGTTAACGCCCACGAGTGCCACGGTATGGAGATCTCCGATCACCCCGTGGTCCTCGATCGGCAGGTACCCAGTGCTCGTGGGGCTGACCAGTTCAGCCATGGCGGGCATCCAGGCTGTAGCGCAACAGCAGGTGCTCACCGTGTCGGCGCAGGCTGGTCAGCCGCGCGTGGCGATGTGTTGCCGGCAGGAAGGCCGCGTCCTCGACCAGTCCCAGGGGTGGTGAATCCGCTGTGCGGCCGGCGAACAGAGGAGATCTGGTGAGGAACAACTCGTCGACCAGTCCGGCGGCCAGCAGCGACCCGAACACTCGCGGTCCGGCCTCGGACAGGATCAGCCGGTGACCACGCTCCGCGAGGGCTGCGACGGCAGCCTTCGGTTCGACAGTGGTCGTGCCGGGCAGCACGACGACTTCGCAGCTGTCCGGCAGCCGATCGTCCAACGCCTTCGCGCCGCGTTCGGTCGTGAGGACGACGGCGCCGCCGCGTAGCCCCGGGTGGTCGCCGTCCACGACGCCGCTCGCGGTCATCACGGCCAGTTGCGGTTTCGGCGGACGCCCGCGCCGGTTTCGGAGGTCGGCGAATGCGGAGCCGCCCGGCGGGTAGGCGTGCTCGGCGGTCCATACGGTCCGCGGGGAACCGTGCAGCGTTCCGGATCCGACGAGGACTGTGTCGGCGAATGCCCGCAGCAGGCCCATCACGAACCGGTCGGCTTCGCTGCCGGCGCTGATGAGCTTGTTGGACTGGGTCAGCCCCGGTATTGCCACGACGCCGTCGATGGTGGCGACGAAGTTGGCAACCACCCGGGGCTCGGCGAAGGCCAGTGGACCGCCGTACCACGACTGAAGCGGCTCGGGAAGGTCGACCGGCCGGAGGGCCGTCGGCCTCGGCGAGGACCTCGAGCGGCGAGGAGAGACTGGTCACAACGTCGTTCCGTAGGTGGGGATCGCTCGCCCCGGTGACCGCGCGGGCAGCGTCACTGCACAGAAAAGACACCACCGCGGCGACGTCATCGGTCGGCACCGCGGTTCGCATCGACTCGCGAGACATGGTGTCCCGGTTGGCCGGCGTGTCCATGACAGACGGCAGGACGGCGTTGACCCGGACGCCTCGCTCGGCGAGCTCTGCGGCCAGGACGGTTGTAAGCCGGACGACGCCTGCCTTCGCGACGGTGTACGCCGCGGAACCTGCTCCGCCGGCCAGCGCGGATCGCGAGCCGACGTTGACAATCCCTCCGCCGGCTGGCAGCCGTGTTGCCGCTTCCCGGCAAGACCACCAGGCCGTTGCCAGGTTGAGGTCGTGCACGAAGCGGTACCCGTCGGGGTCGGTCTCCGCGACCGAACCAGGCCGGTAGCCGCCAGCGGCGTTGACCACCCAGCGTGGCCGATCACCGCGCTCGTCGAGCTGCCGCCACAGCGCCTCGACCTGGTCCGGCGCCGTCAGATCCGCCGCCGCTAGTCGCACTCCGTCGGCTCCCAGCTCGGCGGGCCGGCCGTCGCGGGTCACCGCGATCACATGGTCGCCCCGGGTGACCAGAGCGCGGAGGACCGCCCGGCCCAGAGCGCCAGCGGCGCCATTCACGACCGCGATGTCAGTCATGACCTACTCACCTGCCAACCGCAGGTACGCGAGTCTCGGCAAGGAATTCTCGGCGTAACTCTGGATCAGTGTCGAAGGTGCCGCGCCAGAATGTCGTCACGGTCTTCGAGTGCTCTTCGCGGACTCCGCGCATCTGCGTGCACAGGTGCTCGGCCTCCAACCGCACGGCGACACCGTGCGGGTGGAGCAAGTCGACGAGGGTGTCCGCAA
Source organism: uncultured Actinomycetota bacterium (assembly GCA_963831385.1). Taxonomy (GTDB): domain Bacteria; phylum Actinomycetota; class Actinomycetes; order Jiangellales; family Jiangellaceae; genus JACVRX01. Next base: position 21,654 of record CAWHPW010000018.1, read on the forward strand.
CCTGTTGGCCGAGCCGCTCCTGAACGGTGAACCGGCGGGCGAACAGCCGCACCAGCCGGGTCAGCTTGGAGATACCGATGATGTTCTCGTGCGCGACGTAGCCGATATGTGCCACCCCGTGAAAAGGCAGCGCGTGGTGCTCGCACAGCGCATAGAACGAGATCGGCCCTTCGATGATCTGGCTGATCCGGCAATCCGGCCCGCCACGGCACTCGGTCGGGAACGCGGTGAGCAGCTTGGCGTCGCCCTCGTAACCAGCGGTCGCGTCGAACAACGCCTTGAGGAACCGTTGCGGGGTCTCCGCAGTGCCGGGCGTGTCGAGATCCATTCCGAATGCCGTGAGGATTTCACCGACGTTGTCCTCGAAGCGCTGCCATTCCGTTGGGGTCACAATGCGAGGCGCCAGATGCTCCCAGGGGCCGGCGTCCTCCGGATCGGTCGTGGTGCGTCCCGCAGCGGGGACCAGGCTCCCGCGGATGTCGGTGATGTTCGCGTTGGGCATGGCGTGGGCCTCCTGGTGTGCGCCGGGTTCACGGTCGCTTCCGTGTAGCTGGTCTATGGACAACCGTTTCTAGTTATAGAAGCCCTTGGTGTGGATGTCAAGCTAGATTTGTTTTAGAGTGGGTGCGTGACCACACCCCATGCGCTGAACAGCCCAGCTGGCGCGGCTCTCGGCGCTCGGTGAAGCACACCGCCGCGCGCTGTACGCCGTTGTCGCCGGCGAACGCCGGGCGATCTCCCGAGACGAAGCCGCCGCCGCCGTTGGGATCAGCCGTCCCCTCGCGGCCTACCATCTCGACCGGTTGGTCGACGACGGGCTCCTCGAGGTGCGATTCGAACGCCGCACCGGGCGCCGTGGCCCCGGCGCCGGTCGACCGGCCAAGCTGTACCAGCGCTCAGCGGAAGGTGTCGAGCTCACCGTCCCCGCCCGTGACTATGGGTTCATCGCCCAACTGCTCGCCAAGGTTCTCGAGCGCGACATGTCCGGTACCGCACAGTCCGCACTCAACGACGTCGCCAATGAGGCGGGGGCCTCATCAGTAGCCAACGTGTCCAGGGAAGAATCAGACAACGAAACCGATGGTCTCGCCGACCTGCGGCGGACTCTGGGTGAGCGCGGCTACGAGCCTTACGACGACGACGATGGCGAACTCCGGCTGCGCAACTGCCCCTACCACCGGCTCGCAGAGGACCATCGCGACCTTGTCTGCACGGCCAACCTCGCCTTCATCAGCGGCATGGCCGAACACCTTGGCCTCGGCGCCACGTTACGGCCGCGGCTGGACCTAAAACCGGGCGAATGCTGTGTGGCGATCGCGCAGGCATCGCGCGGGCCTTTATCCGGACCGTCGGCCGCAGAAGAACGCGAGGAGGTACGGCCGTGCCACTAGTAGGCAAGTAGCTGGAAGCCTTCCTTCAGGAGGCTCACCTCGCCCATTTCGCGACGACCGGCCCGGACGGCATGCCGCGGGTCAGACCGGTCTGGTTCTGCTATGCGGATAGCGCACTGTGGTTCACGACCCGCCTGGAAGCACGTCGCACCGGAGCCGACCTCGCGAACGGGTCACCAGTGGCGGTGTCGATCGCGAGCGAGGATCGACCGTACCGCGCGGTGATTGCTTATGGCCGGCCCGAGGTGTGGGAGCAGGACACCAAGGCGTGGCTGGAGCGAATTGCTACTCGTTACGGTGCGGCAGAAGGCAAGCGATGGCTCGCTGGCGCACTGAGAGAACCGGATCGAGTGGTATTACGGCTCGTGCCGGACAAGATCGTCGCCTGGCACTACGGAACTGGTGACTACAGCCGGATGCAGAAGAAAGAGTCGCTTCGGGTGACGCTTCCCTAGGAGTCGGGCCGGGCGGCCCATGGGTCAAACCATGTACTGGTCGTGTCTGGCGTAGAACTGCGTCCACTCCTCCGGAGACAGTGTCCGACCCGACGCGTGAATCTCGGCGATCTCGGTAAAGAACCGCTCCCGCGGGATGCCGGGGGCGAACAGGATGAGCATCTTGGCCGTGGCATCGCCGTCGTTGCGGAACGCATGGATCCCGCCCTCGGGGACGTACAGGAAGTCACCCACCTCCGCGTCGACCCAGCCGGAACCGTCATACAGCCCAACCGTGCCCTCGAGGATGTAAAACGACTCCGAGAACGTGCGGTGAAAGTGCGGAAGGGGACCTTTCCGCGGCTCCACGTCGTACTCGAACAGGCCATACTGCCCGTTGGTCACCGACCCGGGGGCAACAAACCGTGAAGGAGACTCGACAGGCGGCCGCTCCGCTGCGGTAGCTGGTCGGAAGCGTGCGCTGATCTCAGGCGTATCGGCGAGGAATGTCATGGACCGATCCTGGCGCCTCGGGCAGAAGGAACAGCGACCCGAATCGCCGGGATGCGTGTTGCAGAGTTCCGTGGCCCGCGATCACGGTGTGGGCTCGCTGTCACACGGCGTGTTCGTCGGGCAGTACCGGGTTCTGGAGGAAGCTCAAGCGCGGTGACGCAGCGCGCACTCGCTCGTCGTCAGGGTGACGTGGGTGGCGTCCTCGATGGTCAGGAGGACGCTGTTCGGCCAGTCCTTCTTCGCCCGCTCGGCGCTCTCCAACGGGAGTCTGCAGGTCGATGTCGCCGTTCAGCATCAGCACGGGCACGTCGGGGAAGGGGCCGTCGTAGGGCGGTCGCAGCTTCGACGAGAACCGCGGTTTGGGGTACTCGAGGCAGAAGTCGACCTGCTCCCACGCGGAGTCGACCCAACCCTGCTTGGAGAACCACCCGAACGCGTCGTCGGGCAACCCGGCGAGCCGCCGGTCGAAGTCGGCTGTCCGCTTCGCGAGCTTGTGGTCGAGGTCGAACGGTGCGCTGTACTCGTTGCAGGCCACGACGACGCTCAGCGCCCGACCCCCACCGAGCGGGTTGGGAGGCGGCAGCGCGGTCAACGCTTCGGTCAAGGCCAGCAGCGGCCCGTAGTCGCCGTCGAGCGCTCGGTCGATCGCGGTCAGGTAGTCGGCGAAGGCGTACTGGATGGCGAAGATGCTCACGCCCGAGAAGGCTCCTTCGGTCAGCAGCCGCGTGCTGTTGGGGAACGGCACCGGCTGCGCGGCGAGGCTCGCGGCGACGCTGGCGCACCTGCGCGTCGGCCTCGGCGGGGTCGCACAGCCCGGTCCGTTCGCAGCGGAGCCGAAGGACCCGCTGCATCGCGTCGGTGTACGGTGCGACTCCACGGATCGAGATGGAACGGCATGATCCCGTCGATCACCGCCGCTTGCACCAGGTCGGGGAACAGGGCCGCGTACGTCTGGACGACCCACGTCCCATAGGACACCCCGAGCAGCGACGGCTTCGGCAGGTCCAGCGCCCGCCGGATCGCCTCGACGTCCAACACGCTGGCGACCGTGGTGTAGTCGTCGCGTCGCTGCACCGACCTCCTGCGCGCAGCGGCGCCACCGCGTCGACCTGCTCCTGGCCGTCAGCGACTCCACTGTGCGGTGTCGAGCGCGGGGCAGCCCAGCCGGCCGGACCTGCCGTTGCCGCGCACGTCGACGATCAACATGTCACGGTCGGGCAGAGCCGGCACCAAAGCCAGGAAGATCTCGGCGACCTCGGAGATGGATTCACCGGGCCCGCCCATGAACGGCACCGTCACGCCCGTCGACGTGCCGCTCGGCGCCGGGATCTGACGCATACCAGATCTCCAGCGTGCGCCCATCGGGCTTCGCCCAATCCGCGGGGACGGTGGCGACACCGCAGCTGGTCGTCGCATCGAACGGCGCCGGGCACGCCTGAGCCTCAAGCGTGACCGGATGTCTCGAGCATCCGTTCAGCGCTCTTCGGTGTCGCGGTTCGACCATTGTCCGGCCAGGCCTCAACAGCGTTGCCGATCGAGGCACCCACGATGAGCAACGTCGCAGCAAGACACGGAGCGGCCAGCGCCCGGAGTCCGTGACGTGACCTCATGCCGTCATCGCTCCATCCTTCAGTGGTCCCGTCGCGACCCGACGGGGGCCAAGCCATGCAATGCCCAGCCCGCCGACCAGCAGGCACAGGCCACCGATCGGCTGTAGCAGGCCGATGAGAAACCCGGCGAGACCGATGAAGACTCCTGCGACCACCAGCAGCCATCCGCACCAGTGAGGCAGGTGGCCAGATCGAGCGACGGTCACACCGAGCCAGGCCAACCCGCCGGTGAAGGCGAACGCAGCGACAGCACCGACGGCGATGGTCAGCGGGCCGTATACGTCGCTGTCGATCTGTTGTGCTCCGGCGAGACCGGCGTGCGCCGCGTCCCCGATAGCCGGTTGCGCGAACGCCGCCACCCCGAACACTGGCAGCAGAAGTCCACAGCCGATGATGGCGACAATTGCCGCCGCCAGCGCTGCCCGCGCGACCCGGGTGCGGGCGAGGATCACAGCCAGGCCGACGATTCCGAGAATGCCCAGCACGGTGCCCGCGATGCTGCCGACCAGGTGGCTGACGAGGAAGCGGGTGGTTGTCACGTAGTCGGCGTACGCGGCGAAATCGGTGCTGGCATCGGGCTGCTGGGTCAGAGTGGCGGGAATGGTGACCGCCCCCCACACCGGCAACAGCCAGGTCAGGCGCCATGCCCAGCGTTCCAGGATCTGCATCGATTTACCTTTCGGTCGGGGTGCGGCCGACCGCACCGGCTGCCTTTGGCCGGGGTGACATGTCGTCCAGCTGGACGACCGGCCGCACCGTGTCATTGGAAAGCCCAGCGATGTCTGTCGCTTTGACCACGTGGTCGCCAGCGGGCGCCTCGATGAGGTAGACGCATCGGTTGTCGTCCGGAACGAATACGGCGCTGACGATGCGCAGCGGTGCCGGCGCAGCCCGGGATAGCCGCGTGACAGCGCGTGTGAGAGCCCGGTACATCCTCGCCAGGTCAGCCTCGGTTGCCTGCCCGTAGTTGTGTTCCAGCAGGAACAGCCGGAGAGGGGCCGCGGTCATGCCTGACACGGTGCCCCCGGCGGCGCGCACCGCGCGACGGGAGTTGTACGGCAATGGGTACGGGTCTTGGCTTTCCGTCGGCGGTGGCCGCTATTGCTACGGTCGTCGGGAGTAGCCGTATCCGGAGATGCCTATGCGCGCAGGCAGCCTCCCGGTGGAGCGCACCAGCTTCGTCGGCCGGCGAACCGAGATCACGCGGGCGCGGCAACTGCTCTCGGGCGCACGTCTGGTGACGCTGGTGGGGCCCGGCGGCGTCGGTAAGACACGCCTGGCCATCCGGGTGGCAAGCCAAATGCGGCATATCACGCCCGCGGGCATCTGCTTCGTCGACCTGGCGCTGGTTCACGATCCGGCCTTGCTGCCGCAGCAGCTGGCCGCGTCGCTGGACGTGCGCGATACAACACCACGATGGCTGGTCGCCAGCATCGCTGAGGTTCTGGGTACCCGCCGGATGCTCGTGGTGTTGGACAACTGTGAACACGTTCGCGACGCCTGCGCCGTGCTGGTCGACGCCTTATTGTCCGACTGTCCGAAGCTGAGGGTGTTGGCTACGAGCCGCCGTCCCCTCGAGGTCGCCGGCGAAGTCCGGTTCGTCGTGCCGCCGCTGTCCACCACGGCGTCGTCCGGGCGTCTATCAGGTGCGCCCAGCGACGCCGTCGATCTGTTGGCCGAGCGGGCCAGGGCGGTAACCCCGGACTTCGCCGTGACCGCGGAAAACGCGGCCGATGTGGGAGCACTGTGCCGTCGCCTGGATGGGCTTCCGCTGGCCCTCGAGCTCGCGGCCGTGCGACTTCGGACATTGACGCCAGCGCAGATCATCGACCGGCTGGGCGACCGTCTGGATCTGTTGCAACGCGTCGGACCGGCCGTTTCAGAGCGGCAGCAGAGCCTGCCCGCTGCCCTGGAATGGAGCTACCGGCACCTTCGTCCTGCTGAGCAGATGCTCTGGCAGCGGGCTGCGGTCTTCGTCGGGGATTTCGACCTTGCAGCCGCCGAAGCCGTCTGCACCGACCCGGCACTGCCCCGGGAGACGATCATGGATGCGCTCGACGGGCTGGTCGACGCGTCAGTACTGGGGGTATCCCGACGGCCCGACCGCGTGCGCTTCCGGATGCTGGAGACCATCCGGCTCTTCGGCGGCCAGTTGCTCGACCAGTCGGATGGCCGAACGGCCGTCGCGCGACGTCACCGCGACCACTATGCCCAGCTGGTTGCGGACGTGGACTGGGTCGGCCCAGAGCAGGTGACCGACCTGGACCGGCTTGCCGACGAACATGGCCAGCTGCGCGCAGCACTCGAGTTCAGCGCGGACACATCCGGCGAGGCGCCGGCCGGCCTTGGTCTCGCCGCCGACCTCTGGCTTTACTGGCAGGCCCGCGCTCAGCTCAGTGAGGGCCGACGGTGGTTGGCGCGACTGCTCGCCAGTTGCGCCGAACCAACTGCGGCCCGAGCCAAGGGATTGGCAGTCGCCGGATATCTCGCCGTCGCCCAAGCCGACTCCGCGGCCGCAACACCGCCGCTGCGAGAGGCGTATGCCCTTGCCACGTCTTTGCAGGAATTCGGCATCGCCGCATTCGCCACGCAGTATCTCGGGCTGGTCGAGCTGTTCAGCGGCGACTACGACGCCGCGGAGCGACTGTTGCGAACGGCTGCCGCCGCGCGCCGAGGGCTCGGTCAGGACCGGTTCGCGGCCTTCGCGATGGCCGATGTCGGTGTCGCGGCGTTCTTCCGCGGCGACGTGGATACAGCTGGGACGGCTTTCACAGAAAGCCTGGCACTCAACGCCGGTGGCGACCCCTGGACACGGTCCCACGCGCTGTGGGGACTGGGCCTGGTCCGCTGGCGAACCGGTGCGCTGGCCGAGGCTGAACAGATGCAGACAGAGGCATTGCGCCTCATCCAGCGGGTTGACGACCGCGCCGGCATTGCGCTGCGCATCCACGCACTGGCGTGGCTCGCCGCGGCCCACGGCAATTGGCCCCGTGCGGCCCGCATGACGGGCGCCGCCGAGGCCATCTGGCGCTCCATCCCCGCGCGAACCCCCGAACTGCTGCACCCGTTCCTCGACAAGTGCGCCAGCCAGGGCGGCGAGGCGTTGGGGGTCGCGCGCTGGCAAGCCGAATACGACCAGGGCGGATCACTCGACAAGGAAGCGGCGCTCGCTCTCGCGCTCGGGGAAACGCCACCAGTGGCGCAACGCCAGACCGATAGCGGCACGCTCACCCGCCGGCAACGTGAGGTGGCGCAACTCGTGGCGCAAGGACTGACCGACCGGGAAGTCGCGACCCGGCTGTCCATCTCCATCCGGACGGCCGAATCCCATGTAGAACAGATCCTTGCTCGGCTGGGCTTCCGGTCCCGCGCCCAAGTCGCCGCGTGGGTGGCGACCAACGGCGAAGCGCGGGCCGATGATCAGATCGAGAACCGTCGCTGAAGGATCTTGCGCAACATGGCGGCCTTGTCGTCGCTATGTCACGAACCGCCGCCGTAGCGTTGCTCTACCCGCCGGCACCCGACGGGGTCATGATCCTGAGAGGCGGGAGCGCTGTGCAGTACCAGATCGTCGCCGAGGCGTACCGCGACTTGGAGCAGGCCAGCGGCCGGCTGGCGCTGATCGACCGCCTCGCCGCACTGCTCGCCCAGACCCCAGATGAGTTGCTGGGGACAGTGTGTTACCTGTGTCAGGGGCTGATCGCGCCGGAGTTCGCCGGCGTGGATCTGGGTCTGGCCGAGAAGCTCGCCGTCCGCGCCGTCGCGACGGCGACTGGCACAAGCCCGGAGCAGGTCAACGTCAGTCTGCGGGAGACCGGCGACCTGGGCCAGGCGGCCGAGCAGCTGCTTGCCGACACCGCCGGTGACCGGTCGGCCAGCTTGCCGGTCGCGGTCGTGGTCGACACCCTTCACCACATTGCCCAGGCGCAAGGGCAGGGCTCCCAGGGCCGCAAGCTCGACCTGCTGGCAGGCCTGCTCAGCCAGTCCACCCCGCTCGAGGCTCGCTACCTGCTGCGCCTGGTTACCGGCGGCCTGCGGCTGGGCATCGGCACCCCCACCATCCTGGACGCACTCGCGACGGTCCACGCCGGTGGCCGGGCCGCCCGGCCAGTGCTGGAACGCGCCTACAACATCTGCTGTGACCTGGGCTTGGTCGCCTCCACGCTGGCCAGCGGGGGGCTGCCGGCGGTCGAGCAACTCCAGGTGCGCCCCGGCAACCCCGTGCGCGCGATGCTCGCCCAGCGCATGTCGGACGCCACGGAGATCCTCGCCAAGCTGGGCGGGCAGTGTGCAGCCGAGTACAAGTACGACGGTGTCCGGGTACAGGCCCACCGCACTGTCGACGGCCAGATCGAGCTTTTCACCCGCCGGTTGGAGCGCATCAGCAACCAGTTCCCAGACGTTGTCGAGGCGCTCCAAGTCGGGCTTGGCCCCCGCGAGGCGATAGTCGAGGGGGAGGTCGTCGCCTTCGACCCAGCGGCCGGGGAGCTGCGCCCGTTCCAGGAGGTCATGTTCCGGCGGCGCAAGCACGGTATCGCCGAAGCCGCGCGGGATGTGCCGGTAGGCCTGTTCTGCTTCGAGCTGCTCTACGCCGAAGGCCAGGACCTGACCCGACTGTCCTATCCGGAGCGGCGGGCCAGACTTGCCGAGGCGATCACTGCGTCGGACCGGCTCCGACTTACCACCGCCACCAACGTCGACACCGCGGCCGCATTGGACGAGACCTTCGAACAGGCGGTCGCCGACGGTTGCGAGGGACTGCTGTGCAAATCGATCAGCCCAACCGCCGGCTACCAAGCCGGCGCCCGGGGATGGCTGTGGATCAAACTCAAGCGGGACTACCGCACTGAGCTCGCCGACACTGTCGACCTGGTCATCGTCGGCGCGCTCGCCGGCCGCGGCCGCCGCCGCGGCGTCTACGGGGCGGTGCTGCTGGCCGCATACGACCCGGACGCCGACATGTTCCGCACCGTCGGCAAGTGCGGTGCCGGGTTCTCCGACGCCGAACTGGCCGCTCTGCCCGCCCGGCTCGCACCGCTCGCCCGCGCCGAGCGGCCCGCCCGGGTCGACGCGCGCGTACCGGCCGACGTGTGGTTCGAGCCGGGTGTCGTGCTGGAAGTCCTCAGCGCCGAGCTGACCCTCTCCCCCAACCACACGGCCGGGTGGGGGCAAATCAAAGAAAACAGTGGGCTGGCCATGCGGTTCCCTCGGTTCACCGGGCGATGGCGCGACGACAAGACCGCCACGGACGCGACCACGACGCAGGAGCTGGTCGACCTGTACCGCACCGCACGGCGGGCACCCGCGGGTCCGACGTCATAGGCGTAGAAACATCGGAAGCAACGCGAGGCAGAAGGGAGCAGAGCAATGACCATGGTATTTACGGGCGCCAGCATGTCGCTGGACGGCTACATCGCCGGCCCGAACGAAACGGGCTTCGAGCACCTGTTCAAGTGGTATGGCAACGGCGACGTATCTGTACCAACGGCCGACCCGAACATGACCTTTCAGATGACCGAAGTCTCGGCGAATCACTACCGCAGCATCATCGAAGCGACCGGCGCCTTGGTAGTCGGTCGGCGATTGTTCGACTTCACCGGCGCCTGGGGCGGCACCCATCCAATGAACCGACCCGTGGTCGTGCTCACCCACAACGTGCCGGACGGCTGGCAACGCGAGGGCTCGAACTTCACATTCGTCACGGACGGCATCGTCGCGGCCGTCGACAAGGCCAAGGAACTCGCCGAGGGAAAGGCGGTCGGCGTCAACGGCGGCAGGGTCGCCTCGCAGTGCATCAACGCGGGTCTGCTCGACGAGATCTGGGTCGACCTGGTGCCGGTGCTGCTCGGCGCCGGGGTCTCGTTCTTCGACCAACTACAGAAGGCGCCGGTCGAGTTGGACGGACCCGAGGTCACCGAAGACACCGACGTGACTCACCTGCGGTATCGCGTTCGACGGACGTGAGACATGTCCGACGTCTTGCGTGAGACTGTGCTGATCGCCGCCACCTTGACGATGGGCCTGATGGCCGGTGTGTTCAGCATCTACAGCAATGCGATCATGCCGGGGCTTCGCCGGACTGACGACCGGACCTTCGTCGCGGTGTTCCAATCGATCGACCGGGCGATCATCAACCCAGCGTTCATGGTGGTCTTCTTCGGTGCGCTGGCACTCACCGCGCTGGCCGCGCTGCTCCACCTCGGCGGCGAAGGACGGTCGGTGCTGCCCTGGATTGTTGCCGCGCTCGTCCTCTATCTCCTCGTCTTCGTCGTCACTATCGGGGTGAACGTGCCGCGCAACAACGAAATCAAAGCCGCCGGTGACGTCGACCGGATGACCGACCTTCGTGGCGTGCGCGAGCGATTCGACGAGCGCAGGTGGGCCCGTTGGAACCACGTGCGGGCCTTCGCGTCTATCCTCGCGTTCGGCCTGCTCGCCTGGGCGCTGGTCGAGTCGCGGCAGCCGCTCTGACCGCTTGCACGTCGAGCATGATGCCTCAGCGGTCCAACATGTCGAGCAGCGCGGTGACCGTGCGCCAGTTTCGTGTTGTGCCCGAGCCGCGCAGCGCCTTCTCCACGGTAGCCGCCAGTTTCGAACGGCCCAGGCCGTTGGGAAGTGAAAGGTAGACCTCGCGCTTGCGAGTCGCGAACTCCTCGGGCGCGAAATCCGCAACGGCAATGTGCCCGAGCCGTGCCGGGTCTAGGGGCTGCCCGAGAAAGGTGACATGCAACTTCGTCGGATCGGCCGCGGTGTCGGGGTATGGGTTATGCGCGACGACATCAGCGAGGGCGGCGCGACTGCGCACGATCACCGGCACCTCGAATCCGAAGGCCTTGGTGAGCTCGGCCTCCAGTTCTGCGGCGATCCGCGACTCGTCCGTCTCCTTGCTCGTCAGGACGGCGTTGCCGCTTTGCACGTACGTGCCGACGTCGGTATAGCCCAGTCCTTCGAGCAGCTTCCTGAGGTCACCCATCGAGACCCGCCGGTTGCCGAGGTTGACCCCGCGCAACAGCGCCACATGTGTTGGCATACCGCCAGCCTGTCAAATCAACCGCTGCGGAGATTTTCGACCACGTCGTCGGGCCAGCGGAGGGCGTCGGGCATTCGGTTGCGATGTGCTGACAACCGCAGATACCCGTCGGCGTCGGTCGAGTCGCCGACGAGACCGGCTTCGCCGAGCATCCGCACTACGGGCTGGAACTCCTCGGCGTACCACCGGCGGGCGACGGTGGCACGGTCGATGTACCTGGCCTCGTGTTGCATGAGGCGGAACCCCCACGCCTCCACAGCCTCGGTCAGCTGCAGGTAGGACCGTGGCCGGGTGACGATGATCGAGCCCACCTCTGGCTCGGGCAGTGGAACCCGTTCGAGGAAGAGCCGACGCTGGTACTTCGTCACGAGATCACCGCGGTGCCTGATCCCCGTCGCGTCTACCCGAGTGGTGATCTCGGTGACATAACCGTCGATGGTTCCGAGGTGCAGAGCCAGCGCGACCGAGACGCGATGGTGGCCATCGCGGACGAAGTGCAGTTCACCTATCCGGTACAGATCCACCGGAGGGATGAACTCTCCGCGCCGCTGGGCCAATGCCAGCTGAATCCACCGCTGCCTGTTCACCCTGGCTCTGGGGTGGTACCAGCAGTCGAAGTCGCGGGTCTTGCCAACACTGCCGACGATCGTGGCGAGCGGAACGATCTGCAGCCCAAGCTGGCGTTCCCCGGTGCGACCGAGTGCGGCGACGACGTCGTCGAATTGCAGCATCTCGGAGCCGTCCGGCTTCCCCTGCAGCTGAACTGCCACCTGGCCGAGTATTTGACGACGTCGGGCACGCTGGAAGTCGTTCTCGGCGTCCGCCCGGAGGTACCCAGTGTCGACCATGGTCCGTCCCTACAACTCCAGCACGCGGTGGCCGACGACATTGACGACTTCAGTCGCGCCCAGCACACGATCCGGCATGGGCAGGCCGTAGGGGTGGATGTGACCGTGCACCAGCAACCGCGGCTGCAGCTCGGCGACCACCCTGTGCAGGCACTCGAATCCGTGGTGTGGCTGGTCCTCGAGGTCGCCGCAATGCCGCGGCGGGGCGTGGGTGAGCAGAATGTCGACGCCGCGACCGTCGCGTCTGCGCAGCCTGCGCGCCGCACGCACCAACCGTCGCGCCCTCCTGGCCTGCTCAAACTCCGACCACTGGTTGGGGCCCGGCCGGTAGCGCACGCAGCCGCCCAGGCCAGCGACCCGGATTCCGCCGACGTCCACGACGCGGCCGTCGGCGTTGACGAAACCCGCTGGTCCCGGCCAGTCCTCCGGCCGGCCCGCTCGCAGCCACAGGCCAGCGCGTTCTGAGAAACCCGACAGGTCCGGATCATGGTTGCCCGGGACGAAGACCCCGGGCCGGTTGACAAGGTCGACGATGGCGCCGAGGTACTCGAAGGACAAATCACCCGCCGCGATCACGAGGTCGACCCCGAGCTCCGCGGCCCGTCCCACACGCAGGTAGCCAACCTCCTCGTCGCTGACCGCCAACGCCCGGACCACAATGGCCACGCTACCGTCCGCAATGACCGCCACGATCACGTAGCTTCGCGGGGGTGGCAATGCACGGCGTCGAGAACAGGCTGTCCGCTGCAGCAGCCGCATTTGCCAGCAATGCCCGCAATCCGAACCTACGGCGCGCCCAACTGAGCTTCCTCGGGATATGGACGGCCGGATGGGCGTTCACCGTGGGGTTGGGCATCGTGGCCTACCGAGATGGTGGCGCCGCGGCCGTCGGTCTCATCGGACTTCTGCGCATGGTGCCCGCCGCAATCCTCACGCCCCTGGCGACGCCGCTGGCCGATAGGGGGCGCCGGGAACGCATCTTGATCCTGGTGTCGATCGTGCGCGCAGCCGCGACTGGTGCCGCCGCAGTCGTCGTCAGCATCGACGGGCCGACCCAAGTCGTCTACGCGCTGGCGGTGTTGTCGTCGATCGCGGTCACTCTCTACCGCCCCGCGCATTCGGCACTGCTCCCGTCGTTGTGTCGCAACGGGTACGAGCTGGCCAGCGCCAACGTGGTGCGCGGCCTGCTGGACTCGGTTGCCACGCTGGTGGGTCCGCTGCTAGCCGCGGTACTGCTCCAGTTCACCAGCGTGACCGTCGTGTTCGCCGTCGCGTCGGGTGCCTCATTGTGGGCGGCGGGTCTGATGCTTCGGGTGCGATATGACGCACCACCTCGCCCTTCCGCTCCCAGGAGGCCACACCTGGTAGCGGAGGCAGCAGAGGGTATGCGCGCAGTCGCACACAACCGCGACCTGACGATCCTCGTCGGCCTCGCCGTGACCCAGACGTTCACCCGCGGAGCGCTGACGGTGTTCACCGTGGTGGTCTCCATCGATCTGTTGGGCACGGGTGAGCCGGGGGTTGGCACACTCATGGCTGCGGTGGGCGCGGGCGCCGTGCTCGGCTCACTCGGGGTGTCCCTGCTGGTCGGGTCGCGCCGGCTGGCTGGGTGGTTCGGGTTGGGTGTCGCGCTCTGGGGTCTGCCCATCGCGCTCATCGGCGTCTTTCCGACGGAGGCGGCGGCCCTGGGGCTGCTGGCGTGCGTGGGAATCGGCAACGCTCTCGTGGACCTGGGCCTGTTCACGCTCATGGCGCGACTGGCTCCGGATGACGTTCTGGCGCGCGTCTTCGGTGTCCTGGAGAGTCTGATCGCGCTGACCGTCGGGCTGGGATCGATTGTCGCGTCGCTGCTGATCGAGCTGTTCGGCATACGGCCGGCGCTAGTGGCCATCGGCCTGCTGTGCCCGGTTCTCTTTGCGATTTCGTGGCACCGGCTGCATCGATTGGACCAGTTCATCGGTGTCAGGGACAGGGAGATCTCGCTGCTGCACGCGGTCCCGATGTTGAGCCCCCTGCCTCTCCCCGCCATCGAACATCTTGCGCGCGGTCTGCAGCCAGTGTCAGTGCGTACCGGCAGCGAGGTGGTCAGGCAGGGCGACGTCGGCGACCGTTTCTACGTCATCGAGTCCGGTGTGGCCGAGGTGATCGGAGACGGCCGCTTGGTGGCCACACTCGGCCCAGGGGAAGCGTTTGGAGAGATCGCCCTGCTCCGGCGCGTCCTGCGGACGGCCACGGTACGGGCCGCCAGCGAGCTGCGGCTCCAGGCGCTGACCAGCGACCACTTCCTACCGGTCATCCTCGGCTATACGCCGAGCGCCCGCGAGGCAGGAACGACGGTCGACACGATGCTCGACCGCTTCACCCCGCGCGACCAGCCCGACGAGCCAAACGAGGGACGGTAACGTCGCCGGGTGGAAGAAGCACGAGTCCGGAGCAGGCTCGTCGCTGCGGCCGCGGCGTTCGCCAGCAATGCCCGCAACGCGAACCTGCGGCGGGCCCAGCTGAGCTTCCTCGGGGCGTGGACGGCCGAGTGGGCGTTCACTGTAGGGCTCGGGATTGTCGCCTACCGCGACGGTGGCGCCGCGGCCGTCGGCCTTGTCGGACTGCTCCGAATGGTGCCGGCCGCGGTGGTTGCTCCACTGTTGGCGCCGCTCGCAGACAGGGGGCGCCGGGAACGCATCCTGGTGATGGTGTCAACCGCACGAGGGGTTGCGACCGGTGCGGCCGCCGTCATCGTCGGCATCGACGGGCCGGCGCAGATCGTCTACGCGCTGGCGGTGCTGTCAACCGTTGCGGCCACGCTCTTCCGTCCCGCGCATTCGGCACTGCTCCCGTCGCTGTGCCGGACCGGATACGAGCTGGCCAGTGCCAACGTCGTACGTGGCCTCCTGGATTCAGTAGCCACGCTGGTGGGCCCGCTGCTTGCCGCGGTGCTGCTCCAGTTCACCAGCGTGGCCGTCGTCTTCGCCGTCGCGTCGGGTGCGTCATTGTGGGCGGCGGGTCTGATGCTGCGAGTGCGGTATGACACACCCCCACGCCCGTCCGCCACACAGAGGCGCCATCTCCTAGCTGAGGCAGCCGAGGGTGTGCGCGCTGTCGTTCACAACCGCGACCTGGCGCTCATCATCTGCCTTGCCGCCGTCCAGACCTTCAGCCGCGGCGCGCTGACCGTGTTCACAGTGGTCGTCGCGATCGACCTGCTGGGGACCGGTGAACCGGGCGTCGGCACGCTGACCGCCGCTGTGGGAGCTGGCGCCGTACTCGGCTCGCTAGCGGTGTCGCTGTTGGTCGCGACCCGCCGTCTGGCCGGATGGTTCGCGATCGGGGTCGCCCTATGGGGGCTGCCCATCGCGCTCATCGGAGTCTTCCCGGCGGAGGCGCCGGCATTGGTGCTGCTCGCTTGCGTGGGAGTCGGCAATGCGCTCGTCGACCTCGGCGGATTCACTCTCATGGCCCGGCTGGCACCCGACGAGGTCCTCGCACGCGTCTTTGGTGTCCTGGAGAGTCTGGTCGCCCTGTTCGTCGGAGTAGGGGGAATCGTCGCGTCGCTGCTGATCGAGCTGTCCGGCATCCGCCTAGCGCTGGTGATCGTCGGTGTGCTGTGTCCGATTGCTGTGGCGGCTTCGTGGCACCGGCTGCGTCGACTGGACCGATCCATCGGTGTCCGTGACCAGGAGATCGGGTTGTTACAAGCGGTACCCATGCTGAGCCCCCTGCCCCTCCCCGCCATCGAACATCTCGCGCGCGGCCTGCAGCCAGTCTCAGTGCGTGCCGGCAGCGAGGTGGTCAGCCAAGGCGACATCGGCGACCGCTTCTACGTCATCGAATCCGGTGTGGCCGAGGTGATCGGAGACGGCCGCTTGGTCGCCACACTCGGCCCAGGGGAAGCGTTCGGCGAGATCGCCCTGCTCCGGCGCGTCCCGCGGACGGCCACGGTACGGGCCGCCAGCGAGCTCCGGCTCCAGGCGCTGACCAGCGACCATTTCCTTCCAGTGATTCTTGGCTACACGCCAAGCGCACTCGAAGCCGGAGACGTGGTCGACTCCATGCTCGACCGCTATACCCCGCGCGACTCGACAGATGGGCCACCCGATTCGTGAGGCGCCTCAGCGGCGTTGACCCTACGGTGCTTAGTAGTCCAATGTCGGTCGCACTGGACTGGAACGACGTGCCTCAGGGAAAGGGGCCCGCGTCATGCCGTTGGGTACGCACTCGGTGGTTCGGCGCTCTGCCGCTGTAATGGGCGCGACGGCTTTGACAGCGGTGCTGGCCATGGCCGTGACGTTCGCTTCCGCAGGCGCGACAGGTGTCAAGGGCTTCCTCACTGTCGTGGCGGTCACCGACACCGGGTCCGGGCTGGGCGCGCCGGTCCAGGACCGGCCGTTCGACGTGGTGGTCGAGGTCCTCGACGCCAAGGGCAATCCGACAACGGTGTCCAAGGCGACGACGATCGTCCTCGAGGAGGTGGCCGGGCCGGGCGAGCTCGGCGGCTCCACCACGGCGGTCATTCCGCGCAACGGTGTCCGGTGCCACCATCTCGGGTGCGACGTATCGCAGTATGCGAACGGGTCAAGCTCCGCGTCCAAGCCGAGTCCGGGGTTGACGTTGGCCCCGGACAAATTGACTGTCGACGTCGCACTTACCGCGGTCGGCCGTGAGGCGACCCCCGGAGAGCCGTTCGAGCTGGCGGATCCCGTCTGCGTTGCCCCGACACCCGACGTGCCGACATGCGGCTACCTGCTGCTGCCTAACGGCGCACGTGGCAACGTCACCTTGTCACTTGGCTCGTGCGACGGCATCGGTGAATGCCGTACCGCTGGGGACACGACAGCGTTGGTCGCGATGGCGGTCGCCGACCTCAAGGACCCGAGGGTGACCCGCTGTACAGCAGAACGGATCCGGCCACCCTGGTCGTCGCGTGCGACAAGGTGCTGTGCGGCGGTAAAGGCGTGCCGAAGATTCCCCTACTCGTCGACGTCACCAACACCGGCCAGTTGAAGCTGGCGCCGCCGTGCCCGAAGAAGGGTGTGCTCGGCGAGAACCAGCAGGCCTGCGTCGACTTCGTGCAGAGCCACCGCCACCGCGGAGACCTGTATTCGGTCTTGCTCTTCGCCCACGACGTCCGCGCGAGCCACCCATAGATCACCGGCGACTCAGGCAACGGCACCCGGACGACGCCGAGCGACTGGAGGGCCGCGCGGGCCTCCTCCTCGAGCTGGTCGGCGTCGGGGTCTTGTCGTGAGTGGGCAATGCGGGCGGCGATGGCCAGAAGGAAGCCCCGCTCGTACCCGACCTCGGGCGAGGAGCTGTGTCGCAGGCCCTCGGCCAACGCCGTGCGCGCCTGCGCCAGGACACCGCTGGCGAAGAGCGCGGCAGCATTCACGCGATGTGCCGACGGCAGCAGGGTCGCGGCCCGCAGCGAGGTGGCCTCCCTCAGCGCCGCCTCGATGAGCGTCAGCGCCTGCTCGAGGCCGCCCCGCGAGCAGGTGCGCCTCGGCGGTTCCGACGTCCGTTTCCACCACTTCATGCGGCTCACCGAGGTCGACCAACAGGGCGCGCGCCATGCTGAGCAGCTCCAAGCCTTCCTCCGCATGGCCGAGCGCGGCTGCGGGCGCGGCCCTGCTCCTTGAGCACCAGCGCAACCAGCTCCTCGTCACCGACGGCGCGGGCGATGCGCAGGATCCCCTGGAGCAGCGGCAAGGCCTCGTCGGATCGGCCCTGCCGCACCAGGATGTCGGCTCGGTTGTAGTCCGCATTGGCGGCGTTCGTGGCGTCGCCGACCCGCCGGAAGGTCTCGGCTGCACGGGCGAACATGGGTAGGGCGTCGGGCCAGCGGCCTTCGACGAAGCGACGGAGGGCCAGATTGTTCAGCGCGTGGGCCTGCCCGCCGAGGTCGCCGAGCTGTTCGAAGAGGCGCAAGCGCCGTTGCTCCGTGCCGCTCGCCTTCGCGGACCAGCCGACCACAGTTCGACGGTATGCAGCACCAGGTGCGCCTGGGCGAGGGCATCCATCTCGCCGGTGGCCGTCGCTTCGGCGACGGCACGCTGCGCCCACCGCCGAGCGTCTGGGTAGCGGCCTTGACTCACCCGGCACACCGCGTACCGCGCCTGCAGCCGGGCCCGCGCTGCGCCTGCCTGCGCGCCGTCGCTCCCGTCCAGCGCACGAATCCCACAGACTCGTCCGGCGCAGCGCGACGGCATATCTGCCGCGACGATGCTCGACCCGGGCGAGCTTGAGCGCCAGATGGGCCTCACGAAGAGGATCGCCGCGTCCGGTCCGGAGTGCCTCCCGATACGCGTCGGCGGCGTCGGGCGAGCGTCCAGCGAGGAACAGCGCGTCACCTAGTGCCTCGAGGTCGACGGAACGCTCGTCCGCGCCGATCTCCGGGGAGCGGCGGGCCGCTTCCGCGGCCCGTGCGTAGGCATCCGCGGCGGCCGCCGGCGCGTAGCGTGCAGCCGCCCGCTCGCCAGCCTGACGGGCATAGCGCCACGCCCACTCGTAACGGCCGGCGACGAAATAGTGCAGGGCCAGGATCTCCGGGCGGTGGGAGGCCGCCGACGTGCCTTCCTCCAGCACCGCTGCGGCCCACGCATGGAACTCGCGGCGTCTGCGATAGGGAAAGCCCGGCGTAGGCGACCTCCCGCAGCATCGGATGCCGGAAGCGCAGCCAGCCCGGTCCCTCCTCGACGAGCAGGCCGTCCAGCCGGGCGAGCAGCACCGGGAGCGGCTCCTCGTGACCCTGGTCCCCGAGCATCGCCAGCAGCAGGTCCGCGAACCGAACTCGTTGCCCAGCACGGCGGCAAGTCGCAGCCAGGAAGCGGTCGGGCGACGGACAACCGGTCGATCTGGACGGCGGCGAGCTCCTCGACCGTCGAGGGGAGCTCGTCCGGGTGCTCGCCGCGGGATGCGGCGCGAGCCAGCTCGCGAATCAAGAGCGGATGGCCACCCGCGCGGGCCGCCAGCTCCTCCGCGATCGCGGGCGGCAGCGGTCGTCCCGGCGTCGCGATCTCAGCCAGGACGACGGACGCCGTCGAAGAAAGCGGTCCCAGCTCGACCCGCGCATGTGCCGATGGGACCCAGCCGGACAGACCGATCCACGCGTGTGGCCAGCACCAGCCACGGACGCTTGTCGACTCGCGCGGCGACGGCGGCCAGCACACCTGCGCTGGCGGGGTCAGCGAGGTGAGCGTCTTCGACGACCAGCAGGGTGGCACTGACCAGGATCCGTTCGAGCAGTTCCGCGACCAGCCCGGCTACCCGTTCGGCGCGGTAGCGCTCCTCCAGATCGGTGACTTCCGGCGCGGCCGGCAGGTTCACGTCGAGCACGACACCCAGCAGCGACAGCCATGGCAGGAGATCCGGGGAGACGGCTTCGACCCGCTCGGTGAGCTTACGTCCGAGGGTGGTGGGGTCGTCGGAACTGCTGGTTCCCAGCACCTGATGCAGCAATCGCCGGACGGGCAGGTACGGCGTTCCGGCTCCGGTGCGCTCGCAGTCGCAGCGCAGTACCGCGATTGCCGCCGTCCGCGCCACGGCTTCGTCGGCGAGCCTGCTCTTGCCGATGCCCGGCTCGCCGACGACCTCGACCACAGCACCACGACCGCGAGCCAGCTGCTCGACAGCCGCCTCCAAGATCGCGAGCTCGGCGTCCCGGCCGACGAGAATGTCCTCCGGGTCATGCTGCTTCCGGCGCTCGGCGGACGTGCCGAGGGCCACAGCGAGAACTGGCGCAGCCCGGCCTTTCAGGCTCAGCGGAGGAACGTCGGTGACGGTGTAGAACCGGCGAGCGTGATCGAGGACGTCGGCTGCCACGAGCACCGAGCCGGGCCGAGCGTGCGCAGCGAGCCGGGCGGCCAGGTTCACGGCGTTGCCCTTGACCGAGTAGGTCCGGCGGCTGGACGAGCCAAGATCGCCAGTGAATACCCGACCGTGCCCCACGCCGGCCCGCAACGACAGCCGACCCGCTCGGTCGACCGCCCTGCGGACAGCGGCGAGGAGACGGTCGGTGTCGTCGCCCGCACTGCGGGGAGCTCCGGCCACCAGCATGATCTTCCCACCGTCCGTGTCCACATCGACCTCGTGGAAGGACACCTCGTGGGCGGCCGTCGCGTCCTGCACGTTGCGCACCAACTCGTCGATTGCGACTGTCAGCGCATCCTGGCCCTCCTGAGCCAGGAGCGCATCGGTCCCGTCAAATCGCAGGAAGGCGACGGCCACCGTCCGGTGCTCGGGTTCGTGCGAGGACTGGGACAGGTACGTGCGCAGCTGCGGTGGCAACAACCGCTGCGCTGCGATATCCAGACCCGGGTCGTAGTGGGGTCGGGTGACCTCTACAGCATCCGGCATTCCCATCAGCCGATGACCTGGATCCTGCCAAGGGGCGATCACCCGAGTACCGAGGTGCCCGGCCGCGAATTTCCCGACCAGGACATGACCGATCCCAGCGGCCCGCTCGAGCATGGTCACGCGAGTCGAGGTCGGGCCCAGCACCATGAGCTCGCGGTGATGGGAAGGATCTCCGGCGAGGATCAGATTGACCGGACCCGAGTCCAGACCGGTGGAGGCACGCAGCACGACTCGACCAATGGACGTGGACACATGCCCGCATTTGGCGAGCGCACGGTGCATGCGTACGGCCGCCCGTCCCGCGCGACGGGTGTGGTCGGGCCCGTCGAGAAGAAGCAGCACCGCATCGCCGCCCCACTTGAGCAGGTCGGCTCCCTCGTCGTCAGCCTCGGCCAGCAGCCGCCCGAACACCGCATCAAGCACATCGCTCAGCTCTTCGGCACCTTCCCGGCCGCGGCGTGCGAGGCGCTCAGTGAGCCGAGTGAAGCCGGTGACGTCGAGCAGCACCAGACTGCCCTCGATCACTCGATGGTCGGCCCCGGACACTGCGGCCGCCCACATTGGCAGTAGCCGCGGAACGTAGGCCGCCGACTCCAGGCCGTCCGCGGGTGCCGTGTGCCCGGATCCGCCGGCCCCCACGGCAGAACTCTACGGCGCTGCACTCGCTGGGGTGTCGGGTCGTACGATCGCGACAAATGCCTGCGCCAACTGGGACAGTCACGTTCCTGTTCACCGATATCCAGGGATCGACCGGTCTTCTGCAGGCGCTAGGGGAAACGTACGTCAGCGTGCAGGAACGCCACTGCGAGATCATCCGCACAGCCGTTACCGCTGAAGGCGGCCATGTGGTCCGGACTGAGGGTGACTCGTTCTTCGTCACCTTCGTCGATCCGAGGTCGGCGGTTCGAGCCGCGGTCGCCGCCCAGCGCAACCTGAGCGAAACCGATTGGCCAGAAGGCGTGGAACTCCGGGTCCGGATGGGACTGCACACCGGACAGGGGGTTCTCAGCGGAGACGACTACATCGGAATCGACGTCAATACGGCCGCCCGGATTGCCGGCCTGGCGCACGGAGGGCAGGTTCTCGTTTCCGACGCCACTCGAACTCTCGTCAAGCATGACCTGCCTGACGGTGTGACGCTCCGCGATCTGGGAGAGCACCGTCTGCGGGACATTGCGTATCCCGAGCATCTCTTCGACCTTGTCATCGATGGGCTGCCGAGTGACTTCCCGGCGATCCGATCGCTCGACGTCCGGCCCAACAATCTGCCGATGCAGCTGACCAGCTTCGTGGGCCGGGCCGACGAGATCGCGCAGGCTGTCCAACTGCTCACCGAACACCGACTAGTCACGTTGACCGGACCGGGAGGGTCCGGCAAGACCCGCCTGGCGCTCGCGGTTGCGCGCGAAGTCCTGCCTCGGTTCGAGGACGGCGTCTTCTTCGTGGACCTGGCTCCATTGTCCGACCACGCGCAGGTCCCGTCCGTCATCGCTCAGGCATTGGCCATCAGGGAGCAGAAAGGGCGACCCCTCATCGACACTCTGGTCGATGGTTTGGCCGCTACGGACGTCCTATTGGTGCTCGACAACTTCGAGCATGTGTTGTCGGGCGCCTGGATAGCCGACCGGCTGCTCAAGGCGGCACCGAAGCTGCAGATCCTCGTGACCAGCCGGGCTCCACTCCGCCTCTACGGCGAGCAGGAGCTACCGGTCCCACCGCTCGCGCTGCCCGATCTCAGTGACGCGGATGAGCCCATGGTCTTGTCCCGGTACGAAGCGATCGCACTGTTCACCGAACGGGCCCGCGCTGCTTCGCCCGGCTTCGTCTTGAGCGACGACAACGCCCGCCTCGTGGCTGACATGTGCGCCCGTCTCGACGGCTTGCCACTGGCGATCGAGCTGGCCGCCAGCCGGATCAAGGTGCTGACTCCGCAGGCGATTCTTTCCCGGCTGGGCGGACTTGACCTGCTGACTGCCACCACACGCAACCTGCCACCGAGACAACGCACACTGCGGGCCACCGTCACCTGGAGTTACAGCCTGCTCGAGGAACCCGAGCAGCGACTGTTCGCCCGGCTTTCAGTGTTTCGGGGTGGCGCGGGCCTCGAGGCCGTGGACGCTGGACGGGCTGACCTCCTTGAAGCGAGATCAGCACGAGTCACGGATGTGTTCGCGATCGGATATGCCGCCAGCGACGGAGTTCCGATTTCCGGTTCCGGCTCGTTGAACACCGAAGCCGAATGGCGAATCGGACGCGGGAACATCGAGCTGCTGCACGATGCCATCAACCGATTCGAGGCGCTCGGCGACGTCGCCGGAGTGGCCAAGGCGAAAGGCGGTATGGCGCTGTTCCTCGGCGGGCTGGGACACCACCAGTCGGCCATCCCGCTGCTCGAGCAAGCGATCGCCGGCTATCGCGAAGTGCACGAGCGGTTCCATCTCGTCCATGCCCTGGCCGCATACGCCCAGGGGCAACACCAGCTGGGGGATCCAGCTGCGGGCAGGGCGGCGATCGTCGAGGCTCTCGGCATCGTCGATGAAGCCGACAACTCGTTGGCGACAGCGGTGGTCCTCGAGATCTTGTCCGGCTTGGAGTCGGCACAAGGACAGCACGAACGGGCCGTCCGGCTGTTGGAGTCCGGCCGGGAGATCCAACGCAAGCTCGAGGGTGGCCTTGCGGTGGCAGCCACTGACGTTGTCGGAGTCGATGTCCTTGCCGATGCCCGGCAAGCGATCGGTGACGAAGCGGTCGACCGGGCGCTCGCCGAGGGCCGGTCGATGAGCCGAGCCGAAGCCGTCGCCTACGCCGCTGAGTCCGAATAGGTGCGCATGACTTGGTTGAACCGCGCATTGCGGATTCGCTCCGGCGAGGAACCGATGGTCGGCCTCACGGTCGGCCTCATGTTCCTCACCTGGGCCGGATTCACTATAGGCCAGAGCAGCATCGACGCACTGCTGTTCGCGGGATTCGGCGTTGACGAGCTGCCGGTCTTGTACCTGCTGCTCGGGGGATTGCTGTTCGTGGCTTCCCTCGGTGTCACCGCCCTGCTCGGCCGGATGGCCAGGGGGAAGCTCTTCACGCTGTTGCCCCTCGCACTGGCCGTCATGCTGATGGCCGGGTGGCTGACCGCCCAGGCGGGCATCGACCTGGTGTATCCGGCCCTATGGCTGGTTGCAGGTCTGGCCTTTCTGGTCCAGGGGTCGTACCTGTGGGGTATCGCCGGTTTGGTCACTGATACCCGGCAAGCCAAGCGGTTGTTCCCGATGTTCGGCGCGGGGGGCATCGCGGGCGCTGCGCTCGGCGGTCTGGTGACCCGTCCGCTCGCCCTCTGGCTGCAGCCAGAGAACCTCCTCCTCCTCTGGGCTGCGATCTTGATAGTCACATCCGGCCTGGCCAGAGCGGTGCTGGCGAGATGGGGACCGACGTGGAGCCGGGTCGCCCGGCGGCGCCGGGACGGGGTTACCGCGTTGGGAGCCATTCGCGAGGGCTATCGAACGGTACGCAGATCAGATCTGCTGCGCTGGATGTCGGCAGGAGCAGTGCTGTTGTCCGTGCTGCTCTACTCGCTCTACCTCCCGTTCTCGCGGGCCGCCCTGGATCGGTTCCCGGATGCCGCACAGTTGGCCGGCTTCCTCGGTGTCTTCTCGGGAATCTCGACCGGAGTCGCGCTGCTGGTTTCGATCTTCATCGCGAACCGGTTGTTTTCCAGGTTCGGGACGCCGGTGATCCTGCTGGCGTACGCGATTGCGTACGCGGTGGGATTCGCGGTGCTAGCCGTGAACGCGTCGTTCGCTCTGCTGGTTGCCGTCCGGTTTCTTCAGGTGGTGTGGATGCAGGGTCTGGCCAACAGTGCCTGGGAAGCAATGATCAACGTCACGCCTCCCGAGCGTCGTGACCACGCGCGCGCCTTCCTGAACGGCGTTCCGACACAAATCGGAACCGCTCTCGCCGGCCTGATTCTGATTGTGGGTCAGACAGCGCTGCAGCCGAGACAGCTGTTCTTCATCGGGCTCAGCGCGGCAGCCGTCACTGCGTTCACGATGTGGAGGGCGCAACGGTCGTACGCAGCCGCAGTGGCGGAGACACTGCGCGCGGGCCGCCCACACGTCTTCGAGGATTACGACGCCGAGGCATTTGCCGGCATCCGAGAAGACGCCGCCGCCATTTCGGTGGCCGTCGCTGGGCTCTCTGATCCCGATCCGCGGGTACGCCGCGTGGCGGCCGAAGTGCTTGGGAAGCTGCGAAACCCGGAGTTGGTGACGCCCTTGCGGGCATCCCTCGACGATGTCGACGAGGACGTGAGGGCGGCCGTGGTGTCTTCCCTCGGTCACCTTGGCGTCCCTTCGGCAGTCGCCGATATCGCGAAAAGACTGTCCGACACCGACGCAGCAGTCCGGCTGGCCGCAACGCAGGCAATGCGGACGCTCGGCAGCCCGGACTCGGCATTCTCACCATTGCTCGGCGACTCCGATCCAGCTGTCCGGGCTGAGGCTGCAGTGTCGCTCCTCGCTGTCGACGGCTCGAGTAGGCCGCGCGACGTGCTGCAGCAGATGAGCTCCAACAACGATCCCCGGCTCAGACGCATCGCCGTTCGCGCCCTGGGACACGTACGGAGCACCGAGACCTGCCGGCTCGTGGTCACCCGTCTGGGCGATCCCGATCCGTCGGTGCGCGGCGTGGTGGCCGACTGCCTGGGGGCCATGGATCCTGAGGATGCAGTACAGCCGTTGGTTGGCATGCTGGCCGATCCGGATTCGGCTGTGCGGACGGCCGCCGCAGGGGCGCTTGGCGAGCTCGGACTGCCTGCCGTTGCCGCAGTCGCGTCCGCTCTCGAGCAACCGGCAACCGAGTCCGGCGCGCTACTGGCCCTCGAGCAGTTGCCCACCAACAGCGAAGCCGACAGGGTGCGCCGATACGCAGAGGAGACCGTGCACCACGCGCTGCATGACCATGAGTTCGCTTCTCGGCTCGCCGTGGACAGCGACGAGCGGCGTCTCCTGCTCCACGACGCGCTGACTCGCAGTGCGAAGCGGCACGCGCTGAACGCAATTCGGGCGGTCGCAATCGTCTCCGCTGATCAATCCCAGCTTTCTGAAGCGATAGGCAACCTTGACACTGGCGACTCGTTGCAACGTGCGGCCGCCCTTGAACTGATCGACTCGTCGAAGGCTGCGACGAGTCTTCGGCCACTGGTGGGTATCTGGGAAGCGAGCCATGGAGCGCATCCGGTGTCAGGGGATCCTGTTCCGGACCTCCTCGATCACCCGGACCCGTGGGTTCGAGAATGCGCCGAGTTCGCGCTGACCGCGCGCGGGAAGGGAACTCCGATGGCAGAGACCCTGCCCACACTGGCCGTGATGGAGCGGGTGCTGTTCTTGCGCAAGGTCTCCATTTTCGAAGACCTTCCGCCGGAGGACCTCAAGCGCATCGCGGCCGTCGCCGAGGAACGTGTCCACTCCGACGGCGAGGTCATCGCGGCCCAGGGCGAGGCCGGTACCGAAATGCACATCATCGTGACAGGGACGGTCGCCGTGATCGTGAACGGTAGAGAGGTAGCCCGCCCAGGCACCGGCGAGGTGGTCGGAGAGATGGCGCTCATCCTCGACCAACCACGGATGGCCACGCTCTCCGCTTCGGGCGACGTCCGCTTGCTCACGATCGGGCAGCGGGAGTTCGCCAGCATCCTTCGCGAACGTCCCGAGACGAGCCTTGCCGTGATGCAAGTGCTCGCTCGACGACTGGAAGAGCAAGAAGTACTCGCCTCAACCGAGTCATAGTCCGGAAGGTGTCCGCGTCCGCGTGTCAATGATCACCAGGGGCGTCGGCAGCTGGGTCGACGTTCTGGTTCGCGTGGAAAAGGTTCTCCGGATCGTAGGCTCTCTTGGCAGCGACCAGGCGCGGATAGTTCTCTCCGTAGGCGGCTCGTACTCGCTCTGGGCCCTCATCACCGAGGTTGTTGACGTACACCGCCTCCTCGAGGTGCGGCTGCATCGCCTCGAACAGCGTGCTGGTCCATGCGACGTTGCGCTCCGATTCAGTCTGGTCGGACCACTGCGACAGGACGAGGAAGTCGTACTGCTCGGCCCGATGCCGGAACGCGGTGGCCGACGGTGCAATTCGGCTCGCGGCACCGTGCATCTGTTGCAGGCTGACACCGCTGGCAGAAGCGGGCATCTGCGGGACGAACTCCATCAGGGTCTCGATGGCGGCGTCGGTCAGATCGCGCAGCCAGCCGGATTTCCAGTAGTGCAGTCGGCCGAACGGGAATCCCACGTCACGAGCGCATTGCAGCACCGGGTAAGGCATGGGCTGGATCTCATCGCCCGCCGGCGGCTGGAACGTCCGCAACGGGCGCAGCAGCCGTTCGCCCTCGTCGATCGGACCGCAGTAGCAGACCGCGATGGTCACCGTCGGCTCTCCATCCGGGGTGAGGGCGAGCGACGCGGCCGTGGAAAGCTCATCCGGTGCCGCCTTGACGAAATCGTCATAGAAGCGAAGGACCTTCGCAGCCATGTTCCACGGATATGCCAGGCCGCCGGCCAATACAACGTCGACTGGATGGAGTTGATATTCGAAGGACGTGACAATGCCGAAGTTGCCGCCACCGCCTCGGATGGCCCAGAACATGTCTTCGTTCTCGTGGGCGTTGGCCCTCAGCAGCTGCCCATCGGCCGTGACCACGTCAGCGGAGATCAGGTTGTCGCACGCGAGCCCATAACGGCCATTGAGCCAACCCAACCCACCACCGAGCGTGAGTCCAGCAATCCCAGTCGTGGAGACGACTCCCAGCGTCGTTGCCAGCCTGAAAGCCTGCGTCGCGCAGTCGAACTCGCCCAGGGTGAGCCCGGGCTCTGCTCGCGCAGTCCTGGCCTCTGGATCGACGTGGATGCCTTTCATCCTCGACAGGTCGAGCATGACGGCGCCGTCGCGCACGGCGTTTCCCGCGACGTTGTGACCGCCCCCGCGCACCGAAAGCGCGAGGTCGTGGGAACGTGCGAGCGAGATGCAGCGGGCTACGTCGGAGGCGTTCACGGGCTGGACCACGGCAAGCGGGTGCCGATCGATCATGCCGTTGAATACGGCGCGTGCTGCGTCGTAGGCAGGGTCGCCGGGGCAGATGACTGCCCCCCGGAGACCAGTCTCGAGCAGCTCACGAACAGCATTCTTGCGGTGTGTCAGGACCATGCATTCAGTATCAAGACCTGGCTCTATAAGCACAAACGCTGTTATGATTGATGTATATCATGAACGCTACTAGTTCCACCCACGACGTGACCTGGCCGAGCCTCGAGCTACGACACTTGCTCGCCTTGGTGGCAGTGACCGAGACAGGCACCTTCAGCCAGGCAGCGGAGACGTTGGGCTACACCCAGTCGGCGGTCAGCCAGCAGATCAGCAGCCTGGAGCGCATCGTGGGCACACTGTTGTTCGAGCGCCTAGGCGGCCCACGCCCCGTCCGGCTCACCACGGCCGGGGAGATCCTGTTGACCCACGCCCGAGCCGTTCTCGCCCGCATCGGTTCCGCATCCGCCGACCTGCGTGCGCTGGCCTCGGGCGACATTGGCGAGTTGCGGTTGGGAACGATGCCGAGTGTCGGCGCCAAGGTCCTCCCCCACCTTCTCGCCACCTTCCGAGCAGACTGGCCCGGTATCGAGATCGCACTACGTGAGGCTCGGGACTTCATGAGTCTGATCCGCGACGTGGAGGCTGGTGACATTGACGTCACCTTCGTCGACATCGGCCCTTACGACACAGGGCCGCTCAAGGTCCGCCCCGTGCTCGACGACCCGCTGGTCTTCCTCGCGGCCGTGGGTTCTCCCGAGGCGAGCCGGTCGGCGGTCAGCATCGCCGACATCGCCCAACTCCCGATGATCGGCACGAACAATGTCGGATGTCGAGAGATCATCGACGACGCCTTCCGGCAAGCGCCTGTCGCACCGACATACGTGTTCCGTTCCGACGACCACCCGACCATCCAAGGTTTGATCGCCTCGGGGCTGGCCTACGGCGTGCTGCCGTTGCTCGCAGTGGACGAGGACGACCCGAGGGTGGCTGTCATCCCCATTCGGCCCACGCCGACACCCCGCCGTCTTGGCATCGCCTGGCATCCCGAACGCAGGCCGCCGCCCGCCCTGATGCCCTTCATCGAGACGGCGGCCGAGATCTGTCGGGGCATCGGCGACCGGTGGACGGCATCGCATGCGGCATGAACGATCCGCAGTTCGTGAGCCCTAGGGCGCTGCGAGCCGAACGGCGGTTCCATACGCGCAGATCTCCTGCCAGCCGCCGCCGATCTCGGTCGCGTCGAAGCGCATCGCCAGGATGGCGTCTGCACCGAGTTTGGTCGCTTCCTCCACGAGTCGGTCCTGCGCTTCCGTGCGGCTGTCCACCAGCGCCTTGGTCATTCCCCGAAGCTCGCCACCGACGAGCGACTTCAAACCCGCGCCGATCTGCGACCCGAGATGCCTGGAGCGAACTGTCACTCCGAACACCTCTCCAAGCACCTCTTTGACCTCGTGCCCTGGCAAGTCGTTCATGGTCGACAACAGCATGGCCTTGACTCCTTCCCACGTCATGTTCACGTTACCGATGAGTTGCCGCGGTGAACCGAGTCTTTGGTGAAGAAGTGTGCAGGACCGCTCGGGAGGGCTGATGGGAGAAGGCGAGATCGGCGGATGGCACGACCATCGCCTACGACGTGTGGGGCAATGGCCAGTGGACGCACGTCAGCCCAACTAGGCCACGCACCTGCGCTACCGGGTCAAGAAGTGACCCCTCAGGATCCAGCCTGGTCGCCGAGTTCCTGGAACACCGTGATCTGCAGATCGGCCGGCGCTGAAAGGCGAGAGTTCAGCGACTGCCATGGTGTCGCGGTCGGTGCCGCGATCAGTTCGGCGCCGCCGTCGACCAAGTCATCGGTCACGCGCTGGGCATCGGCGACCTCGAAAGCGACCCGCAGCCGGGGACTGATCCGACGACCGACCTCGACGTCGTCGATCATCGCGACCTGAGCGGGGTTGGACAGCTCCAAGGTTGCTCTTCCCACATCCAAAATGGTCACCTTGGCGCCGCCCGCACTGTCGACGACCAGCTCTTCACGTGCGCCCAAGACGTCGCGATAGAATGCAACCGCGTCGTCGTAATCAGGCGCCTCGACTACCAGGCGCATCTGCATTACTCGCCCGGCCGTGGTCTGATCGTCACCCATCGCACAACTCCTCCGCCACATGTGCGTGTCTGCCGCCCGTGCCATGCTGCCGACATGGTCGAGGCGCCCAAGGTCTACTCGCAACGATGGCAAGGCGGAGATCGGGTTGATCCGCCCTATGTCGGTGATGAGCGCGAGATCCTGACCGCTTACCTCGACTTCCACCGCGCCACGTTCGAGGCGAAATGCGCGGGCGTCCCGACGGAGTGCCTCTCCGAGCGAACTGTCCCTCCGTCCAACCTGACCCTGCACGGGTTGGTCCGCCACCTTGCCGGCGGCGAGCGGTGGTGGTTCCGGATCCAGTTCGCGGGCGAGGACATTCCCCTGCTCTACTACTCCGACGACGATCCCAACCAGGACTTCGACCGGCTTGAGGGCGATGTTTCCGAGGCATTCGACGTCTGGCGACGTGAATGTCAGCGTTCACGCGAGATCGTTGCCGCCGCGCAGTCGCTGGAGCAGACCGGAACGGTGATGTCCACCGGGCGACCCGTATCGCTGCGGCGGGTCATAGTCAACATGATCGCCGAGTACGCCCGGCACAACGGGCACGCCGACCTGCTCCGTGAAGCCATCGACGGTGCTACCGGCCAGTGACTGTCGGCGCGCCGCTACAGCACGATGTCGGAAAGCGTTTGCAGCGGCCGGATCGGCGACCCTTCGGTCTGGGCGAGCGGGTCGAAGTCCTTGAGGCTGCCGAAGTCAAGACGGGTCTGTTCCTCGACGGTGGTGACCGGGACTTGGTAGGTCATGAACGGCCCGAACGCGAACTCGAGGTCGTCCATGAAGTCACGCTGGCTGACGACGTACGCCGTGACCGACAGCCGGCCGGTCTCGTCGTTCACCATCGCGACGACCTTCCAGTAGTCCTCCGGGATCAAGAACTCGCGGTATCGGCGGTCGCTGTCACGGAAGATCGGCCCGCTGAACACGTCGACTCGCAGGTCGCGAACGTCGGCGTTGCCGAGGATGTGGTCTTCGATGCCGAGCCAGAGGTCCTGGTTGTGCCGGGCGTGTTGCGGCGCGCAGTTGGTGTAGAAGAACGTGTCCAGCGCTGCAGCCTCGGCGTCGGCGAAGGTGTCGCCCCACGCCGGGTCGAGCCGTCGGACCAGGTGTCCGCGGTCGAGCTTGTTGCGCTCGTAGAGCTCGTTGCCGACCTGGAACTGCGGTGTCGATGCGCGGATCCATGTTCCACTTGTCCCGCTCACGGCGGACGTTGCGCGCCGACGCCCCGTCGATGTTGACCGCGGTGTACATCGCCAGGCGGCGGAGGCGGTGCATGCGAACCGAATAGTGGGTGTAGTCCAGGATTCCGTCGTCCCGGCCGGTGACCGGTGCCAGCTCATTCGCGAGCTCGGGCCGCAGCTGAGGATGATCGACCGTCGGGCCGAGGAAATTCGGCTCGAAACCGGTCCGGCCCGCCAGGTCCGCCAACGTCAGTGGCTTCTCGACGCCGATAGAGGGGCTCGCCGGGGCCGTGCGGCCGGTCGAGCCGCTGCCCAGGAGCTGATCGAGCCGCGCCCGGACCGTTGGTGCTGGAACGGCGAAGTTGCGATCTCTTTCTCGGCCGGCGAAGTGCAGGGCGACGGCCTCACCGGTCTCGAGGTCGAGTACCGCCGAGCCGGAATTGCCACCGAGCGTCGTGCAGTCGTGGTTGATCAACTGTTCTTGCTCGCTGACAGCGGTGACGTCACCCGGTGCCAGGCGCTTGACGTTGTACACCGACCCGAAGATCCGGTCCATCTCGTCGGGAATCCGGGTCCGGGAGTCCTTCGCGGGATACCCGATGACGGCGACGCCGCGACCGGTCTCGGTGCTGGTCGCGAGTCGGATCGGCGCCCGCTTCTCCCCCGTTCCCCAGTCGACCCGGAGGAACGCCATGTCCGGCCCCGGCGCGTCCTCGATGTGGAGCACCTCGGTGACCCGGAACTCGGCGGGGTTGGGCCCCTGAAACTCTTCCTTGAAGTCGATCCGGGCGCCCATCTGGCCCATGACGGATCTCTGGAAGACGAAGCTGTCCCCCTCCCGGCGGGCGAATTCGGCCGCGACGTGCCGGTTGGTGACGACGACATCGTCGGACACGACCCAGCCGGTGCCGACCCAGTCGAAACGCGGGTTGTTGTCCAGATCAACCCGGCCGATAGACAGGAGGGCCGACCTGAGCCCGGGCCGGGCCTTCTCCAGCCTGGTCTTCCAGGTATCGGTTTCCAAAGTCGCCAGGTCGAAGTCGTCGTTCTGCACCAGCAGCACGGGCCGGCCCATCACCAGGATGATCGCCTCGAGGCCGAAGTCGAATGGCCGATCCGGCGGGTCCTCGATCACCGAACGGGCCGCATCGACGCTGACCCGGCTCGGCACAGCCAACTCGGGCAAGAAGTCGCCGGGTGCCGCGCCGGCCGGTGCCGTCGGTGCGCGGTCAGCGAGGCGTTCCGCCAGCGCGGGATCTTCGCTGATCCTGGTGAGGATCTCTTCCTTGAGCGTTTCGTCTCGGTTGATGGTGCGAAGTGCATCCAGCCGGCCCACAACGTCCTCCTTCGATACTCCCGCCGTCATTGTGCTCGCGACAACGATGACGAGTACCAGAGTCGGGAGAACGCGCTCAGATACGGCTGTCCCCAATGCAGCCCATGGATGTCCCTACTAACGGGAATCGAGGAGCGTCCTGAGCCGCACAGTGTCGGCAGTCGTCCAGTCCGGCGGCTGCAGAAGCGCCGCCCATGCGTCCACGACGCTGGAGCCATACACGTGCCCGTGTCCCGTCGGCACGGTGGTCGAGAATCCCAGATCGACAACGGTCTGCCAGAACGTGACGCCCGGGTACCACGACATGTCTGGGGAGATGTCCGGACCGCGTGGTGCGTCGAGCCATTCCGGGGGCTGGTACAGCAGCTGCGGGCTCCACCACACGACCGGGTCGGAGGAGTTCTGCAGGTACATCACCCTGAGGCCTGCGGATGGGCCGTTCGCTGACCGTAGTTCCTCGGCATTCTGGACGAAGCGAACCATGCTTCCGTCGTCGTATTCGGGATCCCAGACGGGAGTTCCCTCGTCGCGTCCGTCGACCAGCTCGTGCCAGATCGGGTTGGCGAACGGCGGGCCGACGAGCAGCGTGGCGTCCGCGCCCGCTGCCATGCTCTCGAGGTCTCCGAAAGTCGTCTCCGTCCCGTAGGAGCCGAGGCTCTCCCCGAACACCACCAGCTTGGGCCGAGTATCCGCCGGCAAGGCTCCCCACTCGGCATGGACGGCGCCAATCAGCGCCGATGCCGTCTCGGTGGCCTTCGAATTGTCGACCATGAACGAGAGCCAGCTCGGCAGGTAGGAGTACTGCATGCTGATCAGGGCGGTATCCCCGGCGTACATGTACTCGAGGGACTCGGCGACGTCCTCGTCCACCCAGCCGGTCCCGGTGGTGATGATCACCGCGATCACGTCCCGGTCGAACGCTCCGGTCCGTTCCATCTCCTGGACCGCGAGCTGCGCCCGCTGGTCGACCGACCCTGCCGAGTCGAGCCCGACATAGACCCGGATCGGGTCAGTTGCCGGCGTACCGGCGAAAAGGCCCAACTCCTCCCGATTCGGCGCCGTCGCGACGAAGTCCCGGCCCTTCTGACCCAGCGAACGCCATGGCACCAGCGACTCGGAACTGCCGGACACCTGCGGCGATGTCGGGACAGTGATCCCCGGAGCGGTACGGCCGTTCGCCAGCGACGCGGTCTGGTTCGCGACCGTGACCATGTTGGCCACCAGGAAGTCCTCGACGAACCCGATGCCGAGATACGCGACGACGAGAAACCCCACGCCGTACGCGACCGGCTTGGGAACGAACCGGCCCAACAGTCGAGCCAACCTGCGCGTCGCCAGCCGCAGTAGCCGGGCGACAAGAAGGATCAGTGCAAAGGTCAGTACGGCGACCCCGACGATCCGGATGATGTCGTAGGTCTGCATCCGGTCCATGTCGAGACGTTCACGCAGCTCCTGCTGCCAGCCCGTGCCAAGCGCGAGGAACAGCAGGCCCAGCAGGGGGGCCAGGACGACCAGCACCCGCCACACGATCCGTGCGATCCGCGGATCCGGCTCCCACCACCGGAACCTCCGCACCAGCGCACCCAGCGTCGCACCCAGGCCGTAGCCCATCGCCGCGGTGACGCCACTCACCGCCCCCTGCAGTATCGGGGAGCGCGGCAGCATCGACGGAGTCTGAGACAGGCAGAAAAACGCCACCGAGAACCCGAACCCAGCCAGGCCAAGCCGGCGTCGCACCACCCGAGACCGCTTGTACTCAGGACGAGCCGAGTCCTGCGCCGCGGGCTCGTCCGGCGGCGATGATCGATCGGCCGGCGTCGTATCAGCAGCGCTATCGGAGCGAGCCGCCTGCCCTGGAACGGTCATCGCCGCCTCCGCTGCACATGCGCCATGACCTGGACTAACTCAGCTCGCGCATACCGGTGCCGGTGGGCTCTGCGGCCTAACCAGGTACTGGTCCATCGCGGTGCGTGCGCACTCGGAGGTGTAGTACGAGGTATGCCCGTCACCGACACGGGTGAGCACGCTGCTGTCTCGGATCTGGGCTGCCAGCCCGAAGGCCCACTTGTACGAGACGGACGGGTCGTGGTTTGCGTGCACGATCAGCGTGGGTACCCCTCTTACGTCCAAGCGCCGCTGCGGATTGGCGGCCTCGAACGGCCATCCGGCACACAGCACGTACTGCCACGTTTCGGATCCGCCCTGTAGATGCGGGGCCAATTGCCGGCCCATCTCGATCCGCTGCTGCATGTCCGCGTAGCTGTGGATATCGGAGACGTAGTCGCCGCATGCATTCGCCGCCCGACCGAACAGGTTGTCGGTGGGACCCTCGGGTGGCGGCCACGCGAAGAACGAGGCGTCCCCCTCGGCCGCAGCTCGCCTGATGCCCTCGGCGAAATTGGCCCAGTGGAAGAAGCCCGCGAGGGGATGATCGGGTTCCTTCGAAGCGAGCCACATCGGGCTGAGCATCCGGATGTCGTCCCCGGTCACGGGGCGTAGAGCCCCCTCGACGGGGATCGGGTTCTCATTGGCGCGCTCGACGAGGTCGTCGTAGACAGCTCGGACGTCCTGCCCCTGCAACACGCACTCCGCTGCCGTGTCACACCAGTCGGCGAACCGGTTGAACGCCTCCTCCACGGTGCTGATCGCATCCGCGGCCTGAGCCACCTCCGGAAGGCTGTGTTCCAGAGCCGCGTCGAGGACCATGGCCCGAGTCCGGTTCGGGTACAGGTCGGCGTAGTTGGCCGCGAGCTGGGTGCCGTAGGACAGCCCTAACCAGTTCACCTTCCGCTCGCCAAGGGCGATGCGCAGCGCCTCGTGGTCGCGGGCCACGCTGACCGTGTCGGCATGCAGGAACAGCGGTCCGGTCATCTCCAGGCAGCTCTGGGCGAACTCGCGGGTATGGTCCAGCATCGCGTCGAACTGCTGCTGCGTGCGCGGGAAGAACGTTGTCTCGGGCGTCAGCGCGGGCACGCCGCACCTGATCGGAGTGCTGTTGCCGATGCCCCTCGGGTCGACGCTGACGAGGTCGAAGCGAGCCCGAAGGGTGTCCGAGAAGTAGGTTTCGGCCGTCAATGACGTTGTCGACGCCGCCGTCGCCCGGTCCGCCAGGGTTGAAGAACAGGGTTCCGATCCGACGGTCGGGATCCTCAGCAGCGCGTCGAGCCACGGCAATGTCGATCTTCTGACCACGTGGCCGTGACCAGTCGGCAGGCACCTGCAGGGTTCCGCACTGGGTTATTTCCGACCCCGGGCACGGTGCCCACTCGATGTGGTACCGCAGTTCGGCGCCGCTCACAGACTGGCCGCTAGAAACAGAGCCCGTCGATGCAATAAGTGCGGCACTGAGGACGCCCACGAGCAGCCCTCCGCGTAGCAGGCGTGTCTTCATCGAGTCTCCCCTGTCGCTGGGTCTTGTCACAGGGTCGCGGCCACGATCACGAACCGTAAGGCGGGCAACTGGCCGGTTGGGGGCCGGTTTTCTGGTGCACATTTCGTACTCAGCAGATCGCGCGCTGGAGAAGTCGGAATGGACAAACCTGCGCAGGGCTCATCACCCAGCCTGATGACCATGCTGTGCTCCGAACGTCTCAGCGCATGTGATCCGGGCGGGCACCGCTAGGCCGTCTCAGCGGTCAAGCGCGGAATCTATGCGGCCCACGGCTCACTGGTCCTGTCCACTGCGTCGAGCGTGGTTGAATCCGTTCGAGATGATCAGCCTGACCAGATCCCGTTCCAGCCGACACCAGTCACCTCGGCGACCACCGCCCTGGGCAACAACGTTCCCCGCCCGACCAGATTGACGTCACTGCGCCGATCCCGATCGAACTTGCGCTTCGCGGCCACTACGATCGTGCTCTCCCGATGAATCTGCAGGTTGTCGATGACGCCAGCGTCCGCTGAGGTCAGCGCCGCCGCCTTAGCAAGCCCTCTACAGGCTAGAGCGATCCAGAAGGAGCACTCATGACCAGCAATCCGGCGACGAGCCTCCCAGCATCGACCACATTCGAGTTGCCTGGACACACGGTCGAACGCCTTCTGGGTTTGTCCTGGGGCGTGATCGTGCGAAGCGTCGGGCTGACCAAGGGACTGACTGGCACGCTCCGAGGGCTGAAGGCGGGCGAGGTGCCCCAGTTCACCGAGGTGGTCGACCACGCCAGAGGCACCGCTTTGGCCCGGCTGATGTCGCACGCACAGGAACTCGGCGGCAACGCGGTCCTCGGCGTGCGGTTCGACTCATCCGACCTCAGTGACGGTATGGCGGAAATCGTGGCATATGGGACCGCTGCAATCGTTCGTCCGTCGTGACTGTCCGTGAGCCAGGGATGAAGGCATCGTCTGGGAGAGGTACGGGCCGCCGGAAGTCGCTTCGGCTGGCGGAGGTCGCGACACCTACGCCGGGTGCCGATGAAGTTCTGGTGAAGGTGCTGGGAATATCGGTCAATCCGGCGGACTGGCATTCCATGCGTGGCAAGCCCGTCTTCTCGCGCGCCACTCTCGGGTTGCTGCGGCCAAAGCACAGGATTCTTGGTGTCGACATCGCCGGAGAGGTGGCGGTGGTCGGCAACGATGTTACTCAGTTCATGCCCGGCAATAAGGTCTATGCCAACCTCTTGGACCACGGCTACGGCGGGTTTGCCGAATATGTTCGGCGCCCGTTGGCGTGATGTCGTCGATGCCGTCAAACCTGTCATTCGAAGAAGCGGCCGCAGTTCCCATGGCAGCGGTCACGGGACTCCACGGCCTTCGACATCACGGAGAAATCCAGCCCGGGCAGCAGGTGCTGATCAACGGTGCTTCCGGCGGTGTCGGCACCTTTGCGGTCCAGATCGCCAAGGCATACGGCGCCGAGGTCACCGGCGTGACCAGCACCCGGAACCTCGACCTTGTGCGTTCGCTCGGCGCCGATCACGTCGTCGACTACACGACGACCGACTTCGTCCGGTGGCGGGAGGCGCTACGACCTCATCCTCGACACGATCGGGAACCGATCGGTGTCGGATCTCAAGCGGGCCCTTGGCGCAGGCGGCAAGGCTGCCGTCACCGGGTTCACAAGCGTGCCGAAGCTGGCGGGCGTTGCGCTGCGCGGCGGCAAGGATATCGCCATGGTGACGGCGCATGCGGCCACCAAGGATCTGGATGTCCTTTCCGAGTTGATCGAGGCCGGCAAGGTGCACCCGCAGATCGACCGGCGCTATTCATTCGACGAAATCCCCGCAGCGATCGCGTACCTGGAGCAAGGCCACGCCAGGGGAAAGGTGGTCGTGGGCGCGGCGTGAGGATTCGCCGCCCCGCCGCAATCCCGCATGGCCAACCTGGTGCAGCGACCTCCATTCGCGAGTCAGGCGGTTGGCATCTGCCGTGGGCGAGGGTGCTATCACCTTTCAACTCGTCCACGAGTACTTCGATCGCGTGAGCGACCTATCGTGATCACATGTCGACGTCTGAGGTCGTAGAAGCAGCCGGCCGTGAGGTGACGATCACCAATCCAGACAAACTGATCTTCGAATCCGTCGGCATCACCAAGCTCGACCTCGTCCGCTACTACCTGGCTGTCGCCGACGGCGCGTTGCGTGGAGTCGAGGGCCGGCCGATGGTCCTCAAACGGTTCGTCAAGGGCATCGACCAGGAGGCCGTCTGGCAGAAGCGAGCACCGAGCAGCCGGCCGGACTGGATCGAGGTTGCCGAGCTGCACTACCGGTCCGGGCTATCGGCGGCGGAGGTCGTCGTACGCGATGCGGCCGCGTTGGCCTGGGTGGTGAACCTGGGCTGCGTCGACCTCAACCCGCATCCGGTGCGAGCTGAGGATCTCGATCGTCCGGACGAGCTCCGTATCGACCTCGATCCGGTCCCGGGCGTGGACTGGAAGCAGATCCTCGACGTTGCCCTGGTAGCGAAAGAGGTGCTCGAGGACCACGGCCTCACCGGTTGGCCGAAGACCTCGGGATCGCGCGGATTTCACATCTTCACCCGGATCGATCCGCAGTGGTCCTACCGGGAAGTGCGGCTCGCGGCG
This sequence comes from uncultured Actinomycetota bacterium, assembly GCA_963831385.1. Taxonomy (GTDB): domain Bacteria; phylum Actinomycetota; class Actinomycetes; order Jiangellales; family Jiangellaceae; genus JACVRX01. The sequence goes on from CAWHPW010000018.1 coordinate 59,573, forward strand.
GAGACGATCGCGAGGGAGGTCGAGAACCGTGCACCCGACCTGGCCACCAGCAAGTGGTGGAAGGAGGAGCGGCACGGGGTCTTCGTCGACTTCAACCAGAATGCAAAGGACCGCACGGTGGCATCCGCGTACTCGGTGCGCCCGACGCCGGACGCTCGGGTATCCACGCCGCTGCGCTGGACAGAGGTGCCCGACTGCCGCCCGGAGCTGTTCACGGTGCCGATCGTGCTGGACCGATACGCGTCGCTCGGCGATCCATGGCAGGGCATCGAGACCTCGGCCGGTTCGCTGGACGCCGTCCTCGACCTCGCCCGGCGGCTCGGCCCGGCCGAGAAACCGCCCAAGGGCACCGGGCGGCGGCAGTCCACGATGCCCCTCGTCGAGGTCGCCCGGGCAAAGACCAAGGACGAGGCACTGGCGGGGCTGGAGCAGTGGAAGGCCCGGCATCCGACCGTCGTCCCACGGCTCGAACCGGCCGACATCCTGGTCGATGGGATGCGTGGGAGAAGCTCGATCTGGTACCGCATCCGGGTCAACCTTCAGCACGTTCCCGAAACGGAGCGCCCACCGCAGGAACCCCTCGAGGTCGACTACGACCCGTGGGTCAACGCGCCGTTGCCACGGGAGGGCTAGCCCGGCGCCGATTCCGCCGGTGTGCCTGTCGCTTCGTCGGCCGGAGCCCGTTCGCGACGGCTGGCAACCAGGAACGGGACCGCCAGTAGCTCGATTGCCCCGCCGATCACGAAGGACGTGGCGTAGCTATTGACGTCGGCCACGCGTCCGAGAACTGGTTGGACAACCACGCCGCCGCTGCTGCTCATCAGTGAGTCGAACGAGAGCACCGTGGCGCGCTGTTTGGACGGAATCATGTCGTTCAGATAGGCCTGCCGGATCGGGAAGACAGCCGAGAAGAGCAACCCCCAGATCACCAAGAGCCCCAACGCGAGCCAGAAGGAACCGATCAGGCCGAGCATGACGAGAATGGCCGCACTCGCGACGGAACCGAGAATCAGCGCGGTCGTCCGCTTCTTGAACAGCAGTCGAACCCGCGGCGCGGCATAGCCACCCGCGATCTGCGCCCCGGCGACAATCGCAGCCGCCAACCCGGCGACCGAATACGCGTTGGGATCGCCGTAGAGCTCGAGCAGGTACGGCTGGAGCGCGTAGAACGCGTAGACGGCAACGCCGCCCGTGAACGGCGCGGCAAGCATCACCCATCGCACCGGCCGATTCTTCAGCCCGTGCTCGAGCGAGGCGTTAAACACGTCGCGGGTCGCGCGAAGCGGGTGAGTCGCCGGCTCGGGGGTGAAACCGACGTCCTTCATGAGCAGGAATGCGACGACGAACATGATCAAAAGGATGGCGACACGCAGCAGAAACGGCACGCCGAGCGTGGTCGCCTGGGCGATGATCCCGCCAAGCACGGACCCGCCCAACATGGCCGCACCGGACACCATCTGGCCACGACCGAAAACTGTCTCAAGCTCGCCGTCGTATTCGGCGAAATGCAGTGCGTCGACCAGCCATGCCTCGACGGCGCCGGAGAAGAAGGTGAACCCGAGCCCGATCAGCACCGAGACGACCGCCCAGAGCCAGAAGGGCGCCTCCAGCTGCCACATCAGGAAGTACAGAAAGGTCGCCGTCGCCAGCGTGATCGTGCCCAGCAGGTAGGACGTCCGCCGTCCCCAGGTGTCCGCCACCACACCGGTCGGGACCTCGAAGATCACCATTCCGGCCGTGAAGAACGCGTTGGCTGCGAAGGCCTCGAGGTTGGACAGCCCGGCATCGAGGAGAAACAGCGTGTTGATGCCCCAGATAAGTGACGCGGCCAGCGTGTTTCCGAGGAGCAGAACGAGATAGGTGCGCTGAATGCTGCGAGCCTGCGGGTTCATCACCACCAGCCCTGTCGCTTCGTCCACCGCAGCAGCAGCAGGCTGATGGTCACCATGAGCGCGAGCACGGCGAACAGTTGCGGCACGTTGGTGGTCTCGTTGACGATGACGTTCATCCCGACGACGGACGCAACGGCCGTGATCGGGAGTGTGACCGCGGCCAGTACTGCCAGCCGCTCCATGGCGATCATCATCTTGGTGCCGGTGCGGGTCTGGTAATAGTCGATGACCCCGGCCAAGAAGTCTCGCTCGCCGTCGCCGATCGTGCGCAGGCGCGAGAACCGGTCGGACAGGTCGGCGAAGAGCGCTCGATCGTCGAGTACCGGAGTCCCGACGACGGTCGACATCCGCTCGAAGATCTCGTGGGCGTTGCTCGCCATCGTCCGGACCGTGACGAGCTCGTGGCGCATCAGGAACATCTGCTCCAGCAGCTCTTCGGGCCGGCGGAGATCGTCGGTCATGACGTGCCGCTCGAGATCCGCGACCCTGCTGGCGATCGTGCCGATGTCGTCGCGGATCTCCCGAGAGAGAGCGCCGAGAATCCCGTGCGCCAGCGCCGAGGGAGATGGTGGGAGGAACCGACCGGAATCGAGCCGCTCGCGGGCCATCGTCGTGTCGCGGCCGACTGCCGATGGATCGACCTCCGGGTTGTACGGGCCGTGCAAGGTCACCAGATAGTCGGGGCCGATGAAGAACTCGATCTGCAGCAGGTGCACGTGCCCGATCAAACCCAGGAGCGGCCGATGCGCGACGACGAACCAATGGTCGCGGTAGCCGTGAAACGTCGGCAGATGTATTCGACGCCGGCAGGTCGCTACGGCCTGCGGGTGGAAACCGAACTGCTCGAGCAGCAGCGCCGCCGTAATGTCATCACAGGCCGGAAAGTCCACCCAGAGGAACCCGTCCGAGCGCTTGCGCCAGGCCTCGAGGTCGTCAGGCGTTCCGATCTCCACGCCCACCGGTGTGATGTAGCGCAAGGCCATCACGACGTTTGCCACACTGTCACGGTAGCGCTGAGCTGAGTACCTGGTAGTGCGTGACGGTCGTCTCGCGGTCGATCAGGTAGTCGTCATCCTCCGGGTAGAACTTGGCCACGTCGATGTCGGCCCCCGCGAAGGCGCGGATGCTGTCGACCGAGATCCACCAGCTCAGCGTCAACACCTCGGTCCGACCCTCGCCGAGGTCTCGGGTGAGCATCTGGGCACCCAGGTTGCCCGGCGTCTGCCGGTACTCGGCGATGCCGGTGCGTTCGATGTAGGCCACGTAGTCATCGGCGCCGTCGGTCGACACCCAGCCGCGCCAGATCCTCGCGATCATCTGCCGACCCTTTCACCGATGGCCGACCCGGTGCCACGATCGGCATCGCTCGGCCCACCGACGAAGCGAGGTGTCATGGAACTGGGTCTGCGGGGCAAGGTCGCCGTCGTGACAGGCGCCAGCACCGGCATCGGGCTAGCTGTTGCCGAGGGGCTGGCTGCCGAGGGCGTGACCGTCGTCATGGCAGCTCGCGGCGCAGACCGGCTCGACGCCGAGGCACAACGGGTGGCGAACCGCTACGGCGTGCAAGCGGTACCGGTCGCTTGTGACGTCGCAACAGCGGACGGATGCGCAGCGCTCGCGCTGGCGGCCGATGAACGGTTCGGCGGCGCGGACATCTTGTTCAACAACGCCGGCGCCGGTTCCAACGAAACGGTCATGGAAGCGACCGACGAAAAGTGGCAGGCGTACTGGAACCTGCACGTCATGGCCGCAGTGCGCCTGGCCCGCGGCATAGTGCCGGGCATGCGTCGGCGCGGCGGCGGGGTGATCTTGCACAATGCGTCGATCTGCGCGGTCCAGCCGCTGTGGTACGAGCCGATCTACAACGTCACCAAGTCCGCCTTGATGATGTTCTCCAAGACGCTGGCCACCGAGGTGGTCGGCGACAACATTCGGGTCAACTGCCTCAACCCCGGTCTGGTGCTGACGCCGGACTGGATCAAGACGGCCAAGCAGCTCACCGCAGACACTGGTGGTGACTGGCAGGGATACCTAGACGGCGTGGCCCGCGAGCATGCGCCGATCAGCCGCTTTGCGACGCCCGACGAGCTCGCCAGCTTCGTCGTCTTCCTCTGCTCGGACCGGGCAAGCTACTCGGTCGGGTCCACCTACTTCGTCGACGGCGGGATGCTCAAGACGGTCTGACCGTCATGATCAACTGGTAGCGAGTAGCACACGCGCCAGCGTGTCGCGTACCAGTCGCAACCAGCCTGCGGTTCTCCGGCTGCAGTGGTACTGCAACTACGGCCCGGGGACTGTCGGCAGCCCTTCCTTCTCGGCCGCGAGCGCGAGCCGCTGGTCGAGGCAGACGAAGTCGAGCGGCGTTCCAAGCTCGTCGCGGAGGAGAATCGCCGCTGCGAGCTGCGCCGCGTCCGCGGCCCGCATCGGATGCCGCGCGAGCAGCGGAAGCGCCCGGGCCCGCACCGCCAGCACATCGGTGACCTCGTCCCATCCCTGCGCCAGATCGCTGAAACGATCGAGGACACGACGCCGCTCGGCGCGGGTCAGCTGCCCGTCGCGGACCCGCCGTTCTACCGCGCTGACGATCTCGACGGTGGTCCATGCCCAGGTCACGACCGTCGGGTCGTCTCGCAACCAGCCGCGCACATCCTCGGTGCGCGGCTCGGAGACGATCAGCGGGACCAGGGCCGAAGCGTCCCAGTACCTCACACCCGGTCCGCCCGGTCCTCGTCGAGCGCCGTCGCGATGCTGACCGGCAGGCCGACGGGCGGTTCGTCAAGAACCCTGAGAATGCTCCCGTCACCAGCCCGTAGGACTCCATCGGCAACCAGCCGGCGGTGCGGCTCGTCGCCGGGTTCGCTGCCCGCCTGGGTCGCCGCAACAAGACGTGCGACCGGCTTTCCTCGATCGACGATCTGGACCTCACCGCCTCGACGCACCGCGCGCAGGTAGTGCGAGAGGTGCGTCTTCAGTTCGGACACCGATACGACGGGCATATGACCATTATAGTCAGGGTTAGATGACCAGAGTAGTCCCGGCGATGGGTTGGTGTGTACAGGGCCGGCTTGTGCCGCAGCTGGACGGGCGTGCGGTTCCCACTGTGCAGCGCCTCGACAGCAGCGTCGGAGACCGCTGCGGCGGCGTACCCGTCCCAAGACGAAGGTCCGGTTGGCCCGGAACCCGAGGCCAGGGCGTTCACCCATTCTTGGAGCTCGGTGTCGTAGGCCCGGACGAACCGTTCCCGCCAGTCGGCGGGTACTCGGCTCGAGTACCAACCGTCCCGGCGCACGACCACCGGGCTGCCGTCGCCGAGAGCCGCGGTCCCGTCCTCGCCAACGACCTCCGCCCGGATGTCGTAGCCATAACGAATGTTCATCGACGTCTCGACGTCGACGAGCACTCCGCTTTCGGTTTCCAGCAGCACGAGTAGTGGATCTTGTAGGTCACCGCCATGCCGGTTGCGACGCGGCACAAGTACCCGTGCAGCGACCAGCTCCTCGTCGAGCAGCCAGCGCACAATGTCGAAGTCGTGCACGGCCGTGTCGGTGATCGCCATCTCTCGGGTGAAGTGCGCCGGTGCCTCAGCGTTGCGATGCCGGAAGTGCACGAGCAACGGAGCGCCGATGCTGCCGCTTTTCACAACCTCCTTGAGCGCCCGGTACCCCGGGTCGTAGCGCCGCATGTACCCGACCTGCACCAACCGCCGGCCGGCAGCCACCTCCGCATCGATGATGCGCAGACAGGCTTCCTGCGTCGGTGCCAGCGGCTTCTCACAGAAGACCGGCTTGCCCGCCTCGATCGAAGCGAGCACGTACTCCTCGTGCGTCGGCCCCCATGACGCCACGAGCACCGCATCCACGTCGTCGTCGCCGATGACCTCCTGGCCGGTCCGGTGGACCCGACCACCGCCGAGCAGTCCGGCGCCGACCTCCGCAGCGCGGACCTGGTCCAGGTCGGCCACGGCAACAACTCGAGAGCCGGCCAGCGCGCGGCTGAGCCGGCGGATATGGTCCTGCCCGACCATCCCGACGCCCACGACGCCGACGTCAACCGTCACGTCAGTCCAAGCTCGGCGTAGTACCTGTTGGTCCTGGTCGCGATCGGGAGCGGCAGGTCCGGGTCGCACGGGTATGGGTTCTTCACTGTGGAACCTCCTTGTCGATCAGCTCGCGGTCGGGAAGTGGTAGCTCGCGCCGCTGGGATGCTCGACATGCGGCCAGCGGGAGGTCACGACCTTCGCCCGGGTATAGAACGACACCCCCTCCGGGCCGTGGATGTGCTTGTCCCCGAACAGCGAGTCCTTCCAGCCGCCGAAGGAGTAGTACGCCATCGGGACCGGAATGGGCACGTTGATTCCGATCATGCCGACATTGACACCGCGCTGGAATCGTCGCGCCGCCTCCCCGCTAGAGGTGAAGATCGCGGTGCCGTTGCCGTACGGGTTGGAGTTGATCAGCGCGATGGCATCCTCGACGGAGTCGGCACGGACCACCGAAAGCACCGGGCCGAAGATCTCCTCCCGGTAGACGTCCATTTCGGTCGTCACTTCGTCGATGACCGTCGGGCCGACGAAGAAGCCGTCCTCGTGCCCGTCGACGACGATTCCACGGCCATCGACGGTAAGCCGCGCGCCTTGCTCCTCCCCCGAATCGATCAGCCCGACGATCCGCTCCTTGGCGGCTCGGGTCACGACCGGGCCCATCTCGCTGTGCGGATCGCGGCCCGGACCCACTCGCACCGCTGCTGGCCTTGGCGCTCACGGTCTCGACCAGGGCATGAGACGCCGACCCGACGGTGACCGCCGCGGAGATGGCCATGCACCGCTCCCCCGCCGACCCGAAGGCGGCGGCGACGAGATGGTCAGCGGCGTAATCGACGTCCGCGTCAGGAAGCACGACGGCATGGTTCTTCGCTCCGCCCAGAGCCTGCACCCGCTTGCCGTTCGCGGTGCCCCGCTCACGGATGTACCTCGCGATCGGGGTCGACCCGACGAACGAGACCGCTGCGACGTCCGGGTGGTCGAGGATGGCGTCGACCGCCTCCTTGTCACCGTGAACGACGTTGAACACTCCATCGGGGAGCCCGGCTTCGGACCACAGCTCGGCGACGATCGTCGACGCGGTTGGATCGCGTTCGCTCGGCTTGAGGACGAACGTGTTGCCGCAGGCGATGGCGATCGGGTGCATCCACAGCGGCACCATGATCGGGAAGTTGAACGGCGTGATTCCCGCTACGACACCGAGCGGCTGCCGGAACGAGTACACGTCGACCCCGGTCGACACCTGGTCGGAGTACTCGCCCTTGAGCAGGCTGGGGATGCCGCACGCGTACTCCACGACTTCCAGTCCGCGCTGCACCTCACCCCGGGCATCGGAGACGACCTTGCCGTGCTCGTCGGCGATCACTTCGGCGAGCTCGCCGGTGCGCTGGTGAACCAACTCGCGGAAATCGAACAAGATCTTCGTTCGCTCGGACAGGGACGACTGCGACCACCGTTCGAAGGCCGTCGCAGCGGTCCGCACCGCCTCGTTCACGTCATCCGCGCCGGCCAGGACGACCTCGGCCTGCTGTTCGCCGGTCGCCGGGTTCCATACCGGACCGCGTCGACGCGACGTCCCGGCGCTCGGCGTGCCGCTGATCCAGTGGTTGATCGTCCTCACGGGCGTCCTCCCGACTCGGTTTACCGAAACAGCCGTGGCCCTGCTCGCCGGCCGTGTTCTGTCGAGCCTCCCATCGACACCGTGGATGGAACTAGACGCCGAAAACCGCCCGACGGTATCCGCTGTACTGAGCACGGACCTCCTCGCCGGCTGCCGGATCGACTGGGGTGAGCTCCGCCGCCCGCTGCACGAGCCACGGCGGTGGTTCCGGATCACCAGCAAGCACCCACGCGGCCTGCCGAGCCGCCCCGCGGGCCACATACTCGCCCGGCTCCGGCCAGGCGATCGGAAGCCCGAACACGTCCGCAGCGAGGTGCTGGACCGCCCTGGACCGGCTGCCGCCGCCGATCAGCCTCACCTCGCGAGGAGCCACCCCGACTGCACGAAGCGCATCGACCCCGTCGGCCAGCCCGCACAACAACCCCTCGACCGCCGCGCGAGCCACGTTGGCCGGTTCGGAATTCGTCCGGCGAAGACCACACAGCGTGCCCGCGGCCGTCGGAAGGTTGGGGGTGCGTTCTCCGTCCAGGTACGGCAGCAGGCTCAGGCCGCCGGCACCTGCTGGTGCGGCCAAGGCCAGCTCGTCCAACGCCTGCAGGTCGCATCCGAGCATGTGGGCCACCGACGACAGCACCCGGGCGCCGTTGAGCGTGCAGACCAACGGCAGGAACCGGCCGGTGGCATCGCAGAAACCAGCGACATTCCCGGTCGGATCCGCGCTGGCCTGCGAGTGGACGGCGCTGACGACACCACTCGTGCCGATGGACACGGCGATTTCGCCAACCGCGAGCCCTAGCCCGAGGGCGGCGCCCATGTTGTCTCCGGTGCCGGGTGCGACGACCGCACCGCCCGTGGTGACGCCCGCCGCTTCATTCGGCGCCAGCACCCGCGGGACGCGAACCGGCCGGCCGAACGCGGCCGCCAGCAGGTCCAGCCGATATTCACCCGTCTGCGGCGACCAGTAGCCGGTTCCGGAGGCGTCGCCGCGGTCCGTCGTCGGCTCGCCTGTTCGGTCGAGGATCCGCCAGGTCAGCCAATCGTGCGGCAGAAGCACTGCCTCTACCCGCCGGGCGCTGTCCGGCTCGTTGCGCGCCAACCAGCGCAGCTTGGTCACGGTGAAGCTCGCCAGCGGCACCGAGCCGACAGCCTGTGCCCAGGCGTCCGCCCCGTGCTCGGCCACGAGGTCGCTGGCGTCGGCGGCTGATCTGGTGTCGTTCCAGAGCAGGGCCGGCCGCACCACCTCGTCGGCGTCGTCCAGGCTGACCATGCCGTGCTGTTGACCACCGACGCCGATGGCCTGGATGCCGTCGAGGATTCCCGCACTCGCGGCGGTGAACGCTTCCCACCACCGCTGCGGGTCGACCTCCGTCGCATCCGGGTGGGGCGCGCTCGCCTGCCGGAGGATCTGGCCTGACTCGGCGTCGCAGACGACGACCTTGCAGGACTGCGTCGAACTGTCGACGCCAGCAACAAGGGTCATGCGGCCTCCTGCTCGACAATCAGGCCTGCCGGAGGCCTACCGTCATGATGCTGCAGAGCGAACAGGAGCACAGCATGGCCGCCCTGACCGCGCGCACCCTGGCGTCGCTCCGCGACCGGGTGCCGACGCCGACCTACGACCGAACTCGGGTCTCGACCGGCGTCGTCCACATCGGCGTCGGCGGCTTCCATCGCGCGCACCAAGCGATGTACCACGACCAGCTGATGAACGCGGGACAGGCACTGGACTGGGGCATTTGCGGCGTCGGCATCATGCCGGCGGACCGCCTGATGCAGGAGGCGCTGGATGCCCAAGAGGGCCTGTACACGCTGGTCGTCAAACACGCCGACGGCACCTATCAACCGCGAATCATCGGCTCGATCGTCGAGTACCTGTTCGCTCCCGATGATCCCGAGAAGGTCGTCGAGACCATGGCGGCTGTCTCCACCCGCATCGTTTCGTTGACCATTACCGAGGGTGGCTACAACACCGACCACGTCACCGGGGATTTCGATGGCTCGAACCCCGCGGTCGTCGAAGAGCTCAGGCCGGGCGCACCACCGCAGACGTCGTTCGGGTTCGTCACCGAAGCACTGCGACGACGCGCAGGCCGGCGGCTTCCCCCGTTCACCGTCATGTCCTGCGACAACCTGCAAGGAAACGGTGAGCTCGCCCGCCGGGCATTCACGGCCTTTGCCCGACTGCGGGATCCGGAACTCGCCGACTGGATCGACCGTGCGGTGTGCTTTCCCGCCAGCATGGTCGACCGCATCACCCCGGTGACCACCGACGCTGACCGATCCCTGGTACACGACCGATTCGGCATCGACGACCGCTGGCCGGTCGTCTGCGAACCGTTCTCCCAATGGGCGCTCGAAGACCAGTTCAGCGCCGGCCGCCCTCCGTACGAAGAGGCCGGCGTGCAAATGGTCGACGACGTCAAGCCGTACGAATTGATGAAACTGCGGCTGCTCAACGCGAGTCACCAGGCGCTGTGCTACTTCGGCTACCTGTGCGGGTATCGGCTGGTGCACGAGGCCGCCCAGGACCCGCTGTTCCGCCGATTCCTGCTCGGCTACATGGACGAGGAGGCAACCCCGACGCTCGCACCCGTCACGGGTGTGGACCTCCGGAGGTACAAGCACACCCTGCTCGAGCGCTTCTCGAACCCCGAGATACGTGACACGATCGCGCGGCTGTGCGCGGAGAGCTCGGACCGCATCCCGAAGTGGTTGCTTCCAGTCATCCGCGAGCAGCTGGCGAGCGGTGGCCGCATTGAGCGGTCGGCCGCCGTCGTTGCGAGCTGGGCTCGCTATGCCGAGGGAGTCGACGAGCAGGGCCGGCCGATCGAGGTCGTGGACCGGCTCGGCGGCGAGCTCACCGCGATCGCCCAGCGGAACCGCGAGGACCCGCTGGCCTTCATCGCCAATCGGGCCGTTTTCGGCAACCTCGTCGACGACGACCGTTTCGTCACGGCCTACCGGTCGGCGCTCGCCTCGCTGCACGAGCATGGTGCCCGCCTGACGCTCGGGTCGGTGAGCTGAGCGGGCTCATGCTGATGGCGTGACGACGACCTTGACGGTGCTGGGATCGGCGACACTGGCCGTCAGCGCGTCTGCGGACCGCCGCCAACGGATAGTGACCCGTCACCAGCGAATCGAGCGCCACTCGTCCGGAGGCCGCGAGCTCGACCGCCGTCGGCCAGGTGTTGGCGTACCGGAACACGCCGGCGAACTCGAGTTCCCGGTCCTGGATGTCGGCGAGCGGCAGGGCCAGCATGTCGGCGCCCATCCCGACGAGAACGGCGCGACCGGCGGGCGCCAGCACACTGACGGCCGACGCGGTCGCCTCCGGGTGTCCGGAGCACTCGAGCAGCACGGTGGGCTCGATCCCAGAATCGGCGAGGGACGTCGTCGAGACGTCGATCGTGTCCGTGGCGCCCAGCTGGCCCGCGAGCCTGAGCCGGCTTCGATTGACGTCTGCCACCACGACCTGACTCGCGCCGAACGTCAGAGCCGTCTGTGCCGCGAGCAAGCCGATCGGACCGGCGCCGTTGACCAAGACGCGTCCGCCTGGCCCGACTCGGCCCTTTCGGCAGGCCCAGATCCCGACTGACAGGGGCTCGAGCATCGCCGCCGAGTCGTCGGACACATGATCAGGTACTGGATGAGCGAATGCCTCGTGCACGGTGAGGTATTCGCAGAAGGCGCCGTCGATCGGCGGCGTGGCAAGGAACCGCATTCGCGGGCAGAGGTTGTAGCGGCCGCTCAGGCACTGCTCACAGCTCAGGCACGGCAGCCCCGGTTCGATGGACACCCGCTGCCCGAGCTCATGCCGAGTCACGTCGTCGCCGATGGCGATCACCTGGCCAGCCGGTTCATGGCCGAGGATGAGCGGTTCGCGGACCACGTGATGGCCGATACGCCCGTGTTCGAAGTAGTGCACGTCCGAGCCACACACCCCGACGGCGGTGACCTGGACGAGCACCTCTCGAGGACCGGGCTGCGGCACCGGCCGCTGCTCGAGGGCCACCTCATGAACGGCTCGCAGAACCGACGCCAGCATCGCGGTCATCGGCAACTCCCTAGCCTGGGCAAACTCACAGCGACTTCACAGCTTCCGCACAGGTTGCTGGACTTCGTAGCGCCCATTGTGAAGGGCATGGCGGACACCTCAGGCACCCGGTTGCTGGTCGTCGACGACGAGCCGAACATCGTCGAACTGCTGTCGGCCAGCCTGCGCTACGCCGGATTCGACGTGAGCTCGGCCCGCAGCGGGCGCGAGGCCGTCGAACGGATTCGGGACGTGCGACCCGACCTGGTCGTCCTCGACGTGCTGATGCCGGGGGTCGACGGCTTCTCCGTCCTACGCCAGCTGCGCGGGAACGGCGTTGACATCCCAGTGCTGTTCCTCACCGCCAAGGACGCCCATGAGGATCGGATCGCCGGCCTCACGCTCGGCGCCGACGACTACGTCACGAAGCCGTTCAGCCTCGCCGAGGTGATCGCACGGATCCACGCGATCCTGCGCCGGGCGGGAAACGGGAACGGCCAGCGGTCGGGCCGCCTTTCGTTCGCCGACATCGAGCTCGACGACGACAGTCATGAGGTCTGGAAAGCCGGCGAAGCCGTGTTGCTCTCGCCGACCGAATTCAAGCTGCTGCGGTACTTCCTGGTCAACGCTGGCCGAGCGGTGAGCAAGGCGCAGATCCTCGACCACGTGTGGGCGTACGACTTCGGCGGTGAAGCAAACGTCGTGGAGTCGTATGTGTCATACCTGCGGCGAAAGATCGATACCACCGAGCCCAAACTGCTGCACACATTGCGCGGGGTCGGCTATGTCCTACGGCTCCAACGAACACCCGCATGACCACACCTGCCGACCGGCGATGGTGGCGTGCGCTTCGTGACCGTACGCCACTGCGCACTCAATTAGTGGCAGCGGTTCTGCTGCTCGCGGCTGCCGCTGTGGTCGTCACGAGCGTCATCGCGGCCGCCGTCTTGCGTGACTATCTCCTCGATCGGGTTGACGCTCAGCTGCGAGAGTCGGCCGAGCAGGTCGCGGTCGAACCGCGCCCGGATGACCGGCCGGGGCCAGGCCCGCGCGGCTTTCGCCCGCCAGCGGACTATGTTGCACGCGGCTATGACGACGCCGGCATCCTCCGGTGGAGCGCCGGCATCGATGCCACCGCGGGCCTGCCGGGGCCGGATCTTCCGACGTTGGACGTCGACACCGTGGACCAGCTCGACGGCGAGCCCATCACCGTCGATGCCACCGACGGCAAGAGCTCGTGGCGAGTCCTCGCCCTGCCGCATACCGGAGGCGGCAGCATCGTCGTCGGCCTCCCGCTGGAGGGCTTGTCCGCCACCGTTGCCCGCCTGCTGGTCATCGACGGCACCGTCGTCATCATCGCCCTTGCCATCTTGGCCGGCGCGGCCTGGTGGATCGTGCGGTCCAGTCTCCGACCGCTGGAAGAGGTCGAGGCGACGGCGGAGGCCATCGCGGCCGGCGATCTCGCCCGACGAGTGCCACAGCAAGATCCCCGCACCGAAGTTGGCCGCCTCTCCGCTGCGCTGAACGCGATGCTCGGCCAGATCGAGGCCGCCTTCGAGGCCCGACGTGCGTCGGAGACGGCGGCCCGTGCCTCCGCGGAGAAGATGCGACGCTTCGTCGCCGACGCGAGCCACGAACTGCGAACCCCGCTCACCTCGATTCGGGGATTCTCCGAGCTGTATCGGCAAGGAGCAGTCGGTGACGACGCCGCCATGGCGCGGGTCATGCGCCGGATCGAGGACGAGTCGATACGCATGGGGTTGTTGGTCGAGGACCTCCTCCTCCTCGCCCGGCTCGATCAGCAGCGCCCGCTGGTGAGCGAACCTGTTGATCTCGTGCCGCTCGTCACCGATGCCGTCCTGGATGCGCAGGCGGTGGCAATCGACCATGACGTCCTGCTACGGATCGATACCGAGGCGGCCTCGGCCGTCGTCGTCGGTGACGAGTCGAGGCTGCGCCAAGTGGTGGGAAATCTGGTCAGCAATGCGGTGCGCCACACGCCAGCGAGCACGGTTGTCGTGGTTGGCCTCGCGCCGGGCCCAGATGGCCAGGTGGTCCTGGAGGTCAGTGACGACGGTCCCGGGTTGTCCGAGCACGATGCCCCGCGAGTCTTCGAGCGCTTCTACCGTGCCGATCCTTCCAGGACGCGTATGACTGGCGGTGGAAACGGCCTGGGGCTGTCGATCGTGGCCGGCCTGGTCAGCGCCCATCAGGGCAGGGTCGAGGCCGCACCAACCCCAGGCGGGGGCGCTACCTTTCGGGTCCTGCTGCCGCGTATCACGACGCCGATCACGGGCTGATCCGGGCTGCTTCCATGCTCGCCTCGAGCGTCGTGAGTCCGGCGCTAGTCTTCCCCGAGCCGCTAGCTCGTCGTATGGTCGCCAGAGATCCGGCAAAGCAGCCGGAATCACTTGCGAGGGGAGCACATGGTGATATCTCGCTCAGGCCGGCGCGCGGCCGTGGCGGTCGCAGCCGGAGGCCTCTTGGGCTCGGTAGTGCTGGCGATCCCAGCTCAGGCCGCCGGAAACGACACTCCAGCCGAACTGACCAAGGCCGTCAAGCTCGGGGCCATCCTCAATCACCTCGACCAGTTCCAGAAGTTTGCGGACCGCGATGGCGACAACCGGGCGTCGGGCTTGCCGGACGAGGAGTCGGGCTACGACGAGAGCGCCGACTACGTCGCCAAGAAGATGCGCAACGCCGGATACGACGTCACCATCCAGGAGTTCGAGTTCCCGTTCTTCGAGGAGTTCGGCTCGACCTTCCAACAAGTCTCGCCGACGCCGACCACGTACGTCGACGGCGAGCAATACGACCTGATGGACTATTCGGGGTCTGGCGATGTGACCGCTCTGGCGGTTCCGATCGACGTCAACCTCACCCCACCACGGGCATCGACTTCAGGGTGTGAGCCTGAGGACTTCATCATCGGAGGCGTCAACATCGTCGTCGGCAAGATCGCGCTGCTGCAGCGCGGTACCTGCCCGTTCGGGACGAAGGTCGCCAACGCTGAGGCCGCCGGAGCGGTCGGCGCTGTGGTCTTCAACCAGGGCAACGGCGACCCGGTGGTGAATGTGGACCGGTACGAGCTCCTGCTCGGCACCCTGGGCGGCCCGGTCGGGATTCCGGCCGTCGGCGTGTCGTACTTCCTTGGCGAGGAGCTCGTCAACACCGCCAACTCGGCTACTGGCCTGACGTTGCGCATCCAGGCCGAAACCACGTCGGAGATCCGCACCACGGTGAACGTTCTCGCCCAGACGCCGACGGGTGACACCAGCAACGTCGTGATGGCCGGGGCGCACCTGGACTCCGAGCCCGACACCGCCGGCATCAACGACAACGGGTCCGGGTCGGCGGCGCTGCTCGAGGTGGCTCTGCAGATGCGCAAGGTCAACCCGACCAACGCGGTGCGCTTCGCCTGGTGGGGCGCCGAGGAGGCAGGCCTGCAGGGGTCGAACTACTACGTTGGCAACCTGACCGAGGAAGAGGCAGCCGACATCACGCTGTACCTCAACTTCGACATGGTGGGCTCGCCCAACTACACGTTCGGCGTGTACGACGGCGACGACTCCGCAGCCGAAGGGTCGGGCCCCGGCCCGGCCGGCTCCGCGCAGATCGAGGACGTCTTCGAGGCGTACTTCGCGTCCATCGGAGAACCGACCGACGCCGCCGATTTCAGCGGGCGCTCGGACTACGGGCCGTTCATCGCGATCGGCATTCCGGCCGGTGGTCTGTTTACCGGTGCGGAAGACCAGAAGACCGAAGCGGACGTCGCCTTGTGGGGTGGCATCGCCGGTGAGCAGAAGGATCCTTGCTACCACGACCCGTGCGACAGCCTGACTCCTGAGCAGGATGGCGCGCCGGCGGGCGTGTACGAGGCCCTGAAAGCCAGCGGCTACCGGCTCTACGGCAACGTCAACCGGTACGCCCTCGACGTGAATTCGGATGCGATGGCGACGGCCATCATCACCTTCGCGTTCGACACGTCGATGATCCCCGACGCGAGCCAGCATCGCCGGGCTTCGCACTGCCGACGCCGCGGTAGACGCACGCGGCCACGCAGCCGCCTAGGTAGAGAAGGCTGGCCCCGACTCGCTTTGGCGGGCCGGGGCCAGCGCCTTTCCGGAGCTCCGCCGCGATCTTGCGACAGATGCGGTGGTCGGACCGCCACAGATGCCTCAAGATCCCGGCTGGTGAGGCTGCTTCAGACCTCAGGTGTAGCCGAGCACCCGGTCGAAGAAGTCGCGGTAGCGCTGGAGGGCAACGCGCAGCTGTTCGGTGTCGCCGTTGCCGCCGGCTGCCAGACTTTCGAGGTCGCGCTGCTGGTCGGCCAGAGCAGTTGTCAAGCTCTGAATCGCCTCGGCCACCAGCGATTGTGCCTCGGTGACGACCCCACGCGGGTCATCGACGAACCGAAGCTGCAGCTCCTGCCAGCGGTCCCGTAGCCCGGTCGAATGATCCGTATCCAACGGGTCGCCGACAGGCGCGGCGACCATCTCGCCCGGCATGAGGTCATCACGCTGGTCGGCGTCCTCATCCCTTACCAGATCGGTGGTGTCGGTCGGTGTTTCGGCGTCGGAGACACGTTCGTCGACCTCGGCCTCGGCCCGGTCGGTATCGACCAGCGGCTCATCGCCTTCGAAAGCAGAACGATCGATGTCGACATCGGCTCCGACAGCGGTGTCGGCTGATCCGTCGTAGTCCCGGTCGCTCACGATCTCCGGCTCCAGATTCGTCTCGCTGTCGGCCCGCTGGGCATCTGCTTCGGAGAACGTCGGCTCCATTTGGTCACGATCCTCACGCATCAGGGGCGCCTCTTCTCGCTTCGTAGCCGGCGTCATCGGGCTGCACGACATCGTCTGGTCGAACGGCGTCCTCCGCCCGAACCGCTTCGTCAGCTCGAACCGCGTCGTCCGCTCGAACCGTGTCCTCCGCTCGAACCGCTTCGTCAGCTCGAACCGTGTCCTCCGCTCGAACCGCGCCGTCCGCTCGAACCGCGCCGTCCGTTCGGTCCGTGTCGTCCGCTCGGTCCGTGTCGTCTCGCTGCTCACCGGTTTCGTCTCCGAGCAGCTCGGTGACGAGTGAGCGGTAATGCAGGACCGCGAGCCGGAGCTGCTCAGTGGTGGCTTCACCGCGTTGGTTACGCAGGTTGATGTCGTGGGCCTCTCGGTAGTCGCTGAGGACGCGGGCGTGCTCGACGGACAGATGGGACAGCCGCTCGTCGTAGTCGTCGGTCGGATAGCCCCGCTCGGCGATCAACTCGGTGACCATCTCGTCGGCGGCGCCGACCGCGTTCTCTGGAGCATCGACGAAGCGCGTCTGGATTTGCTGCCACTGCTCGGTGTACCGCGCTCGCGCCGCCGGATCGAGTTCGCGGAGTTCGAGCTCGGCGTGCCGGCTCTCCCGTTCCCGCAGCTCCTTCTCCGCGGCGAGCCGGTTGTCCGACTCCTCGACGGTGCGGTCGTATTCGGGGCCGAACCGCTGCTGCAGTTCACGTCGGCGCATCAGGAACCACGCGACCGTGGCAAGGGCGGCGAGGCCGAGGACGACGATCACGATGATGAGTACTTGCGAAGACGACATGGCTTCCTCCTCTGCAGCCGTATTCCCTCGCTGCGACGGCGTCAATCCACCGATTCTGGATGAGACCGACGAATTCCGCGGGGTGCTACCCCTTCTCGTCCGGTACGACGAGCGCTTCGCGCAGCATCCGCCGGGCAAAGGTGAGTTGATCAGCGGCGCCGAGTTGCGGGAGGTCCCTGATCCGCACTGACGGACCGGCCATCAGGACGCGCAGAGCGGGCTCGCAGTAGGCAGGCACAGTGATCTCACGATCGACGAGGTGCACTGTCACCGCGTCACCCTGGCCGGTGGTGATCCGCCAGTGCAGACCGCGCCGGGGTGCGAGCACGGTGTCGGCGTCGAGATCGGCCATCACCACCGTCTGGGCCAGCGGGCGGACCGGGGCCGCTCGGGTGGCCCGCCAGGCACGCGGACGGAGCTGTGCGGCGACGCGATCGGGGTCCACGCGTCCGAGCCAGTCCCGCAGCACCTCGACTGTGGCCTGAAGTTGTGGGGCGAGTTGATCGGGATCGGTCACGTCGAGTCCGACCGGGAACCCGGACCGCAGGGTCGCTTCCTCCCTGGCGAGGTCGAGCAGGGCCCCGACCAGGGAGTACCGATTCATGGCTCGGACGCCAAGGGTGAGATGAAGAGACTGCTCACCGAGGGCAGCGGCCGAATGCAGCCAACCTCGAGGCAGATACAACGAGTCGCCAGGTGCCAAGACCACGTCGAGCACTGCCGGCGCATCCGAGGAGGTGCCGACCTCGTCCAGGTGTCGACGTGAATCCTGGCGCTCCAGCGGATCTGGCAGCACCGGTGGGTGGACCCGCCACCGCTTTCGTCCGGCGACCTGCAGCACAAAGACGTCATGGGTGTCGTAATGGGTGGCAAAACCGCGGCTGGCGGGCGGTGTCGCATAGGCGTTCACGCCTACCGGCGCCGCGAGCTCCGCCGACAATTCGCCGGCGAAGTCGATGAGAGGGGGCCAGAGGCGGTGCAGCCCCTGCAGAACCAGCGTGGCGCCTTCGGCATAACGGTCGAGCACCTTCTCGTCGAGGACCTGGTCGGCGATCTCGGCGCCCGCACCGCCAGATCCGGTGAATTGGCGGCTCGGCAGGACCGTGCCCTCTTGCGCGATGCGCAGGAACGGCGCTCGCAGCCCGCGCCGGCTGAGCAGCTCGTCGACGCCATCGGGGCTCAGCAGGTCGGTGTATCCCGGGATCCGACCCGCTGCTTCGAGATCGGCGGCGGTGGAGTGCAGAAAGGCCCGACCCCAAAAGGCGTCGGCGAACTCATCGGGCGCGACGGACACACAACGCGCCAACGCCGGGCGGTGAATACCGCCCGGCGTGATCATTGGCGAGTCCGTCAGGACGGGTCCGCGCCGCTGTCGGCGCCTCCGTCGGCTCCGCCGTCGGTGCCCTCCTCGGTGGCTCCGCCATCGGCCCCGCCGTCGGTGCCATGCGGGTCCGCACCTCCGTCCAGTGGTCCTTCGCCAGCGCCACCGTCGGCTCCGCCGTCACCGGTGACGCCGCCGGCGCCGAGCCCCTCACCGCCGAGGTCGTCGCCCGTGCCGGCCGTCCCGCTGGTCTGCATGTCGTCGTCGTTGAGCGTCATGAACCCTCCGTTCATCTGGGCATGTCAGGGCGACATGCTGCGCCGCTCATGCCCGGGCAACGCTAGCGCTAATCCCCGCACCGATGACCTCAGCCGGCAGCGCGCAACGTCGGCAGCAACTCGTTCTCGGCGAACCGGTAGAACTCCTTCTGCAGCGGTCCGATTTGACCGATGAAGATCTCGTCCAAGCCCGCGTTCACATACTCCTGGATCGTCTCTTGGTGTTCCTCGAGATCCGGTCCGCAGCTGAGCTTGGAACCGATGGCCGCTGCGTCGACGAGCTCAGAGGCCTGCATGAAGTGCTCCGGGGTGCGCAGTTCTTGTGCCAACTCACCGGACAGGCCCGTGTTCGCCCAGAGCCGGTGGGCCGTCTTGACGGCGTCGTCGCGGTCGGGCCCGTAGCACAGCTTGACACTTGCTTGCCGCGGTTTGCCGGTGCCGCCGGCCCGGTCGAAAACCTTGATCGTGTCCTTGTCCGGCTTGGTGGTGACAAAGCCGTCACCAACCCGACCGGCGAGTTCTGCGGCCTCGGGCCCGAAGGCCGAGATGAAAACGGGAACGGCGGACTCGGGGGCTGAATACAACCGGGCGTGCTCCACTGTGTAGTGACGGCCATGGTGGGTGAGGACGTCTCCGGTCCACAGCGCCCGCATGACCTCGATTGCCTCTTCGAGCATCTCCAGCCGCTCTGCCGCCAGCGGCCAGCGGTCGCCGAGTACCTGCTCGTTGAGGGCTTCGCCACTTCCCAGCCCGAGAACGAAATCACCGCCAAGCTGCAACGACGCCGTCGCCGCCGCCTGGGCGACGATCGCGGGATGGATTCGGATCGTCGGGCAGGTGACGTGAGTGGACACCGGCAGGTCGACCTCTCGCGACAGCGCGCCGATCACACCCCACACGAACGGGCTCTGCCCCTGTTCGTCATTCCACGGATGAAAATGATCGGAGATGCCGATCGTCTCGAAGCCGGCTTCCTGGGCCATGACGGCCTGCTGGATCAGGTCGTCGGGACCCCACTCTTCGCAGGCCAAGAAGCATCCAAACCGGGTCACGGCCACTCCCTTCAACAGCTGGACACCTGGCTCGCCTACCCCCGGCACGGCTGGGGAAACACCACGCCGGTGGGCAGACTGTGCCCATGGCGGCACCGAAGATCACAGTCGAGGTCGACGGACGAAAGCTGGGTCTGTCCAACCTGGACAAGGTCCTCTACCCGGAATCCGGTACCGCGAAGGCCGAGGTGATCGACTACTACACCCGGATCGCGCCTGTCCTGCTGCCCCACCTCGCTGACCGGCCATTGACTCGCAAGCGCTGGCCCGACGGCGTTGCGGCGCCCAGCTTCTTCGAGAAGAACGCCCCGCGAGGTACGCCGCGCTGGGTGCGCACGGTGACGTTGCCGTCACCAGGTAGTACTCGTGACCGGGAGACAGTCACCTACGTCGTCTGCAACGATCTGCCCACCCTGGTCTGGCTGGCCAACCTCGCCGTGCTGGAAATGCACGTACCGCAATGGCGAGTCCGTGGTGAGCGGCCGCGAAATCCCGACCGCCTGGTGGTCGACCTCGACCCGGGCGTCCCGGCAACCGTGATCGAGTGCTGCCAGGTGGCGCTGCTCCTCGCCGAGGCGCTGGCTGGTGACGGACTGCTGGCGTACCCCAAGACCAGCGGCTCGAAGGGCATGCAGATGTATGTCCCGCTGGACGCGAAGGCCGATGTGAGTGCCGTCCACGGGTACGCCCGCCAGCTCGCCGAACGGCTGGAGAAGGAGCACCCCCGACTGGTCGTCTCTCGGATGGAGAAACGGTTGCGCGGCGGCAAGGTGCTGGTGGACTGGAGTCAGAACAACGCAGCGAAGACGACCGTGGCGCCCTACTCGCTGCGGGGCCGTGAGCAGCCGACCGTCTCGACTCCGGTGACCTGGGAGGAAGTGGAGCGGGCCGCCCGATCGGCCGCCCGAACCAGGTTGCCGCTGCGGTTCGATGACCGTGACGTGCTCGCCCGAGTCGACGAGCTCGGCGATCTGACCGCGCCGCTGCACGAGGAGGCCTACCCGCTACCAAGGTGACCCTGGACCTCGCGGACCACCTCGGCCGGGATCTTGTCCGTTCGTAGCCCGCGCCAGACCGGATGTCGCATCCGGTTGTCGGCGGTCCACTGGCCGTAGGCGACCTCCCCCACCAGCTCTGGCCGAACCCACCGTGCCGCTCTGGCATGACGTGGGTCGACGCCGCCGACGAACGGGGATTCGGGGCGGTCGAGCCTGCGCAGCTGTCCGCTCAGCTCGGCCAGGGCGGCGTCGTCGAATCCGGTACCGACGGCGCCGACGTAGGTCAGCCCGTTCGGAACGGGCAGGCCGAGCAGCAGGGAGCCGAACGTGCTCGACCGCCGACCCTCCCCCACGGTGTACCCACCCAAGACGACTTCCTGAGTGAGCAGATTCTTGATCTTGATCCAGTCCGGTGACCGTTGACCGGGTCGGTACGGGGAGTCCAGTCGTTTCGCCACGATCCCCTCGATGCCCATCCGCCTGCTCGCCTCGAGCAGGTCCCGGCCGCCACCGGCGAAAGACGGGGACACCTGCCAGTGCGACCCGGACTCCAGGAGGCCCTCGAGAACCTCACGCCGGCGCAGATAGGGCAGGGAGGTGGTCGAGCGCCCGTCCACACTCAACACGTCAAAGACCGCATAGGTCACGGGCACCCGCACCGCGAGCTCATGAGCTCGGGCAGTGGACCGAACATGCATCCGCGGCGCGAGCGCCTGGAAGTCAGAGCTCCCGTCCGGACCGATGACGGCGACCTCACCGTCGAGGGTGGCCGTTCGTCCTCCGAGGGCGCGGGCCAGGCCACTGAGCTCCGGGTAGGCGACCGTCGCGTCGATTCCGGAGCGTCCGACGAGTCGGACCTGGTCCCGGCGAACGTGGGCGAGGATCCGAACCCCGTCCCACTTCAGCTCGTAGGCCCATCGGTCGTCTTGATCAGCCGAAGGAAGCTTGCCGGCGATCGCGAGCATCGGGCGTAGGTCTGCGCTCATCTCGGCTGCTCACCAGACACTGGCGCTAGCCGGCCCTACAGGTAGAGGCCGGTCTGCCCGTCCTCCAGCCGCTCGGAGGCAACAGCGTGCAGGTCGCGCTCACGGAGCAGGACGTAGTCGTCGCCACGGACCTCGACCTCGGCGCGATCGGAGGGGTCGAACAGCACCCGGTCACCCACCTCGACCGTGCGCACGTTGCCACCGACCGCGACCACGCGGGCCCAGGACAGCCGCCGGCCGACCGTTGCGGTGGCCGGAATCACGATGCCGGCCGAGGAGCGACGCTCCCCCGCCTCGCCGTCGAGAGCAACGAGCATGCGATCGTGCAGCATCCGCATGGGCAGCTTGTCCGGCGAGGTGGGCACGGGCCGAGCCTACGGGTAGGTCGCTCAGTGTTGGCGGCGTGACCGCCAGACCAGGACGGCGACACCGACGAGCGCGCCGATCGCGGCCCCGACGATCTCGTTCCTCGGGCGGCCGTCCGGTTGGACGAACTTCGCCTTCAGGTCCGCCACGCCTCGGCGAGCCAACCGTCGGGGGTGCACCCGGTAGACGAGTTCGTCGACCCGCGAGACCAGCCGCTCCGTCGTCTCGGCGAGCTCCTGCTCGATCTCGTCCGGGGTCCGTTGCCGAGGCTGCTCGGCCTTGGCAGGGCCGGGCATCGGCTGACGTGACGCCGGCAGAACGTTGTCCTGCACGCTCACTGGCACCGTCCGGAGAAGGAGTTGGCTGGTCGGCCACCACCGTACCCAGTTCGGCGCCCGGAGACAGAGCTGGGATCGAAACCGTAAGGCAGCTCCAGCCGGTGGCGACGCAGCAGGCCCTCGTCACCGAGGACGTCGGCGGTAGGACCGTCGGCGACGATCGACCCGGCCGACAGGACCACCGAGCGTTCGCAGAGCTCCAGGGCGTACGGCAAATCGTGCGTCACGACCAGAAGGGTGACCGGAAGCGAAACGAGCACCTCGGCCAGCTCGCGACGGCTGGCCGGGTCGAGGTTGCTGGTGGGTTCGTCCAGGACCAGGATCTCGGGTTCCATCGCCAGCACCGTGGCCACCGCGACCCGACGGCGCTGGCCGAACGAGAGATGGTGTGGCGGTCGATCGGCTACCCCTGCCATGCCGACGGCCGCCAGTGCCGAGGCCACCCTGGCCTCGAGTTCGGTCCCGCGCAGTCCGAGGTTCGCCGGCCCGAATGCCACGTCGTCACGCACCGTCGGCATGAACAGCTGGTCGTCGGGATCTTGGAACACGATGCCGACCCGGCGGCGGATCTCGCGCAAGGTGTCGCGATCACCCGGACGCACCTCCAGGCCGGCGATCCGGACGGTGCCGGCTCCACCGGAGAGGATGCCGTTGAGGTGGAGCACCAGAGTGGTCTTGCCGGCGCCGTTAGGGCCGAGCAGCGCCACCCGCTCGCCTCGCGCGACGTTCAGGTCGATACCGAACAGCGCCTGGTGCCCGTCCGGGTAGGCGAACGCCAGACCCTCGACCTCGAGCGAGAGAGTCATGTCCAGACTCCCCCGCCCAGGGCCACGGCGAAGGCGGCCAACGGAAGCAGGAGACCGCCGGCCCAAGCCGTCGGAGCGGCTGGCGCACGGTCCGCCAGTGGCATCGAGCCCGCGTATCCCCGCGACAGCATCGCGAGATGCACCCGCTCACCTCGCTCGTAGGTGCGGATGAAGAGCGCGCCGGCTCCTTGCGCCACAACCTGGAGGTGACCCAGGTGCCGTGCCTGGAAACCGCGGGACTCCCGCGCCACTCGCATCCGGTGCATCTCCCCGGCGACGACGTCGAGGTAGCGGACCATGAACGACGCGATCTCCACCATCGGTGCCGGCAGTCGCAGGCGCTGCAGGCCGACCAGCAGATCCCGGGCGTCGGTCGTGGCGGCAAGCAGGATCGAGGCCACCACCCCCAGGGTTCCCTTGGCCAGCAGGTTCCAGGCCGAGACCAGCCCGGATTCGCTCAAGGACAGGCCGAGAACGTCGATCCGCTCTCCTGTCGCGACGAACGGAATCAGCATCGCGAAGATGACGAACGGGACCTCGACGATCATCCGGCGGAGCACGAACCCGGCGGGAACCCGAGCCAGGAACGCCACACCGGCCAAGAGCGCCGCGTATACGCCGAAGGCCCAGTACTGTCCGGCGGGCGTGGCGATGACAATCAGCACGAAGGCGAGCAACGAGACCAGCTTGACGTGCGCCGGCAGCCGATGGACGACGGATTCACCATGCCGGTACAGCAGGTGCGCGTGACCGGAAGCCATCGCTATCGGCTCAGTGCACCGGCGTCAGTCGAGCTGGACCGCCCACTCGCCCACCGGAACACTGCCCACCCGACGGCCACGGTGATCAGTACACCGAGCACGCCGGCCAGGCCTACCGGGATGCCTCCCACCGAGCCGTAATCGGCGAGCGCGAATTCACCGAAGAGATGGTCGCGTGCTGTCGCCAGGAAGCCCTGCTCACCGGCGACGAACTCAAGCCCGTCCGGGTTGCCGTTGGCGAAGAAGCTGACGACGCCGGCCAGGACCAGGGCGATGGTGAGACCGATCAGGACGACGGTCCGGACCGGATGGGTTCGCTGCAGCACCGGCTCCTTCACCTCGGCGGGGACTGTCGAACCATCGGGCTGCCGGAGCTGCAGAGCAGGCCGCAACCCGCGCGCGGCATAGACGAGGTCGGGGCGCACGGCGACGACCGCGCCGACCGTGAGGCCCGTGATGACGGCTTCCCCGATCCCGATCAGCGTGTGCCAGCCGAGCATGCTTGCGACGAGCGCGCCGATCGGCAGGTTCGCCTCACCACCCACCGAGTAGAGCACCACGAAAACCGCCGCGGCCGCCGGAACCGATACCACAGCGCCCGCGACCGCTGCCGGTACCACAGACCCGGGCCGCTTGGGCAGAACGGCAAGTACGAGCTTGATCACAGTCCAGCCGACCGCCACAGTCACGAGCGCCATCAGGGTGATGTTGGTCCCGAGCGCGCTCAGCCCGCCATCGGCGAACAGCAGTGCCTGTACGACGAGCACCACTGAGACGCACAACACCGCCGTCCACGGACCCACCAGTGCCGCAGCCAACGTGCCGCCCATCAGGTGACCGCTGGTTCCCACCCCGACCGGGAAGTTGAGCATCTGAACCGCGAAGATGAACGCCGCCGTCAACCCAGCCAGCGGCGCAGTGCGCTCGTCGAGCTCGGCGCGGGATCTCCGCAGCGCCATACCGACCGTTGTCGCCGCCACGATCCCAGTCGCGACCGACGTCTGAACATCCAGAAATCCGTCCGGAACGTGCACCTCGGCCTCCCGTTCATCGCTTCGCCGCCGCCACCACCAACAGCGGCGCCGCTGGAGCCCCGCTGGAATGACCACGTCAGGCACCCGCTGGTGGGACAGCACACTGATCCTAATTGCAACTAGTTCGCAACTACTAGGCCTGTGGATTGGCCGGTCCCGTGACTACGGTGAGCTTCGTGACCGAAACACGCCTCGCCCCTGGTGACCCCGCCCCCGACTTCACCCTCTCCGACGCCGACGGGCGGCCGGTGAAGCTCTCGGATTTCCGGGGCCGCCGAACGATCGTGTACTTCTACCCGGCAGCCATGACTCCCGGCTGCACCACGCAGGCCTGCGACTTCCGCGACAGCCTGTCCTCGCTGCAGGCCGCTGGGCTGACCGTGCTGGGCATCTCGCCGGACGCGCCGTCGCAGCTCGCCAAGTTCCGCGAACGCGACGGTCTCACCTTCCCGCTGCTCGCCGACCAGGATCGCTCCGTCATGACGGCGTATGGCGCCTACGGCGAGAAGAAGCTCTACGGCAAGACCGTGATCGGTGTCATCCGGTCTACGTTCGTCGTCGGACCGGACGGCAAGCTGGAGAAGGCCATGTACAACGTCAAAGCAACCGGCCACGTCTCGCTGCTGCGCCGCGAACTCGGCATCCCCTGACCCACCCGTCGAACCAGTCGCGCCGCGAGCTCGGCATCCGCCGAGCCCGACATACACTGGGCCGCGACGTCGCGCGAGCGCGGGAGTGGCGTAACTGGCAGCCGCGTCGGGTTTAGGTCCCGGTGTCTTCGGACGTAGGGGTTCGAGTCCCCTCTCCCGCACTATGAAGTTGCAGGTCAGGCGGCTATTCATCGTCGCCACCGCCCGCGTTTGCTCGCCGCTTGCTAACGGGCCTCGCGATTAGGCTGGCGACCAGGTTCGCGGCATCCCCGTGCAAGCCATCGGTGACGTGGGAGTAGGTGTCGAGTGTGATGGCGATCCCGGAGTGCCCAAGGCGCTCCTGAACGATCTTCGGGTGGATACCTGCCGACAAGGCCATCGTCGCCCAGGAATGGCGTAAATCATGGAGTCTGATTCGGGGGAGGCCAGCGCGCGTCGCCTCGAGTGTGAAGGTTCGGGAGAACCGTTCCGGGTGCAGCGGGCCACCGTCGGGTCGGCAGAACACAAGCCCGTGATCGGTGAACCCGGCACCCATCAGCAGCCGCTCGTCGACCATCCGCTGACGGTGTTCCCGTAGCGCCGAAACCGCACCCGGGTCGAGGGCGACAGTGCGCCGGCTCCGAGCTGTCTTTGTTGATCCGACCCGCACCTCGTGGAGGACCATGATCACGGTTTGGCTGATGTGTGCTCGCCCTGCATCAAGGTCGAGATCGGACCACCGCAGGCCGAGGCATTCGGCGCGCCTCATGCCGGTCGTCGCTAGGACTAGCCATGCGACTTGCAGCCGGTGGGCTGCGGTCTGATCAAGGAATGCGCGAACTTGCTCAGCGGTCCACGTCCTCATCGTCGGCCGGGAACTCGCCGCTGCACGTGGCGGGTCTGCCGCGTCGGCAACGTTGCGCGGCACCCGTCCCCAGCGGACGGCATCGCGGAGCATCCGATGGATGATCGTGTGGACATAACGCACCGTGCGCGGTGACAGCCCGGTGCCGCCTCCGTAGGCGACGGTCCGCTTGCCGTCAGCGAGTAGCCGAGCGTAGACGGCGTTGAGCTGTCCCGCGTCGAGCTTGCGCAGCAGCACCGATCCCAGTTGCGGGACGACATGCACTCGGAGGTTTCGCTTGTAGGAATGCAGCGTGCTCGGCCGGATCGTCGGCTCGATCGCAGCGACCCACTCCGCAGCGAACTCGGCGACGGTCTGCTTGGCCGCCGACACGGCGATATCCCGATCTGGGGCAGTGACGAGTGGGAGGCGCTGCCATCCGACGACCCGCGGCGTTTCGCCTCCGTCATCCGGGCTGCCGAAGCGTGGCGGCTCGACGGCGAACCAGATGCCGTATGGCGGCGGCTCGACGAGGACGACGCGCTCGTCCAGTTGCGGGTGCATGAAGCCGGGCTCGACGTCCACGGCCGCGGCGACACCGACTGGGTTCGGATCTTCGACGTGGTGCGGGCCCGGGCCGGTGGGAACCTGCCGCTGGAGCGGACCCCGCAACCCTGGACCGCCGAACAGCTCGGCCGGGCGCAGGTGTCGGCGTGAGCCTCGTAATCGACCCGGCCGTATTCGGCACACCCGACCCGGAACCACCCGACGACCCGTGGGGCGAGCTCGACCCGTTCAATCCCGACGAGCACGGCGGCGACGGTGCGTCGGTGGAAGATCAGCGACTCGCTTTCGAGGTCGACCGGCAACTGTTGCGGATGCGCGCCGGGAAGATCGCCCGCGAGCTGTACGCGGCGGAAACGATGCCGCAGCAGCCTGTCGACGCCGGCACCCTCGCCGACATCGTGGCCCGCGGCAAACCTCAGGAGTACCGCGTGGAAGGGCTGCAGCCAGCCGAGGGCGAGATCCTTGTCGTCGACCCGTTCGGCCGTCATCCACCGGCCGGTCACAGGATGACGCTGCCCTCGTCGGGCCGTGGCTCGTGCAGCTGGACACCCTGGCCACCGACGCCGGCATCTCCGAAGTGGTACTCACCGCGCACACCGGCTGGAACGGCGAACGGACCCGCGGTTCCTCTGCGCTCGAGGACTGGCCTGACGCGGTGGTCACCATCGTCCGTGACGAGGACACCGGGCAACGGTTCCTGCGAAGGCCGCGACGTCGAGATCCCCGAGAGTCGCCTCGACTACGACCCGGCGACGCGGCGCCTCACTTTCACGGGCGAAGGCAGCCGTACAGCCGTTCGCGCCACCAAACGCCTCGACGATCTTGTGGCCGCCGTGGTCGAGGTCGTCACTGCCGAGGCGGGCATCATCACCAGCGGGATCGAGGTCGGACTGCGCGATATGGGCATCCCGCTACAGCGCGGAGACGCCAGCAAAGGCGCCCGGGCAGCAGTCGATCGGAAGCTCATCGAACGCGTTCCGTGCAAGCAAGCGGAGAGCGCAACACCACTACCTCAAAGGTCGAGTACCCCCGAGCGACCCCGAGTACCCCCGGAGGTCACTAGTGAGTACCCCCGAGTCCCTTATAGGGACGGGGGCTACTGACTCACTACTCGAAACCACCAGTACCCCGACACGGATGAGACAGATCTCGCAACGGTTCTCGACCTCATCCCAGGCGCCGTCATCGACCAGGAGCAGATGTCATGACCGCATGGGCCTTGCCGCCCGCACTTGGCCGAACCGGTCGCCAACACGGTTGGAAGCGGGATCCCAGGCCCGCTGGGCCAGGCCTGGGATCCCGCTCGTCACAGGGACGCTGTCCGGTCAGGCCATAGATGCCTGTACCGGGCAAGGTCACATCCGGGTGTCCGGAGTGTTGTACGTCTCGGTGTAGTAGCCACCGAGCCGGTCCCGATACTCGGCGTCGTCGGCCAGCCCGTCGTACTCGGGCGCGGCCTTGATCTGGTCCTTGGTCCGGTCGACGTAGATCTTCTTCTGGGCGGTGTCAATCCGCTCAACCACACCGGCCGGCAACAACACCTTGCGGCCGAAGATCCACGGCCCGGTGTCAACCACCAGATACGACGCGCCGAGCTCGATGGTCGCCTTGTCGACATGACCGATGTCGCCATCCACGGCGGCAATCGAATAGTCGCTGAGGTCAGCCCCGCTAGTGGGCCCCGTTGTATCGGTCCGGTACTCCCATGGCTGGAAAGCCATGCCATTCCTCCATATCAGGTGGTGCAGTGGACTCGAACTCATGTACCCACCGCTCACGAAACGCATACGACTCACGAGTGTCGACGGATGTGATTAATGCCACGTTTGAACCGGCAGCGACCGAACCACGACCCTGGGCCCGGGGACACCCCGACGACGCGGCCTCTGGGCAGCCGTGCTGCCGGCGACCCGTCGCTATCTTTTCCCGAAAGTCGTCCGTCGAGGACCCCTCCAACAGTCTTCGTGTGTGTTGAGCCGAAATTCGCCAAGGAAGGAAATCGTTCGATGGATTCCGTTCAGGCTGCGGTACGCGCCGAGCTGAGCGAGGTGTGTGTGCGGGTCGACTCGTCCATGCTGGCAACAGTTGCGTTGGACTTGGCACGGCGACTGGACGCCGGGCCGACCGACCGGGACGCCACGTTGCTGGCCCGGGAACTGCGGCAGGTCCGTGCGGCGATGCGCATCGACGTCGATCCCGGTAGCTGGTTGGAGGGATTCCTACGTGACGTCACCAATCCCACGCTTCGCGGTCCCGGCAACTGATCGCCCGTCGTATGGCGCGGCGCTGGCGAAGGTCGCCGAGGCGCTCGGCACGCCGCTGATGCCGTGGCAGACCTTGGTGGCGCCTATATCGCGATGGAGCACGACGGTGAGCAGTTGGCGTACCGCGACGTGATCGTTGCAACGCCGAGACAGAGCGGGAAGAGCTCGCTCGTCCTCGCTCTAATCGTCTACCGGATGTTGGCCACGCCGCATCAGCGCCCTAAACGACGACCTCGGCGCCCCGGACCGGAAACGGCCGGGGCGTCGTGCTATCAACATCCGTCAGAGTTAACGTGCAGCTTCGCCAGAGTCGCGTGGGTCCGCCAAGAGGACCACTTCCGCCGCCTCTGTCGGGTCCCTAAAGTCCACGCGCCGATGGCTAGCAGGGTTCTTGAATGTCCCGATGCACGTTGAAGAGCTCCATCAATGCGATCTGTTCGCCATTCCGGCCGTTCTGGGTGTGGGCCGAGGACGTCAGGCGGCAATAACAGGCAGTGACACGCGATCCTGATGGAAGGGATCAACGCCTGGTGGGGCCGCTCAGGTCGGTCTGCCGCGCCAGCAGCCAACCAACGATCATGAGTGCGGCGCCGAAGGCGAGAAACCCTAGATCCCAGGAGAGCGGTGCGCCCACGTCGTCCCTGACATGGTGGACCTGGAGAAGGTGGTGGTTTATCAACCCTTCTACAACGTTGAAGAGCCCCCACCCAAAGAGAATCCAGCCCCACAGGGGCCTGGTCACAATGGGTCGCGCGGCACGGTCGACCTGGCGCGCGAACAACACGAGTCCAACGAGCACGGCGACCCACGTGAAGGCGTGGAAAAGGCCATCCCAGAGCGTGTTCCGCTCCAGCCCTAGCACCGTGTCGACGGGCTCGTCGTGGCTGATCATGTGGTGCCACTGGAGTATCTGGTGGAGAAGGATGCCGTCGATGAAGCCACCCAGGCCGATCCCCAAAAGGACGCCGGCCGGGCCGAATGATGGGCGACGAGCAGCGGCTTCGACGGACTGATCTCTCTGGGCCATGTCCGCCCTGTGCCCCGAACGCGGCGACCCGTAACCGGGCAGTTCGGGAATGTGACATCAGCGGAAAGATCCGGCGCCGGTCGAGCCGCCCAGCGGTGAGCTCGGCTGGACCGGACGCGATGTCTATGTGCGGATGGATGGTCGGCGTTACCAGCCGGTCGGAACCAATCATGTGGGTGACACTTCTGCCTCGCCTCGGGTTGGGCCAGTGGGTAGGGGCGACTCGGGTTCGCGGGTCGTCTGGGTCGCCGCTATCGCATCGGCGACCGATTCCTCGTGACCGAGATAGGTGTCCACGCCGACGATTTGCAGCGTGAGCAAGACCGCTCTTGTCGCACCGGCCACCCGCATGCTCGTGCCGGAGTTGGCTGCCTGTTTGGCCGCGGCAATCAGCGCGCTGACCCCCGAGGAGTCCATAAAAGTGACGCCAGTCAGGTCGACCACGACATGGTCGGTCTCGACCAGTTGGCGCAGATTGGTGCCCAACGCGTCCGCGTTGGACACGTCGACCTCGCCCTCGACGCGCAGGACGACACAGCCGCCGTGACGGTCCAACGCAAAGCTGATATTGGGACTGGACTGTAGCTTCGGCCGCTCGGAACTCTCGTAGGCAGCCACTTCGGATCATCCCCCCTTCGGACCACCGACAGGGTCTCGTCACCGTTCGGACATGGCCTGACTAGGTGTGTCCTACTGCGGCTGTGTGCTGCAAGTCAACGGTGTCGAAACGTGTTGTTCGGACCCGCCCAGGTCTGATCGGGATCTTCGGGTTCGCCGCCGTGGCGGCGGTGGTCCTGAACAAGGCGATGAGTCTCATCGTGGTCCTGACGGCGATTCCGGCGCGCCTGTTCGCCGTCCCCCTCGCCGAGCTGATCCCGCACTGGACGATCGTTGTGAACTTGCTGGCCGGCAGCCTGGTGTGCCTGGTTGGGTGCCTCCTGGGCGACCCGGATGCGCTCGGCAACCCCTGTACAGGGGTTCTCGCCGTGCTGCTTCTCTTGATCGCCGCGGCGCTCGCCGTGAATCACCTCGGACCCACGTCGGCGGTGGACCTCGATCCGGCTGCGACAGCGATCGTCGAGCTCGTCGCGCGTGCCGGGATCGGTGTCGTCGCCGCGCTGATGGGCGTGGCCGGCGGCGAGCTGCTCATCCCCACGATCGTGCTGCTCTACGGCCTGGACATCAAGATCGCCGGGAGCCTGTCCCTCGCGGTTTCCCTGCCGACCATGCTGGTCGCCTTCGCCCGCTACAGCCGCGACAGCAGCTTCGTCGTGCTCCGCGATCACGCCCGATTCGCGGTCACCATGGCATATGGTTCCATTACCGGCACGGTCATCGGCGGTGTCCTGCTCGGGGTCGTCCCGGCTACGTGCTCATCCCCGCCCTGGTGGGTGTCTTGCTGCTATCGGCGGTCAAGGTGTGGCGACACCAGGGGACGTTATCCGGCTCTGACCGTACGGTACTGCGGCCCGCACTTGCGAGGGGTGCGGGCCGGTTCGTGTCAGCAGCCTGTCACGGCCTGGCCAGTTCCCGATCCAGCCAGCTGACTGCCCTACGGATCGTCGTGGATACCTCGCGGCCCCCGATCTGGCCCCACATAGGCCGGTTGGAGGTGTGGCGCTGGGTTGGTGGGCGTGGGCTTTCCCCTCCGTGGCGTGTCCTGCCGGCTGGTTTTCCGGTCCGTGGGGGCGGGTACAAGGGTCCGGTTGCGATTCGACAACGGGGATGCATGGCCTGAGGCGGCGGCCCCATGGACGTAGAGGACGGTAGCCGCAATGGCGATAGACACCCAGGCAGATAACGTCGCAGGACCGGGCCCGGACGCCACTTCCAGGCGTTCGGGCCCATCCAGGCGTGAACGGTACGTCAGCACCTACGCCGAGCTGTCCCGTCACATCCAGGAGTCGGGACTGCTCAAGCGACGCTACGCGTACTACTGGTCCAAGATCATCGGAACTGTTGTCGTGTTCGCTGGGATCTGGGTTGCGTTCGCCTTTTTGGGTGACTCCTGGTTCCAGCTCGTGCTGGCCGCACTGCTGGCCGTTGTGCTCACCCAGTTCGGTTTCCTGGGCCACGACGGGGCACACCGCCAGATCTTCGCGTCCCATCGCTGGAACGAATGGACGGCGCGGGTGTTGTCGGGGCTCTTCACCGGGTTGAGCTACGGCTGGTGGATGACCAAGCACAACCGACACCACGCCAACCCGAACAAGGAAGGTGCCGACCCGGACATTGGTCCCGGTGCGTTCGCGTTCACACCCGCCGTCGCAGCGAGCCGGCGCGGACTGGCAGCACGCTTGAGCCGCGGACAGGGCTACTACTTCTTCCCTCTCCTACTGCTGGAAGGGCTGGCTCTGCACGTGGCGAGCATCCAGACGATCCTGCGCAGGGAGCCGCTGAAGCACCGGTGGTGCGAGGCGGCATTCGTCGTCGCGAGAATCGGCGGCTACCTCACCGCGCTGCTCCTGGTGCTACCCCCGGGAAAGGCCGCTGCCTTCCTCGGCGTCCAGATGGGTCTGTTCGGCCTGCTGCTGGGAGGAGCCTTCGCTCCAAACCACACCGGCATGCCGATCGTTCCTGCCAACGAGAAGATTGACTTTCTGCGCAGGCAGGTCCTCATGTCGCGCAACGTCCGAGGCGGCTGGCTTACGAACTTCGCTCTCGGCGGGCTCAACTATCAGATCGAACATCACTTGTTCCCCAGCATGCCGCGACCCAACTTGCGGCGGGCGCAACCGATCGTGCGCGAATTCTGCGTCAGGAACAAGGTCGGCTATACCGAGACCAGCCTGATCGGTGCCTATCGGGTCGTCGTGCGGTACCTGAACCGTGTCGGCCTCGCCGCTCGGGACCCGTTCCGCTGCCCGCTCGCTGCCGAGTACCGGACGTAGAGGCCCGCGCCGTAGAACGTCGAGCGACTCAGCCGGAAGGGGGCGCTGCCCTCGTCGCGGACGAACAGCTCCCGGATCGGGTCGGCATCTTGTACCTGGTCAGCGTGATCGCGTTGTGGACCACGTGCCGGAAGACGATGTCGGACAGCCTGCGCGCAAGACTCTCGCCAGCTCGACCGTTGGCTCGGAGGCCGTCGTCGGTGTCGGGCGAGACGTCGAGGAATCCGCGATGCTGCTGCCCTTCGACGGCGGTCCGGTCGAGCAGGCACTCTGCGACCAGCACACCGTTCACCCTGCCCGCCGAGATCCAACGTCGGTTGCTGCCCGCGGCCTACACCTGCGAGGGCGGTGCGTCACTTTGTCGGCGTGGTTGGAGCCGGCGGCGAACGTCGGTGGCGACACCATCGACTACAGCCTCGGCCGCGACGTGCTGCACCTGTCAATCACGGATGCGATGGGTCACGGCTTGGCTAGCGCCTTGATCGCCACCTTGTGCGTGGGGGGCCTGCGCAACACCCGCCGCCAGGGCGCGTCGCTGCTCGAACAGGCGGCCGCCGCCAACACCGCCCTATCCGAATACGCCCCCCAGTGTCGCCGACGACGTGTACGCCACCGGCCTCCTTGGACGATTGGAGCTGCGCAGCGGTGCGCTCACCCTTGTCAACGCTGGGCACGACGCGCCCTACCTCGCCCACGCCGGTCAATTCGCGCCTATTCGGCTGCCTACCTGTATGCCACTGGGACTGTTCGTTGACCAGGAGTACTCCATCGGCAACTTGATGCTCGAGCCTGGTGACCGAGTCGTATTCGTCACTGATGGCATGCTCGAACGGAACGCTGCCGCACTCGACCTGATCGCCGAGATCCGCCAGGCAAGGTCGCTGCCCCCGCGGGAGACCACACGTCAGCTGGCGGACAACGTGCTCGACGTAACCGGACCGACCCTCGCCGACGATGCCACCTTTATGATCCTGGATTGGCACGGTCACCACGGCCGGGACCGGGACACCGTCGCCGGCGCCGACGCCTGGTCGTGACCGGTCGTCGACGCGTCACGTCTAGGGCGGACGTCCACACTGGCGAGGCGATTTCGGCCGAGGAACGCGAAGGGACCTTCGCAGCGATGGTCGAGTTCGCGTTGGCGACATCGGCGCAGGTGTAGCACGTCGTCCTTCCGGGACGGCTCGGACGAAAAATGTGCAAGAAGCGCTTCTTCCGGGTACTGACGGGTCCGTCAGCTCTTGCCTCAGCCGGTCTCGGGAGTTCTCATGTCTTTGTCTATGCGACGCGCCGCCGCCGGCAGTGCAGCGGCCATTCTCTGTCTCACCGCCTGCGGCGGCGTCGGCGGCGGTGACGAGGACGGTGAGGCGGCCGGCGACGGCGAACCGACCGGTGGCACCCTGGAAACGATGGGCTTGACTCTCGGCGACGAGGTCGCTCAGGTGCGCCACGACATGGCGGCAGAGGCGATCGCCCCGTTCGAGGTGCAGGTGATCGAGGGCGGCTTCGATCAGCAGCAGTTCCTGTCCGCGATCAACTCGGACAACCCCCCGGACATGGTGACTATGGATCGGCAACTTGTCGGCACCTTCGCAGCGCGAGGCGCACTCATGCCGCTCACCGACTGCGTCGAGAACGCCGAGGTCGACGTGGAGCAGTTCCGCGAACCCGCGGTTGCGGAGGTGACGCTCGACGAGATCCTCTACGGGTTGCCGGAGTTCTACAACAACCGGATCATGCTGATCAACAATGCTGTGCTCGAGGAAGCCGGACTGACCCCCGACGACGTCGACACCAGCGACTGGGCGGAGTTGAGCGACGTCGCCACGGCGACGGCGGTCGTGGACGGTGCCACCGTCACCCGCATCGGGTTCGACCCGAAGATCCCTGAGTTCCTACCGCTGTGGGCCAAAGCGAACGGTGTCGACATCCTCAGCGAGGACGGAACCAAGGCCAACCTCGACGACCCGGCAGTCGTCGAGGCGCTGGAGTACACCGTCAGCCTGATCGAGGCGCAGGGCGGCTGGGGGGCGTTCAAGTCCTTCCGCGACTCGTGGGACTTCTTCGGTGCCGAGAACCAGTTCGCATCCAACCAGCTCGGCGCGTTCCCGATGGAGGACTGGTACCTCAACGTGCTGAACGAGAACTCTCCTGAGGTCGCCCTGACCGCGAAGCCGTTCATGGGCGTCGACGGGCAGCCGGTCGACTTCGTCACCGGTGGCGCCTGGGTGATTCCCACCGGCAGCAACTTCCCCGAGCAGGCCTGCGAGTACATCAAGACCATGACCAGCTCCGACGCCTGGATCGCCGCCGCGGAAGCGCGGGCCGAGGCACGCGAGGCCGAGGACCTGTTCTTCACCGGCGTCTACACCGGCAACAGCGTCGCGGACGAAACGATCTTCGGTGAACTGGTGCAGCTCGACGAGGGCACCTACGGCCCGGCCGTTCAGGCGGTGCTGGATGCGCAAGAGGCGGCGTTCTCCTTGCCGAGCTCCCGAGCCAGCGCCGAGTTCCAGACCGCCTGGCAAGACGCCGTCAACCGGGTGCTGGCCGGTGAACAGGAACCCGCCGAAGCACTGGCTCAAGCGCAGACGGAGGCACAAGAAGCGCTCGACGCGGCCGCGGAGGGCTGATGGCCACCGCCAGCGCGCCGGCGAGCCGGTTGCGGCCGGCTCGCCGGCGATCGTCCGGCGCTCAGCGGCGGGAAACGCTGGCTGCTCTCGCATTCCTCTCGCCGTGGATCGTCGGGTTTGTCGTCTTCACTGCAGGCCCCATCGTCTACAGCCTGTATCTGGCCTTCACCGACTACGACATCATCAACGCACCCGAATGGATCGGCACCGCGAACTTCCAGGAGATGATCGAGGACCCCCGGGCCCGACGGGCGCTGGCCAACACGTTCATCTTCGCGTTCATGAAGGTGCCGCTGACGATGATCACGGCGCTCGCGCTGGCGATGCTGCTGCTCCGCGTGGGGCGTGCGGTCGGTTTCTTCCGAACCGCTTTCTACCTGCCAGTCATGACGCCTGCCGTGGCCGTCGGGATTCTGTTCCTGCTGCTGTTCAACGGCGATTTTGGCATTGTCAACCGGGCGCTCGCCCTGATCGGGATCGACGGCCCGAACTGGACCACCGACGGTCCGTGGATCAAGCCAGGACTGGCGCTGATGTCACTGTGGGCGCTCGGCGGCACGATCATCATCTACCTGGCGGCGTTGAACAACGTGCCACAGGACATGTACGAGGCGGCCGCAATCGACGGTGCGTCGCCGTGGAAGCAGTTCCGGCACGTCACCCTGCCGATGATCAGCGGTGCGCTGTTCTTCACGTTCATCATCCAGACGATCTCGGCGTTCCAGTCCTTCGACGAGGCCTACACTGCGTTCTTCGGCAATCAGCAGACAGCGGCGTTCAGTAGCGACGCAGCCTTGTTCTACGTCATCTACCTTTTCCAGCAGGCCTTCCAGTTCTTCCACATGGGATATGCGTCTGCCCTGGCCTGGCTGCTGTTCGTCATCATCATGATCATCACGGCCATCCAGGTGCGGCTCAGCAACCGGTTCGTCTACTACGAGGGCGACACCCGATGAGCCGGACCGAGCGCGCCGTGACGCTTCCTCCCCCGCCGAAGCAACCCGAGCGGGCCACGCCCGCGACGACGCTGACGCCACGCCGACCGATCACCAAGGTGCTGCGGATCATCGCGCTGATCGTGGCGACGGTGATCTTCCTGTACCCGTTCGTCTGGCTCGTCATCGCATCCTTGAAGCCCCGCTCCGACGTCTTCGACAACCGCCTCTGGCCGGAGGAGTGGGCGTTCGAGAACTACCTGACGGTGTGGAGCGAGGCACCGATCCTGCAGTGGCTGCTCAACAGCACAACCGTGACATTGGCGGCCGCGATCGGAGTCACCATCGCCAGCGCCCTGGTTGCCTTTGGGTTCGCGTACTTCCGGTTCCCCTTCCGCAACCTGCTCTTCGGCCTGGTGCTGGCGACGATGATGCTGCCGGGCGCGATCACGATGATCCCGGTGTATCTGATCTGGGATCAGGTCGGGCTGGCGAGCACGCAGATCCCGCTGTGGGCGCCGAACTTGTTCGGCAGCGCCTTCTACATCTTCTTGCTTCGTCAGTTCTTCCTCGGGCTGCCGCGCGAGCTGTTCGAGGCGGCGCGAATCGACGGCGCCAGTTACTTCGGGCTGTTCCGGCATATCGCCGTCCCCCTCGCGAGACCCGCGTTGATCGTCACGTTCGTCTTCGAGGTACAGGCCAGCTGGTCCGAGCTGATGCGGCCGTTGATCTATCTGCGTGACCCCGCCTTGTTCACCCTGCCCCGAGGCCTCAAAGCCGTGCTCGACCAGTTCGGCCAGGGCGGCGAGATGGAATGGGAGGTCGTCCTCGCCGCCAGCGTCATCACCACCATCCCGATGATCATCGTGTTCTTCCTCGGCCAGCGGTACTTCGTCCAGGGCATCGCCACCCAAGGCCGCAAGGGCTGACCAGCGAGGGCCGCCTAAGGTGGGGCTGGGCTCCGCTTCGGGACATTCAACCTGCTGCACGCAACGCACACCGTCTGTTGGCGGACCGTGACGGCGCCACAGTCGCCGATCATCTCCCGGGCTCTGAAAAAAGGATCATGCAATGGGGCGGATTCCGATCTCGTCGGAAGCCCTGGCGGCAACTGTTCGACGACATCGGGGAGCTGTCGGCCGAGCAGGCTGTGCTCGCGGCCGATAAGGGCGCGCCGTGCGTCGGCGCCGGTGTGGCCGATGAGGGCCGTTCGACTTGCCTGTGGTTGCCCGGCCCCGTTGTGGCATCTTCGACATTGCGGTAACCCGCCGGACCAGCTGGATGAGATCCGTGCGCGGCTCTGCACACAGTGCGCGCTGCTGACCGCTGCGTAGGTGGAGCGATGAGCGACGACGCACAGCATCTCGATGCGTCGGCGCTGTCGGGCTTCGATGACTGCGACGCGAGGTGTCTGCGTCGTTGGCGACGTCGGGCGTGACCGGGCCGGGCGCCGATCACCACCGCGTCGACCCGGCCGCCGCCCGAACGGTGCGCATCGCCAAAGTGGGCACCGCCACCTGCCGTGGGGGGCCGCTGTCAGGGATTTGGCAGGGTCACCGCTGATTCGGTGGGTTCGATTGCCGTGGATCCGGCGGCCACGCCGAGTCCTTGGCGGTCGCCGTTGAGAGCCATCTTGGCATCCCTCGGGTCCTTCATCGAGCGGTAGTCGACGATGACAGCATGTCTATCTGGTGTTCGAGGGCCGGTCGGCGATCCGGCGGTGCGACCGTTAGGAGGTCTTCGAGCGCGGCCTGCAGTCGGCGTGACACTTGGGGCGAGCCAGCGCCTGCGAGCCGGATCTGGTGGAATGCGAGGTGCACGTATGCGTCCCAGTCCATCGACGGCACGACCAGTCGTAGTTCGCCGGCGTCGTCGCGATGCATCCCGTCGGGGAAACCCGGCCGGCGAGCTGGCGCAGGCAGTCGTGCAACCGGTCGACTGCTTGGACGGCGGTGGTCGGGTCGAGAACGGCGAGTCCGCGAGCGAACGCTCGGCGATGTCCACGAGCATGCGCAGCCCGTAGGCGACGTCCTGATCGAGGGTGCGCTCAAGGCCGAGCGCGACGCCAGGCAGCACCGCTTCCTCGTCGGGCTCAGTTGGCTGGCCGTGCACCCTGAACAGCGGTGCACCCGCAGGAACGAACTCGCCGATCGGCGCCACTAGCTGCAGCATGCACCCAGCGTCATGCGCGACCCCGACGAGATCGTCACACGCGATCTTGGTGACTACACCGGACGTGTCTACGACGATGACGCGGTCCGGCTCCCGATCGGGCGGCGGCTCACGCTCGGGATACATCTTCTCGAGCAGCTTGCGGGTGTCCCTGCCGACGAACTCGATGAGCGCCGAGACCCGCAGCGACTTCCCGATGTGGTGCACGTAGAGGACGAGCACCATGATGCTGACGACGACGAGAATGAACGCCACGACCACCGTCACGCCGGGCACGGTGGCGTCATCGCCAAAGCGCACTTCACGCAGCGCCAGGATGGCTGTGCGAATGTGGCGACGAAGATGCCGATGGCGAACTGGCTCGGCTTGTCCTTAAGGATCGTCTGCACGATGCGCGGTGAGAACTGGCCCATCGCCAGTTGCACCACCACCATCGTGATCGTCAGCACGAGCGTGGCCAGGCTCACCATCGCGAGAGCGACCGTCGACAGGATCGCCGTCGCCGCGTCCGGACCACCGGTGAGCGATTCCGGGACCAGCCGATAATCGAAGCTGCGGTCGATCGCGATCGTCAGGTAAGAGAGAGTGACGCCGGCCAGCACACACATAACCGGCACGAACCACAGGCTCGTCCGGATGTGCCGCACGATGCGGAACAGGATCACGGATCGCTTGTTCCCTGAACCAGGCGTATGGACACATTCGAGGGGTTAGTCGACGGTCCGGTGTAGCCCGATCCGACGTGCCGTGGCGAGCCGGTCTCGGAGCTGTCGGGGCCGCGCAGCCGGTGTCACAGAACGGCATCTACACGCCGCACGCGACCGGTGCCCACCGCTTGAGAAGCCCGACGGCGCCGTCGCTCCTGGAGAGGTGAAGCGGATCACAAAAAGCTCCGGCCGACCGGCGCATGTGCGGTCCCGTGCTGGGTATGGACTGGACTTGCCCACGTGAGCAGGAGGCCACGATGACGATATCCACTGGGCCCGGCGGCCCCGATGTGCCGGACCGTAATGAAGGCGCTCGCGCCTCGGGCGGGAGCAGCGGCGCGGTGCAGCAGGCGGCCGGCACCGCCTCCGAGGAAGCTGGCCGGGTCGCCGGGGTGGCGAAGGGTCAGGCACAGCAGGTGGCCGCGGAGATTGGCACGCAGGCCCGTGATCTGGTCGGCGAGTTGAAGACTCAGGTCCACGATCAGTCGGCCATCCAACGGGACCGGCTGGCGGACAACTTGCGCCAGTTCGGCGACGACCTGGACGGGATGAGGCAGTCGAGCAGCAGTTCGGGGTTGGCGACAAACCTCACCGGAATGCTGGCGAGCAAGGCGCGTGAGGTCTCGACCTTCCTCAGCGACCACGAGCCGGGTGACCTGATCGAGGAGGTCCGCCAGTTCGCCAGGCAGCGGCCCGGGACATTCTTGCTAGGCGCCGCGGTGGCCGGCGTGATCGCCGGGCGGTTGACCCGAGGCGCGGCAGCGAGCAGTGACTCGACATCTCCGGCCGGCTCGAGTGGTCGGCATCGGTTGGACCCTGACAACTCGACGTTGTCTACCTTGGAGATCTCCTCCCCGCAGGACCCGGCAGGAAGGCTGCGTTCGGACGAGCCGCTACTGGTTTCCGAGCAGGGATTGCCATGACCACGCAGTCGATGCCGAATTCGGCCGGTCGGGACGTTCCTCCCGAAGTCGAGGGGCGGTCGGTCGGCGATCTGGTTGGCGAGATCGCCGAGGATGTGAGTCGGCTGCTGCGCCAGGAGATCGACCTGGCCAAGGCCGAGGTCAAGCAAGAAGTGACCAAGCTCGGCAAGGGTGTCGGCCTGCTCGGCGGTGCTGGCGTAGCCGGCCACCTTCTGCTGCTGTTCGCCTCGGTCGCCTTGATGCTGGTCCTGGGACGGGTCATGGATCTGGACCTGGCGGCGCTGCTCGTCGCCCTGATTTGGGCGGTCGTCGCCGTGGTGTTGGCCGTCACCGGTCGGCGTCAGCTCAAGTCGTTCGATCCCCAGCTGCCGAAAACCACCCAAACGTTGAAGGAGGATGTGCAATGGGCGAAGACACTGACGGACTAAAACGAGACATCGAGGACACCCGGGGCGAGCTGACTCGTGACGTCGACGCCCTGACGGAGAAGGTCCGCCCCAGTCGCATTCTCGACCGCGGCGTGCAGCGCACCCGGGACCGGATGTCGGAAATGAAGGATCGGGTGATGGGCGGTGCCGAGGATGCCGCCGGTTCGGTTCGAGACGGCGTGTCCTCAGCCGGTGAAACCGTCACCGACACCGCGTCGGATGCCGCGGTCGCGGTGAAGAAGAAGGCACGGGGGAACCCGCTGGCAGCTGGGCTGATCGCGTTCGGCGCTGGCTGGCTGGTCTCCTCACTACTGCCGGCCAGCGAAAAGGAGACCCAACTGGCATCCAAGGCCGTCGACACGGCCAAGGAGTACGGGCAACCACTGGCACACGAAGCAGCCGACGTCGCCGCCGAGATCGGCCAGGACATGAAGAGCCCGGCCCAGGAGGCGGTCCAATCGGTGAAATCCACCGCCGCCGACGCCGCATCGACGGTCAAAGACCAGGGTCGCTCCTCCGCGTCCACAATCGCCGACCAGGCCAAACCCAGCAGCAGCTGACGGGGGCAGCTGGTGGTGCCCCGTCCC
>CAWHPW010000019.1:0-189059 GCA_963831385.1 uncultured Actinomycetota bacterium
TGGCAGGTACCCGCCGCCGCGGCCGGTGCACGCTGCCAGCACCACCACGAGGATGCCGGCCACCGCGAGTGGTACGAATCGCCGGACGAACGATGTGCCGCTTTTCATGGTCTCTCCAAAGCCTTCAGGGGTGCGGGCCTTGACATTGCGGTCTGGCCTACCCGTGCGTCGAACGTCTCAACCACGCCATACGCCAGACAAGTACGGATATACGAGCAGGCAGCACGGAGTTAAGGCCTCTCGACGTGCCCGGGTGGCTCGG
Organism: uncultured Actinomycetota bacterium; assembly: GCA_963831385.1. Classification (GTDB taxonomy): domain Bacteria; phylum Actinomycetota; class Actinomycetes; order Jiangellales; family Jiangellaceae; genus JACVRX01. Next base: position 263 of record CAWHPW010000019.1, read on the forward strand.
CCATGTACCGTGTCCCGGTCGTGCTTGACGTTGCTTATAGGGGGGTCCGTGGTGCGCCCGTGGTCTGCAGTGGCCAAAGTGGCGGTTGTGGGAATGGCGGCGTGTGTCGCCATCGCTGGATTGACCGCGTGTTCGTCTAGCCCGCATGCTGATCGCCCGACAAGCGGATCGGTCGACGGTCGACGCTCCCACTGGTGACGCGGCCACTGATGACGCGGCCACCCATGACCCAACGGGCCACCCGGTGGCTGTCGAAGAACCGAGTCCGGTCGAGTTGCGTGCGCAGCTGGAGCAGCTCCTGGGACAGCACGCGATCCTGACGGTCCGGCTCACCCGCGCACGTCTGCGCGGTGACGAAGATTTGGCCCAGACCGCCGACCACGCGTTGAGCGGGAACGCCGCCGACATCGGTGCGCTGCTCGGAGACGATCTACGGAGCGGAGGCTGCGGAGACATTCGAACAGGTATGGATCGCCCACGGCACCGTCCCTGTTCAACTACGCCAGAGGTGTGGCCGACGATGATGCGACGATGAAGTCGGAGGCACGCGGCCAGCTGGATACATATGTGAGCGAGCTCAGCGAGTATCTCGCCGAAGCCACCCACCAGGCGATTTCGGCTGAAGTCGTCGCCAAGGAATTGCGCATGCACGTGGACCACTTGCTGGCGCAGGTGGACGCGTACGCCGCGGAGGACTACCAGCGCGCCTACCAACTGGAGCGGGAGAGTACGCGCACATGTTCCCGCTCGGGAAGGCGCTCGCAACCGGCATCGTGACCGGGGAGGGCGCGGAACTGCCGGCAGAGTTCGACAGTCCGGCGGCTGAGCTGCAGTCCCAGCTTGGCATGACGCTCGGCGAGCACGCCGAGCTCGCCGTCGATGCCATGCGGTCCGGAATCTCCGGCCTGCCGGACTTCCCGGCGGCCGCCGGGGCGCTGGACCAGAACACCACCGAGCTCACCGGAATGATCGAAAGTGTGTTCGGCGCGGAGGGTGCCCGTTCGTTCCAGAAACTCTGGGGCGACCACATCGACGCCTTCGTCGCCTACACGCAGGCACTCGCGGGAGAGGATGAAGCTGCACAGCAGGCCGCACAGGCCCGGCTCACCGGGTTCAACTCCGACTTCGCGCAGTTCCTGTCCACGGCGACCGAGGGGCGACTGGAAACGGCCGCGTTGGCGGACGCGTTCGTCATGCACGAACAAATGCTGATGCAGCAAATCAACGAGTACGCCGCTGCGGACTACACCACGGCGCACCAGGTGTCCTATGACGCGTACCAGCACATGTTCGCCCTTGCCGAGCAGGCAGCCACAGCGATCGGGGAGACCGTGGCGGAAGGCAGCCCGAAGGGCGGAGCGGAGACCGGTGTCGGCGGAACGGCAGCCGTCGCGGGTGGGTGACGTGCCCGAACGACACCGTCTGACCACCCGGACGGCGTCCAGCTACCTGCTTGCCCTGCTCATGCTCGGCGGCTGCGCCGCCGCCGACGCCAGTGACATGTCGGCGCCGCCGGCCGGTACAACGTCCGCGACACCGAGCCTCACGCCGCACTCCAACCTGTCGACGTACCGCTCGACCCGAACGCACAGCGAGACCGCATTGCCGGTCCGCCTGCAAATCCCCGCAATCGACGTGGACACGAGGCTGGTGCAGCTCGGGCTAGCACCCGAACAAGAGCATCGAGGTGCCGTTTGACCCGGCCAGCGTCGCCGGATGGTGGGAAGGCGGCCCTCGGCCAGGTCAGGTGGGACCGGCGGTCATCATGGGGCACGTACGCTGGAATGCACCGGCCATATTCTCCCGGCTGCGCACGCTGCAGCGAGGCGACGAGATTCTGGTCGATCGAGCAGACGGCACGACGGCACGGTTTGTCGTGACCCGGCAGGGTAAGTACAAGAAGGTGGCGTTTCCTAGCGACCTCGTGTACTACCCGACGTTTGAACCGGAGCTCCGACTGGTTACGTGCGGGGGACTCGATGGGGCTGGAAATTACACGGAAAACTTGGTGGTCTTTGCGGTTCTGGCCGCGTGACCGAGGTAGCGCACTGAGGCTGGTCGCGTCCACTGCGATCGGCTTGGTCTTGTTCTTTCCTTGGGCATCTATCCGGCCGCTGCGGCCGGGGATGATCTCCGGGTAATCGCCGTCAACACCGCCTCGGCGCCGCACGTTTCGATGGTGGTCGAACCGCCTGCCACGCCGCAGCAGAACGGATCGGAAGAGGAATCGTGCACGGTGACAATCGATGGAGAGCCCGTTGCGACGACCGTCAGACCCATGGCGTCCGGCGACCTCTCGGTCGCTCTGGTATTCGATACGGCCTCCGATCTGACGCCGCAAGAACTGAGGGCGGTGAAGAACGGGGCGATCGACTTCCTGCTGGGGTTGCCCCAGGAAGCCAACACCATGGTGGTCACCGCGGGGGGAAAGCCGCAGGTCGTCGCTCCATTGAACGCGCACCCCGCCGAAGCGCTCAGCGCAATCAGTGCCCTTGAGGTCGGCGGATCTCGTGCGACGAGTGCCGCGACCCGCCTTGCAGCCGAGTCCCTGCAGTCGGGTCCGCCCGGGCCACGCGTGATCATCGTCTACACACACGGCCCCGACGAACAGGGCCCATCCGTCGAGCGGCTCAGCGAAGCGGTGTTGCAGGCTAATGCGGTTGTCAACGTCATTCCGAGCCGGCGCAGAGTCCATCTGGCCGTCGGTCGTGGAGCGCACCGGTGGCGTGGTTCTCCCACCGACCGGTGCCGCGGACATCGCCCAGTCCTATGGACGCCTGGCGACCATGTTGAGCGAGCAGTACCTCGTCACATTCCAGGCCCCCGACGAGCTGCCCGCGGTGGCGCAGGTCACGTTTCAGAGTGGAGACCAGGAATACACAACCGTCGTCAATCTGCCCGATGCCGACACAGAGCAGGCGGCACCGACTGAAGAGAGGGGCATCGTCAGGCTCGTTTCCCTGGTGGTCGGGCTGTGCTGATCGTGCTCGCCGTGCTTGCTCTCGTTCTTCGCACCCGCCGGCGTGCATCCGTGGGCGGCAGCCCGCCGGCCGAGGCCGCTGCGCCACCAGCCGGCACACCGCTTACACCGGCGCTTGCTATGCAGGCCACGGAGAAAGAGGGCGCCGGTCGGCCATCGAATGGCGCCCCGGCCAGCACAGTGGCGGCCGCGCCGGCCACCCCGCCCCGACAAGCACCGTCCCGGCGCGGGTCGCTCACGGCGGCCGTGCAGGGCCGCAGGACGGCCGAGCACGCCCTCAACGCAGCGCCCGAACAGCAGGTCCGGCACCCCCCGGATGACCAGCAGCCACCACCCGTGCCAGACGGGGAATCAAGCCCAGTCACACGCACCCGAGGCTGGCCCTCGACCAGCGGCGGCCGGCGCCAGTGCCGAGACAGCACAGCCGACACCGCAATCCGATGCCGGGCCACAGATCGCGGCGCCAGCCGCCGCAGCCCAACACCATCAGCAGGGCGAAGTCGGGCACACCGCCACCACGGTGCTGACTGGCTCCGGCGACGCCGTGGTCGAGGTGACCAGAACCAATTGGTTACCGGCAGTTGTTCACATCTCCGGCAATTCCGCTTCTGAGTACTTCGCCGTCCGGACCCTGGGCACCAACAACGTTCTAGTCATGACCATGGAGCCCTACGACGGAATCCGGCCGCTGGACTGGGACGGCGACGAATCCACCGGCTTCGAGATCTTGGCAACCGGACCATGGCGCATCGAGATGCTGCCACTGTCGGCCATCCCGACCTTCACCGGCTCTTTCAACGGCAATGGAAACATGGTGGTGCATTTCACCGGCGCCGGGTCGCTCGCAAGGATCACCGGAAACAATGAACGCCAACACTTCGAAGTTCGGGCCCTCAGCGCTTACGGCCCATACCGCCGCCTCGTCGACACAACCCGACCCTACGCCGGCGAATGCCAGATCAGCCGAGCACCTCAGATCTTCGAGGTCCAGGCCACCGGTTCCTGGACCATCACCATCAAATGACCCACGAGTCCCCGCTGCGGCTGGGAGCCATCGCCAAGAACGTTGTCGCTCGCGCCGCGGCTTACAAGCCGGGCTCCATCCCGTCGGCGGCGTAGGTGGCGTGATGACGGTTCAGGCCGGGGCCGCGCGGATGCAGCTTCCGGAGCGCCCGGAGAGGCCATGCCGGCGCTCCTCGCGGTCGAGGAGACCGGTCGGCAGGCGCTTGCCGAGATGCGCCGGCTGCTGGGGATCTTGCGTGAGGACGACGCGCCCACCCTGGCGCCGCAGCCGGGCCTGGCGGACCTGCCCGCGCTGGCCGAGTCGGTTCGCCACGCCGGACTTCTGGTCGAGGTCAGTGTCGAAGGCACGCCGCGGCCGCTGCCCGCCGGGGTCGACCTGACCGCCTACCGGATCGTGCAGGAGGCGCTGACCAACACCCTCAAACACCGGCCCGACCTGCGCGACCGTCGTGGTGCACTACGAGCGCGACGCTGTCGTCCTCGATACCAGCGACGATGGGCGCGTGCCTCCATCCCCGGATGGGACCGGTCACGGGCTGACCGGCATGCGGGAGCGGGTCAGCATCTACGGCGGTGAACTGCGCGCCGGCCCGGGTCCAAACGGGGGCTTCGCGGTCAGTGCCCGGCTCCCAGTCGAGACGGTGGCGCGGTGATCCGGGTCGTGGTCGCAGACGATCAGGCCCTCCTCCGCGGCGGGTTCCGGCTCATCCTGGAAGCACAGCCGGATATCGAGGTGGTCGGCGAAGCCGTCGACGGCGTTGAAGCGCTCGAACGGGCGCGGGCTTGCATCCCGATGTCGTCCTGATGGACATCCGAATGCCGACCATGGACGGGCTCGAGGCAACCCGGCGGCTGCTGGCTGACGCAGACTCGCCGCGGGTGCTCATGCTCACCACTTTTGATCTCGACGAGTACGTCTACGACGCGCTACGCGCGGGCGCCAGCGGATTCCTGCTCAAGGACGTCCGCCCCGAGCAACTCGCCGAGGCGGTTCGGGTAGTGGCCGCCGGAGACACCCTGCTCGCACCAGCGATAACCCGACGCCTGGTCGAGCAATATCTGCGTCGCCCCCGCCGCCCCGGCGCCCAAACGCCGGCGGGTCTCGACACGCTCACCGACCGGGAACTCGACGTGTTGCGACTCGTCGCCCGCGGGCGCTCCAACCAGCAAATCGCCGACACGCTGTTTCTGGGCGAGTCCACCGTCAAGACCCACCTCACCCACCTGTTCGCGAAACTCGGCCTCCGCGACCGGGCCCAAGCCGTCGTCCTCGCCTACGAAACCGGACTCATCCAACCCGGCGACAACTGACCCTGCATGCGTCCAACGACAAGTTCCTGGGCGGCGTGCGCACGGGCCAGGTGCCTGGATAAGGCACTAGCCCGTACCGCGATGCGTTGCGGGTCAACGCCGAGACTGTCGCGACCGACGAAACACCAAGATCGCAGAGTGAGAGGACCGGCCAGGCGGACAGCTTCCCGCCTGCTGGCCGTCGGACCAGCGACGCGCGCCATTCCGCTCACACCGATGAGCGGAAGACCAACCACCTGGTCGTAGGTGGAGAACTGTACCTGTGCCGAGCAGAACTCTCCGGCGCGCTGTGGCGTCCGGGGAGTCGCTTTTTCGGTAGTGGATTGCGCTTCAGGGTTGGCGCGGATTGTCGCGGCTAGCGCGGTATGACGAAATGAGCCCGCACTGTCCACCCGTTACCAGCCGCGTCCGTCATCGTGAGGACGTATTCGTAACGACCCTTGAGATCTTCACCTGGAGGTCCAAAATCTTGATTGGTGACGACGAAGATCGGGAAATGACTATGGCCTTCGACGTTGAAACTCGGGTCGATGTCAGTGGTGAGTGGCGGCACGTCGAAGGTCGTCAAGAAGGGGTCGAAGGGGTTCCCGTCGCGGTTCGCGACACCCACGACGTGGATCGGAAAAATCGTGTTGGGGATGATCGGGCCGGAGGCAAAGTCCGGCGACGAGCCAGTGGAACCCGGAGCCGGAACGACCATACAAACCAAGAAGACGCCGCTTCCATCGGAGAATTCCGAGCGTACAAACGCATGGCCTTCATGGAAGTTCTGGCTGTCTACGCCTGCTTCGAGTTCCCTGTCATAGGGAGGAGGATGGGCAGCTCCCGGGCCGATGGCCAGGAGCGGCAGCCGCGGTACATGGTTCGGTGGTGGCAATAGGCGGCCCACCGTTTCGAATGCTTCTGCATAGCCGGTCGCAGCCGTGCCGATCGGTGCCGAGAAGAGGTGACAGTCGACCGGCTTCCAGGTGGGATCACCGATCGGCTTGAGCTGCATGCCGCCGCTGGCGGCCTGCGAAGCGGGGAGCGTTCCCAGGACAACAGCGAGGGCCAATGCACTGATCAGGGCCAGACGCCGAAACCATCGAGCCATGGGCGGACTCCTAACCATACGAATATCAGCGTGTGAAAGGCTCTGCAGAAGTCGGTGAGCGATCCTGCCTTCCGGGCCGTACTGTATCGTCTCGTCACTGCGAAGGTGTGGCTTCGCCCATCTGGCGTTTGGTTTCTTCTCGACGTCGCGGACCATCGGGCTCCGGCAAGCCGTGCCAGCCTTGGCCCAGGCCGACGCAGACGATCTCAGAATCGGGCGATCGCGCGTGGTCTGCGGGCACCCCCCTTGCGAGGGGAGAGAATCGGCCACAGTTGTCTCCGGGCGGGTGCCAAGAAAGAACGCCGTAAATAGATCCGGGAGACAGGTCTCGCAGGCAGTTGTTGATCTTAAAACCAAGACTAGGCGACGGCGTGTCAAGGTCACCCACGGGCGCGCGCTATCGACACGAGCCAGAACTTTCGCAACGCCCTCTGGCTGGCGTTCGACCGCACCCCTTTCCGGCGTCGGAGGCGCTGGGCCCGGATCAGGGACAGTTCAGGTCTTACGACGAGGAGGCATCGCACGAGGGCGCAAGGCCCTGACCAAGCAGACTTCACCGGCGCCTACCAACGATGCGACGCCGCCCGCGGAGCGGGCAGGGAGCCGCCGCCAGGCTTCCAATCCGGCACCTTTGGGATGGGCAAGGTTATTCGAACCAGGTCCATTCGTACTCACCTGGGATCGCGGCCGGGCCATACTGATTGGCCGCCATTCGGTCATCGCATACCTTGAGCGTGTAAATCTCAGATCCGAACGGCGGGAGTCCAGCGTTGAACTCGTGCCAGCCAAGATCTATCGTCTCACCACTATCGAGATCATTGCTAAATTGTACGCGGATGGTATCCACGGCAGTATCGCTGCGATTAGCCACGTCAAGACTAACCTTCGCGCACGCGGGTGAATACTCAATGTGGTTCGAAAAGTCCACGATTTCAACAATGCCTTGTGGAGCTGCGCGAGGCGCCGGAGCAGTGGTCTCGGGTACCAATGTGACTGTGACGGTTGGCGCCGGGGACGACGAAGCGGGCGGTGCTGTCACCGTAACCGTAGGAGTTGGCTGCGCTGCGGTCACTGCTGGGCTTGGCCCTGCAGTTGTCAAACGTCGGCAGGTTCGCGTTGAGACAGGATCCACGCGACCGCAACCGCCGCAACCCCGAGCGGCACCGTGACGGCAAGAATCCGACCGGTGCCAACGCGCAGTTCGCGCACGAAACGTCCCCTAGTCCAAAAATCAGCTTGCCAAATGCACTATGACTGCTCGCAGCCGACGCCGTCGCCATTATCATCCAAGCCGTACTCATCCGGCCCAATTACCCGAACCCTGCCGGTGTAGGCCGGGCCGTTTCCGCTGCCGCCTTCGCAGTCCACGTCGCTGGCGATGGGTACGCAGGGGGTCGCCCAGTTCTGCGACCAGCTGGGCTGCACCTTCACTCCATTCCTAGGAACGGTCCGGATTCGCTAACAGACCGACAGCGTCCCCCCGGATCCAGCCCCGTTCGCCGTCGATCACCCGGAACCGCGCCCGGCGTTCCCGTGCCGCGTCGTCGGGCCGGCCCTGGAGGTCGGCGATCGTGGCCTTGATCCTGGCGATTGTTGCCATCACTTCGATGATCCGCTCGTCGATCCCGGATGGTTCCCGCGTCATTCGATGCCGCCCTCGTGGTCGTAGTCGTGGAATGCGTCCCGGATCCGGCGCAACACGTCGTCCGGCTCGATGGTGCGATCGTGGGCGATGTGTCTGATAGAAACGACCAGGCGCAGCAGTTCGGTAATGCCATGGCGCGGTTCGGGTGGTGGAATGGTGGTCACGGTCGTTCTCCTGTTCTAGGCAGGCGGACGGTCGAGGCCGCCTTGCAAACGGATTGCTAACGGACGGTGCAGCAAAGCGGCGTACTGGATAGAATGGGCGGACCACGCTCGACCGGAAACGCGCAGGTCAGAGCCCTAATCGACGGACTGGGGACTACTCGGATGTACCACCCTGGTAGGGGTTCGAGTCCCCTCTCCCGCACGTGAGATTTGGAATCGACGTCGCCCAGCAGCGGCTCGAATTCGACGAAGTCGTCGACCGGGTCAAATTCGGTGAAGAGCTCGGGTTCGACGGCGCCTGGGGCTTCGACCATTTCCGGCCTATGTACGGACACGGACCCGGGAACTGCTTCGAGGGGATGACGACAATCGCTGCGCTGGCCGGGCAGACCAGTCGCATCCGCCTCGGGCTGTTGGTCGCCGGCGTGACCTACCGGCATCCGTCGATCCTCGCCGCTGAGGCGATGACAGTCGACCACGCGAGCAACGGGCGGCTCGAGCTCGGTATCGGAGCGGCCTGGTACGAGCGCGAACACCGGCAGCTCGGCGTGGACTTCCCGCCGGTCGGCGAGCGCTTCGACCGGCTCGAGGACCAGCTCGAGATCTTCATGCGGCTCTTCACCGGCGACGTGGTGTCGTATGACGGCCGGCAGGTCGGCCTGACCGACGCGCAGCTCCTCCCGGTACCGATTCAGCAGCCGCACCCGCCTATCTGGATCGGCGGTTCCGGACCGAAAAGGACCCTTCCGCTCGTTGCCCGCTTTGCCGACATGTGGCACGCGGACATAGTCCCCGGCTACGCCGAACTCTCTGCCCGGGTGGAGGACCTGGCCGTCGCGGCCGGCCGCGATCCAGCGGCGATCGGGCGCGCCGCAGATCTGTCGCTCTCCGAACCGTGGGACGAGGTGCGGCGCAACGCCGAGATCCGCCGCGACCTCGAGATCGACTACCTGATCTGCAGCTGGCCGGGCCAGGGTCGCGGCCGGGTCGAGGAGTTCTGGACGAAGGTCGCGCCCGAGCTCAGCTGACCGGAGGCCGTCAGATGAGCTCCCAGGCCTCCGTGAGCACGTTCCGCAGAATCTGTTCCATCTCGTCGAACTCGGCTTGCCCGCAGATCAGCGGCGGTGACAGTTGGACGACGGGGTCGCCGCGGTCGTCGGCCCGGCAGTAGAGGCCGGCCTCGAACAGCGCCCGGGACAGGAAACCGCGCAACAGCCGCTCCGATTCGTCGGCGTCGAACGTCTGCCGAGTTGCCTTGTCCTTGACCAATTCGATGCCGTAGAAGTATCCGGCCCCGCGGACGTCACCGACGATCGGCAGGTCGAGCAGCTTCTCCAGGGTCACCCGGAAAGCGCCCGCGTTCGCCTTGACGTGCTCGTTGAGGCCTTCCCGCTCGAAGATGTCCAGGTTGGCCATCGCGACGGCAGAGGCGACCGGATGGCCGCCGAAGGTGAATCCGTGCGGGAAGGTCGTCGTGCCCTTGGCGAACGGCTCGAACAGCCGGTCGGACGCGATCATCGCGCCGACGGGCGCGTACCCCGACGTCATCCCCTTCGCGCAGGTGATGATGTCTGGCACGTAGCCGAAGTCGTCGCATGCGAACATCGAGCCGATCCGGCCGAAAGCGCAGATCACCTCGTCGGAGACCAGCAGCACGTCGTACTCGTCGCAGATCTCCCGCACCCGATCGAAATAGCCCTCCGGCGGTGGGAAGCAGCCGCCGGAGTTCTGCACCGGCTCGACGAATACGGCTGCGACCGTGTCCGGGCCTTCGAACTGGATCGCCTCCTCGATCCGGTCCGCCGCCCAACGGCCGAACGCCTTACCGTCGTCACGAAGGTGGTCCGGCGCCCGATAGAAGTTCGTGTTCGGCACCTTGATGCCACCAGGAACGAGCGGCTCGAACGGCTGCTTCGCGGCCGGGATACCGGTGATCGACAAGGCACCCTGCGGGGTTCCGTGGTACGCGACCGCGCGGGAGATGACCTTGTGTTTGGTCGGTTTGCCGACGAGCTTCCAGTATTGCTTGGCGAGCTTCCACGCGGTCTCGACGGCCTCGCCGCCGCCCGTCGTGAAGAAGACCCGGTTGAGGTCGCCGGGCGCGTAACCGGCCAGCCGCTCGGCCAGGTCGATGGCCGGTGGGTGGGAGTACGACCACAGCGGGAAGTAGGCCAGCTGCGCCGCTTGCCGGGCCGCGACCTCGGCCAGCTCGGTTCGACCATGGCCGACCTGGACGACGAACAATCCGGCTAGGCCGTCGAGGTATCGGCGACCCTGGTCATCCCAGATCCGCGCGCCGTCTCCCCGCACGATGATCGGGACGTCGTTGCCCTCGTACAAACCGGAGTGGCGGGCGAAGTGCATCCACAGGTGGTCGCGCGCGGCGTCGGCACGTCGGGTTCCACGCGGGGTGAGGCCGCCGTCGGACGAGGCCGATGGTGTCGTAGTCATCGGGTCCCCCAGTTGTAGAGCTGCTTGCGAAGCTTCAGGTAGACGAATGTCTCCGTACCCGTGACCCCGTCGAGAATGCGAATCCGGGAGCTGAGCAGGTCGAGCAGGTGGTCGTCGTCCTCGCAGACCACCTCGGCAATCAGGTCGAACGAACCCGCGGTGATGACCACGTAGTCGACCTCGGGAATCTCGGCCAGCGCGTCCGCGACGGCAGTGACGTCGCCTTGGATGTTGATGCCGATGAGTGCCTGTCGTTCGAAGCCGACCTGAAGCGGATCCGTCACCGCCACGATCTGCACTACACCAGTGTCGAGAAGTCGCTGGACGCGTTGCCGCACCGCCGCCTCGGAAAGCCCGACAGCCTTGGCGATCGACGCGTAGGACCGCCGTCCGTCTTGCTGGAGCTGCTCGATGATCCTCTTGGCGACGGAGTCGAGCACGGGGCTGCGATCCCGATCGGCCATAGAGAGGATCTTTCCCTATCCGCTCAGAGGCCGGCGCGTGGCGGCTCGCCGGTGTCCGGGACGAGGATCGGTGTCTCCGCGGTCAGGGTTTCGCCGCGGAAGAACGGCCGCAGCTTGACCGCACACGCGAGCATCAGCGGGACGCCTAGTGCCAGCATGCCGACGCCGATCACGAACACACCGCCGATGTCGCCGAACGCCGTAAATCCGTAGTCGGCCGCGTACATGTCGCGTGCGCTGATGACGAACGCCCAAGTCATTGCGAGGGCTCCAAGCAGCGGCAGCAGGCCGCGGAGGATGACGTTGCGGCCGCTGTCGAACAGGGTCCGGCGGAAGTACCACACGCAGGCGTAGCCGGTGATGCCGTAATAGAACGCGACGGCCAGCCCGAGCGAAGCGATCGAGTCGGCCAGCGTGTTGACGCTGACCAGCGACAGCACCAGATAGAAGAAGATCGCCGTGGCCCCCATCACGAGCGTGCCGAACGAGGGGGTGTGGTAGCGCGGGTGCACCTCGGCGAACTTCTTCGGGATCGCACCGTAGACGGCCATCGCCAGCGTGCCCCGTGCCGTCGGCAGGATGGTCGTCTGCGTCGACGACAATGCCGAGATCGCGACGGTCAACAGCAACGCTGAAGCCATGATGCTGCCGACGACCGGCTCGCCCAGCACGGTGAGCACGTCATCGACGTTCTCCTCGTTGGTCAGTCCAAGCCCCACGTCCTCGAAACCGGCGTATGCCTGGACGGCGACCGCGACCATCACGTAGGTGGCCAGCAGGATCACGGTGCTGACCACCGCTGCCTTGCCGGCGATCACGTCGGCATTCTTGGTCTCCTCGTTCACGGCCAGGCAGGAATCCCAGCCCCAGTAGATGAAGATGCAGAGGATGACGGCCGCGGCGATCTCCGACGAGGTGAGGCCCGCCGGCGAGAACCACTCCCAGGACGGGTCGACGGCCTGCGACCCGGCCGAGTCGCTGAAGACCTTGGCCAGCGCCACCACGCTGAACAAGATCAAGATGGCGAACTGGATCGAGACCAGGACGGCCTGCAGCCGCTCGGTGAGCACGATGCCGCGGTAGCTCACCCAGGTCATCAGCGCGATGAGCACGACGCCGAAACTGACGACCACCAGTCGCGACTCGGCCAGAGAGTCCAGGCCGAGGAAGTCGAACAGGTAGATAGCGGCAATCTCGGCAACGTTGGCCAGCACGATGATCGCCGAGACGGCGAGCCCCCAGCCGCCCATCCAGCCGACCCAGGGGCCGAACGCCTTGGTCCCCCAGGTGAACGTCGTGCCGCAGTCCGGCGCCGCGCTGTTCAGCTCACGGTAGGCGAAGGCGATGAACAGCATCGGGATGAACGCCAGGATGAACATCGCCGGCGCCCGGTCCCCGACCTCGAACACGACGTACCCGAGGGTCGCGGCCAGGCTGTAGGCCGGCGCGGTCGAGGCGAGCCCGATGGTGACGTTGCCCCACAGACCCAGGGCACCCTTTTCCAGGCCCTTGCCCGCTACCGGTTCAGTTGCGGTCCTCGCCTCGGCCATGCTGACCACCTTTGCGCTGCGGTTTCCCCCGCCGCTGGTGCAGGAATGTACTGAGTTCGTCGTGCCTGGGCAAGACCTCTCCCAAATCCGTTGTGAGATCGTGAGTTCGCGCTAGATTCGGCGCATGCGCATTCTCCTGGTCGGATCCGGCGGGGTCGGCGACGCGTTCGCGCGGATCGCGGCCCGACGTGAGTTCTTCGACCGCCTGATCGTGGCCGACTACGACGCCGGCCGGGCCGAGCGGACCGTCGGTGCCGTCACCGAGCGGCACCCCGACGAGAAGCGGCTGGCCGCGGCCCGGGTCGACGCCTCCGACGCCGCCGCGGTCGAAGCGCTGGCCCGCGAGCATGGCGCCACCCACGTGATGAACGCCGTGGACCCACGCTTCGTGATGCCGATCTTCGACGGTGCCTACGCCGCGGGAGCCGACTACCTCGACATGGCGATGTCGTTGTCACACCCGCATGCCGAGCAGCCGTACGAGCAGACCGGCGTCAAGCTCGGCGACGAGCAGTTCGCCAAGGCTTCTCGGTGGGAGGAATCCGGACGGCTCGCACTGGTCGGCATTGGCGTCGAGCCCGGGCTGTCCGACGTGTTCGCCCGGCACGCCGCCGACCAGCTCTTCGCCGAGATCCACGAGCTGGGCACCCGGGACGGCGCCAACCTCACCGTCGACGGGTACGAGTTCGCCCCGTCGTTCTCGATCTGGACCACGATCGAGGAGTGCCTGAATCCGCCGGTCATCTGGGAGAAGGATCGCGGCTGGTACACGACGCCGCCGTTCAGCGAGCCTGAGGTGTTCGACTTCCCGGCCGGCATCGGTCCGGTCGAGTGCGTCAACGTCGAGCACGAAGAGGTGCTGCTCATGCCGCGCTGGGTCGACGCACGGCGGGTGACGTTCAAGTACGGGTTGGGCACCGAGTTCATCGACGTCCTCAAGACCCTGCACAAGCTGGGTCTGGACAAGACCGATCCCGTATCCGTCCGTTCTGCCGGGACGGCCGTGCAGGTCAGCCCACGGGATGTCGTCGCCGCTTCCCTCCCGGACCCGGCCGGACTCGGCGACCGGATGCACGGCAAGACGTGCGCGGGCTTGTGGGTCACCGGCACCGGCACAGACGGGCAGCCCCGCGAGGTGTACCTGTACCACGTCGTGGACAACGACTGGTCCATGGCCGAGTACGGCGCGCAGTGCGTGGTCTGGCAGACCGCCGTCAACCCTGTCGTCGCTCTCGAGCTGCTCGCCGGCGGGACGTGGTCGGGTACCGGGGTACTCGGCCCGGAAGCCTTCGACGCCCAACCCTTCCTGGACCTGCTGGCCGGCGACTATGACTCGCCGTGGGGGATGGACGAGCGCACCCCGCGTTGATCATGGCGGAGTAGCTGGGCAAATCGGGCAGCCGGCAGCCTCTTCGCCAAGATCAACGGACGTATGCTGCCGAGGTGTGAGGATCGTCTCGCTGCTGCCATCCGCGACCGAGATCGTCTACGCGCTCGGGCTCGACGATGACCTCGTCGGGGTCACCTTCGAGTGCGACGAGCCGGCGACGGCGCGTCGGGACAAGACGGTGGTCGTCGGAGGCCGTGACACGTCGCCGATGACTCCGGCCGAGATCGATGCCTACGTCCGGCGCCGCATGGCCGCCGGGCAGGACTTGTACTCGTTGCATGCCGGCGCGCTGTCCGGGCTCGATCCAGATCTCATTCTCACCCAGGACTTGTGCCGCGTCTGCGCAATTCCCAGCGGCGACGTTCAGGCCGCCCTGGACCACTTGGGCTGTCGCGCCGATGTGCTCGCTCTCGATCCGCACACCTTGGCTGAAGTCCTGGACACGCTACTGATCGTGGGCCGGCGCACCGGCACGGCCGACCGGGCCAGCCGGATCGTCACTGCGCTGCGCCGTCGGCTCGACGGCGTCCGACGCGCCGTCGCCGGCCGGCAACGGCCTCGGGTCGCTGTCGTCGAATGGGTCGATCCGCCGTTCACTGCCGGGCACTGGGTGCCCGACATGGTTTCGGCGGCCGGCGGTGAGCCGGTCGCAGCCAGCCCTGGCGCGCGCTCGATCGAGACCACGTGGACCGCAATCGCGGCGGCTCGTCCCGACGTCGTCGTCGTGGCTCCCTGCGGCTACCACCTCGACGGAGCCGCCCGGCAGGCGGAGAGTGTCCTGGACAGGCTGCCGACGGTGCCGGTCTGGGCGATCGATGCCGACGGGATCGTCGTTCGACCGGGCCCACGGTTGGTCGACGGTGTCGAGGCGCTGACCGGCGCACTGCACGGACTCCCGGCGCCGGCGTCAGCGGTCCGTCTGGTCCGGCCCTGACGCGACGACGGGCTGGTGATCAGTTGAGTGAGCGGGACACGATCGTGCGGAGGAACCAGGCCGCGGCGAGCCGTGCCACCTCGTCCAACGCTCCGGGTTCTGAAAACAGGTGCGTAGCGCCAGGCACCACCGAGAGCTCGTGATCGGCGCGCAGCTGGCGAGCCGCTTCCCGGTTGAGTGCGAGAACGGTGTGGTCGAGGCTGCCGACGATCAGTAGGACGGCGGCTTGGACATCGCGCAATGCCGGCCCGGCAAGATCGGGGCGCCCACCACGGCTCACGACTGCGCGCACCGTCCCGGTGAGCCGGGCCGCCGTCGCCAGGGCAGCTGCTGCCCCGGTGCTGGCGCCGAACAGACCGACCGGCAGGTCAGCGACTCGCGAATCGTCGCCGACCGCCTGCACGGCGATGTCGAGCCGGCGCGAGAGCAGAGCAATGTCGAAGCGCAGACTTGCATCAACGGCGTCACGCTGTTCTTCGTCGGCGGTCAGCAGGTCGAACAACAGGGTCGCCATGCCCGCACCGTGGAGCACGTCGGCGACTCTGATGTTGCGCGGGCTGTGCCGGCTGCTGCCACTGCCATGGGCGAACACGACGATCCCGTGCGCCGGTTCCGGAACGGTCAGCGTTCCCGCCAGGCGCTGTTGGTCGGCGTCAATCGTCACTTCGTGCGCGATCGAGGGCACTGGTCAAGCTTCGACCTCGACCCGCACCTCGTGCCAGCCCGTAGCTCCGTCCGGCGCTGGGGGCGCCGGCTCCTCGATCTGGACCTCACCGTCGCCGTCGATCGCCCGCGCTTGGAGCTGGTGCTCGCCTGGCTCGGCATCCCATTCCCACACCCACTGTCGCCAGGTGTCGGTACTCGGCACGGTGCCAAGGCGTGCGCGCTGCCAGGCGCCGCCGTCGACGCGTACTTCGACGGCCTGAATACCGCGATGCTGCGCCCAGGCGGTCCCGGCGACGGCTACCCGGCCGGCGGCGACGAACTGGCTCGACCGGGGTACCTCGATCCGAGCCGAGGTCTTGATCGGCGCCTGCTCGGACCAGCCGCGGGTGGACCAGTAGGCGTCGAACGCGTCGAACCGGCTCACTTCCACGTCGACGACCCACTTGGTGGCGCTGACGAAGCCATAGAGACCAGGGACCACCATCCGCACTGGGAAGCCGTGCTCCACGGGCAGCGGCTCGCCGTTCATCGCCACCGCGAACATCGCGTCGCGCCCGTCGGTCAACACCTCGAGCGGCGTTCCAGCCGTCCATCCATCCGCAGACGTGGACTTGACGGCGTCGGCGTCCGGCTGCGGCCCGACCATGGCCAGCACGTCGGCGACGCGGACGCCGCTCCATCGTGCGTTGCCGGCGAGGTAGCCGCCGACCTCGTTGGACACGCAGGTCAGCGTTACCCAGCTCTCGATCAGGCCCAGCTCGAGGAGTTGGTCGTAGTCGAGTGTCAGTTCCCTTTCGACCAGCCCATGGACCCGCAGCCGCCAGTCCTCGGCTCGGACCAATGGGACCGACAATGCCGTGTCGATCCGGTAGAAGACGCCGTTGGGCGTCTGCCACGGTTCGATTCCGTTGACGCCGAGGTCGGCGCCCTGCGGCGGGCCGACCTCGTCCTCCGCCGGGGCAACCGCCTCCCGAGACTCTTCAACCGTCGAACGACGCAGGCCGAGCCATCGGCCTGCTGCGTACGACGTCGCTGCCGCCGCCACCACGATGCCGCCGGTACGCAAGAACGTTCGGCGGTCGCTTTCCGCGCCGGCGCGCCGGGAACCTGCTTTGGCGGCCCGCGCCGCGAGCATGTCCAGCGCGATCAACGACGCGACCGAGCCGAGAACGACTGGCCACAGGTCGATGCTGGTCGTGTCCGCACGAGTCCATGTCGCCGCCGCCGCCACGAGTCCGAGTCCGCCCGCCGCCAACAGCCCGACACCGCGCCGGCGGGTGGTGAGCACGCCGATTCCGGCGGAAGCCATCGCGAACACGACGAGCACACCGGCGATCAGCACCGTCTTGTCGGCTGTGCCGAACCATTCGACGGCCAGGTCCTTCAGCCAGGTCGGCACGCGATCGATGAAGGCTTCGCCGACGGCTATCACCGGAGTCGCGGTGCGCCCGAGGAAACCTGCCACAACCTCCGCCACGCCCAGGCCGAGTGCGGCCGATGCCAGGCCCGCGAGCGCTCCGAGGATGAGATCGTCGCGGGTGCGCCGCGCTGGCGGCGCCATCGTGGACTCGAGCACATCTCCATCCTGCGCCAGGTATGGCCGAACCGCGGCGGCGATCAGGTGACGAACTTCTTACGATACGTTCCGTCTACCAGGCGAAATGCGCCCCTGACCAGCGCAAACGTCTAGTCGCAAGTAGACAGAGATAGCCACCAGTTACCCCCGTATCTGGCACACAAGTGGCGCGCTGGTGGCGCGGAACCACGGAGGAGACATGCCCGGGTCGCGAGCGCCAACTGCCCGAGTCGGCGTTCACGCCGTCCTGCTGGAAGCGCCACGGCCCGTGCAGGGATGCGCCGCCGCCGAGAAGCGGGAGCAGCGTCGACGTCGTCACGCCGTACCCGACGACCGTGCTCCGTCTTCGGCGCAGGCACTTCCCACCGTCGACGACTTCACGGCCTGGGAGCGGGAGGTCACCGACTCGGTCGGACTCACTGACGCTAGCTTCATCGGCCGGTCCTGCCACTGCGGTCAGCTAGCCGCCGAGTGGGCCGACACCAGGCTCTGCATCGACCGCGACAACCAGCGGGCCGCCGAGCAGACGGCCGCCGAAACCTACGAGGACCGGGAGCAGGCCATCCGGCGCATGCACGATGACGCCGTGTCCGACCACGACCGGTGATGCCCTCGTGCTCCGTACTGGCGGTCGGTGGCGTCGCCGTTCGGCCCGTGGTGACCAGCATGTCCGTTGGCGGGGTGTGTCGAGCACCGCCTCACTGAGGTTCTTGATCGTCACCGTGACGACCACTGCTTGAGCCCTCCGGCGTGACCAGTGGGATCGGCGCATCGAACTGAGAGCCGGCATGCAAGAGCATGTTCGTCCACGCCCAAATCCGGGTAGTAACAGACAGGGTTAAGCCGAGGGACGACCACTGTGCGGATCCCATCCCCTGGTCTACTGGAGATCGACTCCGGACTGGTCGGTCATGTGAGGGCTTGGAGGAATCAATGGCGAGATCCAATCTGGTGTCTAGGCTCGCGCGCCACGCTCGACGAGGCGTGATCGATCTCCCGCGGAACATCGTGTGGGCGGTCGACACCACGTTGAAGAACCCGGCCACATCTGCCGGTAGGAAGCTCCAGTCGGTGGGACATGAGGCGGCCTCCGCCGTTGCCGATGTGAGTCCGTTCGCTGACGGTGCCGACAGCCGACTACATCGGGTCGACGCGGCCCTGGAACGCGCCCATGAGCTCGAGGTGCAGGCTCGGGAGGAAGCCGAGAATGCGAGGGAGCGAGCAGAGGCCGCCGCGAGAGTCGAAGCCGACGGCGACCAGCAGATCGACGCAGCGCGGGATGAAGGCGAACGCGAAGTCGTCGACGTGGTCGCGGAGGCTCAGCGGGAGGCTGACGAGTACGTGGCCGCGAAGCGCGCCCGGGCGGAGCAGATCGCTGCCAACCGCGTCGCCGCGGTCGAGGTCGACGTCGCTGAGCAAGTGAGGCGAGCCAAGGACGAGGCCAAGAAGGCGCACACCAAGGCCGAGCAGGCGATCGAGCGGGCACGTGATCAGATGAAGCAAGCTCGCGAGCTGGCCGAGGCGGCGGCAGAGGCTGCGCGACGGGCCGCCGATGAGGCCCGTGCTCGGGCCGAACGCCTGTCTGACCAAGCCGACACCAAGGCAGCCGCAGCCCAGCGCAAGGTCGACGAGGCCAACGAACGACGCGAGGCCGTGGCCTCCGAGGGCCGGAAGCTGGGCGCGGATGCTGATACACGTCCGCTGGATCTTGCCGACATGACCAAACAGGAGCTGCTGGCCCTGGGCGCGGAGATGGATCTGGATCTGAAGTCAGCGATGCGCAAGCAGGACATGGTGAGGACGATCCGTCGCTCACGCGGCTGATCTTCACCACACGACGACGGGAGCACCATGAACAGACTCTTCGGCAAGAAGACAATTATCGATCGTCTGGGAGAGGCCGTCGGTCTCAAGCCGAGGCGCTCGAGCACGGCCGTGAGGTCGGGACTTGCTGCGGCGGGCGCGGCCGCCGGGCTGGCCATCGTGAGCGCCGTGGTCTCCGCATTCCGGGACCGCCAGAGCGATGGGGAACGCGATGTTCGGTAGGAAGACCCTCGGCCGCGGCGTCGTCTTCGGTCTGGGCTACCTGGCCGGCACGCGGGCCGGTCGCGAGCGGTACGAGCAGATCGAGGCCGGTCTCCAAGCCGTGATCGAGAAGCTTCGGGCGCGCTACGCCGAGGACGCGGCGAGTACGTCGTCATCGCCGTCGGGACGGGACGGATACAGCGATATCAGGCTCGGCGACTGATCGACGGCTACCATGCTGATCGAGATCCGTCTCCTGGCCCGGCTGTTGCGAATTCCACTCCTGCGTGTCGAGGGCGTCGTCGCCTTGCGGGACGTCGATGCTCAGCACATATCGATGAGCTCGGCCGCTGGCCAGCCGTGGATGATCGGTACCATGCCGACGAATGTCAGGGGTGCTGCCGACCGCGCGGCACTCGGCCGGGACCTCGCCGAAGCCGAAGCAATCATCTCCGGCATCGACCGATCGGAATCCCCGCCAAGATCACGAGCGAAACCTGTCCTCAAGATCAACGCGTGATGATCACGGCAAGGCGGACAAGTCGTGGGTCTCCGCCGGCTCGGACATCGACCAGGTGTTCCTGTTGTGTGAGTCGATGGACGAGCGGGTGGCGCTGCGGGTGCGCATGCTCCGGGCCGGGGACTCTGTCGATTGGCGGGGACCGGGTTGCTCTAAGGCAGCTCGACGACCAGATCACCAGTTTGCTCAGCGCGTTGGAATTCACCCCGACCGCCCGTAGCCGGTGGGTTGCCGAGATCCGCAGGGCGACCGCGCTGGAGGAGCTACTCGGCCGCCGGGACGACCCAAGCTAGGTAGCGCCGGACCAGAACAGGCTGTCAACAGCGCGACAGGACCTGCTTGCAGGCTCGAACGCCCGTCCCGCGTTTGCGCCGGAGTCCCCTGGGAATCCCGCGGCTCCTACAGCAGCTGTGTCACGCGAAGGGCAGCGAGGACCGCGGCGAGATGATCAACTCACTCAGGTTGTTTCGAGAGAGGGTGAACTGTCGGCCACCGAAGTCGGATGACGACAAACTGCGGGTCTCCTACCCTGACCCGATGCAGGACGACGAGAACGATGATGTGGCGTTCTTCGTCCATATGTGGGCCGAGGTGTACGCCAGCTCAATCGGGTGCGGACGATTCGGCAGAAGGACATCACCGACCTCCGCAACTCTGAAGGTGGGGAAGAGTGGAGTCCGACCGGCGAGGACATCGAGCGCAACTTCCGGGTTAGATGGACCGAAGAGCACACCCTGGTCTGGGGCGCCCACCAGCTCGAACAGTGGACTCGACGGCTCGCCATCGAACGTGGTGAAGATGCGCCTGACCCCGACGCCGTCCTGGCCACGGTCCGCAACGCACTCGAACATCTCAATGAGGCCAACTTCGATCGCGGAGAGGCATCACCCGGGCCCTAGGTAGTTGCCGTTCGCTGCGGATGTTGCCGGACGGACGCCTCAACGTCCAGGTGGGCCGTGGGCTCGTTGGCGGTCTTATAGAGACTGCTCGCCGACCAGTCGCTCGGCAATCTCCTGCAACTGTTCGTCCGACGCGCCAGCGCACCCAGGTGGGCGCTCGGGTGGTCAAACTGCCCTGACCAGCGGAAACCCAGGCAGGTGTAGACGATGACGAAAGTGCTACGGCCAGGTTCGACGATCAGGTGAGCGCCAACAGATGTGGGGCGAGTGCTCGGAATGCACGGCCGCGGTGACTGATGGCGTCTTTGTCGGCCGTCGGCATCTCGGCGGTGGTCCGGATATCGCCATCAGGGATGAATATCGGGTCGTAGCCGAAGCCGTTGGTCCCACGGGGCTCGCGGATCAGCCGCCCGCGAACCCGACCCTCCTCGACGACGACCTGGCCGCTCGGCCGGGCCAGGGCGGCCGCGCACACGAATGCCGCGGTGCGTCGATCGTCGGGCACGTCGGCAAGCTGGAGCAGCAACAAGGTGAGATTCGCCGTATCGTCCCCATGCCGCCCGGCCCAGCGAGCCGAGAGGACGCCCGGCATCCCGCCGAGAATGTCAACGCTGAGACCGGAGTCGTCGGCGATCGCGCTGAGGCCCGTCGCGTCGGCGACGGCAGTCGCCTTGAGCACAGCGTTCTCGGTGTACGTCAGCCCGGTTTCGGCGACCTCGGGTACGTCGGGACGATCCGCAAGCGACACCAGGTCGATTCCGGCAACGCCGACGTCGGCGAGGATCCTGCGCAGTTCGCCGACCTTGTGTGGGTTGCGGGTGGCGAGCATCACCCGGCGGCGGCCAGCCGGGCTCATCCGGCGAGAGCAGCCCGTTGCAGGCCGGTGAGCTCGGCGCAGCCGTTCTCCGCGAGAGCGAGCAAGGCATCGAGCTCTGGCCGGTCGAACGGTTCGCCCTCGGCGGTGCCTTGGATCTCGACGAACCGGCCGTCCCCGGTCATGACGACATTCATGTCGGTCTCGGCCCGAACATCTTCCTCATAGCACAAATCCAGTAACGGTTCGCCGTCGACGACACCGACCGAGACGGCTGCCACGGAGCCGCGCAGCACATCGCCCGAGGTCAACAGCCCGCGGCTGCGCATCCAGTCGACGGCGTCGGCCAGCGCAACATGGGCACCGGTGATGGCCGCCGTGCGGGTACCACCATCGGCCTGCAGGACGTCACAGTCGAGAACCACCGTGTTCTCGCCCAGTGCCGATACGTCGATGATGCCGCGCAAGGCGCGGCCGACCAGCCGGGAGATCTCGTGGGTCCGACCACCGATCCGACCTCGCACGGACTCCCGGTCAGACCGCGTGTTCGTCGATCGAGGCAGCATCGCGTACTCAGCGGTCACCCATCCCAGCCCGGAGCCCTTGCGCCAGCGGGGAACCCCCTCGGTGACCGATGCGGCGCACAACACCCGAGTGGCGCCGAACTCGACCAGGACCGAGCCTTCGGCGTGGTCGAGCCACCCGCGGGTGATCCGCACCGGACGGAGCT
Organism: uncultured Actinomycetota bacterium; assembly: GCA_963831385.1. Lineage (GTDB taxonomy): Bacteria > Actinomycetota > Actinomycetes > Jiangellales > Jiangellaceae > JACVRX01. Next base: position 22,498 of record CAWHPW010000019.1, read on the forward strand.
GGTCGGCCGCTCGGCCATCGGGACGCGCCATGCCCGGAAGGTTATCTCCCGGATCAGACATTCAGGACCAAGCCAGAACTGGCGGCGGTGACCGGCCCGCCGAACACCGCCTCGGCCCCGGCTACCGCTGCGGCTCGGTGACCCCACGGCGGGACATGGGTGACCACCAGATGGCCGACCCCGGCCGCCATCGCGTGCTGGCCCGCTTCCCGGCCGGTGAGGTGCAGCCCGGGCGGATGGTTCTCACCGTCGCGGAATGCCGCCTCGCAGACGAAGACGTCGGCACCGGAGGCGAGGTCGACCAACGCCGAGGTCGCCGCAGTATCGCCGGAATACGCCATCGAGCGGCCGTCGTGGTCGAGACGCATCGCGTAGGCCGGTACCGGATGCACGACGCGGGTGGCCCGGACCGTGAACGAGCCGACGTCGAAGCTGCCATCCGGGTACGGCCGAAAGTCGAACGTCTCGGCCATTCCCGGCTCTGGGGCCAGGCCATACGCCGTCGCCATTCGCTCGGCCGTACCGGCTGGCCCCCAGACCGGGATCGGCCGACCACCGGCGCCAGGCCCGTACCGCCGGGCCACGTAGAGACTGCACAGGTCGAGACAGTGATCCGGATGCAGATGGCTGAGCAGTACGGCGTCGATGTCGGCGATCTCGGCGTGGCGCTGCAGTACGCCGAGTGCGCCGTTGCCGAGGTCGAGCAGGAGCCGAGTGCCGTCGGCCTCGACCAGGTATGCCGACGCGGGCGAGTCGGGGCCAGGCAGCGATCCCGAGCAGCCGAGAACGGTCAGTCTCACCGCAGGACGTCCACGACAGCTGCGACCTCCGGGCCGAGGAAACGCCGGCCCAACTCGGCGAACGGGCGCGGATCCCCGGTGGCTCGGAACTCGTGTCCGGGCGCCGGAAGGTCGTCGTCGCGCATCAGGCCATGCTGTGCCAGCACCCGATAGACGTCCTGAGCCGTCTCTTCGGCGCTGCTCACCAACGTCACCGCCTCGCCCATGACGTAGGACACCACCCCGGTGAGCAGCGGGTAGTGGGTGCAGCCGAGCACCAGGGTGTCGACGCCGGCATCCCGCACCGGTTCCAGGTATTGGCGGGCAACTCGCTCGAGCTCCGGGCCGTGCGTCACGCCGTCTTCGACGAACTCGACGAAGCGTGGGCACGCCTGGGTGGTGATCTGCAGATGCGGCGCAGCGGCGAACGAGTCCTCGTACGCCTTCGACAGCACCGTCGCCCGGGTGCCGATGACACCCACATGTCCGTTACGGGTAGCAGCCACAGCGCGCCGGACCGCCGGTTGGATCACCTCGACGACGGGGACCCGGTAGCGCTCACGGGCGTCGCGCAACACGGCGCTGCTGGCCGAGTTGCAGGCGATGACCAGCAGCTTCACGCCCTCGTCGACGAGCTCGTCCATCACCTCCAAGGCGAAGGCGCGGACTTCGGCAAGCGGGCGAGGACCGTACGGGCCGCGCGCGGTGTCACCGACATAACGGACAGGCTCGTGCGGCAGTTGGTCCAGAACACTGCGTGCGACAGTGAGCCCGCCCACGCCGCTGTCGAAGATCCCGATCGGTGCGTCGTTCATGGCCCGACGAGCGTACGCCAGGCTCACCGGTCTACCGCCGTCTCCGACTCGCCAAGCTGCCGTCGCACCTCTGGTCGGGTGTCCCTGATGATTGCCCGCAACTGCGCCGGCGGCAGTTGGCCGAGGAGCATGGCCTCCAGCAGCCGGGCCATCTCGTAGCCAGGGTCGCTGCGCAGCGCGCGTTCCAGCGCCATGGTCGTGAGCGGGCCACCGCCGTGCTGATAGACGACGGAGGCGAGAACCGTGCATATCGGCGCCGCGTCGTCGTCGAGAGCTCGCTGCGCCAGCTCGGTGAGAAACGCGATCAGCTCGTCGGATCGACCGTCGAGTCCCCAACTGGTCAGTTCGTCTCTGGCGACCTTGTTGCGGAGCCCGAGCACGATCCGCGCGGCATCCTCGTCGTCGAGCTCGTGGGTGCCGTCGACGTACTCGGCGAACGCGTCACGCGCCACCGCAACGGTGTGCCGAGCGAACGCGTCGGCGCCGCCGTCGATGATCTCCGCCACGATTGCCTCGCCGACCCGGTCGTACACCTGCTCGAGAGCGATGCGTCGCAACGCCACCGGGCCACGAACGTTCGCCTCGAGATCGTCGCGTGACGGGAAGATGGTCCGGCCCGAGAGCACTCGCTCCGCCTCGAGCTGGGCGACGACTCCCTCGGCCACGGCCGGGATCACGGTGCCCTCAGGCGGGCAGCAGGACTGGCCGCAGGTATAGGAAAACCACCGGCCGTCGCGTACCAACAGCGCTTCGGCCAGCTCGATCCCGCGCCTGAGCAACTGCCCGCCGACCTCGTCGACGAGGCCGGCCCGAGGCAACCGGTCTGCTTCTGCCGGCGCATCGGTATAGCAGACGACGATCGCCGCGCTGGCCTTGTCGGTGGCCACCCGGGCAGCTGTCTCGGCCGCGAAACGCTCGTCGTACTCGGGATCGACAAGGTCGATGCGCATGGTCAGCCCGGTTCGCTGGCGCGGGCCGCGCAGGCACATCACCACCAGGCTCTCCGCCGGGTGGAAGCCCAGCATGGACGGGATCGCGCCGACGATGTCGACCGGGCTGCTGAATGTGACCACGACGGGCCGGGCTGCTGCGCTCATGGCCGGCGAGCCTGCCGGGTCGGTAGCGGCGACTCCATACCAAGGGCGCCATCTGTGCACAACTGCGGCAGCAAGCCGCTGGCTGTTGATTGTCGCGATCTGCGCAGGTGCGTAGTGCATCGGGCTCGTCAGGTGTGCCGTGCCTGTCAGAGCACCGCTGTACACAGAGCATCAGTTCAGAACGATCGAAGGGATCGACATGGGAAATGAGATGTCCATCGGTGACGAGGCCGAGCAGTTCCTGGCATCGCTCGTACGGGAACACAGTGGCCCGGACCCGCACGAGTGCTTGCGCTGCTTCCTGCGCCGGGCGGTGTCGCGGCGCGGTTGCGACGGCGGCTTTGCCAGCGTTCGTCGCTGGCAGCGGGCCAACCCTGGTGCGCCGCCGGATCTGACCGATCAGCTCGAGCTACAGGGCGGCGGTTGCGATTGCGAGGTCGTGCTCAACGTGTTCCGGGACGAGATTCCGCCGTCGACCCGGCCGCTGGACGACTGCCCGTCCATTCATTCGCGAGCCGGCTCCACAGCCGGCTCGGAAGGGTGGTAGGCGCGTGCACCTGAGACTCATGCCCAGAGGTGGCCGTCGAGGCGATCCTCGGCTTCGTCGAGCGTGCCTTCGTAGGCACCTGTCGACAGGTACTTCCAGCCTCCATCGCACACCAAGAACGCGATGTCGGCGCGTCCGTGGGCCGTGACCACCTTGGCCGCCTCGGCGAGTGCAGCGTGCACGATGGCGCCGGTGGATATCCCGGCGAAGATGCCCTCGTTCGCCAGCAACTCGCGCGTGCGGCGGACGGCCTCGCGGGGGCCGACCGAGAAGCGCGACGACAGGACCGACTCGTCGTAGAGCTCGGGGACGAATCCTTCGTCGAGGTTGCGCAGGCCGTAGACCAGCTCGCCGTAGCGCGGCTCGGCCGCGACGATGCGGATGCCCGGGACCTTCTCGCGTAGATAGCGCCCGACGCCCATCAATGTCCCCGTCGTCCCCAGGCCAGCGACGAAGTGGGTGATCGTCGGAAGGTCCTCGAGGATCTCCGGCCCGGTCGTCGAGTAGTGGGCGAGGGTATTGGCAGGATTGCCGTACTGGTAGAGCATGACCCAGCCGGGGTTCTCGGCTGCCATCTGCTTGGCCACTCGGACGGCCTCGTTGGAGCCGCCCGCTGCCGGCGAGAAGACAACCTCCGCGCCCCACATCGTCAATAACTGCCGACGCTCCACCGAGGTGTTCTCCGGCATGACGCACACCAGCCGATACCCCTTCACCGCGGCGGCCATCGCCAGCGAGATGCCGGTGTTGCCCGATGTCGGCTCCAAGATCGTGCAGCCCGGCGACAGCAGGCCCTCGCGCTCGGCCGAATCGATCATCTGCAGCGCCGGGCGGTCCTTGAGCGAACCGGTCGGGTTCCGGTCCTCGAGCTTCGCCCACAGTCGGACGTCGGCCGACGGTGACATCCGGGGCAGCCCGACCAGCGGGGTGCGCCCCACCGAGGCCAGCAGTGAGTCGAATCTCACCGGCGGATGCTCCGTCGGCCTACCTGGTCGAGTTGCGCCCCCGGCTAACTGGTCGGGTTCGGTCCTTCCGGCCGCACCCGGCCGCCGAGCCGCGCTCCCCCCGGCCACCGCCGGCAGGACCGTCACCGAGTCCCCATCTGAGACGGGCGTCTTCAGCCCCTCGAGGAACCGAACGTCTTCGTCGTTGAGGTATACGTTGACGAACCGGCGCAGGCCCTGGCCGTCGACGAGTCGGCTGCGCAGGCCCGGATGACGCGATTCCAGGTCGTCGATGACCGCTGCCACGGTGTCGCCGGCGCCCTCGACGGTCTTTGCGCCGTCGGTGTACTGGCGCAGGATCGTGGGGATGCGAACCTCGATGGCCATCGGCCGGGCTCCTGTGGTCGAGAAGGGTCGTCGGTACCGGGAAACGGGTATGCCCGAACCCATCATTCCCGACCGGTGATGCGAACCTCTTCCTCGGTCACGTCACCGTCGACGATTCGGAACGAACGGATCTCCACGTTGTCGGGTTCGCGAGTCGATACCAGGACGTAATGAGCAATGGGTTCGGCCGCATAGGCGATGTCGGTGCGAGATGGATACGCCTCCGTCGCCGTGTGCGAGTGGTAGATGACGATCGGTTCCTCGTCGCGCTCGTCCATCTCCCGCCAGACCGCGAGTTGTTCGAGCGAATCGAACCGATAGAAGGTTGGCGACCGCTCGGCGTTCGCCATGGGCACCAACCGAACCGGCCGGTCGGAGCCCACCGGGCCGGCGATCACCCCACAGGCTTCGTCGGGATGGTCCCGGCGGGCGTGGGCGACGATCGCCTCGACCAGGTCGCTGCCGATGCTGAGCACGGCCGACGAGCCTAAGCCAACGGCCCTTAACGAAGTCGGGCAGACAGGGCGCGGACGAGGGTCTCCTGAACCCAGCCGAGCCAGTCGTAGACGTCGTGGATATGCCGACGGGGGTCGCCGTCAGCGAGCGACTCCCAGTGCGCTTCGTCTCCCTCCTCGACCCCCAGTCGGGTGCCGAGGGCCAGCCGCAGATCGGTGAGCGTCCGCAGCCATGCCTGTGCCGCGGCGGGATCCAGCCGCAGCCGGACCTTCTCGCGTTTGGACACGTCCTCCTTCGACGAGTCCGTCGAGCCGACCGCTTCCAGCGACGCCAAGACCGTCGCCGCGTTGTTGGCCTTGGCCTCGCGCAGGCTCCGCTCGGTAAAGCGGCGAAACTCATCAGCTGCTTCGTCGTCGTCGCGATAACCGTCCGGAAACAACCGCAGGACGACGGGATCTGTCGGCCGGGATGGATCGTCGCCGAAACCAAACGCCATGGCCAGCGGATCGTCGGAGATCTCCGGGTCCCGCGGGCGTGGCTGGCCCCGTACCAACTCCAGGAGCTGCCCGACCAGCGAGCGCAGCAGTTCGATCTCGACCTGGTGGAAGGCGGCTGACACCCCGTTGCCGCGGGTACGCCGAAACGCGGTGCTCAGCCTCGGTCCCCCGCCTTCTGCATCGTGGCCCACAGGCCGTAGCCATGCATGGCTTCCACGTCGCGCTCCATCGCCTCACGGGTACCGGACGAGACGGTCGCCTTGCCCTTCTCGTGAACATCGAGCATGAGCCGTTCGGCCTTGTTGCGGGCATAGCCAAAATAGGACTGGAACACGTAGGTCACGTACGACATCAAGTTGACCGGATCGTTCCACACCACGGTCGCCCATGGCGTGTCCGGCACCACGACCTCGTCGGCCTCGGGCCGCTCGACCTCGGCGGGTGCAGTGGTCACGGCCCCAATGGTGTCACTTGATCCTCCCCCAGAGGCAGAGCTCGCAGTTACGCTGTTGATCGTGCCGGGCCCAGTGCCAGCCAACAGTGGCCTCCCGACCGCGCTGCTGACGGATCACTACGAGCTGACGATGGTCCAGGCGGCGTTGGCGCGTGGAACGGCCCACCGCCGCTCGATCTTCGAGGTCTTTGCACGTCGCCTGCCCGAGGGGCGGCGCTACGGCGTGGTTGGCGGCACCGGACGGCTGCTGGACGCGATCGCGCGATTCCGCTTCGACCAGGCGGCGCTCGCCGATCTGGAGCGTCGTGCGGTGGTCGACGAGCCGACGTTGTCCTGGCTGGCCGACTACCGCTTCACCGGGGATGTCTGGGGTTATGGCGAGGGGGAGTGCTTCTTCCCGTACTCGCCGCTCCTGGTGGTGGAGGCAAGCTTCGCTGAGGCCGTCGTCCTGGAGACCGTGGTCCTGTCCATCCTCAACTTCGATTCGGCCGTCGCGTCCGCTGCGTCGCGGATGACCTCCGCTGCCGGTGCTCGGCCATGCATCGAGATGGGTTCACGTCGTACCCACGAATGGGCCGCTGTGGCGGCGGCTCGAGCGGCCTACGTGGCCGGCTTTGCGTCGACCAGCAACCTCGAGGCCGGTCGCACCTATGGCGTTCCTACTCGAGGCACCAGCGCGCACGCTTTCACACTTCTGCACGACAACGAGCGGGACGCGTTCTCTGCCCAAGTCGACTCACTCGGCAAGGGCACGACGCTGCTGGTGGACACCTACGACCTCGGTACGGCGGTCGTTCTCGCCGTCGAGGTCGCGGGTCCCGAACTGGGTGCAGTCCGGTTGGATTCGGGTGACCTGCTGGTCCAGGCGCACGCGGTCCGCGAACAGCTGGACGCCTTGGGGGCGTTTCGTACCAAGATTGTCGTGACAAGTGATCTCGACGAACACGCCATCGCTTCCCTGGCGGCTGCGCCGGTCGACGCGTACGGCGTGGGCACGGCGTTGGTCACCGGATCCGGTGCCCCGACCGCCGGTTTGGTCTACAAGATGGTCGCCCGGGCCGGAGACGGCGCCGCGATGGTGTCGGTCGCGAAGAAGAGCAGCGACAAGCAGAGCGTCGGTGGTCGTAAGTACGCCTACCGGCGGCGATCGCCCGACGGCGTCGCCGAGGCGGAGGTGATCGTATTGAGCAACGCCGCCCCACACTCCGATGCTGACCGGCCGTTGCTGATTCCGCTCATCCGGGCCGGCGAGGTGGTCGGACGTGAACCGCTATCCGTCGCCCGGGACCGTCATGACGCCGCTCGCGCGGAGCTGCCTGTCACAGCGTTACAAATGTCTCGCGGTGAACCCGCGATTGCGACGATCTACCTGGAGGACTGAGACACGTGACCAGGGCGCTGATCGTCGCCGACGTGCAGAACGACTTCTGCGAAGGCGGTGCATTGCCGGTCGCCGGAGGTGCACATGTTGCGTTCTCCATCGCGGGTGTACTTCGCCGATTGCAGGACGCCGAGCCGGCAGACCGCGAATACGACTATGTGGTCGCGACTCGCGACCACCACGTCGACCCGGGCCAGCACTTCTCGGCAGACCCCGACTACGTCGACAGCTGGCCGCCGCACTGCATCGCGGGAACGGTCGGAGCTGCGTTCCATCCCAACCTGGATCCGCAGCCCTTCGACGCCGTCTTCGACAAGGGCGAGTACGCGGCCGCCTACTCGGGATTCGAGGGCAGGTCGCACGACGGCGTGCCGCTGGCCGACTGGCTCCGCCAGCACTCCGTGTCGTCGGTCGACATCGTGGGCATCGCAACAGACCACTGTGTGCGCGCGACGGCCCTGGACGCGTCAACGGAGGGCTTCCAGACCCGAGTGTTGCTGCCGATGACAGCCGGTGTAGCGCGAGCCACCACCGAGGCCGCGCTCAGGCAACTGCGCGGCGCGGGGGTCGTGCTCGACGGCGATCCGGTCCTGCATCCGTAAGCCGCGACGCCTTACAGATCAGGTTTGAGGGCTCCACCAACCGGGCACGGTGGGGGCGTCGGACGCGGGCACGGGGGCCCGCCACAACAGAAGGTGGAGGAACAGTGGCTCTCTGGTTGCTGCTGATCATCGCCGGTGTCGTGCTCGCGATTCTGGGCTTCGCCGGCGTCGGCTCGGCGCTGATCTGGATCGGCGTCATCGTTCTGGTCGTCGGCCTCGTACTCTCGTTCGTCGGCCGCGGGCGCGCCAGCGTCTAACGTCAACAGGTCTGACGGCCACAGGAGGTGGAAGGGCCCAGCTCTTCCACCTCCTTCGTTAGCTCGCTCGCTCCGCTCGCTCAGGCCTCCGGGCCGCGTCCGCTCTAGCCCGATGGTCGCGCCCGCGCCCTCCGGCCTTATCGCTCGCTCCGCTCGCTCAGCCCTCCGGGCCGCGTCCGCTCCATGACCACGCGTACACACCGTCGTCACACTCCACCCCCGCCTCGCCGAGCTCCAGCGGACGGAACGTGTCGACCATGACGGCGAGCTCGTCGAAATAGTCCTTGCCCAGTGCGGCCTCGATGGCGGCCGGTTGGGGGCCGTGGCTGTGGCCGCCGGGATGCAGCGAGATCGAGCCGCGGCCGATGCCAGAACCCTTCCGAGCCTCGTAGTCGCCCTCGCAGTAGAACATCACCTCGTCGCTGTCCACGTTGGAGTGGTAGTAGGGAACGGGAACAGCGAGTGGGTGGTAGTCGACCTTGCGTGGCACGAAGTTGCAGACGACGAAGTTGTAACCCTCGAACACCTGGTGAACGGGCGGCGGCTGGTGGACCCGGCCAGTGATCGGCTCGTAGTCCGAGACGTTGAAGGTGTATGGGTAGAGGCACCCGTCCCAGCCGACGACGTCGAAGGGATGCGTGGGGTAGACGACAACGCTGCCAACCAGCCCAGACGGGCCGTGCCCTCGGTGCTTGGTGTAGACCTCGACGTCAGCCTGTTCGGCGAGCATCGGTTCCGTCGGCCCATGCAGATCGCGCTCGCAGTACGGCGAGTGCTCGAGCAGCTGGCCGAACCTGGACAGGTACCGCTTGGGCGGTGTGACGTGTGAGTTCGCTTCGATGCAGTACGCCCGCAGCGCCTCGTCCCCGGAGGGGATCCACCTGTGCACCGTTGCTCGAGGCATGATCACGTAGTCGCCCTGGCGTGCCTCCAGCACGCCAAACATCGTCTCGACCGTCGCGGAACCGGCCTCCACATAGACGCATTCGTCCCCGATCGCGTTGCGGTACAACGGCGACGATTCGCCGGCCACGACGTAGGAGATCCGCACGTCTGCGTTCCCGAGCACCAGGCGCCGACCGGTCACGACGTCCTGCGACTTCCATTCGTTGCCCGGGAACAGGTCGTGCAGGCGCAGATGTCGAGGCGTGAGCGGGTGGTTGGGCACAGTCCGCAGGTCAGGTAGTTCCCATACCCGAGAGTCGACGATCGCCGACGGGACGCCGACGTGATAGAGCAGCGAGGAATCCGACGAGAAGCCTTCCTCCCCCATCAGTTCCTCGTAGTAGAGCTGACCATCGGGCCGGCGGAACTGGGTGTGCCGTTTCGGCGGCACCATGCCGACGCTCCGGTAGTACGCCATGAAGTTCCTCCAGATGTTCGATAGTCGGACACATCTGATCGCTCAATGCCACCATGCGTTACAGTCCCGAGCGTGTCAACCGCCGCCCTGTTCGCCGGAATCATCGACGACGCGGCGCTCTTCCCGCCAGCACGCACCCCCATGCCAACTGCCGTCGAGGATCATGGTCGGCACCGGACCGCGTGGTATGCGCCACTGATCGGCCCGTTTCTCTGTCCGTCCTCGCGGACAGAGGAGCTGGCAGCTCAGCTAGCCGCGCCACTGGCCGTCCGGCTCGTCGTCGACTCCGGCGCGGGCGGGATCGGGCCCGCGGTCGACGCGGTCGCCGCCGACGAACGCCTGATCCTGCGCGGAGTCGAGATCGCACTACCACCCGATGCTCCAGCCGACGCAGCCCGGCGTGCGATATCGGCACTTGACGCCGCCGTTGGCGGGCCAGACGACGACGAGCCCGCCTACCTCGAACCCGCTCGTACAACGGGTTGGCGCGATGCGCTGGAGGTGATCGCGGAATCGGGATATCGGGCCAAGCTGCGCACGGGCGGGACGACACCCGAAGCATTCCCGAGCGAGCGGGAGGTGGCCGAGTTCGTGCTGGCGTGTCTGGATCTGGGAGTCTCGTTCAAATGCACGGCAGGCCTGCACCGCGCCGTTCGACACACTGCAGCGGACGGCTCGGAGCAGCACGGTTTCCTCAATATCCTGCTGGCTGTGGCGGCTTGCCTGGATGGAGCGGACGCCGGTGAGACTGCCGCTGTGCTGGCCGACCGTGACGGTGCGCGGCTGACGAGGGCGCTGATCGGGCTCGACGACGCGCGGGCGGCGGGCTTGCGCCGGTGGTTCACGTCATATGGCTCGTGCAGCGTGCGTGAGCCGCTCGACGACCTGATCGCTCTCGGGCTGCTTCGGGAGTGACGTGACCAAGAGCTGGATCCCGGTTTCCGGCGACTCCCCGTTCGGAGTCGGCACGCTTCCCTACGGGATCTTCTCCACCGCCGAGGAGGACGCCCGAGTCGGTGTGGCGATCGGCGAGCACGTGCTCGACCTCGCGCCGCTGGCCGCCGAGGAGAACCTGGACGGCGGGCATGTATTCGCCCAGCCGAGTCTCAACCCGTTCATGGCCATGGGACCGCAGGCCTGGGCCGCGGTGCGCGGCTGGCTTCGCGAGCTGGTCAGCGAGGAGCCACACCGAAATCTGGTCGAGCCCCATCTGATCCCCGTGACCGAAGTCGAGCTGCACATGCCGTTCGAGGTCGCCGACTTCGTCGACTTCTATTCCTCCCAACAGCATGCCGAGAACGTCGGGCGGATCTTTCGACCGGACTCCCCGGCCTTGCCTGGCGCCTGGCGACAGCTGCCGATCGGATACCACGGCCGGTCGGGAACGGTTGTCCCGTCCGGGACCGACATCGTCCGGCCGCGCGGCTTGTGGACCGACGGCGACGCGGTCGGCTATGGCCCGTCAGCCAAATTGGACATCGAAGCCGAGGTCGGCTTCGTCGTCGGAGTGCCATCGACGATGGGACATCCGGTGCGGGTCGACCAATTCGCCGAGCACGTCTTCGGCGTCGTCCTGGTGAACGACTGGTCGGCCCGCGACATCCAGGCGTTCGAATACGTCCCGCTCGGACCGTTTCTCGGCAAGTCCTTCGCGACGTCGATCTCGTCCTGGGTGGTGCCACTCGCCGCACTCGACGAGGCTTGGGTCGAGCCGCCGGCCCGCGATCCCGAGCCGGCCGAGTACCTCCGCGACGGCGACAGCGGGCCGTGGGGGCTGGCGATCGAGCTGGAGGTGACCTGGAACGGGACGCCGGTCGGCCGGCCTCCGTTCGGGCAGATGTACTGGACGGCCGCCCAGCAGCTCGCCCACCTCACTGCCAACGGCGCGTCGGTGCGGACTGGAGATCTCTACGCCTCAGGCACCGTCAGCGGGCCCGAGCCGGATCAACGCGGTTCGTTCCTGGAGTTGACCTGGAACGGCACCGAGCCGGTCCGGCTCGCCGATGGATCGACCCGCACCTTCCTGGCCGACGGAGACACCGTGACGATCTCGGCCACTGCCCCAGGCCCCGATGGCAACCGGATCGGGCTGGGCGAGGTGACGGGATCGGTGCGACCCGCGCTGCGCCTGGAGTGACGGTCAGTCGAAAACCTTGCCCGGGTTCAGGATTGCCTGCGGATCGAGCACCCGCTTGATGTCCCGGTGCAGGCGAAGTCCGACGGGACCGAGCTCCTTCTCCAGCCACGCCTTCTTGAGCACGCCGACGCCGTGCTCGCCGGTGATGGTCCCACCGAGCTGCAGGCCAAGGTCCATGACCGCTCCATACGCGTGCTGTGCTCGACGAGTCTGATCCTGGTCGGCCGCGTCGAAGACGACCGTGGGGTGCATGTTCCCGTCGCCGGCATGCCCGACGACACCGATCATGACGTCCGTATCGGCGGCGATCTTCTCGATGCCCTCGAACAACTCGGCCAGTCGTGACAACGGCACACACACGTCGTCGATCATCGTGGTACCCAGTTGTTCCATCGCGAGCAGCACGACCCGTCGGGCCTCGAGGAGGAGCTCTCCCTCGGCTGGGTCGTCGGCTTCGACGACATCCGTGGCGCCCGCCTGTCGGAACAGCTCCGCGATCCCCGCGATCTCGGCAGCGGCTGTGGCGCCGCTGTCGGACTGGGCCAGCAGCATGGCTCCGGCATCCGCAGGAAGATCCATCCGTTTCCACCGCTCGACGGCTCCCAGACAGGTCGCGTCCATGATCTCGAGCAAGCTGGGTAGATGTCCGGCCGCGACCACCGCGCTGACTGCCCGCGCGGCTGCCGCAGCCGAGTCGAACAGCGCCGCGACCGTTCGCGGACGCTCGGCCTCGGGACGCAAGGCGAGAGTCGCGCGCGTGATCACTCCGAGCGTGCCTTCGCTGCCGACGAACAACTTGGTCAGGTCGTAGCCGGCCACACCCTTCACCGTGCGGCGGCCCGTCGTCAGGACCTCACCCGATGCCAGCACGACTTCGAGTCCGCGCACATAGTCGGTCGTCACGCCGTACTTGACGCAGCACAGCCCGCCGGAGTTGGTCGCCAGATTCCCGCCGATGGAGCAGAACTCCCAGCTGGAGGGGTCTGGCGGATAGAACAGGCCGTGCTCCGCGACCGCCCGGGAGAACGTGGCGTTGTAGACCCCGGGCTCGACCACAGCGATCCGGTTGATGGCATCGATCTCGACGATGCGGTCCATCCGCTCCAGCGAGAGGACGATCCCGCCCTCGACGGCATTGGCGGCGCCGGACAGGCCGCTGCGGGCGCCTTGCGGGACGACCGGTACCCCGAATTGCGACGCGGTCCGCAACGTGTGCTCGACATGCGCCCGCTCGCGGGCGAGCACGACAACGGCAGGCATCCCGGCCGGGCAGAACAGCGCCCGGTCGTAGCGGTAGGACTCCATCCGGTCCGGGTCGTCGACGACGACCTCGGCCGGCAGCCCGTCACGCAGGGCGTCGAGCAGGCCATGGCCCATACCTGCACGCTATGACCGGTCCGGTGAGGATGCCAGGCCGGCAGTGCCAGAACAGTCAGAGCCGGCCGCGCTCCAGCAGATCGCTCATCCTGGCCATCCATTGCTGTGCGAAGGCAGCGGCATCGCCGTTGACCGCAGCCGGTGCCTGCCGGGTCGCTGCTGCGGCACCTGGCGATGCCGGCTTCTCGCCCGTGAACAACCAGACGTCGAACAAGTCGTCGAGCTGCTGACCCGAGATCCGTTCGGCCAGGGCAATGAACTCCGGCGTCGTGCCATGTTCGTCGCGCTGCGCGGCCCACTTGCGGACGATGCGCCAGAAGGCGTCGTCACCGACCTCGTTGCGCAGTGCCTGAACTGTCATGGCCCCCCGGAAGTACACGGCGTTGTCGAACAGGAACTCCACCGTCGGGTCGCCGATCACCACGTCCCAGAACGGGTCGTCAGCCGGGATGTCCTCGTAAGTGGCCAGGAAGATCTCCTGCGTCGTCGCCTCTCCCTCGTACTCGGCCCACATCCACTCGGCATAGGTCGCAAAGCCCTCGTTGAGCCAGATGTCCTGCCAGCGGGCCAGCGCGATGTCGTCGCCGAACCACTGGTGGGCGAGCTCGTGCACGACGACCCAATCGGCGTTGACCGGATTCCCATCGCCGTCGAGCCAGAAATACTTCGAGTAGACGGGCCGGGTCTGCGTCTCGAGGGCGAAGAACAGGTCGTCCTGGTTGTCCACGATCGCCCCGACCGTGGAGTACGGGTAGGGCCCGAAAGCCTCGCTCAGCACGTCGAGAATCTCGCCCTGGCGGGCCAGGGAAGACTCGATGACCGCTCGCAACCCACCCGTGATGGCGGAGTCGATCGCGTCGTAGACGGGAAGCTTGTCGTCGGTGCGCCACTCGCGGACGTCCCAATAGCCAATGTCGATCGTTGCCAGGTACGACGCCATCGGCTCGCGGGCGTCCCACTCATAGGTGGTCCAGCCGCTGGAGCTGTACAGGTCGGTGAGGAAGCCGTTGGCGACGACCTCGTATCCCTGTGGCACGGTGACGTCGAAGGAGTACAGCGCCTTGTCCAACGGGTGGTCGTTGACCGGGAACCAGCCGGCGGCCACTTCGGGCTGTCCGGCGACGGTGGCACCATCCGGCGTCGCCATGAAGCCGGTCCGGAGCTCGAAGTCGGGAGGGATCAGGATCACGAACTCGTGCGGAACTCCGTCGTACTTGACCTCGACATCGAACCGGTCGCCGCGTTTGATCGGGTGCCGAGGAGTGACCGTGAGTTCATGATCGGTTCGGCTCCACAGCGCCCGAGCGTCGTTGACTTCGATCGATCGGACGGTCATCCCCACCAGGTCGAGATTGAAGCTGCACAGCGACTGAGTCGCCGTCGCCTGGATCTCGGCGAGGCCGTCGAGCACGTCAGTCGCAGGATCGTAGGTGACGTCGAGGTGGTATCTGCGGACGTCGTACCCGCCGTTTCCGTACGTGGGGTAATACTCGTCGCCGATGCCCGCCGCCCCTGCCATGCACCGCGCAGCGGAGGGCGCCGCGGCGCTGGCACCGGCTTGCGCCATCGCCGGCACGCCGAGCGCCAGTGTGAGGGAGGCCGTTGCCACCAGTCGCCATGGTTCGCCGGTTCCGGGACCTGGATACGGTCATAGCCGTTCTCCGCTCGCCTGGGCAGGTCGTCTTCCAGAACCTACTACCGGACCGCGCGATGGAGCACAACGAATTGGCGACACTCAGAGGTTGCCGCGCAGCTCCTGCTCGCGCTCGATCGCCTCGAACAACGCCTTGAAGTTGCCCTTGCCGAAGCCGAGCGAGCCGTGCCGCTCGATCAGCTCGAAGAACACGGTCGGCCGATCGCCGACCGGCTTGGTGAAGATCTGCAGCAGGTACCCGTCCTCGTCCCGGTCCACCAGGATGCCGCGCTTCTTCAGCTCCTCTACCGGCACTCGCACCTTCCCGATCCGGGCGCGTAGCTCGGGGTCGTCGTAGTACGAGGCCGGGGTATCGAGAAACTCCACACCCTCGGCTCGCATGACGTCGACCGTGCGAAGAATGTCACCTGTGGCTAGCGCGATGTGCTGGCAGCCGGCGGAACCGTAGAACTCGAGGTACTCGTCGATCTGGGATTTCCGCTTCGCGATCGCGGGCTCGTTGAGGGGGAACTTGACTCGGTGGTTGCCGTTGGCGACCACCTTGGACATGAGGGCGGAGTAGTCGGTCGCGATGTCGTCCCCGACGAACTCGGCCATGTTCACGAAGTTCATGACCCGGTTGTAAAAGGACACCCACTCGTCCATTCGACCGAGTTCGACGTTACCGACGCAGTGGTCGACGGCCTGGAACAGCCGCTTCGGCGCGCCATCCCGCTTGCGGTAGCTCGACGTCCGCGCGACGAATCCGGGCAGGTATGGGCCGTGGTAGCGCGAACGGTCGACTAGCGTGTGCCGTGTCTCGCCGTACGCGGCGATCGCCGCGATCCGCACGGTGCCGTTGAGGTCGGATTCGTCGTGCGGCTCGACGATGATCTTCGCACCCTGACGGCGAGCGTGCGCTATGCAACGGTCGACGTCGGGCACCTCCAGCGCGAGATCGACGACCCCGTCGCCATGCCGCCGATGGTGGTCGAGCAAGGCGCTGTCCGGCGCGACGCCGCCGGTGATGACGAAACGGGCCGAGCCGCTCCTCAGCACGAACGCCTTGTGGTCCCGGTTCCCGGTTTCGGGTCCGGAGTAGGCGACGAGCTCCATGCCGAATGCCGACTGATAGAAGTGCGCCGTCTGGGTAGCGTTGCCCACCACGAACACCACTGCATCCATGGCGGTCACGGGGAATGGATCGCGGCTCTGGTCGTACTCAACCAATCCGACGAGTTGCTTGAGCTGCTCGAGGTCGAGGTCCGCCGCGCGCTCGTCCGGCGTCAGGGTCGTGTCACTGCGAGCTTGCATGGTCACCGCTGGCCTCCCGAGCTGCAGCATCGGCTCTCCGCACTCTGTGGATGACTGTGCATCCCCCGAGGCAACTGAGCAAGGCGGCCCAGCATCGTTGGTCACGGTGTACGTTCTGAGCACTAGAATCGCTGAATTGCTGGTCATCTTGACCAGTCTGACTCGGGCGAGGAGTTCGCGCATGGTGGACGAGCTCGACGCGCGAATCCTTCAGCTGCTGACCGACGAGCCGCGCGTCGGCATCCTCGAGGCGTCGCGGCGCCTGGGCGTCGCGCGCGGCACCGTGCAGGCCCGGCTGGACAAGCTGATCTCCTCCGGCGTGATCCGCACGCTCGCACCGAGCCTCGACCCCGCCGCACTCGGCTACCGAGTGACGGCCTTCGCGACTCTGGAGATTCGCCAGGGTGGTCGGGGCTCGGTCGCCGACCACCTGGCCCGGATCCCCGAGGTGCTCGAAGTGCACACGATCACCGGTCCCGGCGACTTGTTGTGCCGGATCGTCGCGCGCGACAACGATGACCTCCAGCGCGTCATCGACGACCTGGTCAGCGACGCCGACATCGTCCGGACCTCGACGCTGATTGCCCTGTCCACCGTGGTCGTCCCCCGCGTGCTGCCGCTGGTCATGGCCACCGCCGGCAGGTCAGCCGCCTACCCTCCTGATGACGACCGGCGGCGGGCCGGTTGAATGGGCTCCGATGTCCACTCACGCATCGCCTGGGATCGCTAGCGCCGTTCTGGTTGCTGCCCTGGTGTTGGGCTTCGGTGGGGGTGCGATCGCCGGCAGCCTCGGCAGCGGGACCGAAGCGTCAGCGGCCTCGCAGTCCGCTACGGCAGCCAGCGTGAGCCCAACGCCGACGACACCGGCCAACTCGGTCAGCCTGTCGGCAACACAGACGAACGTCAGCGCAAACCAGCAGATCGACATGACCGGCCGGCTCGAGCCCGCGGAGGCCGGTGTCGAATTCACGGTCGAGCGCAGTCTGGACGGCGGGGAATGGAGCGCGTTTCCCGATGCCAGCGACCCGGTGACGGTCACGACCCGCGACGACGGCTCGTTCAGCACCTATGTCGTGACCGGCCGCGCCGGTCAGAACCAGTTCCGGGTAGTTGGTCAGGTCGGCGGCGAGCGCCTCGAGTCAGCGCCGGTGACGGTCACCATCAGCTGAGTTCTAGCGAAGTCGTCGTGAGACCTCATCTGCTGCCCGGACGACCCGTGGTCCCACTGCTGCCGGGTCGAGTCCGGTCAGAGCGACCACCCCGACGCTCGCCTCGACACTCGGCACGCCCGTCACCGCCGCGGCAACGCCGGACGCACCGGGCTGGAGCTCGCCCTCACTGGACACGTAGGAGAGGTCACCGACGCGGCCGGCCAGGATCGCGCGGCCCGCGGCGCCCCGGCGCAGGTCGTGCCTGGATCCAACTCGATACGCGACGTGGAACGATGTCCAGCTCGGCTCGACAACGGCAACCGCCAGCGCCTCGCCACCGTCGACCACGCTGAGATGAGCGGTCGCGCCGACGTCCTCCGCAAGCGCCCGCAGAGCCGGTAGCGCTGCCTGTCGGAGCAGTGGATGAACCGTTGCGGCCAGGCCGAGGACCGCGAAACCCAGCGACAGCCGACCGTCGTCGGAACGCCGGACCAACCCGTGCAGTTCAAGGGTCGCAGCCAACCGGTAGACGACCGTGCGATTCACCCCGAGGATCGCCGCCGCCTCGGTGACGCTCAGTGGTGCCGAAGCTTCGGCCAGCAACGTCACCAGCCGTAGCCCGCGGTCGAGCGTCTGGGAGATCTCGGCCGCCACAGGCCGAGCGTAGCCGCGCCAAGGAGCGCGGGATCACCGGCGCTGCTCGGCCACCTGGCTCTCGTAGCTTGCCCGCACCTCGTCCATGTCCAATGCGCGAACCTGGCTGGCGAGGTCGTCGAGAACCGCCGCAGGCATAGCGCCAGGCTGGCCGAATACGGGGATTCCGTCGCGGTAGATGACCAGCGTCGGGATCGAGGTCACGCCGTACCGAGCGGAGAGCTCCCGCTGATCCTCGGTGTCCACCTTCGCGAAGGTGATGTCGGTGTGCTGCAGCGATGCCTGCTCGAAGACCGGCGCGAAACGCCTGCACGGACCGCACCATTCGGCCCAGAAGTCGATGAAGACGATGCCGTCGTCGACGACATCGTCGTGATTGGCGCTCGTCAGGGTCAAGGTGGCCACGTGGCTGTTCTCTCCTCGGTGGCAGTGCATGGGGGGAACGGGGGCGGAGCCTCCGTGGATATGTCAACGCTCACGAACCAGCAGAGATTCCCGACGGTCGCACGCGTCCGGCGGCCCACGCTCCCACCAACGCCAGCGCCGCCATGACGATGAGGATCTCCGCGAAAACCGTCGGGCTGGTCGGCCCAGCGTGATCGTGGGACATGCCGAAGATGACGCCGGCGAGTCCAATGAAGACCACCGAGAACAGCGCGTCGGACAGTTGCAGCGACGCGGAGTTCGCTCCTTGGTCTGCGACAGGAGACAACTCGAACAGCAGGACGCCGATGCTCGCCGTCGCCAGTCCCATCCCGGTGGCACCGACGACCCACGACAGCCCGGCGAAGGCGACCGGAATGCTCGGGAGCAGCACGAAGCCGAGCCCGGCGATTCCCGCTGCGACCAGGGCCGCGCCTCGACGAACCAGTTCATGCCGTTGCACCCGAAGGCTCGGCCGTCCCTGGTACCACGAGCCGCCGGCCCATCCCAATGCACCACCGGCCAGGGACAAGCCAGCTACTGTCGTGGACAGCCCGCGCTGCTGCACAAGCATCAGCGGGAGGAACGCCTCGGCGCCGAAGAAGGCACCAGCGAGCACACCCCGCATAGCCACCACGGCTGGCAGGCCGCGGCGAAAGACCAAGGTTCCCGCCGGCAGCAGCTTGGGCACGCTGGGCACCAACATCATCATCGCCACCAGAGCGGGCCCCAACGCCACCGCGTCGACCCGGATACCGGCGACCTGCAGCAAGCCCATCCCGACCGCCGCCGCCAGCGCGAGCCGCATACGTCCGTGCCGCACCGTCGGACCTGCAGGAGGCGGTCCGTCGTACAAGATCACCGACGGGAGCGCGATGAGGACAGGTACCAACGCCAGCGGTGCAATCCCCAGGAACACCAGCCGCCAGCTGAGCTCGTCGGCGAGGAACCCGGCGATCAGCGGCCCGACGATCGACGGCACCACCCACGCAGCGGACAGGGCGGCGAACATGCGTGGCCGGAGTTGATCGTCGTACGCCCGACCGACCAGCACGTAGACGGCGACGATGACGATCCCGCCGCCCAATCCTTGAACGGCACGACCCAGCACGAAGGGCACCATCGACTGGGCGGTGCCCGCCAGCAGAAGTCCCGCTGTGAACGAGGCCGTACCGGCGACGAGCGGGAGTCGGGGTCCGCGGCGGTCGCAGATCTCGCCGGCGAGCACCAGCCCGAACAGGCTGGTCGTGAAGTACGCGGAAAAGGCGAGTGCGTAGAAGCGCATGCCGTCCAGGTCCGGCACGGCCTTGGGCATGGCCGTTGCGACGGCCATCGCTTCGAACGCGATGAACACGATGGTGGCGACGATGCCGACGGTCAGCCGCCGATGGGTGCGGCCGAGGATGCCTGGCACCCTCTCCGTCGTCATCCACATATCCTCCCTGAGCGTCCGTACACTCGTTGCCGTGACGACGAAGCTCAGCCCCGGCTCTCAGACCGTCGAGGACACCCGGACCCGGCCCAGCACCGACGACGGCGACCACGAGCGGTTTTCCCACTACGTGCCGAAGAACAAGCTCACCGACGCGATGGTCAACGGCACGCCGGTCATCGCGCTGTGCGGAAAGGTGTGGGTGCCCAGCCGGGATCCACAGCGATACCCGGTCTGCCCGGAATGCAAGAAGATCTGGGAGAGCCTGAAGGGTGGCGACAAGGAGGGCGGGGAGTAACCGCTGGTTGTCTAGCGTCCCCGAACTGCTTCCAGGTCAAGCAGCTCGATGATGTCGGCCGCGATCTGGTGTGGCCGTCGGTCGTCGACGTCAATGACGACGTCGGCCAGCTCTGAGTACAGCGAGCCGCGCTGCCGGAGCGTACGGTCCACAAAGCCGGCCGGGTCAGCAGCGAGCCACGGTCGCCCCTCCCCGGTTCCCACCCGCGCCACCAAGGTCTCCTGCCTCGCTTGGAGGTAGACGCACCAACCGGCGGCGCGCAGCGTCGGCCACAGCTGTTTCTCCTCGACAACACTGGCTGCCAGACCAGCGACCACAGGAGGCGGCTCACCAGCGGCGAGCGCGGCCTGTTCGACCTCGAGCTCGTGCAGCCGATCGCTGCCGAACGACGCGGCCACAGCGTCGACAGAGGCGCCAGCGGTGACCTGCAACTGCTCATCGTTGTCGCGGTACCGCCAGCCCAGTCGATGAGCCAGCGCCTGACCCACGGCCGTCTTCCCGCTTCCCATCATTCCGAGCAGGAACACCCGCGACGGCCGGGACGAGGCCAACGTCGTAGCCCGTTAGTTCAGCGACGGATCGGTCGGGAACGTGGCCATCAGGGCCAACGGGCCGTCCTGTCGTCGCAGTACGGCTTTCCAGAGTTCGTCGGCGTCGCCGCTGAACGCATCGTCGGTTTGTGACTCGACGACGTACCACGAGCCTTCGACGATCTCGTTCTCCAACTGTTCGGGGGACCAACCGGCGTACCCGGCGAAAACGCGCATGGCGACCACCCCGGGCTGGACGACCTCGGGCGGGGTGTCGAGGTCCACAACGCCAAGCCGGCCGCTGACCCGTCGCACTCCCAGTGGCTCGGCGCCGTCGATCATGGCGACCAGGCCCAATGCACTGTCCAGACTCACCGGCCCACCCTGGAACACCACCTCGGGTGTGCTGACGACTGGCTGCCAGTTCGGCAGGATGTCCGTGACCGGCACCGTGGTCGGCCGGTTGACGACGACACCGAGGGCGCCGTCATCGTCGTGCGAGAGCACCAGCACGACTGCCCGTTCGAAGTTCGGGTCCCGCAGTAGCGGCGTGGCGACCAGCAAGCGGCCAGTGAGGGAATCGCTGGAGCTCATCGCCGACCCCTTTCCTGTCCATGCCTGCCCTCGGGTGCCTGCCTCGGGCTCCATGCTGCCTGGTGTGACGCCGTCCGCGGCAGAGCCGTGAGCAAACCGTGTCCTGTCGGGAAGAGGTCATGCGGCGGGGAAGAAGGTCACGGGACCGATGACCCGCAGGCCGACCGACCGGCCGATCTCCAGGTCCGGTGGCATTCCTTGGCACCGCGCCGAAACGGGCACCGTCCCACCTGGGACGGCGACGGCGAGGCGCACCAAAGCGTCGTGGCCGTAGAAGGCGGTGGCAACGACTGTCCCCACGACCGCTCCCGCCGCGTCCGTACCGCCGAGTATCACCTGCTCGGGCCGCACCACGACCCGGCCAGGGCCTCGCGCCGCGGCATCGTTCAGCCGCAACTGACCCAGCGGGCTGTCGGCACCGGTGGCCGTCGCCACGGCGTCGAAGACCACTGCATCCCCCACGAACGTGGCCACCTCGAGGTCGGCCGGGGCCGCATACAGCTCACCCGGGGGCGCGGCCTGAGCGATGTGGCCAGCCCACATGACCGCAACCAGGTCAGCCATCGACAGGGCCTCTTCCTGGTCATGAGTGACCAGGACGGCCGTTGCACCGGCGGACCGCAACGCCGACCGGACGTCTTCTCTGACTGCGGCCCGCAGCCCCGTGTCCAGCGCGCTGAAGGGCTCGTCGAGCAGGACGAGCGCGGGTTCTGGCGCCAGTGCGCGGGCGAGGGCAATGCGCTGTTGCTGGCCACCGGACAGTTCGTACGGCATGCGGTGGCCGAACCCGCCGAGTCCGACGAGCCCGAGCAGCTCGTCGATCCGGCCGGCCCGGCGCTGAGCCCGGGTCAGCCCGAAGCCCACGTTGCCGGCCACCGTCAGGTGGGGAAACAGCGCACCTTCTTGCGGCACGACGCCGACCCGCCGGCGTTCGGGCGGAACGTGCACTCCCGGACCGGCAACCTGTACCCCATCGAGCACGACGGTTCCGCGGTCGGCGGTTTCGAACCCGGCGACGATCCGCAGCAGGGTGGTCTTGCCGCAGCCTGACGGTCCCAGCACGGCCGCAAGACGCCCTGCGGGGACGACCAGATCGAGTTGGTCGAGGACTCGGATGCTGCCGAAGGACTTCTCGAGCCCGTGCACGACCAGCTCGCTCACGATCCTCCTCCCGGGGAGTCCAGTGTCCCTGACCGGCGGCGCGGTCCGAGCAGGAAGGTGGGCACTGCCGCAAGCAGGACGAGCAGGCTGGCATACGGAGCCGCGGCAGCATACGCGCCGACCTCGGTCTCTGCCCACAGCTCCGTGGCGAGGGTCTCCAGCCCGGTGGGCCGAAGCATCAACGTGGCGGGCAGCTCCTTCATGCAGGTCAGGAACACCAAGGCGGCTCCGGCGGCGACACCGGGGCCGGCGAGAGGCAAGGTGACGTCACGCAGGACCCGAGCCGGGCTCCTACCCAGTGAACGCGCGACCTCTTCGAGCACTGGTGGTGATTGGGCGACCGAGGCTCGCACCGCACCGACCGCGGCAGGCAGGAACAGCACCGCATACGCCAGGACGAGCAACGGCGTCCGCTGGTAGATGGGATAGGCAAAGCGCACGCCGAAGAACACCAGCGAGAGCCCGACGACGATGCCAGGCAGGGCGTGACCTGCGTAGGAAGCCTGCTCGAGCGCGCGGACCCGGCGCGAGCGGTAGCGCGCCGCCATGATTCCGACCGGGATTGCAAGAACGGTCGTCGCGGCGGCTCCGAGGGCGGACACCGAGACCGTCGAGACAGCGGCAGCTGCCAGCGCAGAGGGGTCGAGGTCGGCGGATCTGCCTTGGACCAGCCAATAGGCAAGGCTGCCGAGGGGGAAGCCGAGCGCAAGGGCAGCCACCACGGCCGCCCCCAGCAGGCCGGCGACGACGCCGCCCGGCCCGAGGACGACTGGGCGGTGCGCCCGCGGGGAACCGGCGCCGATTCTCGACTGGGCCGCCCTGCCACGGCTGCGGCTCTCGGCCCACACCACGGTCATCGTGATGACGACGAGCACAAGCCCCAGCGCAGCGGCGGCGGTTCCGTCGAAGCTGGACCGGTACGACGTATAGATCACTCGGGTGAACACATCGAAGCGAAGGATCGCTACTGCGCCGAAGTCCGACAGCACGTAGAGCGCGACCAACAACCCGCCGACCGCCGCGGCGGGCCGGACCTGGCGAAGAGTCACCGTGAGGAACGTCGCCAGCTGACCCTTGCCAAGAGATCGCGCTACCTCCTCCAGCGCCGGATCGGTCCGACGCAGGGTTCCGGCCACAGGCAACATCACGTACGGATAGCAGCACAGCGTCAGGACGAGTACCGACCCCCAGAACGGCGGGATACGCGGAAATGCGGCCACCCACGCGTATGCGGCCACGTACGAGGGAATCGCCAGCGGCAAGGCGGCGACGACGGCCCAGCCCCGTCGGCCGGGCA
The DNA here is from genome assembly GCA_963831385.1 of uncultured Actinomycetota bacterium. Classification (GTDB taxonomy): domain Bacteria; phylum Actinomycetota; class Actinomycetes; order Jiangellales; family Jiangellaceae; genus JACVRX01. The sequence goes on from CAWHPW010000019.1 coordinate 46,078, forward strand.
GCGTGGTGCGCGTGGTGAGCCAGGCGAGGAAAACACCCAGGATCAGGCAGCCGAACGTGACGACCGCCGCCAAGCCCACACTCCGCACGGTGAGCCGAACCGTCCGCTCCCGCCAGAGCACCGAGATCAGCTCGCCGACGCCGGAGTCAAGCGATCGCACCACCAAGTAGACCAGCGGCAACACCGCAACGGCGGCGGCGATGAGCGCCGGCACGACCAACACGGCGGGTGGGCGCGACGAGCGGCGGCCTGCCGTCGTCGTTTCCGCTGCTCGCCACTCGCTCGGCGCGGCCATCAGGTCAGCCCGGCCTCCTCGATCATCTGCAGGGTTACTTCGAGGGTGTCCAGATCGGACAAGTCGATCTCGGGTGTCTGCAAGCTTTCCAGCGGCGGCAGGCCCTCGGCCGTCGGTACGCCCTCGATGACTGGATATTCCTTGGTGTCCTGCGCAAAGTAGGTCTGCGCATCCTGACCGAGCAGGTACTCGACGAAGCTCGCGGCTTCGTCTTGGCGGTCGCTCGCGGCGAGGACACCGACGCCGGCGACATTCACCAAGGAACCGGGGTCAGCACCAGGCAGGAACTTCAGCCTCGCCGGAACCGCGTCGAGGCCTTCTTCGGCGACCTGCTGGTACCAGTAGTAGTGGTTGATCAGTCCGAGCGCTATGACGCCGTCCTCGGCAGCGTTCAAGATGAGCACGTTGTTGTCGAAGAGCTGGACGTCGTTGGCGGCCATGCCTTCGAGCCACTGGCGAGCCTCGTCCTCGCCGTACAACACCCGCATCGCTGTGACGAAAGCCTCGAACGACGCGTTGCTCGGGGAGATGCCGACCTTGCCCTTCCATTGCGGTTCGGTCAGTTCGAACACACTGTTGGGTACCTCGGCCTCAGTGAGCTGGTCCGGGTCGTACACGATGACCCGCGCCCGCGCACTGGTACCGATCCAGGTGCCGTCGTCCGCCCGGTAACGCGGATCGACGAGATCGAGCACGTCGGCCGGCAGTTCCGTGAGCATGCCCTCCCTGGTCAGCGCTCCGAGCGCACCGCCGTCCTGCGAGAAGTAGACATCGGCCTTGGTGCGATCGCCCTCCTCGATGATCTGCGCCGCCAGTTGGGCCGTATTGCCATAGCGAACCGAGACCTCGATGCCGGTCTCGGCCTCGAAGTCGTCGACGACCGGCTGCACCAGCGCTTCCTGACGTCCGGAGTAGACAACCAGCTTCGACTCGTCGACGGCATCGTCTTGAGCTTCGTCGCCGGCGGCGTTACCTCCGCAGGCAGCGGCAGCAAGGACGAGAACGGCAATGGTTATTGCGGCTGGTAGCCGTGGCGAGCGCATCGGGAAGTCTCCGAACAACCGACATCAATATCGCGTGGCATCGTACTTAGGTTTGGCTAACCTTGCCTACTCCGCCCTCCCACTGCCCCATTCGAGTGACCGTGGCGAAGTGGCGTCCAGATCAGATTCATCGCAACCCGGGGCGCCCGCTCCGTTGGAGCCGCCCGGATCTCCGAGCCGCCAGGACCACAGAGGCCGGATCGCCGGAGGCCGCCCGGCCCGCGCGGACCCGCTCCGACGTCGGAGACCGTCGGGTACGCCGAGCTGTCGGCCCGCGGGCCTAGCCTGGGCGCATGAATGACCTGCCCATGATCGACGCCATTGGACTCGTCGCGTCCGATCTTGCCCGTACCGTCACGTTCTATCGTGCCGCTGGCTGCGAGCTGCCCGATCCTGACGCCAACACCCTCGACGAGCACCTCGAATGTGATCTCGGCGGCCTCCGACTGATGATCGACAGCGAGGACGTGATGAAGTCGTTCTCCGAGGACACCTGGTCCGGTCCCAACGCTGGCCGGCTCACGCTCGCAGTCCGCTGCGCCTCCCCAACCGACGTCGACCGGCTGCATGGCGAACTATCGGCCCTCGGCGCAGGCTCCCACCTCCCTCCGTTCGACGCGCCGTGGGGCCAGCGGTACGCCACTGTTCGCGATCCCGACGGCGTCCGCGTCGATCTCTACGCCTCTGCGTCTGCGGACTGACCGGCGCCTAGCCCGCAACACCCGAACGGCACACCTAGGGCGGTCGCGGCTCGGTGAAGAGATCCGGCTGCGGTGGTCCAGCTGCCCGAGCGCGTCGTGCGCCGCGGGGTCGTCGGATCCCATTGCCATCCACTACCGCAGCCCAGGCGCGCCGCCGACCGCTTCGACCATTCGGCTCGGCAGCGGTTGCCGATCGGTCGGAAGCGCTATCCGCTCCGCCCCTTGAGCTTCGTCTGGCCTCGGTCGGCTCTCCAGCATCGCCGCCCGAGCGGGATACGGTTCCCAGAGGGTTCGCGGTACCTGGGGTGTCGGGGGTCGTCGGGTGCGACGAAGGCTCGTTTGCCTTTGCCGGGTACGAGGGCCCAGTGGAGTCGGGTTTTGAGGTCGTGGTGGAACCCGCACAGCGGGTCGAGTTCGTCCAGGCGGGTGTGCCGGGTCTGCGCCCAGGGTTTCTGGTGGTCGTATTCGATCCGCCGGCGGTCGCAGCCGTGGACCGAGCAGGTCGGGTTGGTCCACAGCAGGGCGATCTTCTGCGCGGTGGTCGGCCCGCGACCCAGATGGGTGACGTTGGCCACGTCGACCCCGTTGGTGATGACCAGTTTGACGATGGCGTCGCCGAGCACCTCTTTGGCGACCGAGACCGGGACCGGGCCGACGCCGGCGATTTCGCACAGTTCCTCACCCTGCACGTGGCCGCGGCGCAGCGCCTGCGCGTCGACCCGCAGCAGGGCCAGGTAGCGCGGATTGGTCGATAGCCGCACCGCGCACCCCGACCCCGACCCTGCACGGCCCACGCTGCCGGTGGCGCTGGCGTTGGCGGCGAAGATCCCCGGATCACCCACGGTCAGGCGCAGCTGCTCGGCCGTGCGCGCCGGACCGGTGCCACCGGAGGGCTCGCCGGGTCGGCCGACCGGTTGGTCCCAGCGATGCCCGATCGGTCCGGCCGCCGGATCGGCCGCACTGCGCTCGCCGGCATCGGCTTCGCACCCGTCTGGCCGGCCTCAGCCCGCATCGGCGTCAGCCCCGCCGGCGCCAGCCTCAGCGGCGCCAGCCTCAGCGGCGTCGGCCCGAGCGGCGTCGGCCCCAGCGGCATCAACCCGGTCGGCGTCGGCTCCATCGGCCTGAGTCCGCGTCCGCGGCGGTATCGCGCCCGGTCGCATCGGCTCGCGGTGTCGGCGTGGCTGGCGGTGCCGCCGTTGCCGGCGGTGGCGTCCACCCTGTCATCGCGGGTTGGCTGGGTGGGTTGGTGGCAGGTGCAGTGGCCGGTGGCGTGTTCGGCCAGGTGGATCAGGGCGTCGAAGGCGTAGGCGTCGGGGTGTTCGCGCCGGCCGTGGGCTCGGGCGGTTTTGAAGATCCGGTCGATGATCGGATCCAGCACGGTGTTGAACAGCGCCCCGGCCTGTGGGGTGCCCTTGGCGTGCAGGTTCCAGAACCCCTCGCCGTCGGTCCAGCGGCGCAACCGGCGACCGGCATGTAGCCGCCGGTTGGTCGCCTCCGGGTCCGGATCGGCGGCGGCGCGGACCCGGGCGCATTCCTCCCGCAACTCGCGCCAGCGACACCCGCCCGGCCAGTTCGGTCAACCGGCGCTCTTCGGCCGGGTTCGCCGCCGGCCGCGCTGCTGATCAGCCCGGCCTGCGCCGCCGACAACTCACCCCGGCGGAGTGCGCCTTGTCCACCTCCGGCTGCCCGGGCAGCCGCTGCGAGGTGTCCATCGCGTCCTTGGCCGCACCCGCCGAGGTGCCGGCCTTGCGGGCCAACTCCTCGCTGGCCGAACGGGTACCAGACCGGTCCGGCCGATGCGTCTCCGCCACCCGGCGGGCCAGCAGCGTCTTCCCGGCCGCGGACAACCGCTCCGCGGCGTCGAACACCTGCCACAACTCGCGGGCCGCCGACCCGGAGAAGGCGTCGGGATCCAACCGGTCGACCAGCACCGCCAACCGATCCCGAACCGCCACCACATCATCGAACATGTGTTCGACACTAGCGATGGCTGGAGACAGCCCACCAGCATCGACGACCAATCTGTGCACAACCCAGCACACGAGATCCCGCTGTGGACAACCCAGCATTCCGCCGTCACAGCGCCCGAGAACACGACTGCGCCAGCATGGAGGCATGCGTCCAGCCAGCGTTCGTCGGATCGACTATGGCTACTTCGTACGGCCGGCAGCCGAGACCGAGTCCGGCAAGGCACGCGTTGAGCCTTGCCTTGGCTACGTAATCGATCATCCGCACGGCAGGCTGCTGTTCGACACCGGTATGGGAGCCGATCCAGAAGTCGACGCTCATTACCGGCCTCGCCGGATCGAGCTGCCTGACGCTCTCGGCGTAGCAGGGCTGACGTTGGGCGACATCGACATGGTCGCCAACTGCCACCTCCACTTCGACCACTGTGGAGGCAACGCGAGGCTTGGCGGCATCCCCGTCTTCGTCCAGACAGTCGAGCTCGAGGACGCCCGTAAGACCCCGGACTACACCCTGCCGGGCCTCATCGGGGACAACCGGTTCGAGACCATCTCCGGCGCCGCGGAGATCCTGGCCGGCGTACACCTGATCCCCACCCCGGGCCACACTGCCGGGCATCAGTCGCTCGTCGTTCTGCTACTGGACGGAGCGGTCGTCGTGGCCGGCCAGAGCCACGACACTGCGACGCAGTATGCGGCCGATCGGTTGTCCTGGCGCGCCCACCGTGAGCGCCACGGCCAGCCGCTTCCGGAGGTCCCGGAGTGGCTGGACACCCTCCAACAGTTCGACCCGCGGGCGGTGTATTTCGCCCACGACCACTCGGTCTGGCAACCCTAGGTCGGCGAGCTCAGATCGTCGAACGCCCCTACCCCGTGGCGGACCTGATCTCCTCGACACTTCGCTTGACCGCGGCGGCGACGGTCTCGGTGACGCCCGGGTGGAACACGCTGGGCACGATGTAGGTGGCATTCAGCTCGGCGTCACTCACCGTTCCCGACAACGCCTTCGCCGCCGCGAGCAGCATCTCGCTGGTGACGCTCTTGCTGTGTGCGTCGAGAAGGCCGCGGAAGACACCGGGAAACGCCAGCACGTTGTTGATCTGGTTCGGGTAGTCGCTGCGGCCGGTCGCGACCACGGTGGCGTGCGCTGCAGCGGCAACCGGGTCCACCTCGGGATCGGGGTTGGCCAAGGCGAAGACGACCGAATCGTCGGCCATCGTCTCGATGTCGTCGCCACTGAGGATGTTCGGACCAGAGACCCCGATGAACACGTCGGCACCCGCCAGAGCCTCGCGCAGAGTGCCGGTGACGTTTCGCGGATTTGTGTTCTCGGTGAACCAGTTGCCGCCGCCGCGGAGATCGTCGCGCTCAGCATGGAGCACGCCTTGCCGATCGGCAGCGACGATGTCTCGTGCGCCCGCCTTCACCAGCAGCTGAGCGATGGCACTGCCGGCCGCGCCGGCGCCGGCCATGGTGATCTTGATCGAGCCGATGTCCTTACCGACGACCTTGAGTGCGTTGTAGAGCGCAGCCAGCACGACGATCGCCGTGCCGTGCTGGTCGTCGTGGAACACGGGGATGTCGAGCATCTCCCGTAGGCGGGCCTCGACCTCGAAGCACCGGGGCGCCGAGATGTCCTCGAGATTGATCCCCGCGAATACCGGCGCGATGCTTCGCACGATCTCGACGATCTGGTCGGTGTCCTGCGTGTCCAGGCAGATGGGGAACGCGTCGATGTCGGCGAACCGCTTGAACAACGCGGCCTTGCCTTCCATGACCGGCAATGCCGCCAACGCTCCCAGGTTGCCGAGCCCGAGCACAGCGGAGCCATCGGTGACGACCGCCACGGTGTTGCGCTTGATCGTCAACCGCCGGGCGTCCTCGGGATTCTCGGCGATGGCCAGGCACACGCGAGCAACGCCTGGGGTGTAGACCAGCGAAAGATCGTCGCGATTGCGGATCGGCACCTTCGAGCGAACTTCGAGCTTGCCACCGAGGTGAACGAGAAAGGTGCGGTCGCTGACGTGGCTGATCGTCACGCCCTCGACAGACCGCAGCGCCTCAGCGAGCTCGTCGGCATGCGCCGTCGACGTTGCGGCGCACGTGACATCGACGCGGATGCGGTCGTGCCCGGAGCCGGTCACATCCAGAGCAGTGACCAGTCCGCCGGCCTTTTCCACGGCTGCCGTCAGCTGGCTCACCGCCGTGCCACCGGCGGGAACCTCGAGCCGGACGGTGATCGAATAGGACACGCTGGGAACGCTGGCCACGGGCCGACTCCTTCGGACGATCGCGCTGCGACGAGATGTGATGGATCGTCCCACCGGTGCCCGCTCCGCGCATCCGTCCAGTCGATCGACGCGCACAAGCACATCGACCGGCCGGTCAGCAGCGAGTTACCCTGGACCCATGACAGGTCAGCTCAGGTTTGGTCGCCCCCGGCCGGCGCACGTCCGCCGCCCGGAGGGCACGCTCGGCTGACCCTCTGCACGGACGACCGGCCGGGGGAGGTTCCCCGCCAACCTCTCCGCCTGGAAAGGGCCGGTCATGTCCACCATCCCCATCACTCTCGACGCACTCGTCGACGCACTCACGCTTCGCGACCTCACTGATCCCGCCCAGGGTCCGCATGCGATGCAGCACCTGGTCACAGCGGCCATATCGGCTCCGACCGGTTCGCCCGAGGTCCATCTCGTCCGCACACCGCCGGTGGTCCCGGTCGACGACCACTACGACCGGCTCGGCTACCCGGCCGACGCCATCGCCAGGGATATTCGGTACACGCGGTACATCAGCGAGGCGCTGGTGCTGCGCGGCCATACGTCGGCCGGCGTACCGTCGATACTGCGGCGCCTCGCCGCCGCCAATCCGAGCTCCGACGACGTCCTCATCGCGCTGCCGGGAATCTGCCATCGGCGCGATGTCATCGATCGACTGCACACCGGCACGCCGCACCAACTCGACCTGTGGCGTCTGCAGCGCGGCCGGCGGCAGCTGGACTCTGGTGACCTCGAGCGCATGGTCGACGACGTAGTGACCGCGCTACTGCCTGGGAGGACTTGGCGCTGGACGTCTACCCGCCATCCCTATACGCATGACGGTCGGCAGATCGACGTGGTCGACGACGATCAGCTGGTCGAGGTCGGGGAATGTGGGCTTGCGGCTCCGCAGGTCCTTGCGGCGGCGGGCCTGGAACCGAATGACTGGAGCGGCCTGGCACTGGGCATAGGCCTGGACCGAATTCTCATGCTCCGCAAGGGAATTCCCGATATTCGGCTCCTCCGCTCGGCGGATCCCCGGATCAGCTCACAGATGCTGGACCTGTCCCCGTACCGGACGGTGTCGGATCTTCCGCCGGCTCGGCGCGACCTGTCCATCGCCGTCATGGCGGGAGCCGATGCGGAAACCTTGGGCGATCGGGTTCGTCAGGCACTCGGCGGCGAGGCGGACCTGGTGGAAGAGGTCGCGATCCTCGCGATCACTCCGCACGATGACGTCCCGGCCGCTGCGCGGGAACGGCTGGGCATGCAGCCGGGACAAGACAACGTCCTCCTCAGAGTCGTCCTGCGACCAACGGACCGCACCATGACTGCCGACGAGGCGAACGCCGTGCGCGATCGGATCTACGCGGCGCTACACGAGGGGACGGACACCGCAGCCGCCTCGAGGTGATCGCTCAGCGGGTGAGGATGACGCCGTCGCCCGGGCGGAGATCGAGTGTGGTGGCGGCGTCACCACCATTGACGGCCAGCGCGACATGTCGGGCCGAGTCGATGAAGAGGACGACGTCACCGAGCGGGACATCAGCGAACGTGGCACCGACGGTCGACGGGACGGACCGGTCGCGCACGCGAATCTGGACGACGCCGCTATCGAGGCCGGAGGCAGTCAGGTCCGCCACCGTTGCATAGAGCTGCACGTTCCCGAATCGATCGACGGTGAGCACCTCGGTGTCGAGTACGCCATCGTCGACCTCGACCCGTGGCGTCGGCATGCGCGTCAGGTCGTCCACGGGCAGCGGTGGGCCGAGGGCAGCCAACGGGACGCCAACTGCCAGGTGCGCCGCGGCCGGCGCGAACACGTCACGCCCAGCGAACGTCGGGGTCGACACGTCCAAGAGGTAGTCAGGTTCGGTGAGTTCGACCGCTGCTGTCATGCCGCCCAGCGAGTCAGCCGCCCACAGCAACAGTCCGTTGTCCGGGCCCACCAGGATGAGCTCGCCGGCCGCCAATGCGATTGCCCGCCGGGATGTTCCGACGCCGGGATCCACGACTCCGACCACCACCGACGGCGGCAAGTACCGCACTGTCTGCGCGAGGACGACTGCGCCGTGCCGGACGTCGTGCGCCGGCACGTCGTGCGTGATGTCCTCGACCCGCACCAACGGCGCTATCCGGGCGATGACCCCGTGGCAGGCCGCGACGAAGCCATCGCGGCGGCCGTAGTCCGTGAGCAGCCAGATCCATGCGTACGTGGAGTCCGGGCGGTCATTCACGGCCGGAATCTACCCAGGACAACTCGGCTAGCCGCCAAGCCAGCCGGCCGGATCCTGAAACTGCCCTGCGACCAAAACCTCGAAATGCAGATGCGGACCGGTGGACAAGCCGGTCGAGCCGATCTTCCCGACGACCTGCCCAGGCGCCACGGCGTCACCCGGATTGACCGAGGCAGTCGCCAGATGGGCGTAACGAGTGGTGATCCCTTGACCATGGGCGATCGTGACCAGGTTTCCATATGCCGGATCGCGGCTGACCTCGGCGACGGTTCCGCGTGCCGCTGCGTAGGCCAGCCCATCGCCGTACTGGAAGTCGATCCCGCTGTGCAGTTTGTGGCTGCCTGTGATCGGGTGGCCGCGCGTGCCGAAGGGGCTCGAGACAGCGCCGTCACCCGGCCGGACCAGCCGCATGTCGATGCCCAGCGATGTCGTCAACGCTTCGGCATCCTGGCTCGCCGCCGCCATCGTCGCGGAGGCGTTCTCCTCAGCCGCTCGGGCCGCGGTCAGCGCTCCTGTGGCCACGTGCAGGTCGAGCTCTGCCCGGGATACCTCCTCGGCGGCGGCCCGATGGTCCCTGATCGCCGCTGCCCGAGCTAGCCGCAGATCGTGCTCAGCCCCGCCCGGCACCGAGATGAGCCGGGGCTCGGCCGAGTCTTGCCGGCCGACAGCCTCCGCCAGCGGGTCCAGCGCCATGGCGACAGGAGCAATGACCCCGGCGACTTCGGCGGCCACGTCGGTCGCCCCCGCGGCGACGTCCAGCAGCTCACTTCCTCTCCGTGACGCTGGTCGACGGCCTCGTCGACCAACGCACTGAGCTGGGTCAGTGTGGCCCGAGCCGCAACCAACGTGTGCGCAGCGCTGTCGAGCAGGTCGGTGTTGTCTGCTACGGCTCGCTCCGCTTCGGCTATCGACTGGGTTGCCGTCACCTGGGCGGCGCTCGCCGCCTGCACCGCCGATGCGGCAGCCGAGATCGTCGCCGGGTCGGCAGCGGCTCGTCGCGGGGATGCTGCAACAGGGAGAGCCGCGGCGATAACGATCCCGGCGGTGCAGAGAAGACCCAGTGTTGTCCGGGCGGGATGAACCAAGGCAGGCATGAATGATCCGTCGGTTGGGGACGTGGGCAAACGCGCTCGAGCGCGGGCCCCGCGAACGGCGGGGCACGTCTCACGGCCGAGGTGCCGTCAGACTGTTGGGTAACGAGTGCCCGAAATTTCACGTTCCGCCCGAATGGGTGATCTGGCCCACTGCGGATCGCGGGTAGGCCAGTGACCGCGGTCACATCTGAACCACCCCGATTGGCACGTTCTCGTGCTCCATATAACGGGGCAAACCGTCCACCACAGCAACAGTTCGGCGTGCCATTCACGACCGAGTGACGTGCCAATCGAGAAAGGCGGCGATCCCAGCTGATGCGGCGGCCGGACGCGCCCGTCGTGCGCCTGCCTACTGTGCCTGCACCCAGTCCTCGACCCGCCGCCGCAGGATCGGCAAGCTGATCGTGGCCGCGCCCAGGACGACGTCGTGGAAGCCCTTGATGTCGAACCGCTCCCCCAGCGTCGCGCGCGCGTCGGCCCGAAGGCGGAGGATCTCCCGCTGCCCGACTTTGTAGGACAACGCTTGAGCCGGCATGCCGATGTAGCGGTCGACCTCCACGGTGATGGTGTCGAGGTCGACCGGCATGTGCTCGACCATGAAATCGATTGCTTGCTGCCGGCTCCAGCCCATTGCGTGCAAACCCGTGTCGACGACCAGCCGACACGCTCGCCAGCCGTCGGACGCCACCATGCCCAGTCGGTCGAGTGGGGTGTCGTACAAGCCCATCTCGTCGGCGAGCCGCTCGGTGTAGAGCGCCCAGCCCTCCACGAACGCGTTGTGTCCGGTCGTCATCCGACGGAATGACGGCAGGTCCGTCCGCTCGGTCGCAATCGCGAGCTGGAGATGGTGACCGGGAATGGCCTCGTGGAAGGCGATCGCCGCCGTGGAGAACCGGCCACGCTCGGTGGGTTGGTGGAGGTTGACGTAGTACGTCCCTGGGCGGCTGCCGTCGGGAGCCGGCGGCAGGTAGTAGGCACCCGGCACGTCGGCCTCGAGATAGTCGGGAACCGGCGTGAGCACGCACGGCGCCTGCGGCAGGATGCCGAACCAGTCGCCCATCACCGCCGTAGCCGAATCGAGACAGCGCTGAGCATGGGCGACGACCGCATCGCCGTCGACGTACCGCAGGTCGGGATCGTTCTTCAGCTTGCCGAAGATCTGCCGCAGGTCGGCCGTCCCGAATGCTCCAGTGCCAATGTCCGAGAACTCCGCGGGTAGCTGGTTCGTCGTTTCGTGCAAACCGATGTCGTGCAGCTCTCGCGCCGTGAGCGGCAGTCCGGTGTGGTGCTCGATCAGGATCTGGTAGATCTCGTCGCCGTCGGGGATGTGGCACAGTCCCGGCCGCTCGTCCGGCCGGGCAACAGGCTGCAGCTCGGTGGTGAACACGTCCCTATAGCGCTCGAATGCCGGGCGGAGAACGTCCCGGACGGCGTCGGTCATCTCCGCACGCCAGCTCTCGCTGTCGTCCCAGGTCTCCGGGCCGGCGAGGTTGACGAACGGGTCTGTGGTCAGCGGCGAGTCGAGGTAGCTGGTGACCTGATTGAGTGATCGCGCCACGTTGATCTGTGCCGGCGTCCGGCCGACGCGCACACCGGCCAAGTACCGCTGGGCACCCTGGTCGAGCATCCGGGCCAGCTGCCCGACCCGAGCCAGGGCCATCCGGGCATGCTCCGGCTCCGGGGCGCGCAGCTGCCCCGCGATCACGAGAAGATCGGCATGCACGCCCTGCATCTGGTCCGACGCCAGCTCGATCAAGCGGTGGTCGATGGAGCGGATCGAGTCGTCGAGTTCCTCCGCCAGCAGGTCCCTCGTCACCCGGTCGGTTTCGTCCAGGCTGTCGGCGTCCACAGCAGCCGCTTCGCTGCGCAGGCTCGGTCCACCGAGCTCGTCGAGCCTGGTCCGCCTCGGCAGACAGGTCATCGGCCCGGTCGTCATACCGGTGATCGCCGAGGAAAGAGGCGTACAGCGGGCTGGCCTCGAGGCGAGCCTCCCAATACTTCTCGGCGATGGCACGGAGCTGCTCAGAAGCGGTCACAGTCGCTCATCTTGCCTGACGGCAACGCGGAGTCATCGCAGTTCTGGTCACCTCTCGACCGTGACCTCAGCAGAGCCGCGCGACACTCACCACTGGTCGGCGTACTTACGACGGGTGCCGGGGTGGGATTCGGCCGCCTCGGTAACGACCGGTCGGGGGGGCCGCTCGGCCGGATGCTCGACGAGCGCGAGGACTCGGGAGGCCATGAACCGCGCCGAGCGAACCGGTTTGCCACTGCGGGTCACTTCGGTGACCTCGACGACAGTGCGACCCTGGGTGATCTCGACCCGGCGGCCGGCGCGGGTGGCCACGACGTCGTAGGCGCGGACCCCGTCGCCGGCGTCGATCACGATCTCGACCCGGTCGCCTCTCATGCGGTCACCTCTCCTGCCACCAGTCTAGGTGATCTTGGGACCGGTTCGGCGGTCCGACTGCCGAACGTGGTGCCCGACCATCGGAATTGACGACGCCGCGGGCCAACATCAGGGCTGACCCGCGGCGTCGCGGATGTGCTGGTGGAGGTGCCGGGAATCGAACCCGGGTCCTTCGACGACTCTCCAGGGCTTCTCCGGGCGCAGCCTGCGTTGCCTCTACTCGGCTCCGGTGATCATGCAGGCGAGTTCACCGTGACGAGCCCAGTCGCGTTCATGTCCCTCCCGGTCCCGCGACCATACCGGGAGGTGAGCCTCCTTGCTGATGCCGATCACCGGGGCGGAAGCATCCCCGGGTCGACAGACTTCAGTACTCCGCCTCAGGCGGCGAGAGCGAAGTCAGTGCGCTTAGCGTTGGCACTTATAACGTTGCCGCGTTGGTTAGCGAGTTCACGCGACATCCTCGGCCCGCTTCTCCTGGTTCGACGAACGAAGTCGAAACCGTTCACCCCCATGTTCAGTTGTCAATGCTCGTTCGCTACGCCCGAACGGGCTGGCGCGCTCGCTCGGCCCGTCCAGGCTACCCAGGTAAACGTCGGACACGCATGTGAGATTCCCGATGCTATGGCTCTGACCGCACGTTGCTACCAGCGAGTAACATCGAGGAGCTAGGAGCCGGTCGCCGAGGAGGACCAGTCAATGGCGACCACACAGCTGAACCGTGACCGAAGCCCCCGTCGCCGCCATGTCGACGAACGGGAGGCCCGCCAGCTGGCCGAGGCGGCACGGCAGACCGAGTGGGACCGGCCGTCGTTCGCGAAGGAGCTCTATCTCGGCCAGTTTCGGCTCGATCTGATCCATCCGCAGCCGCTAGCTCGAGCCGAGCCGAGCAAGCCAGGACCGATGCCTTTCTGGCCGAGTCTGCGCGCGCTGTGTGAGACCGAGCTGGACGGCAGCGTGATCGAGCGTGAGTCGGTCATTCCCGACGAATACCTCAAGGCGCTGGCCCGCCTCGGCGTGTTCGGCATGAAGATTCCCCGTGAGTATCGGCGGACTCGGGCTCGGCCAGACGGGGTACAACCGGGCGCTGATGCTGATCGGTTCCGTGCACCCGTCGCTCGGTGCACTGGTCTCCGCACATCAGTCCATCGGCGTGCCCGAACCGGTCAAGATGTTCGGCACCGAGGAGCAGAAACGCGCCTTCCTCCCGCGCTGTGCGCGCGGAGCGATCACTGCGTTCTTGCTGACCGAACCCGACTTCGGTTCGGACCCGGCCCGCTTGGCCGCCACTGCGACGCCGATGGACGGCGGCTTCAGCGTACGAGCTGAGCGGGCTCAAGCTGTGGACGACGAACGGAGTCATCGCCGAACTGGTCGTGGTCATGGCCCGGGTGCCGAAGCATTCGGGAGGTCCCGGTGGCATTACCGCGTTCATCGTCGAGTCGGACTCCCCCGGCATCACCGTCGAGCGACGAAACGCGTTCATGGGCCTGCAAGCGGAATCGAGAACGGGCTCACGCGGTTCGAGCAGCGTGCGGGTGCCGGCTGCAAACCGTGCTCGGCAAGGAAGGGGACGGCCTCAAGATCGCTTTCACGACGCTGAACACCGGCCGGCTGTCGATTCCGGCGCTGTGCACGGGAGCGTCGAAGTGGTGCGTCAAGATCGCTCGCGAGTGGGCGTCGAGCGCGGGTGCAATTGGGTCGTCCCGTCGGGCAGCACGCTGCGATCGCGCACAAGATCTCGTTCATGGCCGCGACGGCATTCGCCCAGGAGGCCGTCCTGGACCTGTCCGCACATTTGGCGGACGCCGGCCGGCACGACATCCGCATCGAGGCGGCATTGGCCAAGCTCTGGTCCAGTGAGATGTCCTGGCTCGTCGCCGACGAGCTGGTGCAGATCCGGGGGGGACGCGGCTACGAGACGGCCGAGTCGTTGAGGTCGCGGGGCGAACGAGCGGTGCCGGCCGAGCAGATTCTTCGCGACCTGAGGATCAATCGGATCTTCGAAGGATCCACCGAGATCATGCACCTGCTCATCGCCCGCGAGGCCGTCGATGCACATTTGCAGGCGGCAGGCGACGTCATCGATCCCGACATCGATCTGACGGACAAGGCCAAGGCCACCGCGAAGGCAGCCGGCTTCTACGCTCGCTGGTTGCCGCCTCTGGTCGCGGGACGCGGTCAGCTGCCCTCGTCCTATGCCGAGTTCGGCGGCCTGGCCCGGCACCTGCGTTATGTCGAGCGCTCATCGCGCCGGCTCGCCCGTCAGACCTTCTACGGAATGGCCCGCTGGCAAGGCGGGCTGGAGCGTCGGCAGGGTTTCCTGGCCCGGATCGTCGACATCGGCGCGGAGCTGTTCGCGATGGCGGCCAGTTGTGTCCGCGCGCAGTCGCTGCGTGAGCGCGGCGACGCCAGCGCCGCTCAGCTCGCCGACGTGTTCTGCCAGCAGTCCCGGCTCCGCGTCGAGCGACTGTTCGACGCGCTGTGGCAAAACACCGACGGCATCGACGAGCGGTTGGCCGCGTCGGTTCTCGAGGGCCGATACACCGGGCTGGAGGCCGGCGTGATCGACCAGAGCGAAGGCACTGGACCCTGGATCGCCGGAATCCAGGACACCGCGGGCTCACCGGACGTGCACCGCTTCGTCCGCTAGGACGCCGCGCTCGCTCTTCCGGAATGACCACGTTCACCAGGCGTACCCGTACATCACCAGGCTTGCAGGCCTGGTGATGTATAGGGAGGGGTGGTGAACGTGGTCATTCCGATGAGGGAACGGCACGTACCAGGAGTGGATCAGCCGCGCCGTCGTCGAGATCGGGCAATCGCGCGGTCGGCCTCGCGGAGAGCTTGTTTCTCGGCCAATGCGTGCCGCTTGTCGTAGGACCGCTTGCCACGTGCGAGGGCGACCTCGACCTTGGCGTAGCCGTCGGAGAAGTACAGGGAGATGGGGATCAGCGTGTAGCCCTTCTCCCTGGTCTTGACGACCAGGCGGCTGATCTCGTCTCGCCGCATGAGCAGCTTGCGTGAACGGCGCGGCTCGTGGTTGGTCCAGGTCCCTTGGTCGTACTCGGGAATGTGCACGTTGCGCAGCCACACCTCGCCGTCACGGACTTCGGCGAAACCGTCGACCAGCGAGGCTCGGCCGGCCCGCAGCGACTTGACCTCCGTACCGCTGAGGACGAGACCGGCCTCATAGGTCGAGTCGATCTCGTAGTCACGGCGGGCCTTGCGGTTCTGCGCCACTACCGTGCGTCCACGCTCGCGTGCCATGGGCAGCAGGATCTCATCCGGCCGGCTCGAGCTGAGCGAGCGTGCTCAGAGATAGCTCATGGGGTTCGCCCGCACGCCGTCGTCGTACACCATGAAATGCAGGTGGCAGGCGGTCGAGTATCCGGTACTCCCCGAGTAGCCGATGATCTCCCCCTGCGACACTCGTTCACCCGAGCTGGCCGCAAAGCGCGAGAGGTGGCTGTACGAGGTCATCAGGGCATTGCCGCCGACCACGCCGTGGTCGATGGCCACCTGGTTGCCATAGCCGCCGCGGTAGCGAGCCCACAGCACCCGGCCGCCGGCCGAGGCGCGGATCGGGGTGCCGCAGTAGGCCCGAAAGTCGGTGCCGTCATGCAGCTTGTACACACCGGTCACCGGGTGGACCCGCATGCCGTACCGCGACGTGACGTGCGGATTGGCCACCGGATAGCTCAGGCCCGCAGTCGCCGAGGAACCGCCACCCGACGACCCGCCACCGGACGAGCCGCCACCCGAGGAACCGCCGCTGGACGAGCCGCCGCTGGACGACCCGGTGGAGGACTTGCTCGCTGCCGCAGCTGCCGCCGCGGCCGCCGCCGCTTTGCGCCGCTCCTCACGAGCTTTCCGGGCCAGTTCGGCGATCTCCGCGTCGATCGCGTTGCGTTCAGTTGTGAGCGCCGCATAGTGCTTTGCGTCGTCGGCCTTCGCCTGTTCCGCCGCGGCGACGGCGCCCGACCGCTGAGCCACGAGCTGGTCGACGGCCGCCTTGGCCGCCCGCGCCTGTTCGGCGTTCACCTCGGCTGCCGCCCGCGCCGCCGCTGCAGCTGCCTCGAGTTCCTTGGTGCGCTGAAGGTGTCGGGCGGCCTCCTCGCGCAGGCGCCGCGCCTCTTCCCTCAGCTCCTCCAGCTTCACCCGCTCGTTGGCCAGGTCCACCCGATCCGTCTCGAGCCCGGTGAGCACGGTGTCTTCCGCGTTGAGCACCGACTGTGCGTACGTCACGCGGGTGGTGAAGCCGTCGACGTCGTCGGCTTCGAACGCGGCGGCCAGGTCGAGCAGGTGGCCCATGGCTCCCTGCTGGTACGCCTCGACCGCCAGCTGGCTCATGGCGGCGCGCTTGCCCTCGATCCGGTCGCTGATCTCAGCGATCCGAGCCATTTGGTCGCGGACGCGCTGCTCTGCCGCGGCGAGTTTGGCCGCCGCCGCCGCGTCCTGGGCTTTCGCCGCGGCCAGCTCGCCGCGGGCCTGCGCGAGCCGTTCCTGCGCGACGACCAGGGCTTGCTCTGCGTCAACCAGCGCTTGTTCAGCGGCGGGCAACTTCGCTTGTGCGTCGGTATAGGAGCGAGTGGCGTCATCGAGGGCCTGGGTCGACTGCCGAAGCTCACCCTGCGCCTGGCCCAGTTGCTGCTCGACGGCCCGCTTGCGGTCGTACGGGTCGGCGGCATTGGCAGGGATGACCGATGCCAGGACAAGCCCGGCTGCCAGCCCGAGCGGCATCAATCGACGGCTGCGCGCACTAGTCACAGTTGTCACAACCGTCCCCTGTGCACCACACGACACATGACCGTACACCTGCAGGCCAGTCATGGGGAGAGGCCGAGCGGTAGAGAAAGTGCGGCTAATTACCTAAACGCGCAGATACCGGCGCAACGTCACGAAAGCCGCAACGGCCGTCAAGCCGATGCCAGCGACCAGGAGCCACGGAAGAACGCTGAGCGTGTCCGCCCAGTCGACCCAGGCGACGAACCGAAGCGCCTGCGCCATCTTCCCGTCGATGAACAGCCACTTGACCAAGACGATGCCGCACGCTGCGAGCAGAGCGCCGATGACCCCGGCGATCGCCGCCTCGAGGATGAACGGAAGCTGGATGTAGAAATTCGAGGCACCGACCAGGCGCATGATGCCGGTCTCGCGCCGTCGGCTGAATGCGGCCAGCCGGATCGTGTTCGCGATGAGCAGGACCGCGGCCACCACCATGATGCCGCTGATCACGGCCGCAGCCACCTGCAGGCTGTTGAGCACGTCGAAGAACGGCTCGAGCACCTCGCGCTGGTCGACGACCTGGTGGACGCCGGGCAGGCCGGCCACCGCCGAGACGACTGCCTCGTACTCCTCGGGGTTGCGCAACTCCACCCGGAACGACTCCTGCAGCTGCTCGGGAGTGATCGTCTCGGCGATCGAATCCTGGAACTGCTCCTGGAACCGCTCGTAGGCCTGCTCCTGGGACTCGGGGAAGACCTCACGGACCTGCGGATGCGCCGTGAGGGTCTGCTCGATCTGCGCTTTCTGCTCGCCGGTGACCTGGCCTTCCGCGCAGCCGCTGCCCTTGTCGAACTCGTTGCACATGAAGACCGAGATCTCGATCTTGTCGTACCAGTAGTCCTTCATCGTGCTCGCCTGCGCCCGCACCAGCAGGCCGGTGCCGAGAAAGCCCATCGAGATCGCGACCGTGATGACGACGGCCAGGGTCATCGTCAGGTTGCGGCGCAGGCCGGTCATGATCTCGGAGAAGACGTAGTGGAAACGCATCGCTCTCTTCGCGGGTCGTGGGTGCGGGGCGGTGGCCTATCGGGTGTAGCCGTAGACGCCGCGGGACTGGTCGCGCACCAGCTTGCCTCCGTCGAGCTCGATGACGCGCTTGCGCATCTGGTCGACGATCGACTGGTCATGGGTCGCCATGACGACAGTGGTCCCCGTCCGGTTGATCCGGTCGAGGAGCTTCATGATCCCGACGCTGGTCGCGGGGTCGAGGTTCCCGGTCGGCTCGTCGGCCAGCAGGATCAGCGGCCGGTTGACGAACGCGCGGGCGATGGCCACACGCTGCTGTTCGCCACCGGAGAGCTGATCGGGTAGCCGGTCCTCCTTGCCGTCCAAACCGACGAGCTCGAGGACGGCGGGAACGTCGCGATTGATCTGCCGGCGCGACTTGCCGATGACCTGCAGCGCAAACGCGACGTTTTCGAACAGCGTCTTGTTCGGCAGCAGGCGAAAGTCCTGGAACACCGTCCCGATGCGGCGGCGCAGGTGGGGAACCTTCCAGTTGGAGAGCCGGTGCAGATCCTTGCCGGCCACCCTGATCCGACCGGACGTCGGCCGGTCCTCCTTGAGCACGAGCCGGAGGAACGTCGACTTCCCGGACCCGGACGGTCCGACCAGGAAGACGAACTCCCCCTTCTCCACCTCCACGCTCAGATCGCTCAGCGCAGGCTGTGCCTGGCTGGGGTACAGCTTGGTGACGTTGTCGAATCGGATCACTGTGCCTCGCGCAGTCTCGGATGCGTGCCTCGGGCCGTAACGAACCGCGGCCAGCGCCTGAGTCTACGTCGCGGGCGGCAGCCGTCGGCGAATACCCGGTGAGACGGCACTATCCGGACGGCTGCTGGCGGCGCCAGCGGATCGCCGCCTCGAGGAAGTCGTCGATCTCTCCGTCCAGTACCGCCTGCGGGTTCCCGACTTCGTGCTCGGTGCGCAGGTCCTTGACCATCTGATAGGGGTGCAGCACGTACGAGCGCATCTGGTTGCCCCAGGACGAACCGGCGTCGCCTTTCAGCGCGTCCATCGCGGCGCGTTCCTCCTCGCGTCGACGCTCCAGCAGCTTCGCCTGTAGCACCCGCATAGCCGACGCCTTGTTCTGCAGCTGCGACTTCTCGTTCTGACACGACACGACGATGCCCGTGGGCACATGGGTGATCCGGACCGCGGAGTCGGTGGTGTTGACGCTCTGCCCACCGGGGCCGGAGGAGCGGAACACGTCGACACGGATGTCGGACTCCGGGATCTCGATGTGGTCCGTTTGCTCGACGACCGGCAGCACCTCGACGCCGGCGAAGGAGGTCTGCCGTCTGCCCTGGTTGTCGAACGGGCTGATCCGGACCAGCCGGTGTGTCCCTTGCTCCACCGACAGCGTCCCGTACGCGTACGGCGCGTGGACGGTGAAGGTGGCGGACTTGATGCCCGCCTCCTCCGCGTACGACGTGTCGTACACCTCGGTCTTGTACCCGTGCCGCTCGGCCCACCGCAGATACATCCGCATGAGCATCTCGGCCCAGTCCGCGGCGTCGACGCCACCCGCCTCGGCCCGGATGGTCATGACGGCCTCACGCGCGTCGTATCGGCCCGAGAGCAGGGTGCGGACCTCGAGCTCGGACACCAGGTGGTCGACCTCGTCCAGCTCGCGCTCGGCCTCGGCGGCCGCGGACTCGTCGGACTCCTCCTCCGCCAGCTGGAACATCACCGGCAGGTCGTCGACCCGCTGGCGCAGCTCGGTGAGCCGGCGCAGATCGGCCTGCAGATAGGAGAGCCGGCTGGTGACCTGCTGGGCCCGCTCGAGGTCTTCCCACAGGTCCGGGGCAGCCGCCTGACGCTCGAGTTCGGCAACCTGCTCGCGCATCCGAGCGGGATCGAGCACCTTCTCGACGCTCGACAGGGTCTGGTCGAGGGCTTTGATCTCCTCGTCGACGTCGCGGGCCACGTCGATCAAGGGTACGCGCCTCGTGCAGCGCTCCAGCGCCGCGCGGAATGACCACGTTCACCACCCCCGCCTATACATCACCAGGCCTGCAAGCCTGTTGGAGTACGGGCAGGCCTGGTGATGGCCCGCCCGGGAAGCCTTCTAGCCGCCTCGGTTGGTCATCGCCCAGTCGAGTTCGTCACTCCAACGGTGCGGTGGCAGTGGCGGCGGCCGAAACTGGAATCCCGGCCGCGTCGCCACTGAGGACGAGCGGCACTCGGACGCCGAACTCGACAGTGACGGTCGCTGCCGCCGGATCGACGCCGACCGCGACACTCAGATCATCGAACCGGTCCGCGAGCCCGTTGCGCGTGACGTATTCATCCACTACTCGCCGGGCGTCCGCCGCGGAAATCGGCAGTACGTCAACTGTCTCCCCGGCGTAGACGACGTCCTCGGCGACACTTTGCGCCGCTGCGATGGCGGCCCCGTCGGCCCAGGACGCGAGCGAGCGCCGGTACACGAACGCCTTGGACGCATTCGCGACAACCCCAACCGCCAGCACGATGATCATCACGAACCCGATGATCATCAGCGTGATCTGGCCGTCGTCCCGGCCACGCCGAGGCATCTAGAGCGCCCGGAATCGGTCGATGACAGAGGCATGGGTCGCATCCACGGGAATCTCTGCGTTCACCGCGCCGGCCAGCACTTCAGGGACGAACGGCAGGCGAACGGTAGAGCCGACGGTGACTGTGACCTGCGCGCCAGGCTGGTAGCACGGAGCCGCGGAACACCGAATCGAGATGTCGGCAGCATCGGCAGCAAGGCCCTGGTCGGCCAGTGCGACCTGCGCCGCGAGGCGGGCGGCGCTTTCGTTGCCGGTCGCGACGAAGATCCGGCCGGCCTCCCGAGCCGCTTGGGTCACGCCGTACGACGCCCGCTGGACGTCCAGCACCGCGAGCAAGACGTAGATCAGCGGCACCATCAATAGCAGGCCGAGGAAGTGGAATTCGATGATCGCGCTGCCGCGTTCCGTCGGTGCCGGACTCACAGCGCACTCTCCTCGACGGCGTGGCCGGTGACGGTCAGACCACGGTCGACGCCGAGCAGGCCGAACAGCGGCAGGGTGGTGGTCACTTCGATCTCGACCAGCTGCATGCCGCCAGCCGAGACGTAACGGGACGCGATGCCCTGGCCGAATCTCGAGGAGAGAGACTCGGCGATCAGCGCCGCCGTGCGGGCCTCGCCGTCAGCGAGGTCGCGATCGGCGTTCGCGGCGTGCCGAGCGCCTTCCGCGGCGCAGGCAACCAAGGTGTTGCGGACATGCAGGACCAGGCCGAGCTGCAGAATCGCGAGGAACAGCCCGACCAGGACTACCGAGACGAGGCTGAACTCGACGACCGCTGCGCCCCGCTCGCCGCCCGGCGCAATCAGGGGGCAACCGCTTCGAGCGCCTGCTCGAGGATGTCGCGCAGATAGGGCTCGGCGAACTGCCACAGAACGGCGACGATCCCAGCCGTCATGATCGTTATCAGAACCCAGCCTGGCACGTCACCCCGCTCATCGCGGAGCGAGAGCCGCCAGAGCCGTCGCTGAATTCTTCTGTGCGTCACAGTGCCTCCTGGTCTGTGGGTCTCACGGAACAACGGAGCTGATCTGGACCAGCCCCGGATAGAGAGCGAACAGAATGGTGACGGGAAGGACGAGAAAGATCACCGGGATCATCATGGCGATCTCCTTCCGGCCACCGATCTCGAGCAGGTTGCGCTTGCGGGCCTCGCGGACGTCGGCTGCCTGGGCGCGCAACACGTCGCCTAGCGGCGTTCCTCGTTCCACCGCCACGGCAACCCCGTCGACGAACCGCGCGAGCGGAGCGAGCGTCGTCCGGTCGGCGACCCCGTCCAGTGCCTGGATGAATCCGGCGCCGGTTCGAGCGTCGGCGAGCGCTCGACGCAACTCGCGAGCGAGCTCTCCGTCGCTCACTCGGGCTACCCGTTCGAGAGCAGCCACGGGACCCTCTCCGGCCGCGACTGACAACGCCAGCAGGTCCGCGATCGTCGGGAACTCCGCGAGCATCCGCTGCTCTCGGTCGCGGACCGCCCTGGTGAGCCGGTGATCACGGGCGACGACGCCCCCGACCCCACCGGCTGCACAGAACACCAACAGCAGGATCGGGGAACCTCTACCGCCGAGAAGAAGCACGCTCACGCCGACCGCCGCCGCAAACCCCGCGCTGCCCCAGATCAACTGCTCGATCCGGAACTCGTGTAACGACAAGACGCTGCCGGATTGGTCGAGGCGCCGGCGAACTGACGTACCGCCACCGAGGATCCGCTCGAGCAGGTCAGCGCCGTCGGCGAGATGCGGTCGGAGCAGCCGCTCGAGCGTGGGAAACGGCGTCAACGTGCGAGCGTCCTGGAGGTACCGCCGGCGCGCCGTCTCCGCGGAGAGCTCACCGACATAGGGCGCCAGCCGAGCGTCCAGAGCCGGCCGGCGGCGCAGCGGCAACCGCGACCAGGTCAAGACCAGTCCGCCGCCGACCACCAGGCCGAGGAATGCGCCCGAGACAGCGCCTGGCGTCATCGCAGCACCCGTGCGTCCTCGGGCAGTCTGCCGAGGCGAAGCATCAGCCGATAGGCGACCAGGCAGGTCGTTGCGCCGATGGCCAGCACGACCCAACCGCCAGGAGCGTTGTAGGCGCGGACCGACTCGGTCCGCAGGCTGAGCAGACCGAGCAGCAGCCACGGAGCGGCAACGGCGAGCCTGGCGGCATTGACGACCCAGCTCTGTCTGGTCTCCAATTCAGCCCGCGTCCGAGCATCGTCGCGTAGGAACGACGAAAGCGTCCGCAGCAGCCGGCCGAGGTCCGAGCCACCGACTTCACGGGCGATTCGCAGTGACTCGCAGATCCGGTCCCCAGTCGGATCGGCGAGCCGGTCCTTGAGCCGGTCGAGACAGTCGTTGAACCGGCCGCTCGCTCGATAGTCCTCGGCGAAGCGAAGGAACGGCACGCGCAGGACGGCCGGGCCGCGAACGCCGAGCTGGGTCAATGCCTCCGGAAGGGACAGCCCGGCCCGGACAGCCGAGGCGAGATTGTCCACCGCATCGGGCCACAGGTCGCGCAACTCGTTGCGCCGCTGGCGTACCCGGAAGCGCAACAGCGCGATGGGGGCGTAGGCCGCGAATGCGCCGAACGCCAGCGCCACCGGCCAGGTCCGCGAAAACACCAGGAACACCAGTGTGACGAAAACTCCGGCACCGGCGCACGACGCCAAGATCTGCCGTGGCGTGACCGCCTCGATGCCGGCCTCCGCGATCATGTCGGCGATTCGTCGCCGGACTCTCGGTCCTCGTCGGTTGATACGCGGCTTCCTCGGCCCGAGAGCCGACTGCCAGACAAGCAGCAGTCCCACGCCGAGCATCAGTCCCAGCAGCGCACCCATCAGGCGGCGCCTTCCCGCTCGCCAACCCTGGACGGATCGCCGAGGACCTTCGCCACGTCGAGGCCGACGCGTTCGAACCGCTCGACGTGCGGCGGATAGCCGTCGATGCGGATCAGTTGCCCGCCGCGCCGGGCGAAGATCGGCTCGAGCTCGACGACATCACCCTCCACCCGGCCGGGCACGGCGACGATCTCGCGCACCCGGCGAGAACCGTCGGGTTCAGTCGCGAGGTGGACGATGATGTCGACGCAGCCGGCGACGGTCGGCACCACAAATCGGCTGCCGATGTTCTCTCCGGCCAGTAGTGGCAACGTGCACATCTTGGTGATGGCTTCGCGAGCCGAGTTCGCGTGGATTGTGCACATCCCAGGGATCCCCGAGTTCAGCGCAATCAACAGGTCGAGGCACTCCTGCTGGCGAACCTCACCCACCACAATCCGCTGCGGACGCATCCGCAATGCCTCCCGGACGAGGTGCCGGAGGCTGATCTCTCCTGTTCCTTCCAGGTTCGGTTGCCTGGTCTGCATTCGCACCACATCAGGCAACGGCACCTTGAGCTCGAAGACCTCCTCGCAGGTGATCACCCGTTCGCGCGCAGGTACGGCGGCAGTCAGGCAGTTGAGCATGGTGGTCTTGCCCGCCTGGGTGCCACCGGCCACGAGCACGTTGAGCCCGGCCACGACGCAGGCATCCAGAAAACTTGCTGCCGGCGCGGTGAGTGTGCCGAGGCCGACCAGTTCGTCGAGATGGTTCGCGCGGACAATGAACTTGCGAATATTCACGGCCCAGTGCTCGGCAGTGATATCGGGGATGACGACGTGCAGGCGGCTGCCGTCCGGCAGCATCGCGTCCACAAACGGCGAGGAGAGGTCAATGCGCCGGCCCGAGGATTTGAGCATGCGCTCTACGAGATCGCGGATCTCCGCGGCCGTGAAGATCGTCGTGGTGAGCTCGCTGCGACCGCGCTGGGCGACGAAGACCTTGCTGGGTTCGTTGATCCAGATTTCCTCGATCGTGGGATCGTCGAGGTAAGGCTGCAGCGGCCCGAACCCGGCAACCGCATCGAGCACGGTTCGCGCCACCGACTGTGAATCGCCCAGCGGCGGGAGCGGCCGGCTCAGGCTGCGCTCGTCATAACTCGCGATGACGTTGTCGACGATGGTCCGGATAGCGATCGGATCGGCCACCGGGTCGATACCCTCGCGACGCACGACGTCGCGCACTTCGGCGTCGATGATCTCGATCGCGGTCATGCTCGGGCGTCCCGTCGGCTGGTGCTTATGCGCACTCGTGACTGGTGAGATGTCGCAGAGTTATACCGGCCCTGACGATCACACGCCAGACGAAGTCGAGTTATCCACAGCCCGGGTGCTACCGCCGCCGGGACATGCCGGACCTCGCTGACGAAATGTTCGTTAACGACGCCAGTGGAGCCCGTTGGCGAACATCTGGGTAGCGAAGTGGAAGCGTCGTGAGCTAGGGGTCGTAGATGGCTCGGAGCCGCGCGGCTCTGGCCGGGTAGGCCAGCACATCGGTGGAGTCGGCGAACTGGTCGACGGACCCGACGAGCGGCAGCTCACGCAGCCGGGCATCGTCGATGGCCTCGAGGCAGGCCTCGACGAACCGGCCGGCACCGAGGATGCGGAACGGCCGGTCGTAGAAGAACCGGGTGCTGGAGTCGAGCTGGCTCGTCGGGGCCAGGCGGTTGTGCAGCCCGGCCAGCAGCTCGTATGCCTCCACCATCGCCGACTCCCGCTCCGGGTGAACAGCAGCGTCGAGTGCACGACGCAGGAGTGGCGTCAGGTCCGCCGCGGACGGCAGACGTGCGAATGCGGTACCCAGCCACTTCGAGTACGGCGCATAGGTGCGCTCCAACAAGAACGCCAGCCGCATGATCTCCCGTACCTGCCGAGCGGCGACGATGCGCGATCCGAGTTCGTCCCCGACCTCGGCGGTCCGCCCGACGAATGGTTCTTCCTGGTCGAGGCGGCGCCAGCCGCAGGCGAGCAGCCACAGCCAGACGTCGCGCGGGTACCAGGCCAGCGTCTCCCGCACAGCGGCCAGGTCGCCGGCGGGGTCCGCATAGATCCGGCCGCGGACGACACCCAGCAACGCCTGCTGCGGGATCACCAGCCAGTCGATCGAGCTCAGTCCGAGCCGCGGGTCGACGGCCAGCCGGTCGGTCAGCCAGTCGCCGAGCGTCGTGACGTCGACGCGGTGCACGACGGGGTCGTCGTCGCCCAGGCTGTACCGAACGGGCCAGCCAAGAAACATCGCCGGCAGCCCCGCCTCGATCATCGGGCGGACATCTTCGACCGCGTCGTCGCCGACGAAGATCTGCAGCCGCGGTCCCCAGCCGTGGTCCGTCGACCGCGCGGTGTCGAACCCCAGCACGTCGGAGCCCCAGCCGAGCAGCGCTGCGGCGTGCGGAACCGGTCGGACCATCGGTTCGACGATCTCCTGGTAGAACGCGGCATTGAGCTCGAGGCTCGGCTGGAACGTCACCGCATCCTCACGTCCAACATGGTCGTGAAGATCGTCGTGATGAACCGCCCCGCGTACGCGCGCGCTGGAGCCTTCACGACGATCTTCACAACCCGAGGCTGCCACGGTCGGCGATGATCAACACGTGCGGAGGCGCTGACGATCGGCTCGATGGACGGGAGCCGGCAGAAGTCACGCCGTTTCGGCGCGCAGCAGCGATCGGACCACCCGCAGGCCGACGGAGAGCCGAGCCAGGTCGAAGGTGTCGCTCTCGACGATCTCGCGAAGTGTCTCCTGCGCCCGTGCGACCACGACGGAGTCACGGGCGGCCCATGCCTTCACCCGGGCCTTGGTGTCCATGCCGTCCTGGGTGTTCTGGATGATCTGCGCTGTCAGCGCCGTCTGGACCGCATGCAGGTCGTCGCGCAGCGCCGCCCTGGCCATGGTCTGCCAGCGGTCGTTACGGGGCAGCGCGACGATCCGCTCCAGCAGCTGGCCGAGCGCGAGGTGCTCGCCGAGCTTGAAATGGACCCGGGCGACCTCGATCAGGTCCGTTCCGGTCGACACGGCCGTCTCGACGATGCCGAGACCCGCGTACGCAGGCGGCAGCACGGAGACCCGGGTAGCCAGATCTGCGGGGACGCCGGCCTTGGTCAGCCGGTCCCGCCGCTCGACGAACAGATCGAGCTCACGACCGACCAGGGTCGTCGGCAGTTCGTCGAGCAGCCGGGAAAGCGGTCCTTCGAAGAACTCGATCTGCCACGCGATGTCGATCGGCGGACGCCGGTTGACCGTCAGCCAGCGGGTGGCCCGCTCGGTGATGGTGCGCCCTTCCAGCCGGATGCGAGTCTGCAGGTCAGCGGGCACGACGTTGTCGAGCGCGGCGACCTCGGCCATGAGCTCCGGGACCCCGTATACGACCGCGGCCACGGTGTGGGCGCGGGCGAGGTCCTCCATCGTGCCGCCGGTCTCCATGCCCAGGCGGTACGCGAACGTCGTCCCGGCTTCGTTGACCAGATTGTTGACGACCAGCGTCGTGACGATCTCGCGACGCAGCGGGTGCTCGTCGATCCGCTCGGGATACCGCTCGCGCAAGTCGGTCGGGAAGTATGCGTGCAGCGCGTTGCGCAGGTACGGATCGTCCGGCAACGGGGTGTCGAGCAATTCTCCGTACATCAGGTTCTTGGTGTAGGCGAGCAGTACCGAGAGCTCCGGGCTGGTCAATCCGCGGCCAGCCTGTATCCGTTCGCCGAACTGCCGGTCGGTCGGCAGGAACTCCAAGGCCCGGTTGAGCTTGCCTTCGGCCTCGAGCTTCGACACGTACCCGCGGTGTACGTGCGCCAGGTTGGTGGCCTGGAACACCCCGCTGGCCAGCGCGACGTTCTGCCCGTAGTTGTTGGCGAGGACCAGCTGGCCGACCTCGTCGGTCATCGCGGCCAGCAACTCGTTGCGCTGCTTCTCGGTGAGGTCGCCCTCGCGCACGATGCTGTCGGCCAAGATCTTGATGTTGACCTCGTGGTCGGAGGTGTCGACTCCGGCAGAGTTGTCGATCGCGTCGGTGTTGATCCGACCGCCCTCACCGTCGGCGCCGGACATCGCGTACTCGATGCGGCCGAGTTGGGTGAACCCGAGGTTGCCGCCCTCGCCCACACACTTGGCCCGCAGCTCGGCACCGTTGATCCGGATCGCGTCGTTGGCCTTGTCCCCGACATCGGCATGGGTCTCGGCGGCCGCCTTGACGTAGGTGCCGATCCCGCCGTTCCAGAGCAGGTCGACCGGCGCCATCAGAATCGCCCGCAGGAGGTCCGGCGGCGTCATCTCGGTGACGGACTCGTCGAGTCCCAGCCGCTGCCTGACCTGTGAGGTGATCTCGATGCGCTTGGCCGACCGCGGATGAACCCCGCCGCCCTCGCTGATGAGTTCCGGGTTGTAGTCGGCCCAGGTCGAGCGGGGCAGCTCGAAGATGCGTTTCCGCTCTTCGTAGGAGATGGCGGCGTCGGGGTTGGGGTCGAGGAAGATGTGCCGGTGGTCGAACGCGGCCAGCAGCCGGATGTGGGTCGAGAGCAGCATGCCGTTGCCGAAGACGTCACCGGACATGTCGCCGATCCCGACGCAGGTGAAGTCCTCGCTCTGGCAGTCGCGGCCCATCTCGCGGAAGTGCCGCTTCACCGACTCCCAGGCGCCGCGGGCGGTGATGCCCATCGCCTTGTGGTCGTAGCCGGCGGACCCGCCGGAGGCGAACGCGTCGCCGAGCCAGAAGCCGTAGTCGATCGCGACACCGTTGGCGATGTCGGAGAACGTCGCGGTGCCCTTGTCGGCGGCGACGACCAGGTACGGGTCGTCGGGGTCATGGCGAACGACTCGCGGCGGCGGCACGATGCTGCGGTCGGCGGCCCGGTTGTCCGTCACGTCCAGCAGCGCCCGGATGAAGGTCTTGTAGCTCTCGACGCCCTCGGCCAGCCACGCCTCACGGTTCACGGCCGGGTCAGGCAGCCGCTTGGCGACGAAGCCGCCCTTGGCGCCGACGGGCACGATGACGGCGTTCTTGACCGCCTGGGCCTTGACCAGCCCGAGCACCTCGGTGCGGAAGTCCTCCCGCCGGTCGGACCACCGCAGCCCACCTCGCGCGACGGCTCCGAACCGCAGGTGGACGCCTTCCACCCGCGGCGAGTAGACCCACACCTCGAACATCGGGCGTGGATCGGGCAGGTCCAGGAATGGCCGACGGGTTGAGCTTGAAGGCCAACGCCGCGCTGGACTTGTCCGGGGAGCTCACCCGGTAGTAGTTGGTCCGCAGCGTCGCCTGCACGAGGGCGAGGAAGGAGCGAAGGATGCGGTCCTGATCCAGGCTGGCGACGTCGTCGAGGGCGCGCTCCAGCCGCACGACGATCTCCTTCGCCGCGGTCTCCCGGCCCTCGGCGTCGTCGACGAAACGATCCGGGATCGAACCGGGTCTCGAACAGGTCGACGAGCAGCTTGGCGATCGTGACATGAGCCGACAGGCACTCTTCGAGGTAGTCCTGGCTGAAGGTCGACCCGGCTTGGCGCAGGTACTTCGCGTAGGCGCGCAGGATCGACGCTTCCCGCCACGACAGGCCCGCCTGCAAGACCAGGGCGTTGAACCCGTCGCTTTCCGCCTCGTCTCGCCATACCGCGGCAAACGCTTCCTGGAACCGCTCCTTGCGCCCGCTGGCGTCGGCCACCTGACGAGCCTGGTAGCGCAGGCCGAAGTCGTAGATCCACGCCGGAGCATCGACGGATTCGCCGTGCCGGATGACCTCGTACGGCCGCTCGTCGATGACCTCGACGCCCATCCGGGACAGGATCGGCAGCACCTGGGTCAGCGAGATCGGCGTTCCGGTCCGGTAGATCTTGAACCGCCGCTCGTCCGGAGCGGCACCGACCGGCTGGTAGAGGTTCATGGCCAGGCCGTTGTCGTCGGGTAGCTCTTCCAGGCGGGCGAGGTCAGCCACTGCCGTGCGGGCCGGGAAGTCCTCCTTGTAGGCCTCGGGAAACGCATCCCGGTACCGGCGCACGAGACGAGCTGCCTGCTCTTCACCGACCCGCTCCGCCAGGGTGTCGGAGAAATCGTCGCTCCAGGCCCGGGTCGCCGCGGCGAGCTGCTTCTCCAGCGCGGGGACGTCGAGCTCGGGCAGCACCTGGTCCGGCGCCATCCTGATGACGAAGTGCAGCCGTGCCAGCACCGCCTCACTGACCAGAGCCGTGTGGTCGATCGAGTGGCCACCGGTGGCGTTGAGCAGGATCTGCTGGAACCGCTCCCGCACGGCCGTGTTGAACCGGTCCCTCGGCAGGTACACCAGGCAGGACAGGTACCGGCCGTAGATGTCCTCGCGGACGAACAGCCGCAGCTGACGCCGCTCCTGCAGGTGAACGACGGCCAGCGCGATCGGGAAGAGCTCGTCGACTGAGATCTGGAACAGTTCGTCGCGGGGATAGGTCTCGAGCACCTGCATGAGGTCCTTGCCCGAGTGGCCGCTGGCAGCGAAACCGCTCCGTTCGAGCACCTGCTGCGCCTTGGTGCGCAGGATCGGGATGCGCAGCACGCTCTCGGTATAGGCCGGCGAGGTGAACAGGCCGAGGAACCGGCGCTCGCCGACCACTTCGCCGTTCTCGTCGAAGATCTTGACCCCGACGTAGTCGAGATAGGTGTTGCGGTGCACCGTCGAGCGCGAGTTCGCCTTGGTCAGCACCAGGACGCGCTTTTCCCGGGCCCTGGCCTTGACCCGAGGCGAGAGCTTGGCGAACGAGCCGGAAAGCTCCTGGTCGGCGCGCAGGATTCCCAACCCGGATCCGGTCACCGCCCGGAGCACGTCCTCACCGTCGACGGTATCCAGCATGTACTCGCGATATCCGAGGAAGGTGAAATGGTCGTCGGCCAGCCACCGCAGCAGTTCCTGCGCCTCGGCCACCTCTTCGGCGGGAACCGGTAGCTGGTTCTTCTCCAGCTCGGCGGCGATCTCCTCGCAGCGCTGGCGCATACGCCGCCAATCCTCGACGGCCTCCCGGACGTCTCGGAGCGCGTTGCGAAGCTCGTCGGTGATCTTTTCCTGGTCGGCGGGGTTCGTCTCACGGTCGGTCTCGACGTGCATCCAGGACTCGACGAGAGCGTCCGGCATGTCGGCGACGGCGGGGTCGGACTCCCCCACGTCGCAGACCTCGAGCAGCTCGCCGGCGATGTCACGGCGGACGACGAACTGCGGGTGAACAACCAGGTGAATCGCGCGGTCCCGGCGGGTCAGCGCCATCGTGACCGAGTCGACCAGGAAGGGCATGTCGTCGGTGACCACTTCGACGACGGTGTGGCCGGAGGACCAGCCGTGCTCTTCGACGGTCGGGGTGTACACGCGGACCAGCGACCGGCCCTGGGGTCGGGTCTGGGCGAACTGGCGCTGCGACATGGCGGCACCGATGACGTCCAACGGGTCTCGGTCGACGAGGTCTTCCGGTGCGACGTGCCGGTAGTAGCGCCGCAGGAACGCCTCGATCTCTGGGCGGTTGCCGCGGTGACCTGCCGCTGCTGCCGCCTTCGCCAGAAGCTCGGACTTGGCCTCGTCAAGCCGGTCGCCCATGTCTGCCCCCGGGGAAGCTGGCCGTTACATCGTTGTAGACGACATTCCCGACCTTAGTGCCGATGACACCCGAGCACATCTCGAAGGTACGGCGATCACAGCCACGACCGGAGCTCCCAGAGCACCGGGTAATACCGGATGTCCAGTCGCGATCTCAGGTACGACGCGCCAGAGGATCCACCGGTCCCTGTCTTCGTGCCGATCATGCGCTCGACCATCGTCACGTGCCGCGCTCGCCAGCCGGCGGCCAATTCGTCGTGTACGAGCAGTGCCTCCGCCAGCTCCCAGATGTCGCCGTACGTTCCCCGGTCGTGCGCCGCCGTCCGCAACGACGCCCTCACCTCGTCATCACTACCAGCCGGAAGCCCGCCTTTCACCAGCACCGATACGAACGCCTCCCACAGGGTGGGCTCGGCCAGCCGGCGCTGCAGCCGGGTCCGCTCCTCGTCGGTCAGGCCGCGGAAGCGCTCGACGAACCTCGGGTCCTTGGCGCCGGAGAGGAACTCGAGCTCCCGAAACTGCACGGATTGGAAGCCGCTCGCCGGTGCCAGCCGCTCCCGGAACTCCAGGAAGTCCTGCGGCGTCATGGTCTCGAGCACGCCGATCTGCTCGATCAGGATGCGCTGGATCTCGTGCACCCGCGCGAGCAGGTGCCGGGCCCACCACAATCGGCCGTCCGTCATCGCGTCCCGCGCTGACTCGACCTCGAACAGCAATTGTTTGAACCACAGCTCGTACACCTGGTGGACGGTGATGAACAGCAGCTCGTCGTGGGCATCGCTCGCCAGCCGCTGCTGGTCGAGCAGTTCGTCCAGGCGCAGGTAGGTGCCGTACGTCAGCCGGGCGCCGTCCTCGCCGAACTGGGCCGACGGAGGCTGCACCGACGTGGTCATCTCGCCACTCTAGGTCGCCTTTGGGGCGCTGAGGGGCGGGTGGATGCTCCGCGGGCACAGCCGCCATGGCGCCGGGAAAGGGATCTGGATGCTCGGCGGGAAAACAGCCGAGGGGTGGCCGGGTGCGGAGCGGGCGTCTAAAGAGGGATCCGTGGCATGCTTCTCCGCCACGGATCCCGGAGCCCGCGGAGCACCCGGCCACCCCTCGGCCCCGAACCGACCGGCCTCAGCCCGACCACGACCCGCAGTCGCCCCGCACGCCAGCACCCACCAGGATGGAGCACATGGACCTGCGAACCGAGCAGCGCTACGACGCCGACCCCTCGACGGTGTTCGCCATGCTCACCGACGAGGCATTCCTCGCCCGGAAGGCGCAAGCCACCGGCGCGCTGCGGCACGAGGGGTCGGTGAGCCGGGACGGCGATCGGGTCACGGTGCGGCTGCTGCGGGTGATGCCGCCGGACGTGCCCGATTTCGTGCAGCGATTCGTCGGCGACACCATCGACCTGGACCAGACCGATGTCTGGGAGCCCGCGGCGGTCGACGGGTCACGCACCGGCTCGATTCGGATCACGATGGGCGGGCTGCCGGTCCAGTTGACCGGGGGGATGCGGCTCGCGCCAGTGGGGACAGGCAGCCAGGCGACCGTCGACGCCCAGATCAAGGCGGCCATCCCGCTATTCGGCAGCAAGATCGAGAAGGCCGTCCATGACGCCCTGCTCCAGGCGGTGCAGATCGAGGAGAGCGTGGGCCGGGCCTGGCTGGACGGGCAGCGCACCGGCTAGCTCAGCCGGGGCGGCGAGAGTCGGCCAGGTGCGTAAGCGGGCGTCTAAAGAGCGATCCGTGGCATGCTTCTCCGCCACGGATCGCGGAGCCCGCGGAGCAGTCGGCCGAGTCTCGCCACTCCGCAACGCAGGCCGTCAGGGCTCGACCCGGATGCCCTTTCCGACGACGGTGATCCCGCCCTCGCTGACGGTGTACCCGCGCTCACGATCGGCATCCTTGTCCACACCCACGACGGCGCCATTCGGGACGACCACGTTCTTGTCCAGAATGGTGTCGCGGACGACGGCCGAGGCCTCGACCCGGACGCCATGCATCAGCACCGCGCGCGACACCTCGGCGCCTTCGCGCACCTCGACCCCAGGTGAGAGCACCGCGTGGTCGACGACGGCGCCGGCGATGATGCACCCGCTCGTCACGATGGACTCGACCGCCCGGCCACCCTGGACGATCTTGGCCCCGGGCAGGTGGGGGTGACCGGTGAGGATCGGCCACTCCCTGTTGTAGAGGCTGAAGATCGGGTCGATCGACACCAGGTCCATGTGCGACTCGTGGTAGGTGTCGATGGTCCCGACGTCGCGCCAGTATCCGCGGTCCCGGTCGGTGGTGCCGGGCACATCGTTGTCGGCGAAGTCGTAGACGAACGCCTGCTGCCGGCCCACCAGGAACGGGATGATGTTGCCACCCATGTCATGGACCGATTCCTCGTCGCCTGCGTCGGCCCGCAGCGCCTCCAGCAACACCTCGGTCGAGAACACGTAGTTCCCCATAGACGCGAAGCTGCTGTCCGCGTCGTCCGGCAGACCCGGCGGGTCGGCAGGCTTCTCCAGAAACGCCTCGATCCGGCGGCCGTCAGAGGTCTGGATGATGCCGAAGCCGCTAGCGCCCTCACGCGGCACTCGGATGCCGGCGACGGTGACCCCGGCATCGTTGGCCAGGTGTGCTTCTAGCATCTGCCGCGGATCCATCCGGTACACGTGATCGGCGCCAAAGACGACGACGTGATCCGGGGTCTCGTCGTAGACCAGGTTCAGCGACTGGTAGATCGCATCCGCGCTGCCCTGGTACCAACGCGGGCCGAGGCGCTGCTGGGCGGGGACCGGCGTGACGTACTGCCCGAGGATCGTGCTCATCCGCCAGGTCAGCGAGATGTGCCGGTCCAAGGAGTGCGACTTGTACTGGGTAAGCACGCAGATCCGGTCGATCCCCCCGTTGACGAGGTTCGACAGGACGAAGTCGATCAGCCGATAGCTGCCGCCGTACGGCACCGCTGGCTTGGCCCGGTCCGCCGTGAGCGGCATCAGCCGCTTTCCTGCGCCACCGGCGAGGACGATGCCCAGGACGTGTGGCGCCGATCCCATGAGCGAACACTAGCCAGTGAGCTGCCGATCGAGCCCCTCTTTCGACCGACGTGTTCCTGGCCACCGATGGACGCCGTGAGCAGGATGAGCCCATGCCCGAACTGATCAGCCCGTCCTCACACGTCCACGTCTCCTGGCTCGAGGCCGTGGCCGAGCCGGGCTACGAGCCGCGGTGGGCCGACGACTTCGATCTCGAGGATTTGCGGGACCCGGGAACCTTCATCGCCTACGTCGCTGAGCAGAGGGCTCAAGCACGCGAAGACCATCCCCGCGCGGCGGGCTGGGTACCCGTGACTCATCTGTGGTGGGTCGACGGGACGGAGTTTCTCGGCCGCCTGTCGATTCGGCATCGGCTCACACCCTGGTTGCTCGACTACAGCGGACACATCGGCTACGACGTGCGCCCGTCGGCTCGGCGACGCGGCCATGCCACCGCGATGCTGCGCGAGGCGCTGCCCTGGTGCCGCGGGCTGGGCATCGACCCGGTCCTGGTCACCTGCGATGCGGACAACGTCGCTTCCCGAAAAGTGATCGAGAACAACGGCGGCGAGTTCGAGGATCAGCGTGACGTCAAGCTGCGGTACTGGATCTCTACTTCTGCCCCGCGGGCGGTCCGACGTGCCACAGTGGCGTCGTCGTGACGATGCCCGGGCTCGGCGTGAACGAGTGTGGAGGGATGTGATCGAGCGTGGCAGACCCGTTGATCCGGCTGGCGGTGCTGACCAGGGAATTCCCACCGTTCGTCTACGGAGGCGCCGGCGTACACGTCGACTTTCTCGTTCGGGAGCTGAAGCGACTCTCCGATCAGGTCGTCGTCGACGTGCACGCTCTCGGTGAGCCACGCGACGGAGCTGCGACCTACCCGGAGAACGACCCACGTATGCCCGATGCCAACGCGGCGCTGCGGATCCTGTCCGCTGACGTCGCGATGGTGGCCGCCCTGGGTCAGGCCGACGTTGTGCATTCCCACACCTGGTATGCCAACTTCGCCGGGCACCTGGCGTCGCTGCTGTACGGCGCGCCGCACGTCGTCACCGCTCATTCGCTCGAGCCGCTGCGGCCATGGAAGGCCGAGCAGCTCGCCGGCGGATACCTGGTGTCGTCGTGGGTGGAGAAGACGGCCTACGAAGCAGCGGCGGCGGTCATCGCGGTCAGCCAAGGCATGCGCCGCGACATCCTGCAGTGCTACCCGGCAATCGACCCGGGCCGGGTTCATGTCGTGCACAACGGCATCGACACCGACTTCTATCACCCGGTCGAGGAGACCGATGTCCTCGACCGGCTGGGGGTCGACCGGTCGCGCCCGTCGGTGGCCTTCGTCGGACGGATCACCCGGCAGAAGGGCGTCCCCCATCTGCTGCGTGCGGCGCTGAAGCTGGAACCGGACATCCAGCTGATCCTGCTGGCCGGTGCAGCGGACACCCCGGATCTCGCTCGCGAAACCGACGAGCTGGTCGAACGGCTACGGGCCGAGCGCACCGGCGTCATCCTGGTCAGCGAAATGCTGCCGCGCGAGGACGTTCGCCAGGTTCTCACGCACTCGAGCGTGTTCTGCTGTCCATCGGTCTACGAGCCCCTGGGCATCGTGAATCTCGAGGCGATGGCGTGTTCGACGGCGGTCGTCGCGAGCGCCGTCGGCGGGATTCCGGAGGTCGTCGAGGACGGCGTGACAGGCGTGCTGGTGCCGTACGACCCGAACCGGCCCGACGAGTTCGAGGCCGGCCTTGCCAGAGCGCTCGACATGGTTGCCGGCGATGCGGCCCTGGCGGCTTCGATGGGCCGCGCGGGCCGTCGACGCGCTGTCGCCGAGTTCGGCTGGGACGGGGTTGCGGCTCGAACTGTCCAGGTCTATAGATCCGTGCTCCCGCCGATCCGGTCCGCCCGCGAGTAGACGTTCATCGCATCGGCGCGGACGAAGCCGAGCAGAGTGATGCCACATTCCGCCGCCAAGTCGACGGCGAGGCTGGACGGTGCCGAGATCGCCGAGAGCACCGGGATGCCGGCCATCGCGGTCTTCTGCACGAGCTCGAACGAAGCCCGGCCCGAGACCTGCAGGATGTGCCCTGACAGCGGGAGCAAGCCGTCTCGAAACGCAGCGCCGACGACTTTGTCCACGGCATTGTGCCGGCCGATGTCTTCGCGGACGAGGACCTGCTCTCCGGTAGCGGTGAACAGGCCCGCCGCATGCAGTCCGCCGGTCCGGTCGAAGGCGCGCTGGGCCGCTCGCAGTCGGCCCGGCAGCGCGCTGACGACGCCCCGATCGACGCTGACCTGATCGTCACGCGGAGGCCACCGCATTGCGGATCGGATCTCGACAACGCTGTCCGACCCGCACACACCGCAAGCGCTCGTCGTCGCAAAGGCGCGAGGCCGCGGTGGCACGGCATGTTCAGCAAGCGTTGCCTCCACGGTGTTGAGCTCGTCGGTACAGGCCCGCATCGTGACAATGTCACCGACCGCCGCCACTGCGCCCTCGGCCACCAGCCAGCCCGCGACGAGGTCGAAGTCGTTGCCGGGAGTGCGCATGGTCGTGGTCAGTACCGATGACCCCACCCGGATCTGCAGTGGTTCCTCGACAGCCAACGTGTCGGGACGCTCGCTGCTGTGACCGTCCCGTACGCGCAGCACGGGCCGCCGGGTCGTCGCGCCTGGCATGTCTCCAGTGTGACCTGTGACCGGTCCGATGGGCATCGGGCGTGGTAGACCAGGTTTGCCGAACACATGGAGGGAGCACCGGGTGCGCAACAGCATCGATATTGGCCACGTGCAGCGGTGGGTCGACGGCTACCTGGCCGCCTGGACGAACAACGACCCGACGGCGATCGAGGCACTTTTCACGCCCGATGCGTCGTACCGCCAACGCCCGTACGCAACGCCAAAGATCGGTGTCGACGCCATCGTCGCCGATTGGATCGAACGACAGGACGAGCCGGGCACTTGGACCGCCCGACTCGAGCCGCTGCTCGTGCACGACGACATAGCGATCGTGACTGGACAGGTCGATTACACCGACGGCGACCTCTACTCCAACCTGTGGGTGGTCAGGTTCGGTGATGATGGCCGAGCCGCGGAGTTCACCGAATGGTGGATGGACCGGCCGGACGAGCCCGCCTCGTGACCACCGAGTCCGGCAGCAGGTGGCACGAGCGGCTGGACGCCTCAGGCGCGGTCTACGGATCGCTGCTTGCTGCCTCGGTCATCATCGGGCAGGCGCCGCTGAAAGAGAACGTCCCAGCCGGCGAGCTGGCCGTGATCTTGCTTGCTACGGGCACCGTGTTCTGGCTTGTCCACGTCTACTCACGCAGCGTGAAGCGGTACGTGGCTGATCGCAGGGTGACCCGCGACACCGTGGAAGAGACGATGCGCGAGGAGAGTCCGATTCTCCTTGCGGCGATACCACCAGCTGTGGCCGCACTTGTTGCCTCCGCGGTGGCAGGTCCGTATGCGGCGGCCTGGTGCGCGTTCATCGTCGCACTCGTTGGGCAGCTCGTATGGGTCGTGATCGCGACGAATGGGGCAGGGGCATCAAGGAAGGTGATCGTCGCGTCGGTTCTCGTCAACCTCGCGCTGGGGCTCGTCCTGGTTGCACTGAAGGTGTTCGTCGGGCACTGACATCGGGTGCTACGCCGTCAGTCCGGCGATTCCGTCACCGACCAGTTTGGCGGCGATGACTGCGCAGAGCACAACCATGAGCGCGACACCCACTGCCATCGGCAGGATCGTTCCGATCGCCTCGCCCATCCGAGAACCTCCATCCGTCGGCCCGTAGCCAAGCACAGTTCGGCCCCAGCCGGTCGGATGCCCCAGCTGGGGCCGAACCACCTCAGATCACCGGTTTCAGCCGGCGGCGCCTTTCAACGCATCTCCGAGGGCGTTCGCTTCATCGGCAGACATCTCAACGACCAGGCGGCCCCCACCTTCGAGGGGCATTCGCATCACGATGCCGCGGCCCTCCTTGGTGACCTCGAGCGGCCCGTCGCCAGTACGCGGCTTCATCGCCGCCATCCGCGCACCCCTTTCCTCTCCAGCGCGCACCGGGCCCTGGATCGCCAGGGAACGATCCCGCGTGCCTCACGGTGATCCCAGTATCCCGTATCGCCGGTGCCAACGGGACGGGCCTACCGAGATCCATCTCACGCCCCGAGGCAGGATGGGTGGTCGTGAACGCCCGGTCTGCACTGTTCGACCTCTACGGCGACCACCTCCGGCCGCGGGGCGGCCGGGCCCGGGTCGCGTCGCTTGTCGCAATGCTGGCGCCACTCGACATCGCGGCGCCAGCGGTTCGCACCGCGGTGTCGCGCATGGTCAAGCAGGGATGGCTACGGGCAACCCGGATCGACGGTGCCTCCGGATATGCGCTGACCGCCCGGGCCGAGAGTCGTCTCGAGGAAGCCGCCGCGCGCATCTATCGCACTCGTACGGCCGATGGCTGGGACGCGCAGTGGCATCTGGTCGTCCCGAGCCGGCCGCGCGACCGGCCCGGGCGGGAGCGGCTGAAGAGCGGCATGGCGTTTCTCGGGTATGCGCCGATCGGGGACGGCACCTGGGTGGCTGCTCGGCCCTCCCCTGAGCTGGATGCCCTCCTCGACGCCGAGGGCGTGCACGCCGAACGGTTCGCCGCTGCTCACGAGACCGACGATGCCGATCTGGTCCGGCGGGCGTGGGACCTCGATGCCGTCGGCCGTGCGTACGAGCGGTGGCTCGCCGACGCTCGCGTCCTCGTCAGCGCGCTCCCGGCCCGGCCGTCGGACCAGAATTCCTTCGCGGTCCGCAGCCAATTGGTCCACGAGTGGCGCAAGTTCCTGTTCACCGACCCTGGCCTCCCTCGGGCACTGCTGCCCAGAAACTGGCCGGGTGACGAAGCTGCCGCATTCTTCGACGCCGAAGCCGCCCGGCTGCTGCCAGCGAGCGCGCGCTTCGTCGATCATTGCTTGTCCATAACGGCGCGCGGGAACGGAGCCGGCACGTGAACTCTCCGGTCAGGTACCTCGTCGACGACGGGGTCGCCATCATCACGCTCAACCGGCCCGACGCGATGAACAGCCTCGACATCGCCACCAAGGTCGCCCTGCGCGACCATGTGCTCAGCGCTGCGGGCGACGCCGCTGTCAGGGCCGTCGTGCTCACCGGCTCCGGCCGGGCGTTCTGCGTCGGGCAGGATCTCAGGGAACACGCGGACGCGCTGGCCGACGGCACGGCCGATCTCGGGACGACCGTCCGTGAGCACTACAACCCGATCGCCACCACCCTCGCGACGATGCCGAAACCCGTCGTCGCGGCGGTCAACGGCATCGCCGCTGGTGCCGGCGCAGCGTTCGCGTTCGCTTGCGACGTGCGGGTCGTCGCCGACACCGCCGGATTCAACCTGGCATTTGCCGCCATCGGGCTGTCCTGCGACTCCGGGTCGTCGTGGTCGCTCCCCCGGCTGGTGGGCTGGGCGCGGGCCCGGGAGCTGCTGCTCCTTCCCCGGACGGTCTCGGCAGCCGAAGCGCGCGACCTGGGTCTGGCGACCGAGGTCGTCCCGACCGGTGCCGTACTCGAGCGCGCGACCGAACTGGCCCGGCAGTTCGCGGCTGGGCCCACCCAGGCCTACGCGGCGATTCGCCAAGCCCTCGAATACTCCGCGACGCACGGGTTGGCGGAGTCGGTCGCCAATGAGGGCACGCTGATGCAGCGGACCGGTGCGACAGCGGACCACCGGGCCGCGGTCGCTGCGTTTCTCGCCAAGGAAACCCCGACATTTGAGGGCAGGTGAGCGCCCGGCCCGGCCCGGACGGGCGCCTACGCTGCCCGTGGGCATTGGGCTCGGCCGAGTACCTCGCGTATCACGACGACGAGTGGGGGCGCCCGGTCCACGACGATGCCGGTCTCTACGAGCGGCTGACGTTGGAGGCGTTCCAATCCGGCCTGTCCTGGCTGACGATTCTGCGCAAACGGGAGGGCTTCCGCCGCGCGTTCGCGGGCTTCGACCCGAATCTCGTGGCGGGTTTCGCCGAGGCCGACGTCGAGCGGCTGTTGGTCGATGCCGGCATCGTGCGGAACCGGGCAAAGATCACCGCCGCGGTGACGAATGCCCACGCCGTCGTCACCCTGCGGAAGCGGGACGGCGACGGGGCTCTCGACCGGCTGGTCTGGTCTCATCGGCCGGAACCGCGTCCTGCGCCGGCGAGCCTCGCCGACGTCCCCGCCAGTACGGCCGAGTCGATCGCACTGGCCAAGGATCTCAGGCGGCATGGCTTCGTCTTCGTCGGCCCGACGACCGCCTACGCGACCATGCAGGCCGCCGGGCTGGTCGACGACCATCTCGCCGGCTGCTTCGCCCGCGGCCAGCCGCCGTTTTCGGAATGACCACGTTCACCAGGCGTGCCCGTACATCACGAGGCTTGCCGGCCTGGTGATCTACCGGCTCGGGTGGTGAACGTGGTCATTCCGGCATGGCGGTGACTGCCCTGGCTAGGCGATGGAGGGCAAAGGAGAGCCCGGCGCGGGCCACCGGGCGAACCAGCGGCCAACCCAACCGGCCGAGCGTGCCGAAGGGCAGGTCCAGGTGCTCTTCCCACACGACCCGGCAGCTGTTCCCGGCCAGCGGCTCGACGGCGAAAACGCCGGGGCCACGGACGAGCCGTCCGGTGTGGAGCACTTCGCACCGCCGGGGTGGTTCCCAGGCCGTGATCGTCATGGTGTCGAGGAACCCGACCGGCCCGAGCCCGGTCCACGCCTCGATGCGGCCGCCTACCTGATCACCATCGGTCGACCGAACCCGCGTCGCAGGCATCCATCGGCCCTGCTGCTCCCAGTCAGTCAGGACCTGCCACGCCCGCTCGGCGGGTACAGCGATGATTCGGGTAACGCGAACGAACGCAGTCACTGCGTCGAGCCATCATCTTCCCTGCCGACCACGGGCCGACGTTCCAGCTCGATGATGCGTGCGTCACGATCGGCGAGCTCCCGGCCGAGGCGATCGAGGACCGCGTCCACCTGATCCATCCGATAGCCCCGGAAGCCGACCGCAAAGTGCACGGACTCCAGGTCCGCGGCAGACATCGGTCCATCCGGCAGCGACGGTCGTACGAGGTCCGGGTCGGCCGGGTCCAGACCGCCACCGCGACCCAAGGCGACCGCAGCCACGGCGAACACGACGACGATCGCGATGATCACGAAGACGGCCAGCACCCGTGACTCCTTCCAAATCGGCGCTCCGATCGTGTCACGCTGAGCTCGCTACCGGCATCGGAGGGATGCGTGAGGCTTCGCCTGGGCGAGCGTGACTTCGGGCCCGATGAGCTCGTCGTCATGGCGATCGTCAACCGGACCCCCGACTCCTTCTACGACCAGGGCGCGACGTTCGCGCTTTCCGCCGCGCTCGAGCGGATCGACCGGGTCGTTGCCGAGGGCGCCGACATCGTCGACATCGGCGGGCTCAAAGCTGGCCACGGCCGGCCGGTGAGCCTGGCAGAGGAGATCGACCGGACCGCGTCGCTCGTCGCGGCTGCCCGGCGGCGGCATCCGGACGTGGTGATCAGCATCGACACGTACCGTGCCGACGTTGCCGAGGCCGGGTGCGAAGCGGGGGCCGACCTGGTCAACGACACCTGGGCCGGCGCCGACCCGGACCTCGCCGCCGTCGCGGCCCGCCGCGGAGTCGGGCTGGTGTGCAGCCACGTCGGCGGGCAGGCCCCGCGGACCGACCCACACCGGGTCGCCTACGACGACGTAATCGGTGATGTCGTGGCCAAGACCACGGCACTCGCCGAGGAGGCCGCCGCGGTCGGTGTGCGCCGTGACGGCATCGTGCTCGACCCGACACACGACTTCGGCAAGAACACCTGGCAATCGCTGGAACTGTCCCGAGACCTGGGTGAACTGGTCGCGACCGGCTGGCCCGTGCTGGTCAGCATGTCCCGCAAGGATTTCGTCGGCGAGACGCTGAATCTCCCGGTCGAAGACCGGCTGCCCGGCACGCTGGCGGCTACGGCGGTCGCAGCCTGGCTGGGAGCGCGGGTGTTCAGGGCGCACGACGTGGCGGCGACCCGGCAGGTCCTCGACATGGTGGCCGCGATCCGCGGGAGCATGCCGCCCCGGACCCCGCGCCGTGGGCTCGGGTGAGCGTCAGTTCACCGGGCCGGAGCTGCTCAGTCCTTCTGGATGCTCGAACTTCGGCGGAGTCGTCGTGCCGAACCTCCGGTTCAGCACCCAGGTCAGCAACCACAGCGCCACGCCGATGAGGAGAAGGATGGCCGCGATCTGGTACTGGATCGGGTCGCGGTCGGTCAACGGCGAGGCGAGGAACGCACACGCGAGTGCGCCCAGCACCGGCAGGACTGTCGGTGTGACGAAGTGCTGGTGATCGACCTG
This sequence comes from uncultured Actinomycetota bacterium, assembly GCA_963831385.1. Lineage (GTDB taxonomy): Bacteria > Actinomycetota > Actinomycetes > Jiangellales > Jiangellaceae > JACVRX01. The sequence goes on from CAWHPW010000019.1 coordinate 88,185, forward strand.
GTCGCGCCGGAGCACCAGCACGGCGATGTTGACCACGGTGAACACGCACAACAACAGCAGCGCGGTCGTTCCGCCGAGGGCGGGAACACGCCCGACGAACGCGATGAGGCCGAATGCCAGAGCGGTCGTGAACAGGATGGCGACATAGGGCGTGCGACGCGACGGGTGCACCAGCCCGAGTGGCTTCGGCAGCACGCCTTCACGGCTCATGCCATAGAGCAGCCGGCTCGCCATCAGCATGTTGATCAACGCCGAGTTCGCGACGGCGAACATGGCGATGAAGGCGAACACTCCCAGCGGGAAGCCCGGCGCCCCGACCTCGACCACCTGAAGCAGCGGCGTATCGCCTTCGCCGAGCTGGTCGAGCGGAACCAGCGCCACGGCCGTGATCGAGACCAGGACGTAGATCAACCCGGTGATCACCAAGCCGGTGAGCATGACCCTGGGAAAGATCCGGATCGGGTCCTTGCACTCCTCCGCCATGTTCACCGAGTCCTCGAAGCCCACCATGGCGAAGAAAGCGAGCGCCGTCGCCGCGGTGACGGCGCCGAACAGGCCCTCCCCGCCGGGCGCCTCGAACTCGGTGACCGTGGAGAAATCCCCGTCGCCACCGCCCAGAGCCCAGAGCCCGATGAAAATGATCAGCAACAAGCCGGACAGCTCGACGCAGGTCAGTACCACATTGGCCTTGACGCTCTCACCGACCCCGCGGAAGTTGACCAGCGCGACGAGGGTGATGAACCCGAGCGCGACCAAGGTGATCTTTACGCCGTCGCCCAGGTCGAGGTCGAACGCCTCGCCCAGGTTGGCAGCAAACGCCCTGGACGCCGTGGACGCCGAGGTGATGCCGGAGGACATCACGGTGAAGGCGACGATGAAGCTGAGGAAGTGGATGCCGAACGCCTTGTGCGTGTACAGGGCGGCGCCGGCGGCCTGAGGATACTTCGTCACCAGCTCGAGATAGCTGAACGCGGTGACGATCGCTACGAGGAAGGCGACCACGAACGGCATCCAGACCGCTCCTCCGACCCCGGCCGCGACCTGCCCGGTCAGTGCGTAGATGCCGGTACCGAGGATGTCGCCGACGATGAACAGGAGCAGCAGCCCCGGGCCCATCACACGTCGCAGGCTGGGTTGTTCGTCGGTGCTGCTAGCGGCCGCCTGACCTGCGCTCGCGTCTGTCATGGGAACCTCCCCGACGATGGTCAACAACCCCAGGAAATCGCGAGACGGACCAGAGCACAAGGTTGTTCAAATGTCTCCAGTTGAGCCATCTCGCCCTGCCGAAGGCCGGATTGCACGGCGCGCGGCAATCCTCCCTTTCGGTGATCAGCCGGGCCGGTTGACTCGCACGATGACGTCGACCGCCGCGTCGACGTCATCGGTCACCGTGAGCAGGTCAAGATCGACGGCGGCAATCTTCTTCTCGGCGGCGACAGTGTCCTGCAACCAGGCCAGCAGACCACGCCAATACTCCGAGCCCATCAACACGATCGGGAACCGGGTGACCTTGCCGGTCTGTACCAGGGTGAGCGCCTCGAACAGCTCGTCCAGGGTGCCGAACCCGCCCGGAAAGACGACAAATCCCTGCGCATACTTCACGAACATCGTCTTGCGGACGAAGAAATAGCGGAAGTTGATCCCCAGGTCGACGTACGTGTTCAGGCCCTGCTCGAACGGCAGCTCGATGCCGAGGCCGACCGAGACACCGCCGGCTTCGGACGCGCCCTTGTTGGCAGCCTCCATGATTCCGGGGCCGCCACCGGTGATCACGCCGTATCCGGCGCCCACCAGGGCCCGGGCCAGCCGGACCGCCGTTTGGTACAGGGGGTCGTCGGGCTGGGTCCGGGCAGAGCCGAACACGCTGATCGCGGCGCCCAGTTCCGCCAGCGACCCGAAGCCTTCGATGAACTCGGACTGGATGCGCATGACCCGCCACGGATCGGTGTGCAGCCAGTCGGCACCCCCACGACTTTCGAGCAGACGCTGGTCGGTGGTGCTCACCTCGACCTGCGAGCGGCGCAAGGTCACCGGACCGCGGTGTCGCTCGCTCGGTTGTTCCGAACTGGGGCTCACGGCGTCAGGCTAGCCACGACCCGAGTCGTGCGCTCCTGTGAGCCACCCCCGCAGGCACCGCTCGCACCGTTCGATCTCGGCGACGTCGACCCGTTCGTCGTCGGCGTGAGCGAGGTTCGGGTCGCCGGGCCCGTAGTTGACGGCGGGGACGCCCAGCGCCGTGAAGCGCGCCACGTCGGTCCAGCCGTACTTGGGCCGCGGCTCGGCTTCGACCGCAGCGACGAACGCCGCCGCCGCCGGATTTGTCAGACCCGGCGTGGCCCCCGGTGCGCCGTCGATGACGATCACCTCGTACCCGGCGAAGAGCTCCCGCACATGCTTCTCGGCCTCCTCTTCGTCGCGACTCGGCGCAAACCGGTAGTTGACCGTGACGACGCAGGTGTCCGGGATGACGTTCCCGGCGATGCCGCCGCGGATGTCGACGGCATTCAACGACTCCCGGTAGACCAATCCATCGACATCGATCTCGGCGGGCTGGTACGAGCGCAGCCGGTCCAGAATTCCTCCCGCCGCGTGCACGGCGTTGCTGCCCATCCAGGGCCGGGCGCTGTGTGCCGCGCGGCCGCGGACGGTGATCTCGGCGCGCATCGTGCCGTTGCATCCTGCCTCTACTTGCGCTGCCGTCGGCTCCATCAGCACCGCGAAATCGCCAGCCAGCCATTCCGGGTTCTCGCGGACGACCCTGGCCAGACCACTGCGGGCGGCCTCGACTTCCTCATGGTCGTAGAACACATAGGTGACGTCGCGGATCGGCCGGTCGACATGGGCGGCGAGGCGGAGTGCGACGGCGACGCCGCCCTTCATGTCGACAGTTCCCCTTCCCCACAGCAGGTCGCCGTCTCGGCGGGTCGGCAAGTTCCGCGCGATGGGAACGGTGTCGAGGTGACCGGCGACGACAACCCGCTCAGCGCATCCAAGCTCCGTGCAGGCGACAATCGTGTCGCCATTGCGGCGGACGTGCAGGTGCTGGAGTGGACGAAGCGCTGCCTCGACCGCGTCGGCGAGTGCCCTCTCGTCACCGCTGACCGATGGGATGTCGCAGATCTGCGCCGTGACGTCCGGTCCGGACACGTCGAGATCGAGTCGTACCGCCACGACCGTCGACCATACTGAACCGCTGCGACCTCACTCCTCGCTGAACACGCAGAACTCGTTGCCTTCGGGGTCGGCCAGCACATGCCAGAAGATGTCGTCGTCCGGCTTGCGGAGGATCCGGGCGCCGGCGGCTACCAGCGCGGAAACGTCGGGCGCCACGACGTCCCAGTGGATCCTGTTCTTGGCCGACTTCGGCTCAGGTACGGCGGCAAAGCACAGGTAGTCGAACGGCAGAGTCCCGGACAAAGCGTTGTTCTCCCGCTGCAGACCCATCACCTCGGCCCACCAGGCCGACAGGGCGTCCGGATCAGCACAGTCGACGTTGACCTCGTAGAGCCGGCCGGGCAGCGATCGGCGGCCCGCTCGGACGAAGGCGCAGAACTCACCGCCCTCGACATCGGTCATGACCCACCAGGTGCGGTCGTCTCCGGGCGGCCGGAGGATGCTGGCGCCCAGTTCACGGATCCCGTCCAGGTCGCCGACCTCTACGTCGAGGTGAACTCGGTGCTTGACCGACTTGGGCTCCGGTACCGGATCGACCCAGACCTGCTGGTACTGCTCGTCACCGTCGAGCCGGAGGCTTCCGTCGCTTGCGTCGGCTGGGCTCAGGCCGAGCACCGACGCCCAGAATCCGGCGAGCCGGGTGGCGTTGTGGGCGTCCATGCACAACGCCCGCCAGGTGGCGAGGGCCATGAAGCAGAAGCCTATGTCGTGACCGCGGTGCAGCTAGGCTCCAACACGTGTCTGAGAGCCCAGTCAGGTCGGCCTGGGGTTTCGGCCTCGTCACGACGGACACTCACGGCACGATCCTCGATGTCTGGTACCCCTCCCCCGCGCTGGGTCCGCCACAATCCGACGCCGCCACCGATGAGCTGGCCCAGCTCGAGGGCGACGACGATGACCGCGGCGTCCATCAGCACGTGGCGCGCACCGTCGTCGAACTCGACTCACCGCCGGCTGATGCGGCAGACGCGTACCTGCGTCTGCACCTGCTCTCGCACCGGCTGGTCCGCCCGCATGGTCTCGACCTCACCGGAGTGTTCGGGGTGCTGGCGACGGTCGTTTGGACGAATTGGGGGCCGTGTCCGGTCGACGGTTTCGAGCAGGTCCGGGCCCGGTTGCGCCGCCGCGGGCGCGTCGAGGTGTTCGGGGTCGACAAGTTCCCCCGGATGACCGACTACGTCGTGCCGTCGGGAGTCCGGATCGCCGATTCGGATCGGGTGCGGCTCGGCGCTCACCTCGCCTCCGGCACGGTCGTCATGCACGAGGGCTTCGTCAACTTCAACGCCGGCACGCTGGGCGCGTCCATGGTCGAGGGGCGCATCTCGGCCGGCGTCGTCGTCGGCGACGGATCCGACATCGGCGGCGGCGCCTCGATCATGGGGACACTCTCTGGCGGAGGGACGGAGGTTGTCTCGATCGGCCGGAACTGCCTGCTGGGCGCCAACGCCGGAATAGGGATCTCGCTGGGCGACGGCTGCGTCGTCGAGGCCGGGTGCTATGTGACGGCGGGCACGAAGGTGAGCCTGCCGGATGGTCGGATCGTCAAAGCCCGCGAGCTGTCCGGCCAGGACGGCCTGCTGTTCTGGCGCAATAGCGTCACGGGAGCGGTCGAGGTGCGGGCCCGGGCCGGAGACTGGGGCGGGCTCAATGTCACATTGCACGCGACCTGACCATGCCGACGCGGCTGTCGGGAACGCCCGTCACCACGCGGGACGTTTCCACCACGACGATGACCAAGTGGACCCGTGCGCTGGTGGCCGTATTCCTTCTCGCGCTACTCGGCGCCGGCGGAACGGCCCTGCTGGTGTGGTGGCTCGACGGCGGCGTCGGTCCCGTCGTCCTACGGGAGACGTGCTCTGCCACTGTGGACGGCCAGACAGCTCGGCTCACTCCCGAGCAGACCGTCAATGCCGCGACGATCGCCGCCGTCGCCGAGCGGCGTGCGCTGCCCGCGCGGGCGGTCACGATCGCGCTGGCCGCGGCGTACCAGGAGTCGGAGCTGTACAACCTCGATTACGGCGACCGGGACTCACTCGGGCTGTTCCAGCAGCGGCCGTCCCAGGGGTGGGGAACTGCCGAACAGATCATGGACCCGGTCTATGCCAGTGACCGGTTCTACGACGCCCTCGTGCAAATCGACGACTACCCAAACTTAGGTGTCGGCGCCGCCGCGCAGCAGGTCCAGCGCAGCGCCTTCCCAGACGCGTACGCGGAACACGAGGGCAGGGCGCGCGTCCTCGCCTCGGCGCTGTCAGGTCACTCCGCAGCAACGCTGAGCTGTTCGGTTCGGCCGGCCGATGTCGAGGCACAGCCTCTTGGCCCCGATGGGCTGACGATCCGGGCACAAACGGTCCGGGACGAGCTCGGCGGGACCTTCGAGGGGCTGGAGATCGGCGGATATGAGGCCGGCGGCGTGTCGTCGGGTCATATCGACGGCTCGGCGCACTACGACGGGCGAGCGCTCGACGTCTTCTTCCGCTCTTACGAGGATCCGGAGGTCAAGCGTCAGGGGTGGGTGGTGGCGCACTGGCTGGCGGCCAATGCCGATCGGCTCGGCGTCGCGACCGTGATCTACGACGGTCAGATCTGGACCGCTCGCCGCTCTGCCGAGGGCTGGCGAACTTATACGCATCCATCCGGCGACACATCCGATCCGACGCTGCAACACCTCGACCACATCCACGTCGACGTCGCCCGCGGCGGCTGAGAATGACCAGCCGTGATCAACGGGAGGGGGATGCGCCCACGAGGCGGGCGGCCGCGGCCGCTATGTGGTCATCGGTCGCGGTCAGCGCCACTCGGACGTGCTGCGCGCCGGTAGGTCCGTAGAAGTCGCCGGGTGCCACCATGATCCCGTGTTCGGCGAACCATCCGACGGTTTCCCAACACGGCTCGTCCCTGGTCGCCCACAGATATAGGCCGCCCGCGGAATGGTCGATCCGAAATCCCGCGGCCTCGAGCGCTGGCCGCAGTGCGTTGCGTCGGGCCAGATACCGCTCGCGTTGCTCGTCGACGTGCCCGTCGTCGTCGAGGGCGGCAACCATCGCCGCCTGCACCGGCGAGGGCACCATCATGCCGGCGTGCTTGCGCACCTCGAGTAAACGGCGAACCAGCCCGACGTCCCCCACGACGAACCCTGCCCGGTAGCCGGCCATGTTCGATCGCTTGGACAACGAATGAACGGCGAGGATTCCGTCGAGCGACCCGCTATTGACCTCCGGGTCGAGCACCGAGACCGGTCGGGCCTCCCAGCCGAACTCCAGGTAGCACTCATCGGAAGCTACGACCGCTCCGCGTTCGCGGGCCCAGGCCACGACCTTCGCAAGATGTGCGGCTGGCAACACCCGTCCATGCGGGCTGGCAGGCGAGTTCAGCCACACCAGCCCGACCCGACGAGGTCCGAGCGCGGTCATCGAATCCGCCGCGATGGACTCTGCTCCGGCCAACCGGGCGCCGACGTCGTAGGTCGGGTAGGCCAACGTCGGATAGACGACGGCGTCGCTGGGGCCGAGCCCGAGCAACGTCGGCAACCAGGCGACCAATTCCTTGGACCCGATCGTGGGCAGCACCGCGTCGGGATCCACGGAGCTCACGGCCCATCGCCGCCGAAACCAATCGGCGACTGCCGCTCGCAGGTCCGGTGTGCCGTACGTCTGGGGATAGCCCGGTGCGTTGCCGGCCTTGTTCAATGCGTCGCGAACGATGACGGGCGTCGGGTCCACCGGCGTTCCGACGGAGAGGTCGACCAGCCCACCCGGATGTTCCGCGGCCCGCTCGCCGTACTGGACCAACGAATCCCAGGGGAAGTCAGGGAGCTTCAGCACCGGCGGGCACGGATCAGTGCTCGCCGGTCTCCTGCGGAGGCAGCGCGACAACCAGTGGGTGGTCCTTGTCGATGAGTCCGAGCTTCGAGGCGCCGCCCGGGGAGCCGAGGTCGTCGAAGAACTCGGCGTTGGCCTGGGTGTATTCCTTCCACTGCTCGGGCACGTCGTCTTCGTAGAAGATCGCTTCCACCGGGCAGACCGGTTCGCAGGCACCGCAGTCAACGCACTCGTCGGGGTGGATGTAGAGCATCCGCTCGCCCTCGTAGATGCAGTCGACCGGACATTCCTCGACGCAGGCGAGATCCTTCAGATCAACGCACGGCTGCGCGATGGTGTAGGTCACGAGAACGTCCTCCTGTCGATGCCGGGCGGGGAATCTGGCACCTGTTTCCTAGTATGTAGCAACGAGGAACCCGAGCGATTCACGAGCGAGGGTCCGAGTGCGACCCGTCGAATTGCGATGCCTGGTCCGACATGTGCAACCAGGGTAGCCGCAGTGGCCCGCAACCCAGCGCCCCGCAGTGCCGGGACACCGCTGATCGGAGTGACGAGACCATGCGTACTAGCCGCGTGGATCGGATCACGCCGGCGGACATCGGCCGACGAGTGGTCGTCCGGTACCGCCTGCCAGACAGCGAGTTGGCCACGGACGTGCTCGGTCACCTCGAGGGGTGGCACGACGGCGCCTTGTCCGTCCGTCGTCCCGACGGTGCGATCGTGCCAGTGCCCATGGCCGACATCGTGGCCGCGAAGGTCGTGCCACCGGGTCCGGTTGTTCGGCGCGATGTGCGCGCTCTAGAAGCCGCCGCGGCACATGGGTGGCAAGCTCTGGACACGGCGCGAATCGGCGGGTGGCTGCTGCGTGCGGCCGGTGGATTCACCGGACGGGCCAACTCGTGCCTTCCGCTCTCGTCGCCGGGCATGGCTCTGGCCGAGGCGGTCGGGCAGGTCGAGCGGTGGTACGACTCCCGCGAGCTGGTTCCTGCGTTCCAGATTCCGGGACCTCTCGGCCCAGAGCTTGACGCCTACCTGGACGGAGCCAGTTGGCCCGGGTCGACCGAGGACGTTCTGGTCATGGTCGCTCCAGTGGAGGCCGTGGCAGCGTCACAATCGACCGACTGGGCCGCGGTGGTCGTGACCTCACGGCCCGACGCCGCCTGGCTCGCCGCCTATCACTACCGAGGGCAGCTACTGCCGCCGGGCGCCCTGCAGGTCCTGGTGAACGCGGACCCGGTGGGCTTCGGTTCGGTGGATCACAACGGCAGCCGGGTCGCCGTCGGGCGAGGGGCGGTGAGCGATGCGCCGGACGGCCGGCGCTGGCTGGGCCTGACAGCGGTCGAGGTTGCTCCCGGCGCGCGCCGTCGTGGGCTGGGCCGCCACGTCTTGGCCGGCCTTGCACAGTGGGGACAGCGACGAGGTGCGACCGACGTGTACGCCCAGGTGGCCGAGCCCAATACGGTCGCGGTCGAGGCCTATCGTCGCCTCGGATTCAGCGAGCATCACCGCTACCACTATCGCCGCCGGCCCGCGCCGGATCTCCCGCAGCGGGATCCGGGCCGCAGATGACAGTCGGATTGGGCTTGTAGGTCCATGGATAGGACTCGTCTTTCACCAGTGTGCCGTCGGAGGTCCAGACCTTCCGGTAGGAGGTGATGCTGAAGCCCTGCCAGCCGTTCTCCTCCTGACACTCGGGGGTGGTGTCGTACACGGTCTGCGGGCTGGTGACGTTGCTGCGGGCGGACACCGACGTTTCGACCCGTAGGTGCTTGGTACTCCAGATCTGCACCGTCACCGTTCCCGGGCTATTGCCGCTTGGGCTGAATCCGGTATTGACCACGACTCCGTAAGGCGTGTCGTTCTTGAACGACATGTCGAAGTTGCCCCAGGACACCGTGGCTTCCTGGCCGACGGGATACCGGTCGAAGTAGATGCTGTGCGGCTGGTGGTAGACGTCGGCCAAGCCGGCCTGGAACGCCGCGTGGTACGTCGTGGTCGCCACCTGCGAGACGCCCCCGCCGTAGTCCTTCTTCAGCCGCCCGCCGTCGATCGTCCAGCCGATGGCGAACCCGTTGGCCGCGTTCCGTTCGCCCACCAGATCGTTGAGGCTGAACACCTCGCCCGGCAGGAGGAGTGTGTTGTCGATCCGGCTGAGAGCGAGCCCGATGTTGGTATTCCGATAGCTCGCGTGCGGAAACCGAGTGGTGAACTGACTGACCAACTCGGTCACTCCGAGCCGACTCGCCTCGTCGGTGGTGAGCTCGGGCTCGACCTCGGTGAGCTCGACCTCCGCCGTGCGAGCGTCACCACTGGCGGTAAGCACGGGCAGCACGGTCGCCGCCAGCACATCGGGCGCAACTCCCTGGCCGGACTCACTCGGACTGATGACAGGTCCACGATTGCCGATCGTGATGGTGGCATCCCGGCCGGCTCGCCCGATGGCCCCGAGCCGATCCCCGGCCGCCTCGACCAGGGAAGCGCCATCGAGCGCCGGAGTGAGGACGCCGTCGTCGGACGGCACCATGGTCAACGCAGCACCGATCATGGCCGGGGTCAGCGTTGCTGTCTGGCTACCCGCCTTGATCGTGACGGATCCTGACATTGCCGGTTCGGCAAACTCGGCTACCGCCTGCTCGACGTCGGCATCTGAGATCGCCGGTTCGATGTCGTTCGTCGGTAGATCGATCGTGGGAAGCGGAATCTCATGTGGCCCGGATGTCCCGAAGAATGCCGTCTCGATCACATCGGCTCCCGCTTCGACGTCGACCGAGCGGCCGGCTGTGGCCGGGCTGGTCACCACTACGCCGTCGGTGAAGGCGACGGAGCCGTTGACCGGCTCGATGTCAGCCTGGGCTGCGATCGCTGTGACCGCCGCCTCCACAGCGGCTCGATCAACCGACGGCACAGGGTCGACCTGGACAGATCCGAAGAGCGCCCGCATCAGAGACACCGGGTTGGCGCTCGCACCGGGCACGGCGTCGACCGTGGCCTCGACATCGATGGACAGGCCCGACTCTGCCGGTGCGACGCTGTACGTCTTCTCGTCGTCGGCCACCTGAACCGATATCGGCGCGTTGACCACAGCGGGGAGTTCCTCGGCAAGCTTCGCCTCCGCCTCCGCCTCGGACAGGTCGCCGATGTCGATGCCGAGCACGGTGGCGCCGTTGACGAGGTCGCGCCCTGCGGCAATGTAGACCGCGAGATAGAGGACGCCAATCACGGCGAGCACCATGCCCACCGCGATCGGCCAGCGGCGCTTCCAGAAAGGTGCCTCGGTCGCTGAGACCGTCGGCTGAGGCACGCCCTCCTGTGGTGTGCCGTCCGCTGGTGTGCCGTCCTTGCTGGTGTGCCGTCCGCTGGTGTGCCGTCCGCTGGTGTGCCGTCCGCTGGTGTGCCGTCCGCTGGTGTGCCCTGCTGCGGTGGGCTTTCAGCCGCCGGGCCCTCCTGCGGCAGGCTCTCCTGCCGCGCGCCCTCGTCAGGAGGTGCGTCATCCAGACGAGTGGGCTGGTCGGTCACACGAACACACTTTCACGTGGAATGCACAGGTGGGGGACGCCGGCTCATCGTCCGACCGCGGCATCGTATCCGATGACCCCGCGCGGCCGGTGACATCGTTACGCCTCCGCAACACCTGCAAACAGGTCAGACTCCCAGCCCGTCGTCGGATCCATGGGACCCACAGCCCCTTTGACCAGCCGGTAGTGCTCCCAGCCCCACAGTTCCTGGCCAAGTTCGTCCGGCATCGCGAGGAAGGGTCCGTCTTCAGTGATCTGCGTGGCATGGGCTCGCATTGCGGCCATCTTGCGCTCGACGAATGCCGCGCCGTCGATGGCGGCGGTCACGGCTGCGTCTGGCACATGGAACGCAAGGTCATCGACCTTCTCGACACCGAAGAAGTCAGCGCCTTCGGCCGCCATCCGGGCTATCGCGTCCTCGACGACGCTTCTCGGCAGGGCGTTCCAATAGATCTTCGGGATGTCCCAGGACGCACCGAGGTCGACCCGGTATGACGGTGCGGCCGCGAGCGCCGCGCCGTATGTGGCGACGCGGTGGGCCTGAATGTGGTCCGGATGCCCGTAGCCGCCGTACTCGTCGTAGGTCACCAGCACCTGCGGACGGATCTCGCGAATCACCTCGACCAGGAAGTCAGCCGCCTCCCGCAAGTCGGCGCGCCAGAATGCGTCCGGTCTCGTGTCGGCCCTCGGCGCCGCCCAACCGTCTTCAGCGTCGGCCATCCCGCTGTCCCGGTACCTGCCTGGTCCACCCAGGAAGCGATGGTCGGTGACGCCGAGTTCTGCCATCGCGGCCGCAAGTTCGCCGATGCGGTGCCGGCCCAGCCCGTCCTCGCGGCCGGCCGCAAGGTGTGCCAACTCAGGTACCAGGACTTCGCCTTCTTCCCCGAGCGTGCACGTGACCAGGGCGACGTGGGCACCCTCGGCCGCGTACCGGGCCATGGTCACGCCGTTCCCGATCGCCTCGTCATCCGGATGCGCATGGACCAGCAGGAGGCGTCGGCCGGCCAGGGGTTCCACCACGTCAGCCACCCTAAGCTGCCGCGAGGTCGGTCCTGGTGGAGTCCCGCTATCACCAGGCTTGTTCGTACTTCACCAGGCTTGCAAGCCTGGTGAAGTACCGGCAGGGGTGGTGAACGTGGTCATTCCGGAGCTGGCGGTGAGTCAGTGATGGACGACGACGTCCTCGCGGATCGCGGCGTAGTGGCAGGCCGACTCGTGGTCGACGCCGGGGCGCACGATGAGCTCGGGAACCTCCTCGGCGCACTTGTCGGTGGCCTTCCAGCAGCGGGTGCGGAACCGGCAGCCGCTGGGCGGGTTGGCCGGGCTGGGCGGGTCACCGGTCAGGATGATCTGGTTGCGCTGACCCCGGACGGCCGGGTCCGGCACCGGCACAGCGGACAGCAAGGCCTGGGTGTAGGGGTGCGCGGGCCGCTCGTAGATCTGATCTTCGGTACCGAGCTCGGCGAACCGGCCGAGGTACATCACGGCGACCCGATCGGAGATGTGCCGGACGACGGACAGGTCATGCGCGATGAAGATGTAGGACAGCCCGAACTCGCTCTGCAGCTTTTCCAGCAGGTTGACGACCTGCGCCTGCACCGACACGTCGAGCGCCGACACTGGCTCGTCGCAGATGATGATCTCGGGCCGAAGCGCGAGACCTCGGGCGATGCCGATCCGCTGGCGCTGCCCGCCGGAGAACTGGTGCGGGTACCGGTTGATGTGCTCCGGGTTGAGACCGACGACGTCTAGCAGCTCCTTTACCCGGCGCTCGCGGTCGCCCTTGGGCGCGACCTCGGGGTGGATGTCGAACGGCTCACCAATGATATCGCCGACCGTCATGCGCGGGTTCAGCGACGAGTACGGGTCCTGGAAAATGATCTGGATGTTGCGGCGCAGCGCCTTGAGTGCCTTGCCGCGGGAGCCGTACATGTCCTTCCCTTTGAACAGCGCCTGGCCGCTGGTGGGCGTCTCGAGCAGGACGAGAAGCCTCGCCAGCGTGGACTTACCACAGCCCGACTCGCCGACGATGCCCAACGTCTCGCCCTTGTGCAGATTGAACGACACTCCGTCGACTGCTTTGACGTCACCCACGTGCTTCTTGATGATGATTCCGGTGCTCAACGGGAAGTACTTGACGAGATCCTTGACCTCGAGCACGACCTCGCCGGACGGGCTAGATGGTTCCATCGAGCACCTCCTTGGCGAAGTGGCATGCGCTGTAGCGGCCGGGGACGACCTCGTAGCAGCGGCGGCCGGTTCTCGCGGCAGATGTCCTGGGCGTACGGGCAGCGCGGATTGAACTCGCACCCTGGCGGGATTCGGGTCAGGCTGGGCGGCAGCCCCCGGATGGCGGACAGTTCCTGACCCTTCAGGTCGAGGCGGGGGATCGACTCCAGCAGGCCCTTGGTGTACGGGTGCGCGGGGCGGGCGTAGATATCGCCGACCTGCGCCTTCTCTACGATCCGCCCGGCGTACATGACCGAGATCTTGTCGGCGACGTCGGCGACGACTCCGAGGTCGTGCGTGATCAGGATCAGGCCCATCTTGCGCTCGCGTTGGAGGTCGGCGAGCAGTTCCATGATCTGCGCCTGCACGGTCACGTCGAGAGCAGTGGTCGGCTCGTCGGCGATCAGCACGTCGGGGTCGAGCGAGATCGCCATCGCGATCATGATGCGCTGCCGCATGCCGCCGGAGAACTGATGCGGATAATCACCGACCCGCTGTCGGGCTGCCGGGATACGGACCTGCTCCATCAGCTCGATGGACGCGCTCCGTGGCCTCCTTCTTCGACAGACCTTCGTGGACGCGGAACATCTCGCCGATCTGCCAGCCGACGGTGAAGACCGGGTTCAGCGACGAGAGGGCGTCCTGGAAGATCATCGCAATACTGCGGCCCCGAAAAGTCCGCCGTTCGTCTTCCGGCAATGCGAGCAGGTCCTGACCCCGGAAGCGGACCGCCCCACCCGTGACGAACCCTGGCGGGCTGTCCAGGATCCCCATGATGGCCTGCGCGGTGACGCTCTTGCCCGACCCGGACTCCCCGAGGACGGCGAGGGTCTCGCCTTCCTCGACCGTGTACGACACTCCGTTGACCGCTTTCGCGACGCCGTCGCGGGTGCGGAACTCGACCTGGAGGTTGTCGACCTCCAGGAGCGGGGCATGACCGGCGGAGTCGGCATCATAGGCGGGGGACGTTTCGGTAGTCGCCACGTTCGACGCCCCCTCAGCGGAGTCTCGGGTCGAAGGCATCGCGGACAGCGTCACCCATCATGATGAATGCGAGCACGGTGATGCACAGGAATATCCCGGGGAATAGCAGCATGTGCGGCGACTGGCGGACGAAGTCGGACGCGCTGTTGATGGCAACCCCCCAGGAGATGACCGGCGGCACGAGCCCGATCCCGAGGTACGAGAGCGTTGCCTCGGTGGCGATGAAGATCCCGAACACGATCGTGCCGTAGACGATGGTCGGCGCCAGCGCGTTGGGCACCACGTGCCGGGCCAGGATTCGTGGCGCCCCGGCGCCGAGCGCCCGTGCGGCGTTGACATAGTCGGCCTGTTTCACCTGGATAACCGTCGATCGCATGATCCGGGCCAGGCTGGTCCAGGCCAGGATGGCCAAGGCGAGTGACACCTTCGAAATAGTCACCAGCTGAGGAGTCGACTGGTCGGAAGGGAACGAGGTCAGCATCAGGATCCCACCGAGAAGCAGCGGGATACCGAAGAAGATGTCGGTGACCCGGGAGACGACGCTGTCGGTGAGACCTCCGTAGAAGCCGGCGACCATCCCGAGCAGACCGCCAAGCAGCACCACTGCGAGCGTCGTCACGAGACCGACCAGGATCGAGGCCCGGGCTCCGTAGATCGTCCGGGTGTAGACGTCGCAGCCCTGGACGTCGTAGCCGAACCACGCGTCGCTGCTGGGGCCCTGCCGCGACAGGTTCAGGTCGCAGAACGCCGGGTCCTTGCTCGTGAACAGACCGGGAAAGACCGCCATGATGACGAGCACGACGATGATCACCGCCGAGATGATGAAGATCGGGTTGCGGCGCAGGTCGCGCAGCGCGTCACTGGTCAGTGAGCGGGGCTTGTCCTGCTGTAGCGCATCCTCCTGGGCCGTCGGCGGAGGCTGCGTGCCGGCCTCGAGCGCCGATTCCGCCTGCGGGTGATACTTCTGGTCGGCTTCGGCTTCGATCGGCGTGTAGAGCGAGTGCGGATCAGTCATAGCGAATCCTCGGGTCGAGCGCCGCGTAGAGCAGGTCGACGAGCAGGTTGACCAGCAGGAAGATGAGCACCAGCACGGTGACGGCTCCGGTCACCATCGCGCCTTCCCGGAGGCGGATGTTCTGGAAGATGAGCCCGCCGACACCCCTGATGTTGAAGATTCCCTCGGTGACGATCGCGCCGCCCAGCAAGGCACCGAAGTCGGCGCCGATCAGCGTGATCACTGGGATCAGCGAGTTGCGCACCGTGTGGATGCCGACGACCCGCCGCCGTCTCATGCCCTTGGCCGTCGCCGTGCGCACGTAGTCCGAGCGCAGGTTCTCGACCAGGTTCGTGCGCATCACCCTGGCCACATAGGCGAGGCTGCCGGCCGCGAGGACCATCGCCGGCAACAACAATTCATAGACCGTCGCATCGCCTGAGACGGTGACCGGGAACCAGCCGAGCTGGACGCCGAAGATCAACTGTGCCAGGTAACCGATCACGAAGATCGGGATGGAGATCACGAACAGCGTGCTCAGCAGCACCAGGTTGTCGATGAAACCCCCCCTGCGCAGACCGGCCATGATGCCGGCGCCGATCCCGATGACGACTTCGAAGAGGATGGCGAGCGCGGCGAGCTTGAGCGTCGTGGGATAGGTCCGGGCCAGCTCTTCGGCGACCTGCCTCCCGTTGAACGTCTCGCCGAAGTCGCCGGTCAGCAGGTTCTGCATGTACAGCCCGTACTGGACGTACCACGGCTCGTCGAGGTTGAACTTCTGCGTCATGGCCTGGATGTACGCTTCCGGGCAGGGCCGGTCTCCACACCGCCCGGCGAACGGGTTGCCGGGCAGGGCCCAGACCATCAAGAAGATGAGCAGCGTGGTCCCGATGATGACGGGGATCATCTGCAGCAGGCGCCGGATGGTGTAACGGCCCATGAGCCCCTCCTCCGTGCCGAGTATGCCGATCCTGGGGGTTCTCGTCCCGATCAGACGCCGCCAGCGTAGACCGCGCCGCCCGACCGGGGCTATGCATCACTGATAACAACGGCACTCGGCCTGCCGAACCAGTGCGGATCGGCAGGCCGAGTGCGTTCGTCCTCCTGCTAGCTAGCCGAGCTGATGTTGAGCAGGTCCGTGGTACCGAACGGGGTGATGTTGACGTCGGTCACGTTGTTCGAGTAACCGGCGATTGTCCTGCCGTACCACATCGGAATGGCCGGAAGGTCCTCGGCGAGGATCGCCTCGGCCTCCTGGTAGAGGGTGATGGCCTCCTCCGGCGAAGCAGCCTGGGACGCCTCGGCCAGCTTGGCGTCGAAGTCCGGGTTGCTGTAGTCGCCGTCGTTGGAGCCGGCGCCGGTGGCGTAGATGGGCCCGAGGAAGTTCTCGATGGTCGGGTAGTCCATCTGCCAGCCGGTGCGGAACATCCCGCTCATCTCCCGGTTGGTGATCTGGTCCCGGAAGGTGGCGAAGTCGACCACCGGCGTCGCGACGCAGTCGATCCCGATGGCGTTGCGGATGCTGTTGCAGGTCGCCTCGGTCCAACCCTGGTGGTCGCCGTCGGCGTTGTACGACAGCGTGAGGGTGCCCGTCGTAGCCGCCGGCCTGTTCCAGCAGCTCCGTAGCGGCCTCGGGGTCGTAGGTGCACGCGTCACCGCACTGGTCGGCCTTGAAGCCCGTCCACGACCGGTGAGACCCAGCCGGTGGCCGGGGTACGCGTGCCCTGGAAGATGTTCTCCACGATCAGCTCACGGTCGATGGCCTTGGAGATGGCCTTGCGCAGATCCACGTTCTCCAGCGACGGGTCCACCGCTGTGGGCGCGAAGGTGACCGTCTGGATCGTGCCCTCGTCCTGCTCGATGAACCGGTCGCCCAGGTCGGCCTTGTACTGCTCTCCGGCCAACGGCCGCCTCAGGGAGCTGAGTCATCACGTCGACGTTGTCGGCCAGCAGGTCGTTGTACACGGCGTTCTGGTCGGTGTAGATCCGGAAGGTGACGTCCTTGACCTTCGGCTTGGTATCGCCGGCGTAGTCCGTGGTACGCGGTCAGCTGGATGTCGACGTTCTCGTTGTACTCCACGACCGAGAACGGGCCGGAGCCGATCGGCTTGGCCCCGAACGCCTCGACGTCCTCGTAGAAGACCTCGGGCAGCGGCGCGAACACCGTGTATCCGAGCGCAGTCGGCATGTCCGCCTTCGGCGCCGACAGCGTGATGTTGAAGGTGAGGTCGTCGACGACTTCCAGGCCGGACATCTCGGTGACCGGCGCCTCGTCCGGGGTGATCACCTCGTCGCCGTTGGCGTCCTCGCCAGCGACCTCGTCGGCGCCCTCGATGCCGATCAAGCTGAAGAAGTAGCTGTTCAGCGCTGCGTTCGGGCCGTATGCGCCCCAGTTCCACGCGTCGACGAAGCTCTGCGCCGTGATCGGGGTCCCGTCGTGGAAGGTCCAGCCGTCCTTCAGCGTGACCATCCAGTTGATGTTGTCCTCGGACTCGATCGACTCGGCGATCTCGAGCTCCGGCGCCGCGGTGTCCGGGTTGTAGCGCACCAGCTTCGAGAAGATCGCGTCCAGCGGGTCGCCGCCGCCGGTCTCGTTCGTGTTCGCCGGCACCAGCGGGTTCTGGGGCTGACAGCCGCCGATGACGACGGCGCCGGTGGGGCCTTCGGCACCGGGGCTTTCACCTTCGCCGGCGCCTTCCTCGTCGTCACCGCCGCCACAGGCGCTCAGTACGAGCGCGAAGCCGACGGCGCCGATGACCGCCCCCTTGCGAGCGAATACTCGCATGGATGTCCTCCTAGGGTCCGAATCTGCCCTGGACAGTGGGCACGCGCGCGACGCCGGTTTGGCGTGCCGCGCCTTGCTCCCGTCCGGCCGTGTTTCAACGATCCGAACGGGTGGTCCGACCGCCATTCTTAGGTGTCGCTCCGATGACCAAGCAAGTCCGCGGCGGTCTTCCGGGCAGTCCGCAACCAGACTGTGACCAACCTGCCGGTTGCTCGTGACGCTTCGACACCGATTCGGTTGATCTGCGTCACAACCGCGTGGGCGTCGATCGGCACCGTGGTGGCATCCTCGAGCCATCCCACGATCGAGATCTGGATTGCGACGCCGAGACATGCCACGCTGCGCCGAGAGACCCGCGGAAGCGCGCGAGGAGGCGGAATGGTTGTGTCTGACAGCCGGGAGCGGATCGATGCGGCTCTCGCCGCGCTGGACCGAGCGGTGGCCGGACTGCGCGACGAGTACGGGGACACTCTCGGCGTTCGCCGGCTGACCTCCGACGTACGCCGGCTCGCCGATGACCTGGACGAGTTGGGCGATCCAGCGCCAGGCCACCATGCCTCGCGGCAAGATCTGGAGGAAATTCCCGACGTGCCCTACGACCCGAGCATGTGGGCCGACGCCGAGGACGAGGGGTTCGGCGCTCCAGACCGGCACGCGCCATAGCACCATCCCGCCCGGTGAACCGACGGGTCCCCTGCCCAAGGAGCACACCATGACACTGCTTGGCGACGACGGCGTCCGCGCGGCGCTGACCGACCTGCCCGGCTGGAGCGGCAATGGTCAAGCCATCAGCCGAACAGTCACCGCCCCCGACTTTCTGACTGGCATCAGGCTGGTCGACGACGTCGCGTTGGTGGCCGAAACCATGGACCACCACCCGGACATCGACATCCGCTGGCGCACACTGACGTTTTCGCTGTCGACGCATTCGGCCGGCGGTGTGACCGCGGCTGACCTCGAGCTCGCCCGGGGGATCGACGAGGTGTCCGAACGTCACGGCGCGGAGTAGCTCAGCGGCCGGGACGCTGAGATTCATCGTGTCGAGCCCACGGAGGACGGCTCGAAGCGCAGTACTGTGTCCGCGCACGGGGGAGGAACTCGGCCGATAGACCATCTCATCAGGAGGTTCGGTGAACACCCGTACGATCGCAATCCTGGCACTCATCCTCGTCGTCATCGTCGTTCTCATCCTGGTCCTCTGAGCGGCTGACCGAGACCGGCTCCGCAGCGCCATCGGGGTCGGTCTCGGCGACCGTTCTGGTTCCATCGCCGATCCGGCCCTGCGACGGCATTCGTCGTGGGTAGTGCCGGCGTTGTGGCATGTCCTGGACAGGAAGACGATCTGTGCAGCTGGTTCGGAAGTTCCCGAAAGGCCACGCCGTCCCACAACCTCGGGTTCCGTGGTACGAGGCAGTGGTCGCGTACGTCATTCTGGTGCCGGCTGTACTGAGTTGGTTTGTCGGCGCGGCTTTGATCGTCAGCTACTGGAGTTGTTCGGGCTCCTCCGCCGGCGTCTGCACCAGCGGGGACCTGCTGCGTTCCAGCACCGGCTCCTACACCGGCATCGTGTTGACGGCAGCGGTCGCCTACTTCGTGGCCGTCTGCTGCGCAGTCGCCGTGCAGATCACCGTCCGCAAGCTGAACTTCCTGCTGGTATGGGCCCTGGCGCTGCTCTGCCTCGCGGCGAGCTGGTACGCATACGGGGTTCTCTCCGGTCTGTACCCGACGCCATGGGGACACCTGATCCCGCTCACCTGACCCCCGCTTCAGGTGACGTGGACGACGTCGTACTGCGGCTTGATGAGCTCGTTGAGGTAGGCGCCCGGACTCTCGGCGTTGAAGAACCTCAGCACCTCGGCAGACGGGACGCTCAGATAGCGGTAGATCTCACCCGAGGTGAACTCCACCTCCAGCGTGCTCGTCGCCACGTCGTACCCCACCGAGGCGATGGCCGTCGACGAGATGCGCTGACGCTTCATCACCTCTCCTCGGCCCGGAGGGAGCCTCGGCCACCGAACAGCGTGCCACCACGGTTCCCCGTCGAGTTGAAGACTTACCGTGACCGCCCTTGATCGACGGCGGATTACTGGGGTTGGAGCGCCACTATCCGGCCTTCAGATCATGAATCAGACCAGGGCCATCGGGCAGTGACACCTCAGGTGCGGTCCATGTCATGGTGAATCCTCCTTGGCGCGGCGAGCTCGAGATGAACGGTCACGTATTGAGTGCCTCACGCGCGCTTGGACGTCGATGGTGATCCAAAGCGGAACTCGACGATGTCGCCGTCGGCACGTTGGAAGCGGAACTCGACGACGTCGCCGTCGGCCATCACGTAGTCCTTCCCCTCGATCCGGAGCAGGCCACGTGCCTTCGCCTCGGCCAGCGAGCCGGCGGCGACCAGGTCGTCGTACGAGACGACCTCCGCCTTGATGAACCCGCGCTGAAAATCGGTGTGGATCACCCCGGCCGCCTCCGGCGCCGTCGCGCCCTTGCGGATCGTCCAGGCCCGGGCCTCTTTGGGGCCGGCGGTGAGGAATGTCTGCAGTCCGAGGGTGTCGAACCCGACCCGGGCCAGCATGTCCAGCCCCGACTCCTGCTGTCCCATGGACTGGAGCAGCTCCAGTGCCTCGGCCCGATCCAACTGCGCCAGCTCGGCCTCGATCTTGGCGTCGAGAAAGATCGCCTCGGCGGGTGCGATCAGCCCTCGCAGCTCAGCCTTGAGTGAGTCGTCACCCAGTTCCTCGTCGTCCATGTTGAAGACGTAGAGGAACGGCTTGGCGGTCAGCAGGTGCAGTTCGGCGAGCGGCCCGCGGTCCAGCCCCGCAGCGAAGACGGTCCGACCGCCGTCGAGCACAGCGCGCGCCTGCTCGACGGCGTCGAGGATCGGCTGTCGGTCCTTGAGCACCCGGGCTTCCTTACTCAGTCGAGGCAGCACCCGGTCGATCGTCTGCAGGTCGGCGAGGACCAGCTCGGTGTTGACGGTTTCGATGTCGTCCTTGGGATCGATGCGGCCGTCGATGTGCACGACATCCGGATCGGAGAAGACCCGGATCACTTGGCAGATGGCGTCGGCTTCTCGGATGTGCGACAGGAACTTGTTACCAAGCCCCTGTCCTTCGGACGCTCCCTTCACGATGCCGGCGATGTCGACGAAACTCACCGCTGCCGGGACCTGTCGGGGCGAGCCGAAGATCGCGGCGAGAACGGGCAACCGCGAGTCCGGCACGCCGACGACACCGATGTTCGGATCGATGGTGGCGAACGGATAGTTGGCCGCGAGCACGTCGTTGCTCGTCAGCGCATTGAACACGGTGGATTTGCCGACGTTTGGCAACCCCACGATGCCGATGGTGAGAGGCACGGGAGAGCAGCGTACGACGCGCCGGGAGCACTCTTGCGCGGTCCTGTCGGCGCCAGCCGCCACAGTGGTGACCATGAACGGTCCGGACCTGCTCGTCGTCGCCATCGCCGCGATCCTCGGCGCGGCCGTATGTGCGCTGCTGGTCCGCGAGCGGTTCACCAGAGCCACCGTCGAGCGCGACGCGGCCCGGGCGGAGCGCGACGCCATTCGGGCCGATCGCGACATCGTCGCCAGTGAGCGGTTGGCTGCCGAAGAACGTCTGCGTCACACCGAGGCGGAGCGGATCCGCCTGACGGCCGAGCTCGGCCACGCGAACGCCGCGGCAGAAGACAAGCTCACCCTGCTTCGGGACGAGCAGGCCAAGCTGGTGCGCGAGTTCGAACACCTCTCCGCGCAGGCGCTGCGAGCCAACAACGAGCAGTTCCTCCACCTTGCCGACGAGCGGTTGAAAGGCCGGGACCAGCAGGCGGTCGCGGAGCTCAACGAGCAGCGGCAGGCGGTCGACCTCCTGGTCAAGCCGCTCGCCGAGCAACTCGGCCGGGTCGAGGCACACATTGCCGCCGTGGAGCGCTCCCGGACCGAGGCGTATGCAGAACTACGCGAGCAGGTCCGCGGCATGAGCCACACCTCCGAACAGCTCCGGGTCGAAACCAGCCAACTCGTCGCCGCGTTGCGGGCACCGCAGGTTCGTGGCCGGTGGGGAGAGATGCAACTCCGCCGAGTGGTCGAGGCCGCCGGCATGGTCGAGCACTGCGACTTCGACGAGCAGGCCAGCATGCGCACCGACGACGGCCTTCTTCGACCCGACCTCGTCGTCCGGATGGCCGGCGGGAAGAACGTCGTGGTCGACGCCAAGGTGCCATTCGCCGGCTGGCTCGAAGCAATGGAGGCGCGCGACGAGCGTCAGCGCTCCACCCGGCTCAAGGCCCATGTCCGACATGTCAAGGACCACCTCGACGGCCTCGCGGCCAAGAGGTACTGGGAGCACCTGGACCCCACGCCGGAGTTCGTGGTGATGTTCGTGCCGGCGGAGGTGTTTCTCAACAGCGCGCTCGAGGAAGAGCCGGCGCTGCTCGAATACGGGTTCGAGCGCAACGTCGTCATCGCCACCCCACAGACCCTGGTCGCCTTGCTCCGCACCGTCGCGTACACCTGGCGCCAAGAGGCCTTGGCCCGCAACGCGCAGGAGGTCCTCCGGCTCGGGCAGGACTTGCATGGGCGGCTCGCCACGCTGGGCGGCAATGTCGGCAAGCTGGGTAACGCGCTGAACTCCGCGGTTCGGCAGTTCAACGCGACCGTCGGTTCCCTGGAAGGACGCGTGCTGGTGACGGCGCGCCGGTTCGCCGAACTTCAGGTAGTCGACGGCACGCTACCGACTCCGCCCCAGGTCGAGATCGTCGCCCGCCAGGTCCAGGCGCCGGAGCTGGTGGCTTCGGCCACTGACGCGCTCATCGCGATCGACGAGATCGAGACCGACACCCGCTACGGCGTCGACGGTCCTGCCGCGCCGCCGCGGCGCCGGAGGGAAACCGGCAGCTGAGCCGCCGGCGTGGCGTCAGCCAGCCGGGCCATCACCAGGCTTGCCGATACATCACAAGGCTTGCCGGCATGGTGACGTATCGACAGCGGTGGCGAACGTGGTCATTCCGTCGAAGCAGACGCCGGCTCGCCCTTGAGGTCCTGCCGCAGCTCGCGGGGCAGCGAGAAGATCAGCGACTCTTCGGTCGTCCGGTGCTCCTGCACGACCGGAAAACCGTGGTCGGCGAGCCATCCGACGACGCCCTGCACGAGGTCTTCGGGCACCGACGCGCCGCTGGTGACACCCACGGTGGAAACGCCATGGAGCCAGGTGGGGTCGATCTCGGCGGCGTTGTCGATGCGGTATGCCGAGCCGGCACCGGCATCGAGCGCGACTTCGACCAGCCGTACCGAGTTCGACGAGTTCGCCGACCCGACGACGAGCACCAGCTCGGATTCCGCGGCGATCTCCTTGACCGCGACCTGGCGGTTTTGCGTCGCGTAGCAGATGTCGTCGCTCGGTGGGCTGATCAGGCCGGGGAACCGTTCCCGAAGCTTGGTGACGGTCTGGTAGGTCTCGTCGACCGACAAGGTTGTCTGGGACAGCCAGACGACCCTGTCCGGATCGCGCACCTGGACTTTGTCGACGTCGGCTGGGCCCTGCACGAGCTGAATGTGCTCCGGGGCCTCCCCCGACGTGCCTTCGACCTCTTCGTGCCCGTCGTGACCGATCAGCACGATGTCCAGATCGTCCTTGGCGAACCGCCTGGCCTCGTTGTGCACCTTGGTCACGAGCGGGCAGGTGGCGTCGATCGAGCGCAGCGCGCGCCGAGCCGCCTCGGCGTGCACCGCCGGTGAGACGCCGTGCGCGGAGAACACGACCAACGCGCCGTCGGGCACGTCGGTCAGCTCCTCGACGAAGACCGCACCGCGCTGTTCCAGGTCCTGTACGACGTGTTTGTTGTGCACGATCTGCTTGCGAACGTAGACGGGCGCTCCGTACCGCTCGAGTGCCTTCTCGACGGTCACGACCGCACGATCCACGCCCGCGCAGTATCCACGCGGTGCGGCAAGGAGGACCCGGCCCGGCAATGCGCCCACGGCGTCCATGCTAGGTGCGCCCTCTGCAGTCTCGGTCCGTCGGTACGGTTCCGGGGTGGCGCTGCAGACCTCGGCCGAGAAGCCGGCACCGGTTCGGGTGATCTCACAGGCCATCGGCGGCTGGATAGGCCGGTTAGGCGCGGTATGGGTCGAAGGCCAGGTCGCACAGCTGACCCGCCGGTCCGGGACGCAAACCGCATTCCTGACCCTGCGCGACCCGGCCGCCGATCTGTCCTTGCAGGTCACGTGCCCACATCAGGTTCTCGACCCGGTGCAGCCACCTATCGCCGAGGGTGCGCGGGTCGTCGTCCACGCCAAGCCGTCGTGGTACTACACGCGAGGAACGTTGTCGTTGGCCGCCGACGAAATCCGGCCAGTTGGCCTGGGCGAGCTGCTGGCTCGCATCGAGCGCCTCCGCGGCGTGCTCGCGGCCGAAGGCCTGTTCGCGCCCGAGCGGAAACGTCAGTTGCCCTTCCTTCCCCGGGTTGTGGGTTTGGTCTGCGGTCGTGGTTCGGCTGCGGAGCACGACGTGTTGCAGAACGCTCGCCGGCGATGGCCTGCGATCCGATTCCGGGTCCTAGCGGTGGCCGTGCAGGGACCGTCGGCGGTGCTCCAGGTCGTCGACGCAGTGCGCACCCTGGATCGCGACGCCGAAGTCGACGTGATCGTTCTCGCTCGCGGTGGCGGGTCGGTGGAGGACTTGCTTCCGTTCTCGGACGAAACGCTGGTTCGGGCAGTCGCGGCGGCTCGAACCCCTGTCGTGAGCGCCATCGGCCACGAGAGCGACGCGCCGCTTGTCGACTTCGTCGCCGACGTTCGAGCATCGACACCGACCGACGCGGCCAAGAGCATCGTGCCGGACGTGGAAGAAGAGATCGAGCGAGTTCGCCGCGCGCACGAGCGTCTCCGGACCGCCCTTACCCATCGGATGGAGCGTGACCGGGCTGCACTGGCTGCGTTGCGCTCACGGCCAGCCTTGGCCGACCCGATGGCTGGTCTGCGGACACGCGCGGGCCAGATCGCGGACCTCACGGCCCGAGCACGGCGATGCCTGCGGCACAGCCTCGACCGTGCCGCAACCGAGGTCGAACACACCCGAGCTCGGGTACGGACGCTGTCGCCGGCAGCGACGTTGGACCGGGGTTATGCGGTGGTTCAGCGTCACGACGGCGCCGTCGTACGTCGACCGGGCGACGTCGCCGCCGGTGACAAGCTGAGGATTCGGCTGGCCGGCGGCGAGATCTCCGCCACGGTCAGCGACGGGATAATTGAGGCTGCCGGCTAGTCGCCAGGCCAGGTGCCGGTGACCTTGCGGAACGCCTCGGCGCCACCGCGATTGATGACGGCCCGCACCACCGCGAAGATCGCCCCCTGAAGCGCAGCTGCGAGAACGACCTCCCGCCAGGGGTACTCCCGCTCCAACGCGTCTGGTGCCTCGTCCTCGTGGGCGACGCGCTTCCACACCTGCCCGAATATCATGTGGGCAACGGCCCCGGCGACGACGCCGGCGAGAAGCCCTACCGGCTTGTACGCGACCTTCGCGGCAGTGCTCATCGGCGAGCCCGTCGGACCAGCAGGCCGGCGACGATGGCCAGGACTGCGCCGGCTCCCGCGATCACTGCTGCCGGCTGCCGACGATAGGCGTCCTGCACCTGCTCCTTGGCCCGGTTCACCAGCGTCTGCGCCTGCTTCTTCGCCTGGTCCGCCTTCGCCTTCGCCTGGCCCTTCACGTCGAGCTTCGCGCCTAGGGCGTCTAACGTCTCGCCCATTTCTTCGCGAGTGCGATTGATCTCCTCGCGGATCGCCTCCGGGTCGTTCGGAGTCACAGCGGCGTCGGCGGTGGATGCGGTGTCTTGGTCGCTCATGGAATTCCGTGCTCCTTCACGACTGCGATGTCATCCTTGACGTTCTGGACTGCCTGTTGCGGGAGGGGCGGAAACGCCTCCTGCACCTTTCGCTTGCCCACCAAGGCGAGAATGCCGGCCAATGCCAACAGCACGACACCGACGATGACGGCCGCAAGCCACGGCTCGAGGGCCAATGAGAGGGCCAGCGTCAGCGCGGCAATGAGGGCTCCGACCCCGTAGAACGCCAGCATCCCGGCACCGCCGAACATGCCGGCTCCGACACCTGCCTGCTTTCCCTTCTGCGCAAGCTCGGCTTGAGCCAGCCGAATCTCGTCACGGACGAGGGTGCTCAGCTCGTCGCCGAGACGACGCACCAGTTCGGCCAGGCTTGCGTCACTGGCCGGTCCACCTGAGTTGTAGGGATCCGCCACGCGATCACTCCCCATCGAAGAACTTACGTCGATACCGCGACTACTCGACGTGTTCTGCCTACCCCGAGCGTGCCGACGCTACTCCGCGTCAAGGGCGTACCGCACGTTCAGGCAGCCGTATTTAGCTCAGCGCCCACCCAGCCGGAGGACGAACGCGATGAAACCGACGAGAAGTGCGAGTGACACGATCCCCGCCGATGCAATCAACGACAGCATGCATGCCACAGCGATGGCACCGACCTGCTGCGGCGTGGCCAGGGTGAAGCCTTCGGTCAGCGGCGCCAACACGATCAGCATGATCAGTCCGACCGACGCCAGCAGCATCACCAGCACATGACGCCCACCGAGCGTGGCGACCCGGCACGGGGCACAGCTGTCCAACCACGAACCGGCAGCCACCATCCAGGCCAGTGTCATGGCGTCCAAGCCGGCGGTGACCCAGAGCCAGCGGCCAGCCCGCCGAGACAAGCTCGTCGCGTCCGGCCGCGCTCTGAGGCGGGACATGCCGCTACCACTCCCAGGCCGTCAGCGGATACCACAGCGCGGCCTCACCCGCTGCCCGAGCACCGCGGCAACCAACCACGCCGAAGATGATCGGATCGTGGACCAGCGCGGAGATGCGGCCAGCTGCTGCCGAGCCGGCGCTGGCCACGCGGACAATGGCCCCGGCACAGCGGTCCATGACCCCGGCTACTTGGGCGACCCGCGGGTGCGGAGGCACGGGTCCGACCAGCTGACGTGCTACCTCGTCAGTGCAGATTCGCGGACCATCCAGCAGCAACGGGATCAGATCACGGACCTGGCCCTGTTGGTTCAGTTCGTGCGCAATAGCGATCTGATCGAATTGCACTCCGGTGGCTGAGAGGCGCCTCAGCTCCGCGAGCGGACGCGTTGGGATGACATGTCGACCGTCGAGCGTCCGGAGGGGATCGCGTTCAGCGGGCGCGATGAGCCACGGCCGACCGTGCTGAAGAGCGACCAAGGGCCGGTCGATCCACGGCGCCAGCTTGGGCCGAAGCTCTGGGCCGGCGGCGGCAATCTCGGCATGGCGGACACGGAGCCGCATCGTGGACAATCTTTCAGACCTCGATTTCAGCTCGAGCAACATCGCGGTTCCCTCCCTCGGCACCTCCCGTCACGGGCGACTCTTCAGCGGGTCATCAACGCGGCTCACTCCTATCGATGCGCGTCGTTGCCGGTGACCGTGAGCAGAACGGCAACCACAACGGTCACAAGGACCGCCGCCACCAGGATCAGAAAGGCAACGACGAGCACTGCTCCGATAATCGACACCATCGCCAACAGCGCAGCCGCCGACATGACGACCAGTTCCAGGCCGGCACCCTCGGTCAAGCCGCGCGTGGGCACCGCCACTGCCAGCAGGGCCATTGCACTGACCGCTGCCAACCCGAATGTCACCGCCGGGTGTCCGCCAAGGGTCGCCGTCGAGCACAAGCTGCCCTCGCACCCCGTTGGGCCGAGGAGTACAGCGAATAGCCAACTGCCGACGACGACATCGCCGATGAGCAGGATCCATAGCGCCACCGTCACCCGTCCGGACAGTGCGACGCGTACGGCGTTCCACCGCACGACGCTGGCCAGAAAGCTGTCGAGTGCCGACAGTGGCCGCTGGTCGAATGCCTCGGTGCCGGGTACTGCCTGGTCAGTCGGCAGCCGGTCGATCTGAGGCAGCAGCAGAGGGGCAAGCTTTCCGGAGTTCACGGGGACAGGGAGCATCACCGCGGTCTCCGCGGATCCTCGATGAGGGTGCCCGCCCGGATCGTGGTCGAGGACTGAAAGCTGCGATTTCATCGGCCACGCTCCTGGAGCTCGGACTCTAGAGAACTACTAGAGTATGATAGAGTTGACTAGAATCTCCTTAACTTCATCTGACTTGTTCGAGCTTCAGACTAGCTTGCTGTAAGATAACGGTCAAGACACAATCACACTGCAGGATGGTGTGATGCTTGATGTCTGGGCATAGAGGCCCTATAACGCTGCCCGGACTTGATCATTTTGCGGTGCTGGGGGTGGATCGTGCCAGGACAACCGACGCCGACCGCGGTACGGCTTGCCCTCTACTTTCGTCATCTGCGGGAGGGGGCGCCGGTAACCCTCACCCAGGCGGCACTGGCGGCGGCCTTCAGCGCCGAGCACCAGGTGCGCTCGGCAACGGTCTCCTCGTGGGAAAACGTGCAACGGCCATCCACGCCTCCTGAGGCGCGGCTGGAGCCATATGCCCGATTCTTCGCTACGCCCCGCTCGCTCGCCGGCGAGCCACACCTGATTCCTCTCTCAGAGCTCAAGTCGGACGAGATCGAGCTATACGACTCGCTGCGCGCAGAGCTCCGCGAACTCTGGGCGGCTGCGCGTGGCACCAAAGAGTACGAGGCACCCGCCGCGCGCCGATCCTGGTTCTTCGACGACCCGGGTCCCGTGACGATCATCTGTCCCGACGCTCCAAAGCTAGCCCGTGGTCCGCTTGCCTCTTCGGCCGATCCGAATTACACCCGGATGCATTCATATGCAGATCTTGACGCGCTCATCGAACTGCACGGCCACATTCGAGCAGAAAACTCTCCTGGCTATGGTGTGTTTCACAGGTTGAATTCCGAGGTTCAGGCAGACGATCTCTCTGGTCATGTCGTCCTGCTCGGCGGAGTCGGCTGGAACGACGTCACGCGGCACCTGCTGAGAACATTGAGCAATGTGCCCATCCGACAGATCGAGGACGTAGAGGTTAAAACTGGGGAGATCTTCAGTGCCCGCGTCGGAGAGTCCGAGCAACGCTTCTATCCAACTTGGGCTTCAGATGACGAGACCGAACTCATCGAGGACGTCGCACTCTTTGCTCGGGTACCGAACCCGTTCAACGGAAGCCGAACGCTGACGATTTGCAATGGCATACACAGCCGGGGAGTCCTTGGTGCGGTCCGCTCGCTGACGGACGCCAGGGTGCGCGATGCCAATGAGGCTTATCTCGCTGATCGATTTCCGAAGGGTGAGTTCGCGTTGTTGCTCCGGGTACCTGTTGTGCAAGGCCAGGCCCTGTCGCCAGACCTCGCAAATTCGAAAACTAGGCTCTTCGAATGGCCGGCAGGCCGAGGTCAGGCCGGCAGATGACCGGGGGTTTTCGGTCTTCGCTTTCGACCCCGCGTAAGCTCAACACCTCCCGGCGACCAAACGTCGGTCAAAGGTCCTCACACCGCGGGTTGATGCGCGACGTTTCTGCCGTCGCGCCACCAGTGGGTCGCCGCCGGGCAGTCCCGTTGAACGCGATCATCGTGCCCAGTGCCCGCCGAGCTGACCACCTTGAGCAGGCGCTCCATCTCTCAGCCCGCGCCGGGACATTGCTGGTCGTGCTGGCCAGCCGGGAGTCGCGCGCGGCGGATGTTGCAGCTCTCATGGCGTCAACGCCCGGCTGCCGAGGGCTTGTGGTGGAGGTGCCGACGGGATATGAGCATCCGTACTTTGCGCACGAAACATCTAACGAGCCGACCTTCCGAGATGCCAATGCGGAACGAGAAAGCGATCTCAGTCTGAAGCGAAACATTGGCCTGATGCTTGCCCGCTTGCTGGGCTGGACCAAGATCATGTATCTGGACGACGACATCTTCGACATCCGGCTGGATCAGGTCGCAAAGGTATCGGCCCAACTGGACAATCATCAGGTTACTGGGCTGGTGACCCGACGCTTCCCGGACAACTCGGTCGTGTGCCACGCCAACCGGCTCAGCGGCGCCAACCAAGACAACTTCATCACGGGCGCCGCAATGGGGGTCAACTGCGCCGATCAACCCTTGCCCTTCTTCCCGAACGTCTACAACGAGGACTGGTTCTTCTTCATGGGACATGCTGCGCGCGGCGACCTGCCTTGCGTGGGCCGGGCTCGCCAACTCGAATACAAACCCTTCCAGGACCCTTCGCGAGCAGCGCGTGAAGAGTTTGGTGACCTGCTCGCCGAGGGACTTTACGCTCTCATCGGCTCGGGAGACCGGCCCGCTGCCGCAAACAAGAATTACTGGGAGATGTTTGCGGATGCTCGGCTGACGTTACTCGATGAGATCTCGGCTCGGCTGGAGAGAGTAGGGACCAATGAGGCGTTTATGGCCATGAGTTCAGTCCAAGCTGCCAGAGAAGCAGGCGGCAAAAATTACCTCGGAACAATGCTCACTCTTCCTCGAGGCGTGGGAGCAGGACCATCATCGGTTCCAGGCGATCGCCGCCAAAACGTCCAACGTGGGCAGCTACGCGGAGGCGTTCGACCATCTTCAGCTGAAGAACTGGCGCTCCGCCGAGTTCGCCAACCCGGATCTGGCCCGGCTGCCATCGCCGGTAGGAATCAGCTCGCCCGCTGCCCGTCGTCGATCCTCAGCAGCAGGCGCTCCTCGTCGCGGCCGTCGCCTGGGAGAGGCTGGCGCTCACCAGTCGGCTTGAAGCCAAACCGTTCATATGCGCGCCGGGCGCGGTCGTTGCCCTCGATTACCCAGATCACCAGCTCGCGGACGCCCGCGTCACCCTCACCCTCGATCAGTCCCTCGATCAGCCGGCGGGTGATACCGCGCCGGCGGAAGAACGGTTCCACCCAGACCGACTCGACATGTCGTTGCCACGGCTGGGCCACCTCTCGCGACGATCTCGCCAGGCCGACTATTCGCCCCTCGCTACGAGCCACGACCCACAATGCTGACTCGAACATCGCCAGCCACTCGCGTTCGGACCAGCGGGATTCGCGCTCGTACTCGGAGATGAAGGCATCCGGTGACTCCTCCAAGGCCCTCAGCCTCGCCAACCTCAGCTGCGGCCACTCGCTGGCGCTGAGCGGCCGCACGTCGATGCTGCCCAGCCTCCAGTCACCATGATCACCATGGCGGCCCAGGCCTGCACGCATCGCACACCTCCCCGCAGGGATGACCAAACCAGACGGGCGAGCCGAGATGGTCTCCCCGTTCAGCGTCAACCGTCACGTGGGTCAAGTCCAATCGAAGCCCTCCCAACTCACTGGTGGGCGACGGCGAGTACGCGTTCGGCGACGACTAAGGTGGTCGCCATGCCCGCGAGACCCGACGATGCTTCGGTCGCGGATCCCCCGGAACCGACCTACGAGCAGGCCCGCGACGAGCTGGTCCAGATCGTCGCGCAGCTCGAGGCCGGGGGCGCCACGCTCGAGCAGTCCCTTGCGCTGTGGCAGCGCGGCGAGGACCTGGCAGGCCTCTGCGAGCGATACCTCGACGCGGCACGGGTCCGGCTGGACGCTGCGACGGGTAACACTGACGCTGGCGCTCGGGCCGGGTAGGCCTTTCAGCCTGGTCGCAAACTGCCGCGACACGCCGGGCGAGTCGGGCACCTCGCGACTAGTTGATCATGGAGGCGCGCGGCGGGGCTGGGACCCGGCTCACCGACCGAACAGCGACCGCCGCTTGCGAGCCGGCCGGACGGTGACCTCGCCGAGGACGACGAAGCCGCGGACCCAGTAGACCGGCCCGCCCGGCGTCACCGGACCGGTCCGCTGGTTCCCGTCTCCGAGAATCGTCGCGCTGAGATCCAGCCGGACATCGATGCCGTCGGGCACGATCAACGTGACACTGCCCAAGATCGCGGCTACCTGAACGACGACGTTGCGATGCCGGACGATCGCCTCGGTGAAGTCGAGCTTGACCTCGCCGAGCAGGCAGGTGACGTCGAGCCTGGCCGGGACCTCCCACCGGCCGGACCGCTGCTCGTCACCCAGCACCGTCATGACCCGTTCGAACTGGGTGGCGGGCAGCGGAGTTCCGGGGGATGGACGCGAGACCGGCGCCGGCGCCGCCAGACCTGGTACGGGGTACGGTCCCTGCGGCAGGTCGGCGGTAATCGGCTCCAGCTCGCCGTAGGTGCGCGCCCGGAAAGCGGCGTCGAGCCGTTCTTCGAGCTCGGAAAGGGTCAGTCGCCCGTCACCAGCCGCCTGTCGCAACGCCTCGGCCACCCGGTCTCGGTCCACGTCGGAGCAGCGAAGATCACGAGGGCCGCTTGCGGCAGGCTCGTTGGTCACTCCGGAGTGTCCCCGGTTCGCCGGTGCACGGAGACGCGGCCGAACACGGCCTTGCCGCCAATCCGGACGATCGGTGCTCCTGCTGCTGGCTGGCTGGTCGAGACATTGTCGTCGAACGCTCCGAAGACTGCTGTCCCGTCGACGATTGCGATCACGTCGCGCGGGACAAGGATGTCCACGCCGCCGAACACGGACTTGACGTCAATCGTGACTTCGGGCGATTCCAGCCGGGCGTCCCGCAGATCCACCTCCGCTCCTCCGAAGACTGCCTTGACGCTGTAGTGCGAGGGCACGACCCACTGGCCGCGGCGAGTTATGCCGCTGAAGACAGCCTTCGCCGTGCGGGCAACCGGCGTTCCGCCAATCCGCGCTGAAACCGGGCCGGGAATCGGCTTCGGAGCAAGCGCTGATGCCGCCTTACCGGCGTCCGGCAAGTCCGCGACGACAGGCTCGAGCTCGCCATAGGTCTTCGCTGCGTACAGGGCATCGAGCCGATCGTGCAGTTCGGCGATGCTGAGCCGCCCGTCGCCAGCTGCCTGCCGTAACCGCTCGGCGACCCGATCCCGATCCGCGTCCGAGGCCCGCAAAGCGTGATCGTCGCGCGGCTCCTCCACGAAGACCGACCCTAATGGGCATGCATCACCCGGGTCTCGCCAGAGTGGTGTCGAGTCCGCTGGTGGGTGAGCACTACTCGACCCTGACCGTCGAGGTCTATGTCTAGATCGTGCCCCTGCCGGTGAACGAGGAGGCGTGATGGCTGCTGGGATGCCGTGCCACTGAGCACTGAACCATTAGGGCGCTGCAAGCTTCCTCCAGATGATCGATCGGTGCGATTCGAGGAGGCGAACGGGGTTGCTCTTTCTGGGCGACGACTGGGCCGAGGCCCATCACGACATCGAACTACAAGACGAGCAGGGACGGGTCCTGGTACGGCGTCGGCTGCCGGAGGGTGTGGCAGGTCTTGCGCAGCTGCATGCCCTGGTTGCCGACCATCTCGAGGACACCGACGAGCCGAGCTCGGTGATCGTCGGGATCGAAACCGACCGTGGTGGGTGGGTCCAAGCGCTGGTGGCGGCCGGCTATGTGGTCTATGCGATCAACCCGATACAAGCCGCCCGCTATCGGCAGCGGCACACCCTCCTCGGGCGCCAAGAGCGACCCCGGCGATGCGCACGTGCTGGCCGAGATCATCCGTACCGACCGAGACCACCATCGCCCAGTCGCGGGCGACAGTGAGCGCGCTGAGGTCGTCAAGACCCTGGCCCGGACCCATCAGACGATGATCTGGACCCGGCAACGACAGACCAACCAGCTGCGGTCGATGCTGCGCGAGTTCTACCCGGCCGCGCTGGCGGCGTTCAGCGAGGATCTGGCGGGACGAGACGCGATCGCGGTTCTCGCGATCGCGCCGACCCCCACGCTGGGCCAGTCGCTGACCAAGCCACGAATCGTGGCGGTGCTGCGCAGAGCAGGTCGACAACGCAACCTTGAGCGCCGGGCCGAGCAGATCCTCACCGCATTGCGCACCGAGCAGTTGGGCTTGTCCGAGGCACTCACCGAGGCCTACGGCGTCAGCGTGCGGTCGCTGGTCGCGGTGATCATCACTATGGCCGACCAGGTCCAGAGCCTCGAAGCCGAGGTGGAGCGGTGTTTTGGCCAGCACCCGGACGCTGAGATCATCACCAGCCAACCTGGCCTTGGAGTGGTCCTTGGCGCCCGGGTGCTCGCGGAGTTCGGCGACGACAACACCCGCTTCGCCGACGCAAAGGCCCGCCGCAACTACGCCGGCACCAGCCCGATCACCAAGGCCTCTGGCACCCGCCGAGTCGTCCTAGCTCGATATGCGCGCAACAGGCGCCTCGCTGATGCCCTGCACCAACAAGCCTTCGCCGCGCTCACCGCATCCCCCGGCGCCCGAGCGTTCTACGACAGCCACCGAGCCCGCGGCGCGACCCACAATCAGGGACTACGAGCCCTATCGAACCGCCTCGTGGGCATCCTCGACGGCTGCCTACGCCACCGAATCCGCTACAACGAGGCCACCGCATGGTCTCACCGTGCCGCCGCCGCTTGACCACACACACCCCTGGGATATCTAGACACCGCTACGAGGCTGCGCCAAGTGCCTGCCGAGCTACCGTGCCGATCGTGGACCGCTCGCCCGAGACACTTGCCCGTGGCGACGGCGTCCTCGGAGAGTTAGCCCTGCGTCGTCGGGTCGACCTGAACGGGCACGCCGTTGTCGAGCTGATCGTCAACGGGACGTTCCTGATGGACACTGCGCAGACGGCCACCGAGTCACTGTTGGCCGACGCCGTACTCGACCGGCACGCCGCGCCTCGACGGGTGCTCCTCGGCGGACTGGGTCTCGGAGTTACCGGCATGACCCTGTTGGCGGACGTACGGGTTGAGCGCCTCGTCATCGTGGAGATCGAGCCGCTGTTGGTGGAATGGCTGCAGTCCGGGGTGGTGCAGGGTGCGCAGCTGGTGGTCGAGGATCCCCGCGTCGAGATGCGAACGGCCGACGTGATCGACGTCCTCCGCTGCGCGAGCGATCGCAGTTTCGAGGCGGTGATACTCGACGTGGACAACGGGCCCGGCTTTCTCGCCCATCCGCAGAACGCGGCCATCTACGGGCGGGTGGCCTTGGCGGACGCGGCACGGCTGCTTACCCCCGGTGGACTGCTCGCCGTCTGGTCGGGCGATCCGTCGCCCCGACTCGTCGAGACACTGACCGAAGTCGTCGGCCCCTGCGAGGAGGTCATGCAGACTGTGATCCGCGACGAGAGGGAGATCACGTACCACATCTATCTCGCCACCCTCGCCCCAGGGCAGCCCCAGGGCGGATGATGTCCGCCATGACTGAGTTTCGCGTCGAGCGCGACACGATGGGCGAGATACAGGTCCCGAAGGCGGCGAAATACCGCGCGCAAACCCAGCGGGCGGTCGAGAACTTCCCGATCAGTGGCACGCCGCTCGAGGCAGCCCAGATCGCTGCGCTGGCCCGTAT
Organism: uncultured Actinomycetota bacterium; assembly: GCA_963831385.1. Lineage (GTDB taxonomy): Bacteria > Actinomycetota > Actinomycetes > Jiangellales > Jiangellaceae > JACVRX01. Next base: position 122,986 of record CAWHPW010000019.1, read on the forward strand.
CAAGGCAGCCGCTGCCACCGTCAATGCGGAACTCGGGGTCGTGGACGACGATGTCGCCGAGGCCATTTCCGCAGCGGCCGAGGATGTGGCTTCTGGCCGGTGGAACGGCGAGTTCCCGATCGACGTCTTCCAAACCGGTTCCGGCACCAGCAGCAACATGAACATGAACGAAGTCCTCGCGACGCTTGCCAGCGAACGCCTGGGCCGCGCGATCCACCCGAACGATCACGTGAACGCCAGCCAGTCGAGCAACGACGTATTCCCGTCCAGCATTCACGTCGCGGCGACTGACGCCGTCGTGAACGACCTGATCCCGGCGCTGCAACATCTGGAGGCAAGTCTCCGCCGAAAGGCCGAGGAGTTCGCGACCGTCGTCAAGTCCGGGCGGACGCATCTGATGGACGCGACGCCGGTGACGCTCGGGCAGGAGTTCGGCGGCTATGCCGCGCAAGTGGCGTATGGCGTCGAACGGCTGCAATCGTCGCTGCCGCGCCTGGCTGAGCTTCCACTCGGCGGCACGGCTGTGGGTACGGGTATCAACACCCCGCCTGGCTTTGCCGCGAAGGTGATCGAACGGCTGGCGGAGACCACCGGTCTTCCGCTCACCGAGGCCCGCGACCATTTTGAGGCCCAGGGCGCCCGCGACGGCCTGGTCGAGGCCTCCGGGCAGCTGCGGACGATCGCCGTCGGGCTCTACAAGATCGTCAACGATCTCCGCTGGATGGGCTCCGGGCCCCGAGCTGGGCTGGCCGAGATCAGGCTGCCCGACTTGCAGCCCGGCTCGTCGATCATGCCCGGCAAGGTGAACCCGGTCGTGCCAGAGGCGGTCGCCATGGTGTGCGCGCAGGTCATCGGCAACGACGCTGCAGTCGCCTGGGGCGGCGGAGCGGGGTCGTTCGAGCTCAACGTGATGCTGCCCATGCTTGCCCGCAACCTGCTCGAGTCGATCCGGCTGCTGTCCAACGCGTCGCGTCTGCTCGCCGACCGCTGCGTCGACGGCATCGAGGCCGACGTCGAACGCAACCGCGAGTACGCGGAGAGCTCACCGTCCATCGTCACCCCGCTCAACCGGTACATCGGCTACGAGAACGCGGCGACCGTCGCCAAGAAGGCGCTCGCCGAGCGCAAGACCATCCGCGATGTCGTGATCGAGGAGGGCTACGTCATGCGCGGCGACCTGACCGAGGCCCAGCTCGACGAGGCCCTCGACGTGCTCGGCATGACCCACCCCTGACTCGCCCGTTGAGTCAGGGCAGCTGCTCGAGCATCTCGGTGACCAGCGCAGCGATGGGAGACCGCTCGGAGCGGGTGAGGGTGACGTGCGCGAACAGCGGGTGACCCTTCAGCTTCTCCACGACGGCGACCACACCGTCATGCCGGCCCACTCGCAGGTTGTCGCGTTGCCCGACGTCGTGAGTGAGTACCACCCGCGACCCACTGCCGACCCGGGACAGGACGGTGAGCAGCACGTTGCGTTCCAAGGACTGCGCCTCGTCGACGACCACGAACGAGTCGTGCAGCGAGCGACCGCGGATGTGGGTCAACGGCAACACCTCGAGCATGCCCCTGGCAGCGACCTCGTCGATGACGTCCTGCGTGGTCAGCGCGCCAAGGGTGTCGTAGACCGCCTGCGCCCAGGGGTTCATCTTCTCTGCCTCGTTGCCGGGCAGGTAGCCGAGCTCCTGACCGCCGACGGCATAAAGCGGGCGGAACACAAGGACCTTCTTGTACTGCCGCCGTTCGAGCACGGCTTCCAGGCCGGCACACAGGGCGAGCGCGGACTTGCCGGTGCCGGCGCGGCCGCCGAGAGACACGATGCCGATCTCGTCGTCGAGCAGGATGTCGAGCGCCACCCGCTGCTCGGCCGACCGGCCGTGCAATCCGAACGCCTCCCGATCGCCGCGGACCAGCCGTACGGTCTTGTCCGCGGTGACCCGACCGAGGCCGCTACCGCGCTCACTGTGCATGACCAATCCGGTGTGGCACGGCAGCCCACGAGCAGCGTCGATGTCGGTGACCCCGGACTCGTAGAGCGCATCGATGTCGGCGGCCGCCACCTCCAGCTCGACCATGCCGGTCCAGCCGGACTCGAGGACCGCCTCCGCTCGGTATTCCTCGGCGTGCAGGCCCACGGCCGAGGCTTTCACCCGCATGGGCAGATCCTTGGAGACCAGCGTCACAGCCCGGCCGTCGGCTGCCAGGTTGCGGGCAACCGCGAGGATCCGCGAGTCGTTGTCGCCGAGCCGGAAACCAGCCGGCAATACGTCGTGGTCGGTGTGGTTGAGCTCCACCCGAACTGTTCCGCCCTGATCGCCCACCAGCAACGGGGCGTCGAGGCGACCGTGTTCGAGCCGCAATTCGTCCAGCAACCGAAGGGCGGCGCGGGCGAAGTAGCCCAACTCGGGATGGTGGCGCTTGCCCTCGAGCTCGCTGATCACGACGACAGGGAGCACCACCTCGTGCTCGGCGAACCGGAGAATCGCGTAGGGATCGGCAAGAAGGACGCTGGTATCCAGGACGTAGGTGTGGGGCTCGGGGCTTGAGCCCTTACCGGCGGATTGGCGGGGGGATCGAGTCGAAGTGGCTCCGTCCATATCGATGTCCGTCTCCCTGCCCGGGCGCGCACCCCGGCCCGGTATCTGTCGCGCGGGCGACCGGGACCAGGCCCGAGGGCCGGGTGCCGGCCCTCCCGCTGCGCTGAGGTCGCAGCACGTGGACGGGCCTCCCGGGCAACCGGCGTGTGCCAGCCGCCGCGTACAACGGTACGCGAGCTACTCCCCCACGAGAAGGGACACGCCCGCTGCGGGGACTAGCGGCCGAAGCGGCGTTTGCGCTCGCCATACGAACGCAGCGCGCGCAGAAAATCCACCCGCCGGAAGTCCGGCCAGAGTGCCTCACAGAAGTAGAACTCCGAATGGGCGCTCTGCCACAGGAGGAACCCGGACAGCCGTTGCTCGCCGCTGGTGCGGATCACCAAGTCGGGGTCGGGCTGTCCTTTTGTGTACAGGTTCTCGGCGATGTGTTCGACGTCGAGGACTTCGGCCAGCTCCTCGATCGAGGTTCCCCGGCTCGCATGATCCTGCAGCAAGGCGCGGACTGCGTCAGCGATCTCCCGGCGGCCGCCATAGCCCACGGCAACGTTGACGTGCATGCCGTCGACGGCTCGAGTCGTGTCGTCTGCCTCCTTCAACGCTGCAGCCGTGCGGTCCGGCAACAGGTCGAGGGCACCGACCGGGTGCACCCGCCAGCGGCCACTTGCTGCCAGGTCACCGACCAGGCTCTCGATGATGGCGAGCAGCGGCGTGAGCTCCTCGTCGGGCCGGCTCAGGTTGTCCGTGGAAAGCAGGAAGAGCGTGACCACCTTGACGTCGACTCCTCGACACCAGCCGAGAAACTCGGTCACCTTCTCTGCGCCCGCTTGCCAACCGCTGGATTTCGGCGCGCCGAACGCCTTCGCCCAGCGCCGGTTTCCGTCGAGTACGACGGCTACGTGACGCGGGATCCGGGTGCGGTCGAGGTTGCGTTCGATGTGGCGCCCATAGACGCCGTAGATCAAATCGCCGAGCCCCATCGGCTGCGAACACCTCCATAGCAGGCAGTCGCTACCGTCCCGCCCCGCCGAAACGCTACTCCGCACGAGGGCAGTTTCGACATGGACAGCCATGCGGGCGGCGCGACGAACCAGCAGACCCTGTCGGCTAGTCTCCTTTCGTGTCCCTGGACGACCCGTTCCGAGACGCGGTGGCCACGATCAAACCCAAGCTCCGCGGGTGGCTGCACGTGGGGACGTTCCCGATCGCGGTCGCGTCCGGGGCGGCGCTGGTCACGTTCGCCCCCACCACACCGGCGAAGGTCACGGCCGGGATTTTCGCGCTCACGGCGGCGCTGCTGTTCGGCGTCAGCGCCCTTTACCACCGGGGACGCTGGTCGCAGCGTGGTCATGCCGTTCTCCGGCGGCTTGACCACGCGAGCATCTTCCTGATCATCGCCGGGACGTACACACCGTTCACGATCCTGTTGCTCGATGGTCAAGATGCGCGGATCTTGCTCACGCTGGTGTGGGCGGGCGCGCTGCTCGGGGTGGCATTCCGAGTGCTGTGGGTCGGGGCGCCGCGCTGGCTCTACCTGCCGGTATACATCGCGCTCGGCTGGGCGGCGGCGTTCTGGTTACCGACGATCGCGGCGCGAGGCGGAGCTGCGGTCTTCGCCCTGATCGTGGCCGGCGGGCTTCTCTACTCGGTCGGAGCAATCGTCTACGGGCTGAGGCGTCCCGATCCTTCCCCGCAATGGTTCGGCTTCCACGAGATCTTCCACGCATGCACGCTGGCCGGGTTCGCCGCTCACCACATCGGCGTGTGGCTGGCGGTGTTCGGCATCGGCGCAGCCGTCGTGAGCTAGGCCGCCCTGCCAAGGCCCTAGTTCACGACCCTGCCCGCAACGTCGTGAAGATCGTTGTGATGACCAGCGCTCGCGGCCCGACCGGGGCGGGTTACACGACGATCTTCACGACCAGGTGTGGGTCAGCGGCGAGCACCGATCTCGGCCGCGAGCTGGGCCGGATCAGTTGTCGGCGCGGCGCAGACGAACTGCCGGCACACGTACGCAGCGGGCCGCCCCCCGACCAGTGGTCGGTCCTGCAGCAACGGCACCGCATGGCTTGCGGCGTCGTGCGGATCGCCCGCGACGACGACGGCGCCGGGCGACGTGCCGAGGAGCGCCGTGCGGTACAGCTCAGCCCTCCCCGGATCGTCCACCGGCCCGACGACGGCAACTTCGGCGGGTCCCGCGGCGAGTGCCTCGGCGACAGCCAATCCCCAGCCGGCGAACCGCGGTGCCTGATCAGCCAGCACGTCATAGACGCCGAGGGAACCCTCGGCGGCGTCTCGGTGCAGCGCGGATCCCGTGTAGGAGGCGAAGGTCAGCATCGCCCCGGCTGCCGCGGACAATCCCGAGGGCGTCGCGTTGTCGGTCGGATCCTGCGGTCGTTTGATCACCGATAGGCGACTGTCGACCGCGTCATCCGCGGTATCGAAGAAGCCACCCGACGGCCGCGCATAGCGGGTGATCACCACGTCGACCAGCTGCTCGGCGAACGAGAGCCACACCGGGTCACCGGTCGCGGCCACGAGGGCAAGCAATCCTTCCGCCACGTCGGCGTGGTCTTCCAGCACCCCGGGATGCTGACCGACGCGCCCGTCACGCGAGACCCTGGCGAGCCGGCCATGATCGTCGAGATGGATGCGGACGAGCAGATCGGCGCACTCGACGGCCGCATCTACCCAGTCCGGGCGCTGCAGAAGTGACCCCGCGTCGGCGAGCGCCGCGATCGCCAGTCCGTTCCATGCGGCCACCACCTTGTCGTCACAGCTGGGCTGGGGGCGGGCCTGGCGAGCCGTCAACAACCGGGATCGCACCTGTCCCCAGCGCTCCGCGTCGTCGGGGTCGTGATGCAGCTGCAACGTCGAGGTACCGTGTTCGAAAGTGCCTGCCGGTGTGACGCCCAACAGCCCGGCCGCCCACTGACCGTCGTCGGTACCCAGAACCTCCGCCAGCTGAGCAGGAGTCCAGACGTAAGTTGCACCCTCGATTGACCGGCCGTCGACCACTGTGTCGGCGTCGAGGGCGCTGGCGAACCCGCCCTGCGACGTGCGTAGATCTCGTAACAAGAACTCGGCGGTCTCGATCACCACTCGCTTCGCGAGCGGCGTGCCGGTCGCACGCCACCAGTGCGCGTACACACGAAGCAACAGCGCGTTGTCGTAGAGCATCTTCTCGAAGTGCGGGACCACCCACGCTCGGTCGACGCTGTACCGGGCGAAGCCGCCGGCCAGCTGGTCGTACATTCCGCCCCTGGCCATCTGCTGGCACGTTTCCTCGACCATGGCCAACGACTGCGGATCGCTGGTCCGGGCGTGATGCCGCAGCAGAAACTCCAGCACCATCGACGGGGGGAACTTCGGCGCGCGGCCGAAGCCGGCGTGCTCAGCGTCGAACTCGGTTGCGAGCCGGCGGGCAGCCGCGTCAAGGCGGCCCGGATCAGGCGGCTGTCCGGCAGACGGCAACCGGTCGCCACCCAACTGGCCGGCGATGCGGCCGGCTGCGTCCTCCACCTCGCCGCGTCGGTCTTCCCACGTTCGGGCCACTGCTTCCAGCACCTGGCGGAACGAGGGCATCCCATGCGCCGGTTGCGGGGGGAAGTACGTTCCGGCGTAGAACGGATGCCCGGTTGGCGTGAGGAATGCCGTCATCGGCCAACCACCCTGGCCGGTCAGCGACTGAACGGCTTCCATGTAAACAGCGTCGACGTCGGGACGTTCCTCCCGGTCGACCTTGATCGCAACGAAGTGGGTGTTGACGAACGCCGCTGTAGCGTCGTCTTCGAAGGACTCGTGCGCCATGACATGGCACCAGTGACAGGCCGCGTAGCCGACGCTGAGCAGGACAGGCACATCACGTCGGACCGCCTCGTCGAAGGCGGCGTCGCCCCACTCCCACCAGTCCACCGGGTTGTCGGCGTGCTGGAGCAGGTAGGGACTCGTCGAGCCGGCCAGCCGGTTGGGCATCGACCGAGCTACGGCCTGGCCGTGTCGCCGTCGGCAGAGCCGTCGGGACGCATCCGGTCGACGTCGGACGTGGCGTCGGCGTCGAAGTCGATCCGTCGGAGCTGCTTGCGCAGGCTGCGGTAGAGGAACACGAGAGCGAGGCCGAGGGCCACCACGACGAGGAACCCCAACAACCCTGGGCCGATAGCAGAGTCGGGTACCGAGGTGTCGGATGCTGCTGCGAACACCACCTGGCCGAACCTCATCGACGACACCTCCTAGGCCATCGTCGCACTGTGACCGACAGGGCGTGGGTAGGGGTCAGCGCAGTCCGGCGAACAAATCGTCTTCGGGTAGCTCGGTGTCTACGAGGGAGCGGGCAAGCTCGTAGTCTTCGGTCGGCCAGGCCGCTTGGTGCACGTCCAGCGGTACGGCGAACCACGGCCCCTCGGGATCGACCTGGGTCGCGTGTGCCAACAATGCCCGGTCCCGGATCGGGAAGTAGTCGGCACACGGCACCCTCGTGGTGATACGACGCTCGTGCTCTGGATCGGGTTTCCATTCGGCGAGCCGCTGCTCGTAGGGCGACTCCAATCCGCGGCTGAGCATTGCGTCGTGCAGCGCCTGCGTGCGCTCCCGATGGAACGAGTGGTGGTAGTACAGCTTGCCCGGCTGCCAGGCCTGGCCGGCTTCTGGATACAGAGCTTGGTCGGCGGCGGCGTCGAATGCCGCCACGCTCACGGTGTGGCACATGACGTGGTCAGGGTGCGGATACCCGCCGTTCTCGTCGTAGGTCGTGACGACGTGTGGACGAAACGCCCGCATCGCAGCGACCAACGGCTGCACTGCCTTCTCGACCGGCTGTACAGCGAAGCAGCCGTCGGGAAGCGGAGGCGGCGGATCACCCTCTGGGAAGCCCGAGTCGACGAAGCCGAGCCACTCCTGCCTGATCCCCAAGATGCGCCGTGCGGCGTGCATCTCCCGCCGGCGGATCGTCGCGATGTTGGCCAGCACGTCGGGGCGGTCCATGTTCGGGTTGAGGATCGAACCTCGCTCGCCACCGGTGCAGGTGACGACGAGCACGTCGATGCCTTCGGCGACATAGCGCGCAGTCGTTGCCGCGCCCTTGCTGGACTCGTCGTCTGGATGGGCGTGCACATGCATGAGCCGAAGCTGCTCGGGCACGGGTCACCTCCCTTCGTGGCTACTCGCGCAGGGCTGGGTGTACGTCGGGACACAATGGTGCCCGAACTCGTCCACTGGTGTCGGAGCCCGCTCGTGACCCTGTCTTCCGCTCGCCCCGCCGACCGCTACGGCGACCACCCGAGTCGGCGGTGGCGGGCGCTGTGGTTGGGCGTCGGTGGTTTTCTGCTCGCTGCTGCCGTTGGCTGGCTGCTGTTCCAGGCGTCGACCGACGCCGTGCGCTCGAGCCTGGTGGCGTGGGAGGCGCCGACCGGCGGGTCGATGGCCGTGTCCATCGACGTCGTCCGTCGGCCGGGCAGGCAGGTCACTTGTGATCTGATCGCGGTCGACATCCGCCAGGTCATCGTGGGCCAGGCCAGCGTCGATGTCCCGGCCAGTGCCGAGTGGCGAACGCGAGTCGATACGGAGATTCCCCTGCAGGGCGACGCGGTAGCCCCTGAACTGCGTGAGTGCGCGGCCGTCGACCAGCGGTAACGAACCAGATCGCTGCACCTACGCCGGTGTTGGTAACCTGGACGCTTCCATACCGACCCAGTCCGGGCGAAGGTCCGGTGGCCAACCGCACCTGAGTGCGGTCGGCGCCGACGCACCAGGGAGCAGATGCCGTGACCTCGACCAGTGGCGACAACGTCGCCTGGCTCACCCAGGAGGGCTACGACCGCCTCCGCGCTGAGCTCGAGCACCTGATGGGCCCCGGCCGCGCCGAGATCGCCAAGCGGATCGAGGCGTCGCGTTCGGAGGGTGACCTGTCCGAAAACGGCGGGTACCACGCCGCCAAGGAGGAGCAGGGCAAGCAAGAGGCGCGCATTCGCCAGCTGCAGCACTTGCTTCAACGAGCCAAGGTTGGCGAGACGCCGCCCGACAACGGGATCGTGGAACCGGGCATGATCGTCGAGGTCCGCTTCGCCGGCGACGACGACACCGAGCGGTTCCTCCTCGGTTCCCGTGAGCTTCTCTCGCTCGACGATTCGGTCGAGATCGAGGTCTACTCCCCGCAATCGCCGTTGGGCGCCGCCATCAACGGCAAGCGCGCCGGCGACTCGGCGTCCTATGTGACGCCAAACGGCAGTGCTGTTGACGTCGAGATCATCGACGCCCACCCCTACCCCGGCCAGGCTGCTTCGTAGCGAGTCGCCGGCTGCGGATCGACGGACTGCAGCGATCTTGAGGCAGGTTTGGCGGTCAGACCGCCAAACCTGTCGCAAGATCAGCTACTCCTTGGTGGCCACGATGATGCTGAAGCGGGAGAAGGCGGTCTCCTCGATGACCCGAAGACCGGCTTCCTGGCAGCGGGCATGCAGGGCAGATCGGGTGTCGACGACGTTGCCCCAGCTGACTTCGTACCACTGCGCCAGCGCCGCGAACCGGGTCGGCATCGTCTGCAGCTCTTGGTCGGTCTCCGGGTATGCCTCGTCGAAGATCAGGAAGTAGCCGCCGGGCTTGAGCGCCCGCGCGATCGCCGAGAACGCCGGCTGCTTCAAGGCCGGGGCGATCTCGTGCACGACCAGGAAGCTGGTGGCGATGTCGAAGGCTGCCGGCTCGTCGAGCTGTTCGGTGCTCAGCAGGCGAGCCTCGCAACGATCTGCCAGTCCGCGCTCGCGGATCAGCTGCTGAGCCAGGTCGACCGAGTGGGGCTCCACGTCGATCCCGACACAGGAGATGGCGGGGAACCGCTCGGCGATCTGCACCACCGCCCAGCCGCCGCCACAACCGACGTCGAGCAGACGGCCACCGTCCTGGAGCCGCTGGCCGAGGCTGGGGAGTCGCGGCAGCACAAGGTCGAGGAAGATGCGCGGTAGCGCCGTCAGTGCCTCGGCGACCTCGCGCATGAAGGCCTCGTCATGCTGCTGGTACGACCTCGACGTTCCGGCCCGGAAGTGCCCGATGTAGTCGCGATAGTCCTCGGCGACAAGCATGTGGATCCGCGGGGCGCGGGCCAGGTAGAAGGTGGATTCGGGGGTCCCCAGGATCTGGTCGAAATGCGCCGCCATCCGCCACCCCTCGCCATCTCGCTCGAGAAAGCCGAAGGAGAACGCCGTGCGGCAGAGCACGTCGGTATAGAAACGGTCGGTTCCCAGCTTCTCCGCGAGATCCTCGGAGGTGGTACCCGGGCGCTGGGTCAGCGCTTCCCAGACCCCCAGCTCACGCGCGATCTCGAGCAGATGGGTCACGTGATACCCGGCGATCAGGTCGTAGAGCCTGCTGACCTGATCGGCCAAACTCGGACCTGCCGACGTGTTCTCGGTCACCACAGTGTCCTTTCCGGTCCAAGCAGCGGGTCGGGGTCCTGTCGGTGAAGCGGAGTCAGGGGCAGTATTTCTGCGATTCGACCCGCACGGTTAGCACGGTTAGGCGGGGCCTGCGGAGTTTGGTTCTGGGAGGCTAAGCACGAAGCTCGGGTACGAACGTACTCAAGCTGTTCAAGCGGCCTAGCCAACTGGCCTCCAAGAACCAAACTCCGTAGGCCCGCCCCGCCCGAGCACCTTACTTCGTGGTCGCGGCCTTGTACTTGTTGATCGCCAGGGGCGCGAAGATGGCGATGATGAGGGTGAACCAGATCAAGGACGCCGCGACGGGGTGCTGCATCGGCCACGCATCCGACACGACGAAGCTGCCGTTGCCGAACAACTGCCGGCACGCCTCGACGACTGCGCTGATCGGGTTCCACTCCGCGATGGTCCGCAACCAGTCCGGCATGGTCGCCGGAGGCACAAAGGCATTCGAGACGAACACCACCGGGAACAGCCAGATCAGCCCAGCCGATGCGGCCACCTGCGGGCTGCCCACCGAAAGGCCGATGAATGCGCCGACCCACAACATCGTGAACGCGAACAGCATCAGCAGACCCACTGCGGCCAGGAACTGCCACAGGCCGTTGTGGACGCGCCAGCCGACGATGAGCCCGCAAAGCATCATGATCACGAGCACGACGAACTGGTTGACCAGATCGGCGACTACTCGCCCGGCGATCACGCCGGAGCGGGCCATCGGCAGCGATCGGAACCGGTCGATCAGACCCTTCTGCATGTCATCGGCCAGCCCGACGGCAGCCGGAGCACATGCGAAGGACATCGTCTGGGCAAAGATGCCGGCCATCAGCCACTCGCGATAATCGACGCCTGGCACCAGGATCGCTCCGCCGAACACGTATGCGAACAGCAGCACGAACATGATCGGCTGGATGAACATGTAGACGAGCGTGTCCGGGACTCGCAGGCCGCCGCGGATGTTCCGCCACGACACGACCAAGGTGTCTCGGAGTGCCTGCCCGAAGCCGCCAGTGGCGGCGACGGCGCCAGCTCGGCGTTCGATGGTGGTCACTTGGCCCTCCCCTTGGCCGGCTCCTGGTCTGGAGCCACCGCGTCCTGCGCGTGATCTTCGGCGTGGTGACCGGTGAGTTCGAGGAAGACGTCGTCGAGCGTCGGGCGGCGCAGTGCGATGTCGTCGATCACGACGCCGGCTTCATCCAGGTCGCGGATCACCAGGACCAACCCCTTGGAGCCACTTACGGTCGGCACAGTCAGCTTCCGGGTGTGCTGGTCGACCACGCACTGGCCGTCGCTGCCGCGCTGCAGGATCTCCTCCGCCTGCGTCACAGCGGCCGAGTCGTGGACGATTACTTCGATCCGCTCGCCACCGACCTTGGCCTTGAGCTCGTCGGCGGTGCCCTCGGCGATGATCTTTCCTTCGTCGATCACCACGATCCGGTCGGCCAGCGCGTCGGCTTCCTCCAGGTATTGCGTTGTGAGCAGGATCGTCGACCCTTCCTCGGTGCGGTCCCGGATGACATCCCACATGTCCAGCCGACTGCCTGGGTCCAGACCCGTCGTGGGCTCGTCGAGGAACAGCACCTCGGGATGAGTGATGAGACTGCCGGCGAGGTCGAGCCGGCGGCGCATCCCACCCGAGTAGGTCTTGGCGACACGGTCAGCGGCGTCGACCAGACCGAACTGCTCCAGCAGCTCTTCAGCTCGCTTAGTCGCTGCCTGGCTGGTCAGCTGGTAGAGCCGGCCGAACAGCCACAAGTTCTCGCGGCCGGTCAGATTCTCGTCGATGGCGGCGAACTGGCCGGAGAGGCCAATGCTCGCCCGAACAGCCTGCGGCTCGGCGACGACATCGTGCCCGGCCACGACCGCGCGGCCCGCATCGGGCTTGAGCAGCGTGGTCAACATCCGAACGGTGGTCGTCTTCCCGGCACCGTTCGGCCCGAGTAACCCGACGACAGTGCCTTCGAGCACGTTCAGATCGACCCCGGCGACTGCTCTGACCGCCTTCTCCCCCGACCCGAATGTCTTGACCAGGCCTACGGCTTCGATCGCGTTCACACCATGTCCTCTCCTCGGCCCGCTCCCTGGCTCGCTTCTGTTGCGAGCATGGCAGCGGGCACAGACATTCCCGCATCCGGCAGGTTCAGCATGGAAATCGCTTCGTCCAGATCGAGCTCCCCAGCCGCGAGCCGGCGCAACACATCTTCCCGGTCGTAGACGGCCGCCGGAGCCTGCGATCCGTCGGTCGCCTCCTCCAGCCCGAGCCGTTCCAGCAGCTCCGCGAACCGCTGGCGGGCGGTCGGGTAGCTGACCCCGAGATCGCGGGCGAGCTCTCTCATGTTGCCGCGCGAGACGAGGAAGGTGCGAAGGATTTTCCGATCCAGCTCGCGCAGCGCACAGTATGGACAGGCCGCGAAACGCCCAGACAGCTCACTGCCACAGGACCCGCAACCCAATCGGGTGAGATGAAGTTCGTCGCCGCAGACCGGGCACTGCCGAGGCGGCAGATGGTCTGCGCCGTTCACCCGGGGACCTTCACGGTGACGCTGCCCATGATCACCTCGGCATCGACCTCCGCAGCACCCGTGCCGACGACCACGTCACGGCCGCGGTCACGGCCGTGACGCTCGGGTTCGGTGACGAACCGGCCCAGCTGGACGTCGGCCCGGATCCGCACGTCCGAGCCGGGCAGCAACGACAGCTGCAGCGATCCGGACTCGCAGCGCATCCGGGAGTGCCCACGCGTGAGTCGCGCCTCGACCTGTGCCGATCCGGCCTGCACCAACAGATCGAACGGACCCTCGGCGCCGCGCACCCGCAGTGAGCCTGCGGTCACGCGGACATGATCGAGCGCCCGTGCACCCTCGACCTGCAGGGAGCCGGCGATCACCTCGACCCCGACGGGCAGATCGGGCCGCACCCGGACCCGCAGTTCGAGACCGGGTCCGAAGCCCTGCTGGACTCGGCCCGCAACCTCGCGCCAGCGGCCGCCGGAGAGCAGCGTGAAGGCATCGTCGGTGGGAATCGGCTCGGCTTCGCCGGTGACCACGAGAGTGGATCCGTCCCGGCGGACTTGATGAGCACCGTCGATGGCCACGGTCGCCACCGACGGGTCGCCGACCAGCCGGACCCGCCGCGAGGTCGCCCGCACCATCACCCGCTCGATGTCGGGCACGGCGGGCGGAGCTGGCTTCCCGGCGGCAGTCGGGCCCGCGGTCGAGGTCGCTGGGTCGCTGGGCCGCGGCGCTGCGGCGTCGATCAGTCGCGACGCCTCCTCGGGGTCGATTCGACCCGCAGCGACATCTTCCAGGATCTGCTGAATGCTTGGTTCCGTCATGAGGTCGATTGTGCGTTCCGATTGCCAATCCGTCAAGTCAGTTTGCCATTATGACAAGTTGTACCTACTCGATCGACAATGGATACCCTGCCTGGCGCAAGGCCGCCAGGACCCGACCTCGATGCTCCGCGCTGCGCGTCTCCAGTTGGAGAGCGACCTCCACCTCGTCGATATGCAATTGAGACTTCGTCCGTTCATGGACGACGTCGAGGACATTCGCATCCGCGGCAGCCAGATCGGCCAGCAGGCGGGCCAGCGCCCCAGGCCGGTCGGGGATCCGAACCCGGAAGGTGAGATACCGGCCACTTGCCGCCATGCCGTGGCGGATGACGCGAAGCATCAACAACGGATCGACGTTCCCCCCGGAGAGCACCGCGACGACCGGTGGCTCGAACGCCGACGGGGTCGCGAGAACCGCGGCGACACCAGCGGCACCCGCGGGCTCGACGACGAGCTTGGCCCGCTCGAGCAACAGAACCAGCGCCCGAGCGATCCAGTCCTCGCTGACGGTGACCACGCCGTCGCACAGCGCCTGGACCAGCCCGAAGGGCACCTCACCAGGACAGGCGACGGCGATCCCGTCGGCCATGGTCGTCATGGTCGCCAGCGGCACCGGCTTGCCCGCGTCGAGCGACGGCGGGTAGGCGGCGGCGCCGGTTGCCTGTACGCCGACCAGCCGCACGTCGGCGCGAGTGTTCTTGACCGCGAGCGCAATGCCGGCAAGCAGACCACCGCCACCTGCACTGACGACAATCGTGCGGACGTCCGGACACTGTTCGATGATCTCCAGGCCCACCGTCGCTTGCCCGGCGACGATGTCGGGATGGTCGAACGGGTGGATGAGGACGGCCCCGGTCTCGGCGGCAAATTCCTTGGCGGTGACCAGTGCGTCGTCGACGGTCGAGCCGACGAATCTGATGTCCGCGCCGTAGGCACGGGTGGCCTTCTCCTTGACGATCGGCGCGCCCTCGGGCATGAACACCGTCACCTTGGTGCCGAGCATGCTCGCGGCGAGGGCGACGCCCTGGGCGTGGTTGCCGGCGCTGGCCGCGACGACGCCCCGGGCGCGTTCGTCTTCGGACAGCCGGGCAATGCGGACGTACGCCCCCCGGATCTTGAACGATCCGGCACGCTGCAGGTTCTCGCACTTGAGGAAGGCCGGCCCGCCGACCACCCCGGCCAGCCACCGAGACACCTCCAGTGGTGTCGGGCGCACGACGTTGCGGAGAAGTTCGCGCGCCGCAAGCACGTCGTCGATAGACACCGTCGCCATGCCGGCGATCCTGCCACCACCGCGAACGGTCAGACTGTGACGGTGACCAGCCCCACCGACAACACCTACCTGACGCACCGGCAGATCCTGGTCGTGCTCGGCGGACTGATGGCCGGGATGTTCCTCGCGGCGCTCGACCAGAGCATCGTCGGGACCGCACTCCCAAGGATCGTCAGCGACCTGGGCGGGCTGGACTACCTGTCGTGGGTGGTCACCGCTTACCTGCTGACGTCGACCGCCTCCATGCCGCTCTGGGGCAAGATCTCCGATCTCTACGGTAGGCGGCCGATGTTCCAGGCGGCCATCGTGGTGTTCCTTCTCGGCTCGCTGGTGGCCGGCGCCGCGGGGAGTATGGGAGTCCTCATCGGCGGCCGCGCCGTCCAGGGACTCGGCGCGGGCGGGCTGTTCGCTCTCGCGCTGGCGACGATCGGCGACGTGATCCCGCCCCGTGAACGCGGTCGGTACCAGGGCTACTTCGGTGCGGTCTTCGGGACTGCCAGCGTGGCCGGTCCATTGCTGGGAGGGTGGCTCACCCACGGGCCGGGTTGGCAATGGATCTTCTGGATCAACATCCCGATCGGAATTGCTGCGCTGATCGTCACCTCGGTCGCCCTGACGATGCCGACCGCCCGCCGCAGCCATGCCATCGACTACCTCGGCGCCGCCTTGATCGTGGCCAGCGTCACGGCGATCCTGCTCTACACGGCTTGGGCCGGCACGCAATACGGCTGGACCGACCCACGGTCCTTGACGTTGCTCGGCGCCGGAATCGTGCTCGCTGCTCTGTTCGTCCTCGTCGAGTTCCGGGCGGACGAGCCGATCGTCCCGATGCGACTGTTCAGGAACCGGGTGTATACGCCGGCGGTCGTGTTCACCGCGATCATGGGACTGGCGATGTTCGGCGGCATCATCTTCCTGCCGGTGTACCTGCAGGTAGTGCAGGGGATGTCGCCGATGGAGTCGGGCCTTGCTCTGTTGCCGATGGTGGTCGGCATCTTCACTACCTCGATCTCAGCCGGGCAGCTGATGACACGGACCGGTCGGTACAAGGTCTATCCGATCTTAGGTGCCGCTTTGACGGGCATCGCCCTGGTCCTGATGTCGACGCTCGACGCCAGTACCCCGTACTCGCTGATCGCGACCTACCTGTTCCTCTTCGGCGCCGGGCTCGGCTTCACGATGCAGATCGTCGTCACCGCGGTCCAGAACGCGGTCGAGCGGCGGGACATGGGCACGGCGACGTCGAGCGTCACCTTCTTCCGGTCGATGGGCGCCGCCTTCGGGACCGCCCTCTTCGGCGCCGTCCTGACCAGCCGGTTGGGCCATTACCTCGCCGCTGCGGGTGGCGTCCTCCCGTCCGACGCCGACAAGGCCGAGATCGCCAACAACGTCACAGCGATCCAGGCGCTGCCGGTCGAGGTCAAGGCCGTGGTGATCGACGCATGGGTACAGGCGCTGCATGACGTGTTCCTCACCGCCGTCCCGCTCGTCGCAGTCGGCCTCGTGGCAGCCTGCTTCATCCCGGAGGTGCCCCTCCAGGGAGCGTCCGACGTCGAGCCGATTCTCGCCACCGAGTAGCGGAAGGATCACCGATGCGGTTCGCCTGGCTGTGCAGTCACGAGTCCTTCCAACCCGAGGTGCTGGTCGAACAAGCCGTGCTGGCCGAGCAGTCCGGCTTCGACATGGTCACCGGTGCCGACCACTTCCACCCGTGGGTCGATGACACCTCTGCCGCCAGCTTCGTCTGGACATGGTTCGGCGCCGTCGCGCAGGCGACGACTCGGGTGGAGCTCGCGACGAGTGTCACTGCGCCGTTGTTCCGCTACCACCCGGCGCTGATCGCCCAGGCAGCGGCCACAGTAGACCGGCTGTCGGGTGGCCGGTTCCGGCTGGGAGTGGGTACCGGTGAGGCGATCAACGAGACGCCGCTCGGCTACGAGTTTCCTGGGTATGCCGAGCGCATCGCCCGGATGGACGAAGCGCTGATGATCATCGCCGCGCTGCTTGCCGGGAAGAAGGTCGACGTCGACGGTAAGTACTACTCCACCCACACGGCGAAGCTGTACAGCCCTCCGCTGGGTCAGGTGCCGGTCTGGATGGCCGCTGGCGGGCCGAAATCGGCTGCGTTCGCCGGTGAGCACGCCGACGGCCTGATCACCAGCGTCAAAGAGCCCGCGGACACCCTGACGAAGGTGATCGAGCCGTACCGGTCTGCCGCGGCTGCCCGCGGCGCCGACACGACGATCATGGCGACCCGATGGGTCGTACTCGCCGGCGACGACGACGAGGCATGGGCCGCGCTGGCGCCGATGCGTGGGCTGCGCGCACCCGGCCGGCTCGAAGTCGCTGATCCGGCGATCTTGCGGCAACGGGCTGATGCGATGCGGCGCTCGGAGGTCCTCGAGCAGTTCACGATCGTTCGCGACCTCGACGAGTTGGTCGACGCCTACCTGCCGCTGGTTCGCGACGTCGGTGCTGATTACGTCGCTATTCAAATCGCCAGCGTCGACCCGATGAGAACGATCGAGCTGGTCGGGTCCCAGGTCCTGCCTCACTTGCGAGCCTGACACGGATCTTGCCGGGCCGACGACCTCGCTGCCCAGATGTTCGTCAAGGCCGCCTATTCGGCCCGGAAGCGGCGATCTCGGCAGCGAGGTCGGCCCCATGCGGGCAGGCCGAAGCACCCGGGCTCAGGAGGTTCAGCTCGAAAGAGCCTGGGTGAGGTCCGCGCAGAGATCCTCGATGCTTTCGATGCCAACCGAGAGCCGAACGAGGTCAGACGGCACTTCGAGCGGGCTGCCGGCGACGCTGGCATGGGTCATCCGCCCCGGATGCTCGATCAACGACTCGACACCCCCGAGCGACTCGGCCAACGTGAACACCCGAGCCCGGTTGCACACCTCGAGAGCCGCGGACTCACCGCCCGCCACCCGGAACGACACCATCCCCCCGAACCGGCGCATCTGCTTGGCTGCGACCTCGTGCCCCGGGTGGCTCGGTAAGCCGGGGTAGAACACCTCGGTCACTCGGGGATGCGCGACGAGCAGGCCGGCCACTCGCTCGGCGTTGTCGCAATGCCGATCCATCCGCACGGCAAGGGTGCGCAGGCCGCGCAGAACCAGCCACGCGTCGAATGGCCCGGCGACGGCACCGAGCGCATTCTGGTGATACGCCAGTTCCTCGCCGATCCCCCTATCCGCGACGACGAGGGCGCCACCAATGACGTCGGAGTGTCCGCCGCAGTACTTGGTGGTCGAGTGCACGACGACATCGGCACCCAGCGCAAGCGGCTGCTGGAGGTACGGCGTGGCGAAGGTGTTGTCGACGACGAGAAGTGCGGCCGCGCCGTGCGCGATACCCGCAAGCGCCGCGATGTCGGCGATGCGCAACAGCGGGTTGGTGGGCGTCTCGACCCAGATGACCCGGGTGCGTGGCTGCAGCGCTGCCTGGACCGACGCGAGGTCGGACATGTCCGCCGCCGTCCACGACACGCCCCATTTCTGGATGACATTGCTGACCAGCCGGTACGTGCCTCCGTAGGCGTCGTCGGGAATGACGATGTGGTCGCCCGGTTCGAGCACGGCCCGCAGCAAGGTGTCTTCGGCCGCCATGCCGCTCGCGAACGCAAACCCCCGACTTCCTCCCTCGAGCGTGGCCAGACATTCCTCCAGGCTCGCACGGGTGGGGTTGGCGGTCCGGCTGTACTCGTAGCCTTCGCGGGTCCCGCCGACACCGTCCTGCGCATAGGTGCTCGTCGCATAGATCGGCGGAACGACCGCACCTGTCTCCAGGTCGGGCTCCTGCCCGGCGTGGATGGCCAGCGTCTCGAATCCGTGCACGAGCGCAGAGACTACGCCGAGCTCATGCTCGGCCACGTT
Source organism: uncultured Actinomycetota bacterium (assembly GCA_963831385.1). Classification (GTDB taxonomy): domain Bacteria; phylum Actinomycetota; class Actinomycetes; order Jiangellales; family Jiangellaceae; genus JACVRX01. Next base: position 141,486 of record CAWHPW010000019.1, read on the forward strand.
GGGCGGTCGGCCGACGAGGTCGGCGCGCCTTGCCGGTGCTGGTGCGCTCGAGTTCATCGACGAACACGACGTCGCGGGGAACCTTGTGCCGGCCCAGCGCGTCGCTGACGTACTGGCGGAGTTGCTCGGCTGTGACGGCACCGGCCGGCACCACCCGGGCGGCAAGGCGTTCGCCGAACTCGTCGTCAGCCACTGCGAATACCGAAACTTCAGCCACGGCCGGGTGGGCTGCGACCAGGTCCTCGACTTCGCCTGGATACACGTTCTCACCGCCGGAGACGATCATGTCGTCGATCCGCCCGACGACGAACAGCCGGCCGGCCCGATCCAGGTAGCCCAGGTCGCCGGTGCTCATCAGATTCCGCACGATCTGCCTGCTGCCGCCGCCCGAGTACCCGTGGAAAGCCAGCCCACTGCCGACGTAGATCTCCCCCACCCGGTCCGGCGGCACGGGAGACCCAATCTCGTCGAGTACGGCGACGACGACGCCGTGAGCGGGCCGGCCCACCGTGCCGGGGGCGGCTCGCAGGTCGGCGGGTGTGGCGAGGCTGGCCCAGCCCACCTCGGTCGTGCCGTAGAGGTCGAACAGGATGTCGCCGAACTCGGACATGACCGCCTGAGCCAGGTCAGGACGCAACGGCGCCGCGCCCGAGACGATCACCCGCAGCGAACTGGTGTCGCGGGCGGCGCGCACAGCCGCCGGCAACGCCATCATCCGCTGCAGCAGGACCGGAACACCGGCCAGCACCGTCGCCGAGTGCTGCTGCACCACGTCGAGCGCATCGTCGGGACCGCAGCGGCGGCGCAGGATCGCCGGGCAGCCCAGCGTGAGCGCGGCGGCCAGAAAGCCGAGCCCGAACCCGTGGAACAACGGCGGCTGGATCACCATCGGCTCGCCCGAACGTAGCCGCAGGCCGGCCAGCAGGCTCGTCACCGGCAGGCCCATGCGCAGGTGCGCAACATCGCGCGGTGCCCCTTTCGGCACCCCAGTGGTCCCCGACGTCAGCACCACCAGCCGTCCCCGCTCGTCCGGGAACGGCGCCGGTGGCGCACCGCTCGTCGCGATCGCCGGCAGGTCCGTGCCGGCGATCGGCCGACCGGTGAATCTGCTCTGCTCGAGCACCGGCCGGAACTCCTCGTCATGGACGACGGTCGCCACCCCTTCCCGCTCGAGCACTCCCGCCAGGGCAGCGGCGCCGAGATCGGTGCTGAGGAAGACCAAATCCGCGCCAAGGCGCGAGCCGGCGACAGCGGCGATGACGAAGTCGCGATGGTTGCGGCACAGGATGCCGAGCCGGTCGCCCTGGCGCAGGGCGCCGGTTTGGCAGAGCCCATTCGACGTCGTGGTCGCCGCAGCGTTCAGCTCGGCATAGGTGAGGCAGCCGCGCTCGTCGAGAATCGCCGCACGCTCCGGCCAGCGAATACCGGCCAGTTCGGTGGCGGTCGCCAGCGTCAGGCCGAAGCGGGAAATGGCTCGCCACGCTCGAACCGCTCGCGGCGGTGAGATCGGCGTCAGCAAACCGGTGCCGACCGTCGCACTGATGCTGTCGCGAGCGATGTCGACGGCGCCGCGGACTCGACGAGTCAACGGCGTCATCGGCCGGTCCGGGTCCCTGGCGGCGAACCGGTGATTCGCTCAGCCGCGCGACGTACGGCCTTCCCGACGGCCTGCAGGCGACCTGACTGCTGGCCCCGGTAGTAGGCGGCCATCACGGCGTCGTTCGCGGGCTGCGCTGCGGTGCCCATCGCTCCGACCGCCCGTGACCACCACGGGCTCATCAACCGGGGCCGGTAGGCGACTGCCCGGCACACCGCGTCGGCCGCCTCGTCGGCCGTCATTCCCGGCAGCGAACGGTAGAGCGGGATCGGAGCGCTCATCTCGGTATGCACCAAAGGAAAGTGGATCGACGTCGTCGCGACGCCGTCCGCACGCAGCTCCGGCGCCACGCACCGCAGCCAGGCCTCGAATGCCGACTTCGAGCCGGTGTAGGCGGCCCAGTACGGGGCCGGCATGTCGGCACTCACCGAACTCACGTTGACGACGTGTCCGGATCGTCGGGCCCGCATCGCCGGCAGCAGCCCGAGCAGCAGCTGCACCGGGCCGAGGTAGTTGACGTCGACCGTGCGTTGGGCGTCGTGGAACCGGTCGTACGAATCCGCGATGGATCGGCGGATCGACTTGCCGGCGTTGCTCACGACCACGTCCACGTGGTCGTGTTCCTCGCTCAGCCGCTTCAGCAGCGCCGTGACCTGCTCCCGGTCGGCGAGATCCGCTGGGTATACGTGCGCCTCACCGCCGGAGTCGTCGACGTCGGTGCGGACGCGCTCCAGGTCGGCCGCGGACCGCGCGACGAGCAGGACCAGTGCCCCTGCGGCCGCGAGCCGGCGGGCACTGGCCGCGCCGATGCCCCGCGACGCCCCGGTGATGAGCACGACCCGGCCGGTGACAGCGGCGCGCAGCGCGTCCCCGTCCGGTGGCGGCCAGACCAGTCCCAGCACTGCCCGAACCGGCTTGGGGACGGTGAGCCTGGGCGGCTGACTGCTCTCCGCGCCGTCCACGTGCCCAGGGTAGGCCGGAGCGGGAACGCTGCTGGGCCGTGCGTTGTTGGAACAGACACAAGCAGTGAAGGAGTGCCCGTGTTTCTCTTCGACCGTGCCGCCAAGTCCCGCCTGGTCTCCGCCGACGAGGCGTTGCCCGGACGGGACGCCCGCCCGTTCGCGTTGGCAGGAACCCACACCGTCCTGGGCACACCCATCGACGCACCGGTGCCGACCGGTTACGAGGAGGTCGTCGTCGGCATGGGTTGCTTCTGGGGGGCCGAGCGGATCTTCTGGAAGCTGCCCGGCGTCTGGACCACCGCTGTCGGCTACGCCGGGGGCCACACTCCCAACCCGACCTATGAAGAGGTCTGCTCGGGCCGCACCGGCCACACCGAGGTCGTCCGGGTGGTCTACAACCCGGCGAAGATCGGCTTCGACGAGCTTCTGAAGGCCTTCTGGGAAGGGCACGACCCGACGCAGGGCATGCGCCAGGGCAACGACGTCGGCACCCAATACCGCTCGGCGATCTACTGGACGACCGACGCGCAGCGCGATGCCGCGGAGAGGTCGAGGAAGACATATGAGGCGTCTCTGGGCGCAGCCGGCTTCGGCGCCGTCACCACCGAGGTCCTGCCGTTGAACGAACTGTGGTACGCCGAGGACTACCACCAGCAGTACCTGGACAAGAACCCCTTCGGCTATTGCGGCCTGGGCGGCACGGGAGTGTCCTGCCCGGTCGGCGTCGCCCGCGCCGGCGACTGACGATCAACTGGCCAGGTAGCCCAGCAGGTCGGCGCGGGTCAGCACGCCGACCGGCTTGCCGTCGTCGAGAACCAGCACCGCATCAGCCGTAGTCAGCTCCTCGACCGCGGCGGCGACCGGCTCACCGGCACCCACACTCGGCAGCGATGCGGACATGTGCCGCTCCACCGCGTCGGTCAGCCGGGCCCGGCCGGTGAACAGGGCATCGAGGATGTCCCGCTCCACGACCGAACCGGCGACCTCGGCCGCCATGACCGGTGGTTCCGCGCGCACTACCGGCATCTGCGAGACCGCGTACTCGCGCAGGATGGCGACCGCCTGAGCCACCGTCTCGTTCGGATGGGTGTGCACCAGCGCCGGAAGCACCCCGGACTTGCGGTGGAGCACGTCGCCGACCGTCGTGCCGTCAGCCACCCGGCCGCCGAACCCGTACGACGCCATCCAGTCGTCGTTGAAGACCTTGGACAGGTACCCGCGGCCGCCGTCCGGTAGCAAGACAACGATCATGTCGTCCGCGCCGGCCCGGGCCGCCACCTCCAATGCCGCGACGACAGCCATCCCGCACGAGCCGCCGACGAGCAGTCCCTCCTCGCGTGCCAACCGTCGGGTCATGGCGAACGAGTCCCGGTCCGACACAGCGACAATGTCGTCGCAGATGTCCGGGTCGTAGGTCTTCGGCCAGAAGTCCTCGCCGACGCCTTCGACCAGGTAGGGCCGGCCGGACCCCCCGGAGTAGACCGAGCCTTCGGGATCGGCGCCCACGATTCGCACCGCTCCGCGGGATACCTCCTTCAGGTACCGGCCCGCACCACTGATCGTGCCACCGGTGCCGATTCCGGCGACGAAATGCGTCACCCGGCCCTCGGTCTGGTCCCACACCTCCGGGCCCGTCGTCTCGTAGTGCGAACGGGGGTTGTCCGGGTTGGCGTACTGGTCGGGCTTCCAGGCCCCAGAGATCTCCTGGGTCAATCGGTCCGAGACGGAGTAGTAGGAGTCAGGATGCTCCGGTGGGACTGCGGTGGGACAGACGACGACCTCGGCTCCGTAGGCTTTGAGGACGTTGCGTTTGTCCTCGCTGACCTTGTCCGGGCAGACGAAGACGCATCGGTAGCCCTTGCGCTGCGCGACCAGCGCCAAGCCCACACCGGTGTTGCCGCTGGTGGGCTCGACGATGGTGCCGCCGGGCTTGATCCGGCCGTCGCTTTCGGCCTGCTCGACCATGCGCAGAGCGATCCGGTCCTTGACCGAGCCGCCGGGGTTGAAGTACTCGATCTTCGCCAGCACGGTGGCGGGGGCATCGGCGCCGACGCGTCCCAGCCGAACCAGTGGGGTGTTGCCGACCAGCTCGACCACATTGTCGTAGAACCGCACGTCCGAAGCGTAAGTCGTGCCGGCGAGCGCCGACCGGGCGGAGTTAGAGTCCGATACGTGCCAGGAATGGTGAGTGCCCGTACCGCCCGGCGGATCGCAACGACGGCCGCCTATGGCGGCGGCGGCGTCGGCCTGGCCGGCGCCGGGCTGTACGGCTTGCTCCGCCTCGAGGCAGGCCTGGCCCGACGAGCCATCGGTCCGCCCGTAGAGGACCCACCAAGGGCCGATGGTCGCTACGGCCAATATTCGGGCGACCCGATCTCCGTGGTTCTGTTCGGCGACTCGTCGGCGGTCGGCGTCGGCGTCGATACCGCGGACCAGACTCCGGGCGCACTGCTGGCTGCCGGCCTCGCCGAGATCGCTGAACGGCCCGTCCAGGTCACGGTCGTGGCCCAGATCGGCGCTCAGACCCGCGACCTGACCGACCAGATCCAGGCTGCCGACGTTCGCCCCGATCTCGCGGTGGTCATGGTGGGCGCCAACGACGTCACCCATCGGGTTCGGCCCACGACGTCGGTCCGGCTTCTCGACGAGGCCGTCCGCCTGCTTCGCGCCGCGGGCGCCGCCGTGCTCGTCATCACCTGCCCCGACCTCGGGACCGTCGAGCCGATTCCACATCCATTGCGTTGGGTGGCCCGCCGCGCCAGCCGTCGCCTGGCCGCGGCGCAGACCGTCGCTGCCGTCGAGGCGGGCGCACGAACGGTGTCGCTGGGCTCGATCCTCGGCCCGGAGTTCGCCGCGGCACCCGGTCAGATGTTCAGCCCGGACCGGTTCCACCCGTCCCCGGCCGGATATGCAGCAGCCGCCGCGGCGATTCTTCCGTCGGCGGCGAGCGCGCTGGACCTGGTACCTGAGGATGACACGCTCGAGGCGACGAGGGGTGAGGACGTGCTGCCGGTCGCCCGGGCCGCAGTGGAGGCAGCCGCGCAGAGCGGGACCGAAGTCGTCGCCACCCAGGTTGCCGGGCATGATCGCGGTGTCCGCGGACGCTGGGCGCTGCTGCGCCATCGTCGAAGGCGGCCGCTTCCGGATCCCGCGCACGCCCACCCGGAAAAGGTGACCGCCGGTCGCCGGTCCTGAGCACGGGTACGGTTGGTTGTTACTTGTAAGTAACCTCTGCTGATCGGGAGGGGTCATGCCCGATGCCGTCGTCGTCGCCACGGCCCGGTCGCCGGTCGGGCGAGCCGCCAAGGGTTCGCTGGTCGATGTCCGTCCCGACGACCTCGCCGCCACCGTCATCGCGGCGGCCCTGGACAAGATTCCGGCGCTCGATCCGCGGACCATCGACGACATCTACGTCGGTTGCGCCGAACCGCGCGACGAGCACGGCGGCAACATGGCGCGCCGGATCGGGGTCCTTCTCGGTCTCGACGACGTGCCGGCCGCGACGATCAACCGGTTCTGTGCGTCGTCGGTCCAGACAGCGCGGATGGCGTTCCACGCGATCAGCGCGGGCGAGGGCGATGTGTTCGTATCGGCGGGAGTGGAGTGCGTCTCGCGGTACACCGGGTTCGGCAGCGCTGGTGTCGACCCTGCCACGACCCACAATCCGCTGTTCGCGCCCGCGCAGGCACGGACTCAGCTCAACGCCGAGACGAATCGGCGCTGGCACGACCCACGGGATGATGGCCAACTGCCCGACATCTACGTCCAGATGGGCCAGACGGCCGAGAACGTCGCGACCCTGTGCGGCGTGAGCCGCCGGGACCAGGACGAGTTCGCCGTCCTCTCCCAGAATCGGGCCGAGCAGGGGGTCAAGGACGGTTTCTTCGCCCGGGAGATCGTCCCGATCTCGTTACCCGACGGTCGCGTGGTCGATACCGACGACGGCCCCCGACCCGGCACGACGTACGAGAAGGTGGCCTCTCTCGCACCGGTGTTCCGGCCTGATGGCACCGTCACAGCAGGCAACTGCTGCCCGCTCAACGACGGCGCAGCCGCCGTCGTGATCATGTCCGACGGGCGCGCCCGAGAGCTCGGCTTGACGCCGCTGGCCCGGATCGTGGCGACGGCGGCGTCGGCGCTGTCGCCGGAAATCATGGGGCTCGGCCCCGTCGAAGCCACCCGACGGGTTCTGGCCCGGACCGGCATGTCGATCGCCGACGTCGATCTGGTCGAGATCAACGAGGCATTTGCCGCGCAGGTCGTCCCCAGTGCCCGCCAGCTCGGCATTCCCTACGACAAGCTCAACGTGCACGGCGGAGCGATCGCGCTTGGCCACCCGTTCGGGATGACCGGCGCCCGGATCATGACGACGTTGATCAACGGTCTGCAGACCACCGACAGCACGCTCGGGCTGGAAACCATGTGTGTCGGGGGCGGCCAGGGCATGGCCATCGTGCTCGAGCGGCTGGCCTGACCCCGGGATGGGGCAGGGACAGGGCGGGGCGGGAACCGGGTAGGGCGTTGGGGTTGTGCCGTCGGCGCGGGTCAGGCACGCTCGTAGGACGAACCAATTCCCGATCGCCGGAGGCGAACATGAGCCTGAACCATTCCGAGGAGACCCATCGCAACTTGGTCGCCCGTGTTCCGCTGGCGACCGGAAGGGACCTCCGGGAATGGTTTCGAGCTCTCGAGGCCGGTCCCTCGTTCTTGCGTTTCGACGACCGGGTTCGCTGGCTGCGCGATGAGCACGGCCTAGCCCACGGGCACGCCACCGCGATCGTGCACGAGCACGACCTGCGCCGCGCCCAACGCTCCTTCGAATAGCCGCAACGTGCGGCGGCCCCGCCAGGGCCGAAGCCGGGCGGGGCCGTCTGCCTGCGAGTCGTTATTCGCCGCGCAGGATGGCGAGCAGCTGAAGCATCTCGATGTAGAGCCAGACCAGGGTCACGACCAGGCCGAACGCCGCCGTCCAGGCGTATCGGGCCGGCAGGCCGTTACGCACTCCTTGCTCGATGAAGTCGAAGTCGAGGATCAGGAAGAGTGCGGCCAGCCCGACGGCGAACAGGCCGATCGCGATCCCGAGCAGGCCGCTGCGGAATCCGAACGGGCTGTCGCTGGAGCCGAAGATCTGGAACAGGAAGTTGACCAGGACGAACACCAGGTATCCGCCCATCGCGATCATTACCCCGCGCTGGAACTTCGGCGTCACCCGGATCCGGCGGCTGCGGTAGGCCCACAGGGCCACTCCGAACACCGCCAGCGTGGCGAGCACGGCTTGGGCGACGATGCCGTCCAGGCTGTTGCCGTTGATCTGCATGTTCTCGAACATGAAGCTGACGCTGCCGACGAAGACCCCCTCGAAGGCGGCGTAGGCAAGGATCAGCGGAGGGCTGGGCTCCCGCTTGAACGCGTTCACCAGACCGAGGACGAGACCGACGATCATGCCGATCCAGAACAGTCCGGGCAGTTGCCAACCGACGACCGCGCCGACCAGCAGCACGGCGAAGGTGATGCCGGTCTTGACGACGACGTCGTCGTAAGTCATCCGTCCCGTCTGAACCGGAGTCGCCGACGGCGCCGAGTACATGTCTTCGAGCTGGTCAGCCCTCGGCGTTGCAGCGTCGACCCCAGCGCGGGTCCCGCTGAACCCCTCGGTCCGGTTGAAGACCGGGTTGTTGCTGTGCATGGTTCTCCTCCACACCCGCGAACCCGCTCGAGACGGGTCCGTCACTGGTTCAACAATACGGGTGTGCGAACGGTTCCCGACAGATATGGGCTGCCGCGCCGCGCCTCAGGCGGCCAGCTCCGGCCGTTTGATCGTGGCGCGGTATGCGTTCTCGTAGCCCTCGGCCATCACCTCGGGTCGGAACCGGTCGACGACGTCCTTGCGGCACAACTCGGGATCGATCGTGTCGACCTCGCGCAGTGCTCCGGGAAGCTCGTCAGGATGGTCGCAGACGATCCCGGTCAGCCCGTCGATGACGACTTCGGGGACCGAGCCGCGACGCAGCGCGACGACGGGTGTCCCGCAGGCCAGTGCCTCGATCATGACCATGCCGAACGGCTCCTCCCACAGAATGGGGAAGAGCAGGCAGCCGGCTCGGGAGAGCAGTTCCTTCTTCTCCGTGGAGCTCACCTCACCCAGCCACTCGGTGTCCGGGCCGAGCCGCGGGGCGATCTCCGCCTCGAAGTACGCCTTCTCCAGCGGTTCGGCGCACTTCGCCGCGAGCACGATCCGCCGACCAGCCGTGCGAGCAGCGTCGATGGCGACATGCATGCCTTTGTCCTGCACACATCGGCCGAGGAAGAAAACCCAGTCTTCCTTCTCGTCCCGGAACGGAAAGCCGTCGACGCGCAGCGCGTTGTGTACGGTCGCCCGCCAATTCAGGTCTGGGGCGATCCGACGCTGACGGTCTGAGATCGCCACCAGCGACACCGTCGTGCCGAGCTGGCGGTAGTACTCACCAAGCTCCCCCGCGACCGGTCCGTGCACCGTCACGACGGTGGGCACGTCCCGGCCGGCGGCGACGAGTGGGCCAGCCATCGAGTGATCATGAACCACGTCGACGTCGACCTCGTCGAGAATCCGGGCCACGCGCGCGGCGTGGAGCACCTCGGGAAATGGTTCGCCCAGCCGATCGCCCAACGCCTCGGGCAACGTCCGGATCAGTCGGGCGCGGGTGCGATCTTCACCCACCCCGATGAGCGTGACATCGTGACCTCTGTCGATCAGTCCATCGACCAGGTCTGCCAGTACGGCCTCTATGCCCCCGTATTTGCGAGGGGGAACGTCAAACCATGGTGGAGCGACCATGGCGACGCGAAGCTGTTTCGCGTACACGAGCGCACCTTTCAGTTTCTATCGATGCGTCGCTTCCGCGGGCTGGATCCGAGCACCCGGCCGGCTGCGTACTGCTTCCCAGTGACACGGCCGGTGACCGGTGACGACCTCTATGTCGTCCCGAAGACCTTCGACGCGCGAGCGTCCATCCTGAATCACCAGTGTTACCCGCATGTTGCCGACCGAAACGCCCTTGACCTGCAGAGAGCCCAGTTCGTCCGGTAATGCCGGATCTAGAGTGAGCACCCCGCGGGGGATGCACGGCTCCGCTCCGATCAGGGCGCGGAGCAGGTGGAGCGGGGTTGCCGAGGCCCAGGCCTGGGGCGCGCATGCCGTCGGGTACGGGACCGGGTGCGGGTAGACGGTCCGGTCGAAACCACAGATCAACTCGGGCAGCTGGTGGCTGAAGGCCACGGCCGCGTCCAGGATGCCTAGGGCTACGCGCTGGGCGTGCTCGACGAATCCGTACCGCATCAGGCCACCGACGATGAGCCCGTTGTCGTGCGGCCACACCGACCCGTTGTGATAGCTCATCGGGTTGTACGCCGCCATGCTGGAGGCGAGCGTCCGGATTCCCCAGCCGGTGAACATCTCCTGGCTGAGCAGGCGTTCGGCGACCGCCTCGGCCTTGTCGTCGTCGACGATCCCCGTCCACAGGCAGTGACCCATGTTCGAGGTGAGCGCGTCGATAGGCCGCTTGTCGCGGTCCAGCCCGAGGGCGTACCAACCCCGGTCAGGCAGCCAGAACTGCTCGTTGAACGCGTGCTTGAGTCGCGCCGCCCGGTCTCGCCAGTACGTCGCGGCACCCGGCTCGCCCAGGCTTTCCGCCAGCAAGGCGCGGGCCAGGTACGCGGCGTAGACGTAGCCCTGGACCTCGCACAGGGCGACAGGGGGTTGGGCGATCCGGCCGTCGGCGTAGGTAATGCCGTCCCCGGAGTCCTTCCAGCCCTGGTTGAACAGCCCACGGTCGGTGCTGCGCTGGTACTCGACGAACCCGTCACCGTCGCGGTCGCCGTAGACCTCGATCCACTCCAGAGCCCGGTCAGCGTGCGGGAGCAGCCGCCTCACCTCGTCGGGGAAGAGGCCCCAACGGTGCAGCTCTCCGAGCAGGATGACGAACAACGGCGTCGCGTCCGCCGTTCCGTAATACACGTTGCCGCCGAGGACCAGCGACGCCTCCACCCCGAACCGCAGTTCATGCGCGATTCGCCCGGGTTGCTCCTCGCTGACCGGGTCGGTCCGGACTCCCTGGTACCGCGCCAATGTCTGCAGCGCTCCCAAAGCCAGCCCCGGGTCGAGCGCCAGCGCCATGTACGACGTGATCAGCGAGTCACGCCCGAACACCGCCATGAACCAGGGGGCACCGGCAGCGACGGTGATCTGGTCGGGTACGTCAGGGTCGAAGATCCGTAGTTCCCCGAGGTCACGCAGGCTACGATCCAGCGTCGCTCGCAGCGCCGCGTTGTCGGTCGCGAGCCGAGGCGCGGACCGCAGCCACTTGGTGGCGCGCTGGAACGGATCGGCCTTCTCCAAAGGCTGCCCGGAGGGGAACGCCTGCGGCGACTCGACCCCATCGATTTGGGGCGTGACCTGCAGCGTCGTCCGCCAGCTTCCGCGGGCCGGAACCACCAGGCGGAACACCAGCTGCCGGGCGCTGGCCGTCGCTTCTCCGTCGGCCCGGACAAAGACGCCCCGGCTACGACCCCGCCACCGCCTGGTCATTTGCAACGAGCCGGCACCGTGCTCGACCTCCAGCTCGCCGCGCTGCCGGACCCGGCCGGCCTTGACGTCGAACAGATCAGCGAAGTCGGCTCCCGCGCGGATCACCACGGTGCATGCCGCCGGCTCGCCGCCGAGGTTGGACAGCACGACGTCCTCGCGCATACCGGCACCGATGAACCGGTGCCGCTCGACCAGCAGCGTGCTCTCGGCCTGGCCCGGGCGCGGTCGCGCTCGGCCGACGAACGTTGCATGGTAGGAGCTGTTCTCGATCACGGTCAGCGGTTCGATCAGGTCGTCGTCGATCCGAAGCTGCCAGGTCGACAGGATCCGGGTGTCGCGGAAGAACAGGCCCTGCGGTGCTCCGGGACCGATGTCTCCGGCGTTGTCGCACAGGCAGAATGACGTGCCCTCGACCAGTGTCACGGTGCCGCCGCCCAACGGCGCGGCATCCCCGTCGAACACCCATGCCTCCATCACGAGCCCCTCCTTCGTTTCCCCCCGTTCGGGCCCGGTCAACCCCGAGAGGTCCCTTACTCCATTGGAACGCACATGGCGGGTTCGTATGACATGCCGCGCCGGATTGTTAGCGGACGTAGACTGCGTCGTCAGCAACCGCGAGGAGTCAACGATGATCCTCGAACCACCCGCCGCCCTGCCGACGAGCGCCCTGCTCGACCGTGTCCGGGCGAGCGTCATCGGTTCCGATCACGTGATCGACGGGCCGTTCGGCCCACGCCGGCTGGTATACGCCGACTACACGGCCAGCGGACGCTCGGTGTCGTTCATCGAAGACTTCATCCGTGAGCGGGTACTGCCCGCATACGCCAACACCCACACCGAGTCCAGCGGCACCGGCTTGCAGACCACCATCCTGCGCGAGGACGCGCGGCAAATCGTTCGCGACGCAGTGGGGGGCAACGACGACACGGTCGTGGTGTTCTGCGGCTCCGGAGCGACCTCTGCCATCGACAAGATGGTCGGCATCCTCGGCCTGCGCTCGGCCGGGTACGCGGCAGCGAACTCGCTCCCCCCGCCACAGCGCCCGGTCGTCTTCATCGGCCCCTACGAGCACCACTCCAACGAGCTGCCCTGGCGGGAATCGATCGCCGACGTGGTGACGATTCCGGAGGACCGCGACGGGCATGTCGACCTCGCCGCGCTGCAGACGGAGTTGGCCAACTATGCCGACCGACCGCTGCGGATCGGCGCGTTCTCGGCCGCCTCGAACGTCACGGGGATCCTCACCGACACCCCGGCCATCGCCCGCACGCTGCACGAGCACGACGCACTGTCGTTCTGGGACTTCGCCGCCGCAGCGCCGTATGTCGAGATCGACATGAACCCGGCAGACGACCCGCTTGGCTATCTCGACGCCATCTTCCTCTCGCCGCACAAGTTCGTCGGGGGGCCTGGCACGCCGGGGGTCCTCGCCGCCCGGCGGGAGCTGTTCGGCAACCCGGTGCCTGTCGTCGTCGGCGGCGGGACCGTCGCCTACGTCAACCCGACCGAGCATCGCTACCTCGCCGATCCCGCGCACCGCGAGGAGGGCGGCACGCCGGCGATCGTGGAGTCGATCCGGGCCGGGCTGGTCCTTCAGCTCAAGCAGGCCGTCGGCGCCGACGTCATCCGGGCTCATGAGACCGACTACGTCCGCCGTGCCATCCAGTCGTGGGCCGCCCACCCACACATCCAGATCCTGGGCAATCTCGGCGCGGACCGGCTCGCCATCGTCTCCTTCGAGGTCCGTCGGCCCGCCGGCCGCCGGCTGCACCACAACTTCGTCGTCGCCGTGCTCAACGACCTGTTCGGCATCCAGGCCCGCGGCGGCTGTTCGTGCGCCGGGCCGTATGGACACCGGCTTCTCGACATCGACCTCGACACGTCGCACCAGTTCGAGCAGGAGATCCTGCACGGCTGCGAGGGCATCAAGCCCGGCTGGACAAGGGTGAACTTCAACTACTTCATCGGCGAGGACGCCTTCCGCTACGTCGTCGAGGCAGTTCACTTGATCGCCGACAACGGATACCGGCTGCTTCCCGAGTACTCCTTCGATCCGCTGACGGGCCTGTGGCGGCACCGTGAGTGTCCGCCTGCTCCGGCCGTCCGGCTATCAGAGATCACGTATGACGATGGCGCGATGCAGTTCCCGGCGCCTGAGCTCGCCGCTCCAGCCGCCTCATTGCAGGACTGCCTGGACGAGGCGCGCAAGCTGCTCGAGACGCTTCCCGAACCGGATTCCGACGGCGCGGACGAGTCCGTCCGGGTCTCCGCGGAGTTCGAGCGTCTGCGGTGGTTCGAGCTCCCGGCCACTGCTGCCACGTTCAGTCCCACCGCCCGCGTGCTTCGCAACTGAACCGCGGCGGCTAGGTGCGTAGCTGGAGCGACGGCTCCTCGACCTCGTCGATGTCCACGTCAGGCTGGCGGGTGAGCGCGCTCGGCCACCACATCCGCCCGCCAAGGTCGAGGTTGAGGGCCGTCACGAGTACCGATCGGACGACCAGCGTGTCCAGCAAGACGCCGAAAGCTACCGCGAAGCCGATCTGGGCGAAGGCAACCACGGGCAGCGTCGTCAGAACGGCAAACGTGCCAGCCAGCACCAGGCCAGCGGACGTGATCACCCCTCCGGTGGCGGCGAGAGCGATGAGTGCCCCGCGCCGGGTGCCGTACTGCCGCGCCTCCTCGTGTACGCGGGTCATCAGGAAGATGTTGTAGTCGATCCCGAGGGCGACCAGGAACACGAAGACGAACAGCGGGAAGGCCGTGTCGGCGCCCGCGAAGCCGAAGACGTGCTCGAAGACGAGCGCGCTGACACCGAGGGCTGCAGCGAAGGACAACACCACGGTTGCAATCAAGATCAGCGGCGCCACCAATGCCCGCAACAACAGGGCGAGGATCACGAACACCGCGGCCAGCACCAGCGGCATGATGACCCAGCTGTCGCGCTCCGCGGCCCGCTGGGCATCGAGGTTGACAGCTGTGTTTCCGCCGACCAGAGCATCGGCGTCGGGGACCGCGTGGACGCTCTCCCGAACGCGGTCGACGGTGTCCTGGGCCTCGCGACTGTCGGGAGCGGCTTCGAGCGTCCCCTCGATAAATGCGTAGTCGCCTGCGACGACGGGCTCACTCACCTCGGCGATTCCCTCGGCGCTGGCCAACGCCTCGGCCACCGGCTCGGCCGCTGCTGCAGCGGAGACGACGACAACGGGAGTGCCGGTCCCGGCTGGGAAGTGGCGCGCCAGCGCCTCTTCCCCGGCGATCGACGCCGGCTTGTCCACGAACGAGTCGCGGTTCGCCAGCACCCCGGTGTCCAGTGTCACGAGCCCGAGCGCCATCGCGCCGAGGGCGAGAGACGTGCCGATCCAAACCGCGCGCGGCCGGCGGGCGATGCGCCGGCCGACCCCGGCCCAGAAACCAGTTTCGGTGGGTTCGGCCGAACCGTACCCGGGCTTGACGGGCCAGAAAACCCAGCGCCCCACGACCACGAGCAGTGCCGGCAGAAGAGTCAGCATGGCGAGCACGCCCACGACGACGCCGATCGCGAGCACCGGGCCCATCCCGCGAGTCGAGTTCATCTGAGCGGCCAGGAGGCAGAGCATTCCCACAGCGACGGTCGCCGCACTCGCGATGATGGCCGGGCTGGCGCGGCGCAGACCGTAGGCCATCGCCTCGTGCCGATCTTCGTGCCGGCGCAACTCCTCGCGGTAGCGGGCCACGATGAGCAGGGCGTAGTCGGTACTGGCGCCGAAGACGAGCACCAGCAAGATGCCCGCGGTCTGCGCGTTGACGGTGATACCTGCGTATTCGGCCAGCAGATACACGACGGCCTGGGCGACAGTAAGTGCCACGAACGCAGACAGCACCGGGAACAGCCACATCACCGGGCTGCGATAGGACAACAGGAGGATCACGATGACGACGGCCATCGCCGAGTACAGCAGCGTGGTGTCGATTCCCTCGAACGCTTCGGAGAAGTCCGCCGCAATCCCAGCAGGCCCGGTCACATAGGCATCCAGCCCGACGGGCGTATCGCTGATGATCTGTGCGATCTCGTCGACCGCGGCGCCGATCTCGAACCATCCGCCATCGCCAGGGTCGATCTCGACGATGACCTGCAGTGCTTCACCGTCAGTCGAGGGCAGTGGTCCGATCGGCTCCGCCTTCACACTGTCGAGCTGACCGATCTCCTGTGCATGCGCCGCAGCTGTGGCGAGGTCGTCCTCGGTGATCCCACCCGACCGCTCGTAGACGACGATCGCGGGCAGCGAGTCTCCAGTGGCGAAGGCTTCCTGTTGGAGCTCGACGACTCTGGTCGATTCGGCGTCGCCAGGTAGCCACGACGCCGCGTCGTTGTCCTGAGCACCCATCAGCTTTGCCGACAGCGGATACGCCACCGCCATGACGGCGATCCAGAATCCGACGACGAGCCACTTCGCTCGCCGGCCGCAGACCGCTGCTGCCAGCCTGGCCATCACATTCATCTGGTCCCCTCAGCCGATACGTACTCGACCTCTCCGAGCATGCCAGGTGCCTGTGCAGCTGGGATGGCGTGGCCGGACTTAGCTGGGGTGGCTGAAGTGCGATGCATCACATCGACGTGATCGCTGTTGATCAGGTTCGCTGGTCCGCGACGGAGGACGCATCTGTTCGCCTGATCGTCAGGTGAACAACCGGCCGAGGTCAGCCGGCCTTCCGCCCGAACATGGCAAGCAGACGGGTCTGGGCGTCCGCCCCGTCGGGCATCGCCGGACGTTCGGCGATCGCTCCGGATGCTCGGTAGGACTCCTCCTGCGAGATGAACTCGTCGACGGAGAATTCGACCAACTCAGGGTCGAGTCGAGTGTCCGCGCCGATCGCCGTAGCCAGGTCCCAGGCGTGCACGACGTGGTCGAAGATCAGCTGCGTGAGGTAGAAGCTCGCGGGGAAGTCGCCGGCGGACAGATGCACTGTCGACTCGGCTGACGGCAGCGCACCGACGGCCCGGACGGCGTCGTCATGTGCTGCGCGCCACGCCGCTTTGGGATCGTCAGCGAGCTGATCACCGTCGAACCGGTCCCCGACCTGCTCGATGGTTTGGCCACGCAACAGTGGCGGAACCCACAGGTCCTCGACCGCGACATGATTGACCAGGGTGCGGACGTCCCATTCGGTGCACGGTGTGTCCAGGGCCCACTGATCAGCTCCGACCTCGGCCACCCTTCGGTCGAACTCCCGACACGATCGTCCGAACAGCCTGACCAGGTCCACGTGTCCTCCCTCGCCTTCGACGGGGTCAACTCGCCGGCTCGCATCGTAGACGCAGGGGGACACCCACTCGCCCGTGCGGGAGGACGGTCAGTAGCTAGCGGTTCGATTCACTCCGGCTGAGACTCGGCGAGTACTTCGTCGGCCGGAGTCGGTTCGGCTGCCGGTTCCGATGCCGGTTCCGGCGCAAAGTGAAACGCCCGGTTCAGGCCGGTGATGTCCAGCACGCGCCGAACCTGGGGCTGGATGTCGACGAGCGTGACCACCGCACCGCACCGGGCCAGTCGTTTGCGCAGCAGGACCAGCATGCCCAGCCCACTCGAGTCGAGATAGGAGACCGTCGACAGATCGAGATGCACTGACCGGTCGGCAGGCACCGCAAGGATCTCGTCGCGCAGATCGGGCACCTGGGTGACGTCGATTTCTCCGGTCCAGCGCAAACTCGTCACCGGATGCCCCCCGGCAGCCGAGAACACCGCTGCGGAAGCGGGATTCGCGCGTCGTCCCATGACATCGCCCTGTCAGGATGAAGGAAAGTGGGCGCCGACTGCTTGACGACCGCTGGTTCAGTCTCTCCCGGCCATGACACGTCGGCAAGGCCTCAGTCGAGGCAAGTTGTGCCTCCTCGACGGCACCATCAGCGCGCGACGTAGGCCACGCCGTACGGATTCAGGGTGCGGACCAGCGGGCCTGTCAACGGCGTCCATCAATGCCCCGGCCGGGACATGATCACTATCCGGAAGGAGATCGTCCGGAATGGGCTCTACAGTGCCGGGCATGACAGAGATCGGAACGGATTGGCGGGTGGTCGATGGCGTTGCGACGGCATGGTTCGACGCGCCTTCGCTGATCGAGGGGGCTGCGCTGGCCGGGCGCATCGTGGAGCTGTCGGCCGAGATCGTGGTCGACCTGCGCGCGACAGGCATGCGGGTGCGCCTCGACTCAGACGAGCACGCCGAGGCGGTGTCGGCGGCCGCGCGGGATCTCGGGCTGGCCGCGAACCCTGCCGTGCTGCAGCACCTGAGCGTCGTGTTCGAATCCGCGAACCCGTCTGTGGTGAGGCGGTTCTGGCAGCGCGTGCTCGACTACGCGCCTGGGGAGGACGGCGGTTTGGCGGATCCGTTGCGGCGCGACCCCGCGATACGGATCCGGCAGTCGACCGAGCCACGGCCGTTGCGAAACCGCATCCACCTCGACGTGGTGCGGCCGGCCGCGGCGGTCGAGCAGGCGAGTCTTGGTGAGGCATCGGGACCGTTCGGGGTCTGTCACACCGACCCCGACGGCAACGAGGTCGACCTGGTGCCGGGCGCGGCGCTCGGCGAGAGGATCGGGACAGCCGACTGGCAGGCGGTGTTCAGCGCGATGGCGTGCTACCGCATCACCTCGCCGACGCAGCAGCGTGACCTGGCCGCCGCAGCAGCGGCGCTGGCCGACGACACGGGCTTCCCGCTGCTGGTCGACCTGCGCCCCGGGCTCGTGATCATCGACAGCGGTAAGGACCAGTGGGAAGACGACGCCCACGGCCTCGAGCTCGACTTCACCGACCTCGCCGGAAACCTCCAGACCGCTGCCCGCGAACTCGGGGCCACTGCGGATCCGGGGCTGCCGCGCTTCGCTCAGCTCTTCCTCGACGCCGCCGATGTCGCCGCGGTCCGCGCGTTCTGGGTCGCCGCACTCGGATACACCCACGACCGGCGAGCCGGGGTCATCGACATCCACGATCCGCGGCGGCTGAACCCGGTGCTGGTGTTCCAAGAGCTCGACGCTTCGGAGACGGAGCGGCGCCGGCAGCGCAACCGCATCCACTTCGAGCTCGCGGTGCCGTCGGACCTCGCGCAGACGCGCCTCGCCACGACCGTCGCAGCCGGTGGCCGGCTCCTTGACGAGTCGGAGGATCGCTGGCGGGTCGCCGACCCCGAAGGCAACGAAATGGTGATCGTCAGTGGGGCATGAGCTCGCATTCGGCTGAGCTCCACGCTTGGCGGTTTCCCGTCAACGAGCGCTGGATCTCCGCCGCAATCAGCATCGAACACACGCACGCCACGCTTGAACGCCAGGGACGACGCGTCGTATAACGACGGTGATGGTGCCTGCCGACGGCTCGGCGTCGGGCGACGATTGAGAAGATCACCCTCGATCCCCACCACTCCGCGGGGCACTGCCCACGATTCATCCCACGGCGCCGCCAGTGTGCTTCCGGAACCACATCACCGTGGCGTGGATCGCTTCCCGGACCGGAGTCGCGCGCCATCCGAAGGTCCGCTCGAAACTGCCACTGTCAACAAGCCAGGGGCGCTCGGACTGATATAGCTGCTCCCGCACCGCACGGACCGTCGGGTTGAATAGACCAGCCACAACAAGCCCCCACCGGGGGGCTGCGCGAAGTCTTGGGGGTCGGCCCAGCTCGGCGAAGACCATCTCCACGAACTGCCGGGTAGTGACCGGCTCGGCGTTCGGGACGTGCCAGACCTTGCCAAGGGCCTCCTCCTTCTCCCCCAGGGTCACCAGGGCGCGAGCGAAGTCCTCGATATAAGTCACCGTGTGGGGGGCGTCGGGGTCGCCCAGCACCTGGGCAGGCTTGTCCGCCACGGCCCGGGCGAACACCCGGTCACCGACGGCTGACTGGTGGGCATGCGGCCCGAAAAAGTCCGACCCCCTACCGACGGCTGCGCGGACCCGGCCGTCCTGGTGCGCCGCCAGCAGGTCATCGGCGATGCGGGCCCGAGTACGTCCATTCGGGCCCCGAGCTCGGTGGGGTAGGTCCTCAGTGAGGGCACCGTCGACCGGCCCATAGGCGTAGAGGTTGTCCCCGAATACGAGCTTGGCCCCGGCAGAAGAGGCACCCTCGATGATGGCTCTCATCAACGGGGGATGAAGTTCCGGCCACTGGGCGTAGGGAGGGTTGGCACAGTGGTAGACGACACTGGCTCGGTCGCACGCCCGTCGTGCGTCGACAGGCTCCGCGACGTTGGCGGCCAAGACCTCCACCCCTTCGGGTAGGTCTACTCGGCGGCCACCTCGATTCACCACTCGCACCCGGTCACCGCTCGCGGCCAAGTGACGGGTCACAGCAAGGCCAAGGGGACCTGTTCCCAGCACTATGTGGATCTTCTGCTCGGCCACTGTCTTCCCTAACCGACGAGGCCTTGAAACGCCTCGTACACCAGGGCGGCATCGGTCATGGTGGCCTCCTCGTCTTCGTCACCTTGCCCTATGGCGCAATCACCGAGCGCCGTCGGATTGCGGTCATCGCAGTCTGATGATCACACTGAGACCCTCGATCGGCCAGGGCGAGCGGAAGGTCGGGTGTGGGCCTTACGGCACTTGGGAACAGGTCGCCAACCCGCGCAGCATCGACGAGAGTCACCCGACTAAATGGGAATCCATATCGCCAGAGGTGGGTGTCGAAAGCCGGCCGAGTGTGTTTTCCGACACACTGGGCTGATGGCTGCCAAGACGCAAAGGAGCACATCGTGACCGAAACTCCAGTGGTTGTTCGGGCCCGTCTCGACGAGCCGCTGTCCGGCTGGCTGTGGCTGGTGAAGTGGCTTCTGGTGATTCCGCACGCCATCGTTCTGGCGTTTCTGTGGCTCGGTTTCTTCGTCGTGTCTGTGATCGCCTTCTTCGCCATTCTGTTCACCGGCCGATATCCCCGCGGTCTGTTCGACTTCAACGTCGGTGTGCTGCGGTGGACGTGGCGGGTCGGCTACTACGCCTACGGTGCCCTCGGCACCGACCGATACCCACCGTTCACCCTCGCCGACGAGCCCGGCTACCCGGCGCAATTAGAAGTCCAGTACCCAGACCAGTTGTCCCGTGGGTTGGTACTGGTCAAGTGGTGGCTGTTGGCAATCCCGCAACTGTTGATCATCGGCGCGTTCAGCACCGGGAGCTACGTGGTCGGCGGGGTGACGGCTTCCGGTGAGCCGTGGTATATCCAGATGCCTGGGCTGCTGAGCATCTGCGTGCTAATCGCAGCGGTCGCGGTGCTGTTCACCAGACGCTATCCACGCGGGTTGTTCGACTTCGTCATGGGGATGAACCGCTGGATGCTACGGGTGGCGGCGTACGTGGCGTTGATGACCGACGCATACCCGCCGTTCCGCCTCGACCAAGGCCCCGACGAACCACCATCGGGCGGTGCACAGGAGGCCTCGGCCTAAGCTCTGACCCCTTCGGCCCAGTAGGTAGCCGGCGTCACATGCCCGCAATCGGCCAGGTAGCTTGCCCTGAATCAGGACTAGTCGTCGTCAGCAAGCGGTAGGTAGAGGTCCGGCCGGCGCAGCTGCAATGCGGGCTCCCGTGCTCGTTCCTGCTCGATAGCGCTGAGGTCAAGCCTCGCTTGTAGCACCGTTTCCGCCTCCCCGGCGCTGACGACCACGTCACCCCTGGGGTCGGTGACCAGCGAGCCACCACAGAAGCCATGCCCGACCATGTTGCAACCGACTGCGAATACCTGGTTGTCCTGGGCACGGGCCCGGGTCCTCAGCTCGAGTAGATGCTCGAAGCCGTACGGCACGGCGGAGGGGATGACGAGAATCTGCGCACCGGCGAGCGCGAGCGTCGTCGCGATCTCGGGGAACGCGTGCTCGAAGCACAACAACGGCCCGAGCACACCAACCGGGCTGGCCACCGTATCCAACGCTTGACCGGCAGTGAAACAATCGAGCTCAGCTGGGTAGAGATGGGTCTTGCGGTAGACCGCAACCCTCCCATCAGGCGTGATGGTCGCCACGCTGTCGTAGAGCACGCTCGCGTCCCGCTCCAGGAAGCCCACGACCACTGTCGCGCCCGCCTCCATCGCGGCCACCGTCAGCTGTTTCACGCTCGGACCATCCGAGGGTTCGGCCAGCTCGTGTCCGCGCCGCCGAACCAGCTCGAGGTCGTAGCCGGTTGTGATCAACTCGGGCGCTATGACAAGGTCCGCGCCAGGCCCGTATTCACGCACGGCGTGCACAACGTGTGACACGTTGCTGGCCACGTCGCCCGGTGTCGCGGCGAACTGGAGCACGGCGACCTCGACGGTGCCCGCGCCTCGCGAGGCGGCGCCGACCCGAGTCAACCCTTCACCCCGCCGGCGAACAATCCCCGAACGTAATACCGGTTGAGCAGAGCGAACAACAGCAACGGCGGAAGGATGGCCATGATCGCCCCCGCCGAGACGAGATTCTCCTGGGCCAGGTGAGGTGCCTGCAGATTCGCCAGGCCGACCGTGATCGGCTGATGATCGCGGTCGAGCAAGGTCAGGGCAAGCAGCAGATCATTCCACACGAACACGAAGTCGATGAGCGCAAACGACACGATGCCCGGTAGAGAGAGCGGCAGCACGACAGCACGAAATACCCCGAAATGGGACGCGCCGTCGATCCGTGCAGCCTCGAGAAGCTCCTCCGGGATCTCGGCCATGAAGCCGCCGAGCATGAAGACCGCCCATCCTGCTCCGAACGCGACGTGGACCAAGATGATCCCTACGTACTGACTCGCGTCACCGGTCAGGTTGAGTGTCTGGAACCACGGCAGGAGCGGAATCAGGATGATCTGGACCGGCACGATCATCGTGGTGATGAGCAGGAAATAGGACGGGCCCTTGAGTCGAAAGTCGAGCCGGGAAAAAGCGTAGGCCGCCAACGCGCCGAGGGCGATGCTGACGGCGACCGCACCGATGGTGATGATGAAGCTGTTGAGAACGTAGGAGGACAGCCCTTCCTCCCAGGCACGCACGTAATTGCCAAAAGTGAGGTCCGCGAATCCCGCGTTCCACCAGCCGTTCCGGGTCTGTGAAATCGGAATTATCGAGATCACCAAGGCGCTCAGCACGGGTACCAGCCAGACGACGGCCAGTAGCGTCGCAGCGGCGTACAGGGCGATCGCAGCCCGACGGGTCAGTCGCAGTCCGGTCATCGCCGGTCTCTCCTGGTTGCGCGACGGAGATAGGGGTATGCGGCGACAACCATCACCACGGTCAGCAGTACGGCGATCGCCGCGCTCTGGCCTGCTTGTGGAGAGTCGAGGAACTCGAACGCCTGCAGCCAGAGCAACAGCGCAAGCACCATCGTGTCTTCGGCCGGGCCGCCCCCAGTCATCACATAGACGATGTCGAATGTGCGGAGAGCGAAGATCACCATCTGCACCAGAACCACGATCATCGGCCCACGAAGTGACGGGATGATCACGTACCGCACGATTTGCAGCGGCCCGGCGCCGTCCACCTTGGCTGCTTCGACGAGGTCGCTCGGCAGTGCGGTGAGTCCGGCGGTGAATGTGATCACGCCGAAGCCGGTGAACGCCCAGAACGCCGGAATGATCACGGCCAGGTTCGTGAACCTGATCTGCACCGGTCCGAGGTCGAGGTGCCCCGGATTCGACAACCAATCACCTGGATGGAATGCGAACCAGCCAAGGTCGATGTCGACGTTGTCGAGGTGAAGCAGCCGCAGGACGGCGTTCAGCACGCCCACGTCGGGATCGGGGTTGTAGACGAATCCCCAGATGACGCCAATGGCGGCCAGCGAAATGGTCAGGGGAAGCACGAAGCCGCTGCGATAGGCCGACGATCCCCTGCCGAGGAACCAGACCAGGATGGCGAGGGTCAACGAGACGACGCCGACCAGCAGGGGAAGGGCGATCAGCCAGACAACGGTGTTGAGCGCTGCGTTCCAGAAACTGGGATCGGACAATGTCGTCGCGTAGTTCTCGAGCCCGACGAACTCCCAGCTCTCTGGATCAGTCGGATCCCATGGGTTGAGCAGCCCCCATTCAAAAAAGCTGGACACGATGGTCTGCAGCGCCGGCCACAGATAGAAGCCGGCAAAAACCACCAGGAGCGGCGCGATGAACAGATAAGGCGCCCAGCGGCTTTCGCGCCGCTGGCGGCGCCGCGGCGCCCGCCTTCTGGTTGGCTCACCAGCCTCGTTGACGGGCGCTTGCGGCGTCTGCGGTTCCCGACCCACGATCGGCGTCTGCCTACTGCGACCGGGTGTCTACCTGAGTCATCGTGTCGATGAACGCGCCGACGTCGTATTCGCGTACGAGTTGCTGCAGCGCCTGGGTGTACGTGGACTGGATCTCGCCGCCGATCCAGTCATCGAGGTCGTATCCGGCCGCAACGCTTGGGTCGGTCGGCCAGAGCTCAGCGGCCTGACGGTCGATGTCGGTTGGGTAAACCTCGGGAGCGACGTCGGCGTTCGGTGCGATGTAGCCTCCCCGCTCGGCCCAGATCGACTGCGCGTCTGCCGAGCCCAGATACTCGAGAAGCGCCCTCGTGGCCGCCTCGTTGTCGGTGTCGGCAGCTCCGAAGAACAGGTCACCGCTCACAGCCTGGGCCGGCGGGACCGATGCGTCCGGCTGGGGCATCTTGAAGAAGGTGAAGTCCTCGCCCGCAACCAGCGATTCGTCGCATTCGGCCGGGGTGATGAGGCTGATGAACGCGCCTTGGTTTTGGAACATGTAGTCCCCCAGAGCACGGCCACATGTCTCGTCGATGAAGCCGATGTCGAGGGTGTTCTCGGGGAAGTAGTTGCGCGCGACATCGGCGTAGGTTTCGAAGGCGGCGACGATGTCGGGATCGTCCCAGCCGATCTCTCCTCGGGCCAGGGCCGCGAACTTCTCCGGCCCGGCCACGCCGAGGATGACTGGGTCGGCCCACTGCGTGAGCGGCCAGGAATCCTTGCCGCCGACAACGAGCGGTTGGATGCCAGCAGCGGTGGCCTGGTCCATTGCGGCGGTGAACTCTTCCCAGGTCTGCGGCGGCTGAAGTCCCAACTGTTCGAGCTGAGCGGGCGTGTACCAGATCAGGCCGTTGACGTTGCCCTTGAAGTAGACCGAATTGGTCTGGTCGAGGCCGGCGGACGCGACATCACGCAGCGACTCGGTGTATGAGCCATCGTCGACCCAGGTGTCCCATACGTCGTCGAGGTCGAGGAGCAGGTCCTGGTCGGCGAGGTTGCGCACGATGCCGGGCAGGCCGACGGCTACGTCGGGCGGATCGCCCTGAGCAAACTGTTGAGTGAGGAGGGACTGGGTTTGGTCGAAGGGCACCTGTTCGAGCTCGACGGTGACGTCTGGATTCGCCTCTTCGAACCCGTCGATGACGGCCTGGAAGGCTTCGCCTTCGGGACCGGTCCAGTTGTGTACGACCCGGAGCTCGCCTGCGACTTCCTCGGACTGACCGCCGGTGTCATCGGGTTCGCCTCCAGCGTCGTCGGAGTCGCCGCCGCAGGCAGCCGCGGCCAGAACGATGGCGAACACAGCCGGCAGCAGTCGCGTGTGCCTCGACGAAGTCCTCATCCCGACCTACCTCCATAGCGCATTTGTATCGCCTCGATGACAAATACTGCGCCCAGCGCAACGACGCGTCAATGGGCAGGATCAGGATTAGCGGATCAACATCGGCCGGTCAGGCATCGGCCGTCGCGGCAAGCGGCATGCCGGTGATCGCAGAGATCAGCTCGGCGGCTCGATGGGCGGCAGCCGTGGCGTCCAGTCGACCGACGAGGACCGCTTCCAGCATCGCCTGAAGCTGCACGGACACTCGTGGATAGGTGCGCGTAGCTGGCCGCACGACCGCCCCTCCGAGCATGGCCGCTGTCGTGGAGAGGAAGTCCGAGCCGTCCGACGCCAGCGCGGCCGCGGACCGGCGGGAGGCGAGCTGCCCGGTCCGTTGTGACATCCGGGCCAGGGCCTGCGGCGTCGACAGCTGCTGCAGCAACCGCATGGCCAGATACGGATTGCTCGCTTGCCGGAAAATGCCATGCACCATTCCACCGGCCAGTGTGGTCCCGCCCCCGCGTGGTCCTCGTGGCGGCAGGACGAATCCGAAGTGCTCCCACACCCCCTCGACGTCGAGTCCGGCTTCGGCAGCAAGGGTGCGCAACTCGTAGCTCCCGCCGATGCTGAACACCGCCTGCCCACGCGCGAGCATCCGAGGCGCGCGGTCGTACTCGTACGAGACCGCATCGATCGACAGCACGCCTGCGCCCGCCAGTTCGCTCAGGAACGCCAGGCACTCGACCGTTTCTGGTGAGTCGATGACAACCTCGCCGCCGTCGATGACAGCGGCGCCATTCGCGGCCTGCATGCCGAGCAGGCAGTACGTCGTGGTTTCGCCGCCGCGAGAACCCCCCGGCATCGCAAGCGGATGCGCGAACCCACGCCGCTGCAGCGCGCGCCCCGCGGCGGCGAGTTCTGCCCACGTGCCTGGCGGCGCGATGCCCGCCGCGGCTAGTACGTCGCGCCGGTACCACAGCCCGGCAACATCCGCCTCGGCCTGAATCGCTACGGTCTGGCCTTCGTACCGGTTGGCAATCGCAAACGGGTCGAGGACGTCGGCAAGGTATTCCGTCTCCAGCCATTCGGCGTCCAGCTCGTCCAAAGGCAGCAAGAAGCCCGATGCCGCGAACTCGGGAACCCACACGGAGTCGAGCAAGGCCAGGTCCGGCGCCCGCCCCTCGGCCACGGCATGGATAAGGACCTGGTGCAGGTCCTCCAAAGCCACCGTTGCCACATTCAGCGTGGCGTCAGCCGGACAGGCCTCCCGGACCAAAGCCTCCCAAGGACCCTCCGGCACGACCACCCGGAGCTCAGCTCGACTGGAGTTGCGACCAACCCAATGCGGGTTGACGAACGTACCGCGACGTCGATGCCGGAAGATGACGCCGTCCTCCGCCAGCTCGGTCAGCGCTCGGTGGACCGGCGTTCGACTGATGCCGTACTGCGCGCACAGCTCGTGCTCAGTCGGCAGCTGGTCGCCGGGGCCATACCTGCCACGGAGTATCTCCTCCAGCAGAAGCGTCTTGAGCTGGACGTAGATCGGCAGCGGCTGGTCGGGGTCGATCGCGGCCGCCACGCGCTCCTCCGACTCTCGTGCTACCGGGCCTCGAACATTCTCTCCCGGAAGCGGGAATCGAGCATGCGTTCCAAGTTGCCCGGCACGCCGCCACGGGGCAGCAGCGATGCACTGGATGGTGTGGACGGCGGCGTCCTCACGGTCGAGGGAAGCGTTCTCGCGCAGTGGACCTTCGGGCCCCCGCGGAAGCCGGGTCCCGCCTGGACATCGAACTGCCGACGGCGGTTGCCACACCGTCCGACCCCAGGCGTGAGCTACTGGTGGTCACCGCGGGCGACCGCTCCACCACCTTGTTCCACGCCGAAGACAAGGACGTCGATTACCCCTCGCCGGCGTTCGACGTGGAAGTCACCCCCGGCGGTGACATGCATACCGTCCGCGTCACGGCTCGAACCCTTCTTCGCGACCTGACTGCGCTGCGTCAACGATGCCGTCTCGGCGGCGCGGCGGTCGGCGCCCGTCAGGAGGCCTTGCCAATAGCTACGGACACCGGTGGATCCACGCCGGGCTGTTCTGCGGCATCTCGACCTTTACTCTAGTAAAGGTGCCTTATCGCAGGTTCGCGGAATTGACCGACCGGGAGCAGCAGGTTGTGGCCCTGCTCCGCCAGGATCCGATGATCGGATCCGCTGTCATCGCGCAGCGGCTGGGAACGTCGCGCGCTGCAGTGAACGTGCACCTGTCGAACCTCGGCAAGAAGGGGGTGATTCTCGGCCGCGGATACATTCTCAACGAACAGCCGTCCGTCGTCGTGATCGGCGGGGCCAATGTAGACATAAAGGCGCGGAGCGCCGCTCCGGTGACGCACGGCACCAGCAATCCCGGATATGGGTCCATGACCCCCGGAGGCGTCGGCCGCAACATCGCGGAGAACCTGGCCAGGCTCGGCACTCGCACCTATCTGATTACTGCTGTTGGCCGGGATGCGGCCGGAGACGATCTCCTGGCTCAAACGTTCGCCGCGGGCGTGTTGGTGGAGTACGTCCACCGCACCGACAAGCCGACGGGCACATACACCGCCCTGGT
Source organism: uncultured Actinomycetota bacterium (assembly GCA_963831385.1). GTDB lineage: Bacteria > Actinomycetota > Actinomycetes > Jiangellales > Jiangellaceae > JACVRX01. Next base: position 168,719 of record CAWHPW010000019.1, read on the forward strand.
CGACTCCGACGGCGAATTGCTCGCTGCGGTCGCCGACATGGAAGCAACGGCCGAGCTCGGACCTGAGCAGGTCAATCGCGCAAGCGGCGTCATTGCCGCCGCCAATCTCGTCATCGTCGACGGCAACCTGGCTGCAGCCACGCTCGGGCACGCTCTCGACCTTGCCACCGCGAGCGGTGTCCGCACGATCCTCGAGCCGGTCAGCGTACCCAAGGCCACCCTGCTCGCGTCGCACATCACCGCCGGACGACCGTTGTACGCCATCACGCCGAACCGTGACGAGCTCACCGCTCTGACTGGCCTGCCGGCACGCACTGACCGTCAACTACAGAACGCGGCGGACACGCTGCACGAACGCGGCGTCGAACACGTCTGGTTCCGGCTGGGAGCGCGTGGCTCGGTGCTCAGCCGCGCCGCGGCTGAACCAGCCTTCATCCCCGCCGTCCCGACGATCGTCGAGGACGTCACCGGCGCCGGTGACTCCGCACTCGCAGCCTTCTGCCACGCCCTGCTCAACGAAATAGACCCAATCGACGCCGCCCGGTACGGACACGCCGCCGCTTCCCTCACCATCGCCAGCCCCCACACCGTCAGGCCGGACCTGACGTCACGACTCATCGAGGCCGTTCTCACCGAGCCCGGTCAGGAGCAGCGCACATGACCACCGCTTCGCATGGCACGCCGCATCCCTCTCTGATACTCACCGACGGGGTGCGCCAGGCGCTCCGCGACCACGCCCCGGTCGTCGCCCTGGAGAGCACCATCATCAGCCATGGCATGCCCTATCCACAGAACGTTCAGATGGCCGTCGAGGTGGAAAAGATCATCCGAGAGTTCGGCGCGGTTCCCGCAACCATCGCTGTGCTCAACGGGAGGCCCCGCGTCGGCCTGGACTCCGACGATCTGGAGCTGCTGGCGGCCAGCCGGGACGTCAGCAAGGTCAGCGTTCGGGACATCCCCTATGTCATGGCACGAGGCGTCCATGGCGCCACAACAGTCGCGGCCACGATGCGCCTGGCGTCGCTCGCTGGCATCAGCGTGTTCGTGACCGGTGGTCTCGGCGGAGTGCACCGCGGGGCGCAGCAGACGTTCGACACCAGCGCCGACCTCACCGAGCTTGCGACCACGAACGTGGCGGTCGTCTCCGCCGGTGTGAAGAGCATCCTCGACATCCGCCTCACGCTGGAGACCCTGGAGACTCTCGGCGTGCCCGTGCTCGCGTACGGCACCGACGAGTTCCCCGCATTCTTCTCGCGCCGCAGTGGCTTCCCGGCGCCGATGCGAGCGGACAGTGCCCGAGAGCTGGCGGCGGTGATGGCGGCTAAGTGGGACCTCGGCATCGCGGGCGGAGTATCCATCGTCAACCCCATTCCCAGCGAGGACGAGATCCCCGCCGAGGAGATCGATTCGATCATCGAGCAGGCCGTCGCGGAGATGGAGTCGCGCGGCATCTCCGGCAAGGGGGCCACCCCCTTCCTCCTCGGCCGGATCGTGGAGATCACCGGCGGCGCCAGCCTGACCGCGAACATCGCCTTGGTATACAACAACGCCCGCCTCGGCGCCCAGGTCGCCACCGAATACGCCGCGCTTCAGCGTTGAGCCAGCGCGGACGTAAATCCGCAGGTCAACCGCGTGCCCCCGGTGGGGGTCGAACCCACACTGGGCGGATTTTAAGGACGCAGCATCGCGGCCACTGTGGCCTCTACCTGCGACTATGTCCACACTAGATCCCCCACCAGCCCCACCAGTGGGCCAAGGTCGACGTCATTTCATGCCACAAACCATGCCACGGCGCTGTGCATCGGCACGGTTCGTCTGCTGGACGGCAGCGCGCGCCCAGCCCGTTGCCAAGCTCACATCCGCCGCCAGCTCGTGCCAGACCCGGCACCGTGACCGGGTGAGCCACGACCGCCCCCGAGCGTTACCGCTGGTATCGCATCCGGTGTCGGCGCCGCCCTCGCCGGCGATGACACCGCGGGCGACCAGCTCCAGCAGCGCGAGCACCCGGGCCAGGGACTCCTCCGGCTACCGCTGTCGGCACTCCGCGGATGTCACCGTCGGATCCACATCCAGGGCAAGCTGACATGCGGGCCTTTCCTGTCCGCGGTTCAGTCGGGCACCTTCAAGTGACAAGACCCCCAAGGGCCGGTGCGGAGCAGTTTCAACGCGAGGCGGCCAGTGAGCGTGCGACGCGGCTCAGTTGTTCATGCAGAATGCGGGGGGTTCGGTGCCGGTGCGGTGCTCGCGCACCGCGGCGTGACCCCACCGATCGCGAAACGATGGCACACGGACCCGGGCTCGTGCCATCCATGCGCGACATGCTCGAACGCAGCGACCTCCCGTACCGGTTTGGGTTCGGACTCGCCGACATCCCTGGCCTCCGCCGCAACGGTGCTTCGGACTCGCCGACATCCCTGGCCTCCGCCGCAACGGTGCTTCGGACTCGCCGACATCCCTGGCCTCCGCCGCAACGGTGCCTCGACGAGGTCGACGGGACTGACGCATCCGCTGCAGACGCGAAGGACCGCTTAACCCGCAACCAGCCGTCGACGTGCGAGCTGCGGACGCGGCAAAGGAGGCTGGCACACGAGCACTGGACAGCGTCGCCACTCATGACGGCTCGGGCATCGACTTCCTGGTCGGGATCTACAACGACATCGCGCCGTTCGTCAGCCGGCTGATCTTCGACGGTGACCTGCCGCCGGCACTGCCGCCGCGGCTGCCGTCGCCCTGGTGGTGGCTCACATCGACCGCAGTCGTGGTCGTCGCCGTCGTGCTGCTGCTAGTCGTGATCGATGAGGCGATGAAGCGGCCCCTCGCTGCTGGCTGAAAGCTATCGCACGCACCGGCTGGATCACAGACCAGAGCTGCGGTCGAACAAAGGGGTCGAGCTTTGCTCGGACGTTTCTCCAACTGGGCAAACTGGACAGATCTCCTCGAACAGCTGCCCGATGTGATGCCTTGACCGAGGCCAGTCAGATTGACGTTCCAATCTCGGCTCTCGACGCCATCGTGGTCCACGGATCATTCGGTCTCCTCAGCGGTGTCCAGAACCTCGGAGCCTCATCCGAACTCCCGCAACCGCTCAGCAACGATGATGCGACCGGCCGCCTCGAGCAGCGCGAGGTGGGAGAACGCCTGCGGGAAGTTGCCGAGGTGCCGGCCGGTATCGACGTCGAACTCCTCTGCGTACAGGCCGAGGGGCGAGGTGATCCGCAGGAGACGCTCCATCAGGTCGCGGGCGTGCTGCTCCTCGCCGATGATGGCCAACGCCGAGACGAGCCAGAACGAGCAGATGAGGAACGTGCCCTCCTTGCCGGACAGCCCATCATCGGTCTCGTCGGTGCGGTAGCGCAGCACGAACCCGTTTTCGGTCAGGTTGTCGGCGATGGCCAGGACCGACGCGCGCAGCCGCTCGTCGTCATGAGGGAGAAAGCCAAAGCTCGCGGCCAATAGCGTGGAGGCGTCGAGCGAGTCGGTGTCGTAGTGCTGACGTAGCACGCCCGCGTCCGTGAGGCCGTGCTCAAGGATGTCGGCCTTGATTTCGTCGGCAGTTTCTTGCCAGGTCGCGGCCTTCGCGGTGTCGCCACGAATGTGCGCCAACTTCGCGGCCCGGTCGAGTGCCACCCAGGTCATAAGCTTGGACGACACGTAGTGTTGCGGCTTGCCGCGGGCTTCCCAGATGCCCTGGTCCGGCTCCCGCCACACCGCGGTGGCGCACTCGGCCTGCGACTCGACAATCGGCCACAACCGCCGTGGCAGCCGCTGGCTGCGCCTTGTGTGCAGCAGGATCGAGTCGAGGACCGCCCCGAACACGTCGTTCTGCCGTTGGTCGAAGGCGCCGTTGCCGATGCGCACTGGGCGGGCGCCGGCGTAGCCGGACAGCTCGTCACGGGTCGACTCGGTGAGATCGCGCCGGCCGTCGATGCCGTACATGATCTGCAGGCCGCCGTCCTCGTTCGGTTCGAGATCGGCGACGAACTGCATGAACTCGTCGGCCTCCCAGTCCAAGTTGAGCGCGTGCAGAGCCTGAAGTGTGAAAGTGGTGTCGCGCATCCACGTATAGCGGTAGTCCCAGTTGCGCTCGCCGCCCGGTGTCTCGGGCAGCGACGTCGTCAGCGCCGCCACCGTCGCCCCGGTCGGCATGTAGGTGAGGCCTTTGACGGCCAGCGCCGCCCGCTGGATCGGATCGCGCCACCGGTGGTCCGGGATGCGGGCCGTCCCGAGCCAGGCCCGCCAGTACCGCGTCGTGGCTTCCAGCCGACGCGTGGCCTCCTCCACGTCGCCGACCGAGGCGAGACCGGCCGCCCACGACAGCGAGCAGAACCGCTGCCCGCCCGGCTCGAGGACGGTCCTGGCTCGGACCCGGTTGCCCTCGATACCCAGCGCCATGTCGGTCTGAAGCCGGATCGTGTGACCCTCGCCAGTGGCGTCGGCCACGTGACGGCTGCCATCGACCAGCGACCATTCGGCCGGTGCGCGGCCATAGTCGAACATCGGCTCGCAGACCAGCTCGATCTCCATCGTGCCCTCGATGCAACGGACGGTGCGCACGAGCAGGTGGTCGCAATCGTCGTCGGCCGGCGGCCGCGTGTGCGGGGTGACCTCGTCGTCGTGCTCCCGTGGCCCCATGGTCAGCGCGTCGCGCACTACGGCCCAGCCGGTCGGCGTCTTCCACGTCGTCTCAAGGAGGTTCGTGCCCGGCTCGTACGCCCGGGCACTGGGATGGTTGATCCCGAACGGTCCGAGCCGGAAGTAGCCCGCCCCGCGGTCAAGCAGCGTGCCGAACACACTCGGCGAGTCAAAACTCGGCACACACAGCCAGTCGACCGCACCATCCAAAGCGACCAGCGCGCCCGTGTGGCAATTGGACAGGAACGCATAGTCGGCGATCGGCGGAAACGGCGAGGGCGCCGCCGCGCTCTGTTCGTGGGACTGCGAGGTTGCTGCGCTCATGACGCCACCCAAGGTCCGGACCAGCCGCCATAGTCAGCCACCGTTGGCATGTCGGTCTCCGTCTCGTCGTCGGTCTGTCAACGTACGAAGGTGGACTGCCGGCACCATCGAGTGTGACGCGGTTATCCGGCCGGGGAAGTGATCGATGGAGGGCCAGCAGTCGACTGCATGGTGGGCCAAAACCCCGAATGGCAAGTCCGGTGTCCCGGGGGCCTGGCCACCTGTGAATCACATTCGACCTGCTCGTCCTTGGACTTGCCGAGCATCTGGATCCCTCCGAGCGGAACGTCCCAGCCTCCTATCACAGTATCGATCTGTTGGGCGCTAGCGTCTATTGCAACTGTGGTGTTGGGCGCCTTCGGGCACCGCGACGAAAGCAAGGTTGAGCAGCCCGGCGCCGACCCCGACGGTCACGCCCGCGATGGTGAGCTCCCAGACGAGGTTCACGACGTCTCGCCCATCCCCGTACGCGCCCTGCCTGGTGCTAGGCCTTGGCGAGGATCTTGGCCTTCTGCGCGACGAACTCGTCCTCGGTGAGGTGACCGGAGTTGCGCAGCTCCGCGAGCTTGGCGATTTCATCCGCATCGGAGGTCCCGTCGTCCGATGCCGCGTTCTGGATGTATTGACGAGTCGCCTTCTCTCGTTCGGCGGCAGCTTGCACGCTCCGATCTTCCATGGACTTGCCGCGGACGATCAGGTAGATCAGCACCCCCAGCCAAGGCAGGAACACCACGAACAGCGTCCACAACGCCTTAGCCCAGCCAGACAGGTCCTGACTGCGAAAGATGTCGCCGAAGATCGTGATGACGAGCCAAATCCAGGCGAAGAACAGGCAGAACCACAGCGTGGCCCAGAACAGATCCAACAGAGGCATGCCACTGCTCCCTTGCGGTTGATGTGCTTACTGATAGGAGATGGATCGTCATTGCCTTGCCATGGCGATGCGGAGGCGTTCGTCGTAGGTTTGAGGTGGTCAACGGTAGTAGTTCAAACCCTTCGCGGCGAGCCGTTCCGCGGCCCACGATGTTCGGGAAGGGAGGCGGGATGGGAGCTAACGGCGGAGCGCCAGGGCTGTCCGGGCGCGGGCAGCAGACCGGTCTGCTCGTCGCCGCTGCAGTGGCGCCGGGCACGTTCGCACCGTCATTGGTGCCGCGGAGCTCGGTGGACCAGGGCGTAGTGACTGGTTTGGCCACCACGCTGTCCTACCTGCTCACCATCGCCAGCCAAGACACCCTCGAGGCGGCTGCGTCCACGTTCGCGCCGAGGATGTCTGGCACCTCGCCGGAGTCCAGGCAACGGGCAGCGGTTGTGCTGCTCGACCTTGCGGTGATCCCGGCCGGCCTGGCCGCCCAACGCGTCTTGACGCGCCGACCGGGTGAACCGATGGTACGCGGCCTGGTCCGGCAGGCGGCCTGGCGCACAACCGTCACCGGCATAGGCGGAACCGTCTTCGCGCTGACCCAGGCAGGCACCCGGCGGCTCGATCATTCACTCCGAGCGCGCGGCTGGCTGGTGCGCTTCCCGGTCGCGGTGCCGACGGGGCTCGCGCTCGGGTGGGCGATCGAGGCACGAGTGCGCAGGGGGCTCCCTGACGACGCGCTTCCCGAGGACACGTCGACGGTTGATCCGCTTCGCGGCGCCGCGGTGAGTGTTGTGGTGGCCGGCGGGTTGACAGCGGCAGCGTATGGCGAGCACCTGCTCGCCAACGCAGGCGGGTCGCTGCTGTCTCGGGTGTTTCCGGGCCCGGCCGAGCTGTGGCGACTGGCCGGACACGCGGTGTGCTTGGGTGGGGTGGCGCTTGGCGGAAGCGTTCTGTTCCACCGCGCAATGCAGAGGATTGAGGCCGGGGCGACCGCAATCGAACCCGTGCTCAACGATGAGACCGCGCACCGGTTCGTGGATCCCACCGTGAGTGGAGCGACCGAAAGTCTCGTGCCGTGGGCAACCTTGGGCCGCGAAGGACGGCGCCACGCGTCGGCCTACGTGCGGCCGCAGCCGGTCATCGACCGCCCGGCCGGAACGCCTGACCTGTCGATCGAGACCGTGATGGGTGAGTCGGCGAAGGCGACACCCGTACAGGTCTACGTCGGTCTCGACAGCGCACCGACAGCGCGCGAGCGCGTCGACCTGGCGCTCGCCGAGATGGACCGCACCGAGGCGTGGGACCGCTCGGTTCTCATGCTCATCTCCCCCACCGGCACCGGCTACGTCAACTACTGCGCAACCGCCGCCGCGCAGTACCTAAGTCGCGGCGACATCGCCACCGTGACGCTGCAGTACTCCAAGCGGCCCTCACCGCTGTCTCTGTTCAAGGTCAAGGACGCACGAGAGCAGAACCGCCTGCTGTGGCTCGCCATCAGCAGCCGGCTCCGCGATCGAACTGGGTCGCGGCCGCTGGTCGTGTTGTTCGGCGAGAGCCTGGGTGCGCATACCAGCCAGGACGTGTTGATGCACTGGGGCACGCTCGGTCCGCAAGCGCTTGGCATCGATCGGGCGCTGTGGATCGGGACGCCGTACGGCAGCGGCTGGCTGCACCAGGTCACCGGCCCGCCCCGAGGTGACGTCGACCCAGACCTGGTGGCGATCGTCAACGACTTCGGCCAGATCGACGCCATGCCGCCGGAGAAGCGATCGCGATTGCGATACGTCATGGTGAGTCACGACAACGACGGCGTGTGCAAGTTCGGTGCCGACTTGATCGCCTCGTCCCCGGCCTGGCTCGCGCCGCAGCGGCCACCCGTCGAGCTGATTCCCGGGGCCAGTCCCCGCGGCGTGTCCGCGCGACTGCGCTGGCGTCCGATCACGACGTTCCTGCAGACGTTGGTAGATATGAAGAACGCACAGATCCCCGGCGCCTACCGGGCTTCGGGCCACGACTATCGCCCCGACCTCACACGGTTCGTTGCCGAAGTATTCGACCTTCCGGCGTCCGAGGAGCAACTGCGCCGCATCGAAGCTGCACTCGAGGAACGAGAAACCGTCAGGACACGTCTCTTCACGCAGGAGAGTCTCGACGCACAGCAGGAATCTCAGTAGGAAGCACCCTGCCTTTACGTTCGACGAGACTGGGATGCGCGATGCCTTTCCTGGCCATCTTCCATTCAGATGGAGAGCGCCCAATTCGCATCCAATCAAGGGCACGAGGTGCGGATGCATCCGGTCGCAACCGATGCCCCTGGGCGTCGCCCCTCAACTACGAAACGCTCAGACTCCCCGACGGCTCACTCGGCCCCGTAGAGGCAGCCTCAGACCGCTGACGACCGGCGCGCTGCCTCGTCGCGCTGGGTCGCGGCCAGTGCAAATGCACGCACGCCGGCCGAAAATCTCGGTCGGTCAGCCCGATCGCGCATCAAGCGATACGTATGATGCGGGGTTAGACCTTACCCACTTCGGATGAGGCACCGTGATTCCGGCGGCGCGACGATGAACCTGTAATTGTTCCCGGCCGGCGAAGAAGGGTGACCACAGTGGCGATACGAAAGGTCTCGCATCCCACGCTCGAGGAACGGCGCGATGCAGGGAGGTTGGCCCGCAAGCGGACGCCGCGGTCGAGCCTCGAAGGCTGGCGACCGGCGGACGACCGGCCCGATCCTGTCGGCTTGTTGGAGGTGCAGAACGAGACCCGTGAGCCGGATCTCGTGCCGGTTCGGCACGGGCGCATGATGGTCTCGCCGTTCACGTTCTACCGCGGCGGCGCGAAGATCATGGCCGCCGACCTTGCCCACGTCCCCACGGCGGGTCTCGACGTGCAGCTCTGCGGCGACGCGCACGCGTCGAACTTCGGTGGGTACGCCTCGCCCGAGCGCACGCTGCTCTTCGACTTGAATGATTTCGATGAAACGCTGCCGGGGCCATTCGAGTACGACGTGGCCCGGCTCGCCGCGAGCTTCGTGGTCGCGGCGCGCGACAACGGATTCGAGGCGCCACGTTCCGCGGAGGCCGCAGCCGCCTCAGTTGCCGGGTATCGAACCGCGATGGCCAGGTTCGCCGACATGCGAAATCTCGACGTGTGGTACTCGCGCCTCGATGCGGAGGAGATCGTGGCGAAGGCGACCGCTACCGCCAAGAAGAGCCAACGGAAACGGGCGGAGGCGGCAAAGAAGAACATCGCGAAGGCGCGCACGAGGGACAGTCTGCAAGCGCTATCGAAGCTCGCCGAGGTGGTCGACGGTCACCATCGCATCATCAGCGCTCCCCCCGTGGTGGTCCCGGCTCGCGACCTGGCCCAGATGTACGGTTTCGCGCCGGACGAGTTGTGGGCGGCCGTGCGGGAAAACCTGCGCTCCTACCGCAACACCCTGCCCCACGACCGCCGCCGCCTGCTCGAGCGGTTCGAGTTGATCGACTTCGCGCGGAAGGTCGTAGGAGTGGGGAGCGTGGGAACGAGAGCGTGGATCGGCCTGCTACGAGGGCGAGACGGCGAGGATCCGCTGTTCCTCCAGGTCAAGGAGGCGACCGCCTCGGTGCTCGAGGACCACCTGCCCAAGAGCCGGTTCCGCCAGCCCGGGGAACGCGTCGTGCAAGGCCAACGCCTCATGCAGGCGGCCAGCGACATCTTCCTGGGCTGGACCAAGGGCGCGCAAGAGGGACGCTTCTACTACTGGCGCCAGCTCCGCGACATGAAGGGGTCGGCGCAGATCGAGCTTTTCGATCCCCCGGCGATGAACTACTACGCCGGCGTGTGCGGATGGACACTGGCCAGGGCACACGCACGATCGGGCGATCCGGTGGCGATCTCCGCCTACCTCGGCACCAGCGACCGGTTCGATCGCGCCATGACCGACTTCGCGGTCCGATACGCCGACCAAAACGAGCAAGACTACGACGCGTTCGTCCAGGCGATCCGGTCCGGAAGACTCGAAGCCACCCAGGGGATCTAGCCGGAACCCGTTGTATCCCGAACGAGTATGCCGTCGCATCGGGCTGACATAGGGCGGGCGTCCACCGGCCTCCACGCTTCCGCTACCGGGCCAAGGAGCGGAGTGCCACTGCCGATGCCAGTCGTCCGAGCATGGCCCCTACGGTCGCCCCGACGAGAACGTCACTCGGGTAGTGCACGCCTGTGTACACGCGGGAGAACGCCACGATCGAGGCTGCCGCCCGCAACGGCAGCCGGAGCGCCGGCAGGACGTCTCCGACGGCAACGGCGAAGGCGGCGGCGGACGCGGAGTGACCGGAGGGGAACGACGTCGACGCCGGCATGGGCACCCATCGCTGCTGGGGGACACCGAGACGATCCCGGTCGGGGCGGCGGCGTTCGCCGGCCATCTTCATGGGCTGGTTCACCACCAGGGATGCCGCGCCGACGGCCGCGAGGCCGGTGAGCGCGGCACGCCGGCCCCGACGGCCTCCGAGCAGCGCCAGGAAGGCGGCGACGAGGAACCACGGCTTGGAGAAGTTGGCGAAGCTCGGACACCCGCCTCAGCGGTTCGTCCAGTAGCGGCGTGGACAGCCGCGCCACCGATCGGTAGGCGGCCCGGTCGTAACGGCCGAGGCGGCGCAGCAGCGCCGCCGCCCGCCTGCGCGGCCCTGCGCCAGCTTGGTGGGCGTTGAGCCGGTCGGCTAGCCGGTCCTCAACCGGCTCACGTGCACGTGGCCCGGTCATCGAGTCTGCACGACGCGACCTGCGCCGCAGTCGAGCCTTACGGCCAGCGCCTGCACGCGGCCCGCGTCGACAGCCGCCCCTGCCGAAATTCAGGGTTCAGGCGCGGACGGCATCGGTTATCGGTCACCATTTGAGTTCGACTTCGAGCTCGCGCTCCTCGTCCTCGATCTCGATCTCGAGCTTGAAGTCGACCTGGTCGGGCACGTGCACCTTGAAGCGCAGGCCGCCGCGTTCGAACTCGACCTCGTTGTTCCGGGCGAGCGCGTCAGCGAGGGCGTGCAGGCGGGCGGCGGCGTCCTCGCGGCTCAGCCGCGCCTTCTCGGAAATCTCCACCAGGTCCATACGTACTTACCTCCGTTGTGTTGACCTTGCCGGTTTCTGGGGTCGGCCGGCGGCGATTCGCGCCAGCTCGACCACGCCGGCCCGGATGCCTTCTGGGACCATCGCCGAGGGTGAGGCGCCCGGGTGCTTGCGAGCGATGCGCACCCGTAGGACCCCGGGCCGGATGCGAAACTGCATCGGCGCATCGAGGACGACCGCCTCACCGTCGATACCGGCCGGGACAGCCCGCTCCGCATCAACCTCGAAGATCGGCGCGGACCACTCTCGCCACGGGCTCTGCAACGAACGGCCGCGCTCGCCGCGCCCGGAGGGCGCGCCGACGACGGTGATCCCGAGCAGGCCGTCGTCGATGCGGGGGCGGGTGCCCGAGCCGACCGCGCGGCCAAGCCGGTAACGGTTGTTCGACACCAGCACCGCAGCGCCGCCGTGGTGTTCGTACCCGCCTGGCCCCTTCCAGCGCATATCCAAAGCGTCGCCGCCCGGGCCGAGCACGTCGGGCACGGTGTCGAGCAGGGTGCGGATCTTCGCGTCGCGGTAGCCGGCGCGCTGGACCGCCTCGGCGTAAAGACCGAGCGAGACGTTGTTGACGAACACAAGGCCGTTCACCTCGGCCAGGTCCACCCGCCGCTCACCGCCGTCCACGAACGCCTCCAGGGCACCCACGACATCGTCGCGGTCGACGCCGAGGTCGAGCGCGAAATGGTTGCGGGTGCCGGCAGGCACGCACGCATACGGCAGCCCGAACTCGGCCGCGACCGCGGCCACGATCGCCTGCGAGCCGTCCCCACCCGCCATCGCCAGCCCGTCCGCGCCGCGCTCGACCGCGCCGCGGACAAGCGCCTCCAGGTCGTCACCGGCCTTCAACTCGATCGGCTCGATCCCCCGCTTGCCCGCCTCCTCAGCGAGCGCGAAGCGCTCCGCCTTCCCCCCACCGGAGCGCGGATTGAAAAACAGCACCGGATGGCGCGGAGCCAGCGCGCCCGGCAAATCCACATGCACAACGAGAGTGGCCCGCGCCGCCGCCACAAACACCACCAGCCCCGCCACCACCAGCACATCGACCAGCGGCGACCCACCCACAACAACCAGCACCACCGCACCCGCGAACGCGAGGCCAGCCACCGCCAACCCCGCCACCCGCGCGATACCCCGCCGGAGCACCCCGTACCAGGCCGACGCCCCCGCGATCAACACGCAACCCAACACAACCAGGCCACGCGGGAACTCGACTACCGCCACCACCACAGCAAGCGCGACCGTGGCCGCCCCCACCACCAGCGCGAAGATCGCCAACAGTCGCCGCCTCAAAGGATCGAGCCTTCGAGAGCGTCGATGTCAACCACGCGACTACTGTGCCGCCGCGGCTTCGGCGGATCAAGAGCGCCGAGCCTCGACCTCGCGATCCATACGCCGATGGCCGCCACCCCAACTCCCGCGCTCGTTGGTGCGACTGCGTTGTGATTCGGCGCGACAATCGCGCCGAACGATGACGTGACGACGTCGAACTCGCTGTCATCGAAGGGCAGCGCTTCGGTCGGCTTCGACCCAGTCGAGTTCGACCCTCCACGCCTAGCTGCCTCACTGCGACCCGCGGCGAGGCCGCATCAAGGACCTGATCATCCACGCGGCGATGGACCTGTTCAGCTAATCGATGCCCTCCGATACCAGACGTGGACTGAACCGGCCTCATCAGTTAGCCTGACCCGGAAGAACGTCCCGGCTCTGCGGACACTTCGAGGAGAAGGCGATGAGCCAAAGTCATCTCGTGATTGACTTCCCGATGAAGGGTCCCGCCAGTGCGAAGGCGCTACCCGAAGAGCTGCCCGCACTGATGTCCGATTTCGCGAAGGCGCAGGACGAACTCGGTACCGTGCATTTCTCCCGTTTTATGGTCGAGGGAGACGAGAAGCTTCTCTTCCTTTCGGACATTGACGGCGAGACCGATCAGCATATCGAGCGGCTCGTGGAGAGTGCCGGCCCGGTGTTTGACGCCATCTTCGAGCACGTGGATAACCCTCCAGCCACGCCCGTGGCTGATAACCGTGAGCGGGTGATCAAGTGGCTGAAGCATCATGTCCGCGAGCCTGTCTTTACGTACTTCGCTTACGAGGACGCGTCGGTCCAGGACATCAAAGCGGCGGCGAGTGCGGCGGGCTTCACAGGCAACATCGCGCAGAGCCCCTTGCTGACCTACATGTCCATCAAGTCACGTCTGCAAGGCTTTGCCTTGAAGCTGGCCGCGAGGTCTATCAAAGACGACGCCTATGAAGCGTCTGATTCCGTTGGAACGCTGCATTTCTCTCATTGGGTGCTCTTTCCGAAGAACCACCTAGGCTTCTTCACGATCTACGACGGTGACTGGGCAAAGTATCTCCAGGACTTCGTCGAAAAAACGTCGATGGCCTTCGATACCATCTTCCCGCACGTCGATGGCGCGCCACCGACCCCAGTCGCAAAGAACGCCGAGGCGTTCTATCAGTGGGCATTTGAAGCCAACCATCCGCCCATCGGGTTCTACAGCGCCTATCCAGGGCTCGGGGTTCAAGACATCCGAGCGCTGCTGGCCGATCGCACGTCACCAGCGGACACCGCTGGATAGCGGTGGCGTCACATGGTGACGACCATGATCGATCCGGAGTTTCGGGGTTGGCGAAGGAGAACGACACACAACCAGCACAGGCGATGAAGGGCCCGGGGCTTCTTCGGCGGGTGCTTGGTCGAAGGCGGCATGAACGCCCAGGGACCGAGGGGGATTCGGGGGCCGTGGGAGGATCCGCGCTCGACCTCGCGGACATCCAGGGGTTCGTTCTCCGCGGTTACGCGATGCCGATGGTGCGGCATTTCTTGTTGGCGGTAGGAACTCCGGGACAGGCACGCAGGCAACTGGGACGGCTCGTCAGCGGCGACGAATCCGACGTCCCGCAGATCACGACTGCCGAGGACTGGCATGTGGGGTTCGCGCCCGGGCCGGGAGATGATCCCACCGATGCCCCGCGTCGCAAGTCCGACTATTGCCTCAACATCGGTACCACGTGGCCCGGGCTGGTTGCGCTCGAAGTGGATGAACGCGTCCCGACGCTGTCGTTCAAGTCATTTGGTGCGTTCGTCGATGGAGCCGCGCCGCGAGCGGAGTTGGTCGGAGATACCGGAGCAAGCTCGTCGCAGAACTGGATCGGCGGTTTTGGGAGTGGGGACGATCACGTCCTGGTGACGCTGCACGCCATCAGCCCGGAGGCTATGACGCGCTACAGCGACAGGTTGTCTGAGTGGTTTGCCGAGGGAAATGCCTTTCGAGAAATCTGGCGCCAGGACGGGATGGCCTTGATGGAGATGCAGAATGGCCAACCCGTGCCCACTGCCAAGATTCACTTCGGCTATACCGACGGCATCACTATGCCCACCATTCGCGGCGGCCCGGAACAGTATCACCCCGATCACCAGCAGCCCTGCGAGCCATGGCTCTTCGTCTTGCGGGAAGACGCCGAGAACTACGTGGTACCCGAGCCGCGAACGCTGGGCCTTAACGGTAGCTTTACAGTCTTCAAGAAGGTCGAGACCAACGTCGTCGGCTTCGAGGACTTCCTGCAGTCGAACAGAGACAGGATCGACCCTGAACTGCTCGCCGCGAAGATGTGCGGGCGATGGCGCAACGGCGTCCCTCTCGCGTTGTCACCGGACACGGATACCCCAGCGGGGGGGATTGCGCCCGAACAGTTGAACGATTTCGAGTATGTGAATGCCGATGGTCTGGGAGATCCGAAGGGGATCCGGTGTCCCGTCGGCGCACACATACGCCGCGTCAATCCACGCGGTCAGCCAATCGCGGGCCAGGGGGTGCCCGGTGGCAGCAATAACTCTCACCGGCTGATTCGTCGCGGTCTGCCGTACGGGCCGGCCTATGATCCGACGAAACCCTACGATGGCATCGAGCGCGGGATGCTTTTTCATTTCATCAACTCGAACATCGAAAACCAATACGAGTTCGTGCTGCGACGTTGGGTCAATGACGCCGAATTCGCTGGGGCCGTCAGGCTTGACCCAAGGTCGAAAGATCCATTGATCGGCACCCAGGAACCGGCGGAGAGCATCTTCGTCATACCTCAGGCGGATGGGGGCCCGCCGATCGAGGTGACGGGTCTCTCAAGCTTCGTTACGACCAAAGCAGCTGCGTACGTGTTTCTGCCGAGCATCACGGCCATCAAATTCATCGCCAACTTGGGAGAGGGCCTGTGATCCGCCGCCAAGTTCCTTAGCAAAGTCTCCTCCCACTCGGCATTCGAGCTGTCTACGCCGACGCCGACGCCGACCACGTCATCGTCGAGAGGACGTCCACGTGCCCGAGTACACGGAGGCGTGGCTGGAAACCCGAGGATCAGGCGTGCGCCTAACCACCGGTCTCGGCCATCTTCTTCTGCGCATCCGCGAGCGCCCCCTTGAGTGCCTGCACATGACGACCCTCCGCCTGGCCGACCACCTTCTCGATCGCGCGCGTGACCGCGGGTTCCACTGTTTCGGCGACCTCGTGCTGATAGGCCACGATCAGGCCGGCGCCCCCAATGGGGATGGTCTCGCCGGCTGACTCCTCGATCTTGCTCCCCGTCTTCTTGTGCAGCACCTTGCCGCCCACCGCACCCAGCGCGGCGCCAACCGCGGTCGCCGCGAGGAGCGGAGGCGCGAACAGGCCGACCACGAAGCCGACCGAGGCGAGTCCCGCGGCACCTTTCTCGACCATGTGATCGGTCTGCTCTACCGAGAGGTTTCCCTCGAGGTCCTTGCTGACGACGACCGCACCCTCGACGCGCGCGCCACAGTTCAGGACCGCCTCGTAGTCCTCGTGCGCCGCCTCCGTCGAGAGGTAGCCCCCGATCAGCACATCGATCGTCTGCTCGCGCATCTTCCTGCCCCTTCGTTCATCCGGCGAGGCCGTGCGCGGACTGGCCGCGATGTGCCTCGGCGTGCAGTAGGAGCTCATCCTCGTCCGAGAGGTGAGGCTTGAGGTCGAAGACCACCCTCTTCACAGTGCCGGTGAACGCGAACGGTTTCGCGCTCTCGTAGCTCAGGTCGACGACGCCGCCGTTGTCCCGCCCGATGTCCATTCCCGCATAACCCGAGAACCGGATCGGCACGGTGTGGTCCATCCGGCCCTTCCCGACCGGTCGGCCGTCAATGAACAGGGTCACCTCGCCGCCGGTGGCCGGCTTGGGCTCGTCGGCCTCGAACTCCATGCGAACGGTCACCTCGCCGGTTGGAAGGTTTTCCTCGGCGACCTGCTTGAACACGAACACGGCCATCATCGAGTAGGTGTGCGTGAGCTTGCCGTCCTTGACGTAGAGGGTGAAGCCACCGAGATGGTCGGCATTCGCCACGATCACGCCTTCGGCGCCGCCTTCGGGCACGAGGAGATCGGCGGTGATCGCGTACGAATGGTTGTACACCCGCGGAATCATGCCCGGCATCACGTTCTGCACGTCTCCACGGAACTCGAACGTCGCCTTTTCAGCGAGGGGCGGCAGGATGCCGAAGAACGTCGAGAATGTCGCGAGCAGCGGCAACACCTTGTATCGCTCGGCCTCCTCCCAGAAGAGATCCTTGAGTTCCTGGACCTTCTCCGGATGTTTGGCGGCGAGGTCGTTTGCCTGGGTGAAGTCGTCGGGGAGATAGTACAGTTCGGCGGGGTCCGCGTCCGGGTCCCAGACCCCCGGCGCGTAGGGTGCGAGGGCATTCGGCGTAAGCACCCACGGGATGCGCTCCGTCTTCATCCCGAGCCACCAGCCATCCTTGTACATGCCGCGGTTGCCGACCGTCTCGAAGTACTGCTGGGTGCGGTGCTCGGGCGCATCGCCGTCGGTCAGCGAGGCGACGAACGAGGAACCGTGCATCGGCTCCTGTTCAATACCATCGACGGTCCTCGGTACGGGGATCCCTGCGACCTCGAGGATCGTTGGTGCCACGTCGATCACGTGTCCGAACTGGGAGCGCAGCTCACCTGCATCGGTGACGCGAGCTGGCCAGTGCAGGACCATGGGATTCCGCGTCCCGCCGAGGTGCGAGGCGACCTGCTTGCCCCACCGGAACGGCGTGTTCCCCGCCCAGGCCCAGGCAGCCGCGTAGTGCGGCGCCATGATCGACGTGCTCCACGCATCGATCCCGCCATAGCGCTCCGTGAGCTGGAGCTGCATCTCGTCGGTGAGCGGGATGCCGTTCTGCATCGTCAGCTCGTTGAACGAACCGGTGACGGTGCCCTCCATGCTCGCGCCGTTGTCGCCCCAGATCCAGATGATCAGGGTGTCGTCGAGCTCGCCGAGTTCCTCGATCGCATCGATCACCCGGCCGACGTTGTGGTCGGCATTCTCGGAATACCCGGCGTACACCTCCATCTGGCGGGCGTAGAAAGGCTTCAGCCTGTCGGGCACGTCCTCCCACGCTGGAAACGCCTCGTCGCGAGGGGTCAGCTCCGCGTCGGCGGGGATGACGCCGAGCTCCTTCTGACGAGCGAAGGTTTCCTCGCGCAGCCGGTCCCAACCCTGGTCGAACTGGCCCTGGTACCGGTCCGCCCACTCCTTCGCGACGTGATGCGGCGCGTGGCTGCAACCGGTCGAGTAGTAGACGAAGAACGGCTTGCGAGCATCCTGTGCGCGGACCCCATGCAGCCACTCGACGGTCTTGTCCGCCATGGCGTCGGGGAAGTAGTACGGGTGCTCCTCGTCATAGAACTCGGCGGCCGTGCCGATGATCTTCTGGTTCTCGGCCAGGACCGGGTCATACTGGCTCGACCCACCACCGAGGATCCCGTAGAAGTAGTCGAACCCCCACCCGTTCGGCCACCGGTCGAACGGACCGGCCGGGCCCTGTTGCCCGTCCGGGGTCAAGTGCCACTTGCCGAACGCTGCTGTGCTGTACCCGTTGTCCCGCAGGATCCGCGGCAGCGGCGCGCAGTCCCTCGGAAGAATCGCCGAGTAGCCCGGGAACCCCCCGGCGAACTCGCCGATCGAGCCGAAGCCCACGGCGTGATTGTTCCTGCCGGTGAGAAGCGCCGCGCGCGTTGGAGAGCACAGCGCCGTGACGTGTATCCGGTTGTAGCGCAGCCCACCCTCGGCCATTCGCGTGAAGTTCGGCGTCTGGATCGGACCGCCGAACGTGCTCGGATTCCCGAACCCCGCGTCGTCGATCAGGACCAGGAGGACGTTCGGCGCCCCCGCCGGGGGGGATGGATTCCCGATGAGGTTCCAATCCGGTTGCGAGCCGTGGAGCGTTCTGCTGGCAACGCCCGCGAAGGTCTCTCGGCGTATCGGGAGACTGGTGCGATCGGCTTTACTCATCGGACTCCTTCTTCGCGCAGTCCCGTTCCGACAGAGCGATGCAGATTAAGAGCTCCAAGTGCGCGCACTCTAGCGCTGCTCGGCGCGTGAGTGTTCTCACTCTCCAGCCCAGCGTATGAATCAACACGCGCTAAGGAAGCCCGCGAGAGGTCGGGAGCCAAGGAGTCCGCTGTGCCACGACGCGCCGCCTCACCGTCGAGCGGGTCATGGGCCGAAGCCACCGTCGATGCGTGGTGAGGACGGCGAGGAGGCGGTAAATGGACGCTGGGAGTGGTCGGCAAACTTGAGGGCTGCGGCGTTGCGACAATTTCGCAGTGCTGATTTTCGTTATGGGATGCCGCCACACGGCTGGTTGGGATGACGAGCAGTGGCCGGGATCGGTGAGCTACGGCCATGGCCTTCACGGCGCCGTCACTCGGTCGTGATCTCAGTGGTCTGGAGTGCTTTACCCGGGAGCCGCCTTGTCGGGAAGAGCCCGAGGAGGGCCACCCACGCGACGGCCACCATGCCGAGCTGCAGGGCCTCGATGCGGGCCTCGGCGTTGGCCGCGACGATGGCCTCCTGCTCCTCCGGCGGAATCGCTGTTTCGGCGAGGACCGCCTCGAGTTGAGCGTCCGACATGAACTCAACGCCGGCTTCGAGTTCAATGCCGACTCCTTCTTCCACTGCATCGCTCACAGCGGGTGATTCCTCGACGCCTTGGAGCAGCACCGTGGCAAGCGCCCCGATGACGACCGCACCGATCAGCGCCGTTCCCAGCGAAGCACCGAGATTCTGTGCGGTGTACTGCAGACCGCCGACCTCGCCGCTGCGCTCGACCGGCTCCGAGGACACGATCACGTTGCCCAGTTGTGAGGCGAGCAGGCCGAGCCCGGCGCCCAGCAGCAGGAACGGCACGGTGACGATGCCGGCATCGGCTGGGTACTCGCCCAGCAGGAAGGCCAGCAGGAGCGCCGCTCCGGCAAGCAGGAGCAGGCCGAGCCGGGCGACCCGCCGCGGGCTGGCATTCGGCGCGAAGCGCGGCACCGCGGGCGCGACCACGATGAGCGCGAGTGACAGCGGCAACATCTTGATGCCGGTCTCGAACGCGTCCAGGCCGAGCACGATCGTCAAGAACAGCGGGACGGCGAAGAACAGACCGCTGGACACCAAGTACTGGGTGAGCAGCACCGACAGCCCTCCACGAAGCTGCTTGTTGTCGAGAAGCGCCGGATCGAACAGCGGTGCCTGCCCCCTGGCCTTCCGGCGGTCCAGCCACTCCGCCAACATCCACAGCACGACCAGGCCAGCCATGATGAGCCAGGCTGTGAGCGAGATGCCGGCAATCTGTGGGGTCGCGTCGGGGCCGTCGGGGATCCGGGGCTCTACCCAGCCCCACGACGACGACTGCAGCACACCCAGCACGATCATCGCCAGGCCCGCCGCGGACAGCAGCGCGCCGACGCCGTCCAGCTTCGGACGCTCCTCCACCACCACGTCCGGAATCCTGGCCGAGCCGATCAGGATGCCGATGGCGATGAGGACCTCGGCAGCGAAGACCCAGCGCCAACTGAAGTACGCCGTGACGAACCCGCCGATGATCGGGCCGGCCGCGACCGCAACCGCCGCCGACGCGGCGATCGCGCCGTAGGCCCGCGCGCGCTGCTGACCGGTGAAGTTTCCCGCCACCAGCGCCGTGACGGTCGGCATGATCAAAGCGGCGCCCAGACCCTCCAGAACCGACCAGCCGAGGAACAGCACCGCAACGTTCGGCGAGATGGCGGTCAATCCCGAACCGGCGGCGTACACCACCAGCCCGATGCGCAACGCCCGCCGGCGGCCGAGAATGTCCCCGAGCTTGCCGCCGGTGATCATCGACGCCGCCATCACCAGCGTGTAGGAGGTAATCACCGCCTGGATTGCCGTCACCGTCGTGTCCAGATCCTCGACCAACGCACTGATCGAGACATTCATGACCGTCGCGTCGACGGTCATCAAGAACTGAGTGATCGCCAACAGCGGCAGGACACCGCCCCCGACCCGGGGCGCACTTGCGACATCGCTAGAAGCCGGCACGGGCAGATCGTACAGAGGTACCGCAAGGCCGCCGAGGTGATCGACGCGCAGGTGTTCGCCGATA
>CAWHPW010000020.1:0-161671 GCA_963831385.1 uncultured Actinomycetota bacterium
GCACGCAATCTCATACCCCGCATTCAGGCCGGAGCGCGGGGTGCCTACCCCGACGGGCCAGCACCCACCGACCAATCTGTGCACAACCCAGACCACCAAACCCCGGTGTGCACAACCCAGTAAAAGCCGCGTCGCCGCCTCTCCCTGTCAGGGCTCTTGGTCGATCGGCGGCGCCCACTCAGGTCGGGAGATGAGGCAGAACGGATGGCCAGCCGGGTCGGCGTAGACGTGATCACCACCAGCCAGCGGCCGAGCGCCCAGGGCAATGACTCGTGGATCAGCCGCCACGACATCGTCCACCATGACGTCCAAGTGGAACTGCTGCGGCCGGTCTGGGTCTGGCCACTGCGGTGGCTGATGGTCAGGCGCGAGTTGGAAGGCGACGCCGGATGTGGTGTCGTTCTTGGCGATCACGACCCATTCATCGGAGCGGTAAGTAACCGGTAGACCGAGGAGTTCGGAGTAGAACTCTGCCAGTGCGGCAGGGTCCGGACAGTCGATCACGACGTGGTGCATCCGGCCGATCATGGCGTCGATACTCGCACGACGTCACCGATGCTCTGGGGCTCGAGCATCATCAGCTTCGGCAGCACGACTACCGATACGAGAGTGGCCAACGAGGCACATCTCTACTGGCCGGCTTTGCACCGCGAGAGCAGCACCTGGTGATCTACCTCGTCGGCGGGTTCGAGGAAAGGCACAACAGGCTCATCGCAGAACTCGGCCCGTACAAGACCGGCAAGGGGTGCTTGTACGTCAAGCGACTGGCCAATGTCGATCTTGACGTACTACGCGAGCTCATCGACCGTTCGGCGCGAGTCCGCCGAGCGGTTGACCGGGCAGCGCACCGCGAGCCGTGACCGCTAAAGCGGGTCACGGTCACAACGTCGTGGGGGCTCCGGTGCTGGGGCCGTTCGGCGTCGTGACAGGTGCCGTCGAGCTCGTCGACGCCGAGCTGTCGGAGCTCGTCAGCGAGTCCACGCTGTCCTGAGCTTGCGAGGTCCGGGCCTTGACCTTCTCCCCGGCCTCCTCGGCGAGATGCTTGGCCTGATCCATGGCCTTGTTCGCCTGCTCCTTGACCTGCTGCTTGGTCTCCGGGTTGGTGTCGAGGTACTTCTTCACGGCGACCACGATGCCGGCTATCACGGCCAGTCCGAGCAACTTCTTCACGATCTCGATCCCTTCATGCGACGACGTCCTGCAGGGCTAATACTCTGCATTCCCCGTCGGTGGCCAGTTGCCACCTCCTCGGCGTCATTCTTGTGCATTCGCCTCGTCGGCGCGATCACAGGCTTTCCCCAGACTCGGCTGGTATTCGACTGGCCTACGGTCGGACGGGTCGAAGGAGTTGAGGTGTCACGGAGATCGCGACCGCGGGTACTGGTCGTCGACGACGACGCGGACATCCGTAAGTCGCTACAGCGCGGGCTGGACCTGGCCGGCTTCGACGTCGAGATCGCGGCGGATAGTCGGCGGGCGGACGCGGGCGCCGACGACTACGTGGTGAAACCGTTCGTGAAGATCGTCGTGATGACTACCACCGCCTGAGACCGATACGCCATGTTTCACGACGATCTTCACGACAGGGGGTTCACAAGGTCTCGCCGGTCACAGAGATCCTTCAAAACCGCCCGCGTAGAGGCACTGGACGACGCGGTCTCCTGGTGCAACGAACGCACCGAAGCGGAATCGGCGAAGTGAGCCGACGGCTCCTGCGGCCACGTCGATGGCTACCGCCGTGCTCGTTGCCGGTTGCGCCCCGCTGGAGGGCAGGCATCCGGACGACGGAGAACTCACTGAACTCGAGCAACTCCTCGACGAAATCGGCGAGTTGGCCGACCAGACCGAGCGTGAGTTCGAAGCGGATCCACAATGAATAAGGCGATGTGCCGGCGAGACGGGGGACGTCACCGGCACATCGCCGTCTTTGCCGTCAGGGAGCGGGCGGGCGGTCGTCGTACACGCGCCGTTCCTCGACGATCCCGCCGCGATCGACGGCACGGTCCCGTGGGCCCCAGACGGTCAGGAACAAGATGATTGCCAGCGCGCCGGCCACCATCAGGATCCATCCGACTGTCGACAGGTCGATGCCTGAGATGTCGTAGTCGACGGCGAAAGCGAGGATCGCGCCGATTGCCAGCAAGACGACCCCGGTTCCGATGCGCATTGTGCGAACCTCCATGGTGCCTGTCCGGGCGGACAGGCTCAGCCACGGCTTACCCGGTCGATGACATACCCAATCCGGTCTGAGAATGGAATCGGGGCCGGAGCAGGGGTAGCGATCGGGTCGTCCAGTCCGTTAGACACGCCAGGTGACCGACGAACTGCCGATCAGACTTGCGACCGCCGACGACCTCCCCGAGCTGCATACCGTGATCTCCGGCGCTTTTCTGCACGATGCCGAAGACGAGACCAATGAACTGCACCGCCTGGTCTACGAGCCCGAGCGCAGTCATGTCATCACCGATGGCCCGATCGTCGGCACCGGCGCTGTGCTCACCAGAAACCTGACGGTGCCCGGCGCTGTGCTGCCCGCTGCTCATGTCACGGCCGTCGCCGTCGCTGCGACGCATCGTCGGCGCGGCCTGCTGACCAGGCTCATGACAACGCAGCTCGAGGCCGTTCGGGATCGCGGCGACGAGCCGATCGCCGTGCTGTGGGCCAGTGAGGGCGCGATCTACGGCCGGTTCGGCTACGGGCTCGCCTGCTGGCAGGTGCAATACGAGATCCCGACCCGGGAGACGACGCTGCCGACTTCGCCGTCAACCGGCCGTCTGCGCCAGGCCGTCCCCCGCGATGTGATCGACGAGCTCGCGCAGGTTTACGACCGGGCGCAGGTCGAGCGGCCGGGCCGGTCAGGTCGCGACGAGCGGTGGTGGAAGTTCCTGACCGCCGACCCGAAACCGTGGCGCCGCGACCTGTCCGCGCAGCGGGCAGTGCTCTATGAGGCGGACGGTTCCGTCGACGGGTATGCAATCTGGCGGGTCAAGGGTGCCTGGTCAGCTACTGGGCCATCTGGCGAGGTGGCGGTCAACGAAGTCGTCGCCGCAACGGGTGAGGCCTACGCAGCGCTGTGGCGGTTCCTGCTGTCCATCGACCTGACCCGAACGGTGAAGTTCTCCTTCGCCGCTCTCGATGATCCCCTCCCGCACCTGGTAAGCAATGCCAACGCGTTGGAAACGCACGTATTTCCCGGCCTGTGGGTCCGGCTGGTCGATCTACCCCGGGCGCTGTCGGCCAGGCGGTACATCGCGCCCGTCGACGTCGTGCTGGAGGTCTCCGACGGACTGCTGCCGGACAATGCCGGCCGCTGGCGGCTGGTGAGCGACGGATCGACGGCGCGGTGCGACGCCGCGGATGATCTGCCCGACCTCACTCTCGACATCCGCGCACTGGGCGCGGTCTACCTCGGTGGTGTGAGCATGCATTCGCTCGCGGCGGCAGGCTTGATCACCGAGAACACCCCGGGCAGTCTCGCGGCGGCGTCGGCCGCGTTCAGCTGGCACGTCGCACCGGCCTCGTGGGAGATCTTCTGACGGTATCGCCGCGGCCGCGTCGTCGGGTGCCGCCTCCGCCCGCGGCCGACTTCGTCGGCCGTTTTACGCCCGCCCACACCCGAGCCGGCACCTGCCGGCACGACCGGGCCCGCAAGTGGTCTACGGGCGCTCGTTGCCCCGTTTGTAGTTCCCCGTCGCCTTGGCCAATGCGAGTTGTCGGGCCCGCTCGTCGCCGCGGTCGAGTTCCTTGATCAGCCGGACAGCTTGTGCTCCGGACACAGTGCTCACCTGCCGCCCACCTCGGCTGATGAAGACCTGCCCGCTCTTGGTGACGCGGTAGGCGAACGGGTCGCTCTCGAGCCGACCGCGACGATCGACCTTGCTCATTGGCGGCATCCGTCCAGAAACCGGCCGAACCGGCCGATCGCCGCTTCCAGATCGTCGACGTGGGGCAGCGTGACGATGCGGACGTGATCCGGCCGAGGCCAGTTGAACCCGGTTCCCTGCACGACGAGCAAGTGCTCCTGCAACAGCAGGTCGAGCACGAACTTCTCGTCGTCGTGAATGGGGTAAACCGTCGGGTCCAGGCGCGGGAAGACGTACAGGGCGCCCTTCGGCTTGACGCAGCTGACACCGGGCAGGTCGGAGAGCAGCTTCCAGGCTCGCTCGCGCTGGTCGTGCAGCCTTCCGCCGGGAAGGACCAGATCGTTGACGTCTTGTCGGCCACCGAGGGCTGCCTGGATGGCGTGCTGAGCCGGCACGTTGGCGCACAGCCGCATGTTGGCGAGGATGTCCAACCCCTCGATGTAATCGCGGGCGTGCTGGCGGGGACCTGACACCACCATCCAGCCGGACCGGAATCCCGCGACCCGGTACGCCTTCGACAGGCCGTTGAACGTCAGGCAGAGCAGGTCGGGGGCGACCGCCGCGACGGCGACGTGCTCGGCGTCGTCGTAAAGGATCTTGTCGTAGATCTCGTCGGCGAGCAGGATCAGCCGGTTCTTCCGAGCCAGCTCGGTGATCCCGTCGAGCACGTCGCGCGAGTACACGGCACCGGTCGGGTTGTTCGGATTGATCACCACGAGCGCCTTGGTTCGCGGGCTGATCTTGGCGGCCAGGTCATCGAGATCGGGATGCCAGTCCGCGCTCTCGTCGCACAGATAGTGGACCGGTGTTCCGCCGGCCAGGCTGACCGCGGCCGTCCATAGCGGATAGTCCGGTGCCGGGATGAGCACTTCGTCGCCGTCGTCGAGCATCGCCTGCATGGCCATGACGATGAGCTCGGAAACGCCGTTGCCGAGGTAGACGTCGGCCACGTCGATGTTCGGGACGCCCTTGCTTTGGTGGTACTGCACCACCGCGCGCCGGGCCGGCAGGAGTCCCTTGGAATCGCAATAGCCTTGCGCGTTCGGCAGTCCGCGGATGACGTCCTGCAGGATCTCCTCGGGGGCGTCAAAGCCGAACGGTGCGGGATTGCCGATGTTCAGCTTGAGGATGCGGTGCCCTTCCTCTTCGAGCCGGGTCGCATGCTCGAGCACGGGTCCCCTGATGTCGTAGCAGACGTTCGCGAGTTTGCGGGATTGACTGACCTGCATGTGCGCCAGCGTCTCATTGCCACACCCGCATTCCGTGGACGGTCCACCACGTGGACGAGACTGTCGACCGGCAGAAGAAGCCGATCTTGGTCGGCAGTACGCTGCCGGAATGCCGGACGATCCGCAGGATGCCGACGAGCAGCGGCAGGCTCCGCGGCCGTCGATCGCGCCGGACATCCGGGCGTCGGACTCGGAACGAGAGATGATCGTCTCGCGGCTCTCCGAGAACGCTGCGGCCGGACGTTTGACGCTGGCCGAACTCGAGGAACGTATCGGGCTGGCCTACGCCTCGACGACCCGCGCGGAGCTCACCACCCTGATCGCGGACTTGCCCAAGGGCGTCGCCTCGCCGGCGCCGGTCCGGCGTAAACCGACTCGGTGGGTGCTGTCGTTGTTGAGCGGCACCGAGAAGAAGGGCCGCTGGCGGGTCGGGGACCGGCTTACCGCCATCGCCGCCATGGGCGGAAGCGACATCGATCTGCGGCACGCCGAGATCGACGCGGAGGACGTCACCATCGTCGCGGTCGCCCTGATGGGCGGAATCGATATCTACGTGCCGGACACCGTGGACCTGGAGATCGGTGGGTTCGCGCTGATGGGGGGCAATGGCGAGCGCGGCAGCACTCGGCCGCCACGCCCCGGTGGCCCCAGGATCCGCATTCTGGCTTACGCGGTGATGGGTGGGATCGACATCTGGCGTCTCCCGGAGGAGGCGAAGGGCCTTCCCCTCAAACAAGCCCGCAAGCTGGCCAAGGATGCCCGCTAGGGCTCGATTCCTCCTCCGGAATGACCACGTTCACCACCCTGGCCCGTACTTCACCATGCTTGCCAGCCTGGTGATGTACGGGTAGCCCTGGTGAACGTGGTCATTCCTGCCCCGTCCGATTTCCGCTAGTACGAGCCACCTGGATGGACCAGAGTAGAGGCGTGCTCGAATTCGAAGCCTGCTACCGGGCGGTCAGCAGCAGAGACGACCGGTTCGACGGGGTGTTCTTCACGGCGGTCACCTCGACCGGAATCTACTGCCGACCGAGCTGCCCGGCACGGACACCCAAGCGGGAGAACGTTCGGTTCTTCCGGTCGGCGGCGCAGGCGCAGTCCGCTGGCTTCCGGGCTTGCCGCCGCTGCCGCCCCGACGTGAGCCCAGGCGCACCGGAGTGGAACATCCGAGCCGACTTGGTCGGCCGGGCGATGCGCCTGATCAACGATGGGATCGTCGACCGCGACGGAGTATCTGGTCTCGCGGCTCGGCTCGGGTACAGCGAACGGCAGGTGCATCGCACCTTGGTCGAGGAGGTCGGTGCGGGACCGTTGCGACTCGCACGGGCGCAGCGCGCGCACACGGCTCGCATCCTGCTCGAGACGACCGACCTGCCTGTCACCGAGGTGGCTTACGCGGCTGGTTTTGCCAGCATCCGACAGTTCAACGACACCATTCGGGAGACCTACGCATCGACTCCGAGCGACCTGCGCCGGCATTCACGGCACGGGCGCCGGGGCGGCGTGCCGATTGCCGGCACGATCCGGCTGCGGCTGGCCCACCGACGGCCCGCCGACCTCGCCGGCATTCTTGGCTTCCTTGCCGCCCGAGCAATTCCGGGTGTCGAGGAGGTGGACGGCCGGACTTACCGGCGCAGCCTCGTCTTGCCGCATGGCGTCGGCATCGTCGAACTGACACCAGCAGAGGGATATCTGGACGCCACCTTGCGCCTCGCCGACCCTCGCGACCTGGCCTCTGCAGTCGCACGCTGTCGGCGACTGTTCGACCTCGATGCCGACAGCGCGGCCGTCGACGACGCACTGGCCAAAGACAGGATCCTCGCGCCACTGGTGCTGGCAACGCCGGGCCGGCGTGTTCCCGGTGCCGTCGACGGTGACGAGCTCGCCGTCCGGGCGGTACTAGGCCAACAGGTGTCGGTCGGTGCCGCGCGCGGACTGGCCGGACGACTCGTCCTCGCCTACGGCAAGCCACTGGACTCGCCGCTGGGTGCGGTCACGCACGCATTCCCCACGGCGGGCGCACTGGCAGCTGTCGATCCCGCGGAGTTCCCGCTGCCGGTCCGGCGGCAGAACACCCTGCACGAGCTGGTCACCAGGCTGGCCGACAGCCGGCTGCAGCTGGACCCGGGCGCTCATCGTGACGAGGTCGAACGCCAGCTGTTGGAGATTCCGGGCGTCGGCCCGTGGACCGCTGGCTATATCCGCATGCGGGCCCTGTGCGATCCCGACGTCTTCCTCGCGAACGACTTGGGCGTTCGGCACGGCCTGGCCCGGGCTGGTCTCCCGGCGCACCCGTCTGCTGCGGTCGAAGCGGCGCAAGCGTGGAAACCGTGGCGTTCCTATGCACAGTTGCATCTGTGGGCGCTGGCAGCCCACCGACAAGAAGAGGAAGGAACCGCACGATGACTGGCACGACCTACTGGTCGACCGTCGAGAGCCCGATCGGGCCCTTACTACTGACAGCCGACGACGATGGCATCACCGGCGTGCATATGGACGGGGGCGCCCACGGGCCGTCACACCCCCGCGCAGACTGGGTCGAAGATGCTCCCCGCTTTGCCGAGGCTTGTCGTCAGCTCGAGGAGTATTTCGCCGGTGACCGAACTGACTTCGACCTACCGCTGAAGCCATTGGGTACGCCGTTCCAGCAGGAGGTCTGGGCCGCCCTGCAGACCATCCCTTATGGCGAGGTGCGCAGTTACGGTGAGATTGCCGCGCAGATCGGCCGACCGAGCGCGTCGCGGGCGGTCGGCCTGGCCAACGGACGCAACCCGATCGCGGTGATCGTCCCCTGCCATCGAGTTATCGGAGCATCCGGCTCGCTGACGGGATACGGCGGCGGGCTGCACCGCAAGCGTCTTCTGCTCGACCTGGAAGCCCAGCGCGTCGAGCCCGCTCTGATCTGACCGCTACCAGGACCAGCCGCGGGAGCGTAGCTCGGCCTCGGCTAGCAAACGCCGCACCGGACGCTTGGCGTCAGGAACCGGAACCTCCAACAGCCGGCACGCTTCGACGAGCAAGTCGTCATAGGCAGCTTGGGCAGCGCTGAGGTGGTGGGCTCGAGCCCAGCGGCCGCCTTCCTGCTCCAGGCGATTGATCTCGCCGGCCAGCCGGGACAACCGGGTCTGGATGGTCAACGTCACGAACGGATCTGGGCCAGTCGCGGGCCGCGACCAACCCAACACCGAACGGGCCAAGTCGCCCAAGTGAGCCGTCATGGTGACCCCACAGGAACGGTCGTGCTGCTTTGCGCAACTCTCGCCCATAGTACGTCGTGGTTCGTGGAACGGATTGGCCCGGCCTTACCTGCTCGGCCGATCGTGCGCCGGAGCACCGTACCCGCCGCCCCCGGGCGTCTCGACGACGAGGACGTCGCCCGGCTCGACATCGACCAGGTCGCAGCCGGCCAGCGCGATCTCGTCTCCGTCGACCCGTTCGACCCGGTTGCTTCCCAGGGCTCCCGGCTGCCCGCCGGCCATGCCATACGGCGGCACCCGCCGGTGACCTGACAGTGTGCTCACCGTCATCGGCTCGAGGAACCGTAGCCGCCGGACCGCGCCGTCCCCGCCGCGCCATCGGCCGCGGCCGCCGCTGCCCGCCCTGATCGCGAACTCCTCCAGCCGTACCGGAAACCGCCACTCGAGCACTTCGGGATCCGTCAGGCGCGAATTGGTCATATGGGTCTGCACCACCGACGTGCCGTCGAAGCCGTCTCCCGCGCCCGATCCCGACGCGACGGTCTCGTAGTACTGATGCCGGTCGTTGCCGAACGTCACATTGTTCATCGTCCCCGACCCCTCTGCTTGGATGCCGAGCGCGGCATACAAGGCGCCAGTCACGGCCTGCGATGTCTCGACGTTGCCGGCGACGACGGCGGCCGGGTACTCCGGCGCGAGCATCGAATGGCTGGGCACCACGATTTTCAGTGGTCGAAGGCAGCCATCGTTGAGCGGGATGTCGTCGTCGACGAGGGTTCGGAAGACGTAGAGGACCGCGGCAGTTGCTACCGAGGTGGGGGCGTTGAAGTTGGTCGCGAGCTGAGCGGATGACCCGGTGAAGTCGATCGTGGCCGCCCGGTTGGCCCGGTCTACGTTGACCCGGACGCAGATATGGGCGCCGCTGTCCATCTCGTAATCACAGAAGCCGTCACTCAAGGCGTCGATGACCCGCCGGACTGCTTCCTCGGCGTTGTCCTGGACGTGGCCCATATAGGCGTGCACGACGTCGAGGCCGAAGTGTTCGATCATTCGCCGCAACTCCTCGACGCCCTTCTCGTTGGCCGCGATCTGCGCGCGGAAATCGGCGAGATTCGTCTGCGGATTGCGCGACGGATACTGCGCCTCAGTCAGCAGCCGCAGAGTTTCGGCCTCGCGCAGCCGGCCGTCGGCCACGAGTAGCCAGTTGTCGAATAGCACGCCCTCTTCGTGCACGTTCTTGCTCATTGCCGGCATGGATCCCGGGGTGAGGCCTCCGATCTCGGCGTGGTGCCCTCGGGCTGCGACGAAGAACAGCAGGTCACGTCCCGCGTGGTCGTAGACCGGAGTGACGACCGTGACGTCCGGCAGATGGGTGCCGCCGTGGTAGGGATCGTTGATCGCATACACCTGGCCGGGCCGCATGGTGCCGGCGTTGCGCCGGATGACCTCTTTGATGCTGGTGCCCATCGAACCCAGATGAACGGGCATGTGGGGCGCGTTGGCGATCAGGTTGCCGCCGGGGTCGAACACCGCGCAGGAGAAGTCCAGCCGCTCCTTGATGTTCACCGACTGTGCCGTCGACTCCAACCGGACGCCCATCTGTTCGGCGATCGCCATGAACAGGTTGTTGAAGATCTCCAGCATGACCGGGTCGACCTCGGTCCCGACATCGGTTGCGTCACTGCGGCCTCGAACGCGTTCCAGTTGCAAATGACCATGCGGGATGACGGCCGCCCGCCAGCCGTCGTCGACGACCGTCGTCGCGTCGTCCTCAGCAATGATCGCCGGCCCGACTACAACGTCGCCTGGCCGCAGCTGCTCGCGTCGGTACAGCGAAACAGCCCCCCACTCGCCCTTCGAGTAGAACCGCACCCCGGCGTCGGGCTCGGGGAATGCGTTCGGGCTGTCGGCCGGCGTGGGCCAAGGATGTCGTCTCCGCCCGCGGCCGACTTCGTCGGCCGTTTTACGCCCACCACACCCGAGACGACATCCCTGGACCCACCGGCTCCGTCCTGTGCCGAGACGGCATCCCTAGGCCCCCCGGCTCCACCCGAGACGGCATCCCTCCCCACGACAACCCCAACCGATCCGGACGTCTCGCTGGGCACGACGGCTTCGACGGACAGGGCTTCGACCACGAGCGGGCGGTCCATCAGGAATGAGTAGGTGCGCCGGTAGTCGGCTTCGAATTCGGCGGTCATCGTGGCCGGCTCCGCGAGCCCGACCTGCAGGGCGGTGTCGGTGCCGTCGTAGCGCAGATGTGCGCGGCGGGTGACCCGGACCTGGTCCGACGGCACCTCTTGGTCGGTCAACTCGGCTCGAGCGGCGTCCTCGAGTTCGGCCGCCAGCTCCTGCAGCCGGGGTACGACCCCGGACTCGAGACGGCGCTCGACGGACTGCTCGCGTATGGCGACGACGTCGGCGAGGCCGATGCCGAGCGCCGACAGGACTCCTGCCATGGGCGGGACCAGCACCGTCGTGATGCCCAGTACGTCGGCAACGGCACAGGCGTGTTGCCCACCGGCCCCGCCGAACGTGGTCAGCGCGTACTCGGTGACGTCGTGGCCTTTCTGCACCGAGATCTTCTTGACCGCGTTGGCCATGTTGGCGACGGCGATCTGCAGGAAGCCTTCGGCGACCTGCTCTGGCGTACGGTCGTCGCCGGTCGCCGCGGCGATCTCGGCAGCCAGCTCGATGAAACTCCGCCGGACGACCAGCGAATCCAGCGGCTGGTCCCCGCCGGGTCCGAAGACGTGCGGGAAGTGGGCAGGCTGGATCCGGCCGAGCATGACGTTGGCGTCGGTCACCGTCAGTGGCCCGCCGCGGCGGTAACACGCCGGTCCCGGGTCGGCGCCCGCCGAGTCGGGTCCGACCCGATAGCGGCTCCCGTCGAAATGCAGGATCGAACCGCCACCGGCGGCGACGGTGTGGATGGCGAGCATCGGCGCTCGGAGCCGGACGCCCGCGACCTGAGTGTCGAAGACGCGCTCGTATTCACCGGCGTAGTGCGAGACGTCCGTCGACGTGCCGCCCATGTCGAAACCGATGACCCGATCGAAGCCTGCCAGTGCCGACAACTGGGCCATGCCGACGATCCCGCCGGCCGGCCCGGACAAGATCGCGTCCTTGCCGCGGAAGTGCCCGGCCTCGGCGAGACCGCCGGCGGACTGCATGAACATCAGCCGGACCCCGCCCAGCTCGTCATTGACGTGCTGGACGTAGCGGTGCAGGACTGGCGAGAGGTACGCGTCGACCACCGTCGTGTCACCGCGCGGCACCAGCCGCATCAGCGGGCTGACCTCGCTGGAGAGCGATATCTGAAGAAACCCGATCTCGCCCGCGAGCTTTCCGATGGCCCGCTCGTGCTCGGGGTTGACATGGCTGTGCAGGCAGACGACGGCGACGGAACGAACGCCGTAGGAATGGACTTGGGACAGGTCGGCGGCCAGCCGGTCGAGGTCTGGCTCGCGGATGACGCTTCCGTCCGCCGCCAGGCGTTCGTCAACCGCAATGACCCGGTCGTAGAGAAGCTCCGGCACGACGATGTGCCGGTCGAAGATCCGCGGCCGGTTCTGATACCCGATACGCAGCGCGTCTCCGAAGCCGCGCGTGATCACGAGCACGGTCGGCTCGCCACGCCGTTCCAGCAGCGCGTTGGTAGCGACCGTCGTTCCCATCCGGACGCCGTCGATCTGCTCCGCCGGAATCGGCACTTCGGCCGGCAGTTCCAGCAAGGTGCGAATTCCAGTGACGGCTGCGTCGGCATAGCGAGAACGGTTCTCGGAGAGCAACTTGTGCGTGACGAGACTGCCGTCGGGTCTCCGCGCGACGATGTCGGTGAACGTCCCACCGCGGTCGATCCAGAACTGCCAGCCGGCCATGCCCGATCGCTGTCCGACCGCCCAGCTCAGACGCGCTCGATCATCACGTGCGGCGGGAACTCCCGGTCGGCGAACTTTCCGACGGTGTAGGTGTAGAAAGCATCGAAGCCACCGCTGACTGCCCCGCCGATCAGCGGTACGCGCTTGGCGAGCGTGAGCGTCGCGTACTTGCCGCCGATCCGGGTGACGAGCGACTGCGTGACGTCGGCGGTGATCCGCTCGAGTGTCGCCTGGTCGAGCTGGCCGGCGCCGACGGCGATGTCGTGTGGCCGGAGGTCGAGCTCGTGCTCGGCGAGGGCTTCGCGCACGCCTTCCTCGCCGAGCAGGGTCATCAGCGCCGCTGCGCGCACCTTGAGGTCCGTTATCTCGTAACCGCGCAGATGCGCGATTGCCGCTGCCATCCGAGCCTGGACCAGCGCCAAGCCGGCCAGGTTGGCGGGGATCGCCAGGAAGATCGTGACCAGTCCGCCGAGATTGGTGACGAACCCTTGTGCGCCCGCCAGCCGGACGTGTTGGTCGATGACGGCCTTGACTGCCTCGTCAACGTCCTGGGTGCGAGCCAGATGCTTGCGCGCGACTTCGCGGGCGCCCGGAAACCCGGGAAACCCGTCGACCGCTTTGCTGAGGAACTGCCGGACCCCGCGCGACGCGACCATCGGGGCCGCCCTGCGGATGGCGACGCTGCTCGCCATGTTGGTCATCGTCTCCCGGAGACCCATGGCCCGACCCTACGGCCTGCTGACCGGGCGCTCTCACTGTGCCCGGCGACGGACTGGGCGTCCCGCGGTACGCCCAGTGCCCGACCGGGCGACGGGTCGGCCAGCCTTTGCATTGCACACTGATACGCATCACGACCACGTGACGGGAGGCCACCAATCCGGGTGGCACGCCGGACCGGTCCTCAAACCCCCTACTCCTTCACTCCCCCCTCCGCGGTGGCCATGATGTAGCGCTGGAAGACGAAGAACAGGACGGCCACCGGGATCGTCATCAACAGGGCGGCAGCGAGTTTCAACGGATACTGCGTGCCTTGTCCCAGCGAGCCAGCCGCGAGCGCAGCTACACCGGTGGTCAGCGTGTTGAGGTCGGGATCAGAACGGGAAACGATGAAATGCGCCAGCTCGTTCCATGAGCCTTGGAAGGACAGGATCACCAGGGTGATCAACGCCGGGCGAGCCATCGGTAGTACCACCGACCAGTAGATGCGGAACGTTCCGGCCCCGTCGATCCGGGCCGCCTCTTCGATGCTCACCGGGATGGATTCGAAGAAGTTCTTCATGATGAACACGCCGGCAGCATCGGCGAGCAGCGGCAAGATCATTCCTGCATAGGTGTTGTAGATGCCGAGCTGGTTCACGACCAGGAACTTGGGGATGAGCAGCACCACCCCGGGCACTGCCATGACGGCGACCACCGCCGCGAACACGGCACCCCGGCCGCCGAACCGCAGCCGAGCCAGGGCATATCCGGCCAGGGAGTCGAAGAAGACCCGGCCCGCGGTGACGAAGAGCGTCACGAACAGTGAGTTGAATGTCCACAGCGGGAAGTCGGACCGGGTGAACAACTCCTCGAACGCTGCGGTCGTCGCCGGGTCGGGTCGCAACGACGCCGGCTCGCTCGCGGCCTGTGCGTCGGTCTTGAACGACGTGGCGAGCTGGACCAGGAACGGATAGATGTAGATCAGTGCGAGGACGACCAGCAGTGTGTAGATCAGCACGGTGATCGGGTTGACCCGCCGCCGCTCACCCCGCTCGCCGGCCACGGCCGCCGCCCCGGGCTGGCTCGTTGCGCGTGTGTCGGTCATCGCCGACCTCCACCAGCCGCCGCCAAACGGGCCCGTTGTCGACGTGTCAGCCCCCGCTCACGGAGGAAGAAACGCTGCACCACCGTGAAGAACACGATGATCGCGAACAGGATGAACGCGATCGCCGCGCCCTGACCCCAGTTCTGTCGTTCGAACGACGAGGTATAGGAGAGGTACGCGGGGGTCACCGTGGTCTTGCCTGGTTGCCCCTGGGTTCCGACGTAGATCTGGTCGAACACCTGCCAGGTGCCGATCAAGCCAAGCGTGATCACGGTGAACATCGTCGGCCGCAGCTGCGGAAGGGTGACCCGGAAGAACCGCTGCCGCGCGTTGGCGCCGTCGACCATTGCGGCCTCGTCTACCTCGGTCGGGATGTTCTGCAGTGCGGCGATGAACAGCAGCATGAACGTCCCCGAGGTGGTGAAGATCGCCATGATAATGAAGACGGAAAACGCCACACTCGGCCCGGCAATCCACTGCCACCAGGTGATCCCGAGGAACCTCGACGACTCCAGCGCGGACAGGCGGAGAATCGACACCGACCCACCCGAGCAGCGATGTGGAGGATCCCACGCGGATCGTTGAGCCAGTTGGGTCCGTCGATGCTCAGCCTGGCCAGGATCGCGTTCACCGTCCCACTGGCGCTGAACAAGAACAGGAACATGACCGTGATGGCGACCGAGCTGGTCATCGACGGGAAGTAGTACGCCGTACGGAAGAATCCACGGCCTCGGTACATCGCCCGCCCAACCAGAACAGCCAGAAACAGCGCGACGGCAGTCTGGATGGGGACGACGAGCACCACATACCAGAGGTTGTTGCGCAGAGAGATGCCGAAGTCGGTGGTCGTGAGACCGCCACCGACCAGCAGTTCTGCATAGTTCTCGGCTCCGACGAAGTTGACGTTCGCCGAGAACGGGCTGCCACGGCCAGTCCAGTCCGAGACACTGACCCAGGCCGCCATCGCCACGGGCAGGGCCAGGAACATGCCGAGGATCACCACTACCGGAGCGGTGAAGAGCCACCCGGCAGCTGCCTGGCTTTGGCGGATCCGCGGGACCGGCGCGAGGCCATCACTACCCACCCAGCGCTGCCTCGAGGTTGGTCTGGGCGCCATCGAGAATGGTCTGCGGATCGCCGGTCTCGAGACTCTCCAACTGGGCGTTCAGATCGGCGATCACAGGCGCTACGCCGGGCTGGTTGGGCACGGTGTCGGCGACCTCGGCCTGCTCGATGAAGGCGAGCACTCTCGCGGGAACTCGGTCGCGTAGTCCTCGGCCGCGCTCTGCACCGACGGCATCACGCCGAAGCCGCGGGCGAACTCCATCTGCTGTTCCGGGGTGGTCATGAATGCGACGAAGTCCTTCGCCGCCTCCTGGTTGTCGCTGTCGGCCGCGATCCCCCAGCAGTTGGTGAACGACAGGCTCCCAGGACCCGGCCGGGCCTTCTGGCAGCGGCGCGACCTGGTACTGCACGTCCGGGAAGTCGTGGTCATCGCGCCGGCGATCCAGTTGCCTTCGATGGTCATCGCGGCCTTGGCGGTTCCGAATGCCTCGCCGCCCCAGCCGGCACCGACGTCGCCGATGGTCTGCATGGAACCGCCGGTCAGCATGGACTTCACGAAGTCGAGCGCCTCGACGTTCTCCGGTGAGTTCGCGGTCGGCTCGCCGTCCGTGACCAGGTTGCTGCCCGCCTGCACCATGAAGGCGCCCAGCCGCTGGTACTCCGTGCTGCTGACCAGGCCGGCTTGGGTTCCGGTGGTCAGCGTCTGGGCGACTTGGTTGAGCTCGTCCCAGGTCGTGGGGATGTCGTCCTCGGTCAGGCCGGCCGCCTCCCAGGACGCGGTGTTGATGACGAGGCCGAGCGTGGAGAAGTCCTTCGGCGCGCAGTAGAACTCGTCCTCGAAGGTGAACGCCTCGACCAGGTTCGGGTAGAAGTCGTCGGCATTCTCCAGCTCGCTCGCGTAGGCGAGCAGTGAGCCGGTCGCGGCGTTGTCGGCGAACGTGTCGGCGCCCATGTAGAAGACGTCCGGCGGGTCACCGGCCGCAAAGCCCTGGCTGAGCTGCTGGTTGAGATCGGTGGCGGCGATGACCTCGGCCTCGTTGCCGCTCTCGTCCGCCCACGCTGCCGCCGCGGCGGTCACCGCGTCGGTCTCCGCCGCGCCGGATGAACCGATGAGCACCGTGATGGAGGCCGGTCCGGTGTCCTCCGCTTGCGGCTCTCCACCGCCCTCCTCGTCCTCGAATCCGCTGCCCCCACCGCACGCGGCGCTCAGGCTCACGGCGGAGATTCCGGCGATCATGCCAACCAGGTGGCGCTTGCGAAGCATCTGTGACTCCCTTCGTGGCCGCCGTGGCGATGCGTCGCGGAGGCCGGGCTGACCATGTGCAGCCGGCTCGACGCCGAGGGCGTGGCGCGGCTCGGGGGGCGGAGCGGGAAGAAACCGTCCGTCGTCATTAGGCCGTCGCTGTGCAGGTTTCGATCTTGACTACCCACTCTGGCCAGCGCTAAT
This sequence comes from uncultured Actinomycetota bacterium, assembly GCA_963831385.1. GTDB lineage: Bacteria > Actinomycetota > Actinomycetes > Jiangellales > Jiangellaceae > JACVRX01. Next base: position 16,487 of record CAWHPW010000020.1, read on the forward strand.
CCAGGGTGTCAAGAGGCGCCGGAGTTGCGACGTCCTAGCCTGCTTCCAGATGCCCTCCGTCGAGCCGCCGCCGACGCCGTGGGTCTTCCCGCCAGCCGATCGCGCGGACGCGGACGGGCTGGTCGGAGCGGGTGCGGATCTGGCGCCGGGAACGCTTCTTTCCGCATATCGGCGCGGGTTGTTCCCGATGCCGGTGTCGCGCTCGGATCTTGGCTGGTGGTCGCCCGATCCGCGCGGGATTCTTCCGCTCGCGGGACTGCACATCTCCCGGTCGTTACGCCGTGCCTGTCGTCGCCTCGAGATCCGGGTGGACACCGCCTTCACGCAGGTCGTGGCCGCGTGCGCTGACCCCCGCCGTCGAGGCGCATGGATCACGCCGGACGTGGCAGCGGCCTACGCCGAGTTGCACCGGCTCGGCTGGGCACACTCGGTCGAAGCCTGGACGGCGGATGGCCGGCTGGCAGGCGGACTCTATGGGGTGGCGATCGGCGGGCTGTTCGCCGGCGAGTCGATGTTCCACGCGCCGCAGTCGTTCGGCCGAGACGCGTCGAAGGTGGCACTGGTCGGACTCGTCGAGCTACTCCGAGCCGACGACAACGACGACCGGCTGCTCGACGTCCAGTGGGCGACATCCCACTTGGGTCGCCTCGGCGTCGTCGCCATACCGCGGGCGGAGTACTTGGCCCGATTGAGGACTGCTCTGACCCTGCCGGTTCCGGTCGCATTCGAGAGCCCGCAAGGGTGAGGCACAGCCGTGCGACGATGACGTCGTGCCCGAGCTTCCAGAGGTCGAGGCGCTGGCCGTGTTCTTACGTGAGCAGGCAGTCGGCCAGGTCGTCGCGCGGATCGATGTGGCGACGATCAGCGTGCTCAAGACGTACGAACCGCCCCTGACGTCGCTGCAGGGCCTCACGATCACCAGAGTCGGTCGGCATGGCAAGTTCCTCGACATCGACTGCGACGGCCTGCACTTCATCACCCATCTGGCTCGGGGCGGCTGGCTGCGATGGAGCGAAAGCCTGTCGCCGACACCGCCGCGGCCAGGGCGGGGCCCGCTTGCTCTGCGGTTCCACCTCGCCAGCGGCAGTGGGTTCGACCTGACCGAGGCTGGCACCAAGAAACGGCTGGCGGTATACGTCGCCCATGACCCAGCCGAGGTACCCGGCATTGCGCGCCTCGGGGTCGATCCGCTCTCCGCCGAATTCTCACCGCAACGACTGCGCTCGATCCTCGACGGAGCCGGCCGGGCGCAGATCAAGGGTGTTCTTCGCGATCAGTCGGTCGTGGCAGGTATCGGCAACGCGTACTCCGACGAGGTGCTGCATGTGGCGCGGCTGTCCCCGTTTCACCCAGCCACATCGCTGACCGATGAGGAGGTCGCGACACTGCACGCGGCCATCGTCGAGACCCTGCACGATGCCGTCCAGCGCTCGGCAGGGCTGGCAGCTCGCGAGCTCAAGGACAGCAAGCGGTCCGGGTTGCGTGTGCACGGACGCACCGGCGAGAAGTGTCCGGTGTGCGGAGACACCGTGCGGGAAGTGTCGTTCGCCGATTCCAGCCTCCAGTACTGCCCTACCTGCCAGACCGGCGGCAAGCCGCTGGCCGACCGACGCTTGTCACGCTTGCTGAAGTGATCTGCAGAGGATAGGGAGCCGTCATGGCCGAGCTGGGCGCGACGCTGCCAGACGGCGTCCAGATGCCGCTCGTCGGATTCGGGACCTGGCAGCTACGCGGGCGGGAAGCGTATCGGGCGGTGCGGCACGCCCTGGACGTCGGATACCGCCATATCGACACCGCGACGATCTACCGCAACGAGGCCGAGATCGGACGGGCGCTGCGCGACAGCGGGGTGGCCCGCTCGGAGGTCTTCATCACCACCAAGCTCTGGCCGAGCGACGCCGGCCGTGAACGCCGGATCATCGCGGCAAGCCTGTCCGCGCTGGGTACCCAGTATGTCGACCTATGGCTGATCCACTGGCCGCCGCGCGGCGGTGCAGTCGGGTCGGTTTGGCAGGAATTTGTCGCGATCCAGCGCGACGGCCTGGCCCGCTCGATCGGTGTCAGCAACTTCAGCGCTGCCCAGATCGATCATGTGACCGACGCCACCGGAGTGACGCCGGCGGTCGACCAGATCGAGTGGTCTCCCCACCTCTACGACCGAAAGGTCGCCGACGAGCTTCAGGTCCGCGGCGTCGTGCTGGAGGGTTACAGCCCGTTCAAGACCAGCCGCCTGAACGATCCGGTGCTGGGGGATATCGCGGCGCAGCACGGCGTCACCCCAACCCAGGTCGTGCTGCGGTGGCACGTCGACCACGGCTTCGTCGTCATTCCGAAGTCGGCCAGCCTGGACCGGATCGCGGCGAACTTCGACGTGTTCGGTTTCTCCTTGGATCCAGCCGAGGTCGCCCGCATCGATGCGCTCGGGTCCGGGCGGGGCGGCCGAAGATAGGGCAGTCTCCGCATCCCGGCGATCCCCCCTTAGCGAGACGGTGGTGGAGTGCGGGGAGTTCGTTCGACGTGACCAGCCCGGCGATACTCGAGTCCGTGCGCGAATGGTCCGGCACGGTTCCCTTGATTGGACGCGACGGCGATCTCGCGATCCTCGGTGGTTGGGCCGCCGAGGCCCGCGGAGGAGCAATCGTCGGCCTGCTCGGCGGCGACGCCGGTATGGGGAAGAGTCGGCTGGTCGCCGAACACGTCGCCCAAGCCGCGGCCGACGGCGCACTGGTCCTGACCGGCGGGTGCCTCGAGCTCAGCAGCGGTGGCCTGCCGTACGCCCCCTTTGCCGAGGCGTTCCGATCGCTGCGGCCGAGCGAGCTGCCAGCATTTGCCGCCGACATTCCCGAGCTCGGCATGCTGGTTCCCGAGCTGTCCACCCTCCGGCCGGCTGACGCGGCATTGCCGCCGGACGCCAACCCGATGCTCCAGCAAGGCAGACTGCTCGTGGGTGTTCGGCACCTCATCGAGCGCCTCGCCGACACCAGGCCAGTCCAGTTGGTACTCGAAGACCTGCACTGGGCGGATGCATCGACCCGGGACCTCTTGACCTATCTGGTCAACACCGTGGAGCAACCCGGGCTGCTGATCCTCGGCACCTACCGCAGCGATGAACTGCACCGACGTCACCCGTTCCGGCCAGTGCTGGCCGAGCTGGTCCGGTCGGCGCGGGTGCGTCACCATGTGCTGGCGCCGTTGACCGACCCGTCGACTCGGGAACTGGCGGCCGAACTGATCGGTCCGGCGCCTTCCCACGTGCTGGACAACGCGGCGGCACGCTCGAGCGGCAACCCGTTTGCCGTGGAAGTGCTCGCGGCGGCCCACAAAGCAGGTGTCACCGGCCTGCCGGCCGCACTCGGTGACGTGCTCATGAGCCGCCTCGGCAGCCTTCCTGAGTCGGTGCTCGACGTGTTGCGGGTAATGGCAGTAGTCGGTAGACCGGTCTCGCAGGAGTTGCTTGTCGCGCTCACCGGCGCGCCCGAAGATCATGTCGAAGCCGCGCTTTCGGCAGCGATCGACGCGCAACAGGTCGTGGTCGATGCAACTGACATGTACGCATTCCGGCATGCGCTGCTGGCCGAAGCGGTACATGGCAGCACACTTCCGGGCCAGCGGCGACGGCTGCATCGGCGATTTGCCGAGTATCTCGAGGAGTACCCCGGGCACGCCCTGCGTGGCGGTCCGAAGGTCGAACTGGCATTCCACTTGCTGCGCTCGGGGGACACCGCGCACGGTCTCGTCGCAGCAGTCCAGGCGATCGACGAAGCGGTTGCCATGCACTCGTACGCGCAGGCCGTAGAACTTGCGGAGCAAGCGTTGGAGTTGTGGCCCGACGTCGACGATCCGGAGGGTGTGACGGGCCAGACGCGGGTCGACCTGATGCGTCAGGGTGCCGAGGCGGCCTATCTCTCTGGCGATTTCGCACGCGCCGAACAGCTTGTCAGCGCCGCGTTGGAACTGGTGGACGAGGCCGCGGATCCGGTGTTGGCCGGGCGGCTGACCGAACGCATCGGTCGGTTCCGCTGGGCCGGCGGTCAGCCGGCGGAACGAACCGAAGAGGCCTATCGGCGTGCGGTGCAGCTGATTCCTCCAGCGCCCGCGTCAACAGACCGGGCACAGGTACTGGCCTCCCTCGGGCAGTACCTGATGCTGCGGCTGCGCCTGGACGAGGCGGTCGATGTCTGCCAGCAGGCGCTGGCGATGGCGCGCGAGGCCGGTGACGAGCTGGTCGAAGCACACGCGATGGACTCGCTCGGCGCGGCATTGGTCGAGCTCGGCGACCCGGCCGGTATCGCGTACGGGCGGCACGCGCTCGAGGTGGCAAAGCGACTCGGTGACCTCGACGAGCTCGCGCGCGCCTACGTCAACGTCGTGCTGACTCTCGGCTACGCCTCGGAATGGACCGAGGCCATCCGAACAGGCTACGAGGGACTCCAACTGGCCCACGACCGCTATTTGCCCGATTCGTACGTCGGCGCCATCTCCGAGAATGTCGGCCGTGCATTGCTGGCCAGCGGTCGGTTCCAGGAGGCTCGGTCCTGCGTTCGGGCGGTTCGGTACGCGGGGCCCGGCCCGGTAAAACTGTGGGTGATCTTGCTCCGGTCGGAGCTGGAGCTTCTAGGCGGTGACCCCGCTGCTGCGCAGCGCGAGCTCATGGCGGCAAGAGCGCTCGGTGCCGGCGAGGATCCACTGTCGTTCCACCACCACCTCGCGACCTCCGCCGCGGTCGCAGCGGCGCAGGGCAACTGGCGCGAGGTCTTCGCGCTCGTTCGTCACGGCCTCCAGATCGTGCAGGGCGAGACGACAGACCTGCGGAGAATCCAAGTTTCAATCGAGCTCGCGCGTGTGCTCGACGACGTCCCACCAGGCGATGACCGAACGGAGCTGCTCGAGACGCTGCTCGAGACTGCGAACGCGGCAGCCGAGCGCATCCGCGAAAGCGTCGGCGAACGGGTCATCCCATTCGTCCTGGTTGCCATTCAGGAGGTGCGAGGCCGCTTGGCCGACCTCAGCGGTGGCTCGGGGGGCCCATCCTGGGAGGATGTCGCCGCGTCGTGGCAGCGCGCCGGTCATCGGATCTGGGAGATGCGGGCTCGGATCAAGGCCGTCGAGCGCGCGTTGGAGCAGGGAGATCGGGACCGCGCCGAAGCTGCCTGGACCGCCGCTCGATCGCTGGCCGAGACCATGGACGTGCCGACACTGGCCGAACGGTTGGCCGCAGTAGGGCGTCGCGGCCGACTCACTGTCGAGCGTTCAAGTGGCGGCGACCAGTACGGGCTGACTCCGCGAGAGTTGGAGGTGCTCGAATTGCTCGCCCGCGGCCGGACCAACCCGCAGATCGGCAAGACCCTCTTCATCAGTGAGAAGACCGCGAGCGTGCATGTGTCCAACATCCTGCGCAAGCTCGCGGTCGCCAACCGCGCCGAGGCCGCCGGGCTGGCCCTGCGCAAAGGCTTGGTCAGCTAGCGCGCATCGGCGGTGTCAAACCACGGCTACGGGGTGGACGTGGGGGAGCTGGCGGTGCCGCCTATCGCCGGGAAGAGTCCGGCTACCGCGTCCCAGCGGGTGATCTCGCAGCCGTTGTTCCGGGCAAACGAGGCGTCCAGGTCCTCCCCGTTCCATGGACCCCGCACGGTCGCCGTCTCCGGCCCGCCGAAGATCTGGGTGCATGCCTGGTTGGCCGGAACGGGATCGAGCACCGTCGGGTCGAGGTCGGCAAGTGCCGCACAGGCGGCCTCGGGCTGTGGGTGCGTGCCGCCGGGCGGGTCACAGGTCAGCGTCCACTCCTGCGGCGCCGTTCCGTCGCCGGGGTCGAACCCGATCGTCAGCGCCTTCGCCGGCGATGTCGGGGCTCCCTCGGGGCTGGTTACGGTGGAGCCGGCGTCCCCGTCACCGCAAGCCGCGAGCGCCACGATGGCGATCAGCGGCACCATCCTCAGGATCGTCACCCCGTGATCATGTCGGCTTTGCTGCCGGGGCGCACGCAAACTCGACATGATCATCGAGAAGGCATCAACGACACGCCGTCTGCCGGTTTCTAGCCGAATCTACGGTGGCCGCTAGACGGCCTCATAGAGTCCGATCGTGGATCCGGTACGCAATCCGTATGCACCCGGAGCCGGCCAGCGCCCGCCGGAGCTGGCCGGCCGGGACGCCGTACTCCAGCAATTCGACGCCGTCCTGGAGCGAGTGGCCCGCGGCCGGCCCGAGCGCAGCCTGGTTCTGACCGGCTTGCGCGGTGTAGGCAAAACCGTGTTGCTCAACGCCATGAGGTCGCAGGCAATCGGCCGGCTCTGGGGGACGGGGAAGATCGAGGTTCGGCCGGATCAGTCGCTTCGGCGCCCGCTGACGAGCGCGCTGCACATGGCGGTGCGGGAACTAGCACCGCGGCACCGGGACCCGACCCGGGTAGCCGCCTTCCTCGGCGTGCTCAAAGCGTTCGCTCTTCGGTCCAATCCCGACGGGACGAAGCTGCGGGAGCGCTGGCAGCCCGGGATCGACGAGGCGGCCACGGCCGGCCGTGCGGACAGCGGCGACATCGAGGTCGACCTGGTCGAGCTGTTCGTCGACGCAGCCGGAGTGGCACGAGATGTCGGCGTGGGAATCGCGATCTTCGTCGACGAGATGCAGGACGTCACCGAACCCGATGTGTCGGCGCTGTGTGCGGCGTGTCACGAGTTGTCCCAGCAGGGCTTGCCGCTGATTGTCGTCGGCGCGGGCCTGCCGCATCTGCCGGCCGTGCTGTCGGCGTCGAAGTCGTACTCCGAACGGCTGTTCCGATACGTGCGCATCGACCGGCTCGACCGGGCCGCCGCTGACCGGGCGCTGGTCAACCCGGCGGCCGAGGAGGGTGTTGCGTATGCGCCGGAGGCTCTCGCGGCGCTCTACGACACAACCGAGGGCTATCCCTATTTCGTCCAGGCTTATGGAAAGGTCACCTGGGATCACGCGCCCCGCAGCCCGGTCGCCATGGCGGACGTCCTCGTGGCGTCCCCAGAGGCGCAGGCAGAGCTGGCAGTCGGGTTCTTCGGATCCCGCTATGAGCGCGCGACCCCCGCCGAGCGTGACTATCTGCGGGCGATGGCGGCCCTGTCCGAGACGTCGGACGGGACCGTCTCGACAGCCGAGGTGGCGAATCATTTGGGTCGCAAACCGTCGTCGCTCTCCCCGGCGCGCGACTCATTGATCAAGAAAGGGCTGGTCTATTCCGGGGAGCGGGGCACAATCGCCTTCACCGTGCCGCACTTCGACGAGTACCTGCGCAAGCACGGCTGAGCCGGGTCACCACAGGCCGCCGTTGGAGATGCTGACGGCGAGCCCGATGAACGAGAGCACCCAGCCGGGCACGATCACCCAGCGCTGCGCGGTCGACGTCGAGATCATCTGGGCCACGGCGCCCAGCGCCAGCCCGACCAGACCGGTCCACGAGCCCGGCACGTGCCACGACGGCACGAACGCGCAGATCGTCGAAACCGCTCCGAACGCCAGCACCAGTGCGGCCAGGACGTTCTCCCGGGTGATCGTCGTCTTCATGGGCCGCCAGCCTGCCTACAACCCGGCACCGCGGCAACCCCGACGCGACGTGTCCCGCCGAAGCGGGAATGACCACGTTCACCATGCCTGCCCGTACATCACCATGCTTGCAAGCCTGGTGACGTACCCGTGGGGGTGGTGAACGTGGTCATTCCCAGCGGGGGCATCCACCGGCGGTAGACGAGGGGCTGTGGATGAGGGAACAGGCGCACCCGAGGCGCTGGTATCCTGGGTCCTCGGCCCGGCCGGTACGGGGAGTCCGTACGCCGGGCCGTGCGACGCACAAGCCCTCCTGCCACGGAGAGACCGTGGCCGCGAAGACCACAGGAGGTGAAAGGCCTTGCGTCATTACGAGGTGATGGTGATCCTCGATCCGGAGGTCGAGGAACGGACCGTAGGTCCCAGTTTGGAGCCGTTTCTCGGCGTGATCCGAAAGTCCGGCGGCACAGTCGAGAAGGTCGACATCTGGGGCCGCCGCAAGCTTGCCTACGAGATCGACAAGAAGGGCGAGGGCATCTACGCCGTCCTCGATCTGCGCTGTGAACCGGCCGCGGTCCAGGAGCTCGACCGCCAGCTCGGCCTCAACGAGTCCATCCTGCGGACCAAGGTCGTCCGCCCGGACGCCCACTGACCACAGGCTCGCATCTCCTGACCCAGCAACCCCGTCGGGGAGGAAACACACCATGGCAGGCGAGACCCTCATCACCGTCGTCGGCAACCTGACCGACGACCCGGAGCTGCGCTTCACCCCCAGTGGTGCAGCCGTGGCGAACTTCCGGGTCGCATCGACGCCGCGCACCTTCAACCGGCAGACCAATGCCTGGGAGGACGGCGACCCGCTGTTCTTGTCCTGCTCGGTCTGGCGGCAGGCCGCGGAGAACGTCGCCGAGTCACTGCACCGCGGCGCTCGGGTCGTCGTGACCGGCCGCCTCAAGCAGCGCTCCTATGAGACTCGCGAAGGCGAGAAGCGGACGGTCTTCGAGCTCGACGTCGACGAGATCGGCCCCAGTTTGCGGTACGCCACGGCAAAGGTCACCAAAACTCAGCGGTCCGGCGGAGGTTTCAGCAACGCTCAGCAGCCGACCGGTGGATCCGACCCGTGGGCATCGGCTCCGGCGCAAAGTCAAGGGGGCGGTCAGGCCGCGGCGGACCCGTGGTCCGGCAGCGGTCAGGCACCACCCGCGGCGGCTGCCGACGAGCCTCCGTTCTAGATCCATTCCGACCATCCCGGTCGCAGGCGCCAGCACAGTGACCGGGCTCCCACTCCACAAGGAGCACCACGATGGCAAAACCCGCTGTGCGCAAGCCGAAGAAGAAGGTCTGCGCATTCTGTAAGGACAAGGTCAAGTACGTCGATTACAAGGACACCGGTGTCCTTCGGAAGTACATCTCTGATCGCGGCAAGATCCGGGCCCGGCGCGTGACAGGGTGCTGCACACGTCATCAGCGCGACGTGGCGATCGCAATCAAGAATGCCCGCGAGGTAGCGCTGCTGCCCTATACCTCGACGGCCCGCTGAGGAGGGCGACCCGAGATGAAGCTCATCCTCACCCAGGAGGTGTCCGGCCTGGGCGCCGCCGGTGATGTGGTCGAGGTCAAGGACGGCTACGGCCGCAACTACCTCGTCCCGCGTGGTCTGGCGATGCGGTGGACTCGTGGTGGCGAGAAACAGCTCGACACGATCCGGCGCGCCCGGTCGGTTCGCGACATCGCCGACCTTGACACGGCACGCGAAGTCAAGACTCGGTTGGAGTCCGCACCGGTGCCCCTGCTCGTTCGCGCCGGCGAGACCGGGCGGCTGTTCGGCGCGGTGACCCCGTCGGACATCGTCACGGCTGTCGAGAAGGCCGGCGGTCCGCCGGTCGACAAGCGCCGGATCGAGGTCAGCAACCCGATCAAGACGGTCGGCGCGCACACCGTGACGGTCCGCCTGCATCCCGAGGTTGCGGCGACTGTCCAGCTCGACGTCGTCGCGTCCTGAGGAGCTCAGCCAGGTCGTTCATCGATCCGTACCTGGTGACCCGGTCTGGTTCAGCCGGCTGAGGAAGCGGTGCGCCCCTTCGAGATCCGCAGTGGATAACCCGATCAGCGCGCCGCGAAAGGCCGCCGTCTGCTCGTCGTAGCGCGCCTCGAGCTCCCGGGCTTTCTGCCGGTCCGGATGAATCAGGACACGCCGGCGGTCGGCCGTGTCGCGGACCCGGTGGACGTAACCACGCGCCTCGAGCCGGTCGATCACCCGCGTCGTGGTACTCGACGGCAGGTGCGCCAGCTCGCCGAGCCGACCGGCAGTGACCGGGCCCCCCTCCAGCTGCAGCAGGTGTAACACCTGGCCGTCCACTGGGCTCATAGCCAAGCTCTCGGACATCGCCGTGTTGAACAGCACCACACCGGCGATGAGCCGTCGTAGTTCGAGCCCAACGGCTTCGCTGATCTCATTGCGCCTGGACAACGTGGCAGCTCCCGACTATTCTCTCCGTATCGGAGATATTCCAAAGTGGAGAAGTCCCTGCTCGGAGACATTCCTAGTCTGGCACACCCAGAGGAGAGCTACCCCATGACACACCTTCCCGCCACGACGTCCCAAGCGCGCCCGATGAAGACCGCGGTTGGGCCGCACCGGCAACGCGGCCGGTGGCTTGCCGTGGTCGTCCTCATGGTTGCCAGCTTCATGGACCTGATGGACGTGACGATCGTGAACGTGGCACTGCCCGCGATGCAGGCAGACCTGACCGCGACCCCAGCGCAGGTTCAATGGGTGGTGGCTGCATATTTGCTGCCGTTCGCGGTGTTGTTGATCACGGCAGGTCGGCTCGGCGACATCGTGGGCAGGCGACGGATGTTCCTCATCGGGGTTGCTGCGTTCACGGCACTGTCGCTTGTCGCGGGAGTGGCGCCGACGGCCGAGATTCTGGTGGTCGCCCGTGCGCTACAGGGTGCCGCCGCGGCGCTGATGATTCCGCAGGTCCTGTCGATCATCCAGGCGATCTTCGCTCCACGTGAGCGTGCGGCGGTCTTCGGCCTGTATGGAGCGGTGACCGGACTGGCGGCCGTGGTCGGTCCCATGCTCGGCGGTTGGCTGGTGACGGCCGATTTGTGGGGAACCAGCTGGCGATCCATCTTCCTGCTCAATCTGCCGGTCGGCGTGCTCCTGCTGGCGGCGACGCTGCGCTGGGTTCCCGAATCGCGTTCACGGCATCCATTGCGTCTGGACCTTCCTGGCGTGGCCTTGTCCGCCGCTGGTGTGTTCCTCCTGGTCTTCCCGCTCGTTCAGGGTCGAGAGCTCGGTTGGCCCACCTGGGTGATCGGAATGCTGGCGGCATCGGTGCCGGTGCTTGCGACCTTCGCGTGGTTCGAGCGACGGCTCGAACGGGCCGGCGGCTCACCCGTCGTCCCGATGAGCCTGTTCGCCAGCCGTGGATTCAGCAGCGGTGCGGTCGTCACGACGACCTTCAATGCAGGAGTAGGTGGGTTCTTCCTGGTGCTCGCGCTCTACCTGCAGGGTGCGCTCGGATTCACTGCGTGGGAGGCAGGTCTGGTCCTGGTTCCGTTCTCGATCGGTGCCATGGTCGCCTCCGGTGTGGCCGTCCCGCTGGCGGCGAAGGCTGGCCGGGCGGTCATCCTTGCTGGCGGTTTCATGATCGCCGCCGCGATGGTCTTCGCTCGTGCGGAAGTCATGGACGCAGGTCCGACGCTCGGACAGTTCGGCCTCGTGGCGCCGATGGTGTTGGCGGGCCTCGGGTTGGGTCTGGTTGTCGTCCCGCTGGTGGACGTCACGCTCGCTGGGGTGGCTGTACCGGATGCCGGAGCGGCGTCGGGGGTCCTGAATACGACTCGGCAGTTGGGCCAGGCGTTCGGAGTCGCCGCTGTCGGGATCGTGTTCTTCGGCATCCTCGACGACGGGCCTGCGACGGCGGAATTGGCCGCCCTTGCCTTCGACGGCAGCGTGTGGCTCGCGGTGGGGTTGTTCGGGCTCAGCTTCGTCGCGTCGTTCCTGCTGCCGACCCGAGCGGCGGAGCAGACGTCGACACCAGAGCCAGATTCAGCAGATCCGGCGAACTGGGCTGGTTCTGACCGCGTGATGATCACCGGATCGCGCCGGTGACGAGCCAAGCTCCTGACCGCTCGCGGTAGACCAGGGTTGCGAGGCGGGCCAGTATCCAGACGCCGATCGCCGCCCACAACGCGACTTGGCCGGCCAGCTCCGACAGGTCGACGACGGTCACCGCGTACGCGGCCGGAATGAACACCGCCACGCTGATCACGGACGCGAGCGCGAGGTAGCGGCCGTCGCCGGCGCCGATGAGCACGCCGTCGAGCACGAACACCCATCCGGCGACCGGCTGCATGAGCGCGACCACGAGCAGCGCTCCGATCAGGAGCGTACGAACCTCCGGGTCGGAGGTGAACAGGCGCGCGTACAGCGGGGCCGCCGCGGCGACCAGCACCGCCAGCCCGACGCCGGCGAGGATCCCCCACCAGACCATGCGCTTGGTGATCGATCGCGCCTCATGGACGTCGTTTGCACCCAGCGCGCGCCCGACCAGAGCCTGGGCTGCTATCGCGACCGCGTCGAGAACGAGGGCTAGCAATATCCAAGTAGTGAACGCGACCTGGTAAGCCGCCAGCTCTGCCGTACCGAGGGTCGCTGCGACGGCTGTGGCGACGACCAGCGCAACCCGCATCGCCACGGTTCTCACGACGAGTGGCATTCCGGCGCCGAACGAGCGCCGGACTCCGGGCCAGTCAGGCCGAAGCGCTGCCTGATGCCGCCGTGCCCCGAGCACCACCACCCGAACGAACGCCAGTGCCATCATCAGCTGCGCGATCACGGTGCCCAGCGCTGAACCCGCGATGCCGAGGCCAAGTCCGTACACCAGCGCGAGGTTCAGTACGACGTTTCCGACGGCTCCGACGACCGCGACCAGCAGCGGGGTCCGGGTGTCCTGCAATCCACGCAGAACGCCGGTGCCGGCCAGGACGAGCAGCATCGCCGGAATTCCAAGCAAGCTGATCCGCAGATAGATCTCGGCATAGTCGGCTACTCCGCTCGATGACCCAAACAGCGAAACCAGCCATGGTGCAGCCGGCCAGCCCACGACCAGTGTGCCTGCACCGACCAGTAGTGCGAGCCAGCAGCCGTCGATGCCCTGTCGCATCGCGCCGCGCAGGTCGCCCGCGCCGAGCATCCGTGCGACGGCAGCAGTGGTGCCATAGGCCAAGAACACCGAGATGTTGACCAGGGTGCCGAGAATCGTCGCGGCGATTCCGAGCCCGGCCAATTGTGGTGTCCCGAGATGACCGACGATCGCAGCGTCAGCCAGGAGAAACAACGGCTCGGCGACCAGCGCTCCCAGCGCCGGCAGGGCAAGCCGGAGAATCTCTTGATCGGCCGCATGTCGCCGAAATGGCCTTGGCCGGTGAGGACGACGCAGCCGAGAAAGCATGGCGCGGTCGACGCTACGGTCGGGTGGAAGGACACCCGAAGCCGTCTCACATTCTGAGATCAGGACCGGCGGGTCTCCGTCCACATGCCGTGGATGATGTCCGTGCTGCTCGGAGCCGGCCACCTGAACCGACCTGTCCGACTGTGCACCAGTTTTCCCCAGCCTGTGCACAAGTTTGGGGACGCATGTCCACCAGCGCTCCCAAGGCCTATCCACAGCGGTCCTTCCGGCCCGCACCGGCTGTCCGTAACCTTCGGCGCGGCTTGGGGCGGCGAGATCACGACTTGATGCTCGCAGTTGTGTCAGTGGCGGCGTGTAGACAGTGGTGCAAGGATCGAACATGCGTTCGAAAGGGGCGAGCCGGCAGTGACCGTGGCGGAGCTTCCGGATCGGCGCGACGATCGCGCGCCGGTCTCGGGACACGACCGGACACCGCCGCAGGACGTCGCCGCGGAGCAGTCCGTCCTCGGCGGCATGTTGTTGTCCAAGGACGCCATCGCCGACGTGGTCGAGGTACTCCGCGGGCACGACATGTACCGCCCCGCGCACGAGACGATCTACGAAGCGATCCTCGACCTGTACGGACGAGGTGAGCCAGCCGACCCGGTCACGGTGGCCGCTGAACTGCAAAAGCAAGGTGACCTTGGCCGGGTGGGCGGGGCGCCGTACCTGCACACGTTGGTGTCCTCGGTGCCGACGGCCGCCAACGCCGGCTACTACGCCCAGATCGTGCGCGAACGGGCCGTGCTGCGTCGGCTGGTCGAGGCCGGGACCCGGATCGTCCAGATGGGCTACGGCGGCGACGGAGAAGTCGACGACATCGTCGACCGAGCGCAAGCGGAGGTGTACGGAGTCACCGACCGCCGGACCTCGGAGGATTACCTACCCCTCGGCGACATCATGGAGGGCACTCTCGACGAGATCGAGGCGATTGGGTCTCGCGGCGGCGAGATGGTCGGCGTCCCCACCGGCTTCGCCGACCTCGACGCGCTGACCAACGGGCTACACCCCGGCCAGATGGTCGTGCTGGCCGCTCGGCCTGCCATTGGCAAGGCGCTGGCGCTCGACACGCCTTTGCCGACGCCAACCGGGTGGACAACCATGGGGGAGGTTGGAGTTGGTGACGAACTCTTCGGAGCCGACGGCAAGCCGACGCGGGTTGTCGCTGCCACCGACGTAATGCCGCATCGGCCCTGCTACGAGGTCGAGTTCTCAGACGGCTCGGTCATTGTTGCCGACGGGCAACATCAGTGGGTCACGATGGACCGAGGCGCCGCCAGTCGGGTAATGACCACCGAGGAGATTGCGGCTGTCGTATCACTGTGTCCGGAGAATCGCCGGCTGGGCGATTTCATGCGGCTAGCGAAGGCTAACTGTTCAGTAGTTGACGTTCGCAAGATCGACTCAGTACCCGTGCGATGTGTCCAGGTAGACAGCTGGGACCGGCTCTATCTGGCCGGACCATCCCAGATACCGACCCACAACTCGACTCTCGGGCTCGACCTCGCCCGTGCTGCAGCCATTCGGCATCAACTGACGACCGTGATGTTCTCGCTGGAGATGAGCCGCAACGAGATCACGATGAGGCTACTTTCTGCCGAGGCGCGAGTCCCGCTGCACCACATGCGGACGGGCTCGATGACCGACGACGACTGGAACCGGATCGCCCGCCGCACCGGTGAGGTCTCCAGCGCCCCCTTGTTCCTCGACGACTCACCGAACATGACCATGATGGAGATCCGGGCTAAGTGCCGCCGGCTAAAGCAGCGCCACGATCTGCGGCTCGTGATCGTCGACTACCTGCAGTTGATGACCAGCGGAAAGCGAGTGGAAAGCCGGCAACAAGAAGTTGCCGAGTTCTCCCGCGCTCTCAAGTTGCTGGCCAAAGAGCTCGATGTGCCCGTCGTCGCGATCAGCCAGCTCAACCGCAGTGCGGAACAGCGCCAGGACAAGAAACCGATGCTCGCCGATCTCCGCGAATCCGGATGTGTTACGGCCGGAACCAAGGTGATGCGGGCTGACACCGGCAAAGAGGTGTCGATCGGAGCGCTCGCCGAATCGGGGGAGACCAACATCCCAGTCTGGGCGCTGGACGATTCGCTGCGATATGTGCGGCGCACGTTGACGCATGCGTTTCCCAGTGGCCGCAAGGAGGTCTTCAGCGTTCGGCTCGCGTCGGGCAAGGCCGTGGAAGCATCCGCCAACCATCCGTTCCTCACCTATGACGGATGGCGGCCCCTTGCCGATCTGCGGGTCGGTGGACGGGTTGCGGTAGCGCGCCATGTTCCGGCGCCGATGTTCACCACGGCGTGGGCCGAGGCTGAGGTCATCATGTTGGCGCATCTCATCGGCGATGGTTCCTTCGTTCGGAATCAGCCGATTCGATACGCGTCCGTTGACCAGGCCAACCTCGCAGCCGTGTCTCGTGCCGCGGAGCACTTCGGCATTACCCCAATCCAGGACGATTACGTTGTAGCCCGCGTGACCACACTTCGCCTTCCAGCGCCGTACCACCTCACCCACGGGCGACGAAATCCCATTGCCGGATGGCTCGACAAGCTGGGTCTATTTGGCCGGCGCTCGCACGAGAAGTTCGTCCCACCGGGGCTCTTTTCGCTGCCAAAGCATCAGATCGCGTTGTTCCTACATCACCTGTGGGCGACAGATGGCTCCGTCACCATCAACCGGGCCAACAGCGGGGGCCGGATCTACTATGCATCGACCAGCCGCGAGCTGCTCGATAATGTGTCGCGCCTGCTCTTGCGATTCGGGATCTCTACTCGATTGCGAACAGCCTCGGCCAAGGGCACTTACCGGCCCCAGTACACGCTCGACGTCTCCGGACGCGATGAGCAATTGCGCTTCCTACGGGAGATCGGATGCCATGGGGCAAGAAGTGCGGCTTGCGCAAAGCTCCGTTTGATTCTCGAGGCGTCTACCTCGAATCCGAACATCGATACGATCCCAGTGGAGGTCTGGAATCGGGTGCGAGCCGTCCTCGTCGAACGAGGCATGACCCACCGACAATTCGCTGCAGCCATGAACATTCACTTCTGCGGCAGCACTCTGTGGAAGCGCAGTCCCAGCCGAGAACGACTTGGCCGAGTAGCCGTATTGCTCGACGATGCGCAGTTGGAGATGTACGCCACCAATGACCTGCTGTGGGACTCCATCGTTTCGATCGAACCCATCGGAGAGCAGGATGTCTATGATGCCACAGTCTTAGGAGCGCACAATTTCATCGCAAATGGAATAGCACTGCACAACTCTATTGAGCAAGATAGTGACATGGTGATTCTGTTACACCGAGAAGACGCATACGAGAAAGAATCGCCTCGCGCCGGCGAGGCTGACTTCATTGTCGCCAAGCACCGCAATGGACCAACCGCGACCATCACGGTCGCCTTCCAGGGCCATTACAGCCGCTTCGTGGACATGGCCCAATAAGGGGTATCCATGGGCACCAAGAACCGCCAGCGCCGGGCTGCCAAACGTCGCAATCACCACTCTGGTCGGAGCACAACCTGGTTCGGACCGCCAGCTGGAGCGCAAGAAGCTGGGGGGAACCGCGCCGACCAGTACACGCAGGCCATGACGATCATTCGGTCTGTACTTCTCGAGATCTCCGCTGACCAAACGCGTGCCGACGACTATTCCCAGCTGTTCCTCGGGCCCGAAGCCCCTGTCCCGGCAGCGGTGATGATTCAGGCGATCGACGAGTACGCCAGGGCTGCGATCGCCGCAGCGGTCCGCGCCGGCTGGCTGCCGTCGGATCTGGCCGAACTGACCAGTCGTCGGCTGAACGCTGAGCACGTCCCGATCCTGGCCGCATTGCTCACTCGGGAAGCCCGTCGACATCCGGCCGGCCGAGTCGCTGCGTCTTGGTGGGACGACCTGGCCGGGCTCGGGCCCGCTGCGGCATTGGATCCGCTCACGGTCGCCAACCTGGGGCTTCTCCTCGAGCTGTTGGCGGTGGTGCGCACGCTGCCGCCGATTCCGATCCTGCTTCCGCCTCCCGGCCTCGCCACTGGGGTGCGGGGTCCGAGCGCGGGCATCGAACCCAAGGTGCTCTCGCGAGTTCGCTCACTGCTGGCCAAGGCAGAGTCCACCGAGTTCCCCAAGGAGGCCGAGGCACTGTCGGCGAAGGCGCAGGAACTCATCAGCCGCTACGCCCTGGACCGGATCACCCTCACGCAGGACGCGGCGGGCGATCATGCGCTGACGACGTCGCGGATGTGGATCGATTCGCCATACCTGCTGGCGAAGGCCATGTTGATCAACGCCGTGGCGAGCGCCAACCGCTGCCGGTCCGTGCTGACTCGGGAATTCGGCTTCAGCACCATCGTCGGCGATGCGGCCGACATCGAGGCCGTCGAGTTGCTCTCGACATCGTTGTTGGTCCAGGCCAGCGGAGCGATGCTCGGGCACGGTTCGCTCGTCGACCGGTGGGGCACATCGCGCACGCGATCATTCCGGCAGTCCTTCCTCATCTCCTACGCAGTCCGCGTCGGAGAGCGGCTCCAAGCCGCCACCGACAAAGCAGCCGCCAACACCGGCAGGTCGGGTCAGCTCGTTCCGCTTCTTCAACGGCGGGCAGAGCGTGTCGATGCCGCCATGAACTCGATGTTCCCTGAGCTGATCTCGCGGGGTCCATCTGTCAGTAACGAGGTCGGGTGGGCTGCTGGCCGGGCAGCAGCCGATCTCGCGGTTCTGGATGTTCGCGAGCGGGTGTCATCCGGAGCGGCCTGATCAGCGTCCGATGTCGAGATCGAGGCAGCCACCCACAGGTGATCGAGGGGGCTGGCGTGACCCACCTGATCTATCGCGTCCAACGGCAGCCCTGAGGCATCGTCCGGACCGAGCGCGCGTCGGCGACCCGGCTGGTTCAGGACCGATCGGGCACCTGCTGAACCGCCCAGCTGTTGCCGTCGGGGTCGGAGAAGAAGACGAATGACCCCCAGTCGAACACCTGCACGTCGCTGACATCGACTCCACGGTCTGCGAGCTCGGCGCGCGCGGCCTCGATATCGTCGACGACGAGCTGCAGCCCTTCGACAGACCCCGGCGCCATCGACGACAAGCCCGAGCCGATCGAGATCGACGCCGGCGAGCCGGGCGGGGTGAGCTGAATGAATCTCACTCCACCGCCCACGTCAGCGTCCTGGTCGAGGGTGAAGCCGGCCTTGTCGACATAGAAGGCCTTCGCTCGGTCGACGTCGGAGACGGGAACATTGACCAACTCGAGTCGGAAATCCATGACTCGTGACCGTACCCGCTGCCTCCGACATGGCGGCCAACCGTTTGGTTGGAGCCTTCTCCGGGCGGCGTCCGGCCATTGAACCCGCCAGCGTGCGCGCGCTGTCAACACGATCGCGCCTCGGGATACGTTGGAGAGCCTCTGCACGATGGCGGTGACACGAGAAGAGGTGACCCGCGTGGCCGACACCGCTACCGATCAGGTGCGCCTCGGTCAGGGCGGCGGCCCTGTCGAGTTGGATCGACGACTCGACCAGTATCGACGTGAGCTGACCGGCTATTGCTACCGGATGCTCGGCTCCGGCTTCGACGCTGAGGACGCGGCACAGGAAACGCTGGTCCGTGCCTGGCGCGGGTTGGACCGGTTCGAAGGTCGGGCAGCCCTCCGATCGTGGCTCTACCGAATCGCCACCAACGTCTGCCTCACCATGCTCGCGGGCCGAAAGCGCCGAGCTCTGCCGGTCGACCTCTCGCCGTCCTCGCCGCCCGTCGAGGCCTCCCTTGGTGAACCGCTGCCAGCGGGCACCTGGATCGAGCCGATTCCAGATGGGCATGTCCTGACACCGGGCACCGATCCGGCTGCAGTGGCCGAGTCGCGGGAGTCGATCAGGTTGGCATTCGTGGCGGCACTTCAGCACCTGCCCGCCCGGCAGCGGGCTGTGCTGATACTGCGAGAAGTGCTGCGCTGGAAGGCTGACGAGGTCGCCGAACTCCTCGACACCACCGTCGCGTCAGTCAACAGCGCGTTGCAACGGGCCCGGTCCACGTTGAGAAAGGCAGAGCTCGGGGCATCTCGCCCGATGGACGTCCTGGACGACGAGGACAAGGCGCTGCTGAACCGGTACGTGGACGCATTCGAGCGCTACGACATCGAATCGCTGGTATCGCTGCTGCACGAGGATGCCACCCAGTTGATGCCGCCATACCCGATGTGGCTGCAGGGCCGGGCGGACGTCGGCCGGTGGCTTCTCGGGCCGGGGATCGGCTGCCGAGGGTCCCGCCTCGTCCCGATCATGGCGAATGGCTCGCCGGCACTCGCGCAGTACCGACGAGCGGACGATGGCGGCTACGTGCCGTTCTCGATCCAGACCATGGAGGTTTCAGGCGGGCGCATCACCCGGCTCAGCCACTTCGTGGACCCTGACCTGTTCGCTTTGTTCGACCTTCCGTACCGGCTGGACCGCTGACGGGCAAGACGTCCAGCAGCCCGACCAACGCCAACAGACCCCGTAGCTCACCGGTCGCGTGACGAAGGTGCATCGAGTGCCCACTGCGGCGCAGCGTGAGCTGCAACCGAGCGAGAGCGTCGACAGTCGTGAGGGTCGGGTCGGTCAGCCTGCCGGCGCCACAGGTCAGCGTCGCCGCGCCCGTGCAGGCCAGCCGGCGGCCGAGGTCGTCAACATCATCGGGCGTGATCGATGCCCCGAGCGCCACGAAGATGGTCACCGACGAACCGACCACTGGAGATGGTCCGGGCGAATCGCCGGCAACGTCCACCGGGCCACCTCCCCGTAGGGTGCTGCACCAGCATCGACCGCTCGACGATCGAAAACTCATCGGCGAGGTGCGCCGGGCGAGCCGATCGATGAGTTCCGGATCGGTCTACGGTCCTTACCTGCGACAGAAGCACCACACGGCAAATCAGAGGAGATGATCATGCTCACTGACAGCAAGGCGTTCGGTGGCTTCTCGGTGAACGACGTCTCGCAAGCCCGCACGTTCTATGCGGACACGCTCGGCCTGCGAGTATCCGAGGACAACGGCATGCTGACCCTGCACCTTGCCGGTGACCGGGACATCCTGGTTTACCCCAAGGACGACCACACGCCCGCGTCGTTCACCATCCTCAACTTCCCCGTGAACGACGTGGAAGCCGCGGTCGACGAACTCACCAACCGGGGCGTCAGCTTCGAGCGGTACCCCGACATGGAAGCCGACATGGACGAGAAGGGCGTCTTTCATGGTGGAGGGCCGCTGATCGCGTGGTTCACCGATCCCGCCGGCAACGTCTTGTCGGTGATTCAGGACAGCTGACCGCCTCATTGCGCAGCCCTGCTCACCGGCCTGGTACGCGCGCCGCTGTGCGCGTGGCACGCTTGAACCCGTTCCGTGTGGCGCTGGAGTGTCGCTCTAGTGCTCGCTGTGGGCTGTGTGAACCAAGCACGGGGTGGTCGGAATCCGGCTTTCCGAGGCCGAGCGGACCGAGTTCATCGACAGGTACAGACGACCATCTTCCGCGCCGACCCGGACTGGCCGCCAGCGAAGGAGTACGTCGCCGTGCCGGATGATCTGCTCGAACGGACGGCAGAGTTGGTGCCGTACCTCGAGCTCAGCTTCCGCTACGCGCAGTCGCTGAAGCCCAAACCGACGAAGAGGGCGAAGCAGCGCTGAGATCTCGGCGCGTCAGCTGCTTGGTGTTCGATGTCATGGTCACTGCCACCCCTCGTCCACAGGACCCTGATGCAGACTGTTGACGAGCGCAGGGGTGGTCTACGGTTTGGAGGCGACGTGCGAGGCCCCACGCATGAGAGGTCCGGCAGTGATGAACACTCAGCGCCCTGCTGAAAACGGGCAGCAACGCCCAGTCGATACGACTGTTCCCCATTCGGCACGCATCTGGAACTACTGGCTGGGCGGTAAGGACAACTTCGCGGTCGACCGCCAAGTTGGCGATCAAGTTCTTGAAATCTTTCCGGATATAGGTTACCTGGCTCGCTCGGTGCGTGGTTTTCTAGTCCGGGTCGTGACCTATCTTGCCGGCGAGGCAGGAATTCGACAATTTCTCGACGTCGGAACCGGTCTGCCCACTTTCCAGAACACGCACGAGGTAGCGCAGGCCATTGCGCCTGAGAGCCGCGTCGTCTACGTCGACAACGATCCGCTCGTTCTTTCGCATGCGCGTGCGTTGCTGACCAGCGCGCCGGAGGGTGCCACCGACTACATCGATGCCGACGCCCGAGACACCGACAGAATCATGCGTGAGGCCGGCCGAACTCTGGATTTCAGCAAGCCAGTCGCAATCACCATGCTGGGTGTTCTTGGACACGTAATGGACGATGACGAGGCTTACGCGATTGTGGACCAGTTGATGGCGGCTACGCCGGCTGGCAGCTACTTTGCAATCACCGATCCCACCCATAGCGAATCGATGGATGCGCTCCTACGACATTGGAATCAATTCGGTGAACCAAAGATGACGGCCCGCAGTCCTGAACAGATTGCGCGCTTTCTCGATGGCCTGGAACTTGTGGAGCCGGGAATGGTGCCGGTGTCACAGTGGCGTCCCGATCTCGGCAAGACGATCATCGAAGGTGGCGCGCGCGAAGAGGCCGATCCGTTGGGAGCGGTCGGCCGCAAGCGCTAGTCACCTCCGGTCACGTGCGGGCAATGATGTCCGGCATGGCCCTGCTGCGCACCGCCCACACCGCCGACCTCGACCCGGCGACCCTCGCGTCAGCCCGAGCGCTCCTCTACGACGTCTTCGACGACATGACCGACGACGACTGGGAGCATGCACTCGGCGGGTTGCATGCCCTGGTCTGGGCCGGAGCGGAGCTGGTTGGGCACGGATCGGTAGTGCAACGCCGCCTGCTGTACCGAGGCAGGGCGCTGCGGGCCGGCTATGTCGAAGGTGTGGGTGTGCGGGCCGATCAACGTAACCTCGGGCACGGGTCGGCGATCATGATGGAGTTGGAGCGAGTCGTACGCAACGCGTACGACCTAGGGGCGTTAGGCGCCACGGACGACGCGGTGGATTTCTACCGCAGGCGGGGTTGGCAGTGTTGGCAGGGACCGTCGTCAGCGCTCACCCCGAGCGGCGTCAGGCGCACCGAGGATGACGACGGCGGCATCTACGTGCTGCCGCTGACGACCCCGCTGGATCTTTCCGCCGAGCTCACCTGCGACTGGCGCGACGGCGACGTCTGGTAATCATCCGCGCCGCGGCCGGACGACCCCCGCGTCCCCACCGCCACGCCGCACCGGCTCGGCCACGGCGGTCAAGAGCCCGCCCTTGCCGCGTTCGATCGCGGTGACAGCGCCGATCTCGGCCACGCTGGCGAACGTGTGCCCTCGCGCCTCCAGCGCCGCCGCCCAAGAGGCAATGAACGCCGGCTCCGCCGACACCGAGGCGGTGTTCCGCTGCGACGCCCGCGGAGCAGCAACGGCATCGAGCAACGCGTATCCGAAGTCGAGCCGGTTGAGCAGCGTCTGCAGCACGGTGGTGATGATCATCGAGCCACCGGGCGAGCCCACAGCCAGCACCGGCTTGCCGTCGTCGAGGACGATCGTGGGGCTCATCGACGAGCGGGGCCGCTTGCCCGGAGCCGGCAGGTTGGGATCAGGCGCGGTCCCTTGCGTGGGGGTGAAGTTGAAATCGGTCAGCTCGTTGTTCAGCAGGAAGCCCCGGCCCGGCACGACGATCCCCGAGCCACCGGTCTGCTCGATGGTCAGCGTGTACGCGACCACGTTGCCCCGGCGATCCCAGGTGGTGAGGTGGGTTGTCGATGCTCCTTCCGCGCTGCCGTCAGCGCCGACGGAAGCGGGTGTACACGGCGCATACGATCCGTCCGGTGAACCCGGTGCCACCGGCTTCACGGCTGCCATCGGCCCGATGAGACAAGCGCGCTCGTCGGCGAATTCCTGCGAGAGCAGCTCATCGAGTGGGACGTCGACGAAATCGGGATCACCGACGTACCGGTTGCGGTCGGCGAACGCGAGTGCTGTCGCCTCGAGATAACGATGCAGCGCTTCGGCGCGGTCCAGGGCGCCAAGGTCGCTGTTCTCGAGGATGTTCAGCGCCTCTCCGACGGTTGAGCCGCCGGACGACGGCGGCGCCATACCGGCCACGGTCAGCCCGCGGTAATCGACGAGCGTCGGGTCCCGGAGCAGAGCCTGGTAGGCGTGGAGGTCTGGCAGCCGCATCAGTCCAGGTCGGACCACTCGGGTGGATCCGGGTACCACTGGCGGCTGAATCACCGTCTCGACGATCTCTTCGGCGAGACGGCCGTCGTAGAGGAACTGGGTTCCCCGCTGGCCTAGCAGTTCATACGTGCGGGCCAGGTCGGGATTACGCAGAACGGTTCCTTCCTCGGGCGGCGCACCGCCGGGAAGGAACAGCTCGCGAGTGCTGGTGAAGTCAGCGAACCGGGCCGCATTGTCGATTGTCTGCTGGCGGAACGTCGCATCGACCACGAAACCCTTGTCGGCCAGCCGGGCCGCCGGGCGAAGCGCGTCCCGAAGGCCGATCGATCCCCACTTGTCCAGAGCCAGTTCCCAGGTTGCCGGCGTCCCCGGCACGCCGACCGACAGCCCACTGGTGACGGCCTCGGCGAACGGGATGGCGCCCCCGTTCTCGACGAACGCGTCCTCCTCCATCAGCGCCGGTGCCGTTTCCCGGCCGTCGATGGTGTGGACCCGGCCCGATCGGGCGTCGTAGTAGACGAAGAATCCGCCGCCGCCGATCCCGGCGCTGTACGGCTCGGTGACCCCCAGCGCGGCCGCTGTCGCGACAGCCGCGTCGACCGCGTTGCCGCCGCGCCGTAGCACGTCCAGGCCGACCTCTGTGGCATACGGGTCGACCGAGGACACGGCACCGCCACGGCCGACGGCGATGGGATCCTTTGGCGGCGCCTGTGGGGCTGCGCTGGCGGGAGTCGCGATCAGGGCGACTGCTGCGAATCCGCTCAACCCCTGGGCAAGTAGCTGCGAACGTCGAAACATGTCAGGTCCTTCGGTCAGCCTGGTCGAATCGTCCCCGAGCGCTCTCAACAGGAAACCCGACGCAGGAGAAGATGTCGATATGAACCTCGACGCGATGCCGGCCGATTTTCTGTGGGGGGTCGCGACCGCTTCCTACCAGATCGAAGGAGCGATCGACGAGGATGGGCGCGGCTCCTCCATCTGGGACACCTTCAGCCATACGCCGGGTCGCACCCGGGCCGGCGACAACGGCGACGTCGCCGACGATCACTATCACCGGTGGCAGGAAGACGTCGGAATCATGCAGGAGCTCGGACTCGGTGCATACCGGTTCTCGATCGCCTGGCCACGCATCCAGCCCAGTGGGTCGGGCCGACTCGAGCCACGCGGCGTCGCGTTCTACGACCGCCTCGTCGATGCGCTGCTGGCGGCCGGCATCGCGCCGGTGGCGACGCTCTACCACTGGGACCTTCCGCAGCCGCTCGAGGACGCGGGCGGGTGGCCGGTCCGGGACACGGCCGCCCGATTCGCCGACTACGCGGCCGGCGTTGGTGCGGCGCTCGGCGATCGGGTGAACACCTGGATCACGCTCAACGAGCCCTGGTGCGCTGCATTCCTCGGGTATGCCTCCGGCGTGCACGCACCAGGGCGGACGTCGCCGTCGGACGCGCTCGCGGCCGCACACCACCTCAGCCTTGCCCACGGCGCGGCTCTCGTCGAATTGCGTTCAGTCGCCCCGCAAGCCCGGCTTTCGGTTGCCCTCAACCTGCACGTCGTGCGACCGGAGGCATCAGGCGACGCCGACGCTGCGCGACAGGTCGATGCCGTGGGCAACCGGATCTTCCTGGGACCGATGCTGGGATCGGGGTATCCCGCCGACCTACTGGCCGACACGGCGACGATCACCGACTGGTCGTTCGTCCGAGACGGCGACGAAGCAGCGATCGCTGCGACGGACTCCGGCGGCATCGACCTGCTCGGCGTCAACTACTACACACCCTCCGTGGTCCGGCAGTGGGACCGTCGGTCGGAGCGGCTGAGGGCAGATGGGCACGGTCAGTCAGAACACTCGCCGTTCGTGGGCTGCACCGACATCGAGTTCGTTCCCCAGCCTGGACAACACACCGAGATGGGTTGGGTCGTGGATCCCACCGGTTTGACTGAGCTACTGCAACGGCTTCATCGTGATCATCCCGGCCTGCCGGTCATGGTCACGGAGAACGGAGCCGCCTTCGACGACGAGATCGCACCGAATGGCCGAGTGCCCGACCAAGCCCGCATCGACTATTTGCGCGATCACATCGAGGCAGTGGCCGCGGCGCTGGCGGCGGGCGCCGACGTTCGTGGGTACTTCGTGTGGTCGTTGATGGACAACTTCGAATGGGCCCACGGGTTCTCGAAACGGTTCGGCATCGTGCACGTCGACTATGCCTCCCAGACCCGGACGTGGAAGGACAGCGCGCACTGGTATCGCGATCAGATCGCCGGCTGGAAAGTTCGGCGGCCATAACGCGTGCGCGCGACACCGCTGGTGGCACTCCTCGGGGCGCTGGCCATGGCCGGCTGCTCACCGGCCGCGTCCGACCGGCCAGCCGTGGAACCCACGGCGACCGATGCGTCCGTCACCGCTTCGAGGCGCCCGGCGATGCCACCATCGCCGCTGGCCACGCCCTCGCCGACTCCGGTTCCGCCGCACCCGGTCTCGATTCAGGCGCTGATCGAGACCACATACGACGGCGGTGGACTTCAACTCGGCGAGATCCTCGACGAGACCAGCAGCTACACGCGATATTTCGTCACCTATCGCAGCAGCGGACTGACCATTTCCGGGGTCATGAACCTGCCCAGGGGCGATGGCCCGTTCCCGGCTCTGGTCCTCAACCACGGGTACATCGATCCCGACGTCTACACCAACGGTCGCGGTCTCAGGCGAGAACAGGACTATCTCGCCCAACAGGGCTATGTCGTGCTGCATACCGACTATCGCAACCACGCGCAGTCCGATGACGACCCGAACGCCGAGCTGAACCTGCGGTTGGGCTACACCGAGGACGTGGTCAACGCCGTCCTGGCGCTGCGGACGTCGGGACTATCGATCGTTGACCCGAACCGAATCGGGCTGCTCGGCCGTTCCATGGGCGGCGGCGTCACCTATAACGTGTTGGTCGCGCAGCCTGGTCTCGTTGACGCAGCCGTCGTCTACGCGCCGGTGAGCTCGAACGCCGTGGACAACTTCGACCGGTGGATCAGGGGTCAACCAGGGAATGCAGCGCTGGCCGACCAGATCGTCGCGACGTACGGCTCACCCGAGGACAACCCGTCGTTTTGGCAGAACGCCTCGCCAGTCACGTTCTTCGACCGGGTGAGCGAACCGATTCTCGTCCATCACGGAACCGCCGACGAGAGCTGTCCGATCGAGTGGTCCCAGGCATCGGTTGCGGCCCTGCAGTCGCTCGGCAAGAACGCCGAGCTACTGATGTACGACGGTGAGCCACATGCATTCGAGGCCGCTTGGGAACTCTCGATGGAACGCACCGTCGCGTTCTTCCAGCAACACCTCTGACGCCGGCGGCTGACTGGATCAGGCGGTGGCCCTCGACGGCGAGCAGTTATCCGACCTGGCCAGCCGGCTCGTCGAGGTTACCCGCGCCCGATCCAGGTCGTGAAGATCGTCGTGTGTCATTGCCCGCGGGCCAACGGGGCGTCAGGCTTCACGACGATCTTCACGACGCCCCAGACCGTGCTGGGGCTGATCGCCGCAGCACCGAACAGCCTCGGGCCGAAGGCCGGGCTCGGTGTCGACACGCGCGTCCACGACGTCCCGTTCCAGTGCAACCGATAACGGCTGATCCGGCTGCGGGATCATGCCGGTCATGGCGATGAGCCTGCCCGACGGGGAGCCTGAAGCTGGCCCGTGGCGGGCCGAACCCGTGTTGGCGGTCTTCGCAGGTCTCGCCGAGGCGGCGGGCTCGCCGGTTGGACGTCCGCGAGTCATCGCCATCGACGGTCGCAGTTCCAGCGGAAAGACGACGCTGGCGAGCCGGCTCGCAGCGTGCGAGGCCAACGCCCACGTTGTGCACACCGACGACATTGCGTGGCACCACTCGATATTCGGCTGGGCCGACCTCTTGACCGAGGGGATCCTGCGACCGGTCCGCAGCGGACAGGCAGTGTCGTTCCGACCACCGGCCTGGCATGCCCGGGGGCGGCTCGGGACCATCGACGTGCCCGCTGGCGTGTCCACGGTGATCGTGGAGGGCGTGGGCGCCGCCCGCAGGGAACTCGTCGATGAGTTCGACGCGAGCGTATGGGTGCAGTCAGACCTGCCAACGATGGATCGGCGGAACATGGCTCGGGTGACCACCGGGGAGCTGCCGCTGTCCGCACACGAGCAGTGGATGTCGGAGGAGACTCCATTCCTCGCGGCCCAGCAGTCGTGGTACAGAGCAACCCTGATCGTGGCCGGTACGCCGATGATCCCGCACAACCCGGACGCCGAACTCGTCGTCGCATCTTCGATGTCGCGGTGACGTGGATGGGAGTGGCGAGAACCGACAGGTTGAGAAATCACTGGCGGCCCGAAGCGCCCGACTACCTCACGTGGCACCTGCTCTTCGACGACGGGCCAGGGCTTGATACCGTCGCGGCGACACTTCAGCAGGTGCTCGAGGGCATCGACGGGATCGACGTCGTTCCCACCAGGTGGCTGCATCTCACCGTTCAGGCGCGTCGCAGCGTGGACGACGTCGTGAAGAAGAGTCGCGGCCCTCGTCGCGCTCGGCCCAGCAGCGACTGGCCGAGCTGCAGCCAGTCAAGCTGATTCTCGAGCCAGCCGAGGTGCAGTGGGAGGGGGTGACGTTGACGGCCACCCCGCTGAGGCCGGTCGCTGCGGTACGGTGCGCGCTACGCACCGCCATCGCTGCCAACTCGGCTCACCGATGGCCACGGGCTAGCATCACGCATCGTGTTCCGGCAAGCGACCGATCAGGAGCTTGCCGCCCGGCAGTCGGCACTTCACTCGGCGGCCGGTGAGCTGCTCGACGAGCTGGACCGATCGGGGATCTTCGCTGAACGCGGCCCGCTCAGGGTGACGGGGAGCTACATCTCTGAGCTGATGTGCTGGCGCGATCTCGATCTCGGCTTGCTCGTCGGCGCGGACTACTCGCCGCAAGACGTCGTTGGGCTGTTGTCGCGGATCGTCGATCTTCCCGGCGTCGTGGGTTTCGACTACCGCGACGAACGGGGCGATCGCAGCCCGACCGGATTCAGGAAAGAGGAGCGCTATCACGTCCCATTCCTGCTGGCCCGGGGCGACGGGCAATGGCGTGCGGACCTGACGTTATGGCTGCACGATCCGCACGAGAACGTCACCGCGTGGCATCGAGCATTGCGTGACTCGATCACCGACGAACAGCGGGCCGCCGTCCTGCGGATCAAGGACGTCTGGCATCGGCTGTCGAGCTATCCCGACGAGGTCGGCGGGTTCGAGATCTACACCGCTGTTCTCGAGGACAAGGTGCGAACGGCGGAGCAGTTCCGCGGCTGGCTCGCGGACCGCGGTTTGCCCCAGACATGACTACGGCAGCCGACGCGTATCAAACCCGGCTCCCACCGACTCATTGAGAAGAGTCAGCAAGCCATCGACTACCGAGGAGTGGGCACATGAGCCGATCCGAGTTCCGAGTCGATCAACCGCAATCTAACGACCTCATCGGCGACCCGCTGCTGATCGCCGGCACTGGAGGCGGTTTCGAGGCGACGATCGACATCCGGGTGCTGGATGCGAATGGCAACGAGTTCGTGACGACGTCGGTCCAGTCCACGAATTTGCTCTCCGCGTGGCAGACGCAGGTCGACCTGCCCAATCCACCTCCCACGAACAGGGGCGTCGTGGAAATCGCGCCGAGTACGGGAGCGGATGAGGCCGAGGCGCGAGTATCGGTCCCGGTGTTCTTCGGCACCCGAATCGTGTCCGGCTTTCGCAGCTACCTCCTGCACGTGGTCCAACCGGGTGAGACGCTGTCCGGAATCGCGGCCGCCGAGCCTCTGTACATCGGCAGCGGGTTCGGGCCGATCTTCGAGGCGAACCGCGACATCATCGGCGATCCGAATCTCATCCATCCCGGCCAGGTCCTGCGAATCCCGGCCGACTTCTGACTCTCACGAGGTCGGTCGAGCCATCACCAGGCGAATGAGTAGATCACCAGGCATACAAGCCTGGTGATCTACTCATAGGGGTGGTGAACGTGGTCATTCCGAGGCATGGGTGAGGACGCCGGAACGACGACCGGCCAGATCAGGCTCCCGGCCGTGATGTCGGGCGGCGCGGGCGAACAGTGCCAGCGTCGGGGTGAGCAACACGGCGCCGACGGAAAGCGCGGTGCGAACCGACCACCTCGTGCCCACCACACCCAGCACCGGGCCGCCAGCCCACTCGCCGGCACTTCCGGCGACGCCGGTGATCGACAACACCGTGGCCCGAACCCGGGAGTCGGTCACGGTCCCGTTGAGCCAGGTGCGGAACGGTGGCTCGGTGATTGAGCGGATGACGGTCGTCGCCCAATACGTGAGCAAAGCCACCCACACCGTTCCGGCCCAGGCGAAGGCAAGTGCGGCCAGGATCAACAGCGCGTGCAGCAGCAACAGGAAGCGGGCCAGGCGCTCTTGCCCCAGCCGCTCGACCCGAGAGACGAGTGGGGCCGCAACCAGAAAGGAAAGCACCAGCGAGCCTGCTCCGATCAGGCCGAACCAGGCGACGTCGCCGAGGCCGGCCAGGTCCGGTAGCCCCACCTCGAGCAGCAGGTGCGCCTCCCACAGACGATCGAATCCCTCTGCCCACATGCCGGTGACGAAGGCGATGGCGAGTACGAGCAGCAGAATCCGATGTGCCCGGACCAGCCGGCCGCCATCGCGCGCGGTGGAGACGGCCGCCGCCAGGTGGGACGTGTCGGCCGATCGACTCGGACGGACAAACCCATGCTCCGGCATCGCCAACCCGAGGAACACCGCCAGACCCAAGGTCACGAGTCCGGCGGCGAGGAACGGCAATCGCAGGTCGACGACGGCGAGCACGACCGCCGCCGCGATCCCCATCAGCCCCGCGGCCCGGGCGAGCTGGGCCGATCGCTGATAGGCCGACCCGAGCCGTTCCTGCCCGAGCTCGTCGGCGAGCCAGGCGTCTTCCGCTCCGCTGCGGAACGTCCAGCCAATCCCCCAGAGCGCTGCCGCGGCGATGACGACTGCGGCGGTCTGGACCGCCCCGGTAATGATCATCGCAAGGCCGGAGACGATCGCGGCGACGACCAGCGAGAGCCGTCGCGAATAGAGATCGGCGACGACTCCGGTGGGAATCTCGAACAGGAAGTACGCCACCTCCAAGGCCGTTCCGGTGAGAACGAGCTGCAGCGGCGTCATGTCCACGTCCCGGATCAGGTAGACCGCCGCGGTCGTCCAGGACAGCGATCCGACGAACGCCCATACCGCGGTGTAGATCAGCCACACCGGGTACGCGCGAAGTCGTCGCATGGACACGACGACAGGGTGACGGATGGGAGATCTGCGGGACGAGCGAATTACCCGACCCGGCCCCCAGCCGATGCCGAGCCCAGCCAGGAATGCGGGGCAGCGGCCCAGCACCAGCCGAGCCGAGGCCGGCCTTGGCTGACCCACAACGCCGGGACGCGGCGGTCTCCGCAGCGCGAGGCCAGCGTCGAGAAGCAGTTGCGGGTCCGCAGGATTCCGGGAAAGTGAGTGATCAGCGCGAGCCCTTCATCGATCGTGAGCGGTGACCGCCCGACTGCGGTGATTCGGGGGAGCGCTTGGTCGGGCACGACGTCGAGAGTGTCTGGCCCGGTGTCGACGTCGAGCAAGAGGTACGGGTCAGCAGGAATCTCGACCCCGGCGATCGGCGTAAACCGCTTGAGGTCGTCGTCGTCCATCGACGTGAAGCCGGGGCGACCGCTCATCTCCGTCATGGCAATCGCCTCGGTGCGCGGCACCAGGCCTTCGCCTGTCACCAGGACGAACGGGATTCGAACGCTGTCACCGGTGGGTAGTGCAGCGACGGCGTCGGCCAGCGGTTCGAGCCGATGCACGAACTCGGCCAGCGGCACGCCGATGAGCCGCGGGTATCCCAACCGGACCAGGGTGTCGACCTGACGGGTGAACTCGGGATGAGAGCTGAACCGACGATCGTCGGGCAGGGCCGCTGTCAACGGGCCTCCTCGGGAGGGCAATGCGATCCGAGGATCTCAACGCCGTGCGGGCCGTGGACGTTCCCCACGGACAGTCCTCGTCTAGCGATGTCTCACAGGCAGTTCCCAGCTTCGTCACAGCGTGGCTCCAACTCGGCGCGCAAGCCTGCTCGTCATGACCGCAGCTCAGGAGAAGGAGGAACCAGCAATGCGAGCAAGGCACAAGATGATCGCCGCCGCGGGCACCGTGGGCCTGGCCGGCCTGGTTGGAGCCGTAGTAGCCGCCCCGGCCATGACTGCCTCGGCGGTTTCGGCGGCGAGCAGCGTTGCCACCGGCCGCATCGAGGTCATCGCAAACGCGCTGGCCGGATTGGTCGAGGACGGCACGATCACCCAGGAGCAAGCCGACCAGGTCGCCGAGACCCTCGACGAGCAGCTTCCGGACCGCGGCTCTGGCGGCCTCGGCGGCCCCGGGATCCGTGGCGGAATGCTGCTCGGCCTCGATGCCGCCGCCGAAGAGCTCGGGCTGACCCAGGAAGAACTGCACGATCAGCTGCACGATGGAGCAACCCTCGCCCAAATCGCCGAGGAGCAGGGGGTCGAGGTCGATGGCCTCGTCAACGCTCTCGTCACCGCGGCTGAGGAAGGCCTCGCTACCGCAGTGCAGGAGGGGCGGCTCGATCAGGAGCGAGCCGACGAGATCGCCGCCGACCTCGAGGACCGGATCAGGACGTTTGTCGAGGAGGGTCTCCCCGCCCCGCCGGACGGACGTCGCTTCGGCGGACCCGGACCGTGGGGTGATCGAGACGACACCGACGAGGAGAGCACCGAGCCAGAGACCGAAGAGGACGACGCGTCCACCGCGACACCGTCGGCGGTCTGACGGTCCGGGCGGGTTGGCCGGAAGCTCCCGCGGGCTCCGCGATTCGTGGCCGACAAGCGCGCCACGAATCGCTCTCAGTCGTCCGTGTACTCATCCGGCCAACCCTGGCTGGGAGGATTGGCCCTCCGCGAACGCTCGGAGGCATCACCGTGGCCAGGTACGTCGCACTGTTGCGCGGCATCAACCTGGGCAGACAGAACCGAACACCGACGCAGCTCCCGACCGGCTAGCGGACGTGCCATTCACCGGAAGCCACCCGGCCGCGGTGCTGCCGTTGGGTCGCAGCGGCTTGGTGCCCTCGGCATTGGTCATCGGCAGCATGATCCCCGACCTGCCGTACTTCGTTGCCCTACCGGTCGATGCGCGCACGACCCACACCGTTGTCGGCGCCCTCACGGCCGACGTCGCGCTCGGTCTTGCCGTCTTCTGCCTGTGGCAAGGCTTGCTCGCGCCGGCGGCCGTCGCCGCCGCTCCGGCGGGGGTGCGAGCGCGGCTCGATCAGCGGCTGCCGGTGGGGATCCGCGAGCACTTGCGCACCAGCAGGGGCGCCGCATCCGTTGCCATGTCGCTGGCGATTGGAGCATTGACGCATGTGGCCTGGGACTCGTTCACGCACCGAAACGAGTGGGGCGTCGCACGCGTCGGCTGGCTTGCCGAACAGCACCGCGGCTTGCCCGGATACTTGTGGGCGCAGTACCTCAGCGGGATCGTCGGCGCTGTGGTGATCGCCGGTTGGGTGATCCGCTGGTATCGACGGACCGCGCCGACAACCCCCGGTGCACAACCTGGTCCCTGGTGGCCGTGGCTCATCCTGGTCCTTGCCGCGGTGCTCGGCGGGGCCGTCGGCGCTTGGCGGCAGTTGCTCGCAACCGGTGGACCAGACTGGCGAGAGGCCTCGTTCCACGCGGCGGCCGGCGCTGTCTCGGCCGTAGGCCTGGCCGCACTCCTCTTGGCCGTGGGCTGGGCGCTTCAGCAACGACGCGAGTAATTGCGTTGTCAGTCGCCGAAAGAGGGAATTACGGTCCCCGCATGGCCTTCTTCTTCATGAACGCGACCCGTGTCCGCCGCCGGGCGGTCGCGCCGCGAGTGGGGCTGGCACCGGCTCACTGACGCGTGGGCGGCCCAACTCGTCGCAGACGCGGGCATCGGGCCGGGTGACCTGGTACTCGACATCGGCGCCGGTGTCGGCGTCATCACCACCCAGCTGCTCAAAGCGGGCGCGCGCGTTGTCGCGGTGGAACTTCATCCCGCCCGGGCAGCGCAGCTTCGCGACCGATTCGCTGGGACGGCGACTACTGTCGTCTGCGCAGATGCGACGTCGTTGCGGTTGCCGCGTCAGCCGTTTCGGGTGGTGGCCAACCCGCCGTATGCCATCTCAGCCGCGTTGATGCGGGTGCTGTTGGGTCCCGGATCTCGGCTGATGGCGGCAGATCTGGTGTTCCAGCGGGCGGTGGTCCGGCGTTACGTCGAGGGGATGCCTCCGGGTGCCAGCCGCTGGCTGCGCTCGTGGGAGTTCCGGCGGGGCCGGGCGTTGCCCCGCAACGCGTTCAGGCCGCCACCCCATGTCGACTCGTCCGTCTTGGTGATCCGGCGCCGGTGACACTAGCGGCGGGCACCCCTGACCTCGAGTTGGTCGAGCAGTGTCTGGGTCGCTGCGGCGACCGACGTCACCGCGCGGTCGAACGCTTCGGCGTTGTGTGTGGCAGGCGAGTGGAACCCACTCACCTTGCGGACGTACTGCAGCGCGGCGGCGTGGACGTCGTGGTCGGTGACATGGTGGGCGTAGGGCTCACGGAGGGTCTTGATGCTGCGGCACATGCACTCGAGCCTACGTCGGGCGAGGTAATGCCGGCGGCCTTCCCCTAGAGGCCGCCGGCATCCCCCGTTTCCCTGCCCCCCGCAGGGTCTAACCGGTGAGTGCTCTGGCGAACACCACCACGTTGTCGACGTAGCCGCCGGCCGTGTCGTACCTCCCTCCGCAGGTGATCAGGCGTAGCTCGGCATCCGGCGACGGCCCGTACACGGCTTCGGACGGGAAGGACTGCTTCGGATGCCGAGTCACCGTGGAGACGGCGAACTGGAGGGCGGTCCCGTTGCCGTCCTCCACGGTGACGACATCACCGACCTCGAGCTCCGCGAGCCGGGCGAAAACTGCCGGACCGTCTGCGGAGTCCACATGACCGACGATGACTGCCGGTCCCTTGCCGCCGGGCCGGCTGCTGCCGGCGTACCAGCCCGCATTGGCGGCGTCGGTCGGTGTCGCGAGTGTTCCGTCGGTGGCCACCCCGACCGTCTCGACAGCGGCAGCGACGCCGATCCTGTCGATGACGAGGCGATCCGGCTCGGCAGGTTCCTCCGCCAGCTGGTTCGGTGCCGTAGGAGCCACGGGCCGGGTCACGCCCCCCAGCTCCAGGTGACCCGGCCTCGTGGCGGTCTCTGACGTCAGCGCACCGGCAGCGGGCACGCCGATCAGCGCGGCTCCCAGCGCCAGGAGAAGAACCGAGGTGGCCCTCCTCCTGGTGCTGACCTGTCGGTGCCGTCCGCTGACTGTCATGCGACGGAACCGGTCCGGTGCCGACGGGTGACGCTCAGGCCGGCGAAACCGGCAGTGGCCAGGACGAGCCCGACCAGCACCCAGCGCGCCGGGGAGCCATCTGCTGCGGAGCCACCGAGCCCGGCGTCGACTCCACCGGTCGGGATCTGGTTCGCTGCCGCGAAGTCCTGGATCGGTAGCACGCCGACGCCGGTCTCGAGGTCGCGGACGACCACGGTGTAGGTGGCACCGGCACTGAGATCCAGGGCTTGCTCTGCGGTGGCGGAGCCGGCGTCGACCTCGATCGTCGTGTTGCCGGAAGCGACCGGGCTGTAGTCGGTGAATGCGGCAAAGGCGAGATCATTCGCCACCGACGAGCCGGCCAGCTCGACTGTGTCGACGACAGGAGCACTCAAGGCTGCGTGAATCACGCGGACCTTGCTCTTGTTCGTGCCTGGCGCCGCGAGGTCGTCGGTCAAGGTGACCAGCTCCAGATCGGAGTTCTGGCCCATTCCGGCGACGGTGGCAGCGGAGTCTGCCTTGATCTGGACGGTCGTCGACAGGACCGCGGGCTCGGTTGCCGGTGCACCTTCCAGCCGCATCGCGATGGTGTAGGACCCGGCTGGGACCCGCTGGTACGGCGAGAACATTCCGTAGCCGACACTGCGGAGGACTGTCGGGTTGTCGTCGTTGCCGAACGACGAGACGTAGACGTCCACCTTGGGGGTATCGGGCGAGAGGTGGGCTAGCCGGATGTAGCCCTCCTCCGGAGCGGCATTCGCGACGGTGATGCCGCCGAGGGTCGCAAGGGCGATCGAGATGGTCAGGGCGACGAGACGTGCAATGGAACGGATCACGGGATGCTCCCAGGGGTAGAGATCGGGATGACTGGGTTACGAGGGGAAGAGTCCGGGGGGTTCGGGGTTGTCGTAGGTCAACGTGAGGTAGGCGACTGATGCTTCGCGACGGACCTCCACCCGGTCTGGGCTGAGCCGGCGCTGGTTGTCGAGCCAGTCGAGGACGCGATCGACGTCCACGACGCCCATTTCCAGGTTCGCAACGTCAGCCGGTCCGCCGGAGCTACTGCCCGGCACGTCGACGGCGGTCAAGAGGTCCGCCGACGCGAGTGACGCGAGGATCATGAGTACCCGACCGTCGACCAGTCCCTCCCGCAGCACTGCGGCTGCGGCGGGTGAGACATCGGTGTCGGTTCGTGCGGCGATCTCCGCGCCGGCCGCCGCTCGGGCGACGGAGGCAGTCCGGCTCGGCGTTGCCCGGCTGGTTTCTGCGGGCGATCGGCTCGCAAACCCGGTCGGGTCGATATCGCCTAGAGCAGCAGAGGGGCTTGGTGATGGACCGGGCGCGGCGTCAGGCGCGGGATCTGCCGAGCCGAACGCTCCCTTGACCAGGAGTCCGCCACCGAGGACGACCAAGCCGCAGATGACGGGGAACCACAGTCGGGACGCCCGGCGATCGTCGCCGTGTTCGAGCCGGTACAGGCGACGTCGTTCTCTCGACAACTTGATCGTGTCGATGATGACCCGCAGCCAGTTCGGGGATGGCCCGACCGGCAGGGGAGACCGCTGGTCCACGTGCGGTATTCGCCGCCACCGCGTGGCCGGATTGGTCGTGCCGGATGTGACCTACGTCACATCCGGGCTCATGCCGTTGACCGAAGCCAGCCGAGCCGCGACCAGAGCACGGACCGCGGCCGCCGACGGCAGGTCCAGCGCTTCCCGAGCCAGCGCCCGGCAGGCGCCAACATCCAGTTCGCGGACCGCCTGCTTGACCAGCGGCACGGCGTAGGGCGTTACGCTCAGCTCGTCGACCCCGAGGCCCAGGAGGACGGGCAACGCCTCCTGATCGGACGCGACTTCCCCGCACACCGCTACCGGAACCCGGCCCGCTGCCGCCTCGCACACCTGGTGGACGAGTCGCAGCACCGCGGGATCGAGCGGATCGGCATCGCCAGCCACGCTCTCATTGCCTCGATCGGCTGCCAGTGTGTACTGGGTCAGGTCGTTGGTGCCGACGCTGACGAAGTCGACGTGCGGGATGAATGCCGACGTCTTGAGCGCCGCAGCCGGAACCTCGATCATGATGCCGATCAAGAGTCCTGTGGGATCCGCCGTGCCGACCAGCGCCGCGGCTTCCGCGAGCAGCGCACGGGCTGCCCTGACCTCGGCCACATGCGTCACCATCGGGAACATCACACGGACCGGATGGTCGACGGCGACCCGGCAGATCGCCGCAAGCTGGTCGCGGAGCAGGGTGGGCCGGGCTAGCGCCAGGCGAATACCGCGCAGGCCGAGAAATGGGTTGGCCTCAGGCGCCAAGTCCAGGTAACCAAGTGGTTTGTCGCCACCGATGTCGAAGGTCCGGAACACAACCGGTCGACCGTCGAGCCGGTCCGCGACGGCACGGTAGGCAGCCTCCTGCTCGTCGATCGTCGGCGCCGACTCGCGATCGAGGAACAGAAACTCGGTGCGGACGAGGCCGGACAGGTCGGCGCCGAATCTCGCGGCCGCCGCGGCGTCGGTGGGGTCACCGATGTTCGCGCCGACCGGAATGGTTGTCCCGTCGCGGGTCACGGCCGGCTCAGCCGAGTCACGGATGGCGTCGTCGACTCGGCGTTCGCGTTCCGCCGCCCGTGCCTTGATCGCGACCAAGGTGTCGGGATCCGGATCGACGACGATCTCGCCGGTTTCCCCGTCTAGCGCGATGGTCGTTCCGTCCGCGACCTCCAAGATCCATGGACCGGCGCCCACGACCGCTGGGATGCCGCGGGACCTGGCCAGGATCGCGGCGTGGCCGGTTGGACTGCCGAACGCGAGGACCAGACCGGTGACCCTCTCCCGATCCAGCGCGGCGGCCTCGGCTGGGGTCAGATCGGCGGCGACGAGCACCCCGTCGCGCAGCGCGAACGTGGTCGGCCGACCCGACATCGCCCGCAGGACCTGGTCACGTAGGGCGCGGACATCGGCGGCCCGAGCCCGCAGATACTCGTCTGGCAGGTCGTCGAGCCCCGATCCGGTCGCGTCGAGCACGTCAGACCAAGCAAGGGGCGCGGTGCTACCGGCGTCGATGCGTTCGCGGACATCCTCGAGAAGCTCCGAGTCGTCCAGCAGCATGAGGTGCGCGTCGAACACCTCGGCTTCCGACTCGCCCAGCTCGCGAGCCGTGCGTGCTCGGGTGCGGACAGTCTCACGGCGGACGGCGGCGACGGCGCCGCGGATACGCCGCCACTCGGCGACCGGATCGACAGCGTGAGCGGATCCGATCGTCCGGTCGGTGGGCACCTCTGGCCGGACCACGGTCCACGCTGGTCCCACGGTGATTCCGGGTGACGCGGGAAGCGGGCCGCGTTGGGTGGTGGCCGTTGGGATGGCGGCCGACGGACCGACGCGGGCCTCGTCGAAGTGCCGAGCCGCCAACCCGGCGACATGATCGACCGCCGTCCTGGCCTGGTTACCGGTCGCTGTCACCTCGAGACGATGCCCGGCGAGTGCGCCTAGGACGGCGACTCGGCTCAGGCTGGATGCCGGAACCGGGTCGGAGTCGGTGGTCAAATTCCGGAGCCAGACCCGCGCGTCCAGGGTGCGCACCTCGGCGACCAGCTTGGCAGCCGGGCGGGCGTGCAGCCCGTGTTCGTTCGCAACGACGAATACCGCGCGCGCCGTAGGGTCCTCTGTTGTCGCCGGCCTCGCCGTGGCGGTGTCAGGGAGGACCAGATGGGCCTGCTTGCCGGCGAGCGCCGCAGTGGCCTCGGTCTCCACTTCGTCGATCGAGGCGCCGCCGGCCGCGGCGACGGTGGCGACGACGAGTCCTTCGACCAACGGCGCCGAACACAGCCGCACCCGACCTGCCACGGCGGGATCGAGCAGGTCCAGCGCCATCTCCGCGGACAGAACAGCACTGCCCAGGTCCATCAGCACGAGGACGCCATCGGGTCCGTCGACTTCCTCGATTGCCTCCTTGACCCGAACGGCGTCGGTGCCGAAGGTGGCCTCATCCAGGCCGGCTGCGACCGCTACCCGGATGGCCCGGCCGTGCAGCATCTCCGCCGCCAACGCGACGGCGGCGCGCGCCAGTGCCCGGCTGTGGGAGACGACGACGATTCCGACCATGACTATCCGAGGGCGCTGTGAGCCGCGCGCAGCATCAGCGCAATGCTGGTGGCGCCGGGGTCCTGGTGACCGACGCTGCGCTCCCCGAGGTAAGAGGCCCGGCCCTTGCGGGCGAGCATCGGTGTCGTCGCGTCGCGTCCGGCTTCGGCGGCGGCGGCGGCTGTCGCCAGCGCCGATGACAGGTCGGAGCCGGCGGCGAGGGCTTCGTCCAGTGCGTCGACGGCCGGTGCCAGAGCGTCGTACATGGTCTTGTCGCCCGCCTCGGCTTTTCCGCGCGCGACGACCCCGTCCAGGCCGGCCCGCAGGGCGGCGGCAAATACCTTGGATTCGAGCTCCGCAGCCTCGCCGGAGGCGGCTGACAGGCGGATGAAGAACGTGCCGAACAGGGGGCCGCTCGCGCCTCCGACCGTACTGACCATCGTCATTCCCGCCTGCTTGAACAGCGCGGCGGCGCTGGCCGGCGGTTCGCCGCCGTCCAGCGCCGTGAGCACCGCCGTCATCCCTCGGTCCATGTTGGTCCCGTGGTCGGCATCGCCGATCGCGGCGTCCAGCTGGGTCAGCTCCTCCTTGTTCGCAGCGATCAACGCAGCGAACTCGCGGACCCAAGTCTGCAAACCGTCGAGGGTGACGGCATCGGACATGGTCAGACTCCCCACCGCAGCGCTGGTGTGTTGACCGGAGCATCCCAGAGCGCCAGCAGGTCGTCGGTGACCTTGAGCAGCGTGACCGAGCAGCCGGCCATCTCCAGCGAGGTGATGTACGGACCGACGAGCGAGCGGGCGATCTCGATGTCGTGGCCGGCCAGGATGCGCGCGACCTCGTTGTACATCAGGTAGAGCTCGATCAGCGGCGTTCCGCCCATGCCGTTTACGAAGGCGATCACTGCGTCGCCACTGCTGAAGGGCAGGTCGGACACGATCGGTTCGACCAACATTTCGGCGATTTCACCGGCGCTCGCCAGTGGGACACGCCGGCGGCCGGGTTCTCCGTGGATGCCGATGCCGATCTCGATCTCGTCCTCACCGAGCTCGAACGTCGGCTTG
Organism: uncultured Actinomycetota bacterium; assembly: GCA_963831385.1. Classification (GTDB taxonomy): domain Bacteria; phylum Actinomycetota; class Actinomycetes; order Jiangellales; family Jiangellaceae; genus JACVRX01. Next base: position 56,196 of record CAWHPW010000020.1, read on the forward strand.
CCTACGGCGGGAACTGTGCAGGAGGTGAGTGCCATGCCCATGCTGCGGCCGTTGGCGTTGACAAGCTTGGCGACATCGGCCACCTCCGAGAGTGGGCGGCCCTGCTCAGCGGCGGCACCGGCGATCTTCTCCAGGAGCACGGTGACGCCCACGCCGCGCCGGCCGGCCGTATAGAGGCTGTCCTGGACCGCGACGTCGTCATCGGAAACCACGGACGTGACCTCGACACCGGTCTCTGCGGCAGCGAGCTCGGCGGCCATCTCGAAGTTCATGACGTCGCCGGTGTAGTTCTTCACGATGTGCAGGACGCCGGCGCCGCCGTCGACCCGCTTGGTCGCCTCGAGCATCTGGTCGGGTACCGGGGAGGTGAAGACCTCACCGGCACAGGCGGCGTCGAGCATTCCGCGACCGACGAAGCCGCCATGCAGCGGTTCATGGCCGGAACCGCCGCCGGAGATCAGAGCGACCTTTCCCGACACCGGAGCGTCCGCGCGGTAGACGATCTTGTTGCGATGGTCGACTCGGAGGTCTGGATGTGCCGCCTCGATGCCGAGCAGCGCTTCCGCGACCACATCGGCCGGGTCGTTGATGAGCTTCTTCATGGGTGCCTCCGTATGGTGTCGACGCTAGACCGACGTGGTTGTGTTGGACACCGGAGCCGGCGGCGAGACCACCGATTCGGACAGCTCGCGGGTTCTGGTGATGGCGACGTAGATCAGTGCCGCGGCGACGCCGGCAGAGATTTCGGCCAGCAGGTAGACCGGCGCCTGGCTCCAGGCCACCTCGCCGCCCCACAGCTGCTGGACGATCATCGGGCCGAGCGTTCGGGCCGGGTTGATCGACGCACCGGTGGCCGGGGCAACCGGGATGATCGCGGCGAAGACGACCAGCCCGATGGCGATGCCGGCGAATCCCGGAGCCGCAGCCTTGTGGATCACGCCGAAGATCGTGAAAACCAGGATGAAGGTGCCGACGAACTCCGCGACGAACGCCTGCCCGGCGCCGACGCCGGGACCGTAGGCGGCGACACCCAGACCCACCTCGCTGGCCTGGTCACCGAGCACCCCGATGATCGCGAACGAGCCGAGAACCGCACCGACGAGCTGCGCGCCGATATACGACGGGACCTGCGACCACGGGAACTTGCCTGTGGCCGCTAGACCCAAGGTCACGGCGGGGTTGATGTGGTTGCCGGACACGTGCCCGAGCGCATACACCGTCGCGACGACCACCGTCGCGAAGGCGAACGAGATCACGCCCAGGTCCGCCATCGTGAACGGGCTGTCGCCGTTGACGATCAGCGTGGCGGGGACCGAGCCGACGCCGACGAACACGAGGAAGGCGGTACCCAGCACCTCCGCCGCGAGCTTCTGTGGGGACCGTAGACCTTCCATCCGCAACCTCCTGGCACATGGCCGAACATCGTTCGGCAATGTCGAATAATGCTTGGAGATTACGTCTATGTTTCACTTGGCGCAAGAGGTGAACGATATTCACATGCGAGGTCGCGGGTGATCCAGTCGGTCGATCGAGCCATCCGAGTGCTCTCCGCTCTGCAGGGAGCCCGCCAGTTGAGTCTGTCCGAGCTGGCCGGCCGGCTGGAGCTGCCGCCGTCGACTGTCCACGGCATCGTCCGCACGCTGGTCGTTCACGGCATGGTCGTGCAGGACCGTTCCGGGCGTTATCAGCTTGGACCGGCGGTGCTGCGGCTGGGCAACGTCTACCTCGACACACTCGAGCTCAGGTCACGGGCCATGACCTGGGCCGAGGAACTGGCTCGCCGCACCGGATTCTCGGTCCGGACAGGTGTGCTGCTGGCCGAAGACGTCGTGATCATCCACCACGAGCCGCGCCCGGACGGGAGCCGGCAGATGCCCGAGGTCGGGATTGTGATCCCGGCCCATGCGAGCGCCCTCGGAAAGGCGCTGTTGGCGTTCTCTCCGGCGGACCAAGAACGGCTTCTCACCTCTGCGCTGCGCAGCATGACCGGGGAGACTCTGACCGATACAGCGGTCTTGAAGGAGGAGCTCGAAGTCGTGCGGACCAGCGGGATGGCCGCTGAGCGCGACGAGGCGGTGTTGGGCGAGAGCGGCATCGCGGCGACGGTCTTCGACGCGAGCGGTCTACCCGCCGGTGCCATCGGTGTCGTCGTTCCGACCAATGAGTGGCCGGTGGGCGACGCGGTTACCGACGCCGTTCGCTCAGCTGCGCGCACGATCTCGCGGGAGCTCGGCGCCGCTCAATGGCCGGCGGCGCCACCGGATTGACGGCTCGGCCGGGATTCATCGGTTCCGATCGACCAGGATGCCTCGTGCTCGAGGAACCGGCCGAGGTCCGCGACCTCGGCATCAAACCGCTCGCGACTGCGCCACTCACCGAGCCGTCCGCGAACGGCGTGACCGTCACATGAGCCGGCCGGTGCGCACTTCCGAGCGCCAGGTAGCCACGGCCCACCCCTTCTGAATCACGGTCGGCAGGACATAACCTCCACCAGTCCAGACCGTGCGTCTGTGTTCGGGGGCAACTGCGTGGTCACGGCTGGGGTATCCGGTCAGGTACGGATCGAAGTGCGGTAGCAGACGCACCGATGACAGCTCGGCACGACCACTCGGAATCACACCTGGTTCGCCCGCCAGCTGCCAGGCGTGCTGAGCCTCCGCAGCCGGCAAACCCGACCACGCCGCCAGGTCTTGCGTCTGGGCTGGGCCGTAGGCCAGGCGATAGCGCCGGGCCAACATCGCCAGGGCATCGTCGCGGGCGACGACCGACGGAGAAGACGGTTCGCTGCGAACCCAGGTCTGCTCCCGGCCTTGATCGGGCCCGCAGACGAGTAGCCCATGCAGGGCTGCATGCCGGACCAGGTGGATGCCGCGCTGGCAGGCCGGATCGATGCCGTGCGCGGCCAGATCGACGAACAACTCCGCGTGGGTAGCCGGACCCTGTTCAAGCCGTTGTCCGCACATCGAGAGCTCGGTCGAGCGTGGCTGAGTTCAAGCCCAGCTCGGCATACCTGCGTTGGCACGTCCTCAGCACGTTCGGGGCCAGGATGCCCAGCAGCCAATCCAGGTCCGCCACGGTGGCGAGGTGGAGCGTTCCACGCATGAGCCACGTTCGCGCCAGCGGCTCGCTCGGTGCGGCAGCATGCTGCACGTCGGCGGCGTGGACACCGACAGTCCTGACCCGGATCGCGAAGGCCGCGCCGACGGAATCTGAGCCTGGACGCCGATCAGGTGGCTGACGATCTCAACGGGCAGCCGCTGCCTGGTCGGGAGTGAGCCGTTGTGCCCAGAGGCGGCCGCACGTAGTCCGGCCTCGGTCACACTGCCAGGCGACCGATACTGCACCTGGCGGGACAGACGACGGCGAGGGCCGAGCATGGCCCTCGCCGTCGGTGGTGCGGCACCCGCTTGGTTAGACGCGTCGTCGGCTCCCGACGCCGGCGAACAGTGCAATGGCGATGGCCGCGAGGCCGACCTGGAAGACGATCTCGATCCAGTCGATGCCCGGCGTCACCGCCACGCCGACCTGCTGGGCCAACCAGGTACCGAGCAGCGCCGCCACGATACCGATGACGATGGTCAACAGGATCCCGATGTTCTGCCGGCCGGGCAGCACGAACCGTGCCAGTGCGCCGATGATCGCGCCGATCACGATCGCCATGATGATGCCCGAGGCTGTCATGCTGACTCCTTTGTCCAGGGGTTGGTGCGGTGATCCTCTTTCCTCCCGGTGCGGTCGGCAAACCCTCCAGAGCATGCCGTTGCCTGCTTGTGACGTACCTGAGCAGTGGCCGGCGGCGGCACTCGCAGCGAGGCGTCAAGATCCCGTCAAGACGGGAGTCCTCGCCGCTAAGGAGCCGTCAAGGCTGTCCGGGTCGGCCACCAGAGGGCGTTTGACTTCGACGTGTGGCCCATCCGGGTCATCCGTCCTTCCTGGAGCCCCGATGCCCGACCTGATCTTCGTGGGATTGATCGTGCTCTTCTTTGCCGCCGTCGTGCTTCTGGTGAAGGGCCTGGAACGGCTGTGAACGCGGAGAACGCGGTAGCACTGGTCGTGGCCGTTGCCCTGGTCGGATATTTGCTGGCCGCCCTGCTCTTCCCGGAGAAGTTCTGATGAGCGCAACCGCTGCAGGCATCCTCCAGCTGCTCCTGTTGGTGGCCCTGCTGGCGCTTGCCCACCGGCCGCTCGGCGACTACATGGCGCGGGTCTTCACCGGCTCCGAGCACCAGGGTGTCGAACGGGCCTTCTATCGGGTGGTCCGGGTCGATCCGGAGGCAGACCAGCGGTGGAGCATCTATGTGATCTCGCTGCTGGGCTTCTCTGCCGTGTCGGTGCTGTTCCTGTTCGGCTTCCAGCGGCTTCAGAGCTATCTGCCGCTCTCGCTCGACTTCCCCGGCGTCCCACCGGCTGGCGCATTCAACACCGCTGTCTCCTTCGTCACCAACACGAACTGGCAGTGGTATTCCGGCGAGGCGACCATGGGGCATCTGGTGCAGATGGCCGGTCTCGCGGTTCAGAACTTCGTATCCGCTGCGGTCGGTCTGGCCGTCGCCGTCGGGCTGATCCGCGGATTGGTGCGCACCCAGACCGACCGAATCGGGAACTTCTGGGTTGATCTCACCCGCGCAACGGTACGTATCCTGCTGCCGCTCTCGGTCGTCTTCGCGCTCGTGCTCGTGGTGGGCGGCGCCGTCCAGAACTTCGCCAGCCCGGTGGATGTCGCCACGCTTTCTGGCGGTAGCCAGTCGATCACAGGTGGTCCGGTCGCGTCCCAGGAGGCGATCAAGGAGCTCGGCACCAACGGCGGTGGCTTCTACAACGCAAACTCCGCGCATCCATTCGAGAACCCGAATGCGTGGACCAACCTGCTCGAGATCTTCATGCTTCTGCTCATTCCGTCTGCCCTCCCGCGGACGTACGGCCAGATGGTCGGTGACAAGCGCCAGGGCTATGCCGTGTTGGCAGCGATGGCAGTGCTCTGGGCCGGATCGGTCGTCGCGACGACGGTTGCCGAAGCCGCGCATCCTGGCACTGTCCCGCAGGCCGTCGGTTCCGCGATGGAAGGCAAAGAGGTCCGGTTCGACACCTGGGCGTCGGCGCTGTTCGCCGCATCCACGACGGGCACGTCGACCGGCGCGGTCAACGCCATGCACGACAGCTTCACCGCCGCAGGCGGTGGCGTCGTGCTTTTCAACATGATGCTCGGGGAAGTGTCGCCGGGCGGTGTGGGGGCGGGCCTGTACGGCATCGTGGTGCTGGCCATCTTGGCGGTCTTCCTGGCCGGCCTCATGGTCGGTCGCACGCCCGAGTACCTGGGCAAGAAGATCGGCCGGCGCGAGATCACGCTGGTAGCCCTGTACGTACTGGCCGTGCCGTTCGCGTTGCTGATCGGAGCCGGCCTCGCAACCTCGTTCGATGGGCCCAAGGAGACCATCCTGAATAGTGGGCCACACGGCTTTTCCGAGGTCTTGTACGCGTTCACCTCGGCGAGCAACAACAACGGCAGCGCGTTCGCCGGAATCGGCGTCGGCACTACCTTCTACAACACGGCGCTGGGGCTGGCCATGCTGGTCGGCCGGTTCCTGCCGATCGTGTTCGTGCTCGCCTTGGCCGGTTCGCTGGCCCGTCAGCGCCTTACCCCTGTGACGGCCGGCACGCTGCCGACACACAAGCCGCTATTCGTCACCTTGCACGTCGCGACCATCGTCATCGTTGCGGGTTTGACGTTCTTCCCGGCGCTCGCCCTCGGTCCGATTGCCGAGGCCTTGGTATGAGCGCAACCCAGGGTTCCGCCATGGAGAGTTCGGTGACCAGCACCACGCCTGTCCTACCAGAGGCGCAGCTTCCCGGCCGGGTCGGCGCGGGGCTGTTCCAGCCGCGCCTACTGCTGGCCTCCCTGCCAGACGCGATCAAGAAACTCGACCCGCGGCACATGATCAAGTCCCCGGTCATGTTCGTTGTCGAGGTCGGCGCCGTCCTCACGACGTTCCTCGCCATCGCCGACCCGAGCGCCTTCTCCTGGTGGGTGGTCGCGTGGCTATGGCTCACCGTGATCTTCGCCAACCTGGCCGAGGCGGTAGCCGAGGGCCGCGGCCGGGCGCAGGCAGCCACGCTGCGGGCGACCAAGAAAGAGACGCCGGCGCGGCTCCTGGTCAAGGGGACCGAGAACGTCGTCCCCAGCGCGAGCCTGAAACCCGGCGACGTCGTGGTGGTCGAGGCCGGCGAAATCATCCCTGGCGATGGCGACGTCGTCGAGGGGGTCGCCAGCGTCGACGAGTCCGCTATCACCGGCGAATCCGCACCGGTCATCCGCGAGTCCGGCGGCGACCGGTCGGCCGTCACCGGCGGGACGAAGGTGCTCTCTGACCGGATCGTCGTCCAGATCACCGCAAAGCAGGGGGAGAGCTTTGTCGACCGGATGATCGCCCTGGTCGAGGGCGCCCGGCGGCAGAAGACGCCGAACGAGATCGCGCTGAACATTCTGTTGGCGAGCCTCACACTCGTCTTCCTGCTTGCGGTGGCCACCCTCCAACCATTCGCGGGGTACGCAGGCCAGCTCCAGTCGATCGTTGTCCTGGTGGCGCTGCTGGTGTGCCTCATTCCGACGACGATCGGAGCACTGCTGTCGGCTATCGGAATCGCAGGCATGGACCGGCTGGTCCAGCGCAACGTGCTGGCGATGTCCGGTCGAGCTGTCGAGGCAGCAGGTGACGTCAACGTCCTGCTGCTCGACAAGACCGGGACCATCACGCTGGGTGACCGGCAGGCGGTGGAGTTCATGCCGGTCGACGGCGTCACAGCGATGGAACTGGCGGACGCCGCGCAGCTGTCCAGCATGGCCGATGCAACCCCCGAAGGCCGCTCGGTCGTCGTCCTGGCCAAGCGTGCGTTCGGCCTGCGGGAACGCGCCGCCGGAGAACTGCCGCAAGCGACCTTCGTGGCGTTCACAGCGGGGACCCGGATGTCCGGCGTTGACCTTGACGGCGGACGGCGGATCCGCAAGGGCGCCGCAGCCTCGGTGCTGACCTGGGTCCGCCAGCACGGCGGCCGACCCACGCCGCAAATCGACGGCTTCGTCGACAGCGTCGCCGCGGCCGGCGGCACGCCGCTCGTCGTCGCCGAGATCGCAGACGGAACAGCCCGCGCCCTGGGCGTCGTGCATCTGGCTGACGTCGTCAAACACGGGATGCGGGAGCGGTTCGACGAGCTGCGCGCGATGGGTATCCGCACAGTCATGGTCACCGGTGACAACCCGGTCACGGCCAAGGCGATCGCGGAACAGTCCGGCGTGGACGACTTCCTGGCCGAGGCCAAGCCCGAGGACAAGATGACGCTGATCAAGCGGGAGCAGGCCGGCGGCCGGTTGATCGCGATGACCGGTGACGGCACCAATGACGCACCGGCCCTGGCACAAGCCGACGTGGGTGTCGCGATGAACACCGGCACATCTGCGGCGAAGGAAGCCGGGAACATGGTCGACCTGGACTCCAACCCGACGAAGCTGATCGAGATCGTCGAGATCGGCAAGCAGCTGCTCATCACCCGCGGCGCCCTCACGACCTTCTCCATCGCCAACGACGTCGCGAAGTACTTCGCGATCATCCCGGCGATGTTCGCGGCCGTGTACCCGCAGCTCGACTCGATCAACATCATGGGTTTGGCGACTCCACGGTCGGCGATCCTGTCGGCGGTGATCTTCAACGCGCTGATCATCATCGCGCTGATCCCGCTCGCCTTACGCGGCGTCCGCTACCGTCCGGTCGCGGCGGCGGAGCTGCTCCGTCGCAACGCGCTGATCTATGGCCTGGGTGGCATCGTCGTCCCGTTCATCGGAATCAAGCTGCTCGACCTGCTCGTGTCAACCATTCCCGGGATCGGGTGACAGCGGTGTTCGCCAACATGCTGCGGCAGAGCTGGGCGGGCCTTCGGGTCTTGCTCGCGTTCACGATCGTGCTCGGGCTGGGGTATCCGCTCGTCGTCGCAGGTATCTCCCAGCTGCTGCTGAACGACCAGGCGAACGGTTCACTCGTGGAACGCGACGGCGAGGTCGTCGGCTCGTCGCTGATCGGGCAGACCTTCGACGGGCCGCAGTGGTTCCACTCCCGGCCGTCGGCGGCTGGTGACGGATACGATCCGCTGGCCACGGCGGGCTCCAACCTGGGTCCGGAGAGCGAGGAACTACTGGCCCTGGTCGAGGAGCGCCGGCTGGCCGTGGCCGCGGAGGACGGGGTCGACCCGGCGGATGTCCCACCGGACGCGCTGACCGCCTCGGGAAGCGGCCTCGACCCGCATATTTCGCCGACCTATGCGTACCAACAGGTTGACCGGGTAGCCGCCGAGCGCTCTCTGGAGGCAGCCGACGTCCGGGCGCTCGTCGACGACTTCGCGCAGGGCCGGGTGGTGGGCTTCCTCGGCGCCGAACACGTCAACGTCCTCGAGCTCAACCTCGCCCTCGACGCCCTGTCGGAATGACGTGGTCATTCCGGAGGAAGCGGATCGGCAGGTGAAGGCGGTCCGCGCGGTAGTGGCGCATGCTGGACTCATGCGACGTGGTGTGCTCCGCGTCTACCTCGGTGCAGCGCCGGGGGTGGGCAAGACCTTCGACATGCTCTCGGAGGGACGACGGCGGCAGGAACGCGGCACCGACGTCGTCGTCGGCTTCGTCGAGACCCACGGGCGCATCCACACCGCCGAGCTGCTGGAGGGAATGGAGATCGTTCCCCGCCGCACCATGAGCTACCGCGGCACCGAGTTCACCGAGATGGACCTCGACGCCGTGCTGGCCCGCGCACCGAAGGTGGCTCTGGTCGACGAGCTGGCGCACACCAACGTTCCTGGCTCGCGGAACGAGAAGCGCTGGCAGGACATCGACGAGCTGCTGGAAGCCGGCATCGACGTCATCTCGACGGTGAACATCCAGCACCTCGAGTCGCTCAACGACGTCGTGGAGTCGATCACCGGCGTCAAGCAGCGGGAGACCGTGCCGGACGAGGTCGTTCGACGTGCCGACCAGATCGAGCTGGTCGACATGACCCCGGAGGCGCTGCGCAGACGACTGGCCCACGGCAACGTCTACGCGCCGGAGAAGATCGACGCGGCGCTGGCCAATTACTTCCGGGTCGGGAACCTGACGGCATTGCGAGAATTGGCGCTGCTCTGGCTCGCGGACCGGGTTGATGACGCGCTGGAGGCATACCGCGAGCAGCACGACATCGCCGACAGCTGGCCCGCACGCGAGCGCGTCGTCGTCGCGCTCACTGGCGGACCGGAAGGCGAGACCTTGCTGCGCCGCGCGGCGCGGATGGTGCGCCGCCGCGCCGGCGGCGAACTACTCGCCGTGCATGTGTCCCGTGGTGACGGCCTCGCCGGCGCTTCTCCTGCTGCACTCGCCCATCAGCGGGAACTGGTCGAGAGCCTCGGCGGCACATTCCACAGCGTCGTCGGTGACAACGTCCCCGAGGCGATTCTGGACTTCGCCCGAGGCGTCAACGCCGCCGTGATCGTGATCGGGGTCAGCAGACGGCCGCGCTGGAAAGCGATGTTCAGCGAAGGGGTTGGCGCCGCGGTCACGCGACTGTCCGGGCCGATCGACGTGCACGTCGTCACCCACGAGGAGGCCGCCGGCCGGGGTGATCGGCTGCCGACCCGGGCCGAGGCGCTCGGAGGGCGTCGCCGTCTCGCCGGCTGGATGCTCGCGGTACTGGGCCCGGTCGTACTCACCGTGATCCTGACCAGCCTGGTCGGAGACCATGCGCTGTCGACGGACCTGATGCTGTTTCTGGCACTGACGGTGGGCGTGGCACTGATCGGTGGACTGTGGCCGGCTTTGACCGTCGCTGTCGTGGGCAGTCTGCTGCTCAACTACTACCTCACGCCGCCGGTTCACACCTGGACGATCGCCGACCCCGAGAACGCGCTGGCCCTGGTCGTGTTCGTGCTCGTGGCCGTGGCCGTGGCCTCGATCGTCGACGTCGCTGCTCGGCGGACGGTTCAGGCCGCGCACAGCATGGCCGAGTCGGAGACACTGAGCGTCCTGGCCGGGAGCATCCTGCGCGGCGAAAACACCGTGCTGGCGGTGCTGGGACGGCTGCGGGAGACCTTCGGCATGACCTCGGCGACGCTGCTGGAGCGTGCCGACGAGCGTGCTCCGTGGCGGCAGGTCGCGGCATCGGGCCCGTCACCGTGTTCCACGCCCGAGGACTCCGACGTCGAGGTGATGGTGTCGCCGACGCTGGCGCTGGCCATGCGTGGTCGGGTACTCCCGGCCGACGACCGGCGGGTGCTGGAGGCCTTCGCGGCCCAGGCGGCCGTGGTGCTCGACCGGGAGCGGCTGCGCGAACAGGCGGGTGAGGCTCGGCAGCTCGAGCAGGGCAACACCATCCGAACCGCGCTGCTAGCGGCGGTGTCCCACGACCTGCGCACTCCGCTCGCCTCGATTCGCGCGGCCGTTGGCAGCCTCCGTCAGACCGACGTGAAATGGAGCGCCGACGACGAGGCCGAGCTGCTGGCAACCGTCGACGTTGCGACCACGCGGCTCGAGCGGCTGATCGACAACCTGCTGGACCTGTCCCGGCTGCAGACCGGGGCAGTACGTCCGCTGACACGGCCGGTCAGCCTGGACGAGATCGTGCCTAGGGCGACCGAAGGCCTTCCCCGCGACCGGATTCGGATCGACGTCCGGGAGACGCTGCCGCTGGTGAATACCGATCCGGGCCTGATGGAGCGGGTCGTCGCCAACATCGTCGAGAATGCCTTGCGCTACGGGCCGCAGGATCTCCCGGTGGTGGTGAGCGCTTCCGACTTCGGACATGCCGTCGAGCTCCGCGTCGTCGACCGTGGCCGCGGCGTCCCCGACGAGGCGAAAGCACAGATGTTCGAGTCCTTCCAGCGCCTCGGTGACTCGCGGACCGGTGAGGGCGTCGGGCTCGGTCTGGCAGTCGCGCGCGGTTTCGTCGAGGCCGTCGGAGGGACGCTGCTCGCCGAGGACACCCCTGGCGGCGGACTGACCATGGTCGTCTCGCTGCCGACTGCGGATGGCACCGAAACCGGCGAGTCCGTCGCCGCCACCGAGGATGAGGTGCAGGACGTGCCGGCCGACGCTGCCGCTTCGGCGCCGAGGACGGCGTCGTGAGCCGCGTCCTCGTCGTGGACGACGAACCGACGTTGGTACGGGCGCTCGCGATCAACCTGCGGGCCCGTGGGTGGGAGGTCGTGACCGCGCACGACGGGACGGGGGCGCTCGAAGCCGCGAGCGACCGGCACCCCGACGTCGTCGTGCTCGATCTCGGTCTACCGGACATCGACGGCGTCGAGGTGATCCGCGGCCTGCGCGGCTGGACCCGAGTACCGATCATCGTGCTTTCGGCCCGGCAAGTGTCGGATGACAAGGTCGAGGCGCTCGATGCCGGCGCGGACGACTACATGACCAAACCGTTCGGGATGGACGAACTGCTCGCCCGCTTGCGGGCCGCGTTGCGCCGCGTGGCGCCGGCCGAGGAGGAGGCCGTCGTCGCGGCGGGGGACTTGTCGGTCGACCTCGTCCGCAAGAAGGTGAATCGGGGCGGGGTCGACGTCCGGCTCACTCCGACGGAATGGCAACTACTCGAGGTTCTGGTTCGGGCCCGCGGAAAGTTGGTCGGCCGGCAGCAGCTGCTGCACGAGGTATGGGGGCCCGCGTACAACTCGGAGACGAACTACCTGCGCGTGTACACCGCCCAACTTCGCCGCAAGCTCGAACGGGACCCGGCGCATCCCCGGCACATCATCACCGAGCCGGGCATGGGCTACCGGTTCGAGGTCTGAGCCCAGCTTGCCTGGGTCGGGCCGCATGCCCACGATGGCTGCGTGATGTCACCGCGCTGGCGGCGAGTGGGGGCGGGTGCAGCCGTGCTGGTGCTCGGGGCTTGCATGCCGGCGGCGGAAGCCCCGACTCCCGCACGACCCGACACCGGGTCGGTCTCTACCGGTCAAGTGACACCGGCGACGGCGATGACCGACGACCGCGCGGCACACACCGCGATGCTGCTGGCTGACGGCCGGGTACTGGTCGCAGGAGGCATCCGGTCGGGGGAGGTCGGACTCGACACCGCCGAGCTCTTTGATCCGACCACCGGTCGATTTGAGCCGGCCGGCCGGATGGTTTCGGTTCGCGCCGGGGGGCAGTCGGCGGTTCGGCTTCAGGATGGGCGGGTCCTGCTCAGCGGTGGCTGGTCCGGCGGCGAGGTCACTCGCACCGCCGAGTTGTTCGACCCCGCCAACGCGACGTTCATGCCAACCGGGTCGACCGCGCATCCGCGCGCAGACGCGGCCGCGGCCCTGCTCGCCGACGGCCGAGTGCTCATCGCCGGAGGCTTCGACGGGACGAACGCTCTCGCCTCGGCCGAGATCTACGACCCGGTCAGCGGGACTTTCGCGCCGGTCGAATCGTTGTCGACCGCCCGCTCGAGCATGGGCAGCGCGGTGCTCGCCGATGGCCGTGTGCTCGTCGTCGGGGGGCAAGACGAAAACGGGCACATCTTGTCGAGCGCGGAGCTGTTCGATCCCACCACCGACCGGTTCTCGGGCGCGGGCTCGATGGGGTCGGTCCGCTACAAGACTGCCGCGGTGCCGCTGACCGACGGGCGAGTGCTCGTGGTGGGCGGCTCCGACGAGCGCGACTGGGACGGCCAATACGACACGGCCGAGCTCTACGACCCTGCCCGCGATACCTTCTCGCGGGCTCCCGCGATGCATCGGATGCGGTTCAAGATCGCTGCCGCGGTCGCGAACCTGGCCGATGGACGTGTGCTGGTCGCCGGCAGCGATCCCGCCGTCGAGGTCTACGACCCGGCGAGTGGCCGGTTCGAGCTCAGCGCCGGGGACGTCGGCGCTGAGTATCAGTACGCAACGGCAACCACGCTGGCCGACGGGCGCGCGTTGATCGCCGGCGGCTACGACCCGGACATCCAGCCGACCGCGAACACCTGGATCTACCAGCCGTAGGGTCAGCGAGCCACTTCGGGATCGAGGTCAGCGGCCGTGTGGTGCGGCACTTCGGTCTGACCGAGTCGGCCGGCCTGGAAGTCCTCGATCGCCTGGACGATCTCGGCGGAGGTGTTCATGACGAACGGACCGTAACGAGCCACCGGCTCCCGGATCGGTAGCCCGCCAAGCACCAGGACGTCCCAGCCGAAGGCCGACGACGGCTGAGCGTCAGCCGCGCGCATGGTCAAGGCTTCGCCAGCACTGAACACAGCGAGCTGGCCCTCGTCCAGCGGCTGCCCGAGCAGTCCCACGTGGCCGCGGCCCGACAGCACGTAGACGAGCGCGTTGAAGTCTGCCGGCCAGGGCAGGTCCAGCTTGGCACCAGGCGCGATGGTCGCATGCAGGTAGGTGATCGGCGTGAATGTCACGCCGGGCCCGTCGTAGCCGCCGAGGGAGCCGGCGATCAGCCGGATCAGCGCTCCACCGTCGGCGCTGGAGAGCAGCCGGACGTCGCCGGCGTCGATGTCTTGATAACGCGGGGGCGTCCACTTCAGCGACTTCGGCAAGTTCACCCAGAGCTGCACGCCATGGAACAGACCGCCCTTGACCACGAACTCCTGCGGTGGCAGCTCACTGTGCAGGATGCCCGCCCCGGCGGTCATCCACTGTGTCGTGCCGTCGGTGAGCAGCCCACCGCCGCCGGTGGAATCCTTGTGCTCGAATGCGCCGTCGAGCATGTACGTGACCGTCTCGAAGCCACGATGCGGATGCCAGGGCGCACCCTTGGCCTCACCAGGCGCGTACTCGACCGCCCCCATGTGGTCGAGGAGTAGGAACGGGTCGGCAAGGCTGAGATCCATCCCGGGAAACGGCCGGCGGACGACGAATCCCTCGCCCTCGAGCTGGCGATGAGCGGTGACCACCTTGCCGACACCGCGCCAATCGGTGCCAGTCGGCACCGTGGCCAGTCGGGGCAGGGAGAGGGTGTCGGCGGTCACGGCGGGCATCGGCGCGCTCCTCGGCTCGTCCTGTGCCTACCTCAGCACCGTTGACGCGTCAATAATTCCGGCGCAGTCAACACAAGCCGGGTGAGTCCTAAGGTTCGCCGGCATCTGCCGGCCGAAAACGCAGTGCCGCAGAGGCATGCGCTGGCACGACCGGCCGGCGTGGCGGCACCGGGTCGATCCGCAGATAGGCGGCGCCCGGCGCGGGCCGCGGATCTGGCTCATCCTTGTTCGGCCAAAACGCCATCGCCCGCTCGGCCTGCGCGGTGATCGTGAGCGACGGGTTCACTCCGAGGTTGGCGGAGACCGCCGAACCGTCGACCACGTGCAGCCCCGGGTACCCGTACACGCGGTGGTAGGCGTCGATGACGCCGGTCTCGGCGGAGTCGCCGATCACGCAGCCACCGAGGATGTGCGCAGTCATCGGCACATCGAAGACATCGCCGACGGTTCCGCCCGGCATGCCGCCGATCTTCTCGGCGGCGATTCGGGCCGCGGTGTGCCCGGCCGGGATCCAGTTCGGATTGGGCGTGCCGTGTCCTTGTCGGCTGGTGAGCCGGCGACGTATCCCGCCCTTCCGGCGGAAAACCGTCAGCGAGTTGTCTGAGGACTGCATGACCAGCAGGATCACCGTGCGCTCGGACCAGCGGTGGACCGAGAACGAGCGCAGGAACGTGACCGGATGACGCGCTGCGATCGCGAGGAAACGAACCGGGCGTGGCAGCCGGCCTTCGCCGTCGACCAGAAGCGTGCCGAGCAGGCCCATCGCGTTGCTTCCCTTGCCGTAGCGCACGGGTTCGATGTGGGTGGAGTCATCGGGATGGAACGACGACGTGATCGCCGGACCTCGGGTGAAGTCGGAATCGACTGCGCGGGCTGTCGCGCCCAGCAACGCCTCGGAGTTGGTCCGGGTCAGCTCACCCAGCCGTCGGGAGATGCGGGGAAGAACGCGGTCGTCGCGCAGCGAATGCAACAGCGTCTGCGTACCCAGGGTGCCCGCCGCGAACACGACGTGATCGGTGGTCAACGTCCGACGGGCCCGGCTCGGCCGAAGCCTCTCGTTGATCAACGAAGCGGGCCCGCGCGGCGTGCGGCGAACCTCGACCTCGTATCCACCGGCGTGCCGCGGCCGCACCCCTACCGCCGTCGTGTCGGCCAGGATCCGGGCGCCGGCTCGCTCGGCGAGGTAGAGGTAGTTGGTCTCGAGGGTGTTCTTCGCGCCGTGTCGGCACCCGGTCATGCACTCGCCGCACCGCAGGCAGCCAGTTCGCCGGGGTCCATGTCCGCCGAAGTAGGGGTCGTCGACCTCTGTGCCAGGTGTCCCGAGGTACACGCCCACGGGTGCGTACCGGAACGTTTCGGCTACGCCCATCTTCGCCGCGACGGCCCGCATGACCGTGTCCGACGGCGTCGGCTCTGACACGACGGTGACACCGAGCATGCGTTCGGCCTGGTCGTAGTAGGGGGAGAGTTCAGCCCGCCAGTCGGTGATGTGCTGCCACTGCCGGTCGCGGTAGAACTCCGCGAGTGGACGGTAGAGCGTGTTCGCGTAGACCAGCGAACCGCCACCTACGCCCACACCCGAGAGTACGACGACGTTGCGCAGCAACGAGATCCGCTGGATGCCGGTGCATCCCAGCGCAGGCGCCCAGAGGAAATTGCGCAGATCCCAGCTGGTTGTCGGGAAGTCCTCCGGCCGGAACCGGCGCCCGGCCTCGAGCACCGCGACGCGATAGCCCTTTTCGGTCAGCCGCAGAGCGGCGACGCTGCCGCCGAAACCGGAACCGACCACCACGACGTCGACGTCCGGAGCACCGCCCCCGGCCATGGGTCACCACCTCGTCCGGAGCCTAACCACACCGGTGACGTGATGTGGGAATGACCACGTTCACCACCCCTATGGGTAGATCACCACCCTGGCAAGCCTGGTGATCCATAGACAGGCATGGTGAACGTGGTCATTTCCAGACGCCTGGGAGCGCGGGCTGCGGTGTCGACCCCGCAGGCGCTCGTCCAGGCTGCGGCTGTCAGGATGCGGGCATGCGTCTGGACCACGTCTCGTACGCCGCCGGCCCGGATGGGCTCGACGGCACGAGCCGCCGGATCGCGGACGCGCTCGGGGTCGATTTCGTCGATGGCGGCATCCACCCTCGGTTCGGTACCCGCAATCGCATTCTGCCGCTGGCCAGTGGCCATTATCTGGAAGTGGTCGCCGTGCTTGACCATCCCGTCGCGGACAAAGTGCCGTTCGGGCAGGCCGTCAAGGCACGCACCGACCGTGGTGGGGGATGGCTGGGCTGGGTCGTGGCCGTCGACGACCTGACCGAGATCGAGACTCGGCTGGGTCGGTCCGCCGTCCAGGGAAACCGCAGGCGCCCCGACGGCTTCGAGCTGTTGTGGAAGCAGATCGGAGTCAAGGGACTCATCAACGACCCGCAGTTGCCGTTCTTCGTGTGCTGGGAGTCCGACCCGAGCCATCATCCCGCGGCGGGCGCCACCGACGGCGTGGATCTGGTTCGCCTGGAAATTGCCGGTGACCCGCACCGGGTCACCGAATGGCTGGGTGAACCCGAGGACCACCCACTCGACGACGTCGAGGTCGACTGGGTGGCTCCGTCGGGCACACCGGGCGTCCTCGCCGCCCATTTCCGCACCTTGTCCGGTGTCGTGCGCATCTGAGCCGCCCGACGCTCAGCTCGTCGTCAACAACGTCCGCGCGAGCCGTCCTGCTGTAGCCCCGTAGGAGCCGCCGAACAGGACGGCGTGGACGAGAACGGGGTGCAGCTGATGTAACGCCAGCCTGGCCCGCCACCCGGCGGCGAGCGGCCATTCTTCCTGGTATGCGGCGATCAACCGGTCGAGATGTGGGAGACCGAACAGGGCCAGCATGGCCAGATCAGTCTCGCGGTGGCCGCCGTGCACCGCGGGGTCGATCACTCGGGCGAGCCCGTCGGAGCCCCACAACACATTGCCGGCCCACAGATCGCCGTGGACCAATGCCGGCGGCCCAGCGGGTCCCGCCAGTTCGGGCAACAGACCCAGCACATCCTCGACGGCTCGGGCGTCGTCGGGTGCCACGACACCCAGCGCGGTGGCCGCCCGGAGAAAGGGCCGGATTCTGCCCTCGGCCCAGAGGTCGACCCAGCTGGTCCACGGTCCGCCGGGAAGTGCCAAGGTCGCGATCCAGCCGTCTCCATCGGTAGACCCGAAGGTTGCTGCCCCGGCCCGGTGGGTTCGCGCCAGTGCTCGGCCCAAGTGCTCGGCGGCCGGCGCCGACGCCCGGCCCGGCTCGACCCATTCGAGGACCAGACACGAGTCGTCCGATCCGATCACGCCCGGCACTGGCACGCCGCCGGGAGCGTGGGCCATCCGACGCAAGCCGGCGGCCTCCACGGCAAAGAACCCCGGCGGGGAGCCCGGCCTGGACTTGGCGAACACCGTGCGTCCGTCCTCGAGCCAGACGCGATGCGCAGCGCAGATGTCGCCACCGCTGACTGGTTCGAGCCGTTGCACGCGACTGCCGGCCAGCCGGCTCACCGAATCCGCGAACACGTCGGGCCGAGCTCAGCTTCGTCGGGACTCGTCGAGCTCGCTGCGCAGGGTCTGGACGAGACCATCGATAGCCGGCTGGATCTGGTCGATGACGCGGGCGAATCCGTCGTCGCCACCGTAGTAGGGATCGTGGACGTCGAGATCGCCTGACGCCAGCGCCATCGGGTCGTACGCGCGGAGCATCTGGATCTTGTCCTGCTCGAGGGCGTCAGGCGCAAGCATGTGGAGCTCGGCCAGGTTGTCGCGGTCCAGGGCCAGCACCAGGTCGTAGTCGGAAAACGACGCGCGGGTGAACTGTCGAGCGCGGTGATCGGCGGCATCGAGTCCCCGGTCTCGCAGGGCGGCGAGCGTCCGCGGGTCGGCCGGTCCGCCGACGTGCCAGCTGCCTGTCCCGGCGGAGTCGACGGTCACGGCGTCGGACAGGCCGGCATCATCGAGTCGACTGCGGAGGATCGTGGCGGCCATGGGCGAGCGGCAGATGTTACCCAGGCAAACGAGACAGATGCGGAACCTGGAACGAGCGGCCATGACCATGCGGGCGGCTGGAGGTCAGGTTCCCCCATTGTCCGCGTAGCGAGCAAGCTCGCCCACCGCCAAGGCCAGTTCGGTCGCGAGCTCGAACGATCGCTCATGATGCGGGTGGCCGCGCATCCACAAGCACACGGTCTGGACGACCGCACCCGACCACGCGGGATCACGGCGCAGCGCGTGGCGCAGCGATACCGGGCGTGGTGTGAACGCCGCGACGTCGTACCACCGGCCGTCGGCGAATGCCAGTAGCGGGTATCCGTCGGCGTCGTCATAGACGACCTCGTAGTTCCTGCCCCCGAGCAGACCGTCATACCAGGCGCGATCCTGGCCGGGGTCGGGATTGACCCGAGTAGGGGGTGGAGCGGCGGATCTGGGCGTGGCGGGCAACGACGGTGAGGTGGTCCATGGACTGTCCGACGGGGGCTGCTCGGTCAGCACCGACCCAACGCTCCCGAAGTTGCCGACCATCACAACTCAGCCTCCTGCAAAGCACAGTTGTCGGCACAACGCCCCCCGAGACACCCACTCAGCCGGTGGCCTCGCAACGTGTCGTCGTCGTGAGGAAAGTAGGCACAACGGTATGACACGGGCAGGGAGGGTCAAAGCACTGGGGTCGGGCGCGTCGGCAGGCGCCGACGATCAATCGGGCAGCAGGACGTTCAGCAGCCAGCTCACCACGGAGATCACCAGGCCGCCCAGCACCGCGGCCCAGAACCCGTCGACGTCGAACGGAACGCCCAACAAGCCGGCGATCCACGAGGTCAACAGCAGCATGAGCGCGTTCACGACGAGGGTGAACAGTCCCAGCGTGATGATGTAGAGAGGCAGTGAGAGCAGCTTGACTATCGGCTTGATGAACAGGTTGATCAGCCCGAACACCGCGGCGACGGCAACGATTGTCAGAACCTCACCGCTGGTCGTCGACGCGTCGACGTCGACACCGTCGACGACCAACGTCGCGATCCAGAGCGCGACAGCGTTGACGAGTATCCGAACGATGATCCCCACGGGCTCGGAGCGTAGCGGGCAACAGCCGGCGCTGGAATGACCGCTGCGGTTTGTTGGTGGTCCAAGCCCGGACAGCGGCGACGGAACAGCCGGAGTCAGCTCGTCACGGAGACCGTGGCCGGCGCTCTCTCGGCGGGACGGGCAGGCGTGGCGGCTTGCTGGGCGAGCGCGACTCCGGCGAGGACGATCGCACCACCGACGAGCTGGACCGGCCTGAGCGCCTGACCCAGCCAGGCCCAGGCGACGGCGGCGGCGACGACCGGCTCAGACATGCCGACGGCCCCGACGATCGTCGGCGGGACGTGCCGAAGCGCTGCGAGATTCAGGGAGTACGGCACAAGCGTGCCGAGCAGGATCACCCAAGCGACGCCCATCCACACCGGCAGGGCTACCTCGTCCCAACCGCCCAGCAGTGAGGTCGTGCCGGCGAACTCAGCCGACTCGAACGACCACCACGGCTGCGCGACTGCCCAGAACAGTGCCCCGAAGGCGAACATGTAGAACGTCAGCGAGGCAGGGTCGCGGGTAGCCGCTGTGTGGCCGCCGACGAGGAAGTACGCCGCCAGGCACGCGGCGGCAGCCAGCCCGGCCGCAATACCGACCGGGTCGAGACCCGTGTCGCGCCACACCCGGGCCACTAGCGCGAGGCCACCGAAAGCGAGTGCGATCGCAAGCCAGGTGCGCCGCCGGACATCCTCTCTACGCACCACCCGGGTGTAGATCGCGACCAGCACAGGCGCGGTGAATTCCAGCAGGAGGGCAATCCCGACCGGGAGCCGATCGATGGCGACGAAGTACAGCCACTGGACCATCGCCGCACCGGCGAATCCCAGAACGACGAGCGCCGGTAGCTCGCGGGCGGACACTCGCAGCCGGCTCGGCGCTGCCACGAGCAGGACGAGGCCCAGCACGAGCGCGACGCCCGCGCATCGCACCGCGGTGAGCCGAGCCGGGTCGACGCCGGCTTCGAGCACGACCTTCGACACGCTGGCGTTCACGGCAAAGAGCAGCGCGGCGAGCGTGACGTAGAGCAGCCCCCGTCGGGGCGATGCCGCAACCACGCCGCGACATTAGCAATCGGGTACGACGCTGGTGTCGCTGTCTCGGTGCCCGGACGGGATGCCCGGCGCTGCCGACGTATGGTGGCGGGCATGGCCACCCGTCCCCGACTGCGCTCGGCCCTCGAGCAGCTCCCCTCATATCGACCTGGCCGGGCCGCTCCCGACGCTCCGGGAGCCCTGACCTACAAGATCTCGTCGAACGAGAACCCCTACCCGCCGTTGCCCGGCGTGCTGGAAGCAGCCATAGCGGCCGCCGGCGCCATGAACCGATATCCGGACATGTTCGCCACCAGCCTGGTGTCCGCGCTCGCAGAGCGCCTGGACGTGCCGGAAAGTCACCTGGCCACCGGCACCGGAAGCGTGGGTGTCCTGCAGCAGGTTGTCCAGGCGACGGCCGCCGAAGGCGACGAGGTGGTCTATGCGTGGCGATCGTTCGAGGCCTATCCGATCGTCGTCGGCATCTCCGGCGCACGAACGGTCCGCGTGCCGTTGGACGATGCCGCCCGCCACGATCTCACCGCCATGGGAGACGCTGTCACCGACCGCACGAGACTGGTGCTGGTCTGCAGCCCGAACAACCCCACCGGACCCGCCGTGCGGCATGCCGAGATGGCCGCCTTCCTCGACCGCATCCCGGCCGAGGTGCTGGTGGTTCTCGACGAGGCGTATTGCGAGTTCGTCCGCGACCCGGATGCCGTCGACGGTGTCCGGCTGTACCGCGACCGGCCGAACGTGTGCGTCCTGCGCACGTTCTCCAAAGCCTACGGGCTGGCCGGGCTGCGGGTCGGTTTCGCGGTGGCACACGAAACGGTCGCCGACGCCCTGCGCAAGACCGCCGTGCCGTTCGGTGTCTCCGGAATCGCGCAGCATGCCGCAGTCGAGTCATTGCGGCGTGAGGCCGCCCTGCTCGAGCGGGTCGAGACGCTCGTCGCCGAGCGCGAACGTGTGCGAACCGCGTTGATCGATCAGGGGTGGGAGATCCCGGTCAGTGAGGCCAACTTCGTCTGGCTTGCGCTCGGCGAAGCAACAGCCGACTTCGCCGCCGCTTGTGACGAGGCCGGCGTCGTCGTCCGGGCGTTTCCGGGGGAGGGCTGCCGAATCACCGTCGCCGAACCGGAAGCAAGCGACCTGTTGCTGCGTACGGCTGCGGAATGGCGCAAGAACAGGTCGTGACATCAGGACGGCACCCAGGAATCGGGGGGCGAAACCCGGGTGCCGTCCGACGCCCGCCTCAGGCGCAACAGCCGGACGGGCCCAGCGCCACGATGGCCTGTGGTTCGGGCGACGAAACCGCCACCGGCCCTACGACGGCAGGCCCGAGGGCGACCGCCGCCAAGGCGAAAGCGAGAATCCGTCGACCTCGCGACACCACTTCTACCTCCAGGGGGGTTGGGGGTATGGCGCAGACGTGACATGTCGTAGTGAAATAGCGTCATGGAAGTACGTCAAGTTCGCGCGCACATCGATCCCGAGTCGCGGACGTCCATCGGCGCCCGGATCCGATCACTTCGCCTCGAACGTGGCCTGTCTCAGGCGCAGGTGGCGGAGGGAATGCTCTCGGCCAGCTATGTCTCCTTGGTGGAGAGCGGTCGGCGCCAGCCGGCCGTGTCGGCGCTCACACACATCGCCGATCGGCTTGGCGTCGATACCGGCTATCTGCGCGACGGCATCGACGCCGAAGTGCGGCGTCGGGACCGGCTCGCACTCGGGCGCGCGCGCACCGCACTGAGCCGTGGTGACGTCGACGACGCGTATGTCCGCTTCGCGGCGCTCGACGGCTCGCGTGGCCTCGGCGAGGAGCAGCAGCGCGAGGTCCGGATGGGTCGAGCGCTGGCGGCGGAGCGCCGGGGCGATCTCGAGGATGCGCTACGGCTGTTGGCCGAACTCGCCGACGAAGCGCGCCGCTTACCCGCGGTCAACCCATGGATGGACGTCGCGGAGGCGCTGTGCCGGTGTTACCGGGAGGCGGGCGACCTCGACCTGGCAATAGCCACGGGCGAGGAGAGTATGCGCCATTCCGCAGAGCTCGGCCTCGAGGCGAGTGACGAGTACGTCCGGCTCGGCTGCACGGTTTTGTTCGCCTACTACGAACGCGGCGACATCGCGAAGGCGACCCTGCTCGCCGCGGACATGATCCGGATTGCCGACGCGATGGGCACGCCCCAGACCCGTGGGGCGGCCTACTGGAACGCCTCCCTGATCGCCGAGACACGTGGCGAGATCGGCCAGGCGCTCACGCTGGTCGACCGGGCAGTGGCGATGTTCGGGGAGAGTGACGACCGTCGCAACCTTGCCCGCCTGCGGGTCACCTACGCCTGGCTGCTCCTTCAGCATTCACCGCCGGAGGCTGGCCGCGCGTTGGAGCTGCTCGATGGCACGCGGAGCAGCCTGGTCGAGCACGGCGGCTCGGTCGATGTCGGCTCGTGTGACACCGAACGAGCTCGCGCCCTGCTCGCATTGGGGCGCCCGGCAGCCGCTCGGGAAGCAGCCGAGCAGTCCCTGGCCGGGCTCGGTGATTTGCCCCGGATCGAGTCCGCCCGAGCCCGCCTGATGCTCGGCCGGGTGCTGCGTGAGCAGGGCGATCTGGCCGGCTGCGTCGACCAATGCACGCATGCCGGGGCCACACTCGAGGCCATGGGTGCGACTCGGCAGGCCGCGGCCGTCTGGCGCGAGCTCGGCGACCTCTATCGCGAGCTCGGCCGGGCAGAGGTGGCGATGGATGCATACGACCGCGCCTTGCGCGCCGTGCGAATCGCGCCCATCGGCGACGACCTGGGTCACCAGTCCGGGACCGCTGCTGCTCGGCACGAGGGCGATATGGCCAGTACCTAGCCGAATCCGGCGTCCGCGCCCCCGGCGCTGGCGGCACACCGCAGGGGAGTGCGCGTGCCGGCCCGGGGGCGCGGCACGTCAGCCAGACCGCACCGGCTCGCCGTGGTGGGCGTCGGAGTCCTCGACGACCGCCGGTGTCCGCTCGCCGCGGAGTACCAGCGCGACGCCTCCGACGACGAGCAGCCCGCCACCGAGAACAACGGATGTCACCGGCTCGTCCAGGATCAGCGCACCGAGGACGACTGCAACCACCGGGTTCACGTAGGCGTACGTTCCCACCACGGACAACGGTGCGTTGCCGAGCGCGAAGATGTAGGCGGTGTACCCGAGGATCGAGCCGATCAGGACCAGGTAGGCCAACGCCACCCAGCCCTCGGCCGGGACCGTGGCGGCGTTGAGGTCCGGCGGTTCTCCGACGGCGAGAGCGACCGCCGTCATGATTGCTCCGCCCGCGAGCATCTCGTAAGCCGTCGCCAGCATGGCGCCCCGAGGAAGCCGTAGTCGCGGCGACAGGTACGAGCCGAACGCCCAGCACACAGTCGCCGCGAGGACGACGAGTATGCCCCAGGCCTGTACGCCGTCGATCCCGCCGCGCGGCAGGCTGATTGCGGCCACACCGGCGAACCCGACCAGCACCCCGAGCCAGGTCAGCCTGCGGGGTCGCTCACCACCGGCCACCCGGAGCAGCACGAACCACAGCGGGACGGCGCCGACGATCAGCGCCGCGAGACCGCTCGGCACGGTCTTCTCGGCCACTGCCACCAGCCCGTTTCCGCCCAGGAGAAGCAGCGTCCCGACTACTGCAGCGGCGGCCAGCTCTCGCCGGGTGACCGCGAGTGACCGAAAGCCGCCGCGGCCGGCCAAGAAACCCAGCAGGATCACGGCGGCAGCCAGGAAGCGGGTGCCCATGCCGAGCAGGGGTGGAATGCCGGCCTGGACGACGACCCGGATGGCCAGATAGGTGGAGCCCCACACCACGTAGACGGTCACCAGAGCAGCCCAGACGGCGGCGTTGCTGGCCTTCGTCCCGTCGCGTGTCATGACCGTTTCCTTTGATCGTTGATGTCACGTCCATTGTGCGGGAGCGACCCGTCGCCACGACAGCGGATAACGGTCATCGAACCGGCAGATCGCGTCAGGTGCCGGTCGCTCGGTACCGTTGGTGACAGGAACGCTCGTGAGCTCCTCCGTCCGGGTCCACGCGTCCACCCTCAGCGTGGGACCGGATGGCCGTGCGTGACGACGGGCCGAAGCGGCGATCCCGCTGGCCGACGCGAAGGAGGACGATGACCGTCGAGACCGATCTGGCGGCGGCGCCCGCCGGGCCGCAGAGCCACGACGAACACGAGCTGGTTCAGCTGCTCACCCCAGAGGGAGAGCGGGTCCCCAACCCGGAGTACGACCCCCTGATCGCCGACGTCACCGACGACGACGTTCGCGGCTACTACCGCGATCTGGTGCTCGCCCGGCGGGTCGACACGGAGGCTGTCGCGTTGCAACGGCATGGCGAGCTGGGTCTTTGGGCGAGCCTGCTGGGCCAAGAGGCTGCCCAGGTCGGGTCCGCCCGTGCACTCCAGCCGCAGGACCACGTCTTCCCGACCTACCGAGAGCACGGAGTTGCCTGGTGCCGCGGCGTCGACCCCGGACTACTGCTGGGGTTGTTCAGGGGCGTCGACCAGGGCAGCTGGGATCCTCGTGAGCACAACTTCCACCTGTACACGATCGTCATCGGCGCACAGACGCTGCACGCCACGGGATATGCGATGGGCGTCCAACGCGACGGCGCCGTGGGCACCGGCGACCCCGACCGGGACACTGCTGTCATCGCGTATTTCGGCGATGGCGCGACCAGTCAGGGCGACGTCAACGAAGCGTTCATCTGGGCGGCCGTGACCAACGCGCCAGTCGTCTTCTTCTGCCAGAACAACCAGTGGGCGATCTCAGAGCCATTGGAGCGGCAGACCCGCATCCCGCTGTACAAGCGCGCTGCCGGTTTTGGCTTCCCCGGTGTTCGCGTCGACGGCAACGACGTGCTGGCCTGCCTCGCCGTCACCAGGGCGGCATTGCAACGCGCCCGCGAGGGTGAGGGGCCGACTCTCGTCGAGGCCTACACCTATCGGATGGGTGCTCACACCACGACCGACGATCCCAGCCGGTACCGGTTGGCGGCCGATCTCGAGCATTGGAAGCTGAAGGATCCGATCGAGCGCGTGAAGGCCTACCTGACCCGCAGCGGCGGCGCCGACCACGATTTCGTCGAGTCGGTCGAGTCCGAGGCCGAAGAACTGGCCGAGCATCTGCGCACGTACTGCCGAGAGCTGCCCGACCCCGCGCCGACGTCGATCTTCGACAACGTCTACGTCGAGCCGACGCCGACCTTGCTCCAGCAGCGGGACGAGCTGAGCGCCTACCTCGAGTCGTTCGCCGACCAGGAGGCACGCCGATGACGACCATGGCGCTCGGCAAGGCGATCAACGCGGGGCTGCGCAAGGCCATGGAGGGCGACTCCAAGGTCCTGGTCATGGGTGAGGACGTCGGCAAGCTCGGCGGTGTGTTCCGCGTCACTGACGGGCTGCAGAAGGACTTCGGCGAGGACCGGGTGATCGATACCCCGCTGGCCGAGTCAGGGATCATCGGTACGGCGCTCGGCTTGGCGCTGCGTGGGTACCGGCCCGTATGCGAGATCCAGTTCGACGGCTTCGTGTTTCCCGGTTACGACCAGATCGTGAGCCAGGTTGCGAAGATGCACTTCCGCTCGGGCGGCCGGTTGAAGGTGCCCATGGTGATCCGGGTCCCGTTCGGCGGCGGAATCGGAGCCGTCGAACACCACAGCGAGAGCCCGGAGGGTTACTTCGTCCACACACCCGGTCTCAAGGTCGTCGCGGTCTCCAACCCGCCGGACGCGTACTGGATGATCCAGCAGGCGATAGCGCTCGACGACCCGGTGCTCTTCTTCGAGCCCAAGCGGCGATACTGGGACAAGGCGGACGTTGACGAGGACGGCTCGCCGGAATTGCCGCTGGCAGCAGCGCGAGTCGTGCAGGCCGGCACCGACGCCACCGTTGTCGCATACGGGCCAATGGTGCGCACCTGCCTGGATGCCTCGACCGCCGCCGCCGAGGAGGGCCGATCGCTGGAGGTGATCGACCTTCGGTCGCTCTCGCCGATCGACATGCCGGTAGTGAACGCTTCCGTCCGTAAGACTGGCCGGTGCATCGTCGTACACGAAGCCCAGCGGACGCTCGGTGTCGGTGCGGAGATCGCGGCGCGTGTCGCCGAGGAGTGTTTCTACTCCCTCGAGGCCCCGGTCCTCCGGGTGACGGGGTACGACACCCCATATCCCCCGGCCCGGGTCGAGGAGGAGTACCTTCCCGACCTCGACCGGGTGCTCGACGGAGTCGACCGCGCGTTGGCGTTCTGAGGGGACCGACGTGAGTGACGTTTCGCAGTTCAAGCTGCCCGACGTTGGCGAGGGCCTCACCGAGGCCGAGATCGTGTCCTGGAAGGTCAAGGTCGGCGACACGATCAAGGTCAACGACGTCATCGTCGAGATCGAGACGGCGAAGTCGCTGGTCGAGCTGCCCAGTCCCTACGCGGGAGTCGTCGACGGCCTGCTCGTGGAGGAGGGGCAGACCGTGCCGGTCGGGACCCCGATCATCGCGGTGCGCTCGGTTGCAGCCGCTGCTGCGGTGTCCACCGCGGACCCGGCGACCAAACCTGGCGATCCCGGCGGCGCCGGAGTCGTCGGTGGTTCCGCCGAAGACATGGTGCCGCAGCCGGCGCCCGCCGAACCGGAGGAGCGGCAGGCTGTGCTGGTCGGATACGGACCACGGACGACGACGGCACGCCGGCGGCCACGGAAGGATGCATCGGCCGCGCCGAGTCCGGCTTCGCCCGAGGCGTCGGCCGCGCTCACTGCCAGCTTCAACACTGTGGATCATGGCGACGTGGCGGCTGCAGCGGAGGGAACGCCACCTCGCCAAGATCAACGGATCGGGGAGCGCGACACCGGGCCGGCGGTGGTCCGGGTGCTGGCCAAGCCGCCGGTGCGCAAGCTGGCCAAGGACCTCGGGGTCGACTTGACGACCGTCATCCCGTCTGGCCCGGGCGGGACCGTCACCCGCGCCGACATCGAGGGAAGGGGCGGCACCGCCTGCCGGACGACAGGCGGGTACCGGCTGGGACGGCCAGCCGCGGGAGGAGCGGATCCCGATTCGGTCGGTCCGCAAAGCTACCGCCGCGGCAGTCGTCCAGTCCGCCTTCACCGCTCCCCACGTCACCGAGTTCGTCACCATCGATGCCACCCGCACCATGCGGCTGGTGGATCGTCTGCGGGAATCCCGGGAGTTCGGCGATGTGCGGCTCTCTCCGCTGGCGGTACTGGCGAGAGCCATGTGCATCGCGGTCCGGCGCACGCCGGAGGTCAACGCCCGCTGGGACGAGGACGCCGGGGAGATCGTCCTCCAGCGCTTCGTCAACCTCGGCATCGCAGCGGCAACGCCTCGTGGGCTGGTCGTCCCCAACATCAAGGACGCCGATCGGCTGTCGCTGCGCGATCTCGCTGTCGCCATCAACACGCTGGCCGCGACCGCGCGAGAGGGCAAGACGCCGCCGTCGGACATGACCGGCGGGACGCTCTCGATCACGAACGTCGGTGTTTTCGGCGTCGACACGGGGACCCCGATCCTGCCGCCCGGTGAGTCCGCGATCATGGCGTTCGGGGCCGTCCGCAAGCAGCCGTGGGTGCATGGAGACAAGGTTCGGCCGCGCTGGGTCACCACGCTCGCGCTCTCATTCGACCACCGGTTGGTTGACGGTGAGCAGGGCTCGCGGTTCCTGTCCGACGTCGCCCGCACCCTCGAGGACCCTGCCCAGGCGCTGGTCTGGGCTTAGCCGCTGAGCTGTGGCGTAGCCCGCCTACCCCGCTACGTCCATGCCTTCCCCGCACGAGAACGGCCGCGATCACGGTGCCGAATCCGCCCGAATCAGGGTGCCGCCGATCTCGCGGGAGCGGCCACGAAACAGCGCGATGTATGCCATGTCCGCCGACCCCGCGAGTCCGATGGTGACGTCGTACACGCCGTTGCGCCCGTACCGAGTGCGTTCGACGGCTTCGGCGACGAGGTCGTCACCGAGCCGAGCAGCGTTGACGAAGACGATGTCGCACGCCTGCGCGACGGTGCTGCGGTTGTACGAATTGCAGGCAAAGGCGAATGCAGAGTCCGCAAGCGCAAAGACGAGGCCACCGTGGCAGATGCCGTGCCCGTTGACCATGTCGGGTCGGACGGTCATGGACAGCCGGGCATAGCCGGGACGCACGTCGTCCAGCGTCATGCCCAGCGCCTGCGACGCGGCGTCGTCGGCCCACATCGCCGCGGCCGACTGCTCCGCGAGCAGCTGCTGGTCATCCATGAGACGTCGCCGCTGCGCGCCGGCGAACCGCGTCCGTCACCCGATATCGGTGCGGGTCCTCGGCGGCGCCGATGGCGGTGAGGACACCTTCGACCCACCGCCAGCCCACCGCGTCACCCCATTCGATCGGCCCCAGCGGATAGTTGACGCCGAGCCGCATGGCCGAATCGACGTCCTCAACGCTGGCAACGCCGGATTCGACGGCATCGGCACCGGAAGCGGCCAGCATCGCGACCGTCCGCGCGACGACGAGGGCTCGGGTATCAGGGAGGACGGTGACGTCGAGTCCTCCTGCCTGCAGGCAGCCGATGGCCGCATCGACCGCGGCCGCTGGAGCATTGGCGGGCGCTGCGATGGCGAGGCGAGTCGCGGTCGCGTAGTCGAGCGCGAGATCGACGAGCACGACAGTTTCCCCCGACTCGGTCGATACGTCCACAGCCAGCCGCCCGTCGGTGAGCCGCAGCACGACACCCGGGGCTGGCCGCAGCCGAACCGGGCCGAAATCCCTGGTTCGGATGCCGGTGAGGCCGGCTTCGGTGAGTCGCTCGACCAAGGCCTCGAGCGGATCGCCAGCACCGTTGACGACCATTCGCGGGGGAGCAGGTTGCGACGGCGCAGTCGCCGGTGCTGGCCGCTTGTCGCCCTCGTAAATCCCACGTCCCGATTTCCGGCCGAGCCGTCCCTCGGAGACCAGCGACTGCTGGAGCGCCGAGGGCGCGAACCGGGGGTCGTGGTCGAACGCCTCCCAGATACTCCGGTTGACGGCGGCATTGACATCTTGACCGATCAGGTCGGTGAGCTCGAACGGACCCATCCGAAAGCCGCCGGTCTCTCGCAACAGCGCGTCGATCGTCGCTGGATCGGCGATGCCAGCTTCGAGCAGGAGAAATGCCTCACCATAAAACGGTCGGGCGACCCGATTGACGATGAAGCCGGGCGTCGACGCGCATCGCACCGGTGTCTTGCCCCACGCCCGAGCCGTCGCGGCCAGCGTGTCGATGACCGTCGGGTCGGTCTGCGGCGTTGCCACCACTTCCACCAGCGGCAACACCGTTGCCGGATTGAAGAAGTGCAGACCGGCCACCCGCTGGGGCTTTGTCGTGCCGGCCGCGATCTGCGCAACATCCAGGGACGACGTGTTGGTGGCGAGGATCGTCGTGCCGTCGCAGACTGCTTCCAGTTCGGCGAACAGCGCCCGCTTGACGTCGAGGTCCTCGGCGGCGGCTTCGATGACCAGGGCGCACGGGTGCAGATCGGCGACCGAACTGGCGGCGGTGAGGCGACCGATGGTTGCTCTGGCTGCCTCGTCGGTCAGCCGGCCTTTCGCCACCGAACGGGTCAGCCTCTCCCGAGCCGCAGTGATGGCGGCGTCGGCCACACCTGGAACCGCGTCGACGAGCAAGACCCGATGGCCGGCCCGGGCGGCGACTTCGGCGATTCCGCCCCCCATCGTGCCCGCCCCGACGACGCCGATGGTCGACACCGGGCTGAGTGCGGCCATGCCGGCGAGTCTGGCACGGGGCCGCCTGGGCGGCGGGGCAAGATGAGAAGCCGTTGGAGGCCAGTCCGAAGCTCGGCGCACTACCGCGGCGTCTTGGCTTGTTCCCGAGCTTCGTTCTTTAGCCTCCTACGACTTCTCATCTCGCCCCGCCGCTCACCAGCCGAGCGTCAGAGGCGGTGCGCCCTCGACCTGAAGGTCAGCTATGTGCCCGGCCTGACAACACGGATTGGGCGCACTTGATGATGGCCTCGACGCTGCGGGTGACGTCGTCGTCGGTGGTGGCCCACGAGCTGACGCTGATCCGCATGGCGGGACTGCCGTGCCAGACAGTCCCGCCGCACCAACAGGTGCCGTCGGCTTGGATCGCCGCCACGATCCGGTCGGTGACCTCGGCGTCGCCGAACGAGACCAGCACCTGGTTGAGGGCGACCTCGTTGAGGATTGCGAACCCGGCCGCCGACAA
Source organism: uncultured Actinomycetota bacterium (assembly GCA_963831385.1). GTDB lineage: Bacteria > Actinomycetota > Actinomycetes > Jiangellales > Jiangellaceae > JACVRX01. Next base: position 86,523 of record CAWHPW010000020.1, read on the forward strand.
CTCGGTGGCGAACCGGCGGGCCAGGCGGCAGTTGCGTTCGATCAGCTCGACCAGCCCGCTGCGGCCGAGCGACATGAGCGCGGCCCACACCTCGACCCCACGACCCCGCCGCGACATCTCTGGCGTGTAATCGGACGGGTTGCGCTGGCCTCCTGCGGGCGGCAGGTACGCCGCCGACACCGACATCGCGGCTCGCAGTGCATCAGGATCACGGACAAACGCGAGCCCGCTGTCGTACGGCACGTTGAGCCACTTGTGCGCGTCGGTTGCCCAGGAGTCGGCGTTTTCGATGCCGGCTGTCAACTGCCGCAGGCTCGGCACAGCGGTCGCCCACAGCCCGAAGGCACCGTCGACATGGACCCATGCAGCGCTCTCGCGAGCGCGCTCGCAGATTTGGCCGAGCGGGTCGACGGCGCCGGTGTTCACGTTTCCGGCCTGGGCGCAGACGATGGTCGGCCCGGCCAGGTGGGGCATCTCATCAGCGCGCAGGCGCCCTTGATCGTCGACAGGAACGCGAACGACCCGGTTCCGCCCCAGGCCGAGCATCCCGAGCGCCTTGACCAGCGAGGAATGAACCTCGGCACCGACGATCACGTTGATCGGCGGCGCACCGAACAACCCGTCAGCTTCGACGTCCCACCCCGTCTGGGCGAGCACCGCATGCCGCGCTGCCGCCAATGCGGTGAAGTTCGCCACGGTCGCCCCGGTCGTGAACCCGGCGGCGGTTCCTTCCGGCAGCCCGAACAGGTCGACCAGCCAGCGCAACGACACCTCTTCCACCATGGAGGTCGCCGGTGCAACGGAACGGAAGGCCGTCTTCTGGTCCCACGCCCCTGCCAACCAGCTCGCTGCGAGTGTGGCGGGGAGCGAGCCGCCGACGACGAAGCCGAAGAAGCGCGGCCCGGCCATCGCCGTCGTGGCTGGGGAAGCCGTCTCATCCAGGATCCGCAGGACCGCCGCTGGGTCGGTCGGCTCCTCCGGCATTGGCGCGTCCAGCGTGCTGAGCGCGGTGACCGCCTCCGGCGCCGGTGCGACCGGTCGGTCGGGTAACGCCGTCAAATAGTCGATCGCACGGTCAGCCGCATCGCGAAGCAAGGCGTCCATTGCCACCTCCGAGTTCGAACGATTCTGCATGCTGCAGCGATCGGGTCGGACATGACGATCGCACTGCTGGATTCTTCGCCTGATCGTTGCGTCCGAGGCCGCGCGCCATGCCATCCATTCAAACCATCCGATTCCGTCGGCGCGTGATCGAATCGTTATGACACCGGCGTATCAAGGCGCTTGCCAAGCCGTTTCGCAGGCGTTTACGTGTCTTGCGGAATCCGGGACGCGGGTGTCCGCCCGCACCGGCAGCCCCCGGAAGGAGAGCTCCACATCATGGTGAGAACCACGGCCCGTAAGGGCGTTCTGGCCGCTGTGTCGGCCTTCGGGCTCTCCATCGCACTGGTCGCCTGCGGCGGCGACGGCGATGGGGACGGCGGCGACGGCGGCGGTGACGGCGACCAGGCCGCAGCCCCAGGCGACGTCGACTGCGCTGCGTACGAGCAGTACGGCGACCTCTCTGGCACGACGGTCAACGTCTACACGTCGATCGTCGCACCCGAGGACCAGGCGCATATCGACTCGTATGTGCCGTTCGAGCAGTGCACCGGCGCTGACATCGTCTACGAGGGCTCGCGTGAGTTCGAGGCCCAGCTCGTCGTCCGGATCCAGAGCGGCAACCCGCCGGACATCGCCTACGTCCCGCAGCCAGGCCTGCTCTCGACGATCGTGCGCGACTCCGATGCCGTCGTCGAGCCGTCCGCCGAGACTGCTGCGAACGTCGACGAGTTCTTCGGCGAGGACTGGAAGACCTACGGCAGCGTAGACGGCACGTTCTACGCGCCGCCCCTCGGCGCGAACGTGAAGTCCTTCGTCTGGTACTCGCCGCAGGCTTTCGCCGACGCCGGGTACGAGGTGCCGGAGACCTGGGACGACATGATCGCGCTCTCGGACCAGATCGTGGAAGACGGCGGCATGCCCTGGTGCGCCGGCATCGGCTCCGGTGATGCCACCGGTTGGCCCGCCACGGACTGGATCGAGGACGTCATGCTCCGGACCGCCGGTCCTGAGGTCTACGACCAGTGGGTCAACCACGAGATCCCGTTCAACGACCCGCAGGTGGCCGAGGCACTGGCCACGGTTGGCGACATCCTCAAGAACGACGCCTACGTCAACGGCGGCCTGGGCGACGTGACCAGCATCGCGGCCACCGAGTTCGGTGACGCCGGCCTGCCGATTCTCGACGGCACCTGCTGGATGCACCGGCAGGCGTCGTTCTACCAGGCCAACTGGCCCGAGGGTACGGACATCAGCGAAGAGGGCCAGGTATTCGCGTTCTACCTGCCGCCGATCGACGAGGCCCAGGGCAAGCCGCTGCTCGGTGGCGCCGAGTTCGTGACCGCGTTCGCGGACCGTCCGGAGGTGCTGGCTTTCCAGCAGTTCCTCAGCTCGCCGGAGTGGGCGAACGAGAAGGCTGAGGTCTCCCCGCCGGGATGGGTGAGCGCCAACAAGGAGCTTGACATCTCGCTGCTGGTATCTCCGATCGACCGGCTAGCTGGTGAGCTGCTGCAGGACCCCGAGGCGGTATTCCGGTTCGACGGCTCGGACCTGATGCCCGGTGAGGTCGGCGCCGGCTCGTTCTGGACGGAGATGACGAGCTGGATCGCCAACGACAAACCCGACCAGGAAGTGCTCGACTCTATTGAGGCTTCCTGGCCGTAAGGGCATCCTGGCGGTAAGCCGGATCCAGGGCCGCCGGCCGGGGACTACGAGGAGCGTGGTCCCCGGCCGGGCTCGGCCCCAACGAAGGGGTGAGGCCAGTGGGCGACATACTGCTCAGGGCGGACACCACGGCCGAGAAGTTCGCCGTCATGGTGTTCGCCATCGTGCTGTTCGCGGTCGTGATGGGAGCGATCCTGTTCGCGGTCGACCGGCCGAAGCGGGTTCCCGGGTGGGTCGTCGCACTGGGCTTCGTCGGCCCGGCGGTCCTCATGCTGCTCTTCGGGCTGATCTATCCGGGCATCCGGACGATCTACCAGTCGTTCTTCGACCGGACCTCGGAGCAGTTCGTCGGCCTGGACAACTACGTCACGTTGTTCACCCGGCCGGAGTTTTTGATCGTGCTCCGAAATACCGCGATCTGGGTGTTGCTCGTGCCGATCGCGGCAACCGTGATCGGGCTGATCTACGGCGTGATCGTGGACCGGACCCGGTTTGAATCGCTGGCCAAGGCCCTCATCTTCTTGCCGCTGGCCATCTCGATGGTGGGCGCTTCGATCATCTGGAAGTTCGTCTACGAATACAAACCCGACCAGCCGGGCGTCAACCAGATCGGGTTGGCCAACCAGATCCTGGTGTGGCTCGGCTTCGAGCCGTATCAGTTCATCATCACCGCGCCGTGGAACACCATCTTCCTCATCGTGATCATGATCTGGATCCAGGCCGGCTTCGCGATGACCGTCTTGTCTGCCGCCATCAAGGCGATCCCGGACGACATCATCGAGGCTGCCCGCATCGACGGCGTCAGCGGGTCGCGAATGTTCACCTCGATCACCATCCCGAGCATCCGGCCGGCGCTGGTGGTTGTCTACACCACCATTGCGATCGGCACGCTGAAGATCTTCGACATCGTCCGGACCGCCACTGGGGGCAACTTCGAGACGAGCGTCGTGGCCAACGAGTTCTACACGCAGGCGTTCCGGCAGTTCAACATCGGGTTGGGCGCGGCACTTGCGGTGCTCTTGTTCATCCTGGTGATCCCGATCGTCATCTACAACGTCCGGCAGCTGCGACTCTCGGAGGATATCCGATGACTACGACCACTCCTCCGGTCCCCGCGGCCCCCCCGATCGAACGCAAGCTCAGCCGCGCGGAGCGCCGGGCAGCCGAGGCGAAGACCAAGCTCAGCTCGCCGTGGGCATCGGGCATTGCCATCGTGATGGCCATCCTCTGGACGGTCCCCACGTTCGGGCTGTTGCTCACGTCATTCCGGCCCGAGCAGGAGATCCGGACCACCGGTTGGTGGACCTACTTCACCAACCCAGGCCTCACCCTCGAGAACTACAACGAGGTGCTGTTCGGCAGCACCACTCAGTTTGCGACGTTCTTCGTCAACACCATCGTCATCACGATTCCAGCAGTGATCATCCCGATTACCATCGCGCTGCTCGCCGCCTACGCCTTCGCGTGGATCGAGTTCCCCGGCCGCAACTTCTTGTTCGTCGCGGTGTTCGCGCTGCAGATCGTGCCGATTCAGGTCACCCTTATCCCGCTGCTTTCAGCTTACGTGGACGTGGGGCTGGCTGGTTCGTTCTGGACAGTCTGGCTGTCACACGCGATCTTCGCGCTGCCGCTGGCGATCTTCTTGCTGCACAACTTCATGAAGGAAATCCCGCGCTCACTGGTCGAGGCGGCTCGGGTCGACGGCGCAGGCCACGTGAAGATCTTCTTTCTGGTGCTGTTGCCGCTGCTCGTCCCAGCGATCGCAGCCTTCAGCATTTTCCAGTTCCTGTGGGTATGGAATGACCTGCTGGTCGCGCTGACCTTCGCCGGCGGCACACCGAACGTCGCTCCACTCACGGTCCGAGTCGCGGAGCTGGCGGGCACCCGAGGGGCGGACTGGCACCTGCTCTCCGCCGGAGCCTTCATTTCGATGGTCGTGCCGGTGCTGGTATTCGTGGCGCTGCAGCGGTTCTTCGTCCGCGGCCTGCTCGCCGGAGGAGTGAAGGGCTAGCGCGCGGCGGAATCAGCGTGCGCGTCGAAACCGGCCGCTGGTGGCCTCTTGCGGTGTGACACAGTAGTGGCGGAACGGCGTCGTATTGTCACAACCCACGCCTATCAAGACCGGAGGGTCACCGTGTCCGCCGATGAGCTCGTCGCCCGTCATCAGCCGACTCTGGACGCAGCGCTGGCGTCGATCCGCACCCGCGAGTACTTCTCCGCCTACCCGGAGTCGCCGAGTCCGCGGGTCTACGGCGAGACGGCAGCGCCAGAAGGCCGAGCCGCTTACGACGCGTGGCTGGGCCAGGACTTCCCCCTCGAGACACCCGGCGCCGGGGGCCGGGTCGCGACCGAGCACAGCCCGTATGGGCCGAATCTGGATGTGCGGTATCCCCGGGTCACGGCCGACGGGCTCGATGCTCTCCTCGGCGCCGCCCGAGACGCGATGCCGTCCTGGCGTGGGGCGGGACCAGCGGTCCGCACCGCGGTCTGTGTGGAGATTCTCGCCCGCCTGCACACTCGTGTCTTCGAGCTGGCCAATGCCGTGCAGCACACGTCCGGTCAGGCGTTCGTCATGGCGTTTCAGGCCGGCGGAACGCATGCCCTGGATCGCGCCCTCGAGGCGATCGCCTACGCACACGAGGAGCAGAACCGAACGCCCACCACGGCGTACTGGGAGAAGCCAGCCGGCAAAGGTGAGCCGCTGCGGATGACGAAGACCTTCCACGTCGTGCCGCGAGGGGTCGCGCTGGTGATCGGTTGCAACACGTTCCCGACGTGGAACTCGTGGCCCGGGCTCTTCGCCTCGTTGGCGACTGGGAACCCGGTCGTGGTCAAGCCACACCCGAACGCGGTGCTCCCGCTGGCGATCACAGTCCAGGCGGCCCGCGACGTTTTGGCCGAGCTGGGTTTCGACCCCAACCTGGTCACTCTCGCGGCCGAGGATCCGGCCGACCGGCTAGCACAGGCACTCGCCGTTCGGCCCGAGGTGAAGATCATCGATTTCACCGGTTCGAGCGATTTCGGAGGCTGGCTGGAGGACAACGCCCGGCAGGCTGTCGTCTACACCGAGAAGTCCGGTGTGAACACCGTCGTGGTCGATTCGACTGACGACTTCGGCGGCATGTGCCGCAATCTCGCCTTCTCGCTCAGCCTCTACACCGGCCAGATGTGCACCGCGCCGCAGAACGTCTTCGTGCCGCGGGAAGGCATCGGCACCGACGAGGGGCACAAGTCCTTCGCCGAGGTAGGGGCAAGTCTGGCTGCAGCGGTCGAGAAGCTGCTGGCCGACGACGCCCGCGCCGTCGAGGTGCTCGGCGCCGTCGTCAATGCTGGCGTGCTCGACCGGCTCGAGGCGGCATCGAGCCACGGCGAGGTCGTCCTCGCCTCCCGAGCGGTGCAGCACCCGGCGTGGCCGGATGCCACCGTCCGGACACCCACCATTGTCGCGTTGGATGCCAACGACACCGAGGTCTACTCGGCGGAGTGCTTCGGTCCGGTGTCGTACCTGATCGCCACCGACTCCACCGACGCGTCGATCGCCTTGTTTCGGGACACGGCCCGGGATCACGGCGGTATGACGGCGTCGGTGTACTCCACCGACGAGAAGGTCCTCCAAGCGGCGGAGGGAGCCGCGATGGATGCCGGCGTCGCCTTGTCGATGAATCTGACCGGAGGGGTGTTCGTGAACCAATCGGCGGCGTTCTCCGACTTTCATGGCACCGGCGCCAACCCCGCTGCGAATGCCGCATTCGTCGATGGCGCCTTCGTGGCCGAGCGATTCCGCATCGTGCAGTCCCGTCGGCACTCCTGAGCTGCCAGCCAGCCCACGTACCCGACCGGCATGGGCGCCGATTTCATGGCTGACGGGTCCGGCCGATAGACTCTGATCAGCCACGGCCCCGCTGTGAATGCGGCAGGGCCGTCTTGGTGCCCGGTGTCCGGACCCACGTGGTCCAGGGGACGGTCGGGTATCGCGTGCCCGAATGGCTCATCGCGCGCCGCTCCCGCGGCCTGCGTTCGGGCGCGCCGACCCGCCAATCATCGGAGCATCTGCGATGCCGTCCAACCAATCCAGCCTGTCCACCGACCGCCGAAGTCGCCGAGGCGCACGACGTCCGGCGCACCCGCACCGAAGCCGCTCCGGTCACCCTCGTCGGAACGAACACGGCGATCGCCGAGCCGTCGATCCGGCGCGGTTGGCCGCTGTTGAGGCCTTTGACCCGGCGGGCTCGGCGATGGCCGCACTGGGCGTTCCGGACCGGATCGTGAAGCTGCTCGGTGCCGACGGGATCACCGAACCGACCCCCATCCAGGCGGCGGTGATCCCTGCCGCGATCGCCGGACGTGACGTGCTCGGCCGGGCGCGCACCGGTTCGGGAAAGACCCTGGCGTTCGGGGTACCGGTACTGGTTCGCCTGGCCGGGCGGCGCAGCCGGCCACACCATCCACGCGCCTTGATCGTCGTCCCGACCCGTGAGCTCGCCGGCCAAGTCGCCGCCGTCATCGATCCGCTTGCGCGGGCGGTGGGCCTGCGGACGGTCACCGTGTACGGCGGGACGCCCTACGAACGGCAGACTCGCGGCCTCGCACAGGGCGCCGATGTCGTCGTCGCGACTCCTGGCCGCCTGGACGACCTGGTCCGTCGCGGAGCGTGCCATCTCACCGACGTCGAGATCGTCACCCTGGACGAGGCGGACCACCTGTGCGATCTCGGCTTCTTCCCCGTCGTCTCCGCCCTGCTCTCCGCGACACCCGCCAGCGGTCAGCGACTTCTGCTCTCGGCCACCCTGGACGGCGATGTCGACAGGTTGGTTCGGGGGCACTTGGACGACCCGGAGCGCCACGAGGTTGACCCGGACGTGGGCGGCGTCCGCTCGGTGAACCACCATGTCCTCGTCGTCGGCGCGCATAGCAAGTTCGACGTGATCACCGAGTTGTTGCGGGCCAACCCGCGCAGCATCGTGTTCACGCGGACCAAGTACACCGCCAGGCGGTTGGCGGGCGACCTCGGGCGCGCAGGGGTTGCCGCTGTCGACCTGCACGGCGACCTCTCCCAGCGGGTGCGGGAGCGCAACCTGGACCGGTTTCGCACCGGGCACGCGCAGGTCGTGGTCGCGACCGATGTCGCGGCTCGGGGCATCCACGTCGACGGTGTCGCGCTGGTCGTGCATTACGACCCCGCCGGTGAGGCGAAGTCGTACCTGCACCGCTCGGGCCGCACCGCCCGGGCCGGCGCGTCGGGCGCCGTCGTGACGGTCGCGATGCCGGTGCAGGCCAGCCAGATGGTCGGCCTGCACAAGCGCGCCGGCATCGAGGCGAAGCACGTCGACGCACGGTCCATCGTGGGTCCGCTGACCGCTCAGGCCCTGGCCGATGCACCCCGCCTGCCCGTCACGGCCGCCAGCCGGACAGGTCGCGGTCGAGCCAGCGCGCCAGCGCGGCGTTATCGGCGTCGAACCACTGCCGCAGTCGGATCCGCGTCTCCGCGGCCATCGGCGGATAATCGCCTTCGACGGCGTTGAGCTTGCCGACGATGCGGCCGATCCGCAACGCCTTCGGCAGCGACCGGCGCATGCCGCGTATTCGCATCGATCGAAAAGCGACGAACCGGTTCACCCGGTCGCCGAGCCGGCCGGGCGCGAACGCGTCGTCAACGCCGAGGAACTGGCACACGGCGGCGTAGGTCTGGCGAGGTTGGTCGCGCAGGTCGTCGAGCAGCACCACGCTTAGCTGATGACGCTCGAACCGCTGGCAGACCTGCTCCAACTGTGGCAAGTAGCGGCCGCGCGCAAGGTAATCCGAGGTGTTCGCCCGCCCACCGATCTCGTCGTCGACCGCTTCTTCGAAGGTACGTGGCTCGCGCTCGCGGATCCGCTCCATCCAATAGTGCGAATAGGCTCGATCCACCGGGTCGCGCAGAATGGCGATCAGGCGAGCCGCCGGAATGACCGAGACCATCCGGTCCAAGGCCACGGGCTCGGCCAGATACGTGGGGGTGGCTTCACCGACCGCCGGCTGCCCCGTGTAGCCCTCGAACCTGGTCAGGTACCAGTCCAGCCCGCGATCCCACCGGCGATCGAAGAAGTGGATCTCCTTACGCGGCATGAAGACCTGTGGATGGTCCTGCAGGTACTTGTACAGCGACGTCGATCCCGACCGCATGGCACCGATGATGACGAAGTTCGGCAGCGGGTTCGTCGGTGCGGTTTTCACGCCGACGTTCGCTGCTGGGCCACGGCCGCGGCCAGCTGCTCCGGTTCGTACCACCGTGCGGTCCTCGCGTCCTCGGCGTCGACCAATGTGGTCCACGGTTCTGGCTCGACGCCGATCACCCGGCCGCTGCGCCGCAGATTCTCCACCTGGGCCCAATCCTGCCGATAGACGCTGTCGAGGGTCCGGTAGCGCTTGGACATGTCCGAGATCGTTCCCGCGTTGTGTACGACCTGACGGTCGAACATCTCGACTCGGGCCGGGCCCGTTCCGGTACGGCCGCACAGGGCAGCGAACCGAGCCCGGGTCGTCTGCTCGAGGCGATACGGGAAGTGGTGTGTGAACACAGCCGACGTCGGCTCGATGAGGGTTTCAGCCGCGGGAGCCGCGTGGAACCCGATGCCGGAGGTGATGCTCGGGCCTGCCCGGTCGTACCGCTGGATCGGGTGCTTGCGATGCCCGAGCACGCAGAGGTTGCCGGACTTCTCCTGACACAGGGATTGCAGATCGAGCGGGTGGAACCCGGGCAGCGATTCGGGCGCTTGGTCGGGGAAGTGGTTGAAGTACCGTGTGCCGACGATCCGGTATCGCCGATCCAAACTCGTCAGGTAATCACGCAGCGTCATGCCGGCCGGCCCGTGCACGAACTCGTCGGCGTCGAGCCACAGCCACCAGATGTGATCTCGTCCGTCCTGCTCCGACACCTCCCGGACGGTCTGGTTGAGCAGCCTGATCTTGAGCACTTCGTCCACGGAGGCGGTGGAGAAGGACCGAGCCAGCTCGGCACCTGCCACTTTGGCGACGACGACGGTGTCGTCGGGGCTGTCGTTGTCGACAAGGAGCACTCGCTCGCATCCCTGGGCGAACGCATTACGCACGGTCGCCTCGATCACGTCCGCTTCCATCCAGGTTGCGACGATCGCAAAGAGGCCGAACGACGGCAGCGGATCTGGCGCGGCCGGCTGGTCGGCCGCAACAACCCAGCGCGACGGCGGCTTACGCAGACCGATGCCCCGCAGCACCTTCTTTGCTACCCGCTTGTACCGCATCGGGGTGCGGTCACTCCTCGAATCGGTACCGGCGAAGCCATGGATGCTGTGCTGCCTGTCGAGCGACATCAGCCAGCAAGTCACCGGTCCATGGTGCGTCGGACCTGGTCATCCGCGGGGCGGGGAACACGATCGCGGCGCACGCTTCCAGATAGTCAGGCTCGGCGGGCACATCGAGAAACGCGCACAGGCCGGCCAGCTCCCCCTTGGTGTCGGCGACCAGATCCTCCAGGTAGACCCGGTGGAACTGTTCTCCATCGAGCCGACGAGCGACGTCATCGACTGTCGAGCACAGCGCGAAGTAGGTCTGAATCTGTCTCTCCAGCGGTACCTGCCCGCGCTTGTACATGGTGGCGATGTTGTCGTACGGGTTTCGTACGACCTGGACGACCTTCAGTGGCACTTGCACGGTGTCGATCAGCCGGTCCAGCAGCTGCGGGTCCTCGTCCAGTCGAGCGGTCGTCTTCCGTCCACGTTTGTCACCGATGACGCTGAGCCGGTCGTACCGTCCCTGCCACTGGCCCTCGACGGCATACGAGTAGCCCCAGGACTTCCGACCGGCTGCGGCGTTGTGGCGGGAGTGTTCCAGCACCAGGCTGAACAACTGGCCACGCCGGTAGCCGGCGATGACGAACTGCAAAGCGTCGAGTTCATGGGCGACGACCACCTGCGGGTGTGCGTCGAGCAACGAGCCGACCAGACTGTGTCCACTGCGCGGATGCCCGATGAACATCAGGTAGGCCCGCACCGAGGCGAGGTCGCGCCGATGCTGCCACGCCTGGATGGCAGAGCTGACGTAAAGGACCGGATAACGCCGGAAGCCGGGCAGAGTCCGGACTCTACGCAGAACCCATGCCACGGAGCGGCGATGGTGGGCCAGCTTGGTCTTCATCGGTGGTCGGGGTCTCCGGGCCGGGGATCGGGGGGACTGTGTGGCCGGCTGCACGGTAACGCAGCAGCGGTGGATGTTCGGCCAGCCGGGCAGTTACCGAGTCGATCAGCTCCGGCGTCCACGGTGCGTCGGCGCGGGTCTGCCTGGGTGTCGGGAAGACTATCGACGCGCACGCCTCGAGGTAGGTGGGTTCGGCGTTTACGCCGAGGAATTCACACAAGCTGGCCAGTGCCGCGGCCGGCGTGGCGGTCAAATCATCGAGATGAAGCAGGTAGGACTGCCCGTCGGGGAGCCGAGCACGAACGGCATCCGTCGTCGCGGCGAGCCGAAAGTACTGGTCTACATGGTCAGCGAGCGAAATTCGCGGTGCCCGCCGGTGCATGGTGGCGATGTTGTCGAACGGATTGCGGACGACCTGGACGACCGACAGCGGCACTCCCACTGTCGCCGCCAGCTGGTCCAGCAGCTCGGGTCTCTCGCCAAGGCGCATCGACGATCGTCCGCCCTTCTTGTCGCCGATGACCTCGAGTCGCCGGTAAGCGCCCTGTGCCTGGCCGGGGACGGCATAGGAGTACCCGGTGGAGGACACGTGACCCCGGGCGACCCGGGCGCGCTCATGGCGGATCAGCAGCGCGAACAGCTGCTCGCGGCCGAACCCAGCCTCGGCATACTTCAGGACGTCGAGCTCGTGGGCTACGAGCATGCTGGGATGTGCGTCCAGCAGAGCACCGACCAGGCTATGACCGCTGCGCGGATGCCCGATGAACAACAAGAACGTGCGGACGGTCGACAAGTCGCGCCGCAGCCGCCGCGCCTCCACAGCCGTCGATACGTAGGTGGCGGGATACCGACGCAACCCAGGCAGGGCTCGAAGTCGGCTGAGCACGCGCGCTCTGGTCCGGCGGTCGACTAAGGCCATCCCCACCCTGAGCCCCCCAAAATCAATGACGCTAGAGACTTCCACATCGGACTTGGATACGAAAGACTCCGCCGGTGGTCATGCGACATGGCCGCCATCGGGGGGGCAGTCGCCACATCGAAGCTTGGCTTCACCGCGCTCTGGACGTGGTGGGATCCGCCCTGATCTTGCTCGTGCTCTTCCCCCTCATCGCCATGACGGCGGCGGCGATCCTTGCCCGAATGGGCTCACCTGTACTGTTCCGGCACGAGCGGGCCGGCCGTGGGGGAAGGCCCTTCGTCCTGCTCAAGTTCCGCACCATGCGCCCCCCCGGCAGCTACGACATCGGGCCCGACGGTGATCACAAACGGCTCACCAGACTGGGGCGGCTGCTGCGGGCAACGAGTATCGACGAGCTGCCGTCGTTGGTGAACGTGCTGCGCGGAGAGATGAGCTTGGTCGGGCCACGCCCACTGCCGGTGCGCTACCTGGAGCGGTATACCTCGTGGGAGGCCCGGCGGCACGAGGTCCGTCCCGGCCTGACCGGCTGGGCTCAGGTCAATGGCCGCAACGCCATCGACTGGGACGATCGGCTTGACTTGGACGTGTGGTACGTCGATCACCGCTCGGTCGGTCTGGATCTGCGGATTCTGGCCCGCACGGTGGGCACGGTGCTGCGCCACGACGGAGTGAACCACACCAACCACGCGACGATGCCGGAGTTCGAGCGCATCGCCGGCCAATGACGTCGCTGACAGTTCTGATCTCCTCGGCCGGCCGGCGGGTGGAGTTACTGAAGGCCTTCCGGTCTGCTTTGCTCGATCTCGGTCTCGACGGGCGGGTTCTCGCGGCGGATCGATCGGCGCGTTCGAGTGCCTTCCACAGCGCCGATGAGGCGTTCCTCGTCCCCAGCTGCGACGACGCCGGATTCCTGCCCGAAGTCCTCAACCTGTGCGACAAGCAGGCCGTCGACCTGCTGATCCCGACCATCGACCCGGAGCTGCCGGTCTACGCGGCCGCCCGCGCGGACTTCGCGGCAGCTGGCACGACAGTGGCGATCTCCGCATCGGAGGTCGTCGAGATCGCGGCCGACAAGCGGCGAACCCACGACTGGCTCGCCGCACACGGGTTCCCCACCGTCGACCAGGCGAGCGTCGACGAGGTCCGCGGAGCTCCCGCGGACTGGCCTTATCCGCTGGTCGTCAAGCCTCGACGAGGCAGCGCGGGCATCGGCGTCACGATCGTGCGGGACGAGCACGAACTGGCTCTGGCCGCCCGCGGCGGCGACGTCCTCGTCGAGACGGTGGCACCCGGCCAGGAGTACACGATCGACGCGCTCGTCGACCGGTCCGGCCGGTGTGTCTGCGCGGTTCCTCGCCGCCGCCTCGAGGTACGCGCCGGCGAAGTCAGCAAGGCGGTGACAGTCCGGTCCGGAGAGCTCGAAGGCATGGTCATCCGCCTGTGCGGCACGCTGCCGGGTGCCTACGGGCCCCTCACGGTGCAGGTCTTCCATGACGAGGAGACCGGGCGCTTCGTCGTGATCGAGCTGAACGCCCGGTTCGGCGGCGGTTATCCACTAGCTCGCCAGGCTGGGGCCGACTACCCCCGCTGGCTGCTCGAGGACCTGGCCGGGCTGCCCTCGTCGGCGTCGACCGACGGCTGGCGGCACGGGTTGGTCATGCTCCGCTACGACGCCGCAGTCTTCGTCGACCAGCACGAGGCCGACTGTTGACCGAGGCCGCTGTGCGGGTTGCTCACCTGACGACCGTCGACTCGAGCCTGTGGTATCTCCTGCGACCGCAGTTGCTCGCAGTGAACCGGGCTGGCGGTCAGGCATACGGCGTCAGCGCTGACGGCCCGTGGGTGGCCCGCCTCGAGGCCGACGGTGTTCGGCATCTGGCGCTGCGGTCGTCGACGCGGGGCTGGAGCCTGACCGCGGACGTCAAGGCGGCCGCGGAGCTGTGGCGGATTCTGCGCCAGGATCGGTTCGACGTGCTGCACACACACAACCCGAAGCCGGGGTTGTACGGACGGGTCATCGGGCGTCTTGCCGGCGTGCCGATCGTGGTGAACACCAACCACGGCCTGTACTTCGCTGACGGCGCCGGCCCGAAGAAGGCTCTGGTGCTCGCCCTGGAAGGTGTGGCCGCGTTGTTCTCCGACGCCGAGCTGGTGCAGAACGAGGAGGATCTCACGGTGCTGCGCCGCTGGCACCTCAACCGCCGCCGCCAGTCCCGGCTGCTCGGCAATGGTGTCGACCTCCGCCGGTTCCGGCCGGCGGCCGACTCGGCTGAACGAATGGCCGCGCGGAAGGATCTCGGCGTCCGGGCAGATCAGGTCGTCGTCGGAGTCGTCGGCCGGCTGGTGGCCGAGAAGGGTTTCCTTGAACTATTCGAGGCGGCGCGGTCGTTGGGTGACCGGTATGTCATCGCGGCCATCGGTCCAGCCGACCCGGACAAATCCGATGCCCTGCCGCTGGAGCAAATCGAGGCCGCCCGGCAGGCTGGAGTCCGTTTTCTCGGCCTTCGGGATGATGTCGAACAGCTGTATCGGGGCATGGATCTGTTCGTCTTGCCGTCCCACCGGGAGGGTTTCCCGCGGGCGGCCATGGAGGCTGCCGCCAGCGGGCTGGCGGTGGTCGCGACCGATGTTCGCGGCTGCCGGCAGGTGGTCGAGGACGGGGTGACCGGGTTGTTGGTGCCGGTGCGCGACCCGGGGCGGTTGGCCGCTGCTATCGAGCAACTCGGCAACGACCCGGCGGTGAGGGCCGCCATGGGTGCAGCTGCGACATTGCGGGCTCGTGAGCACTTCGACGAGGAACGGGTGGTTCGGATCGTGCTCGACACGTATCAAGCCGTGGCGGAGCGCAAGAAACTCGGCCGGCTCACCCGGTGGTCCGGGCGTAGCGCAGCCGGTTGAGCGCGCGCCTTGCCCCGTCCTCGAAGGCCATCCCGCCCATCGCTTTGCGCTCGAAGAAGCGCATCTCGTCGCTTCGTTGGATGGCCGACCGGGACAACCGGTGCGGGTTGGTTCGTCCGTATGGGTTGGCCCGGTTGCCCCCCAGGGCGGCAGACCGGAACCGGTCGCGAACCAGCGCTTCGACGCTGGACGACGGCGCGACCGCCTTCGGATACGCGAAGTGATCGGCAGCGACTCCGGTTCGATCGGCGATCAGGTCGATAGATCGATCCAGCTCGTCGGCCGCGGACCGCGGGTCGAGTCGGTCCAGCAACGCGTGGGTGTGTGTATGCGAACCGATGGTGACCAGCCCCGTCGCGAGAGCCTCCCGGGCGCCGGCCCAGGACAGCGGCGTGCCGTCGTGCGGAAACCGACGGCCGCGCTCGACGAAATCGGTCGAGAGGTAGAACACCGCTGGGACTTTGTGCTCGACCAGGATGGGCAACGCCAACTCCACCAGGTCCGACGTCCCGTCGTCGAAGGTCACCACGACCGGGTCCCGATCCGGCGCGGCCGGCCGGGCCGCGGCGCCGAGGGCGTCGTCCAGGGTTGTCGCCAGCCCGTGGCCGGTCAGCCAAGCCATCTGATCGTCGAACAGTCCCGTGGGCAGGTCGACCTCGATGCCGGTGCGGGCGCCGACCCGGTGGTAGATCAGCACGACCACCCCACGCCGCGGCGGCCACAGCCGGTCTGCCGCAGCGGCGGCCGTCTTGACCAGCCGCCCCGCCGCGGCCCGCGGAGACGAGAGCCCATCCGACGACGCGTTCATACGGCCTCTAACCAGCGTGTCGACTGCGGTAGTGAGCCGTCAGCAGATCATGGCCGAAGTCGGCACTCGGATCGCGGACGACGGTATGGACGTGGTTCGCCCCATTCTGGGTGTTGTCGAGCTCGACCAGGAACCGGGGACCGGCGAGTCGGTAGTAGTGGCCGGCGCCCGGCTCGAGAGCCCCGGCCCAGGCGAACCGGAGGTCGCCAGTGACCGGGCGACGAGTGCCGTCGGGAAACCGGTCGACGAAGACGCGGACGAGCTCAGCGGCGGTGGCTGCCGCCCCGCCGGACAGGACGGAGAGCGGCACGCCCATTGGGTCGAGCGGACCGTCGAGCTGCGATCGGTTCCGGGTGACGATGTCGTCAGGAGCGCGGTCGGAGAACACTGCCGCTGAGCGCTGTTCCACGCTGAGCGCGTGCACGAGCTGGAACCCGAGCCGCTCCTCGATCTGCAGCGGAGCGAGCGCGACCTGATCGCCGTCTCGCACGGTCGCCGGGTTGGCGCCGAGGAACAGCGGTGTCAGCGCCACCTCACCGGCAGCTACTGTCGCGTTCACCGACACGTGGTGGCCCTCGAAACGCACTCCCCACGGCTCGGAGTTCGGTCGGCCGAACACGGCCAGCCAATAGTCGCCGCTGTGCCGTCGGTCGCCCCGGGCACCCTCCAACTGGTCCAGCACTTCCTCCAGCGCAATGATCGCCGTCGCCCTCGCGAACGCCGCTGGCGCGACCATCACGGAGAGCAGGCGGAAAGCCGCCTTGGTCTGGGTCCGCGAGAGCATCCACAGGGGGACGCCGGTTCGCTCGCGGGGCGTGTACGCCCAATCACGTCGGCTGCTCTCGTCAAAGGAGAGCAGCGCCTTGCGCCGCTGGGCATCGTCGAGTGTGTCGACGAAGGTCGCCGCCGCGGTCACCAGCCGCTCGACCACACTCACCGCGACAGCCTAGGGGCAGAAGTACCCGTGATCGTCTCGACTCCCGTTGGATGGATACGATCGCGCCCGTGACCATGACCCTGGTCTCTTGTGTCGGCGAGAACAGCGATCACTGGTATCGGGAAGCACAGAACCTGGTGATCTCGGTGCGCCGGTTCGGAGGCGCGCTCGCTGAATCCCCGGTCGTCGTGAATTTCGTCGACGGAGTGGATCCCCGATACGAGGCTGGCTTGGCCCGGCTGGGCGCCGAGGTGCGGGTCGTCCCACGATTCGACCCGCGGACCCCAGCGAGCAACAAGCTGCGGATGCTCGAGCTGGCCGAGACCCACGATTTCGACGTCCTGCTGGCGATCGACACGGACACGGTGGTCATCGGGGACGTGAGCCGTTACGGCTCCGCAGCGGCGGTAGCGATCAAGCCCGAGAACCTCGATCCCTACCCGCCAGGCTGCTGGCGCCGGCTGTATGCGGAGCTGGGTATCCCGGAACCGAGCCAGTCCATCGTCACCACAGTGACGGGGCAGGTCACGTATCCCTATTTCAACAGCGGCGTGGTGTTCGTGCCCAGGGACTACTGCGCTCACCTGCTGACCAGCTGGTCCAAACGTGTCTTCGATGTACTCGACATCTACGAGCGCCGACCAGACATCGTGCCGGCGCCCCAGCGGCATTGGACCAACCAGCTGTCCCTCGCACTCGCCGTCGTGGGCGACGGCATCCCCGTCTCGCCGCTTCCGGTTGCGGCGAACCTGTCGACGACGGTTCGCGTCCATCCGTTGTTCGCCCACGAGGTCACCCCGCCGTTCGTCCTGCACTACCACAACGAGATCGACCCGCGTGGGTTCTTGTTCCGCTCGACGAATCGGCTGCTCAACCCGCTGCTCGATGCGTTCAACCTGGCCCGAGCCGAGACTCTTGGCCTTTCCTATGCCGGGCTGCCGGATCCCCCTCTGGTCCGCCGCACCCTGCGGCGGGTCGAGGGCCGAGCCTGGTACGAGCACGGTCCGGTGGCAGCAGTACGCCGGCACCGGCTGCTGGCCCCGGTGCGCCGGCAGGCCAAGCGGCTGGCCAGCGGATGACCGATTCGCACGGTTCTCGGCTGGACGTCTTCCCCTTTTTCGTCGGCTCAGGCCGCTCCGGGACCACACTGCTGCGCGCGATCTTCGATTCGCATCCTCAGCTCGCGATCCCGGATGAGGTGTCGTTCGTGATCCGGTTCGCCAGGCCGCACCACGCCGTGCGGTACGGATGGCCCGGCCGGTTCGACCCGGACGCCTGCCTGGCGTTGATCTTCGACAATGCAGCGTTCCAGCGGTGGGGGCTGCCGGCGGACGACGTTCGCGCAGCGGTGTACGCCGACAACCCCGCTGACTTCCCAGGTCTGGTGCGATGTCTCTACCGGCTCTGGTCAGCGCGGGAGGGAAAGCCGCGATACGCGGACAAGACCCCGAACCACGTCTTGTACATCTCCCGGCTTGCTCGGATGTTTCCCGAAGCCCGATTCGTGCACATCATCCGAGACGGGCGCGACGTGGCGTTGTCCTACCTCAATGTCGAATGGGGGCCGAATAACGTCGAGGACGCCGCACTTGAATGGCGTCGACGGGTGACCCGAGGCCGGCGCGCCGGACAGCGGCTCGGCCCGCGCCGGTACCGGGAGATCCGGTACGAGGAGTTGGTCGAGGAACCCGAGCGGACGGTCCGGCAGCTGTGCGCATTCTTGGGGCTGGCCTGGGACGACGGTCTACTGCGGTACTACGAACGTGCCGGCGAGGTCATCCGGACCACTCGGTTCCCGGCCGCCCATCAAAGCCTGCTCCTGCCGCCGACGCCGGGCTTGCGTGACTGGCGGCGGCAGATGGCTCCCGTCGACCTCGTGCAGTTCGAGGCCATCGCCGGTGGGTTGCTCGAGGAGTTGGGGTATGGGCGGGCCCAGCTGCCGTCGCTGCGCCGCCGGGTTGCGGCGGGCGTCCACGCCACTTCCACCGCCGTCGGCCGCTCGTGGACGATGGCCAAGGCCGGAGGCAGGGTGCTGTCAATACACCTGACGAGTCGGAGATGACCGGGTGGTGAGCGCGCCGGCGCTGGCATTGCGGGCGTACACGCAAGCCGATGAACCCGGTGTTCTCGAGTTGCTCCAGAAGTCGCTTGGCTGGGTTCCCGACGAGCAGTACGCCCGGTTCTTCGGCTGGAAGCACCGGGAAAGCCCGTTCGGCGCCTCGCCGGCGTGGGTGGCCACCGCCGGGGAGCGCATCGCCGGGTTCCGCACGTTCATGCGTTGGGAGTTCGACGTCGACGGCGAGCCGGTGCGCGCCGTCCGGGCCGTCGACACCGCGACGCATCCCGACTTTCAGGGGCAGGGAGTCTTCTCGGCGTTGACGCTTCGCGCGCTGGAGGGGTTGCGCTCGGACGGCGTCGCCTTCGTCTTCAACACGCCCAACGAGCGCAGCCGGCCGGGATATCTCAAGATGGGCTGGCAACCGGTTGGGCAGCTCCGGGTACTTGCCCGGCCCCGTTCGCTCACGGCGCTGGGCAGGCTTGTCCGCGCCCGGAGGCCCGCGGAGAAGTGGTCGCAACCGTGCTCGGCCGGCCGGCCGGTCGCGGACGTGCTCGCGGACCAGCCGGCCGTCGAGACGTTGTTGTCGTCGCTTCCACCTGACGGTTTGCGAACCCGGCTGTCCGTTCCGTACCTCGCCTGGCGGTACGGATTTCCGACCCTGGCCTACCGGGCGATTCCGGCGCACGACGACGACATCTCGGCCGGTTTGGCGATCTTTCGAGTCCGCCGGCGAGGCACGGCCCTGGAGGCAGCGGTCTGTGCGGAGCTGATACCCGGCGGGGATCCGTCGACCACGCGACACCTGCTGCGCCGCGTGCTGCGGAACAGCGGCGCCGACTACGCGGTCCGGCTCGCCGCGGGCCGCCCCCGCGCCGGATTCGTCCCTGTGCCCGGGCAGGGTCCGCATCTGGTGTGGAAGGGCGTCGTCGAACAGGCCATGCCCGATCCGTCGGTTTGGCAGCTGGCGCTCGGCGACGTCGAGCTGTTCTGAACCGACGCGCGCCGACGTGCGTGAGCGCATTGGAGTGGACGTCGTAGGGTTGGCCAGTCGACTGGGGAGTTCTGCGAGCGGGCGGTCATGGACGAGCGACAAATGGGGGCAGGGAAGCACGGCGCGCCGCGCCGGCTGACGAGGCGCCAGATGCTGGCTCTGGCCGGTACCGGTGGCGCAGCTGCGGCGACCGGTTACCTGGTGGTGCGGACCGCTGGCGCTGACGACGGTAGCGCGGCTCCTCCCGCGGAACCGACGACACCGAGCCACGAGCACCACAGCCCTTCCAGCAGCCCGTCGGTGACTCAGCCGGGCCCAACGCCGACGGACCTGCCGGCCGCGCGGTGGAGCGACCCCGCCACCTGGGGCGGCAAGGTGCCGACGGAGACCGACGAGGCCGTCGTCGACCAACCGATCCTGCTGGACGTCGACGCGCGGGTCGCCGGTGTCCGGATCGATCCCGAGGGCGCTGTGGTCTTCGATCCTGCCGCCAGCCGGACTCTGACCTCGGACCGGAACATCCTCGTGTCGGGGGTGATCAAGGCTCACCCGGCGAATCCCGATGTCGTCCATACGATCCAGTTCGTCGAGGTCGACGAGAGCGGCTTCGAAGGCGGGCACACTGAAACACCGTTCGACACCGATGTCGGGCTCTGGGTGATCTCCGCGGGCGCGATCGACCTGCAGGGCACCCGCAAGACCGCATGGACGAATTTGACCGGCGCCGCCGAAGCCGGCGCGACAACGATCAGCGTCGATGTGGCCGACGGCTGGCGCCCAGGTGACGAGATCGTCATCACACCGACCGAGCCGACGACAGCAGGCGAGTACTGGCTGCATCACGATCGCCTGACGATTGCCGCCGTCGACGGGCAGCTGGTGACCCTGGACAAGCCGCTCCGGTACCCCCACCCGACGGTGACGGTCCGGCCCGGCGTCATCCATCGCGCCGAGGTGCTGAACCTGTCCCGCAACGTGCGCATCCAGGGCACGCCCGAGGGGCGCTCCCATCTGGCCATGTTGGGAGCGCAGCGTGCGCAGCAGATCGGGTTCGTTGGATTGCGCTACATGGGTCCGCGGCAAGGTGAGGAAGAGGTCATCGGCCGGTACGCCATCCATTTCCACCTGAACTACGACGGGTCGCGCGGCTCCGTCGTGGACGGCGTGGTCGCATACGACTCCACCGGCCACGGGTTCGCGGCACACCTGTCCAACGGGGTCACCTTCCGGGATTGCATCGCGCACGACATGATCGACGACGCCTTCTGGTGGGACCTGTCCGTCGACGGTGGCCGCGACCTGGTGCCGTCGCACGACACGCTGTACGAGCGCTGCGTCGCACATTTCGTCAAGAGCGGTGGAAACAGCAAGTTCAACCTCACCGGGTTCCTGATGGGCGCCGGCGAGGGGAACATCGCACGTGGGTGCGTCGCCACTGGAATCGAAGGCGGCGCCGAATCGTCGGCAGGGTTCCACTGGCCTTCCCATTCGCGGGACAAGAACACCTGGATCTTCGAGGACAACCTCGCGCACAACAACAAGCACAGCGGCATCTACTTCTGGCAGAACGGCGTGCCGAGGACGATCGTCGATCGGTTCACGGCGTACCACACCGGCCAGGGCATCTTCGCCGGCTCCTACACGAACCTCGTCTCCTACCGCGACTGCACGATCTACGCGTGCCGGAAGGCCGGATTGATCATCAGCGCGCTGCCCTCCCGCGAGGGCCGTCGCACCGGCGAGACCATCACCTACGAGGGCATGTACATCGACCAGCGCAGCCTGTCCGAATTCGCAGTGGAGATCACCAAGCACATCGCCCGAGGCGGCGAAGACCGGATCACCCTGGTGCAGGGCGGTACGTTCATGGGCGGGCGGGTAGCCCAGATCGGCATTCCCGACGGCGGTAAGCATCCACAGCTCTACGACTTCATCGAATGCACTTTCGGGGGCAATGCGTTCTGGCTCGGCGAAGGGATGCCCGAGCTGACCGAGCTGCGGGTCGAAGGTGGGCGCGAGTCCTTCGTCGTGCGGCCCGCCGACCAGCCGGGTGAGGCCCGGCCGGAGTGGAACGCCACCGTCACCAAGGCGTGATCACCAGCGAGGCGCCGGCGAGCCGAGCAGGGTGACCAGATCGGCGTTGGGGCCGCGGAAGATCTCACGGAGCCGGCCGGCGACAGCGGGATCGAGGTCGACGACATCAGACGCGCGGCGCGGCCGCGCCGTTGGGCCGTGCCATGGTGGCAGCTGCAGGAAGTCGACGATTCGCCCGTATTCCTTCGCCGAGTCGGCGAAGACGTCTTCGCTGCGCAGGATCAGGAACCGCTCCTGCGGGTAGTGCGTGAACCATCGGCTGAGTTGGTCGGCGTAATGGCCGCGCGCGATGTAGGAGAACCGAAGCAGCGCCTTCGGATTGTGGTCCGGTTCGATCAAGAGCTGGTCGAGGTCTGTGGCGCAGCGCTCGCCCTCCGCGTCGAGGGCGTCGGCGAACCCGAGCGACTCGTAGCCGAGCCGGACCATGTGCTGGTAATGCGACCACGCCCGATCCACCGGATTGCGCAGCAGCACCACCAGCCGAGCGTCAGGGACGGTCGCGGCGGCGCGCTCGGCCGCTAGCGGATGAAAGAGATAGTCGGGGGTCGCCTCGAAGTTGAGCCGCCGCCGCCCGATGGCCAGCCCGAAATGGGCCCGGTACCACCGCTCGCCGCGGCTGTAGTAACGGCTGAAGTACTCGACCTCCTTGCGGAACGAGGGCGCCACATCGGGATGCGCCCGGAGGTTTCGGTACAAGGCGCTGGTGCCGCCGCGCTGGGCGCCGATGACGAGCGCATCGGGCAGCACGCGCCAGCGCCCGGTCGGAGTGCGGTACCTCATCCGGGCCATGGCGATCCGGTGCCGGACGCCAACCGGAACGCGTGAGCGCAGGTCGTCGAGCACCGCAGTGGCCATGCCAGAGCCTTTCACCTGACCGGGTAGCTCCCGTAGAGTGCGCGCCGGAACCGGGGGCGGAAAGGTGGGGGAGTGCACACCAGTCTTGCGGATATCAACGCGCAGATCCGGACGCTGTTAGCGGGGCGGCTGAAGATCTCGACCGATCAGGCGGTGATCGCCGACCAGGCGTCGCTGCGCGACGTCGGGCTCGACTCGATCGCCATCCTTGGTCTGGTCGTCGGCCTGGAGGACGAGTTCGACCTCGAGATCCCCGACACCGATGTCGTCATCGACAACTTCGACAGCGTCGACAGCATCGCTCGCTACGTCGCTCGTCGGCTCGACAGGTGACCTCCGCGCTGACGGTGCCGGCACTGCTTGCTCGCACCGTGGAACGCTTCGAGAGTCGTCCGGCTCTCATCGACGCCTCGCGGCGCCGGACCTGGGGCGACGTGGCGGGTGACGTCGAGCGGCGGGCTGGCGCTCTTCGCAGTCGTGGCGTGCGCCGCGGCGACGCGGTGGCGCTCGTTCTCGGCAACGACATGGACTTCGTGACGACGTTCCTGGCCATCGTCTCCGTCGGCGGGATCGCGGTTCCGCTCAATCCGCTGCTGACCGTCGCCGAACTGGGTCTGTATCTGCGGGACTGCTCGGTGGTGGGCATCGTCACGACCGCCTCTCGAACCCCCGCGATCGCGGCCTGGACGGCGGCCGCGGCCGGTTCTGGCGTCTGGGTCGCCGATGCCGTCGGGTTTGACACCAAGACCGACGGCGGGCAGCAGACAGCCGACTGCTCACCCGACCTGCCGGCACTGCACGCGTTCTCCTCGGGTTCGACCGGCACCCCTAAAGGCATCGTGCGTACCCAAGCAAACCTCGCGTATGAGGCCAACCACTTCTTCGACACTGTGGGCGTCGGAGACGAGGACGTCATCCTCACGTCGGTGGCGCTCTTCCACGCCCACGGCCTGGGCAACTGCCTGCTGGCTGCGGTTCGGTCCGGAGCCGCCATGATGTTGCTGGACGGGTTCCATCGCGACGAAGCCTTGGCCGCGATCGAACGGGAGCGGGTGAGCATCTTCCCGACCGTGCCGTTCGTCGCACATGCCCTGGCGGAAACCCGACGCTCCGACCGCGCCGACCTGAGCTCGCTGCGGCTCTGTTTCACCGCCGGGGCACCACTGTCACAGGAGACCTTCGACCTTTTTCAGAGCCGGCTCGGGTTGCCGGTTCGGCAGCTCTACGGATGCAGCGAGGCCGGCTCGGTCACCGTCAACCTGGACGAGGACGTCGGCGCGACGGCGGCTTCGGTTGGGCGGCCGATGAAGGGTGTCGACCTGGCCGTCGTCGGCGAGCATGGTGAGTCCCGGGGTCCCGGCGAGAACGGCGAGGTCACCTTTGCCAGTCCCGCCCTGACCACCGGCTACGTGGGTGTCGATCCGGATAGGAACGATGCCTTCTACGACGGCTGGTTCCGTACCGGCGACCTTGGTCATCTCGACGACGCCGGCAACCTTTTCATCACCGGTCGGACCAAGCTGTACATCTCCACCGGCGGCTACAAGGTCGACCCCGTCGAGGTCGAGAACGTGCTGCGTGGCCACGCCGGCGTCGCCGACGTCGTGGTCGTCGGCATCGAAGGCGCCGTAGGAGAGCAGATCGTCAAGGCCGTCGTCGTGCCGGGCCCGAACGCACCCGACGAGGCGGAGCTACGGCGAGCGCTGATCGAGGCATGCCGAGCCCGGCTCGCGGTCTACAAGGTTCCGCGCGTGTTCGATTTCCGTGCGGAGATCCCGCGCAGTCCGCTGGGCAAGATCCTGCGGAAGTATCTGGTCTGACTTGTTCCCGGCCCGACAACCCCGTGACCCTCGCCGACCTTCGTCATCGCCTGGGCTCTCGGGTTTCGCTGCGCACTCGATCACTGGACGGGTAATCTCCGCGCAGCCTGGTGAGGGCCGTCTCCCCCGTGGCCGCCCTCACCAGCTGCGAACGGCCCGCACCACCATCAGGTCAGGTGCGGGCCGTCGTGCCGTGCGACCTCAGCGCCGCCGGGTGACGTCGGCGGCGTCGAGCCACACGGCACGCAGCTGATACCTGTTGTCGCTCATCCGCACATACCCGTCCCGGCCGTCCACCCCAGCGCAAGCGTCGACCGGATCCTCGCCTCGTCGTCGAACACAGTTCGGGCGATGAGTCGGCGCGCTCACCAGGCGAGCTGCTGGCCGTCTTGGAAGAACCCGCCGGTAGGCCCGTCGCTGGGCAGCGTGACGCCCCAGACGATGGAAGCAGCGCCTTCGGCGATGGGTCGCCCGCCGCTGCCGCCCATGTCCGTGGCGGTCCAACCTGGCGAGACGGCGTTGACCAGCACCGCGGAGCCACGCAGCTCCGCCGCGAGCGTGCGGGTGAGCGCGTTCAACGCCGCTTTGGTCACGTGGTAGGCCGGGGACCCTGCGCCCATGTCGGTAAGCGACGCCTCCTCGCTGGTTACGTTGACGATGCGCCCGTGCGGGCTTTCGCGCAGCAGTGGCAGCAGCGCCAGGCAGGTGCGCCACGCGCCGAACAGGTTCGTCTCCATCGCCCTGCGGACGCGTGCCAGATCCGCGCTGGCTGCCATGGCGTCGGTGTCGTAGTCGACGCCGGCATTGTTCACGAGCGCGTCGCAGCGGCCGTATCGCTCGGCTACCCAGGCCGCTGCCGCGTCGACGCTGCCCTGGTCCGCAACGTCGAGCTGTCGTGCCGAGGCATTGCCGGGAAGCTGCTTGGCCGCCCGTTCGCCCTTGACCAGCGTCGCGCGAACCGAGCACCACGGAGAAGCCGCGCTCGGCGAGTTGACGACAGACCTCGACCCCGATGCCCCGATTCGCGCCTGTCACGACAGCAACCGGTTGGGAGATGACCACGGCAGCAGATACTCGCACCCTCCCGCCAAGAGATGGCATTCGTGGGCCAGGTCGCTGTGATTGGCCCTTATCTCACTGCTTTCCGGTCAGCGGCTCTTAGACAAGGAGTGCCGACGACGAGGGTCCAGGCAGGGCTCGGGCCCGCTGCCATCTAGGACCTTGCTCGTCCGGTGAGGAGCAGGTGTGGGCTCGCGCCGAGGAGTGATGGAATGGATTCGACTCGGTGGATGGTCCGCAGCAGAACCTCACGATCGTCGGAGAGCCAACGGTCTAGATCAGGCAGTAGCCAGGCCGGACCTTCCACGGCCACGACACCGACGTCGTGGAGCCCGGCATCAGCGGCTTCGGCCGACAGCTCGTTAGGCAGGTGGAAGAAGGCGGTGGTGAACCAGCCGGGGACGTCACCGGGGTTGCGGTGTTGGCCGTCGGCCAGGTCGTGCTCGACGATCGCCTCGAAGCCCGGCTCGCGAAGATAGCCGCGGAACAACCCGTCCAGAGTGGACGCATAGCGGCTAATCGCGGCCGCAACCAGGACGCCATCTGGGCGAAGAACGCGGCGTCCCTCGGCCAACGCCCGCACCCTGTCGGCGCGTTCGGTGAGGTGATAGAGCGGGCCCAGCAACAACGCAGCGTCGACGCTCGCATCGGGCCATCGCAGCGCGAGCGCATCACCGAGGGTGACGCTGGCCAAGCCGGGCACGGCCCTTGCTTGCTCGACGTGCAGCGGTACTGGATCGATCAGGTGAACCTCATGACCCTGAGCCGCCAACGGCCCGGCGTGGGCACCGGCGGCGCCGCCCACGTCGAGAACGACCGCCGGAGGCGGCGGTAACACTCGGGTCAGCAGTTCCTGGGTTCGTAGGAACTCGAGCCGGCCTACACCGGCAGCGAGGCGGTCACGCTCGTTGCCGCTGAGATAGTGGTCGCGGATCCTCGGATCAAGGTCGGGCATACGGCCGGTTTAGCTGGCTGGCAGCGTCGACGCAACGCGTGGGTCGATTTCGGCGTATCCCCTCAGTGCGGGCTGGTCAGTCGTAGAGCAGTGAGTCGAGTCCGCGGCGTACGCCGATGACATCGGTGACCTTGCGGATGGCCAGCAGGGTGCCCGCGACGTAGGGTTCGGGGCTCGGCCCCGGGTCGTGCCGCAGAAGGAGTCGCTCACCCGCGCTGGCGAACACGATCTCGGTCGTCACCACAAAGGTAGGCAGCCGGATCGAGTGGATGCGGGTGCCGGCGACCTCGACGCCCCGGGCCTCGATAGGACCGTGGACGTCTCCTACTGGCAGACCGGGCGACGGTCGGCGGACCTGAGCGAGGGTCTCGGCGAGCTCACGCGAGGTGCCGCTGGGAACGTCGGATTTGGAGTCGCCGCCGTAGTCGATCACCTCCCAGTGGCCGAAGTGCTCGGCGGCCATCGCGGCGGCCCGCCGCAGGATGGCGGCCATGACCGAGAAGTTCCCGGCGGCGATGATGCCCACACTGTGGGCACGGGCGCGTTCATTCAGAGCGGCGTAGTCGGGCGCGGTTAGCCCACTGGAGCCCACGACCACGTGGACGCCGGCATCCACGGCGGTCTCCACGTTGCTCCTGACCGCGGCCGCGCCGGTGTAGTCGACGAGCACGTCTATGGGCACGGCGACCAGCGCTTCGGCCACGCTCCCGTACACCTTTCCGTCCGCGTTCACGCCAATGACGTCAGTCAAGGCACGCCCGGCTGCGGACCGGGATACCCCAGCGACCAGGGTGAGGTCGTCGGACTCATGGATGGCGGCCAGGATGGGCGGCGCGGCCCAGCCGGTCACACCGGCGAAGCAGACCTTGGTCATGGCTTGCTCCTTGCGTCTCGTTGTGGTGGGCAGTTCGGACGGCGACCCATGCTGGCTGACCCACGCCGATCCCCATGCTGTCGTGCCATGAGACCGAGCGCAGCGACTGCTGAGGGCGATTGTTGGGTCCCGCACCTTCGAGGCGTCGGTGGCAGCGCCGTCAACGACACCGCATCGGGCAAAATGGCTGGTACGGCGGGACCTTCCCTTCCGTCGAGGTCCCGTTCCGGAGCCTGTAGCAAAAGCCGGAACGGGACCGCCTCAATTCAGCGGCAGTCCACTAGGATTTGGCGCGCTGTTGGCGCCTTCGGCGCCACGTAGGTCCCCTGAACGAAGGAAGCTCTCGATGGCCGACATCGTCGATCTCGCCCAGTTGTTGACCAAGCTCGAGGGCTTCACCCCGATGCGCAGGGTCCTGCTCGCAACGGCCGGCACCCTGCAGGGCACGCTCACTGCCTACTTCGGCGCGCCGGTCACGATCGACGTGGTATCTCAGACGGTCGACGACGGGAACATCCGCCGAACCGTGAACCTTGTCTGCAAGGAGCGTGGTCTGGTCACGTGTATGGCCGAGACCGACGTCCACGTCGACGATGCAGAGATCCGGCAACTGATCATCGAGCAGAGCATCGGCCTGGGCCAGATCTCGGCGCTGCTTGGCGTCCGATCCACCTTCGAGCTCCAGGAAGCCTCCCAGGACGACACGTCGTTCTGGCGGACGTACCTGCTCTGGGGTGACGGCTTCCGATACCAGATCACCGAGCGCTTCCCGGCCGACCTTTACGCCGATTTCGAGACCAGCTCCGTTCACGGATGACCGCGCCCGCACAGCGGGTTCCGCCGTTTCCGTTCCTCGTCGGGTGCGGACGATCGGGGACGACACTGTTGCGCGCCATGTGCGACTCGCACCCCGACCTGACGGTGCCACCGGAGTCGCATTTCGTTGTTCCTCTCGCGGGCAGTTCTGGCCATCCGTTCAACCCAGCTGTTTTCTTGGACCAGCTGTACGCGCAGGAGCGGTTCCGGCTCTGGGAGCTCGACCGGGCAGAGGTCGAAGCGGCGTTTCGGCGATCGCCCCCGACGGGCTACGCCGGCGCAGTCCGGGCCGTGTTCGGTGCGTGGGCTGCAACGCAGGGGAAGATCCGCTACGCGGACAAGACGCCGGGTTACGTCCTGCACATTCCGATGCTCGCTCGGCTGTTTCCAGAGTCGGTGTTCGTGCATCTTGTGCGGGACGGACGCGACGTGGCGTGCTCGTTCCTCGAGCTGGGCTGGGCCGACACCGTCGAAGTGGCCGCATTGCATTGGCGGTTGCGGGTACTGCGCGGCCGCCACGCTGGGCTTGCCCTACCTTCGCATCGGTATCACGAGCTGCGCTACGAAGATCTCGTCGCGGATCCGGAGGGTTCGCTTCGGCGCTTGTGTGACGTCATGAGCGTGCCGTTCTCTGCACACATGCTCGCGCACGAGCGGCATGCCGCAGAGGTCGTTCGAACGACTAGCCACCCCGACTATCACCGTCACCTCGGCGAACCGACCACCGGCGGATTGCGCGACTGGCGGCGCGAACTCGACCCGGACCAGGTCATGCGCTTCGAGCTCCTGGCCGGCGACCTGCTGCGCGAGTTCGATTACGAAACAGCGGACCGCCGAGCCCCGCTGAACATCCGGCTCTCCGTCCATGCTCGACAGGCACGGTGGCAGCTGCACCGCATCGTCCAGCGCATCCGCCGTCACAATTCTTGATCAACGTGAGATTACTGCCGCAATAGCGACACCCAATCCCCGCTGATCACCGGCTGCGACTGAGCACCACCGCGCGGCCGGCGTCGAACACGTTGTCACCCAGCATCCGCCAACGCCGTCGGGTCCACCTGGCGAGCGCGCGATACGACCGCCACCGCTCGCCCCGCGGCAGCGGAGCCCGGCGGACAGCGCTGGCGTACTCGTAGCCGAGCCGCCAGGTCGGGAACGAGACGAGCCCGGTCTTGGTGGTGTCGAACCAGCGCAGCAACCCACCCTCGGCCCGGGTCGAGCGGATCGAACGGCCCCAATGCTCGCGATGCAGGAACAGCACCTCCGGCACCTCGACGAATGGCCCACGAAGCGCCATCTCGGCCAGATACACCCGGTCTGACGCCGCATAGGGACCGAGCAGACGGGTCTGGAGCATGACCGACCGGCGGGTCACTCCGAAGACCTCGATGCACCCGCGTTGCAGCCGCAGCCAATCGGCGAATCTCTCATGCGGTGGCGCGTTGGCGGAGGTGAACCGCATCGGACGATTTCGGTTGTGCTTGACCACGTCGCCCTGTTCGTTGATCTTCACCCGGTACGTGAAGCTGAGCACGGCGTCGGGTCGCTCCTGTAGAGCCTCCATGCAGCGTCCGAGCGCAGCAGGAAGGAGCATGTCGTCGTGGGCCGCCCACTTGAAGTACGGACTCTCCGTCGACCGCACCAGATGGTTGAAGTTCCACGCGGCACCACGGTTCGTGGGGTGACGCTCGTAGATCACCCGTGAGTCGCGGGCGGCAATCTCACGACAGATCTCCTCAGTCGCGTCGGTCGAGGCGTTGTCGGAGATTGTCAGAGTGAAGTCGGCGTACTCCTGGCCAAGGATCGAATCGACGGCTTCCGCGATGAACCGTTCACCGTTGTAAACGGGTAACCCGATGGCGACCGGAGCAACCGGACGGCTCATCGGGGCACCGCCGTCTCAGCGGGCGACCAGCTCGGCGCCGGTTCCCAGGCGGTCGAGTTCACGTCGGATCTCCTCGTAATTCATCGGGTGCATGGCGATGACGACATGCGGACGGTACTCCTGCAGGAATGACGGATCCGGCAGAGGCAGCCTTCATGATCGAGTGGTCACAACTGGCGCGACTCGCCGGGCGTGTCTGTCACAGTGCGACCATTCGATCGAGGAGTTGTTCGCTCCAGGGACCCGGCAAGATCACCCATGGGCAGGACGTCGAGTCGGCCTGAACTGCGCAGCCGGGCCGCTTCGGCGCAGACGATCTCCAGCGCGGACAGCGCGCGATCGGGATCCGCCGTGACGTTGTGCGGGTGGAACCACAGGTGGAACAGCGACCGATGCCGGGCGGCCTGAACCAGCCGGGCCAGCGGGCGCTGGGTCCACACCCGAACGGGCAGCCGACGATGATCGGCCGGCGCGAACAAGAACGTCTGCGGGATGTCCCACGACCCGCTCGGATGCCTACGAGGGAGTACGGCCGAGCCGCCAATGGGGTATGCCCGGTCCACCAGCCGGAGCGCCCCGCGGACGGCCGACCGCCGGCCGGCGAACGGCTCACCCGGCCGGCCCCTGTAACACCGGAACCCGTGCCCGGCCAGCCGGTCGACGTGACCGATGGAGTTGCGCGGAAAGACGAACGACCTAAGCGGAACCCCGAACGCTGCAGCGGCTTGCCGGCACGCCTCCAGGTCGGTCACGAAGGCCTCTTCGCTGCATCCCGGGTCACCGGCCATGACGTGCGAGAACGAGTGGCAGCCGACCTCCTGCGACACCGGGCAGGCCAGGATCCGCTCGACGATGTCGCGGCCGTAGTAGTGAGGGGCGTCGGTGAGGTTGCTCTTGGGGTCGATGTCGTACCAGTCCCCGTTCAGCCAGGGATAGTCCGGTCGGACGATCTCGGGGTGCGCACGGCCGTTCGACGATTCGCATCGGTCGAGGAACAGGTGACCGACGACGGCCCAGGTGGCCGAGATCTCGTAGTGGGCGAACATCGCCAGCATCTGGTCGATGACCTCCCGCTCGGCGCGGTAATCGTGACCAGCGGGGTCGCCGCCACGACGGTGGGCCTCTCCCCAGGCAAGCTCGGTGTCGATCGAGATGACGGCCACGCCCCGATCCAGGGTCACGGTCATCGGCGTACCCGGACTGCCGACTGGCGACGAGCCCGCTGCTCCAGCAGGTTGCCGAGATCTCGAGCGACGGTGGCCAGGTCGAACCGTCGAGCCCACTGCTGACCGGCTGCAATCTCCGTCGACCGGTCGGGCGATCCGAGAGCGGCTAGCAGCGACCCGGCTAGCCCGTCCATTGAACCCGCCGGCGCGAGCCGGGCAACCCGGCCGCCGTCGGTCAACTCGGCCACCGGCGGGATGTCGAAGGCGACCACCGGCGTGCCGAGCGCCAATGCCTCCAGCACAACGCCCGGCGAGCCTTCGGATACCGAGCTCAGCACGAATACGTCCGCTACGGCCATCAATGCTCGGGCGTCGGCCCGAAAGCCCAGCAGGTGCGCTGCCGCTCCGACGCCGAGCCGGTCGATGGCCTCCTGCACGGCCGGTTCGGCGGATCCGGGCGCCCCGGCTATCGCCAGCTGGGCCCGGGGGTGCGCGGTCTGGACCCGTGCGAACGCCTCGACGAGCAGGTGCTGAGCCTTCTCCGGCACCAGCCGAGCCACGTTGACGATCAACGGACCGTCGGCCGGCAGACCGAAATCCGTCCGGCTGGACGACACCATGGTTCCGTCCACATCGATGCCGCGAGGAACGACGCTGATGCGGTCGAGGGGGACGTCGAACAGAGCGCTGTTGGTCTGCCGGGCGTACTCGCCCACGGCGCGATAATGGACGTCAGCGCCGCGGCCCGCCTGCCGGGCGATCGCCTGCATCACCCGTCCACGCCAGCTCGCTACCCCTGGCTGCAGGGCTCGCTGCAACTCCAGGTCGCCGGTCCGATTGAACGACGACAGCACAGGGAGATCCAGTGAGCGGCTCGCTAGTTGACCGACCAGATTGCCGGTGAACAGGCTGGTGTGGACGACGTCGGGTCGCCAGTCCCGCAGCACGGAACGAAGCCGGACAGCGGCGAGCGCCCAGCTTCGACCGGCGTGTCGGGCCTGGAAACCCAACCCGACGACGGGGACACCGGCCGCCTCCAGCCGACCCTGCAGGAAGTCCCGCTCGAACAGCCGGACCACCAGGTGGTCGAACCGGTCACCAATGGCCACGATCTCCTCGACCAGCCGGTTCTCGGCGCCGCCGGAACCGGCGAGTGAGTCGACGACGTGAGCGACTCGAATCTTGGCCGGCTGTGTCGCGGGCGGAGGAACCGGCCCGGTTTCCGAGGGGGTCATCGAGGTCCGTCGACCTCGACGGGCTGTGACAAGGTCTCGCGGGCCCACAGTTCCACCGCCGCTAGGGCAGCCTCCTGAGTCGGCACACTGGTGAATCCGTGTACTCGACCGGGCACCGTGACGACACGCACCTGAGTACCCACCGACGCCAACAGCTGACGTAGCCGGGTGCTGCTCACTGTTTCGAAGTCGCGCCCGTAGCTGTCCTCGTCGCCGTAGACGAACAGCACCGGTACCCCGTCGGCCACCACCTGCTCGAGCTGGCGCACGAACCGGCGACTGAGCCACTCCGGGCCCTCGTCCGACCCGCCGCGGACCCGACGGCCGGCGAGGTCGAGGAAGGCCTGGCTGGTGCGGCCGAGCGCCTGCCGGTGTGCGCGGCTGCGCAGCACCCGCCGCAGATGGGCAGGTGAGATCCGGTGGGCGAAGTGCGAGAGCGGACGACGGTCAAGCCGCCGGGCCACCTCGAAATCGTGGACAGGGGGTACCAACAGAACGAGACCGGCAACTCCGTGGTGCCTTGCCGCGTACGCCAGCGCCGTGCGCGCTCCGAAGCAGTTGCCGACCAGGACCGGCTGGAGGCCCTGATCTGCCAGCCAGTCCGCGACGGCCTTGGTGTCGTCGACATAAGGGCGGTCGAGCCGGACGACCTCGTCGGGAGTGCCACCGCTCTCGGCAATGCCGTGATAACTGAACCGGAGCGCATGGAAGCCGAGCCCGGCGAGCCGGCGGGCAAGTTCTACTTGGTTTCGGCGCGGACCCGACGACGGCCGCCAGCCGCCGCCACGAAGCATGACGAGCACCAGCCCGTTCGGCGGAACCGTCGGGCGGGTCATCACGGCAAGCAAGTCGCCTTCGGGTGCATGGACGAAGACCGGATACTCGTCGGCGGCCGTTGCGCGCATCGCCGGCTCACTCATCCGCACCACCACGAGTGAGCAACCAATCGGCCGTGACGTCGAGGACGGCGCCGATCGGTGTCAGCCGGTCGTGCACGAACCACCAGGTCTCCTCCGACGGACAGCATGCCGCAGTCACGTCCAGCCCCGCCTTCGTCCACCGGTCCACGACCTCCCGATACGGCCGCCGCAACTCCGTCGATGAGTCGAGCTGGACCAGCAGCACGCGCCGCGGGTCTTCACCCAGCTGCGATGCCAGATCATGTCGTGCCGATGTCTCGAACAGTTCCCGGCCGACAGCCACGCCGAGTATGTCGACGTAGCCGTTGGCGGACAGCTCGGTCGACGGATCCTCGGGGCCCGCCGTCCCGCGCTTGAGGTGATAGACCGACCGAGCCCGCAGCCCGTCGCGGAAGAACCGGCTGGGCGACAACACCGGCTCCCACAGTGCGATCGGCGCACCGGGGAGTACCCGACCGGCCGCGGCAGCGACCAACGCGCTGAACCGGGTGCCGAGGATTGCGATGTCGTCGACTTCGCTGGCCTGCTGCAAGCGTTCGATCGCTCGCGCCGCGTCGGACACCATCGAGGCGAACGTCAGATCCGACCTGCTGCCGTCGCTGTGTCCGCTGCCGCGAGGGTGGAAGCGCTGGACGGCGATGCCAGCAGCCGCGAGCCGGCGGCTGAGCCGGACCTCCCGGACGTAGTTGGCACCGAAGTCCGACAGGATCGGCGAGCAGACGACCAGCCCACGCGTGACAGGGCCGGTCGGTAGGTGCCGGCACCCGAAAAGCCGGGTGTCGTCACCGAAGAACTCGACCTCCTCGCGGACACCGGAGTCCTCGTCGACCCGTACTGCCAGCGCGGGCCGGCGCTGTGCCGGCCCGCTCACCTCAGCCTGCTGCTCGGGCAATCTCACCCCACCCCCATGGCGTATCTTGCGCGTTCATGGGGGCCCTCGTGAAGGCGGCGAACCGTCGAATTGCTGGCCGGCTGTCGCCTCGATCCCGTCGACGGCTCGCCAGATTGCTGCCGCACAGCGCGTTCGACTGGCTTCGGCGACGCCGCACCGACGTGTTCTTGGTGTCCTTCCCCAAGTGCGGCCGGACCTGGCTGCGGGTCATGATCGGCCGCGCCTTTCAGTGTCATTTCGGTCTCCCCGACGACGTCAACCTCGTCGAATTGCATCGGCTGGCAGATCTCGACCCCCGCGTTCCCTGCGTGTTCGCCACCCACGACGACGATGCCCAATGGAAGGCGCCGGACCAGGTTACGCAAAGCAAGGAGCGCTTTCGGGACTCCCGGGTACTCCTTCTGGTCCGCGATCCGCGGGACGTCATCGTCTCGCTGTACTACCAGAAGCGGGACCGGCGGCGCGGGTACTCGGGGAGCTTGGCTGAGTTCGTGGATGACGCGCTCGGTGGGTTCGAGTCGCTGCTGCGGTTCTACGACGCCTGGGCGGGGAATCTGGACGTGCCGGCCGCTGTGCAGGTTGTCCGGTACGAGGACCTGCACGAGAAACCGGAGGCTGAGTTGCGTCGAGTGCTGGCCTTCGTCGGTGTTCCTGATGTGGCCGCCGCAACCGTCGCCGATGCCGTCGCGTTCGGGTCCTTCGAGAACATGCGCCGGCTCGAGGAGGCCGATGCCTTCGCCAGCGAGAAGCTGCGTCCTGGACGCGTCGGGGAGTACGACTCGTACAAGACCCGCCGCGGCCAGGTAGGCGGCTACCGCGACGAGTTGACCGAGGCGCAGATCGGTCACTTGAACCAGCTGATGTCGGCCTCCGACGTCGCCCGCTTCGGTTACGTGGTGAGTGCGCCGTGAACGGCCCGCCTCCGTTCGTGTTCGTCGTCGGCTGCGGTCGGTCGGGCACCACCGTCTTGCGGACCGTGCTCGACTCGCACCCGGACCTGGCCGTCTCCCACGAGGGCCGGTTCGTCTACCCGTTGAGCCGGCACCGGGATCGCTACCAACGGCCGGAAGGGTTCGCCGTGGATCGCTTCGCGGCGGACCTGCTCGCCGATCGGGCGGTGCGCACCAATCTTGGCTTCGACGAAACCGAGGTTTCGACGGCCCTTGGCGGGCCGCCGATCAAGGACTACTCGGACGCCGTTCGTCGGATCTTCGCGTACTACGCCGGGCGAGCCGGGAAAGGCAGGTACGGCGACAAGATGCCGGCCTACGTTCTGCACATGCCGGCGCTTGCGGCCTTGTTCCCGGAGGCTCGGTTCGTGCACATCATCCGTGACGGGCGTGACGTGGCGTTGTCGTCGATGGCGATCAAAGGCAACCGGCTCGATGCACTGGCGCTGGCCGTGAACTGGAAGGCGCGGGTCGAAGCCGGCCGGTCCGACGGAGGGGTGCTAGGCCCTGCCCGCTACCACGAGATCAGGTATGAATCGCTCATCGCCGAGCCGGAGGCTTCGGTGACCACGCTGTGTGGGTTTCTGGAGCTCGACTTCGACCCGGCGATGCTCCGGTTCTCCGAGCACCGCGCCGGTGTCCCCGACAAGGTGCTGGTCAATCCGCGCCATTCCCGCCTGGCCGAGCCGTTGTCTCCGGGAGCACGCTCGTGGCGCACGCATATGCATCGCCGGGACCTCGAGGTCTTCGAAGCCGCCGCAGGTGCCCTGCTGAGCGAACTCGGTTACGAACGCGCAGTATCGCAGCCTCCGCTGCGGGCGCGTGCAGAGGCGGCCTGGGGTCTCGTCCGCCACCAGCTCCAACGGGCTCGAGCCCGCCTGCCGGGCAGACTCCGGCGAATCACCCGCTGATCACGTTGGTGATCGCGCGGTCCTGTTCCTGGTGGTGGCTGTCGGGTCGCTTTTCGCCATCTTCTGACCGGGGGACCGTCACTGGGCAGGTGAACGTGATCGACGGGCGTCAGCCGCGCCGAGCGGGCACGCCGTAGAGCGCGAGCATCTGGCGGCGAACGGTGTCGGGGGCGTACGCCGCGGCTCGCTTCCGGCCCGCCGCGCCGAGCCGGGCGCGCAAGTCGGGGTCAGATACCAGCCGAGTGACGGCCTTCGCGCACTCCGCGACGTCACCGCGGGTGAACACCAACCCGGCCTCGTCGTCGCCCAGCAGGTCCCGGATGGGCTCGAGGTCGCTGCCGACGACGGGGATCCCGTTCAACATGGCCTCTGCCGCAACCCGGCAGAACGAGTCCCACAAAGACGGGCACACCACGATGTCGCAGCGGGCATAGGCCTCGCGCACGTCGGTGAACTTGCCCTCGATCGACACCGTCCCGCCGGACGCCAGCTCGCGCAGGCGAGCCCAGGTCTCAGCCAGGTCGTCGTCGGTCGGCCGGGAGAACACCAGCCAGTGCACGGGCAGCTCAGATCCCACGGCTTCGACGACGTCGGGCAGGAACTGGAAGCCCTTGTACTGCCGTGGTGCGCCGAGGTAGGCGACGTTGACCTGCCCGGTATCTTCGACCGCTCGAGCGACGAGTAGGTCGGCGGGATCGATCGGGTTGGGCACGATCTCGACGTCCGCGGACCGGACCAAGCTGGCGCCCGCGACCAGGTCCCGGGAAA
This sequence comes from uncultured Actinomycetota bacterium, assembly GCA_963831385.1. Classification (GTDB taxonomy): domain Bacteria; phylum Actinomycetota; class Actinomycetes; order Jiangellales; family Jiangellaceae; genus JACVRX01. The sequence goes on from CAWHPW010000020.1 coordinate 123,252, forward strand.
GCGCTGACACGGCGGCCCACCGGACGTCGGTGAGCGGTAACAACAGCCGCCACAGCCAGCCGAAGATCCGAACCGACGGCGGCAGCCGGAAGTTGTGCACCCAGACCACCAGCCGCATCCGGCTGAGCAGCGCGGCCGGTAGGCACAGGCTGAGCTCCTTGAGGCCGTTGGCATGAATTGCGGCGAGCTCGCGACGATGCCGCACGGCATGGGCCGCGATCCGGATCGCCGACCAAGCCCGCCGTGGCGCCCGCGGGCGCAGGCTGTTGATCAACGGCAGATGACGCTCGGCGGCATGAAGGTCGGCGACGAGCGAGACGAACCGGCCGGCCGCGGGGCCGACCAGGATCCGCTCGACGTCACCGTCGACGGCCGTCAGCAGGTTGGCGAGCGAGCGGGTCGAGCCACCGACACCCGTTGGGACGCTGACGAACAGCACCGAGCGGCCGGGCGACGAAGTCGTCACAGCCGGCCCACCTCCCACCGCGACGGTACGTGGACGGGCGACAACCGGGCGATCCCGGCTGGGCCGACGTCCAGGTCGGGTCCGACGACGTCGAAGTGTGCGACCGGCTGCCACCCGAGCAGCTCGCCCTTGGCGATGAACACCCCGACCCAGAGGAAGTAGCGACCGCGGGGGAGCGGCAGCCGCTCGATCTCGCAGCGAGCCATCGTCTCGCCGTGGTCGGGCAGGTGCACGTCGTGGCGCAACAAGAAGATCGGCGAGGCGGGGCCTTCGCTGCAGCCGATGCAGATCCGGCCCGAGGATTGCTGGATGCTTCTCAGCACGAGCATGACTTCGGCCCACTCCTGGGTGCGGACCATCCCACCGTCCGGGCCTAGCACCTGGGCCTTGACAACCGAGACGACGCCGCCGGAGGACGGCCCCACCTCGGAGACCTGCTCGAGTGCCTGACGATAGGCGCGGAGCACGTCCCGAGTCGGCCCGTCCTGCTCGACCTGTCCGTGGTGGAGCCAGACCGTCCGTTCGCTGATCCCCTCGACGGCGGCCAGGTCGTGGGAGACGAAGACCAGGGTCGTTCCGTCGAGCATCATCGACCGCATCCGGTCCAGGCAGCGCTGTTGGAACGCGGTGTCGCCGACGGCGAGCACCTCGTCGACGAGCAGCACGTCGGGCTCGAGGAAGGCGGCGACCCCGAACCCGAGCCGCATCTGCATCCCGCTGGAGTAGAACTTGACCTGCCGGTCGATGGCGTCGTCGAGTTGCGCGAAGCCGACGATCTCGTCGAACCGCGCGGCGACCAGCTTGCGGGAGAGCCCCAGCAGGGTGCCGTAGAGGTGGATGTTCTCGCGCCCGGTGAGCTCCGGGTGGATCCCGGCCCGCACCTCGATCAACGCGCCGACCCGGCCGCCGACCTGAACCCGGCCGGCATACGGGTACATCACCCGGGTCAGCACCTTGAGCAGGGTCGACTTGCCTGAACCGTTGATGCCGACCAGTCCGACGGACTCGCCGGGGTGCGCCGCTATCGTCACGTCTTCCAGCGCCCAGCGCCAGCCCCGCTTTCCCTTGCCTTGCATCCGGCGCTTGACCTGTTTTGCCCGCGCCCGGATCGACGCCCGGGTCGGGTCGGCCCGGAAGCGTTTCCAGATGTGGTCGGCGGCGATGGTGCCGTCAGGCAACGTCGGCAAAGCCGGTCTCCATGCGTTTGAACAACAGGTAGCCGAAGATCAGCAGAAGGGTTCCCGAGAACGCGCCGATCGCGAGCAGGCCCAGCCGAGGCGGAGCGCCGAGCAGCACCGTGCGACGGTAACCGTCGATAACCGGCACGAGGGGGTTCAGCAGGGAGTACAGCGGCCAGTACTTTTCCGGGATGACCTCCAGGCCGTAACCAATGGGGGTCGCGAACAGTCCGAACTGCAAGATCATCGGCAGTAGCTGCCGGATGTCGCGGAGATAGACGACGAGTGCGGAAAAGATCAGTGTGACGCCGATGGTAAACGCGAGCTGGACTGCCATCAGTGCCGGCACCCAGACGATCTCCGCTTGCGGCATGAACTGGTAGATCACGAACAGCACACCCAGGATCGACACGGCGATCGTGGTGTCCACACCGGCGATCGCGACAGCGGCCAGCGGGAACACCTCGCGTGGGCAGTAGACCTTGTTGAGCAGGGTGAGGTTCTGAGTGATGCTCACGGCGCCCCTGGCCAGGGAGCCGGAGAAGAACGTCCACGGCAGCAGCGCGATGTAGGAGAACAACGGGTACGGGATGTCCTCCGGAGTCTTGATGTCGGCGACCCGCTTGAAGAACACGGTGAAGACGACCATCAGCAGGAATGGCGTCACCAGAGCCCAGGCGTACCCGACCTTCGTCTGCTTGTAGCGGGCCCGCAGCTCACGTTCGGTGAGGACGACGATGAGCTCGCGCGCACTCCACAGCTCGCGGAGCATCGACCAGGGCCGGACGATTCGGCGGAAGATCAACTCCGGCGGCGGGCCGTGGACGGCCGCAGCCCCGTTCTTCACCCTCGACCCCCTGCCCGTCGGCGCCGACCGCGCCTGCGGCCCATTGGCGGTGCAGCCAGTTGCGGCGCACCACTGCCGGGCATGATATTTGCGGCTCAACCGGCCGGGCGCAACGCCTGGGTCAAACGCGTGAAACTGGGTGACCTGATTGGAGAACGTCGAGCCGCGTCCTGCCGCGGGTCGCTCGCTGCAGGTGACCGTTTCCAACCGCCGTCGGGGGGCCGAGGTGTTCGCCGTCGATCTGGCCGCCGAGCTCTCGCGCCGGGGTTTCGAGCTGCCGCTGGTGGCGCTCACCGGATCCGACGGCGCCGGCCATCTTCCGGTCCGCCCGCTCGGCCGGCGGCCGTATGACGCCAGCACACTGCGCGCGCTGCGCCGGGAGGCGCGGGACGTGTCGTCCGTCGTCGCGCACGGGTCGAAGACGCTGCCCGCATGTGCGCTCAGCCTGACCGCGATGAGGGTGCCGCTCGTGTATCGGAGCATCGGCGACCCGCGAGCGTGGTCCAGCCAGGGGATGCGGCGGCGGCGCACCACGGTGTTGCTCCGCCGGGCTCGGCGGGTGTCGGCGTTGTGGACCGGCGCCGCGGATGCCCTGATCGCCCAGCACGGCGTGCCCGCCGATCGCATCCGGGTGATCCCGAACGGGGTACCGGCCAGCCATTTCCCCCTCGTCGACGACGCCCGGCGCACCGCGGCCCGCAACCAGCTCGGACTGGCCGACGACGCGTCCGTCGTCGCTTACGTAGGGGCGTTGGCGCCGGAGAAGAACGTCGGGACCGCGATTGCCGCGGTGGCCGAACTCCCGGATCTGTCGCTGCTGGTCGCAGGCGACGGCCCGGAGCGCACAGCACTGCACCAATACGCCGCCACTCACGCACCAGGACGGGTTCGGTTCCTCGGCACGGTGCGAGACCCGGGGCTGGTCTTCGCGGCGAGCGACGTGATCGTCTTGGCCAGCCTGAAGGAAGGGATGCCCGCCGTGTTGGTCGAGGCCGGCTTGTCCGGCGTGCCGGTGGTCGCCACCGACGTCGGTGGCGTGGCTGCGATCGTCGCCGACGGCGAGACCGGAGTGCTCGTGCCGGCCGGGGACGTGGCCGCGCTCACGACCGGGCTGCGTCGGGTGCTCGACGACTCGGCCGGGATGGGGATGGCCGCGCGGGAGCGGTGTCTGGCCCGGTTCGAGATCGGGATCGTCGGCACAGCGTGGGCCCAACTGCTGGAGGAGCTGGCGTGACGATGCATCGGCGGCGGTATGGTCTTACGGCCGTGCTGATCGCGGGGGTGGCGTGAAGACGAAGTCGGGAAGCGGTTCTGGTCCCGTCGGGGTGCTGATGCTCGCGAAAGGGCTCGGCCGCGGGGGGACTGAGCGGCTGCTCGCAGACACTGCCCGCCACCTCGATCGGACCCGGTTCCGGGTCGAGGTGGCGTACCTGTTGCCGTGGAAGGACGCATTGGTGGACGAGATCCGGGCGGCAGGCGTGCCGGTGCACTGCCTCGACGGGCCGCGTCCGACCAGCATCGCCTGGCTGGTGCGGTTGCGTCGCCTTGTCCGCACGGGCGAGATCGGCATTGTTCACACCCACATGCCACTGCCGGCGGTTGCCGCCCGGTTGGCCATGCCTGGCCGGCGGCCGCTGTTCGTACACACCGAGCACAACGTGTGGCCCCGATACCGCCCACTCACCCGATGGACGAACCGGTCGACCTACCGGCGAAACGCCGCCGTCATCGCAGTGTCCGACCGGGTCGCCGAGTCGATCCACTCACGTGTCCCGGTCGACGTCGTCGTGCACGGCATCGACCCGGATGCCGCACGGCATGGCCCGCAGGCACGCCGGTCCGCCCGCCGGCTGCTCGGGGTCGCAAGCGACGAGCTGGTCGTCGGGACGGTCGGCAACTTCACCCCGAAGAAGGACCAAGAAACTCTCCTCCGGGCCGTCGCGCGACTCGTGCCTGACTTGCCCGGCCTCCGCCTGGTCCTGATCGGCTCCGGACCGCTCGAGAACGAGCTGCGGGTGCTCGCCACTTCGCTGGGGATCGCCGAGGTGACCGACTTCACCGGCTCGCGCGACGACGTCCGCGAGCTTCTGCCGGGCTTGGACGTCTTCGCCTTGAGTTCCCGCTTCGAAGGGCTGCCCATCGCATTGTTGGAGGCGCTGGCGGCCGGCGTGGCGTGCGTGGCGACGTCGGTCGGTGGCGTGCCTGAGGTACTCACCGACGGCGAGGATGGACTGCTGGTCGGACCAGGCGACCCCGACGCCCTCGCTGCGGCTATCCGCAAGCTGCTTGCCGACGAAGCGTTCCGAGCCGGGATGGGGAGCCGGGCCGGGTGGCGGGCCCGCGATTTCCGGATCGACCGCGCCGTACGGCGGATCGAGCAGGTCTACGACCGAGCGCTGCAGCCATGGTGACCACGCAGTCTCGACTCGATGAGCCGGAGCCGCGCGAGTCGCGTGGCTCGCCGAGAGCCAACGCCGTGATCGGTTTCCTCGGTGTGCTCGCCTACCTGTTCGCGCTCGGGCTCGCGATGTCGCAGATCTCCTTCGACATCTGGGGCGCGATGGTGATCGGGCCGATCCTGATGGTCGTCACGTTGCCGCTGCTGCTGCGGACCAGCCGGCGCGAGGTGGATCCATGGATGGTCAAGCTGCTGATCATCGCGTTCTTCACCAAGATGATCGGCACGCTGGTCCGATACGCCGTGACGTTCGAGGTGTATGCGGGACGGGCGGATGCCGGCGGGTACCACGGCTCCGGGCGCCGGCTCGCCGCCGCTTTCTGGAACGGGACATGGCAGCAGGCGTACTCCGAGGAGGTTCCGGAGCTGGTCGGCACCGAGTTCATGCGCCTCGCCACCGGTTTGATCTACATCGTCACCGGCCCGACCAAGCTCGGCGGCTTCCTGGTCTTCTCCTGGCTGGGCTTCTGGGGCCTGTACTTCTTCTACCGCGCGTTCCGCACCGGGTTCCCGTCCGGGGACTACCGCAGGTACGCCGTCCTGCTGTTCTTCCTGCCGTCCCTGCTCTACTGGCCGTCGAGCATCGGCAAGGAAGCCTGGATGATGTTCACCCTCGGCATCTCGGCATATGGCGCGGCTTTGATCCTTCGCCACCGCATGCAGGGCTATCTCGTGACCGCCATCGGGCTCGCGGGGACGGCGCTGGTGCGACCGCATATCACGATGCTCGTCTTCGTCGCCCTGTTCATCGCCTACGTGATGCGACGTCGATCATGGCGCGCATCGCAACTCGGGCTGCTCGGCCGGCTCGCCGGCCTCGGGCTGATGCTGCTCATCGGCGGACTCGTGCTGACGCAGGCGGCGAGCTTCTTCAACCTCGATGTGATCGACCGCGAGTCGGTCGAGTCAGTGCTCGACCGCACGGAGGAGCAATCCTCCACGGGTGGGTCGGAGTTCATCAATGCGCGCCCGAAGTCGCCGGGGGAATATCCGGATGCTCTGATGACGGTGCTCTTCCGGCCGTTCCCCTGGGAGGCCAGCAACGCTCAGGCGCTGGTCGCCGCCATCGAGGGAACGGCGCTGCTGTTCCTGTTCGTGCTGTCTCTGCCGCGGCTGGCCCGATTGCCGCGGACGATGTTCCAGGTGCCCTACGTGCTGTTCGCGCTGTCCTACACCGCAATGTTCGTGTTCGCGTTCTCTGCGGTCGGCAACTTCGGCATCATCACCCGGCAACGGACCCAGGTGTTCCCCTTCGTCCTGGTCTTGTTGGCGATTCCCGTCGCCAAGACGGCGTCGGAACGAATCGTCCCACGCATCCCCGAGCACCCGAAGACTCTGGCCGCGCCGTAGCAGCGCAGCTCGGCCTAGCCGTCGGTTCCGGTGCCGACTGAATGCGCGGTGGTACCGAACCACGCGACCGTCTGGGCGAGGCCGTCGGCGAACGGCACGGCGGGGTGGTATCCGAGTACGTCGCGGGCGGCGGTGATGTCGGCATGGGAATGCCGGATGTCGCCGGGCCGCGCTTCCAGGTGGCGAGGTGCGATCTCCACACCCAGGTGGCGGCGCAAGATCGCGAGCAGATCGAGCACTGTCTGCGGCTCGCCCCGAGCAATGTTGAAGGCTCGGCCACTGCACCGCTCCGCCGGCGCTGTCGCGGCGCGGAGGTTTGCGGCGACCGTGTCAGCGACGAACGTGAAGTCACGGCTCTGCAGGCCGTCGCCGTAGACCTCCGGCGATCGTCCCGACAGGAGCGAATCGATGAATCGGGGGATGACCGCCGCGTATTGGCTCTGCGGATCCTGGCGGGGACCGAAGACGTTGAAATACCGCAGGATCACGGTTTCCAAGCCGTACAGGTCAGCAAACAAACGTGCGTAATGTTCGCCGGCGAGCTTGCTGACTCCATACGGAGACAGGGGGGTCAGCGGTGCCTCTTCCGGATGTCGCCCCGTTGCGCGCCCCGCCGTACACCGACGACGACGACGCGAGCACGACCCGGCGCACACCGGCCCGTCGGGCCGCGGCGAGCACCGTGAGGGTCCCGCCGGTGTTGACCCGGTCGGTCTCGATCGGGTGTTCTACCGAGCGCGGCACAGACTTGCGGGCGGCCTGATGGAAGACCACGTCGCATCCGCTCACCGCGGCCGCCACCGCTGCTTCGTCGGCGACGTCGCCTGCAACGAGCTCCGCCGCCGGAGTGACGTATTCGCCCCTGCCGGTGGACAGGTCGTCCAGTATCACGACGTCGGCTCCCTGGTCGACCAGGGCGTCGGCGAGATGCGAACCAATGAATCCGGCGCCGCCGGTCACGAGGGCACGCATGCCAGCCTCCTGTGCTCTTGGACTTCCTCGGCGTGCTCGTGGATCCGCGCCAAGACGTCGACCACGGCGTCCACGGCATCATCGTCGAGGTCACGCCAGATCGGCAGGCTGATGACCTGGCCAGCCAGGTGGTCCGTGACCGGCAGGTCGACCGAAGGCAGCCACTGGTAGGAAGTCTGCCGGTGCACCGGAGGCGAGAAGTAACAGCGGGTGTCGACCCCGTCGGCACGAAGCGCTTCGACGACATCATCGCGCGAGACGCCGAACTCGGCCGACTCGATGACGACGGTGAAGTCCTTGACGGTCGACACGTCGTCGGGCTCGACGCGTTGGGCTCGAATGCCGGGAATCGTCCCGAGGCGGTCCCGATACCGGGCCGCTAGCTCATGACGACGCGCGAGGTGGTTGTCGAGGTCTGGTAGCGCCGCCAGCGCGATCGCCGCGTGCAGCTCGGACATGCGGGCGTTGAGCCCAGCGAACCGGGTGTCATAGTCGCCGGGGTTGCCGTAGTCGCGTCCGTGCCTGATCCGCGTTGCGAGCTCGTCATCGGAGCTAGCAACCAGGCCGCCTTCGCCGCTCACCAGCGGCTTGGTCGGGCTCAGACTGAAGACCTCGGCATTGCCGAAGCTGCCGACGGCTCGTCCGTGGTGTCTCGCTCCGAACGCGTGCGCCGCATCGAAGATCACAGGGACACCGGCGCGGCGGCCGAGTTCTTCCACGGCTGTCGGTCGGCACGGAGCGCCGAACAGATGGACACCGACCAGTGCCCCGGCAGCATCGAGCCGCTCGGCGGCGTCGGCGAGGTCGAGCTGGCAGTCATTGGCACCGCACTCGGCGAACCCGGGCTGCGATCCGGCCCAGACCGCTGCGTGTGCTGTCGCGGAGAACGTGAAGCTGGGCATGACGACTCTGGCCCGTGGGGGCACCAAAGCCTGCATGGCGAGCATCAGTCCGGACGTGCAGGACGACACCGCAACGACATGCGCCACGCCGAGCCGGTCGGCTGCCGCCTCCTCGAGTTCACGGACGAGTGGGCCATTGGTGAGGATGCCGCGGTCGTAAGAACTCTGCACCCGCGCGGCGACATCGCGGAGCGGTGGACGGGCCGGGCGCACGAATGGCAACCCGTCGGGGAACGCCGGCGGAGCACCGAGCACGGCTGGGCGAGTCATCCGGCGTCGTGCCGAATTGGGGCCGAGCTCAGCGGACGGGTGGTGTTGGCGGAGTTCACCGATCGTCGCCGGGCGGTTCGAACTGGCTGGCACTCACCGGCGGCGAGGGCGGCGAGTGCGGCCCCGGCTGCTGGAGATCCGGCTGTTCGGGTCCGTCGATCTCACCCGGGATCGCTTCCTCGGCCTCGGCCTCGGCCGCTTCCTCCGCCGCGAGCCGTCGGGTCCGTCGGGGCGCGGCATAGGAGAAGTAGTCGGAGAACAGCGGCGTCGTCACGCCGACCATGACCACGCCGAGGGTGGGCGCTCCGAGTTGTTCCAGCAGGTCCGCACATCGTTCGGCGTCCGCCACTGTCGTTCGGCCCACCCGACTGACCACCAAGACGGCATCGACCATGGTGGTGAGTTCTCTGGTCAGGCTCGCGGCCAACAGCGGCGCCGTGTCGATGATGACTACGTCGGCTAGCCGGTGCGCTTCGTCGATCAGCCGCTGCTCGGCCAGTAGTCGGCCACCCGGTCGCCGAACCGCCAGACCGCCGGTCACGACCTGCACGCCCGGAACCGATGTCTTGCGAACGTAGGACGACAAGGGCGTCGCGCCATCGGATGCCAGGAAGTCGCTGACGCCCCTGCTGGGCTTGACTCCGAAACGCCTGGCCACGCTCGACCGCCACAAGTCGCCGCTGAGCACGAGTACGGACCGCCCACTCTCGGCATAGGCCACGGCAAGATTCGCCACTGTCGTGGTCTTGCCGTCGCCCGCGCCCGGCGACGTGATCAAGATGACGTCCCGATCGGGTCGGCCGCGACGTCCGTTCCCGGAGACAAGGTCCCGGGCGACCCGCTCGTGCCGCGGCCGCGCGAAGGTGGCGTCGTCATCCTTGCGCCGGTAGAGCATGATCGCTGCTCGCAGCGTTCGGTACGCCTCTGCCTTCACCGAGTCGGGCTCTTCGGCGACGACTACCTTGCGGCGGCGTTTCGGCAGCGACAGTGCTGGGATCTCGGCGATCACTGGCAGTCCGAACCGTGCTTCTGCCTCTCGTCGGGTCCGCAGGCGGCTGTCGGACCGGCCCAAGACGACAGCGAGCCCGAAGCCGAGGACAAGCGCGACCAGGCCGGCGAGAAGCATGCGCTGCTCACGGCTGCTGGTGCCGGGCAGCCGGTCCTGCTGAACTGCGGCGGACGCCGGCTGCAGGACCGTGTACTCGACCGGCGCTGCCGACTGCCCCTGGGTATCGAGCAGCTGGCCGAGCTGCCGGTTCAGCAGATCGCGGTTGTTGGTCAGGGTGCCAGCGGCGGCACTTTCCGGCTCTTCGTCGGCGATCTGCGCGTCGAGCTCGGCGATCTGCGCACGCAGCTCGGCCTCCCGCGCTGCGGCCTCCTCTGCCTGCGCGGTCGTCTCGGCCGCCTCCTGCTCTTGCAGGTACGCCACGACCTCCTCGGAGAACGTGTTCGCGATGAGCACCGCCTGGTCCGGATCCTCGTCACTGGCCGTGATCGACACCGTGCTCAGAGCGCGGTCAGCCGTTGCTGTGACTTGTGCGGCAAGCGTTGCGGGATCACCGTCGTACTCCAGCCTCTCTGCGACCCGGATCGGAACCTCGCCGACGGTTGCCCGCAGCGCGACGACCTGTGGGTTGGCGTCGGTAGCGTTTCCCTGCCCCTCGCCCGCCTCGACGATCAGCATGTTCGTGGCGTCGTAGGTGTCGGTCACCTTCGGCGGCGTCGTCCAGTAGACGATGGCGAGCGCAGCCACGACCAACATCGTGATCAGCAGCCAGTGTCGCTTGGCGATCTTGAAGTACTCGCTGAGTTCCATCAATTCATCTATCTCATCGCGGTAGATCCACGGCGGTGGTGCCGGAGACCCCGGAGCTTACGCTGGCCAGGTCGGCCAGCAGTTTGGCACCTGCTGTGTCGCTGCCTTGCGCTGCCATCTGAGCGAGCTCGGCCAGGCCGTCACTCAGCGCGTCAGCGGGAACCGGGATCGTCGTCAGCCGCACGATGGAAGGGTGCTCCGTAGGGTGGCACAACTCCTCGGGGTCTTGCAGGTCTTCGACGAGTTTCTCCCCCGGGCGGACGCCGACGAACCGAATCGGGATCTCGGTCCCGACCACATGGCCGGACAAGCGCACCATCCGTTCGGCCAGTTCCAGGATGTTGACCGGTACCCCCATGTTCAGCATGAAGATCTCGCGTCCTTCGGCCATGACCGTGGCCTGCAGCACGAGTTGGACCGCTTCGTGCACGCTCATGAAGAACCGGGTCATCCGCGGGTCAGTCACGGTGACGGGCCCGCCGCTGGCGATCTGTGCGGCGAACGTCGGTACTACGCTGCCCCGGCTGCCGACGACGTTGCCGAACCGGACCGCGCACCAGCGGGCACCTGGTGGCGCCCAGTGGTAGGTGATCTGCTCGCCCAGCCACTTCGACTGACCGAGAACGTTGGCCGGGCGAACCGCCTTGTCCGAGGAGATGAACACGAACCGGTCGACGCCGGCCGCCACCGCGGCGTCGGCGACGTTGACGCTGCCGAGGACGTTGGTTCGGATCGCCTCCATCGGATGCGCCTCGAGCAGCGGGACGTGCTTGTGTGCGGCGACGTGGAAGACGATCTCCGGAGCCAACTCCTCGAACCGATCGAGCAGCCGGTGTGCGTCGCGGATGTCGGCGAGCGCCAATTCCAGCGCAGTACCGCCGGTGAGTCTGGCCGCGATGTCATGCAGATGGGTTTCGTCGTGGTCGAGCAGGACGAGTCGTGACGGCTCGAACTCGTGCAGCTGCGCGGCGATTTCCGAGCCGATCGAGCCGCCGGCGCCGGTGATCAACACCCGCCGACCCGCGACAGTCGCCCGGATGCTGTCCAGGTCGGTGTCCGCTTGCTGCCGGCCGAGCAGGTCCTCGATCTGCAGATCGCGAGCGTCGCGAACCGATGGCCGCCCACCCAGCAGATCTCGCACTGGCGGCAGGACCTTGAGTGGGACCTGCGCCAGCTCTGCCCCGTGCATGACGACCTTCATCAGCTCTTGGTCCGCGCTCGGTACCGCCAGGAGCACCTCATGGGCGCGATACCGCTCGAGGACCCGCTCGAGCCGGTCGGTTCCGCCGACGACCGGAACGCCGAGGAGGGCACGGCCTTGCTTACGCGGGTCGTCGTCGACGATGACGACCGGGGTCATTCCGGTGCCGGCGGAGCGGTTCATCTCGCGCACGATCGACGCTCCGGCCGAGCCGGCCCCGATGACGGCCACCCGCGAAGCCGACCGGTCGATCTTGCGCCGCCAACCGAACAGCCGCGACTGGAACCGCACCAATCCGATGAACATCGTGGCGACGACAGCACCGAACAACGCCACCGAGCGCGGAACCGGCAACGGCTGCAGCGGGTTGATCAGGAAGATGAGGGCACCTGCGCTGAGCCCCGCGAGCACCACCCGGCGGGCTTCCGCGACGCTGGCGTGCCGCCAGATCTGCCCGTAGAGACCCCATCCCAGGTTCGACGTCAGATGGATGGCGACCACGAGTGGCAAGAACGCGAACAGGCGGTGCGAGAACGTCGAGGGGATCTCCCCGTTGAATCGGATCGCGAGCAGCAGCACGAATGATCCGGTCACCAGCATGGCATCGACGATCGCCAGCGGCAGATCGAGACGAAGCCGAGACAGTACGCGCCACAACCACCGCGGTCGCCGTCCCCGTGTTACGGACGACGAATCCCAGCTCTGCCCCCTGAACACGCAGCCAGCCTCATCCGCCCCTTGACCGTGGCTGGCATTGTTCTGCCTCGCCGGGTCAAAGAGCAAGGAGCGAGTGTCGAAAATTCAGGTGTCGAACAGGTGTCCGTCAATCGACCCCCGCGACGAACCAGATCCCGACGGCGGGCGTGGCGCCGTCGTTGTGATAGCGATGCGGGGTCGTGGACTCGAAGGAGACCGCATCGCCTGGGGTAAGCCGGAGCTCGTCGAAGCCGAGAGTGAGGACGAGCTCGCCGCTGATGAGATATCCGTACTCCGCGCCGGGGTGACGCATCAACTTGCCACTGCTGGACGACGTCCCACCGGGGTCGTACGTGATCAACAAGAAGTCGACATGTGTCCGAGGGAGCTGGCCGAGCCGCTCCCACGTGACGCCTGTGTCCAGCTGGAGGACTTGGCGGGCACTGGGCGCGACCAGCGGGCCGACTCGCTGGCCGCGTTGGGCTCCCAGCGCCTCGAGCACTGTCGTCGGTGCAGCCGAATCGGATGCCGGCATTCCGGGCCGCGTCGGCGGCTCGAAGACGTCTTCGATGGAGATGTCGAGTGCGGTCGTGATCGCATACAGCGTTCCGACCGACGGCTGGCTCTTGCCGGTCTCGATCTGAGAGATCAGGCTCGCGGACACGCCGAGGTCCCGGGCCAGGCTACGCACGCTGACGCCGCGCCGCTGCCTTTCCTCGCGCAGGCGCTCACCCACGTACGGCACTGGGTCTGGTGCCACAGCAGTCTCCTCGGCCGGAGCGTCCTGAGGCGATGAACGGTGGAGTCGTGAAGATCGTCGTGCTGTCTGCGGCTGGCCTTTGAGGCGAAGGGTTCATCACGACGATCTTCACGACCAGGTCTGTGGAGCCGGTTGCGGCACCGGACATTCCTTTCTCTACGGCATCGCATGTTCAGTGCCACTTGACGCGGCTGACAAGTGTGACTTTACTCGCGAGAGACGTTGTGGGAAGGACGGTAGACCCATGGCGATCCGCACCTACGGCCCGAACGCCGTCGACTGGGAACAGCGCATCGACGTCGACCGGCTTCGGCGCGAGCGGCTGCAACGACTCGACCGCACCCTCGAGGCGTCCTCGCTCGGGGCGCTGCTCACCTTCGACTTCGCGAACATCCGGTACATGACCGCGACCCACATCGGGACGTGGGCGATGGACAAACTGATCCGGTTCGCCGTGCTTCCGCGCGGCGGCGACCCCGTTGTCTGGGATTTCGGGTCCGCCGCTCGCCACCATCAGTTGTTCAACCCGTGGCTGGATGGCGAGAAGCGAGCCCGCGCCGGGATCTCGACCCTGCGCGGCGCGTTCCATCCCGATGCCGGCGTCGCCGAGGAGGTGGCCCGCAAGGTCGCCACCGTGTTGCGCGAGCACGGCCTCGAGCAGGAGCCGATTGGTGTCGATGTGATCGAGATGCCCATCCTGGCGGCGCTGCGGGCGGAGGGGCTGGACGTCGTCGACGGGCAGCAGATCTTCCTCGAGGCGCGGCGGATCAAGACCGAGGACGAGATCGGCCTGCTCACCCAGGCCTGCTCGATGGTCGACGCGGCCTACGAAGAGCTCTACTCCTTCCTCCGCCCAGGAGTGCGCGAGAACGAGTGCGTCGGTGTCGTCAGCAAGGTGCTCTACGACCTCGGCAGCGAGTACGTGGAGGGGGTCAATGCGATCTCCGGAGAGCGGTGCTCGCCGCACCCGCATGTCTACAGCGACCGAGTGGTGCGCCCGGGCGACCCGGCATTCTTCGACATCCTGCACAGCCACCTCGGCTACCGGACCTGCTACTACCGCTGCTTCGCCGTCGGCAGCGCGTCGCCCGCGATGCGCGATGCCTACACCCGCTGCCGGGAGTACATGGACATGGCGATCGCCGCCGTGAAGCCAGGCGCTACCACGGCCGATATCGTCCAGCTCTGGCCCCGGGCTGAGGAGTTCGGCTTCGCCAACGAGGAAGCCGCGTTCGCGCTTCAGTACGGCCACGGAGTCGGGCTGGCCATCTGGGAGAAGCCGATCTTCAGCCGGCTGGTGTCGCTCGAACACCCGGAGACGCTCGAAGAGGGCATGGTCTTCGCCCTCGAGACGTACTGGCCGGCGTCCGACGGCTGGTCAGCGGCCCGGATCGAGGAGGAAGTCGTCGTCACCGCCGACGGCTGCGAGGTCATCACGAAGTTCCCGGCGGAGGAGCTCCTGGTGGCCGGCCAGCGGTACTGGAGCGTCGACGGTCCGCTCCCGGCGGTACGGGATTCCCAGTCGCATCTCAACACGGCCGCGGGTCGGGGTCAGCCGTGACCGTCGACACGCACCAGGTCGATGCCGCGACCCTGCTCGACCTCTACGAGCAGATGGCAGTGATCCGGCGTACCGAGCAGGCGGCGCATGACCTGTTCCTGCGCGGGTTGGTGAAGGGCACCACCCATCTGGCGGCCGGTCACGAGGCGGTGGCGGTCGGCGCGAGCGCGGCGTTACGACCCGACGACTACGTCTTCGCCACCTACCGCGGCCACCACCACGCGATCGCCCGCGGCGCGTCTCCGGAGGAGTGCCTGGCGGAGCTGATGAGCAAGGCCACCGGGGTCTGCCAGGCCAAGGGCGGCTCGATGCATCTCACCAAGGCCGATCGCGGGATGCTCGGCTCGTACGCCATCGTCGGCGCGCACCTGCCGATGGCGGTCGGAGCTGCGTGGTCGGCCCGGCTGCGCGGCACCGAACAGGTCGCGGTGGCGTTCTTCGGTGACGGCGCCACCAACATCGGGGCATTTCACGAGTCGCTCAACCTGGCCGCGGTCTGGAAGCTGCCGGTGCTGTTCGTCTGCGAGAACAACCTGTACATGGAATACACGCCGATCGCGAGTGTGACCGCCGTGCCCAACCCGGCCGCGGACCGCGCAGCGGCCAACGGCCTGCCTGGCCAGCTGCTTGACGGCAACGACGTGCTCGTCGTCCGCGAAGCGGTGGCCGCCGCCGCCGCCCGGGCCCGCCGGGGCGATGGGCCGACGGTGATCGAGGCTCTGACGTACCGCCAGTTCGGCCACAGCCGAACCGACCCCGCCAAATACCGTCCGGCCGAGGAGGTCGAGGACTGGTTGCGCCGCGACCCACTGCTTGTCGCTAGAGAGCAGTTGCTCGCGATCGGCGTCGACCCAGCCGATGTCGATGCCGCAGACGACCGAGCGGCCGCCGTCGTCGCTGCCGCGTCCGAAGCGGCGCAAGCGGCACCTGATGCTGACCCGTCGCAGGCACTGACCGACGTCTGGGCGGACGGGGGCGCGGCATGGCGGACGTGACATATCGCGAATCGGTCGCCGAGGGCATCGCCCGCGAGATGCGCCGAGACCCGACGGTGGTGTGCATCGGCGAGGACATCGGCGCTGCCGGCGGCGTCTTCAAGACCACCGTCGGGCTGTTCGAGGAGTTCGGCCCGGAACGGGTCTGGGACACCCCGATCTCCGAGCAGGCCATCGTCGGCGCCGCCATGGGAGCGGCCATGACCGGCGTGCGACCGGTCGCGGAGATCATGTTCAGTGACTTCTTGGCCTGCTGCTGGGACTACCTGGCGAACGAGATCCCGAAGGTCCGGTATATGACCGGCGGCCAGGTGACGGTGCCGCTCGTGGTCCGCACTGCCAACGGCGGCGGGCTCGGGTTCGGCGCCCAGCACTCCCAGGCGGTGGAGAACTGGGCGTTCGCCATCCCCGGGCTGAAGGTTGTGGCGCCCGCGACACCGTCTGATGTCGTCGGCCTGATGGCGGCGGCCATTCGTAGCGACGACCCGGTGGTGTTCTTCGAGCACAAGGGCCTGTTCGCCAGCAAGGGTGAACCAGCACCGCTCGATCACGTGATCGAGCTCGGGCAGGCGAGGGTTGCACGCGCAGGCAACGATGTCACCGTCGTCGCGCTCGCCTCGACCGTCGCGCTGGCGTTGGCGGCTGCCGAGCAGCTGGCCGCGGAGGACATCTCGATCGAGGTCGTCGACCTGCGCTGCCTGGTGCCCTTGGACGTCGCGACCGTCCTGGCGTCGATCGAGCACACCAGCCGTCTGCTCGTCGTGGAGGAGAACCCGTATCAGGGCGGCTGGGGCGCGACCGTCGCCGCCATCGTTGCGGACGAGGGTTACGAGCTGCTCGACGCGCCCGCTCGCCGGCTGGCAGCCGAGTGCGTCCCGCTGCCGTTCGCCGACGCTCTCGAGGACCAGGTCATCCCCACCGTCGACAAGGTCGTCACAGCCATTCGACGGCTCGCCGCGTACTGACGGCGAGCGATCCACATCCGACTCGAAGGGAGTCAGTCATGGGCAAGGTTCTCCTCAAGGGCGGGACGGTCCTCTCGGTGGACCCAGACGTGGGGGACCTGCCAACAGGGGACGTCTTGATCGAGGACGACCGCATCGCCGGCGTCGAGACGAACATCGACGCCGACGCGGAGGTTCTGGACTGCGCGGGGAAGATCGTCATTCCGGGCTTCGTCGACACCCATCGGCACACGTGGGAAGCCGCCATTCGAAACTGTGCACCGAACGCAACTCTCGACGACTACTTCGTCGAGGTCCTCGACACCTTCGCGCCGCTGTACCGAGCTGAGGACGTCTACGCCAGCAACGTCGCTGGGTCGTTGGAGTGCCTGAACGCCGGCATCACGACCCTGGTCGACTGGTCGCACATCAACAACACGCCGGAGCACCCGGACGCCGCGATCCGGGGCCTTCAGGAGACTGGGATCCGGGCCCAATACGCGTACGGCAGCGCCAACACGTCGCTGGCGAAGTACTGGTTCTTCAGCGCCGAGGCGATTCCCGGCGACGACGTTCGCCGGGTCAGGGACGCATACTTCTCCTCCGACGACGGCCTGCTCACCATGGCCTTGGCAACCCGCGGCCCGGGCTTCACCCAGGACCAAGTGGTCCAGGCCGAGTGGGAGATGGCGCGTGAGCTCGGCATCCCGGTCACCGTCCATGTCGCGATGGGCCGATTGGCCGGCCGGTACGCGATGGTCGAGCAGCTGGACCGGCTCGGGCTGCTGGGTCCGGACACGACCTTCATCCACTGCTGCTACTTCAGTGAGCATGAATGGAAGCGCGTCGCCGACACCGGCGGCACCATTTCGATCGCTGCCCAGGTGGAACTGCAGATGGGTCACGGCTGGCCGCCGGTGAACAAGAGTTACCAGTTCGGGCTGCGGCCCAGCTTGTCGATCGACGTCGTGACGACGGTGCCGGGTGACATGTTCACCCAGATGCGTGCGGCCTTCGGCGCCGAACGGGCGCGGGTCAACGCGGTTGCATGGGAGGCCGACACCGGTGTTCCGGACACGATCCTGACGGCGGACAGGCTGCTCGAGATCGCGACGGCCAACGGTGCCCATGTCGCGGGCCTGGAGGATCGGGTCGGATCTCTCACCCCGGGTAAGAAGGCCGACGTCGTGGTGATCGACGCGACCGCGATCAACATGACGCCGATCCATGACCCGGTCGCGGCCGTGACACTGTGCGCCGACGTGTCCAACGTGGAGCACGTCATCGTCGACGGCGAATTCCGAAAGCGGGACTTCAAACTTCTTGCCGACGTCGGCCGGGCCCGCACGCTGGTCGAGAACGCCCGGGACTACCTGGTCGAAGCTGCGGCGAAGGCGAAGGCAACGACCGAGTGAGCACCGATCATCTGGTGCGGCTGGCGAACGACGCCGCGTGGGCCGCTGCTGCTGGGCCGCTAGCCGGTTCCAAGGGTTTCCAGGCCTGGTCGCTCGTCGACTCGTCCACGCCAGCAGTCCACACCGGCTTCGGCCTAGGTCGGCTCGACCCGGGAGGAAGCATTCCCGCCCACGTTCATTCGTACGAGGAGAGCATGTACGTGCTCCGCGGCGAGGTCGTCGTCCAGACGCCCGGCGAGGCGGTTCTGCTCGGCTCCGGGGATTATGGCTTGATCCCGGTGGGAGTGCCGCACTCGTTACGCAACGTGGGAGGTCTCGAGACAAGCTGGGCCCGGATGTCCGCACCGACGCCGCGGGTCGAACACGACATGGACACGTTTGTGGTCCCGGAACTTGCGCTGTCGGAGCCGGCGAGGGCGGACGTCCGCGACCCGCGGACCCGCCGTTACGGACACATAGACCCAGAGAACATGGACCCCGCGCAGCAAACCCAGGACCGGCTCGCGGTGTCGGCGAGTATGCGGACCGCCCTGCTCGTCTACAGCGGGATCACCGTGAAGATGATGATCGACTCCGACCTGGGGGCCCAGCTGTCGACCATGTTCATGGTGCAGTACGAGCCGACGGGGCTGATCGGAGGGCACGACCACCCCTTCGAGGAGACCTACCTCATCCTCGACGGCTCGGTGGAGGCAACCTTCGATGGCGCATCGTACGCACTCGGCCCCGGGCGACGTCGGGTGGGCGGGAGTGGGGTGCGTCCACTCGTTCCGCCCG
Source organism: uncultured Actinomycetota bacterium (assembly GCA_963831385.1). Taxonomy (GTDB): domain Bacteria; phylum Actinomycetota; class Actinomycetes; order Jiangellales; family Jiangellaceae; genus JACVRX01. The sequence continues at coordinate 141,860 of CAWHPW010000020.1, forward strand.
GCTGGGGACGAGCCGGTTCGGTGGCTGGAAACGCAGGCGCCACAGCCACCCAGTCGGCACTCCTACCGCTTCGCCCGGGACTGGGACTATCTGCGGCAGCAACTCGAGACGGGAGGACCAGGGTGATCACCGTCGTCGTCGGTGGGACCAGCGGGATGGGTCTGGAGGTCGCGCGGCATCGCAGTGAGTTCGGCGACGAGGTCATCCTCACCGGCCGGGACGCGACCAAGTCAGCGGACGTGGCAGCGTCGCTTGAAGGCACTGCCCGGGCAGTGGCGTTCGACCTCACCGAGCCGGCGGCGCATTGCTTCTGCGCTGGCCGGGATCGATCGGGTAGACCATCTGGTTCTCGCCGCCATCGATCGCGACTCCAACAGTGTTCGCGAGTACGACCTCGAACGTGCGCTGAGCCTGGTGACACTCAAGCTGGTCGGCTACACCGAGGTCATCCATGCCCTGTCGCCGGTGATGCACGACGATTCCGCGGTCGTGATGTTCGGCGGCCGGGCCAAAGACCGGCCGTATCCCGGCTCGATCACCGTCTCGACCGTCAACGGTGGCGTCATCGGGATGGTAAACGCGATGGCCCTGGAGCTGGCGCCGATCCGGATCAACGCCATCCATCCGGGCATCGTCGGCGACAGCCCGTTCTGGGCAGCGAAGCCGGAAGCTGTGCTCGAGGGTTACCGGTCCCGCACACCGACCGGACGGCTCGCGACGATGGCCGACATCGTGGCGGGGGTCGACTTCCTGCTGGAGAACCGCGGCGTCAACGGCATCCAGCTCTACGTCGACGGTGGCTGGCTGGTCACGTGAGCGGGCCGATGCGGGTTTCCGTCGTCGGCACCGGGCGGATGGGGTCGGCGATGGTCGGCCGGCTGGTTGACGCCGGACACGACGTCACGGTGTTCAACCGCACCCGATCACGGGCCGAACCCGTCGCGGCCGCGTACAGCGTCGCGATCGCCCCGACCCCACGAGCCGCGGCGTCGGCCGCCGACGTGGTCATCGTGTCGCTCGCCGACGACGCCGCGCTTCGCGACGCCTATCTCGGGCCGGACGGGCTCGTCGCCGGGCTCCCCGCCGGGACGGTGGTGGCCGACACCAGCACTGTTGACCCCGCCACGATCGTGACGCTCGGCGAGGATGTCGACCGCGTCGGTGCCGCGCTGATCGACACGCCCGTCTCCGGCAGCGTCTCTACCGTGCAGAGCGGGCAGCTACTGGTGCTGGCCGGCGGCGACGAGGCCGCCTTGCGCCGGGCTCGGCCGGCGCTCGACGCCTTCGCCAGCCGGGTGATCTCGCTGGGTCCGCTTGGGTCGGGCGCGACGATGAAGCTGGTCGTCAACGCCATCGTGCACGGGCTCAACGCGGCATTGGCCGAGGCGCTGGTGCTGGCCGAGAAGGCCGGCGTCGAGCGCTCCGCTGCCTACGAAGTGATCGCTTCGAGCGCAGTTGCCGCACCCTTCGTCCTGTACAAGCGGGATGCATACGAACACCCCGGCGACACACCCGTTGCCTTCGCCCTCGACCTCGTCGCCAAAGACCTGGAACTCGCCGCCGGGCTGGCTGCGCGAGTCGGCGCGGACGTGCCGCAGCTCGCAACGAACCGCGCGGTGGTCCAGCGTGCACTCGATGCCGGCCTTGGTCAGGGCGACCTCAGCGCCATCGCGACGCTCCTCCGGTGATCACGCGCCCTCAGGCTCCGAGGCGAACAAGCTCAGCCCCAGCCGTCGAGCCAAGAACCGCGATGCGAGCTGCCCCTTGACGCTATTACCAGCGCCGTCCAGCGGTGGGGCAAAGGTGCCGATGCCACCCTTGCCGGGGGCGATGGTGACGATCCCGCCGCCGATACCGCTCTTTCCTGGCACGCCGACGTCGTAGAGCCAGTCGCCGGACGTTTCGTACATGCCCGCGGTCGTCATCACAGCGAGCACGTAATGGCAGACGACGGCGTCGACGACCCGGGTCTTGGTGAGCGGGTTCACGCCACCATCGGCGACGGTGGCGCCCATGATCGCCAGATCGGTTGCGTTCACGCTCAGGGAGCAGAGCCGGGTGTAGAGGTCCAGCGCGTCAGCCGGGTCGCAATGGATAAGGCCATAGCTCTCCAGCAAATTGGCCAGGCCACGGTTTCGGTGGTTCGTCCCCGAGGCTGACGCATAGACCTCTTCGTCCAGGGAGAGCGTCCGGCCCGCGAACCGGGACAGGCCGTCGCGGATGAACCGCCATTTCGCCTCGACAGTATCGCCGGGCGTCAGGCTCGTCGTGGCAATCGCTCCGGCGTTCACCATGGGATTCGTCCTGCCATCCGCGCTGCGTTCGACGGCCGCGTACGAGTTGAACGGCAGCCCGGTGGCATTGACCCCAAGTCGCTTCCGGGCCTCCACTGCGCCCAAGAACTGACAGACCAGGGCGAACACGAACGGCTTGGCCACGCTCATGATCGCGAACTCGTGCCCGGCGTCACCCGCTGTGTAGACGTTGCCGCTCGTTCCGACCGCACAGATGCCGAACAGGTGGCTCGGTACTCTCGCCAGCGCCGGATAGACCTGGGCGTTCTCTCCGTCAGCGATCGACCGGTAACGCTCGTGCGCCTCGTCGACCCAGTGCTGGATCTGCGCGGGGGTCGGCAGATGCCCGGTAGAGACGTACCAGGACTCGGCCTCGACGTCGGCTTCGGGTTGCATTCCCATGCGGTCTCCCAGGGTGGCGTTCGGCGCAACACTGCTACGTGCACATACTGGCGAGGTGGAGGCGAGCCTCGTCTACGCCTGCCGTATTGCTGGCGTCTCGAATGTCCGGGTCCTGGAGGCCGTCGGCGCTGTCCCTCGTGCGGCCTTCGTCCCGGTTGAGCTCGTGGACAGGCCGACGACGACTGGCCGCTGCTGATCCCGCACGGCCAGGTGACAACCAGCCGTCACTCGTGGCCGGATGATCGAGGCTTGGAGCTCTCCGGCACCGAGCGGGTGCTCGAGGTCGGGACGGCTACGGGTGGCAGACCGCGCTGCTGGCCCGCCTCGCGGAAGAGGTATGGAGCGTGGAACGATTCGCGGACATCGCCGAGACGGCCCGGGAGAATCTCCGACGGCACGGCGCGGAGCCTGCCATGTGGTCGTCGGAGACGGCACCGAAGGCCTCGCCGAGCACTCTCCGTTCGACGCGATCCTCGTCGCCGCAGCGTTCCCGACGGTTCCGCCGCCGCTCATCACCCAGCTAACCGACGGCGGGCGGCTGGTGATGCCGATGGGGCCGGGCGGGCAGGACACCGTGGTCCAGTTCGTGAAGGCCGGCGATCGACTGCTCCACACTCGCGATGTCGTCCTGGCGCACTTCGTCCGGCTCGTCGGGCGGCACGGCTTCGACAACGGCTGAGCGCTGTTTGGCGAGGTCACTGCGAAGGAAGTCGCGCAGGCCCGACGACTCTTGACGTGAGCAGAGCTCTGCCTCGTCGAGGTTCCCTCCCGCGCAGTCCCTTCGACTTCATTGGCACGCTGCGCGGTTCCACGAATCCGGCGAACCGGGCATGATAGCGACATCTGAGCGTGCCAATCGCAACAATTCGACGTGCCAATGCACAATGAGGCTCTTCTCGAGGTAGTGACCTAGATCGGTTCCATCCTCGATGCGACCGCGCTATTACCGGACCGTGACCGCGGACGCGGAACGGTATGGTCAATGGCAGCGCGTGGCACGGATCGGGGCGATGAGGCCATGCCGCGGAATCTTGGGCGGTTCAATCGGCCGAGGCTGGACTTTTCGGTCCTCGGGCCGCTGCAGGTGCGCGGAGAATCTGGGCCGGTCGACCTGCCGAGCCCAATGGAGCGCGCGCTGCTCGCCCATCTGGTGGCTCGGGCCGGCCGGACGGTGAGCACGGACGAGCTCATCGACACCATCTGGGGCGAAGCGCCACCGCGCACGGCCGACAAGGCGCTGCAGAATCATGTGCTGCGGCTGCGCAACGTCCTGGAACCAGAACGCAACGGATCTCCCGTCCTACTGGTTACCGACGGATCTGGATATCGGCTGGACGTCGTCGACGACGCCATAGACGCGCGACGGTTCGAGCGGCTGGTTACGCTCGGTCGTCGGGCATACCAGGAGGGCCGCATCGACGCGGCCGCGAGGACCCTGGCCGACGCGCTTGAATTGTGGCGCGGCTCCGCATACGCGGGTTTGGAGTCGACCCCATTCGGCGGCAGCGAGGCCCGGCGGCTGGAGGAGCTGCGGCTGGTCGCGCTCGAGGACCGGATCGCCGCCGATCTGGATCTGGGGCGTGCGCGAGAAACGGTCGCCGAGTTGGAGTCGCTGGTCCACGAGCATCCGCTGCGGGAACGGTTTTGGCAGCTACTGGTTCTTGCGCTCTACCGCGCCGACCGGCAAGCAGACGCCCTGGCGGCGTACTCGCGGGCAGAGACGTACTCGACGAGGAACTCGGCGTCGAACCGAGCCCGGACCTCCGCCGCCTGCAGTTGCAGGTCCTGGAGCAGGACAGTGCGCTGCTGGCCAAGGTCCGCACGCCGACGCTTCCCGACGCGCTTGTTCCGCCACCCGGCCTGTTTGTCGGACGAGTCAGCGAGCTTGCGACCTTGCGGGCCGCTTGGCAGCGAGTGAGCGCCGACGCACGACGCCAGCACAGTCGTTCTTCGCGGCCCTCGCGCCGCGGGGGTGACCCGGCTGGCAGCGCAGTTCGCCGCGGAGCTGGCCGATCAGGGTGTCGACGTCGAGCACAACGCGGATGGCCGGCCGTCAGCCGAACCGGCGACGGCCTCGACGCTGAGCGTCGTCGACGCCCGAGGCTTGGCGATCGGCGAGCTGGAGTCAGCCCTGCTGGCCGGTCCAGTCGAGGGTCCGCGGCTCACTGTCGTACTCGCTGCGCCGAACGCTGCCATCCCTCCGGGCGCGGAGGCTATCGACGTCGGCTCGCTCAATACCGACGAGGTGCGGGCGATCCTCGCCACGTATGTCGATGACGCGGTGGCCGACGAGGTGCTCCCAGAAGTGCTGCGAACCTCGGGTGGTTTGCCAGGGCGTGTTCACGACGAAGCGCTGTCCGTCGCACGTCAACGAGCGGCGGCAGTGGTCAGCGGAGCCGCGACGTGGGCCGGGCTGGTCGGCAGCGATCTCGATGCCGCGCGGGCTGATCTGCGGCAGGGCGTGACGCGATACCGAGAGGTCATCGAGCGTCAGTTGGTTGTCGAACCCGGCACGTGTCCGTGGAAGGGTCTGGTGGCGTACGGGGTGGCCGATGCGCCGTGGTTCGCCGGTCGGGAGCGGCTGGTGGCTGAGCTGCTGACCCGCCTCGCATCGGCCCGCCTGGTCGCGCTGGTCGGTGGTTCCGGCAGCGGCAAGTCCTCACTCCTCCATGCGGGCCTGCTGGCGTCGTTGCAGGCCGGAGCGCTCCCCAGTAGCGAGAGCTGGGTGCCACTCGTGATGCGCCCGGGGCCTCATCCGATGCGGGAGTTGGTTCGCGAGGCACTCCGCGGCGCCGACAGGGATCGCGACCAAGTAGCAGAACTACTCGAGCGGGTGGTGTTCGACGAGCCCGAGGAGTCGCGCGTGGTCCTCGTGGTGGACCAGTTCGAAGAGGTATGGACGGCGTGCACGGACACCACTGAGCGCGAGTCATTCCTCGACGCTCTCGCCGAGGTGGTCGACTCGACATCCCGGTGCACTGTCGTCCTCAGCGTGCGGGCCGACCATGTTGCCGGCCTCGCCGACCAGCCGGTGCTTGCGCAGGCGCTCGCAGACGCCACCGTGCTCATTGGGGCTCCGACCGCCGCCGAGGTCCGTAGGGCAGTCGAGCACCCCGCCGGACTGGCTGGACTCGTGCTCGAGGTCGGGCTGGCCGACGCACTGGTAGACGACGCGGGAGACGAACCTGGTTCGCTGCCGCTGCTGTCGACGGCACTCGCCGAGCTGTGGGATCACCGGGACGGCCGACGGCTCACGCTCGAGGCGTACGCGGAAAGCGGCGGGCTCCGGGGGGCGGTGGCCCGCATCGCCGAGCGAGCGTACGGCGAACTGGACGATAGGGATCGCACGGCGGCCCGGGTGCTGCTGCTTCGGTTGGCCGGGCCGGGAGAAGGCGACGCGGTGACTCGCCGGCGGGTTCCGCTCGCCGAGCTGGCTGCGCTGCCCGACCCGCGGGTGCGCGCAGTGGTCGAACCGCTCGCGGCCGCCCGGCTACTGACCTTCGACGCCGGTTATGTCGAGGTTGCTCACGAGGCGCTGTTCCGAGAGTGGCCACGCCTGCGGACATGGTTAGAGGAGCATGCCGCCGCGCGGGCGGTGCAGCGCCGGCTGGTCCAGGCGGCCGCCGAGTGGGATGACGGCGGCCGTGAGCCGACCGAGCTGTGGCGCGGCGGCCGGCTGGCTGCCGGCCTGGAGTTCGCGGCCGCCTACCCGGACGAGGTGACGATCGTCGAACGCGCTTTCCTCGACGCGGGCCAGGCCCAACTCGACGCGGAACGCCGGGAGGCCGAAGAGCGCGCGGCTACGGCGACCAAGCAGAACCGGCGGCTGCGCTGGCTACTCGGAGGGTTGGGCGTTTTCCTGGCCGTTGCCCTGGTCGCTGGGGGCCTGGCCGTACGGGCGCAGTCGCGGGCCGAGCAAGAGTCGTCGCGCGCGGAGCAAGAGGCCCGAACGGCCACGGCTCGGGAATTGGCCGCCTCCGCCGTGGCGAACCTCGAAGCCGACCCGGAGCTCGCGGTCCTACTGGCCAGGCGCGCGGTGGAGCACACCCGGGAGGTCGACGGGAGCGTCCTTCCGGAGGCGGAGGAGGCGCTGCATCGGGCCGTTGTGTCGTCTCGGATCGTGGCCACATATCCCGGACCTCGGTGGCACGCGTGGACTGGAGCCCGGACGGTTCCATGTTCGTCAGCGAAGGCCCAGAGGGCACCGGCATGGTCGACGTCCGAGATCCGGAATCAGGCCAGTCGCTGCGCTCCTGGAAAGGCCACGACGAAGACGTGAACGACGTCTACTTCGGCCTCGACGGCACACTCGCAACGCACTGGCGATGACGGTGCCGCCGTGGCCTGGAATCCGACATACCGGTGACAGAAGTGGGCCGGATCCAGGGACCGACTCGGGCGCGGTGTGGGGGCCGTCCGCTCAGCGAGGATGGCTCGCTGTTGAGCGCCGCCTGGCGAAGAGGATGGCGCGCGGGTGATCGACCTGCGGACCGGGCGACTCGTGCGTGAGATCAGGCTCGATGGTGGCGCGGCTTCGACGGCACTGAGTCCCGACGGAACGCGGGTCGCTGTCGGCAGCTGGGAGGACCTCATCGGTAGTGGTCGTGGACCTGACATCCGGTCGCGAGCTACTTCTTCCTGGCGGCTTCGACTGGAACGTCGGTCAGGCTCGCCTGGAGCCCCGACGGCCGCTGGATCGCCGCAGTCGGGGACGTCTGATGCGCGCATGTGGGACGCGACGACCGGAACGCTGCGAGCCGTGCTGCGGGGACACACGTCGTTCACCTAGGAATCGACTGGAGCGCCGACTCGGCCAGGATCGCGACCGGCAAGCGTCGACGGAACCGCGAAGATCTGGGAGATCACCGAGGACGGGCGCGCAGGAGGTGCTGTCGCTGTCGGCGGCGGGGACGCGCACGAGGGGTGGTCGGGGTCGCGTTCTCGCCGGACGGTCGGCGTCTCATAGTCGGTGACGAGACCATCAGCGCCGTCACGATCTTCGATGTGGGCCTGACTGGAAACGCGGAATGGGCAAACGTCCCGGCGCCATCTGGCGTTCACCGGGGTCGACTTCTTCCCGGACGGGGCGGCGATTCGTCGCTAGCAGCGAGGGAGGATCCCGAACCGTGGTCCGGCGGCCATCTGGGATCCAGAGACGGGTCGCTCCCTCGGCGGTACGGGCAATCACGGGCCGCGCGGACGAACCGGCGACCGGCACCCACGTCTACCACGTCGATGTCAGCCCGGACGGTGCACTGATCGCGACTGCCAGCGACGAGTCCGTGAAGGTCTGGGATGCAGCGACCAGGCGCTGAGGTCTTCGGGTATGCGCGCCAGGCGCGTCCGGCGCGACATCGACTGGAGCCCAGACGGCTCGTTGCTCGCGGTCACCGGATCGAACGACGGCGTCACCATCGATCTTCGACCGAGCCGGCGGTGATCGGCCGGGTACAGCGAAGCGGAGGTTTCTCGCGAGTCCCGGTGTTCAGCTCGATAGCGCGTGGATCGCCACGAGCCGGGACGCTGTGCCCGGTGCCCCGCGGTCGGCGGTATACGGCGTGACCGATCTGGGACTGGCGCACTGGTGAGGCGGTGACGACGTTGGAGGAAGCCTGGGCGGATGGCCTGGCCTTCGCCCGGACGGCTCCAAACTCGCCACGCACCGAGCCGGCCATCTGGGATCCACGAACGGGCCAGCTGCGTGGCAGCCGCTGATCTGGCCATACCGGCGGTGTCATGGGACGTGGCATTCAGCCCGGATGGCAGCGACTGTCGCAACGGCGGGCCAGGACGGAACCGTACGGCTCTGGGACGCCGAGTCCGGGGTGCAGCGCACTCGCCCTCCGCGGCCACATCGGTGTCGGCTCACGCGGTGGCAGTTCAGCCCGGACGGGACGAAGTTGGCATCGACCGGCGCGGACGGCGTCGTTCGCGTGTGGGCGCTCGACCTCGACGACCTGCTGCGCATCGCCGGTGAGAACGTGAAGCGCGACCTCACACCGGCCGAGTGCCGGCAATACCTGCACGTCGATACCTGCTCCTGACCCTCAGCACCGGTCGCGAGACCGGCCGGTGACCGGGCCGCGACCGGTGCGACTTCGTCATGACCGCGGTGTAGGCGTGGAAGCGGAACCTCGTGGTGAAGGCTCCGGAAAGCCGGGGCCACACCTGGGGGTCACCATGAACCGCATCAAGCGCATCGCTGCAGCGACTGCAGTCAGCACTGTGGTGCTCGCACCCGCCACGATCGGGCCTGCCTTCGCCGAACCGTACCCGTGGCACGCTCCGAGCGAAGGTGCATCGCAGCTGAGTGGTCTGCCGAATCCCAGCCAAGCTCCGGTCGACCGCGTCAACAAGGCGCAGGTGGAGTACCACGAACGGCTTCAGCTCGCGGCCCGCACCAAGGCACAGATTGAGCACGATGAGCGGCTGCTGCAGTGGTTGATCGACAAGCATGCTCGCTGATCATCGGTCTCGGATCCTGCAGCCAGCGCCCAAGCTCAGCATCCTGGCACGTCGAGCCGTTCAACAAATGTGGCGAATCGGGTGCTCCAGCGACGGCTCAACGTGCCACCCACGACGGCCCGGCGTGCCAGGCGGCACTGATCGCGTTCCGGTCGCCAGCGAATGAACGAGGGCCGGACGTATCTGTGCGCGCCCTGCCGGCTCTGTCATGGCGAAGGCTTCGGAGCGTCCGTAGCCACGGAGTGGGGGGCACCATGAACCGAATCCAGCGCATCACCGCAGCGGCCGCTATCGGCGCCGCGGTGTTCGCACCGGTGACCGCGGCTGTCGCGAGCGCCAGGCCGGACCCAGGACAGGCGCCGCAAACGTCGAGCATCTCGAAGAGAAGCTGGCTTGGCGTTCGCCGAGCCGTACCCAGGACATGAGCAAGCGTCGAATCTCTCGACGACGAAGGCGCAGATCGAGCACGAGGAGCGGCTCCAGATGCTCGGCCAGCCGTCGAACACCGCCGATGGTCAGTCCGCTAGCTCGACCGCAGCCGACACCGCGGGCTTCCCTTGGGAGACCGTCGGGCTGGCTGCACTCGCAGGCGCTGCAATTACTGCGGGTGGCGTAGCCGTTGTTCGCCGTCTCAACAACGAACCAAGTCGCGCCTGATCGTCCATGATCCGCGGAGCAGACCTGGAGCTATGGCTCCAGGTCTGCTCCGTTGGTCATGTCCTGTCGGAGAGGGACGGGTGGTCGAACCGGGCGCCGTCGTCCCACGCCTGGCGCGAGTTGCCGTGGGTCGGGATGCCGCCGGCTTTCTTGAGCATGGCGGCGAGGTGCATGAGGTTCCAGGTCATGAACACGGTGTTGCGCTGGGTGAACTCGTTCTCCTTGCCGCCGGAGCCTTCGTCCAAGTAGGACGGCCCGGGCCCAGCCTCACCAATCCACCCGGCATCGGCTTGGGGCGGGATGACGCAGCCGAGATGCTGCAGCGAGTAGAGGACGTTCATGGAGACGTGCTTGATCCCATCCTCATTGCCGGTGACGATGACCCCGCCGACCTTGCCGTAGTACGCGTACTGGCCGGCGGCGTTCAGCTCGCCGGAGTTGGAGTAGAGCCGCTCGATGACCCGAGTGCACATGCTCGCCTTGTCACCCAGCCAGATCGGAGTCCCGATCACCAGGATGTCGGCGGCCTTGACGGTCTGGTAGATCTCCGGCCAGTCGTCGGTATCGAAACCGTGCTCCCTCATGTCGGGTTGGACGCCGGGAACCAGGTCGTAGTCGACGGCCCGGATCTCGTCGACTTGCACCCCGTGTTTACGCATGATCGACGTGCTGACGCTCATCAGGCCGGCCGTGTTGGACACCGCCGGAGACCGCTTGAGCGTGCAGTTGATGTAGAGGGCCCGCAGGTGGGAGAAGTCGTGGGTCAGTTCGGTCACGGGCACAGCATGCCGGGTCCCATCACGTGGTGTCCTTACGGATGCGGAACGTCATGATCGGCTAACCGACAGGAGCAACCACCAGTTCGCAGACGGTGACAGGGGAGAAATGCGCAGAGTTGGCGTTGGTGTTCCTGTCGGTCGGCCGATCTTGAAACCCGGAGCTCTAGGCGGCACGCCAGAGGTCGACGTGGGAAAGCAAGTCGGCGAGACGGTCGATGATGGCGTCCGGCTCGACGTCGACCGGAACCTGCTGGCTGATCGGGATCTCCGAGTGCGGGACCAATACGGCGCGCATGCCCAGGGCTCGCGCCCCGGAGATGTCGTCGAAGGGTCGATCACCCACGAAGACACATCGGCTGGGATCGGTGACACCAACAGCGGCCATGGCCCGCCGGAATGCTTCCGGATGCGGCTTGGTGTGGGCGATTTCAGAGGTGTAGACAGCGCCGTCGAGCAGGTGCAGCACACCGTCTCGGTCGAATACCTCCTCGTGCCACTCACGGGGCCAGATGGTGTTGGACAACACGCCGATCCGGACATTGCGCCGGCGAAGCTGCGCGAACAGATCAGGCACGTCCGGGTCGGTGTAGGTGTGCGGCTCCCAGAAATCGCGCAGCGCCCGGATCGCGGCGTCGTCGTGCCGGACGCCGGCGGTGACGAGCAGGTGGTCCAGCGTCGCCGACTGCTGGTGCACGCGAGCGGCCGCCCAGATCTCGTCCCCCGCCGAGATCAACGCAGCCGCGACCCGATCGACGTCGTCCGGAGCAACCACCCGCGCATAGACCCGCCACTCCTCAGCCAGATCCAGCGTGTGCCACGGGGTCAGCGTGCCGCCCCAGTCGAAGATCACCGCGTCGACGCTCACCGGCTGAGGATAGGCGGCGGGCCAGTTCGAATCGCTGAACCGAGCTAGAACCCCTGCCCGGATAGGTGGGCTCTACGATCTGTCCGGCTCCGAGATGGCCTCGACGACCTCGCCGACCCGGCTCGACTCCAGATGACGCGCGACATCAGCCTGGCTGACAATGCCGACGAGGTCGTGGCCGTCGATCACCGGCAGCCGCCGCACCTGGTGTTCCTTCATGGTGTTCAGCGCGTCCTCGACCGAATCGTCGGCTCCGATCGTCACCGGCTTGCCTCGGGCTAGCTCGCCTGCGCGAACGATTTGCGGGTCACCGTCGTCGGCAATGCATCGCACGACGATGTCGCGGTCGGTCACCATGCCCTTGAGCCGGTTGTCGTCGCCGCAGACGGGTAAGGCGCCGACATCGAGTTCACGCATCTTGCGGGCAGCGTCCGCGAGAGTCTCGTTCTCGCCCACGCACACAGCGCCTGTTGTCATGATCTCCCGAATGGTTGGCATAGCGAGCCTCCAAGGTGTGGACGGGTTGCTCTTCCGTCTACCCATTTCACGGATGAACTCACCAATGGGCATGATGATCTTGCGTTTCCGCTCATCTGGAGCATGCTGAAGCGATGTCCGACGCCCCGACTGCAGCCGAGCCGCCAATGATCGACGCTGATGCGTTCACTGCGTTCGAACGGGCGGGGTGGGACCGGAAGGCTGCGACTTATGACCGGCTTTTTGGTCAGCTCACCGGCCGACTGGTTGAGCCGTTACTCGACGCAGCCCGCATCGGCACCGGCGATTGGGTACTCGACGTGGCCACGGGTCCTGGTTACGCCGCAAGCAAGGCGGTTGACCGTGGGGCGGTGGTTGTCGGAGTAGACCTTGCGCCTGCCATGGTTGCGCTCGCTCAGCGCTCTGTGCCTCGAGCGGAGTTCCGCGTTGCCAATGCCGAATTGTTGCCGTTCGCTGACGATACGTTTGACGCCGTCGTCGGCAACTTCATGATCATGCACGTTCCTCGTCCCGAGCGGGCCGTCAGCGAACTCGTCCGAGTCTTGAAGCCTGGCGGACGACTGGGGCTGACGGCGTGGGATGCGCCAGACGACAACCGCTTCCTCGGTGTGTTTCTCGACGCGATCGCCGCGGCTGAGGCGTTGGCATCGACCGACATCCCAGCCGGCCCGCCATTCTTCCGGTTCTCCGACGACGCCGAGTTCTCCCGGTTGCTGAGTGGGGTAGGTCTCGTCGACGTCGGTCTCGACACGGTCGGATTTCAGTACGCCGTACCGTCTGCGCAGTACCTCTGGGATGGCCTGCTTGCTGGCACGGTGCGAACAGCAGGTCTCGTTCTCGGCCAACCGGAGGACACGCGGCGCCGTATCCGCTCGGCGTTGGATGGAACCGTCGCGCCCTATCGGCGAGGTGATGGGCTCGAGTTGCCGGCCTCAGTCAAGCTGGCCCACGGTACGAAGCCGCAGCGCGTTGAACGCCACGCCGAGCCGGAAGCACACGCATGAGTGCCTTCGCCGAAGTCGAGGCCGAGTATCTGAACGCGCAGCGCCTCGGCCGGATGGCAACGGTCGGCGCGCCGCAGTTCTTCCGCCTTCGTCCGCACCGCGTCATCTCCTGGGGCCTGGAGGGCTCCGGATATCGGGTGAACGCGCGCTCGGTCTGAGGACGCGACGCCTCTGTCATCAGCTAGCGGCGATAGCCGCAACAAGGGAACCAACACCCGTGCAGAGATTCATCCTGACCGGTGCACCCGGTGCCGGGAAGACGTCGATCCTCCGGCTACTGGAAGACTCTGGGCCGGCCGACCTCATCGACGTCCCCGCCGGTGCTCTGCCAGATCGGGTCGCGGTGATCAAAGACGTTATCGTTCGCTCAACGGCAGACCGTATCTCCCGACGGGAGCGCCGATGAACGCGCCGGACCGGGTGGCTCGAGGCCGGGAGTCGTTCGAGCGGCAGGCATGGCGGGCGACGTACGACGAGCTGTCGGCCGCCGATCGATCGGCCCGGCTGGAACCCGAAGACGTCGAGAGGCTGGCGACGGCTGCCCATCTTCTCGGCCTCGACACCGACAGCGCCGATCTCTTGGCCCGGGCCTATCACGATCACCTTGATCGGGGTGCTGTCGAACGTGCTGCGCGCTGCGCATTCTGGCTGGCGTTCGGGCTGCTGTTCAGGGGTGAAACCGCCCGTGGCAGCGGCTGGCTGGCCCGCGCCGAGAAGCTGCTGGCACAGCAGGGCGACTGCGTCGAACGCGGCTTCCTGCTCGTCCCGGCGGCCTACCAGAGCTGGGACGACGGCGACCCGGCGACCGGTCACGCCACGTTCGTCGAGGCCGGCGGGATCGGTGAGCACTTCCGCAACCCAGATTTGACGACGCTGGCGAATCTTGGCCGCGGCCAAACCCTGATCGCCCTCGCGCAAACCACTGCGGGAATCGCCGCATTGGACGAGGCGATGGTCGCGGTGACGGCGGGTGAGGTGTCTCCGGTCGTCGTCGGGTTGGTGTATTGCGCTGTGATCGATGCCTGCAAGCAGGTCTTCGACCTCCGGCGAGCACACGAGTGGACGGCCGCGCTGAGTCAATGGTGTGCCGGTCAGCCCGACCTCGTGCCGTATCGCGGCCAGTGCCTGGTGCACCGAGCGGAGATCATGCAGCTGCACGGGGCGTGGGCGGAGGCAATGACGGAGGCGCGCCGCGCCCGGGACCGACTCCTCGATCCGCCGGGTCAGGCGGCCGTCGGGATGGCCTGCTATCAGTTGGCGGAACTGCACCGATTGCGTGGCGAATGGACCGACGCCGAGGAGGCGTATCGGCAGGCTGGGCATCATGGGCACAGCCCGCAGCCCGGCCAGGCGCTCCTGCGGCTCGCTCAAGGCCACCTGGACGCGGCGCTGGGAACGATTCGGCGGGTCACCGATGAGCTTGACGATCCAATCAGCCGGGCGCATGTGCTACCCGCCGCGGTGGAAGTCATGATTGCCGCCAGTGACGTTGCGGCTGCTCGGGCGGCGGCGAACGAGCTGTCCGCCCTTGCGGCCGATCTGACTGCTCCGCCGCTGGACGCTGCGTCGGCTTACGCCAATGGTGCCGTCACCCTCGCCGAGGGCGATGCCCGATCTGCGCTGGGCCTGCTGCGGCGAGCATGGAAGGCATGGCGACAGCTCGATGCACCATATGAATTGGCCCGGACGCGTGTGCTTCTTGGGTTCGTCTGCCATGAACTCGGAGACGAGGACGGCGCAGTCAGCGAACTCGACAGTGCGCGCCAGACATTCCAGCTGCTCGGAGCCAAGCCGGATCTGGACAAACTCGAGCGGCTTTCCGGGCAGTCACTGCCGGTGGCCGGCGGGTTGACCGCGCGCGAAGTGCAGGTGTTGGCACTCGTCGTCGAAGGCAGAACCAATCGACAAATCGCCGCGCAGCTGGTCATCAGCGAGCACACCGTCCGGCGGCATCTGCAGAACGTCTTCGGCAAGCTCGACGTGTCCTCTCGGGCGGCGGCGACCGCATACGCACTTCGGCACCATCTGGTCTGATTTCGACGTGGTACGGATGTACCACGTCGTCGCCGCCAGTTGGTAGGCCCGGGCGATGCCCGCTGCGACCTTCGGTCCCTAGCGTCGTGGAACAGACGCCGACGGCGCACCAGGAGCGAGGCAGATGGGTACTAGCAAGGAACCAGTGTGGTGCGACACCGTCATCGTCGGAGGAGGCCAGGCGGGCCTCGCCGTTGGATATCACCTAGCGCGACGAGGGCGACCGTTCGCGATTCTGGAAGCCAGCGACCGTATCGGCGAATCGTGGCGCAGCCGGTGGGATTCGCTTCGGCTGTTCACGCCAGCGCGGTTTGACGGGCTTCCGGGGTGGCCGTTCCCGGCGTCCGCATGGTCCTTTCCCACCAAAGACGAGATGGCCGACTACGTCGCGGCCTACGCCATGCGATTCGACCTTCCTGTTCGCACCAACGTCAAGGTCGACCGGCTCTGCCGGGATGCCGGCCGGTTGGTAGTGACCTCGGGCGACGATCGGTTCGAAGCCGACACCGTCGTCGTGGCGACCGGAGGCTTCCAATCGCCTCGAATTCCCGGTTTCGCCGCCGAGCTCGATCCCGACATCCGGCAGCTGCACTCCAGTCAGTACCGCCGGCCGGCTCAGCTCCTGGAGGGTGACGTACTCGTGGTGGGCGCTGCCAACTCGGGCGCGGACATTGCCCTCGAACTGTCCCGCACACATCGCACCTGGCTGTCTGGCCGACACCCGGGCAGCGAGCCGGTTCGACCGGGCAGCGTCTGGGACCGCTTGGTCACACCGCCCTTCTGGTTCGCGGTGTCTCGGGTACTGACTGTTCGGACCCGAGCCGGTCGGAAGCTCCGATCCGAGCTGCTCTCCGGCGGTCATCCACTGGCGCGGGTCAAGCCGAAGGACCTCGAGGCCGCTGGGGTGCAGCGACTGCCGAGGACGGTGGGGGTGCACAACGGCTCCCCAGTCGTCGAGGACGGCCGCATCGTCGACGCGTCGAACGTGATCTGGAGTACCGGCTACGAGCCGAATTTCGGGTGGATCGACCTGCCCGTTTTCGACGACGCCGGTTGGCCGAGGCACGACCGGGGAGTTGTGGAAGCCGAACCCGGCTTGTACTTCGTCGGTCTACCGTTCCTGTCCGCGCTGACGTCGTCTCTGGTGGGCGGCGTGGGGAGAGACGCCGAGTACATCGCAGCGCATATCGCGTTCCACGCATCGGGGGGCGCGACCGAGCATGATGCACTCACCCGGGCGGGGTGATGTCTCACATCGCGGTTGGCGGAATCGTCCAGTGAATGGGAATCACCGGGACGAACCTCAGGATGCGTGCCGAACGCGCCCTGGTCGCAGGCTGCGTAGCACTGTGCCTTGCAGCATGCGGAGAGGAGGGCACGACGACGTCGGCCGAGACCGATTCCGCGCAGCCCCTTGATCTCGCGGGACGTACGTTCGAGTCGACCCAGGTCAGCGGGATCACACTCGCTGACGGGACCGTCGTCACCCTCAACTTCGAGGACGACAGGGATCAGTGCTTCAGCCGGTTGCAACACCATGAACGGTGCCGCGACCTGGGACGACGGAACCCTCGAGGTAGGGGGCGAGCTGGCGACGACCATGATGGCCTGTCCGGACGGCCTGCAGGAGCAGGACGATTGGCTCGCCAGCTTGCTGACGTCCTCGCCGGCGATCGCGCTCGACGGCGACACGCTCACCGTCGGCGACGACACCACTGGGATGGTCCTCGAGGAACGCGCGAACCTGTCGTTGGAGGGCACGGTGTGGCAGCTCGAGGAGTTCATGTCGACGAGTGCGGTCAGCGCGGTGGCCGAGGGGATCGCGAGCCTGACCATCGATGCCGAAGGCACCCAGGTGCAGGTTGCTGCCGGTTGCAACACCGGCTCCGGCTCGGTCACGGTCGAGCCGGGCGACGATGCTTCCACCGGAATGATCGTCTTCGGTCCGCTGGCAACGACGAGGATGGCCTGCCCCGAGGACATCATGACCGTCGAGGCCCAGGTACTCACTGTTCTCGACGGGCCGGTCGAATACGCCATCGATGGATCGGCCCTCACCCTGACGAAGGGCGACGATGGATTGCTCTTCCGCGGCAGCTGACACCGGCTGCGGCTGATCATGGTCGACGGGAAAATCGGTCGCGCGCGGCACCGCCTTCGCGATTTCCTTGACGTATGCACCTGACCTGGCTGGACCGCGAACACCTCGACGACCGCGACGTCGCCGGGGCGGTTGCGCTGTTCGAGGCTGCGCGGCTGGTTGACAGCCCGCATCAGCTGGTCGGCCCAACCGTCTTCTCCTACACCGCGTTCCTGCAATCCGGCTGGGACGGCAATCCGCCGGACGCGGCCCTCGCCCGCGACGACAAGGGCAGGGTGGTCGGAGTTCTGCAGGTGACCCTTCCGCACTGGGACAACACGCACCTCGGCGCGGTCGACGTGACGGTAGACCCGCTGGCGCGGCGACAGGGCATCGGCCGTCGGCTCTTCGAGACAGGCATCGAGCGAGTCCGCGCGTCGGGACGCCGGCTGGTGCTGACCGATTGCTGGGCAGACACGGCCGGCGTTGAGTTCGCCGAGGCGTTGGGGCTGGAACGCGCAGCCCTCGGAATACAGCGTCGGCAGGACCTGCGCACGCTCGACTGGCCTCTGCTGGATGCGGAGTACGCCGAAGCGGAGAGCCGGGCCAGTGGTTACGAGTTGGTCCGGATCGCCGGTCCGACACCAGAAGACATGCTCGGCGACGTCGCCGCCATGACTGCCGCCATCAATGACGCCCCGATTGACGACCTGGATATCGAGGACGAGGTCTTCACCCCCGAACGAATCCGAATGTTCGAGGCCGCCCAGCTCGCGGCCAGGAGTCGCATCTACCGGGTCATCGCTCGGGAGCGAGAGACTGGGGTCTTCGGCGGCCACACCATGGTGGGCGTCGACGCCGAGCATCCCGGCTACGCCGGTCAGTACGACACCAGCGTCCTACGGGCCCATCGCGGTCACCGGCTCGGTCGGCTGCTGAAGATCGCCATGCTGCAGTGGCTTGCCGACGAGGAGCCGCAGCTACGCAAGCTCGACACTTGGAACGCGGCATCCAACGCTCACATGATCGAGGTCAACGAGGTGCTCGGGTACCAGGTCGTCGCCAGCGGCATCGACTGGCAGCTCCACCTCTGAGCGAGAGGCTGTCGTCAACGCTTCCGATAGGCAGGGGAGCGGTGGCGGATGTCGAGCACGATGACTGCGAGCGGCGTAGTGCATGATTCCGTCCGTGAGTGAAGCCGATGTGCGGACGCTGTACGACGCATTGATCACCGGTTGGAACGACCATGATGGGGCGGCGATGGCGGCGCCGTTTGCCGACGACGGCGTGGTCATCGGGTTCGACGGAAGCGTTAATTCTGGTAAGTATGCGATCAGCGCCGAGATGACGCAGATCTTCGCCGACCACGAGACCGGGCGCTACGCGGTCAAGGTGCGCAACGTCCGATCGTTGGGCGTGGACGCGATGCTCCTGACGGCCATTGCCGGGCTAGTCCCGCCGGGGCAGTCAGCGATCGATCCCGAGACCAATTCGCACCAGACCGTCGTCGCGGAGCAGCGGGACGGCCGCTGGCAGATAGTGCTCTTCCAGAACACGGCCGCTCGATTCCACGGCCGTCCCGAGTTGGTGGACGAGATGACCAGAGTGCTGCAAGCGGTCGCAGACGCCTGACGGGCCGCCTATGGACGAGTCACACCGGCGATGACGGCGCCTGCCCGTCGGGTGACTCGGGAGGTCGGGTTTGCTGGGGCGGTTGGGCCGGGGCTTGGGGTTGCGTGGGAGCTTGGCCCGGAGGTTCGGTCGTGGCTTGGGGTTGGGCTGGAGGTTGGGTCGGGGCCGGGGCTGGCGGTTTGGCCGGGGCTTGGGGTTGGGCGGGAGCTTGAGCCGGAGTGGGTTCAGAGCCAGCGGCGCGGCGGCGCAGGAAGTAACTTGCCAGCCCGAGCACGATCAGCGTGCCAATGATGGCGCCGAGGAGACCGCCCCAGTCGAAGATGTCGGTGTCACCGATACCCAGGCCGAGAGTAAAGATCACATAGCCGAGAAGGGCACCGGCTAGTCCCAGGACGAGCGACAGCCCCCACGAGGCGGGTCCGCTCATCTTTCGGAACACGTCGCCCGGCATCAGGACCCGAGCCACGATGCCTGCGACAAATCCGAGTAGCAGAGCCCCGATCATTTCCGGCCTCCGTATCTGGTGCTGCCCTCTGGCCGACGCCATCCTAGGGGCCACAGCCCGCCTACCTTGGGATCTGTGGAAATCAGACCTGCCGAGAAATCCGATGCTGCTCGCATCGCCGAGATCTACGCGCACTATGTCACCGAAACGGTGGTCACCTTCGATCTCGAAGCGCCCTTGTTGAGCGACTGGGAGGGACGCCTGCGGGCATCGGCGGACGCCGGATATCCGGTCCTGGTGAGCTGCGAAGACGCCCGCGTTGTCGGCTTTGCGCTGCTCATGGCCTGGAAGCCGAGGCCCGCCTACCGCTATACGGCTGAGGTCTCGATCTACCTCGACCCGAGCTTCACTGGCCTGGGACGGGGGCGGGTGTTGCTGGAGCAGCTTCTCCACGAGGCACGACGCGTGGGTATCCGCCAGGTCATCGCGGCGATCGCGGACGCCGGGTTCGATGCCTCGGTCGCTTTGCATCGGGCTCTCGGGTTCCGCACGATCGGCCGCATGGAGCGGGTCGGCTTCAAGCACGACCGATGGGTCGACGTCGATCTTCTGCAACTCAGCCTGTGATTGACGACGGTGCCCCAGGCGGGGCCGGAC
>CAWHPW010000021.1:0-145703 GCA_963831385.1 uncultured Actinomycetota bacterium
GTGCACCGTTCAAGGTTGCGATCGGGCGGAACGGAAAGGTGATATCGCTCGAGGACCTCGGCATGCCGTGTAGGTCGATCATCATGAACTGCACCGTCGCGGGAACGAACGTATCGGAGTGCGTAATCGGCGGCGCCGATCGATATCTCATTGTGGTGTGCGGCAGGGTAGGCAAGGACGTCGTCGAGGTGACGCTGGTCGACGAGAACCTCATGAACGAGACCAAGTTCAAGGTCGACATAGATTGCACGTTGACTGACTGAGGTGTCGGCGGTCTGTTTCATCGGGCCGTTGGAGCGGGTGACGGGAATCGAACCCGGACTTGCTAGCGGTCGGAGACCGTGTATCCATGACCCGGAACGTCTACTCTGAGCGACGTGACCGAGGGCCCAGCGCGTATTGCAGATCGCACTATCGAGATGGGCGGCGAAGGTCATGCGCGACGGTCCGAGGATTGGTCCGCCGAGGCCGATGAGTTCGTGACGCGCGCCGGGTCGTCACCGGCATGAGCAATGCTGGCCTGGGCAAGGTCGTGGTGAACCGGGCGATGTCGCTGGACGGCTTCATCGCCGGCCCCGACGACGCGATGGACTGGGTCCTCGAGTACAAAGAAAGCGCGCTCCCTGAGGTCATGGCGGCCACCGGCGCGATGCTCGTCGGCCGCGGCACCTACGAGGTCTCCAAGCGGATGTCCGCCGAGGACACCGATTACGACGGGGGGCCGGTATTCGTCCTGACGCACCAGCCGCCGGACGAGCCGGAGCAAGGGGTCACATTCCTCAGCTGCGACCTCGCGGAGGCCGTCGCCACGGCGCGCGCCGTCGCGGGCGGGAAGAATCTGGAGATTCTCGGTGCCGACCTGGCCAGTCAGTGCCTGCAACGAGGGCTCGTCGACGAGATCCTGGTGTATGTCCTGCCCGTGCTGCTCGGCGACGGCGTGCGCTTCTCGACCTCGGGTCTCGGCAGGATCGACCTGGAACCGTTCAGCAACACGCAGTCAGGTTCGGTGACGATGCTCCGCTTCCGCGTGCGGAAGTAGGCGCGGCACGCAGCGGAGACGTTGGAGCGGGTGACGGGAATCGAACCCGCACTGTCAGCTTGGGAAGCTGATGTTCTGCCATTGAACTACACCCGCGAACAGCGGCACTGCAGGCCTGGGGCCGCGCGAGGAGCATACCCGTCGACCTGCAGCGACCCCTACCGTGCCGCCAGTCCGCTCGCCTCCAGCAGCGGGTGGCTCGATATCGTCCGCGCATGCTGCTCTCGGACCGAGACATCAAGGCAGCCGTCGAGGCCAAGCGGATCGTGCTCGAGCCGTACGACCCAGCGATGGTGCAGCCGTCGAGCATCGACATCCGGCTCGATCGCTATTTCCGTGTGTTCGAGAATCACCGATACCCCCATATCGATCCGGCGCAGGAGCAGGCGGATCTGACCCGCATGGTGGAGACCAAGGCCGAGGAGGCGTTCGTCCTGCATCCCGGCGAGTTCGTGCTGGCGTCGAGCTACGAAACCGTGACTCTTGGCGACGACGTTGCCGCTCGGCTCGAAGGGAAATCGAGTCTCGGCCGGCTGGGCCTGCTGACCCACTCCACCGCGGGTTTCATCGACCCCGGGTTCACCGGCCACGTCACGCTCGAGTTGTCCAATGTCGCGACTCTGCCGATCAAGCTATGGCCGGGGATGAAGATCGGTCAGCTGTGCTTCTTCGACCTGTCCAGCCCCGCCGAACATCCCTACGGATCGCAGCGGCACCAATCCCGCTACCAAGGTCAGCGCGGGCCAACGCCGAGCCGGTCCTACCTCAACTTCGACCGGACCGAGATCTGACGGCAGATCGACTCCTTCGGTTCGGCCTGCGATGAGTCTGCGTGCCAGACGCGGTCCTCATGAAAGAGCACCGACACCGGAGGCATGAGCATGAGGAAGTTGGTCGTCACCGAGAACATCACGCTGGACGGCGTCATCGACGCGAGTGAGGGGTGGTTCGCGCCCGCCGGCGACGAGGAGGTCGATCAGTCCGACCTCAACGAGACGCTCCGTAAGCAGGCCGCCGCCGCCGATGCGGTGCTGTTCGGGCGAGTGACGTTCGAGGAGATGCGTAGCTACTGGCCGTTGCAAACCGATGACAAGACCGGCGTCACGGAATATCTCAACAACGTCCAGAAGTATGTCGTCTCCCGCACGATGCAGGACCCGGAGTGGAAGCACAGCACTGTCCTGTCCGGCGAGCTCGAGGACAACGTCCGCGAGCTCAAGGACGGTGAGGGCAAGGACATCGTCGTGACCGGGAGCATCACGGTGGTGCACCAGCTGATCGCCCTGGGCGTCGTCGATGAATACCGGCTCTTCGTCTATCCGGTCGTGCTGGGGCACGGAGCGCGGCTGTTCGAAGACGCAACCAACGTCCCGAAGCTGAGGCTCGTCGACACCGGCCCGTTCCGCTCCGGAGTCGTGCTGATGACGTACGGCACGGAATCCAATCACTGAGGAGATCCGAGATGTCGAACGAAACCGAGATCCGTGCACTGATCAAACGCTGGGCGGCTGCGGTGCATGCAGGCGACCTGGACAGCGTCCTCGCCGACCATGCCGACGACATCGTGATGTTCGACGTGCCGCCACCCGAGGACGGGGTTCGCGGCATCGACGCCTACCGCGAGACTTGGCCGCCCTTCTTCGAGTGGCAGGCTCAGGGTGCCGAGTTCGAGATCCTCTCCCTCGACGTCACTGCCGGTGAGGACATCGCATTCGCCTACGCACTGCTTCGCTGCGGAACGAAGGAAGAACTCGAGAAGGATCCCGACAACCGCTTGCGCTTGACGATCGGGCTGCGCAAGGAAGGCGGCCGCTGGGTGGTGGCGCATGAGCATCACTCGTTCCCCGACAAGGACACGTCGGCATAGTGAGCGATGTGAGCCAGGGTGGCCGATGGGTTCAGCTCGAACCGATCGAGGTCTTGCCGTCGGACCGGTTGACCGATCTTCGCTTCCGCGTCATGAAGTGACCGGTTGCGTCTGCCCATTCCCCGACGGGAGGCAGATCCCGCGCTCGCATAATGTGGCGGCAAGGCCTCCAACCGATGGGAGACGAACCAGCGATGCAAGTGGCTGCGATCGTCGCCTCGGTGGCGGTCACGCTTGTCGCCGTCGCGTTGGCCGGCCGTGCGATCGGTCAGATCGTCGGCGTCATCCGGTTGGGCCAGCCCGTATTCGGCCGGACCGATCAACCCGGTCGCCGCACGGTCACGATGCTCCGCGAGACACTCGGCCACACCCGGATGCTCAAGTGGAGCCTCATCGGCGCTTCGCACTGGTTCGTATTCATCGGCTTCGGGCTGTTGTTCTTCACTCTGCTCACTGCGTATGGGCAGCTGTTCGACGCCGAGTTCGTGCTGCCCGTGATCGGCGGCGCGCATCCGTTCGAGTGGGCGGCCGAGGTCATCACCTGGGCGATGCTGCTGGGTATCACGGTGCTGGTCGCGATCCGGTTGCGAGCCCATCCGGCACGTACCGGCCGAATATCGAGGTTCACTGGATCGCGGATGTGGCAGGGCTACTACGTCGAGGCCACGGTCCTCGGCGTCGGCATCTGCATACTGGTCCTCCGCGGGTTGGAATATGCGCTGGGCGCTGGCGGCGTCAGCCACTTTCCGCTGACGTTCTTCATCGGCGACGTGCTCGCCGGCCTGCCGACGTCGACCCTGGAGGACCTGGTCTATCTGGTCGCTGCGGTGAAGATCCTCATCTCCATGGCCTGGTTGATCGTGATCGCCCTCAACGTCACGATGGGCGTGGCGTGGCACCGCTTCACGGCATTCCCCAACGTCTTCTTCAAACGGGAAGCCGACGGCGCGAATGCGCTCGGAGCCGCCAAACCGCTGACGGTGAACGGCCAGCCGGTCGACTTCGAGAAGCTCGACGAGCTCGACGAGGATGCAGCGCTCGGTGTCGGCAAGGTGGAGGACTTCTCCTGGAAGGGGTTGCTCGACTTCACGACCTGCACGGAGTGCGGCCGCTGTCAGTCCCAATGCCCCGCGTGGCACACCGGGAAGCCGCTGTCGCCGAAGCTGCTGGTCATGGGACTGCGAGAGCACGCCTACGCCAAGGCGCCGTACCTGCTGGCGGACGGCGGCAAGGACCTCGCCGGTGACGAGCGGGCGACTTCCGAGCCGCTGACCGACGTACCCGTCACCGCGATCGCCGAGGCCGACCGCCCACTCGTCGGCACCGCTGATCAGCACGGCGTCATAGATCCGGAAGTTCTCTGGTCCTGCACGACATGTGGCGCCTGCGTTGAGCAATGCCCGGTCGACATCGAGCACGTCGACCACATCATGGATCTGCGCCGGTACCAGACGTTGATCGAGGCCGAGTTCCCGTCGGAACTGACCGGCCTGTTCCGAAACCTGGAGAAATCGGGGAACCCCTGGGGTGTCAACGCGTCGAAGCGGATGGAGTGGGCCGTCTCGTTGCCGTTCGAGGTCCGCCAGGTCGGGGTCGACGTCGAGTCCCTCGACGACGTCGAATGGCTGCTCTGGGTCGGCTGTGCCGGCGCGTTCGAGGATCGGGCCCGGAAGACGACCCAGGCGGTCGCCGAGCTTCTGCACACCGCCGGCGTCTCGTTCGCCGTCCTAGGCGACGGCGAAGGCTGCACCGGTGACCCAGCCCGCCGCTCTGGCAACGAGTTTCTCTACCAGCAGCTGGCTATGCAGAACGTCGAGATGCTGCGGGAGAGCCGGGCAACCAGAGTGGTCGCTACCTGTGCCCACTGTTTCAACACGATCAGGAACGAGTACCCGCAGCTCGGCCTGCAGCTCGAGGTCGTCCACCACACCCAGCTGCTCAACCGGCTGGTCCGAGAGGGTCGGCTGACTCCGGTGCCGGCGGACGGCTCGGTCGCGGGCCGACCGGTCACCTACCACGACCCCTGCTACCTCGGCCGCCACAACCAGGTCTACGAGCCGCCGCGAGAGCTCGTCGGCGCCTTGCCAGGCGTCGAGCTACGGGAGATGACTCGCAGCGGGTCGCGCTCGTTCTGCTGTGGCGCCGGCGGTGCCCGGATGTGGATGGAGGAGCGGATCGGCAAACGAATCAACACCGACCGGACCGAGGAGGCGCTGGCGACCGGCGCGTCGGCGATCGCGGTCGGCTGCCCGTTCTGCCGGATCATGCTCTCCGACGGGCTCACCGCCGCACAGGATGCCGGCCAGGGCGAAGGCGTCGAGGTGCTCGACGTGGCGCAGTTGCTGCTCGCCGGGGTCCAGCGTCGTGACGGGGCCAAGCCGACGACCTCGGCTCGCGACGCCCGGGTGTCTCGCAGTCGGTGACCGCTGAGCGAGCAACCGCGATTGCTGCTCGAGCGGGCCGCACACCGGATCCTCGCCGACGCATCGAAGATCATCGACATCGCTGTCGAGGCCGGTTACGGCTCGCACGAGGCGTTCACGCCGCGCCGAAAAATACCGCCAATTCGGCTGTCGGTTCAGAATGGCCAGCATGGGCGTCGATGACGAAGGCCAGCCGGGAGATGCCGGAACCGACCCACTGGGGCGCGTGAGAGTAGGGCCGGCACCGCTGCGGCCGGACGATGTCGTCGCCGTGGCGAGACATGCCGCCGGGGTGGAACTGACCACTGAGGCGCTGGCCGAGATCGGCAAAACTCGGGAGGTCATCGATCATCTCGCCGCGGCGACCATTCCGTACTACGGGGTGTCCACTGGGTTTGGCGCACTCGCGACCCGGCACATCCCGCGTTCCATGCGCGCGCAACTACAACGCAGCCTCATCCGCAGCCATGCGGCCGGGTCCGGCGGCGAAGTAGAGCGCGAGGTTGTCCGGGCCATGATGCTGCTCCGGCTGTCGACGCTGGCTACCGGCCGTACGGGCGTGCGGACGACGACCGCGACGAACTATGTCGGCATGCTCGACGCAGGCATCACGCCGATCGTTCGCGAATACGGCAGCCTGGGTTGTTCCGGCGACCTCGCGCCGCTCGCCCACTGCGCACTCGCCTTGATGGGCGAGGGCGAGGTGCGTACGGCGGACGGGTCTTTGATGCCAGCCGCACAGGCCCTGGGCGAGGCGGGTATCGAACCGGTCGAGCTGGCCGAGAAGGAGGGCTTGGCCCTCATCAACGGCACCGACGGAATGCTCGGCATGCTGATCCTCGCCGCGCACGACATAAGTCAACTGCTGCGGGTGGCCGACATCGCTGCTGCGATGAGCGTCGAGGCCCTGCTCGGCACAGACCGGGTATTCGCAGACGATCTGCAGTCCTTGCGGCCCCACCCAGGCCAGGCCGCGTCGGCTGCCAACCTACGAACGCTGCTGTCCGGGTCGGGCATCGTCGCCAGTCACCGGGGGCCGGACTGCACCCGCGTCCAGGACGCGTACTCGCTGCGCTGCTCTCCCCAGGTGCACGGGGCAGCCCGGGACACGCTGGCACACGCTGAAGCGGTCGCCGGCCGTGAGCTGGCGGCTGTGATCGACAACCCGGTCGTCACCCTCGACGGTCGGGTCGAGTCCAATGGCAACTTCCACGGCGCCCCGGTCGGATACGTGCTCGACTTCCTCGCAATCGCGACGGCCGACGTCGCGAGCATGAGCGAGCGGCGATCCGACCGATTCCTCGACGTGTCGCGCAACGGCGGCCTGCCGGCGTTTCTCGCCGACGACCCAGGCGTCGACTCCGGGCACATGATCGCCCAATACACCCAGGCGGCGATCGTCTCTGAGCTGAAGCGGCTCGCCGCCCCAGCCTCCGTCGACTCGATCCCGTCCAGCGCTATGCAGGAAGACCACGTCTCGATGGGCTGGAGCGCGGGGCGCAAGCTGCGCCGCTCGGTGGACGGGTTGGCCAGAGTGCTCGCCGTCGAGCTGCTCACGGCTGCCCGGGCGCTCGACCTACGCTTCCCCCTCGAACCAGCCGCGGGCACGGCCGCTGTGCGCGCGCTCTTGCGATCCCAGGTCGCCGGACCAGGGCCGGACCGATACCTCACGCCCGAGATCGACGCAGTGGTCGAGCTCGTCCGCTCGGGCGCTGTCGTCGCTGCTGCCCAGACGGCCGTTGGTCAGTTGCGATGATTCCCATGTCCAGTCCGTCGAGCGAGCGACGTGAGGAGCCCGTCATGACCGTTGGACCGCGCACCGTCACTGCGCCGCGAGGGTCCACCCTGCACGCCAAAGGCTGGCCGCAGGAGGCGGCGCTGCGAATGCTGCAGAACAACCTCGACCCGGAGGTCGCCGAACACCCCGAGGACCTCGTCGTATACGGCGGAACCGGGCGTGCTGCGCGCGACTGGCCCAGCTTTGAAGCCTTGGTGCGCACGCTCACCACCCTCGGGCACGACGAGACGATGCTCGTGCAGTCGGGCCGGCCCGTCGGCGTGATGCGCACCCATGAATGGGCGCCACGGGTCCTGATCGCCAACTCGAACCTGGTGGGTGACTGGGCGACCTGGGAGGAGTTCAGGCGCCTCGAATCTCTCGGCCTGACGATGTATGGGCAGATGACGGCCGGCTCGTGGATCTACATCGGCACCCAAGGAATTCTCCAGGGGACGTACGAGACGTTCGCCGCCGTGGCAGCCAAGCGGTTCGGCGGCTCGCTGGCCGGCACAATCACGCTGACCGCTGGCCTGGGCGGAATGGGCGGGGCGCAGCCGCTGGCGGTGACGATGAACGACGGTGTCGCGATCGTCGTCGAATGCGACCCATCACGGATCCGGCGCCGGATCGAGCACCGCTACCTCGACGTCGAGGCCGAATCGATAGACGAGGCGGTGCGGCTTGGGTACGAAGCACGCGACGCACGGCGGGCGTTGTCGATCGGTGTGCTTGGCAACGCGGCGACCATCGTCCCGGATCTGCTGGCCCGCTCGGCGGAGATCGACGTTGTCACCGACCAGACGTCCGCCCACGATCCGCTGGCCTATCTGCCGCTGGGTGTCGAGTTCGAGGACTGGGTGGCCGAGCGGGAGAAGGATCCCGCCGGTTTCACGATCCGCGCGCGGGAGTCGATGGCAGCGCACGTCGAGGCGATGGTCGGCTTCCAGGATGCCGGCGCCGAGGTGTTCGACTACGGCAACTCGATCCGGGGTGAAGCGCAGCTCGCCGGATATGAGCGGGCATTCGACTTCCCTGGATTCGTCCCCGCCTACATCCGGCCGCTGTTCTGCGAAGGCAAGGGCCCATTCCGCTGGGTCGCGCTCTCCGGCGCTCCGGCGGACATCGCAGCGACCGATGCGGCCGTGCTCGAGCTGTTCCCGGAGAACGAATCGCTCGCCCGATGGATTCGCCTCGCCGGCGAGCGTGTGCACTTCCAGGGCCTGCCCGCGCGGATCTGCTGGCTCGGTTACGGCGAACGCGACCGCGCCGGCGAGCGATTCAACGACATGGTCGCCTCCGGTGCGCTGCAGGCGCCGGTCGTGATCGGCCGCGACCACCTCGACTGCGGATCGGTGGCCTCGCCGTACCGCGAGACCGAGGCGATGGCCGACGGTTCCGACGCCATCGCCGACTGGCCACTGCTCAACGCGCTGGTCAACACGGCGTCCGGTGCGACCTGGGTCTCGATCCACCACGGCGGTGGCGTCGGTATCGGGCGGTCGATCCACGCCGGGCAGGTGACTGTGGCCGACGGCACGCCGTTGGCCAGGGAGAAGATCGCCCGCGTGCTGACGAACGATCCCGGGATGGGAGTGATCAGGCATGTCGACGCCGGATACGAGCAAGCGCTGGACGTCGCCGACAGTCGGGGCGTACGGGTGCCGATGCGGGAAGGACCGTGACAATGCCAGTTGACGTCGCGGCGCTGCGACGCACATCCCAGGGTGAAGTGATCCTTCCGGGGGACGCGGCTTACGACCCGGCGCGGCGGGTGTGGAACGCCATGGTCGACAAGCGGCCGGCCGTCATCGTCCGCTGCACGTCGGCGGAGGACGTGGCGGCCACGATCCGGTTCGCGCGGGAGAACGAGCTGGAAATCGGCGTGCGGTGCGGTGGCCACAGTGTGACCGGTCAGGCAGTGCCAGACGGCGGGTTGATGGTGGATCTCACCGGAATGGCCGCTGTCCGGGTGGAACCGGACCGACGCCGCGCCTGGGTGCAGGGCGGCGCGTTGCTTGGCGCTCTGGACCGGGCCAGCCAGCAGTTCGACCTCGCCACGCCATCGGGCAACGTTTCGCACACCGGGGTCGGCGGTCTGACGCTCGGCGGCGGCATGGGGTGGCTGGCTCGGCAGTTCGGACTCGCCTGCGACAACGTCAAGTCATTTCAGTTGGTAACCGCGGACGGTGAAGTACTGCACGTGGATGACGAGGAGAACCGTGAGCTGTGCTGGGGCCTGCGCGGCGGTGGCGGCAACTTCGGCGTCGTCACCGAGTTCGAGTTCCAGCTGTATCCGATGGGTTCGCCAGTAATATCCGTGGACCTCTCCTACGACCCAGACGATGCGCTGCCCGCCTTGCAGGGGTGGCGTGACCTCATCGCCGATGCTCCTCGGCAAGCCACGTTCACGGCGTGGGTCGGCACCTCCGGCGACTGGCCGTTCCTGCCAGCTGAGCTCCGCAACCGGCCACTCGCCAGGGTCGGGTACGTGTGGGTCGGCGATCCGGAGATGGGCCGCAGGCTGCTTCCCCAGTTCCGCGCGCTCGCAGCCCCGCTGCACGAAGCCGTCGACGAGTTGTCCTACCTCGAACTACAGAGCATCGGCGACGACATCGGCGCGCCGCCCACGCGGCGCTACTGGAAAGGTCACTTGCTGCCCGAACTGACCGACGACGCACTCGAGGTGTTCCTGACCCGAGGAGCGAACGGCACCGCACCCGCTTACGGCGGCGTGCTGCCGTACGCCGGCCTCCAGACCTACGGCGGTGCAATCGCCGACGTGGACGGCTCGACGTCCGCGTTCGGCCACCGCGACACGGTTGTGGAGTTCGTAGCGGCTGCACGCTGGTCCGAGCCGTCCGAGGACGACGCCCGGATGGCTGCAGCGCGCCGGTACGGGGCAGCGATGGAGCCCTTTGCGAGCGGCGTCTACGTCAACGCCCTCTCCGACGACGGGCAGAGTGGGCTGCGCCGGGCCTACCCGCCCGCCACGTTGGACCGCCTCACGGCATTGAAGGATCGTTACGACCCCGACAACGTCTTCCATCTGAACCACAACATTCTCCCAAGCGGCGCCGCTGCAACTGTCCTCTGATCAACGGGATGTGCGGGTAGATGAGCTTCGACGGGCTGTGGGACTCGCTGTTGCCCATCGGGCGGGAGCCGTCGACGGGCGGGTACCGGCGGTTTGCTTGGACGAGTGCCGATCTCGAATGCCGGGAGTGGTTCACCGCCGCAGCCGGGGAGCGAGGGCTGGCGGTGGAGGCCGACCGAGCCAAGAACCTCTGGGCCTGGTGGGGTGACCCGGCGGCTGGTGATGCGTTGGTGCTCGGGTCGCATCTGGATTCGGTACCGGACGGCGGTGCCTTTGACGGTCCGCTAGGTGTTGTGTCGGCATTCGCCGCTCTCGATGTGGCCCGCGGCCGGGCCCTCGAGCCGAGCCGACCGATCGGGGTGGTGGCGTTCGCCGACGAGGAAGGCGCCCGATTCGGATTGGCATGCGTCGGCTCTCGGCTCCTGACCGGAGCCCTGACGGCCGAGCGGACGCTGGCCTTGCGCGACGGCGACGGCACGACCATGGCGGAGGCGGTGCGCGCGGCCGGGCACGACCCGACCGGCGTCGGAGCGGATCCCGAGCGAGTCGCGCGCATTGGCTGCTTCGTCGAACTGCACATCGAGCAGGGACGTGCCCGGCCCGATTCGTGGGGTGCGGCGGTCCCGGCGACCGACGACCCACACGGGCTGGTCGACCTCGACCGAGCCGTCGGCGTCGCCAGCAGCATCTGGCCGCACGGGCGCTGGCGGCTCGATTTCAGCGGCCGTGCCGATCACGCCGGGACGACCCGGCTGACAGACCGCGACGACCCGATGCTGGCCTACGCCGCGACGGTGCTCGCCGGCCGTGACGCCGCCAAGAGGCACGACGCGCTGGCGACGTTCGGCAAGGTCATCGTCGAGCCGAACGGTGTCAATGCGATCCCGTCCCGGGTCACAGCCTGGCTGGACGCCCGCGGCCCCGACGAAGCCCGTGTCCGTGCGGTTGTCGCCGAGTTGTCAGCCCGGACAAGCCGCCAGTCAGGGGAGACCAACGACTTTGCCCTGGCAGGTCGCGAGCGGCCGCAGGTGCAGGTCACCGAGGAGTCGTGGACGCCCAGCACTGTGTTCGACGTGGACCTTGGGTACCGGCTGGCGACGCTGCTGGACGGGGCACCGGTGCTCCCGACCGGCGCCGGACACGACGCCGGGATCCTGGCCGCGGCCGGTGTGCCGTCGGCCATGCTCTTCGTGCGCAACCCCACCGGTGTATCGCACTCGCCGGCCGAGCACGCCGACCGCGCCGACTGCCTGGTCGGGGTCGAGGCTCTGGCGCGTGTGGTCAGCGACGCAGTACTCACGGGGTAAGGAGGCATCTCATCGACAGGCAGCGACCGCGGTTCGGTTGGTCACCGCATCCTGGAGCCAAACGTGTGCGCCGGTCCGACGTTCCCACGGAGGTGACCAAGGACGGCCGGCGCTGGCCGATCGGCACCGCCACGGACGTAGCCTGGGTCGCGAATGCAACAGTTGTCGACAAGACCATCACCGCCGCGATCCCGCCAGTCTTCGACGCCTACGCGACTTTCCATGAGCTCGGGGACGAAGCCCCCTTCATCGCCGCACACGAACGGGCGGTTGTCGAGCATCTTGTCGACCTGTCAGGCGACCAGCCGTGGTGGCTGGGTTACTTGGACACCGGCGCGACCGATGTCGTTTTCCCCGACGCTCCAATGGTGAGCCTCTACTCCGACTGGGACTATGTGCTCGTCGAGGCGGGGGCGGAGCAAGCCCTGACCTGGCGGGTCGGACACATGCGGTCGCCCCAGTACGGCGTGTTGCCGGACCTGTTCTTCCCAGTCGACCGGAGTTGGCTGGTCTCCGCATTGTGGGACGACGCCTGGACCTGTGTGGGGGGCACGACCGAGCTCATCGAGCGGTTACGCCTTGACCCGCGAATCCAGGCCCGGCCAGTTCAGCTGGGTGAGGACGCCACTCCACCCGGCCGCAAGTCCCTCTAGCGTCACTACGGGAAGCGTGATGGAGGCTGACCTCGGCAAGGACATCAGCGAGGTGCGCCGTCGACTTGCTCTCGATGGTCCACCCTGGACCCGCGCCATAGACGGCGATTTCGACCGGGTTACCGTGCCGGAACGGGATTGCGACCTGCTCCGCGACCTGCTGATCACCGAAGGCGTGGAGACGGTTGTGGAGATCGGCCTCGCGTATGGCAGCACGGCACTAGCCATCGGCCAGGCGCTGCTGACCGTCGGCGCACCCCAACCGCAGCACGTCATCATCGACCCTCTGCAGGACACGGAATGGCGCGACGTGGGCTGGCAGCTGCTTCGATCGGCCGGGTTAGACCGAATAGTTCGGCTGATCCGCCAGCCATCATCGATGGCGTTGCCACAGCTGGTTGGCGAGAAGTTCACCGCCGATGCGGCATTTGTCGATGGCAGCCACCGATTCCATGAGGTGTTCGTCGACCTGTACTTCCTCCGCAAGGTCGTCCGACCAGGCGGACTGATCATCGTGGACGACTATGGTTGGTCTTCTGTGCACACCGCGGCGCGCTACTACGAGAAGAACATGGGATGGCTAACCGTCCACGGCGCCTTTGACGACGGCACGATCGACCATGCCAGCGGGGAGCCACGAATGCAGGCACTCCGGCTGCCCGATCCCCCGTTCGAGCCTGCATTCGAGCAGTTCCAGCCGTTCCATTAGCCCAGCGGCTGGCCGGCGCCACCCGCTCGGATGTGGGAGACCGTAGTCAGGCGGGAGCGGCCGACCGCGTCCGCGTCTGGGTCTGGTGGCTCTCAGTCGAAGATGCCGGAGTAGGCGTTGAGCGCCGGCTGACCGCCGAGGTGGGCGTAGAGGACGGTGGATTCCTTCGGGATCTCTCCCGAGCGGACCAGGTCGATGAGTCCAGCCATCGACTTCCCCTCGTATACGGGGTCGAGGATCACGCCCTCGAGCGAGCCGCAGAGCTTGATGGCGTCGATGGTCGACTCGACGGGGATCCCGTAGAGATCGCCGGCCCAGCCCCCGAGGACGGTGATCTCGTCGTCACGCAGGTCGCGGCCGAGCTCGATGAGTTCGGCCGTGTGACTGGCTATCCGGGCGACCTGGTCGCGGGTCTTGTCGAGCGTCGCGGACGCGTCGATGCCGAGTATCCGGCGTGGGCGGCCATCGGCGGAGTTCTGCAGGGCCGCGAAGCCGGCGATCATGCCGGCGTGCGTGGAGCCGGTCACTGTGCAGACGACGATCGTGTCGAAGAAGACGCCGAACTGCTGCTCTTGCTCGGCGACCTCGAACGCCCAGTTGGCGAAGCCGAGTCCTCCGAGCGGGTGCTCGGAGGCGCCGGCGGGGATGCCGTATGGGATCCCGCCAGCCTCCTCCACCTCACGCAGCGCGTCCTCCCACGAGTTGCGGATGCCGATGTCGAAGCCGGCTGGGTCGAGTCGCACGTCGGCGGCCATGATGCGCGACAGGAGGATATTGCCGACCTTGTCGTTGGCAGGGTCGTCCCAATCGACCCATTTCTCCTGAACGAGGCGGCACTTCAGGCCGAGCTTTGCGGCGACGGCCGCGACTTGGCGGGTGTGGTTCGACTGGATGCCGCCAATCGAAACCAGCGTGTTCGCCCCCTTGGCGAGTGCGTCGGGGACAAGGTACTCAAGCTTGCGGATCTTGTTCCCGCCGAAGGCGAGCCCTGAGTTGCAGTCTTCGCGCTTGGCCCAGACGGTCGCACCAGCGAGGTGCTTGGTGAGTCGGTCCAGCTGATGGATGGGGCTCGGCCCGAAGGTGAGCGGGTAGCGCGGAAAGTCGTGCAGCTTCATCGTGGTCTCCTTCGGTCAGTATGCCGATGCGGCCGCATCGGTGGCCTGTTGGTCGGACAGGATGGCTCAGTGACGGCCTTTTGGTGCGAGCGCGCCTGGCTTACTGACGGGCCAGCCGAACGGGTGCGCGTGACGGCCGACGACGGCGGGGTCGTGACCGCCATCGACGTCGGCATGGATGCGCAGCCGCGCGACACTCGTCTGGACGGGGTCGTCCTGCCCGGCTTCGCCAATGCCCACTCCCACGCCTTCCATCGCGCACTGCGCGGACGCACCCATGCCGGCGGCGGGACTTTCTGGACGTGGCGAGAGCGCATGTACGAGGTCGCCGCCCGGCTCGATCCCGACTCGTACCGGCGGCTCGCGACCGCCGTCTACGCCGAGATGGCGCTGGCCGGCGTGTCCTGCGTCGGTGAGTTCCACTACCTCCACCACGCACCCGGCGGGGATCGTTACGACGACCCCAACGTGATGGGAGAGGCCCTCCGGGAAGCCGCGCGTGCGGCCGGCATCCGGCTCACCCTCCTCGACACCTGCTATTTGATGGGCGGGATCGGCGAACCTCTCGACGAGACGCAACTCCGGTTCGGCGACGGCGACGCCGCCCGATGGGCCGAACGCGTCGCTGCCCTTGCACCCGACGCCAACTGCAGGATCGGCACAGCGATCCATTCGGTGCGCGCAGTGCCCGCCGACCAGATTCCTACGGTTGTGTCGGCAGCCGGGAGCCGTCCTCTTCACGTGCATGTCTCCGAGCAGCCGGCCGAGAACGAGCAGTGTGTCCGCGCGTACGGCATGACGCCGACGCAGCTGCTCTCTGACCGAGGCGCTCTGAATCCGACGACCACCGCGGTTCATGCCACACACCTGACCCGGCTGGACGTCGAGCTCCTCGGCATTGCTCGTACGACCGCCTGCTTCTGCCCGACGACCGAGCGGGATCTCGCCGACGGGATCGGTCCCGCCCGCGCACTCCGCGAGGCCGGCTCGCCGATCGCCCTCGGTTCTGACCAGCACGCTGTCATCGACCTGATCGAAGAGGCTCGGGCGTTGGAGATGCACGAGCGGCTGGCCAGTCGAGAGCGCGGGCGATTCACTCCAGTCGAACTGGTCGCTGCGCTGACCGAGGCGGGCCACGCAGCACTCGGCTGGCCGGAAGCCGGCCAGATCGCCGTCGGGTCGCTGTGCGACCTGGTCGCGGTCCGGCTGGACAGTCCGCGCACAGCCGGGGTTGATCCGGCTCAGGTGGTGCTCGCCGCGACCGCGGCCGACGTCCACACCGTCATCGTCGGTGGCCGCACCGTCGTCGGCGACGGCCGGCACCTGCTCGGCGACGTCGGCTCCTTGCTGACCGATGCGCTCACCAGAGTCCGTTGATCTTGGCAAGGTGGTCAACCCGTGACCGATTTGCCCGACCAGGTCGCCATGACCAACGAAGGAGGAAGCAGGACAACAGCCAACTTCAGCTGTGGTCGAGGGCAGGTAGCCGCGACAGCGGCCGGGGCAGCCACCAGTTGCGCTCGCCCAGCAGGCTCATGGCCGCCGGCAGCAGAACGGCTCGGACGATGGTCGCGTCGATCAGGATCGCCGCGGCCAGCCCGACGCCCATCTGCTTGAACTCCAGGGCCGAGAGCGTGGCAAAGATCGAGAAGACCGCGACCATGACGAGCGCAGCGCTGGTCACAACCCCCGCGGACGAGGTGATCCCGTGCGCGATCGCTTCGCGAGTCGACATTCCCTGCTGTCGCCCCTCGTTGATCCGGCTGACGACGAACACGTGGTAGTCCATCGACAGCCCGAACAGGATCACGAACAGGAACAGCGGCAACCAGGTGACGACCGCACCGTTGGACGAGAAGTCGAGCAGGCCTTCCGCCCAGCTGTTCTGGAATACGAGCACTAGCAGCCCGTAAGCAGCGGCCACCGATAGCAGGTTCAGCGCGGCGGCTGTCAGCGCAATTGTCAGGGACCGGAACGAGATCACCAGCACGACGACGGTCAGCAGGAGAACGAACCCGATCACCAGCGGCAGCCGATCCCAGATCACGTCCCGGAAGTCGACGTCCCACGCGATCTCGCCGGTCACACCAGCTTCCGCGCCGGGCACGGAGCCCAGCGTTTCGGGCACGATCTCCCTCAAGGCCTCCAGCGAACCCCGACCCTGCGGGTCGTCAACCGTGGCTGATACCGGCACGCTGAGACGAGCGACGTCGCCACTCTCGGCGTACTCGACCTCCGGAGCGGCGCCGTCGACCGCGAAGTACGGGTCCGTGTCAGTGCGCTCGGCGAGCTGTGCGACCGCCGCGTCGATCGCAGCCGTCTCCAGTGCCGTTCCGTCCTGGGACCAGACGGCAACGGTATGGCTGGTGCCCTCGGACGGGTATGCATCGCTGATCCGCTGATAGGTCTCCACCTGCGGGATCGAGCTCGGCATATCGTCCAGCCCCGGGTTGGACAGAGTCATGCCCAGTGCCGG
Source organism: uncultured Actinomycetota bacterium (assembly GCA_963831385.1). Classification (GTDB taxonomy): domain Bacteria; phylum Actinomycetota; class Actinomycetes; order Jiangellales; family Jiangellaceae; genus JACVRX01. Next base: position 16,464 of record CAWHPW010000021.1, read on the forward strand.
CACGGCCAGAGCGGCAAGCGATGCGATCCCAACGGCCATCGCGATACCCGGCCGGCGCAGCACCGGACGCAGCAGCGCTGGCCAGAGCCGCGACCCGCCCGAACGCCGCTGTAGGCGCCAGAGCAGCGGAATCCGTGGCCGGTCCACCCAGCGGCCGAGGATCGACAGCAGAGCGGGCAGCACGGTCACCGAGCCGAGGACCGCGACAGCCACCACGAGGATCGTTCCCATGGCGAACGCCGAGAAGATCGAGAATCCGGCGAGGAACATGCCCGCCATCGCGACCATGACGGTGAGGCCGGACACGACCACGGCACGGCCGGATGTTGCGGCGGTCACGGCGATCGCATGGTCGACGGAGTCGCCTTTGGCCCGTTCCTCGCGGTCCCTGCGGATGTAGAACAACGAGTAGTCCACCCCGACGGCCATGCCGACGAGCAGGACGACAGAGCTCAGCAAGTCGTTGGTCGGTACCAGGTAGGACGCGAACGCCGACAGGCCCACGGCGGCCCCGACAGACGACAGCGCCAGCAGGATCGGAACTCCCGCAGCGATGAGGGCGCCGAACACGACCAGCAGGATGATCATCGTCACTGGGATGGAGACGAATTCGGCCTTCGCGAAGTCGTCCTCGTAGACCTGGTCGAGCGCAGCGCTCATCGTGGAACCGCCGACCTGGTCGATGCGCAGGTCAGGATGGTCGGCCGCCGCATCGTCGACGACGTCCTGCACGGCCAGCGCCGCCTCGTCGACGGCTGCAGCAGCGCTGGTCGTCGCTTCCGGACCCCTCGTCCAGGGCCACCTGCATCAGCAAAGACGTTCCGTCGGCCGACGGAATCGGCTCTCCGACATCCAGCACCCCGGCCAGGCCGTTGAGCTCGTCGCTGAGCTCAGCCGCGACGTCGGTCGTCGCGGTGTCGATCGGCTGGCCGGCCGCGCTCTGGATGAGCACCGATTCAGTCGGGACCTCACCGAAGTCGGCGTTCATGAGCGCGAGGTCTGCTCCGGCCGACGCTCCGACCGTCTCCTCCGCCTCGTCACTCTCCTGCGCCGTGATCGAACCGCCGCCGGCAACCGCTGCTGCGACGAAGGCGATCCAGAGGACCAACGCCCACCACCGATGCCGGGCACTCCACGTCGCGATGGCGACGACAGGCCCGCGTGGCGGGGGAGTCGGCGAGGTGCGTGGTTGTTCCGGTCGAGTGGCGAGGTCGGTCGGTGCGGCGGTCATGGGATCTCCCCGGCAGGCTCAGCACTGGTCTGGCCACAGCGTCGTCGCCGCGCGCCGTGGGCGCAGTCGGGAATGATCCGGAAATCCGCCTCGGGGTTCCCCGAGGGAAGCGGACGCCCTGACCCTTGGTACTATTACTGGTACCATCACTGGTATGGCTACCAATCTCCGCCTTCGTGCCGACGCGGAGGCAGCTGTCCGCGCCGCCGCGCAGCGCACTGGGCGCTCCCAACAGGATGTGCTTCGTGCGGCGGTGGACAGCTATCTCGGATTGGACGAGGCAACTGCTCCGCGCTCTGATCGTGAGGTGTTGATCGCGACGGGCACGGTGCGGCCGGCGCGCACGCCATTCCGAGCCGAGCGGCCGAAACTCGCTCTGCCGGCCGGCACGGACACGACCGATCTCCTGGGGCGCGAGGACCGCATCTAGTGCGGGTCTACGTCGATTCCAGCGCACTCCTCAAACGGGTTGTGAGCGAACCAGAGGCGGATGCGCTTATCGCCGTGTTGCGGCGCCACGACGCTGAGCAGGACGCGCTTGTCTCGTCGGCTTTGGCATGGATCGAGGTGAGCCGGTCTCTACGCTCTCGATGGGCAGATGAAGCCGACCAGTCCGCAGTCGCGGACGCGATCGACATTGCGCTGTCCGGAATCGACGAGTACCCGATCAACGCGGAGGTCGTCAGCCTCGCGCGGCGGATGAAGCCAGCAGTCTTGCGGAGCTTGGACGCCATCCATCTCGCGACGTCGGTCTTGGTCGACGCGGATGTCGTCGTGACATTCGACGCCCGACTTGCCGCCGCCTGCTCCGAGAACGGCCTCGCCGTACGCGCGCCAACCGCGGCAGACAGGCCGCAGGTTCGACCGCACGGTGGTCTTCTTGCCAGCGGTGACCGCGAAAGGCGAACCGGAGAGTGACGACGACCCTCCTCGATGCGATCGGGCTACTCGTCACTGGCTCAGCCGAGTACGGAGACGGATCGCCGCTGGGCGAGATCGCCGATGCCGCGCTGGTCGTCGGCGGCGACGGGCGGGTGGCCTGGGTCGGAGCAAGTCAGAATGCCCCGGCTGCTGACACGCGGGTCGACGCCGCGGGCCGATGCGTCCTCCCCGGTTTCGTCGACAGCCATTCCCACCTCGTCTTCGCCGGTGATCGCGCCGCGGAATTCGACGCCCGGATGGCAGGCCGACGGTACGAGGCCGGGGGCATTCAGACGACGGTCACCGCCACGCGGGCTGCCTCGGATGAGGAGCTTGCCGAGAACCTGGTCCGTCTCGTCGCCGAGATGCGCCGGCAGGGAACCACAACGGTCGAGATCAAGAGCGGCTACGGGCTGACCATCCGGGACGAGGCCCGCGCGCTGGCGCTGGCTCGGTCTCACACGGATGAGACGACCTACCTGGGTGCACACGTTGTGCCGGCCGAGTATTCCGACGATCCGGCGGCGTACGTCGAGCTCGTCACCGGCGAAATGCTCGAGGCCTGCGCACCGCATGCCCGCTGGATCGACGTCTTCTGCGAGCGGGGCGCCTTCGACGCCGACGCCGCCCGCGCCGTCCTCACCGCTGGCATGAACCGAGGTCTGCAGGCGCGGGTCCACGCCAACCAGCTCGGTGAGGGCCCGGGCGTCCAGCTGGCCTGTGAGCTGGGTGCCGCGAGCGCGGACCACTGCACGTTTCTGACCGACGCGGACGTCGACGCGCTGGCGGCGTCGAAAACTGTGGCCACCCTGCTCCCCGGCGTCGAGTTCTCGACCCGATCGCCGTACCCCGATGCCCGCCGGCTAATCGGCGCCGGGGTCACGGTCGCGCTCGCGACCGATTGCAACCCCGGCTCGTGTTTCACCTCGTCGATGCCGCTTTGCATCGCGCTGGCAGTCCGTGAGATGCGGATGACGCCGGCCGAGGCCCTCTGGTCAGCGACTGTCGGCGGTGCGGCCGCGCTGCGCCGGACCGACGTCGGGCGGTTGGTGCCCGGTACCCGGGCCGACCTGGCCGTCCTGGACGCCCCGTCGTACGTCCATCTCGCATACCGCCCAGGTGTTCCGTTGGTCGCGCAGACCTGGCGGGCCGGCCACCCCGGGGAAGGTTCTGGTCCTGGCTGAGTAACTCAGCACTGAGCGTGATGAGGACGGCCCGAGAACGCGGATTTACTCAGCCGGGACGGGGAGAACCCGGCCGGGCCGGGACGTCAGCGCAGGCTGTCGGCGATGTCGCGGAGAATCGCCAGCCAGGTGTCATTGTCGACACCCCAGTCACGACCGAGTCGAACCACGACGCTCTCGGTGTCGGGAGCCACGTAGACGTATTGGCCGAAGTTCCCCAGCCCGTAGAAACGTTCCGGCCGGTCGAGATCGACCCACCAGAAGTACTGGTAGTCCGCAGCCGGGTCGGTCGTGGTGTCTGCGGCGGTGGCCGCGCGTACCCAGTCTTCCGCGACGATCTGAGTGCCGTTCCACTCCCCGTTGTGCAGGTATAGCGCGCCGAAGCGCGCGAAGTCGACAGCACTGGCGTTGAGGCCGCTTTCCATCTTTTCGAACCCGGACTCTTCGGAATCGAGGCTCCAGGTGGCGTCCTGCTCGGCACCGAGTGGCTGCCAGAGGCGGGTAGCCATGTATTCGGAAACCGACGTCGCGGTGGCGCGCTCGAGCACCATGCCGAGCAGCAACGGGTTGTAGTTGTTGTACAGCCATTCCTCCCCGGGCGGCTGCTCGATCTCTGTGCCGTCGAGAGCGACTTCCCGAAGGTTCGCTCCGTAATAGGTCGCGATGTCGTCGCCCCAGGGCAGGGGGAGCTGCTGCTCCTGATACCGGAGGCCCGACGACATCGTCAGCAAGTGACGCAGGGTGATCTGTTCGAACCGCGGATCACGCTCCGCCAATTCCGGAACGTAGTCGGTCACCGAGTCATCGACGCCGCCGATCGCGCCCTCGTCGATCGCGATGCCCACGAGCGTCGAGAGGACTGACTTCGCGACCGAGAACGACGTCTCGAGTGTCTGCGGACCGGAGCCGTCGAAGTACCGCTCGTAGACCAACCCATCGTTGTGGACCACCAGGAATGCCAGCGTGTCGGTCTGGCGCAGAAATGCGTCGAAGTCCCCACCAGCCTCCGCCGTCACGACGCGCGAGGGGGAGAGATCGATCTCGTTGCCACGAGGCAGGGCGCTCGAGGCCGCACCGGCGGGTATGAGGCGGGCGGGAAAGCGGTACTGGTCGCCGACGTCTGCTTCCATCCACAGCATCGCCCTCGCCGTCGCCGACCGGTCGAGCGACAGCCGCGCCCACCCATAGCCGATCAATACCAAGGCCAGCAGCCCGGCTATGCCAATGACCAGCGCGCGGAGCCAGCGGCGCCGGGTTGCGATTGCGGCGTTCACATTCGTTATCCAACACCGGAGATCGCAGTCAACGGACTCCCGTCGCGGAGTGCGGTGATCAACTTCCGCGAGGGGGGCGATCGGAGCCAGTCAGGGCTCCCGACTGGGGTGCTGTGCGCAGCACCGCGGCGGATGCCGTGCCAGCCACGCTGGCGGCCAGCGCCTCGAGCGGGCCGCGTCCGACGAACATCCGCCACGGGACGGCGATCGCGAGGGCGACGAGCACGTGCCAGAGCAGCGCGTTCGGGATGGTGTCGGGCATCACGGTCGAGATCAGCACGACATGCAGTGAGTAGAGCGTGAAAGTCATGCTGCCGATAGCCGCGAGCGGCCACAACGCCGCCCGTGCGACGCGCATCAACAGGAGCATGAGCCCCAGGATGAAGCAGGCAGTCCCGATGGTATGCAACAGATCGAAAGGGGTGCCGGAATGGGGTGCCGCCACGGCGAGCCACCACCAGTCCGTTGTCGGCGTGGTGCCGTAGAAGCCCGTGGTCAGTGCGATCTCCAGCGGGCGGCTGCCGGCGGGGTGCTGGCCCGGGCCGGCGGCCTCTAGCGCCGAAAGTCCGTCCCCGACGTTTAGTAACAACCACGACGACACCCAAGCGACGACCGCGAGAACCGCGCCGCCCAGCATCACCGCCCAGGCGGTTCGCCGTTCGGCGAGCGCCAACCGGCCTACGGCGAGCCCGGCCAGGATGTAGGCGCTCCAGGTCAGCACCGGGTAGTAGCCGGTGACAGTGAGCTCGAGAAATAGACCGACCGGGTCGGCGAGCGACTCGATGGTGGGGTTGCCGTAGGACGGAAGGGGCGTCGACGCACGAAGCCACTGGCTGAGGACAGGCGTCAGCACTGCGGCCGCGGCGGCCAGTGGCAGCAACACCCGATACCCGAGGCCCAGGAACGGAACCGCCACCACGAACAGCAGCGCGTAGTAGACGAGAATGATCGCGAGTCCGGACTCGAATGCGCCGAGGAAGAAACCGACCAACGCAAGAACGACAGCTCGGGCCAGGGTGGCGGCCATCGCCGCTGCCAGCGCTCGGCCCCGGCGGGGAGTGGGGCCACCGCTGGCCAGGGCAAGCCCGACTCCGGCCAGCACGGCGAACAAGGCTGCGGATCGGCCGCTCGCGATCAGGTAGGCCGTGCTGGTGCCGCCATCCGGCCCGATCGCCGGGACGATGTGGACCGACATCATCCCGATCAGGGCGATCCCCCGGGCCGCGTCGACCCCCAGGAGTCGGCGGGCCGAGGTCAGCCGGGTATCGGGTGCGGTGACGTGCTGCGGAGCGGTCACCAGATCTGGGCGGCGATCCATCGAACCAGCGGGACCACCACGGGCGCCGTGACGACCAGCAGGCCCACGGCCGCGAGCAACGCGACGAGTCGGGTCCGGACGTTCGGCCCACCGGTCTCGTCCCGCATGCCCCGCAGCATGGGGAAAGCGTAGATCCGGCCGAGTGGAATGCCGCGCTCAGCCCGGGCGTTGACCGTGTGAGCGCAAGTTGAGCCTGCTGGACTCAAGCCAGGGTTGACAGCGGGCGCGCACTGGGAATACTTGAGCGCGAGCCACTCAACGAAAACACCGTCTGTCGGAGGTAGCACACAATGACACGAGCCGTAGGCATCGACCTCGGCACGACGAACTCCGTCGTTGCCGTCCTGGAGGGCGGAGAGCCCACCGTCATCGCGAATGCCGAGGGGTCGCGGACCACGCCGTCGGTGGTCGCATTCGCCAAGAACGGCGAGATCCTCGTCGGGGAGGTCGCGAAGCGCCAGGCGGTCACCAACGTCGATCGCACGGTGCGGTCGGTCAAGCGCCACATGGGCACTGACTGGAAGGTGGAGATCGACGCCAAGACCTTCACGGCGCAGCAGATCTCCGCGTTCGTCCTCCAGAAGCTGAAGCGAGACGCCGAGGCCTATCTCGGCGAGAGCATCGTCGACGCGGTCATCACCACTCCCGCGTACTTCAACGACGCCCAGCGTCAGGCCACCAAGGAGGCCGGCGAGATCGCTGGGTTCAACGTGCTGCGAATCGTCAACGAGCCAACGGCGGCCGCGCTCGCCTACGGCTTGGACAAGGGCGAGAAGGACCAGACCATCCTCGTCTTCGACCTCGGTGGCGGCACGTTCGACGTCTCCCTGCTGGAGATCGGCGAGGGGGTCGTCGAGGTCAAGGCCACCAGCGGTGACAACCACCTCGGCGGCGACGACTGGGACCAGAAGGTCGTCGACTGGCTGGTCGAGCGGGTCCGGGCGAGTCATGGGATCGACCTGGCCAAGGACAAGATCGCGATGCAGCGCGTGCGCGAGGCCGCGGAGCGCGCCAAGATCGAGCTGTCGTCGAGCACCCAGACCTCGATCTCGCTGCCCTACATCGCCCAGGACGCCGACAAGAACCCCGTCCACGTCGACGAGAGCCTCTCCCGGGCCCAGTTCGAGCAAATGACCACCGACCTGCTCGCCCGCTGCCGCTCCCCGTTCGAGCAGGTGATCAAGGACGCCGGCATCTCCGTCGAGTCGATCGACCATGTCGTGCTGGTCGGCGGCTCTACCCGGATGCCCGCCGTCGTCGACCTGGTCCGGCAGCTCACCGGCGGCAAGGAGCCGAACAAGGGCGTCAACCCGGACGAGGTCGTTGCCGTCGGAGCCAGCCTGCAGGCAGGCGTGCTGCGTGGCGAGGTCAAGGACGTCCTGCTGCTCGACGTCACCCCGTTGTCCCTGGGCATCGAGACCAAGGGCGGCGTGATGACGAAGATCATCGAGCGCAACACCACGATCCCGACCAAGCGGTCGGAGGTATTCACCACAGCCGACGACAACCAGCCGTCGGTGATGATTCAGGTCTACCAGGGCGAGCGGGAGATGGCCCGCAGCAACAAGGCGCTGGGCAACTTCGAGCTGACCGGCCTGCCGGCCGCGCCGCGCGGAGTCCCGCAGATCGAGGTCACCTTCGACATCGACGCCAACGGCATCGTGCACGTGTCCGCGAAGGACCTCGGTACCGGCAAGGAGCAGTCGATGACGATCACCGGCGGCTCGTCGCTACCCAAGGAAGAGATCGACCGGATGATGCGCGAGGCCGAGCAGTACGCCGAGGAAGACCATCGGCGTCGCGAGGCGGCCGAGAACCGCAACCAGGCCGAAGGACTCGTGTACCAGACGGAGAAGTTCCTCGCCGACAACACCGAAAAGGTCGACACGCTGTCCCCGGAGATCCGCTCTGACGTCGACTCCGCGCTGGCCGAGCTGAAGAAGGCCCTCGACGGCAACGACGACGCCGCAATCAAGTCCAGCACCGAGCGGCTCGCCACAGCCAGCCAGGCGTTGGGGACGGCCATGTACGCCGGCGCAGCGTCAGCGACTGCCGGCGAAGGGACGACCCAGGACGCCGGGCCGGGCTTTGCCGACACCTCGACCGACGCTGCGGAGACATCGTCCGACAGCGGCGCCGCCGAGGAGGATGTCGTCGAGGCTGAGATCATCGACGAGGAGAAGGGCGACAAGTGACCGACCGCGACCAGCCCACCGGGTTCGACCGGGAGGCCGACGAAACCGTCGGCCCGGTGGTCCACGATCGCCGTCGAATCGACCCGGAGACCGGACAACTGCGAAGGGGCGCGGCCGCGAGCCGGGCTGCCGGTGACACCGAGCCGACCAGCAACCCGCTGGACGCAGCTCGGGCGGAGGCAGCGGAGCGGCTCGATGACCTACGGCGGCTGCAGGCCGAGTACGTCAACTATCGGCGCCGGGTCGAGCGGGACCGCGACACCGCGCGCGAGAACGCCGTCGCATCCGTGCTGCTCGACTTGTTGCCGGTGCTCGACGACATCGGCCGGGCTCGCGATCACGGCGACCTGACCGGTGGATTCCGCTCGGTGGCGGATGCGTTCGAGGCGACGGTGACCAAGCTCGGACTCGAGCGGTACGGCGAGCCGGGTGATTCGTTTGACCCGACGGTGCACGAAGCGCTGATGCACGAGTATTCCGACGAGGTCGAGGTCCCGACGTGCACGCAGATCCTGATGCCCGGCTACCGGTACGGCAGCCGCATATTGCGCCCGGCCAGGGTCGCCGTTGCGGAACCCACCGAAGCACTACCGGTGAACGACGATGCCAGCATTGTCGACTCCGACGAGGACTGAGCACTGGTCGTTGACTGACGGAGAGGAGGGACGTCGATGAGCACGAAGGACTGGCTCGAAAAGGACTACTACAAGATCCTCGGCGTCCCCAAGGATGCCGACGCGGCGACGATCAAGAAGGCATATCGCAACCTGGCCCGGGATCTACACCCGGACCACAACTCGGCCGACAAAGCCGCCGAGACGCGGTTCAAGGAAGTGTCCGAGGCGTATTCGGTGCTGTCCAACGTGGACAAGCGCAAAGAGTATGACGAGGCGCGGTCACTGTTCGGCAGCGGCTTCCGGGTGCCTACCGGGGCGGGCACCAGTTCAGGCGGTTCGTTCAACTTCGACCTCGGTGACCTGTTCGGCGGGCAGACGCCTGGTGGGCAGAGCGGCGGGCTCGGCGACGTGTTCGGTGGCCTGTTCGGGCAGCGGTCCCGCACCACTCAGCCGCGCCGCGGAGCCGACATCGAAAGCGACGTCACGATCGCCTTCACCGAGGCCGTCGACGGCGTCACGGTGCCGCTGCGGATGACCAGTGCCTCGGCATGCACGGCGTGCGCCGGCACCGGGGCCCGGGCCGGTACCGTGCCCCGCGTCTGCCCGACGTGCGGCGGCACCGGGCACACGAGCAGGGAGGCGGGCGGCCGGTTCTCGCTCTCCGAGCCCTGCCGCGAGTGCAAGGGCCGCGGGCTGGTCGTCGACGATCCGTGTCCGGTCTGCAATGGCTCGGGCAGGGGCACGACCAGTCGGGTGATGCGTGTTCGTATCCCTGGTGGTGTCCGTGACGGTCAGCGCATCCGGCTCAAGGGCAAGGGAGCCCCGGGCGAGCGCGGTGGGCCGGCCGGCGACCTCTACGTCAGCGTGCACGTCTCCCCGCATTCGGTATTCGGCCGGCGGGGTGAACATCTCACCGTCACCGTGCCGGTGACGTTCCCCGAGGCAACCTTGGGCGCCGAGGTCAAGGTGCCGACCCTGAACGGTGCGCCGGTGACGCTCAAGGTTCCGGCCGGGACACCGAACGGTCGCACGTTCCGGGTTCGCGGGCGGGGGGCCGCGCGCCCGGATGGCACCCGGGGTGACCTGCTCGCGACGGTCGAGATCATGGTGCCGCAGCGGGTGGACGGTCAGGCCAAGGAGGCTCTGGAGACCTTCCGGGACGCGACGTCCGGCGACGACATCCGGGCCGACCTGATGAAGTCGGCGCAGAAGGGCGGCTGACGATGGACGCCGGCTCCCGCTTCGTCGTCACCGTGACCGGCGCCGCCCGTCGAGTCCGCGACGACGAGCCGCTATATGTCATCTCGGTGGCAGCCGATATGGCCGGCATGCATCCGCAGACGCTGCGACAGTACGACCGGCTGGGCCTGGTCTCTCCCGGCCGAGCCGGTGGGGGCAGTCGCCGGTACTCGCGACGCGACATCGAGCTGCTACGCGAGGTTCAGCGACTGTCCCAAGAAGAGGGCGTCAACCTCGCTGGCATCAAGCGCATCCTCGAGCTCGAGGCCGAGCTCGAGGCCGTCCGGGAGCGACTGGCAGAGCTCAGCGCCGAGTTCTCCTGGCTCGCCACCAAGGTTGCTCCGCGCACCCTGGCCCGCTGGCAGTCCCCGCGCATGCTCACCTGATCTCCGGTGAGTCCGCCGCGGTAGAGTTCCTGCCCCAGCCTGTTGGCATCCGTTAGAAGCCTGGAAGACCAGTGACCGACGACTCCGCGCCCGCGCGGTCCGCCGTGCCCCGCGTGGACACCGCCGTGCCGCACTCGGCCCGGGTCTGGAACTACTGGCTCGGCGGCAAGGACAACTTCGCCGCCGACCGGGCTATCGGTGATCAGGTTCGGCAGATCTTCCCGCAGATTGCCATGAACGCCCGCGCGCAGCGGGACTTCCTGAGCCGGGCCGTTCGGTATCTTGCTGGTGACCTGTGGATTCGGCAGTTCCTCGATATCGGTACCGGATTGCCGACCGCGGGTAACACCCACGAGGTGGCCCAACAGGTGGCACCGGATTGCCGGATCGTCTACGTCGACAACGACCCGGTCGTGCTCGCCCATGCCCGGGCATTGCTCACCGGCGCCAATCCGGGCACCACCGACTACATCGATGTCGACGTCCGCGAACCGGGTGAGATCGTCCAGGCCGCCGCGCGAACGCTGGACTTCAATCGGCCCACGGCGGTGATGCTGCTGGGGATACTCGGGCATATCGAGGATCGGGATGAAGCCGAGTCAATCGTGAACCGGCTGGTCGAAGCGCTTTCTCCGGGCAGCTACCTGGTCATCGCCGACGGTGCCGACGTCGATGAGGCGGGCAACGAGGCCCAGCGTCGTTACAACGAAGCTGCGCCGGTTCCCTATCACCTGCGCAGCCCCGAGCAGATCGCCGCATTCTTCGGCGAGCTGAATGTGCTGGCACCCGGCGTGGTACCCGTCTCGCAATGGCGGCCCGATCCGAGTTCTGCTGAGGAGCCGGCTGACACCGCGGTATTCGGCGGGGTGGCGCACAAGCCCTGACACCGCGGATGCCCCTTGACGTGGTCATTGCGGTTTGGCCGGCGGCAGCAGATACGCCGGGGGAGAAGACGCAACCCGGGTCGAAGGCGTGCTTGATCGCCTGCATGGCGGCGATGTCCTCCGGGGACCGGGCGAGCGGGAGCCAGGCTCGCTTGGCCCGGCCGATCCCGTGCTCGGCGCTGATGCTGCCACCATGCTCGACGACGAGCCGCAGCACGACGCCGGTTGCGTCCTCGGCCACTGTCTCCGGCAGGCCGAGCAGGTTGACGTGCGAGTTGCCCTCGGCGAGGTGCCCGTACGTGACGACTTGGGCTGTCGGGAACCTGGCCGACAGGACGGCACGCAACTCCGACTCGAAAACCGCGTGCCGCCTCGGCGGCACCGACACGTCGATCTTCACCGCCGGCCAGCCGGTCGATGACGCCGCAGCGCCGACCGCCTCGGTGTGACCCTCGCGGTAGGCCCACAGTCGTCCACCCGGACCGGTCTCGATCGTCGCGTCGGCGACTTGGGCGCCCTGCCGCTCTAGCAGGTCGGCCACCTCGGCGTCGCTGGTGCGGGACAGCTCCAGCAGCACATAGGTCGGGTAGTCCACAGCAAACGGTGGTCGGAGCCCGAGCGTCTGACGAACCATGGCCAGACCGTCGGCATGGAAGAACTCGGCAGCCTCGACCGTGGCTCCGGCGCGGATGACACCACCGAGGACATCCGCGGCCGCCGCAAGGGACGCGACCGCGACCAGGGCTACCTGGACACCGAGCGGTGGCGGTACCAGCCGCATCAGCACTCTGGTGATCACGGCCAGCGTGCCCTCGCTGCCGGCGAGCAGGCCGGCCAGGTCATAGCCGACGTTGTCCTTTGCCAGGCCAGTCCACCGGCGCAACACGGACCCGTCGGCTAGCACGGCCTCGACGCCGAGCAGCTGGGCTCGCGTGGTGCCGTGCCGAACCACTCGCAACCCACCGGCATTGGTTGCGACGACCCCGCCCAACGTCGCCGACTCTCGTGACGCGAGATCGATGCCCAGCATCAAGCCGCCCTCGGCGGCAGCCCGCTGTGCCGCAGCGACCGTTGCTCCGGCCTGCGCACTCAAGGTCCGGTCGACCGGGTCGACCGATTCGATGGTGTTCAGCCGGCGCAGGCTCAGGACGACCTCTCCGTCGGCCGGGACCGACGCTCCCACCAGGCCGGTGTTACCGCCCTGCGGTACCAACGAGACCCCGGCCGTCGCACAGGCGCGAACGACGTCGGCTACCTCGGCGGTCGAAGCCGGACGGACGACCGCAGACGTTCGGCCCTCCCATCGGCCGGTCCAGTCCGTGCGATAACCAAGAGTCAGCGCATCGTCGGTCAGCACGTGCTCTGGGCCGACGATGGCCGAGAGCCGGTCCAGCAGGCTCACCGGTCAACCCTGGCACGGCCACTCCGTTGTCGTCCTGGCCGAACAACCCCGCGCCAAGAGGCCGAACTGCCCACGTATTCGCGGAGATATCTAGCCGGGACGGGAAATGGAGTTGAGTGGAACAGGCTCAAGTTTGAGATGGTTGTGGTATGTAGACGTTGAGAACCACCACCACAGGAGAGCGATGAACGACCAGCTGACGACCAAGGCCCAGGAGGCGTTGTCCGTCGCGGTGCGCAGTGCTGCGACTGCGGGCCACTCGGCCGTCGAACCCGTACACCTGATGAAAGCGCTGCTCGCCCAGTCCGACGGGCTGACTGCCCCCCTGCTCGAGGCCGCCGGCGCCGATGTTGCCGACGTTCGCACCGAGGTCGACGCGATCGCTGCTGCGCTGCCGTCGGCGTCCGGGTCCACGGTGTCAGCGCCGGGTCTGGCCCGGCAGACCTACGCCGTCCTGTCCTACGCCGGAGAGGTCGCCCGGGAGCTCGAGGACGAGTACGTGTCCACCGAGCACCTGCTGGTCGGGCTCGCGCACGTCGAGTCGCCGATCCGCCAGCTGCTGAACCGCTATGGCGTCACCGCCGAGCGGTTGCGCGCTGCGTTCACTCAGGTCCGCGGCAGCGCGCGGGTCACCAGCCCCGACCCGGAGGGCACCTACGACGCGCTGAACAAGTACGGCATCGACCTCACCGAGCGGGCTCGCGAGGGCAAGATCGACCCGGTCATCGGCCGGGACGCCGAGATCCGTCGGGTCATCCAGGTCCTGTCGAGGCGCACCAAGAACAACCCGGTTCTCATCGGCGAGCCAGGCGTCGGTAAGACTGCGGTCGTCGAGGGACTGGCCCAGCGGATCGTGGCCGGCGACGTGCCGGAGTCCCTGCGCGGCAAGCGGTTGGTGGCGCTCGACCTTGGCGCCATGCTGGCCGGCGCGAAGTACCGCGGTGAGTTCGAGGAGCGGCTCAAGGCTGTTCTGGACGAGATCAGGGCCAGTGAGGGCCAGGTCGTCACGTTCATCGACGAGCTGCACACCGTCGTCGGCGCCGGTGCAACCGGCGACTCGACCATGGACGCGGGCAACATGCTCAAGCCGATGCTTGCCCGCGGTGAGCTGCGCATGGTCGGCGCGACGACATTGGACGAGTACCGCGAGCGGATCGAGAAGGACGCGGCACTGGAGCGTCGGTTTCAGCAGGTGTTCGTGGGCGAGCCGAGTGTCGAGGACACCATCGCGATCCTGCGTGGCCTGAGGGAACGCTACGAGGCGCACCACAAGGTGCAGATCTCCGATGCTGCGTTGGTCGCCGCGGCGACGCTGTCCCACCGGTACATCACCGGCCGCCAGCTGCCGGACAAGGCCATCGACTTGGTCGATGAAGCCGCCTCCCGGCTGCGGATGGAGATTGACTCCAGCCCGGTCGAGATCGACTCGCTCCGGCGTGCGGTCGACCGGATGAAGATGGAGGAACTCGCACTCGAGAAGGAGTCCGACGACGCCTCGGTCGAGCGGCTCAGCAAGCTGCGGGCCGAGCTTGCGGACGTCGAAGAGGAGTTGCGCGGGCTCGAGGCGCGGTGGGAGCAGGAGAAGTCCAGCCTCAATCGGGTCGGCGCGCTGAAAGAGCAGCTCGACGAGCTGCGCGGCCAAGCCGAGCGGGCCCAGCGTGAGGGCGATCTAGCCGGCGCGAGCGAGATCCTCTATGGCCGGATCCCAGACCTGGAGAAGGAGCTCGCCGCCGCAGCCGAGGCGGAGGCGCCGATCGCGAATCCGATGGTCAAGGAGGAGGTCGGGCCCGACGACATCGCCGACGTGGTGTCGGCGTGGACCGGTATCCCGGCCGGCCGGCTGCTCGAAGGGGAGACCGGCAAGCTGCTGCGGATGGAGGACGAGCTTGGCCGCCGGGTGGTCGGACAGCAGCCCGCCGTGCGAGCCGTCGCCGATGCGGTCCGGCGCGCGCGGGCCGGGATCTCCGATCCCGACCGGCCGACCGGCTCGTTCCTCTTCCTCGGTCCCACCGGTGTCGGCAAGACCGAGCTGGCCAAGGCACTGGCCGGGTTCTTGTTCGACGACGAGCGGGCGATGGTCCGCATCGACATGAGCGAGTATGGCGAGAAGCACACGGTTGCCCGTCTGGTCGGTGCGCCGCCTGGATACATCGGGTACGAGGAGGGCGGACAGCTCACCGAAGCGGTGCGCCGTCGGCCGTACTCCGTCATCCTCCTGGACGAGATCGAGAAGGCGCACCCAGAGGTCTTCGACGTGCTCCTGCAAGTCCTCGACGACGGCCGGCTCACCGACGGCCAGGGCCGCACGGTCGACTTCCGCAACGCGATCCTGATCCTGACCTCGAACCTGGGCTCGGTGTTTCTCGCCGACCCGACGCTCGACGACACCACCAAGCGGGACAAGGTGATGGAGGTCGTCCGGATCTCCTTCAAGCCGGAGTTTCTCAACCGGCTGGACGAGATCGTCCTCTTCGACGCGCTCGGCGCCGACGAGCTGGCCAGGATCGTCGAGATCCAGGTCGCTCAGCTGGCGGGTCGGCTAGCCGACCGGCGGCTGACACTGCAGGTGACCGACGCCGCGAAGGAATGGCTTGCCTTGACCGGCTACGACCCGGTGTATGGCGCTCGCCCTCTGCGCCGGCTGGTCCAGTCCGCGATCGGCGACCAGCTGGCCAAGGCGATCCTGGCCGGCGACATCCGTGACGGCGACACTGTCGTGGTCGATCTGGACGAGAGCAAGGACGCGCTCACGGTCAGCCGGCCGGCCTGAACGTCGCGGTCGTGATGATCGTCGTGCCGAAAGCCTCGCTGAGAGGTTGTGAAGATCGTCGTGATGTAAGCCCCCGCTCGCCCGGCGGGCCGATGGATACACAACGATCTTCACGACCGGGCTGGTCGCGCCGGTTGGCCGTGGGCGGCTGCGGAGGCTCGCCGAGCTAGGGTCCTCAGCATGCCGACTGCGGTCGTGACCGGAGCGACGTCGGGGATCGGCCTCGCCTTCGCCCAACAGCTCGCCGCCGCAGGTCACGACCTGGTGCTGGTGGCGCGTGACGTCGAACGGCTGGAGAAGGTCGCGGCGGAGCTGCGCTCCTTGCACGGCGTCGGCACAGAGTTCCTGCCGGCCGATCTGTCCACGTCGTCGGGCATGGCTCTCGTCGAGGAGCGACTTGGCGACGGCGATCGCCCCGTGGACCTGCTCGTCAACAACGCCGGCTTCGGCCTGCGCCGTCCGTTTCTCGCCAACGACATCGGCGAGGAGGAGCGGATGCTCGACGTGCTGGTCCGAGCCGTGGTGCGGCTGAGCCATGCCGCCCTGCCCGGGATGATCGAGCGCGGCCATGGGGCCGTCGTCAACGTGTCCTCGATCGCGACCTGGGTGCCGCGCGGTACGTACAGCGCTGCCAAGTCGTACGTCACGGCGTTCACCGAAGGGCTGGCCGGCACGTTGGCCGGAAGCGGCGTCCGCGTGATGGTTCTGGCGGCCGGCTTCGTCCGGACCGAGTTCCACGACCGGGCCGGGATCAACATGTCGGCGCTGCCATCGTTCATGTGGCTCGACGTTGACCGGCTCGTGCGTGTCGCGCTTCAAGACTTGGCCCGTGGCAAGGTCGTCTCCGTTCCCGGAGCCTTCTACAAGGCCGTCGCCACCGTCGTCCCCCGGCTTCCTCGCCGAGCAGCAATTGCCGTCGGCCGGCGGCATCCGGCTAACCGGCGTCGTGGCGGAACGGTGCGTGAGCCCGCCGGATCGGGGTACTCGACCGGTGCACGGCCGACCTCAAACGCGCCGTAGCGCAAGCCAAGCGCTAGCGGCGACGCATCGTCGCCGAACCCGCCGAGCCGGCTCGTATGCGCCGAGTTCTGCAGCGAGGACGAATGCCAAGACGTACTACGCCGTACGCTCGCTGACCGTGAGCGTGCAGGAGGAGTTGCGCCGCCTGATTGCCGAGAAGGCGGTGTTCCACGGCCGGGTGGTCTTGTCCTCTGGCAGGGAAGCGGACCACTACGTCGACCTGCGGCGCATCACACTCGACGGCCGCGCTGCGCCGTTGGTCGGCCAGGTCATGTTGGACCTCACGGCGGACCTGAGCTTCCAGGCGGTAGGGGGCCTGACGCTAGGCGCCGACCCAGTCGCCGTGGCGATGTTGCACGCGGCCGCTACCCAGGGCCGCAGGCTGGATGCGTTCGTCGTCCGCAAGAGCGAGAAGGCGCACGGGTTGCAGCGCAGGATCGAAGGGCCCGACGTTGACGGTCGCCGGGTGCTTGCTGTCGAGGACACGTCCACGACCGGGGCCAGCGTGCTCGCCGCGGTCGAGGCGTTGCATACCCAAGGCGCTGAGGTAGTCGCCGTCGCGGTGATCGTCGACAACGCCACCGGCGCCCGGCAGCGCATCGAGGAGGCCGGTCTGGAGTACCGAGCTGCGTACAGCCTGGCCGACCTCGGCCTCATGTGACATCCGGCTGCTGCGATGGGGTGGGTCGGAGTTGTGGTCGCCCTGCTTGGGTTGGTCGTCGTCGCAGGTCTGCTGGTCGTGCGGCTGCGTTCCGTGCAAACCGCCGTCGATGACTCGTGGCAGCAGGTGCTGCTGGCACTGCGCAGACGGCGGGGCCTCGCCGCCGAGTTGGCCGATGCCATTCGCGTCGCATCCGGAGGTGAGGTCGACCTAGTGGACCGCGTACGCGATGCCAACGAAGTGGCCGATTTGCCCGGCGCCTTGCCCGACCGGCCGTCGATGGCCGAGCAAGACCTCGAGGCGGCGCTGACTGAACTGACCGATGCCGTAGAAACGTCGCCAGCGCTCCGTGCGGATTCGCACATCACGGCGCTGCGGACGCGGCTCGGCGATGCCGAGCGGCGGATCGATGCGCGCCGTGCGGTCTACGAGCACAGCGCAGCGGCCCTGCGCCGACGCGCGGATTCGTTTCCCGACCAATGGGTCGCCCGCGTCCTTGGCATCGACGTCCATTCGTCCGGCGGCGAAGAGTAGCCGCTGGGCTCCTTGTCGGGCATGCTCGGCTGCCGTGGACGACGAGGCCACTCCGGGTGTCGGTCCATGGGTCGGCCCGCTGCCCGATGACACCCGGCTCGACCCGGATCTGCTGATCAATGGCGATCGGCGCAACGTCGCTGACCGGTACCGCTACTGGCGGCTCGACGCGATCGTTGCCGACCTCGACACCCAGCGACACCCGTTCCATGTCGCGATCGAGAACTGGCAGCACGACCTCAACATCGGGTCGGTCGTCCGCACGGCGAATGCGTTCCTGGCATCAGCAGTTCACATTGTCGGCCGGCGTCGCTGGAACCGGCGGGGGGCCATGGTCACCGACCGCTACCAGCACGTCGTCTATCACCCGGACGTCGATGCCTTGCTGGCATGGGCCCACGAGCGCGAGCTGAGCGTGTTGGCAGTTGACAATCTGCCCGGCGCGGTGCCGATCGAGACCTACGATCTGCCGGAAGGCTGCGTGTTCCTGTTCGGCCAGGAAGGGCCGGGGTTATCCGCCCCGGCCCGCGAAGGCGCCGCAGTCGTGCTGTCCATTGCCCAGTACGGGTCGACCCGATCGATCAACGCCGGGGCAGCCGCAGCGATCGCTATGCATGCTTGGGTGCGCCGCCACCGCTTCGGCCAGCTCCCTTCTCCGTGATCAGAGAACGCCGAGTTGCTGTGCCAAGGTGAGCGAATGAGCGAACGCGTGGTCGTGATCGGTGGCGACGCCGGCGGGATGAGCGCGGCGTCCCAAGCACTGCGGACGGCGAAGAAACACGGGCGGACCCTGGACTTCGTGGTGCTCGAACGCGGCCACTGGACCTCCTACTCCGCGTGTGGAATCCCGTACTGGGCGGCGGGCACCGTCGACGGCCCGGACGAACTCGTCACCCGAACGCCGGAGGAACACCGGCAGAGGGGAATCGACGTCCGGATGCGGACGGAGGCAGTGCGGATCGACCTTGGCCGGCGCGCCGTCGAGTTCGTCGACCGGGAGAACGACAGGCGCAGGTCGGTGGAGTTCGACCACCTCGTGGTCGCCACGGGCGCCGAACCCATCCGACCGGACGTTCCCGGCATCGACAGTGGCGGCATCCACGGCGTGCAGACACTCGACGACGGCGCTGCGTTGATCGACCGGCTGGCGAACGATGACCCGAAGCGGGCGGTGATCATCGGCGGCGGATACATCGGGATCGAGATGGCCGAGGCCATGGTTCACCGCGGCCTGGACGTGACGGTCATCGACAAGGCGGCCGAGCCCATGTCCTCCCTGGACCCGGACCTGGGCCGGCAGGTGCACGAGGCCATGGAGGGCATGGGCATCGAGGTCGAGACCGACACCCCGGTCGAGGGCTTCGAAGCGGGTGACGACGGTTCGGTGCAAGCGGTACACGCCGGCGGACGGGCCTTTCCCGCCGACATCGTCGTGCTGGGCATCGGCGTGAAGCCGGCCACATCACTAGCCGAGGATGCCGGCCTGCCGATTGGTGAGCATGGCGGACTGCGCGTCGATGACCGGATGCGGGTGGATGGATCCGACGGGATCTGGGCCGCCGGCGACTGCGTCGAGACCTTCGACCGGGTCGCTCGTGCGCCCGTGTATGTCCCGCTGGGAACGCACGCCAACAAGCAGGGCCGCGTCCTCGGTACCAATCTGGCCGGCGGCGACGTGGTCTTTCCCGGCGTCGTCCGGACTGCCATCAGCAAGGTCTGTGACCTCGAGGTGGCGCGTACGGGGATGCGGGAGAAGGACGCTCAACGCGCCGGCCTGGACTTCATCACGGCGACCACTGAGTCGACGACCCGGGCCGGCTACTTTCCGGGAGCCGAGCCGATGACCGTGAAGGTCCTGGCCGAGAAGCAGAATGGCCGGCTGCTCGGCGCACAGATCGTCGGCCGGAAGGGCTCAGCCAAACGAATCGACGTCTTCGCGCTGGCCCTGTGGACTGAGCTGCCTGTCAGCGAGCTTGCTCAGGTCGACCTGTCGTATGCCCCGCCGTTCTCGCCGGTCTGGGATCCGGTGCTCATCGCCGCCCGCAAGGCGGCTGACCTGCTCAACGAGTCCAGCTGAACAGCGGGTCACCAGGCGCGACGTCGCCCGTCTCTCGCAGGTCCGACAGTGCGTCGGCGGCGGCGTCGAGCGCGACGACCGGGCACACGGCTGACCGTCCGCCCGCCTCGACCAGGTGCGGGTCCCACGCGACGACACCGGCGCCGGCGGCAACTTCGGATCCCTCGGGCACGAGCAGGTCGAACCCTTCGCCGGCCAGCTGCATGGTGTCGACGCCGAGATGGACGAGCACGGCTGCCCCGTCGGGCGTCCGCACGATGAACGCGTGCGGGTGCAGCTTGACGATTTTCCCGGCAACGGGCGATTCCGCGACCACGCGACCGCTGCCCTCCGGGTCGATCGCCACACCCGGGCCGACGAGCTCCGTCGCGAAAACCGCGTCTGGAACGCTCCGCAGGGGTAGCGCATGCCCACCGATGGGGGCCCGTACGACGACCAAGGTCACATCAGATCTTCCAGGTCGGACGCGATGGTGTCGGCCTGCGGACCAACGATGACCTGCACGGCGTGTCCCGACCGCATGACACCGTGTGCCCCCGCCGCCCTCAGGGCTGCCTCGTCCACGAGCCGCGGGTCCTCTACCTCGGCCCGCAGCCGCGTGATGCACGGCTCGACCTCGATGATGTTCTCGGCTCCGCCGAGTGCGGCGAGGATCTTCTCGGCAGTGCTCATGGGTTCCTCCCTCTGGTCGAGCCCGAGCCTATGAGCAAGCGCCTCGTAGCCGGTCGCTGGTGGGACCGAATGCGGCTTCGAGCCACAGCGGGCGGGACACTGGTCGGGACCCGTCCGCACCAGCCGGAGGTTCCGCGTGTCGGCCACCACTGTCTCGACCACGGACGGGAGGCGGGGCTTCCCCGGCCTCCCGCAATTGCAGCGCATCGGCCGCAGCCTGATGTTGCCGATCGCCGCATTACCTGCCGCTGCGTTGCTGCTGCGGCTTGGCCAGCCGGACATGCTCGGCGAGCACGGCCTGGCAAGCGTTCTCGGCCGCTGGCTGGAGCCGGTCGCCGACGTGATCGGAGCCGCGGGCGGAGCGC
This sequence comes from uncultured Actinomycetota bacterium, assembly GCA_963831385.1. Classification (GTDB taxonomy): domain Bacteria; phylum Actinomycetota; class Actinomycetes; order Jiangellales; family Jiangellaceae; genus JACVRX01. Next base: position 37,214 of record CAWHPW010000021.1, read on the forward strand.
TGTTCGCCAACCTGCCGTTGCTGTTCGCGGTCGGAGTCGCGATCGGATTCGCGCGGAAGTCCGACGGATCGACCGCTCTGGCCGCCGTAGTCGGCTATGTGGTGTTCAAGGCGGTCACCGACGCCATGTCGCCGTACATCCTGGGCGAGGCATCGGAGGGCGAGGAACAGGAACTGATCAACTTCAGTGTGCTCGGTGGGTTGATCATCGGTCTGGTCACGGCACTGCTCTGGCAGCGGTACTACCGGATCAAACTGCCGCCGTACCTGGCGTTCTTCGGCGGACGCCGGTTCGTGCCGATCGTCACTGCCTTCGCCGCGCTGGTGATCGCCGTGGCGATGAGCTTCGTCTACAAGCCGTTCGACAGCGCACTGTATGAACTGAGCAAATGGGTCACCCAGAACGACGTGCTCGGCGGCGGTGTCTACGGCACGCTGAACCGGCTGCTGATACCCCTCGGGCTGCACCACATCCTCAACTCGTTCCCGTGGTTCACCCTCGGCGAGTACACCACCGACAGCGGCGCCGTCGTCACCGGAGACATCGCCCGCTTCCTCAGCGGCGATCCGACGGCGGGACCGTTCATGACCGGCTTCTTCCCGATCATGATGTTCGCCCTGCCAGCCGCGGCGTTGGCGATCTGGCAGACCGCCCGGCCGGCGCAGAAGAAGATCGTCGGCGGCATCATGCTCTCCGCGGCACTCACCTCGTTTGTCACCGGTGTGACAGAACCGCTCGAGTTCTCGTTCCTGTTCGTCGCGTTCCCGCTCTACGTGCTGCACGCCGTCCTGACGGGAACCTCGCTGGCGTTGGTCAACGCGCTCGGCGTCCGCGACGGCTTCGGGTTCTCTGCCGGAGCGATCGACTACCTACTCAACTACCGGATCGCCGAACGACCGCTGCTGCTGATCCTGATCGGGTTGGTCTATGCGGTCATCTACTACCTGCTGTTTCGCTGGGTGATCACCCGCTGGAACCTGCGAACTCCCGGTCGTGAGGACAGCCCCGAGGCGACGGAGGCGGCACTGGGCGCCGATGCCGCAGAGCTGGTCGAGGCAGGGATCGGCGCGAGTGCCATGGGACCAGCTGGCCGTGTCGACGCGGCGGCTGGAGGGTTGTCCACGTCATCTGAACCCGTAGACGTGGGAAAGCCTCCAGTCGCGGAAGAGTAGGGACATGGTCGAAGTCGTCGGGATCGGGGTGAGTCACGGCCAGGCGGTGGGCCCCGTCGTGCGGATGCCCGACCCGGTCGTCGAACCGCCACTCGGCCCGCGGGTGACTGACGGCCCCAGCGCCGCTGCACTCGCCGAACGAATCACCGTGGCCAGCGGACGGGTTCGCGACGATCTGATGGCTCGGGCGGCGAAGATGCGCGGCGATGGCAAGGCGATTCTCGAGGCGGCGGCGCTGATGGCCGTCGATCCGACCTTGCTCGGGGAAGCCCGGCTACGCGTATCGGCCCTGGGGTCACCGGCGCGCGCGGTGTGGGATGCCGCTGGCGAATTCACCGCTGGGCTGACCTCGCTCGGTGGGTATCTCGCCGAGCGGGCCCGCGACGTCGCCGACGTCCGCGACCGCATCATCGCCGAGCTGTCGGGGTTGCCTGCGCCGGGAATCCCGGACCGCTCCGAGCCGTACGTCCTGGTTGCCCGTGACCTGGCGCCGGCGGACGTCGTCATGCTCGATCCGGCGAGGTGCGTGGCGGTTGTCACGACCGACGGTGGGCCGGCATCGCACACCGCGATCCTGCTTCGGTCGGTTGGCTTGCCAGCGGTCGTGGCGGCCCGGGGGGTGCTCGAACTCGCGGATGGCACCGTCGTCCTGGTAGACGGTTCGGCCGGAACACTGCTGACGGATCCGAGCCCGGCGCAGGTCGAGCGAGCGCACAAGGCTCCCCGCCGCGTCCGCACCTTCGACGGGCTGGGGCAGACCGCTGATGGCCGGCGAATACGACTGATGGCCAACGTCGGTGATCCGGATCAGGTCGGGGTGGCCGTCGACGTGGCCGCGGAAGGAGTCGGACTGTTTCGGACCGAGTTCTGCTTCCTCGACCGTCACCAAGCCCCCACAGTCGACGAGCAAGTCTCGGCCTACCGCCAGGTCTTTGCGGCGTTTCCCGGTCAGCGTGTCGTGGTGCGAACCCTGGACGGGGGCGCGGACAAACCCTTGCCGTTCCTCGACCACACCCGTGAGCCGAATCCCGCCCTCGGCATCAGGGGGGTGCGAATCGGCGCGCGCTCTCCTCAGGTCATCGAGGCCCAGCTCACGGCAATTGCCCGGGCGGCCCGGCGGGAGCGGGCGGAGGTCTGGGCCATGGCGGCGATGATCGCAACGGCCGGCGAGACCGCTGACTTCGTCGCCCGATGCGACGAAGTCGGGCTCGAGACAGCAGGCATCATGATCGAGGTGCCCGCGGCGGCGCTGTCGGCGCCACGGCTCCTCCAGACGGCTCGGTTCGCCAGCATCGGCACAAATGACCTGGCGCAGTACACGATGGCTGCCGATCGGAATGTCGGTGACTTGGCACCGCTCACCGACCCTTGGCAGCCGGCGGTCCTCCGGCTGGTCGAGTTGACCTGTCAGGCCGGCATAAAGGGCGAGCGGCCGGTAGGAGTCTGTGGGGAAGCGGCTGCGGACCCGGCGCTGGCCTGTGTTCTCGTAGGGCTCGGTGCGTCGAGCCTGTCGATGATCCCGCGGGCGATCCCGGATGTCGCCGCTGCGCTTCGGGCGGTCACCTACGACGAATGCGTTCGGCTGGCCCGCCTTGCCGTGGTCGCGCCGGACGCCCGGCAGGCCCGCCTGGCCGTCCGATCTGAGCTACCCGTGTTCGCGGAGCTTGGTCTCTGACAGATCCGCGCGGCGGGCCCTGACTGCCGGACCCATCGACAGCACGACCGCGGCCGAGACGATGCTGACCACCAGGCAGCCCGCCCACAGGATTGTCTCGCCGTATCTCTCGAGTACCTGCGTGCCGACCAATGGTGCGACGAAGGCCGCCGCTCCGAACGACATGCCGATGACGCCGTTGTACCGGCCACGCAGATGCGCCGGAGCGATGTCGGCGACCATCGCCGGCCCGACCGCGTTGAAGCCGATCTCGCCGATGGTCCAGACGACGACCGTGAGCATGTAGAACGGGACTGACGATGCCCATGCGGTCAAGCCGAACCCGACGCCCATGATCACCGCGGAGACCGCAAGCGTCGGAACGCCGGGCAGCCTGTCGATGACACGTAAGACACCGAGCTGGGCCACGACGACCACGATGGGGTTCACGGCATAGATGAGCCCGTACGCCTCGGGACCGAGATCATCGGCGGCGACCGCGAGCGGCAGCGTGACGAAGCTCTGCAAATACACGATCGTTCCGAGCAGGATCGCAACCGCCAGTGTGAGCAGCAGGCCGTCGCTAACCGCCACGCCGTAGCCCCCTCGCTCTCCGGATTGCTGCGCGGGCCGGGTCTCCGGCACCTTTCGCGCAATCAGCACGGCGAAGGCGAGACAGGTGGCAGCGTCGACAACGAACAACAACCAGTACGAGCGCGCCGCAAGCAGGCCACCGGTGACGCCGGCGACTGCGACGCCCAGGTTGATCGCCCAGTACAGCAAGGCAAACGCCTTTGCTCGGTTCGCCGGCGCCACCAGGTCGGCGATCATGGCCGAGACCGCGGGGCGGTACAGATCGATGGTCAGCCCGGACAGGCACGCCGCTATGCCGATCAGGACGAGGTCACGCACCGAGGCGAGCAGCATGAAACTCGCCGCCGAGCCGATCATGCCGCCGACCAACGTTGCCCGGCGGCCGAAGCGGTCGGCGAGGTAACCGCCGATCGGCTGCGAGGCGAAGGCGCCGACGCCGAACGCGGCGAGCACCAGCCCGACGATGGACGGGTCGAGGTCTCGCGGCCCGGCCAGATAGAGCGCGAGGAAGGGCTCGACCATGTACCCGAGCCGGTTCACGAATGCCCCAGCCAGCAGGTACCAGAACGATTCCGGCAACCCGGCGCTGGTCCCCGCCCACCACCGCGACAGTCGGCTACCCGACCCGTGCGGTGTCACGTCCATGGCACCGAAACGCTAGCCGCCACCCCCGACATCTCCGCCCGTTCGTCCAACGCGGAATGACCACGTTCACCACCCCTGCCTGTACATCACCAGGCCTGCATGCCTGGTGATGTACAGGAACGCCTGGTGGTGGCTCCTGTCGGACGTGCCGCCCTTGTCTAGCGGGGGACAAACGTCATGCGGCCGCGGCGGCGGCATCAGGTGGCGGGCGCGTCGAGGTCTCTCTCCAGCAATGCCGTCAGAGCCTCCAGGGCCGCATCGGCACCGTCGCCCTCCGCGGTGAGGATCACCTCGTCGCCATGCGAAACGCCCAACGTCATGATCGACAAGATGCTGGCGGCGTTGACAGGTGCACCATCCGGCTTGCGAATGGTCACCGATACCGGCTGCTCGGCCGCTACCTTGACGAAGACCGCTGCCGGTCGGGCATGCAAGCCGACCTTGCTCGCCACGACGGCGGTGCGTTCGGGCACGCTGACTCCTCGGGACGACCGCTCGGCAACGCCTGGGCGAGGCTATCGCCCAACCATGGGACTCCGCGGTGCGCGTGCCCGCAGCGTCGCGGAATACTGAGCCGCAGAGATGCCCCGACGCCCGACGCAAGGAGCCCTCATGCCCATCGCCACCCCGGAGAAATACGCCGAGATGCTCGACCGGGCCAAGTCTGGTGCGTTCGCGTATCCGGCGATCAACCTGACGTCGTCGCAAACCCTCAATGCCGCACTGCGCGGTTTCGCCGAAGCCGAAAGCGACGGCATCGTCCAGGTGTCGACCGGTGGTGCTGACTACCTGTCCGGACCAACTGTCAAGGACATGGTGGCCGGCGCTTCAGCTCTGGCTGCCTTCGCCTACGAGGTGGCGGGCAACTACGACGTCCAGATCGCGTTGCACACCGACCACTGCCCCAAGGACAAGCTCGACAGCTTCGTCCGGCCGCTGCTGGCGATCTCGACCGATCGCGTGGCCAAGGGGGAGCCACCGCTGTTCCAGTCGCACATGTGGGACGGATCGGCGGTCCCACTGGAGGAGAATCTGCAGATCGCGGAGGAACTGCTTGCCGCAGCCGCCAAGGCAAACGTTGTGCTCGAGATCGAGGTGGGGGTCGTGGGCGGCGAGGAGGACGGTGTCTCGCATGAGATCAACGAGAAGCTGTACTCGACCGCCGAAGACGGGCTTGCTACGGCGGCCGCGCTTGGAACCGGAGAGAAGGGCCGCTACATCACGGCACTCACGTTCGGCAACGTCCACGGCGTGTACAAGCCGGGGAATGTGCAGCTGCGGCCCGACATCCTGGCGGAGATCCAGCGGGCCGTTGGTGCCAAGACCGGCGTCGAGAAGCCATTCGATCTCGTCTTCCACGGAGGGTCGGGATCGTCGCTGGAAGAGATCCGAACGGCCGTCGACCATGGCGTCGTGAAGATGAACATCGACACCGATACCCAGTACGCATTTACTCGGCCTGTCGCAGCACACATGTTCACCAAGTACGACGGTGTGCTCAAGGTCGACGGCGAGGTCGGCGACAAGAAGTCTTACGACCCACGGGCGTGGGGCAAGGCCGCTGAGGCCGGCATGGCGGCTCGGGTAGTCGAGGCGTGCGAGGCGCTGCGCTCGGCGGGTCAGCGGCTGAGATGACGGGCACAAGCTGAGGCCGCCGGAATCGTCCCCTGCAGCGTTCCCGGCGGCCTCAGCCTCTATGATGCATCGCGCATCATGATCAATTCGGCACTTTAGTGACACTGGCGCTAACCTGCCAACTGTGACCTCGCCCACGCCCTTGTCCCCGCTGGAGAACTTCGGCGTCGGCGCCCGTGGTGATCGACTGTATCGATCCGTGCTCCGGGAAGGCCGGCTGACCGTCTCGGTGCTCGCCGAGCAGCTTGGCTGGAACCTTGCGGAGGTCGACGCGGAGCTTGCCCCGCTGGTCGAGCTGGGTCTCCTCGCGCAAGCCGACGGGCTGGTCTTCGCCTTGTCGCCGCATCTCGCGCTGGGCCGGCTGAGCGAGGCCGAGGCACGCTCCCTGGTGGATCGCGAGCGTGCCCTGGCGAGCCTGCGAGCCGCCATCCCGGACTACGCGGCCGAGGAGCGCGGCGCCGAATTCGTGGGCTCTGCCCTGCAGCCGGTCGAGGTCCACACCGGCCCCGAGGTCGGTGCGGTCGTCGATGCGCTGATCCGCAGCACCACGGGCGAGGTGCTCTTGATTCACACCGTGGAATGGCTGGACCGCCCGGGCTGGCCCAAACAGGACACCTTGATCGCGCGGGAAGCTGCTGGTGGACGTGGAGTTCGCAGCATCTACCCGACCGAGGCGCTGCATCGGCCGCAATGGCTGGAGGCCGTGCGCACGTGGGCCGACCTCGGTGAGGATGTCCGGTTGCTGCCGTCACCGCCGTCGCGGTTGATGGTTTTCGGTGACCAAGCAGCGCTCGTTCCCGTGGAGTGGGGGAGCTCTCCGGCCCGCCGGGTCATCGTGCGGACCCGGGGAGTGGTGGATGCCCTGCGGTTGTTGTTCGAGGTGCTGTGGCGCCAGGGTGCCCCGATGCCGGGCACGCAGCTGGCTGGTGATCGTCGAAACTTGCAGGTGCTCCGGCTGCTGGCGGCTGGTGCGAAGGACGAGACGATCGCTCGGCAGTTGGGGCTCTCGCTGCGGACTGTGCGTCGACGGGTCGCGGAGCAGATCAGCGAGCTGGGCGCGACGACCCGGTTCCAAGCGGGTGTGGAGGCGGCCAGGCGAAGGCTGATCTGACGCGGATACCCTCACTGCGGGGGCGGCCCGCTCCCGCTTGCCCCACCCAGTCGCCTCGTCTCGTCCACGGAAGGGACCGTTAGTCGTGCCTGCGATCGTGCTGGTCGGCGCCCAGTGGGGCGACGAAGGCAAGGGCAAGGCGACCGACCTGCTCGGCAGCGCTGTCGACTACGTGGTCAAGTTCAACGGCGGCAACAACGCCGGGCACACCGTTGTGATCGACGGCGACAGGTATGCGCTGCACCTGCTCCCGTCCGGCATCCTCACGCCGGGTGTCATCCCGGTCATCGGCAACGGTGTGGTGATCGATCTCGGCGTGCTGTTCGACGAAATCGATGCGCTCGAGGCGCGCGGCATCGATACGTCGGCGCTCGTCGTCAGCGCCAACGCACACCTGATCACGCCGTACAACCGCACCCTGGACAAGGTGACCGAGCGCTTCCTCGGCAACCGTCGACTGGGGACGACCGGACGGGGTATCGGGCCGACGTACGCGGACAAGATGTCGCGGGTCGGGATCCGCGTCCAAGACCTGTTCGACGAGAAGATCCTGCGGCAGAAGGTCGAAGGCGCACTGGAACAGAAGAACCAGCTCCTGGTGAAGGTGTACAACCGGCGAGCGATGACGGCCGACGACGTAGCTGACGACTTGCTGGGTTTCGCCGAGCGGCTGCGGCCCATGGTGACCGATACGGCAGCGATGCTGTCTCGGGCACTCGACGAGGGACGGACCGTGCTGCTCGAAGGCGGACAGGCGACGCTACTGGACGTCGACCATGGGACCTATCCGTTCGTCACGTCGTCGAACCCGACCGCGGGGGGTGCGTGCACCGGGTCGGGCATCCCGCCGACTCGAGTCGACCGGGTGGTGGCGGTGATCAAGGCATACACGACCCGGGTGGGCGAGGGTCCCTTCCCGACCGAACTGCATGACGCCGACGGCCGCCAACTGCGCGACGCCGGTGCCGAGTACGGCACCACGACCGGGCGGGCCCGACGGTGCGGTTGGTTCGACGCCGTGCTGGGGCGGTATGCGGCGCGCATCAACGGCGTCACCGACTTCGTGCTCACCAAGCTGGACGTGCTCACCGGCCGGGACAAGATCCCGATATGTGTCGCCTACGACGTCGGCGGGATCCGCTACGACGACATGCCTATGACGCAGACCGAGTTCCACCACGCCATGCCGGTGTACGAATACGTCGACGGGTGGGGGGAAGACGTCTCCGGCGCCCGATCGATCGCGGACCTTCCGCAGGCCGCGCGCGACTACGTCTCCACGGTGGAAGAGCTGTGTAAGGCTCCGGTGTCCGCCATCGGCGTCGGACCCGGGCGGGAGCACACGGTTCTCGCTCGCCCATTGATTTCTTGAGCTCATGCGGAGGCTTTTCCTCGTCACGGCCATCCTCGTCGTTGCAGGGTGCGCAAACGACGGAAACGGCGACGCACGAGGTGACGATGCACTCGCGAGCTACACCGATCCTGGTGACGGCTGTGAGCAGGCGGTGTCTGCTATCGGATACGCCGACGACGCCCTGCTCGTGCTGGGTCAAGAGGCACATCAGAAGTTCGACGCGGCTGTACGTTCACGGCTGGCGGCCGTCGAAGGCACGATCTCGCTCGAGGTCGAAGACTTTCCCACCCGGAACATCCTCTTGCAGGCTCGTCGGGTCGCGGAATTGGCCGACCGTGCGCAGGCATCGGAAAACCCGGACGACGACCAGATCTTGGCGCTGCGGGAGTATCGACGGGAAGCCGCACAGCTCGTCATCGACTGCGCCGCGGCCGACCGCTGACCAGGTTGTCGTCCCGCCGGGCGAGAATGGAGCGATGACCCGCGCGCCGGAACACCTGCTGGTGCACCTGCGCCGGGCACACGATCTGATCGACCGGCACTACGCCGAGCCGTTGGATCTCGGCGATCTGGCGGCCGCCGCCCGCGTGTCGAAGTACCACTTCCTGCGCTGCTTTGCCCTCGCCTATGGCAAGACTCCGGCGGCGTATCTTGCCGAACGACGGATCGAGCGGGCCCAGGACCTCCTGCGGGCCACCAATCTCACGGTCACTGAGGTGTGCCTGCTCGTCGGGTACACCAGCCTGGGTTCGTTCAGCGGCAAGTTCAGCGAGCTGGTCGGCGTCTCGCCCTCGGCGTACCAGGCCAGCTTCGCGGCGCGCGGTGCGCCGCGTATTCCAGGGTGCTACGTGTTCATGCACGGCCTGAGCGATCGGCGGCCGAACGCCGCAACTTTGGAGAAGCCAGTAAGCGTCCGGTCGTCGTAGGTTCGTCGCATGATCACCAATGTTTCGCTGTGCACGCTGTACGTCACGGATCAGGACGCCGCCAAGGCGTTCTACGTGGACAAGCTCGGATTCGTCGAGCGAGCCGATGTTCCGTTGGGTGACGGCTTCCGGTGGGTGACCGTGGGACACCCGAGCCAACCCGAGCTGGAGATCACCCTGATGCTTCCCGGCCCGCCCCTTGACGACGAGATGGCAGACGCCGTCCGGCACGCCTTGGACAAGGGCAAGATGGGCGGCATCGGGTTGCACACCGACGACTGCCACAAGACATACGAGGAGTTGTCGGCGAACGGTGTCGAGTTCGTCCAACTTCCGTCGGACCGCCCCTACGGTGTCGAGGCCATCCTCCGCGACAACTCGGGAAACTGGCTCGTCCTGGTCCAGCCCCGTGAGTACTCGCCGGAGGATTTCGAGTCCTGAAGGCACGCGACAGCGCGCACCTGCGTTCGCCACTCCTCGCCCAATCGGACGGATGATGCACCACGAGGAGGTGCCATGAACGATCTCCAGGACCGAGTCCAGGACGCCATCGATCAGCTGGTCGCGTCGGATGCTGAACGCGGGCTGCAGGTCGCGGTGTACCACGACGGCGATCTGGTCGTCGATGCGGTCGTGGGCGTCGCCGACCCGGCGACCGGACGTCCGGTCACGTCAGACACACCGTTCTTCAGTTACTCGATCGGGAAGGGCATGGCGGCGACCGTCGTCCATGTCCTCGCAGAGCGTGGTGCGCTCGACTATGACACCCCGATCATCTCGCTGTGGCCGGAGTTCGGCGCACATGGCAAGCAGACGGCGACCGTGCGGCACGCACTGAGCCAATCGGCCGGTGTACCGGGCCTCCCTCGCGACATCACGGTGGACGATCTGTGCGACTGGGACAAGATGTGCGCCGTGATCGCCGACGAAGAGCCGTGGTGGGAGCCGGGCACCAAGATCGGCTATCACGCAGTGACGTGGGGCTTTGTGGTCGGAGAGATCGTGCGCCGGGCCACCGGCAAGCCGATATCCGACGTTCTCCGGGAGGAAGTCGCCGGGCCACTGGGAGTGGCGGACGAGCTGTTCTTCGCCATTCCGGAGTCCCAGCAGGATCGGTTGGCGGTGCTGGAGGACGCCGAGCCCGATCCGGAGGTGGCCGAGATGATGGCCGCGATGCCCGCAGATTCGCCGATGTTCAAGGTGGGACCGGCCGAATGCACGACGGCCGCCTATGGCAACCGCGCCGATGTCCGTAGCTCCAACATCCCTGCTGGCGGCACCGTGACTGCGCGCGGGGTCGCCCGGATGTACGCCGCTCTGCTCGGGGAGGTGGACGGTGTCCGGCTGATCTCACCGGAGCGGTTGCGCGAGGTCTCTGCCGTGGCGATGTCCGGCGAGGACCAGGTCTTCGGCTTCCCGGCCGCCTGGGGACTGGGCTACACGATCGGGCAGTTCTTGTCGAACGCACCCGAGACCCAACACGTCTTCGGTGTCGGCGGGGCCGGCGGCAGTCACGCTTATGCCGACACAGCGACCGGAACCACGTTCGCGCTGACCAAGAACCGGTTGACGGCCAGCTTCGACGCGGCCGAGCAGGTTGCCGGGATCGTCACCGAGGCCGTCGCCGGCAGCTAGGTCCAGTCGCGGCGAGGAGGACGCCCATGGCGGCCGCCAGCATCAGGCCCCGGCGGTTGAACACCTGACGTTCCTTCGTCCGGCGGAGTCCAGCATCAGGATGCTATTGGGAGCGCATCTATATGCGCCGCGAGGTGACCAGCCGGCCACGGTTGACTCGATGACGGTACGGGTCGGTGGAAGCGGCAATCACGAGGGTTGTCGCGGCGACGGCCAGGCAGGCCCAGAGTGTGGTGCTGGCAGGCCCAGCCGTCGTAGATCGGGAAGATCGGGCACGGAGCGTGGTGGCGGGTTGAAGATGATCACGCCGAGCATGGCGGCGCCGAGCACAGTTGCGACCGATCTCGCCCGGCTCGGCGCGTCCGAACATGGCGCAGGACGGCGGCAGCCGCTACCGCGACGGCGAGCACGCCGGCGCCTTCGACCAGCAGGGCGGTGGTTGGAGTCACCGCCGTGCGCAGCTCCAGTGCAAGAACGCCGAGGACCCATACCGCCAGAGGGAGTGCGACTGCGGTAGTGCGAGCGGCGGTACGGCGTCCTCGGGTGTTGGGCACGGCGTCGACTGCACTGGCGGCAGGCTCGTCGAGCACGAACGCTGCGGCGGCGGCCAGCCCCACCAGCGCGAGCCGGACATAGCCGAGCGGTGGGCCGTCGGAAGCGAACGCCACGCAGCCGGCGAGTATTGCGGCGCTGATCGCAGATCCGCCGGTGACGACCGCCCAGTCGATGCCGCGCATGGTCATAGCGGGACCCGGGTCGGATCAGCGGCCGCAGCGAGCCCGAGACTCACGATGGCGAGTCCGGCGAGCGCGACCAACAGGCGGACCAGCCGGGACCGTTGCCGCCCCGACGCCTCGTGCAGCATGGCAGCTGTTGCCGCGAGCCCACACAGCACGATGATGTAGACGAAATGCCACCAGGGCGACCCGCCCACGATCCAGGGTGGCTCGCCGAGGCCGTCCGAGGACTCCCAGATCCCAAAGGGTGCGTTGAGGACGACCAGGTTGCTGAGCCGGGACGCCGGCATCGCCAAGCCGGCCGTGGCGAGGGCAGTCCACCCGACGAGGGCAACGGCAGCGACTAGGCCGGCGCCGGGGAACCGCGTCCAGCGCCCGATCATCACCCCGACTAGCGGGCCGCCCACGGCGCACACCACTGCGGCGGCGTAAATGAAGGCTTGTTCGGCCGTGCTGATCGCGGCCGTCTCAGCTGCTGGCCAGATCGACATGGCCACGTATGTCCACGTGACCCAGGCGAGCGCAACCGCTCCCGGAACCAGGCAGGCAAGGCACAACGCCGCGGTCCGTGTGACGCCGTCGGCCGGTGCCGCGCCAACCGCATCGGTCGAGTGAGCCATCGAACGGGCCAGCCCGTGCGCCACGAACACCCCCAACACGCCCAGGAAGAACGCGGGAACGAAGGTGGATCCGCCACTGAGTGCGTCGAATCCGCCATAGGACTCGGTGGCTGTCAGATAGATCAGCAGGGCGACACCGACAAGGAACAGCGGATGCCGGGCGTACCGGCGCGCCTCCACGCCCGCCAGCGTTCGCAGCGTCTCCGCTCGAGAAGGAGGCGCAGCGGGCTCGGCCAGCGCAGTCATGACGTCACCGCCGTCGCCAGCGCGCGGTGACCGAGCAGCAGCAGGTACGCATCCTCGAGTGTGGGCTCGGCCAGCTCCGCACCCGGCGGAGCGGCGTCGCCGACGTTGCGGTGCCGCCCGGTCCCGGTTCGCCAGGCGGCACGGGCGGCCGGGTCGGGGGCGTCGGCCAGCCACACCCGGCCGGCAGCGGTCGAGACCAGGTCGAGCACTGTGCCGTCGAACCGAATCTGGCCTCGATCGAGCACCACGACCCGGTCGCACAGCGCGGCGATGTCTTCGGTCTGGTGAGTCGAGAGCAGCACGGTCGAGCGCTCGCCGGCTTGCGAGAGCACTTGCCGCAGGGACACCCGCTGCCCGGGGTCGACGCCGGTGGTCGGCTCGTCGAGCAGCAGCAGCTCGGGGTCGCCGAGCAGGGCCTGGGCCAGAGCTACTCGGCGGCGCTGCCCGCCGGACAGCGCACGGATGCGCTTCGTGGCCACGTCGCCGAGGTCCACTAGGTCGAGCACGCGGCGTACCTCGTCGTGCCTGCGGCGCCCTCGACGTCCACTCCTTGAGCACGGCCATGTAGTCGACGAACGCGAAACCCGGTGAAGCCGCGCGGGAAACCCATCTCCTGTGGCAGGTATCCGAGCCGGCGCCGGATTTCGGCGAGCGCCTCAGGTGTGGATGGCGCCCGGCCGAGCAGCCGCACGTCGCCGCTGGTCGGGGCCAGCACCGTGGCGAGGATCCGCAACAAGGTGGTCTTGCCGGCGCCGTTCGGCCCCAGCAGCCCGGTGATCCCGGGCCTCAACGACAGATCGACGGCGTCCAGCGCGGTGGTGCCGCGATACCGCTTCGTGATGCCGGTCAGCTCAACGGTCGTGGTCGTGGTCATCACAGGCTCCTGAGGGTCATGACGCGGTGGATCCGGAGGCGGAGCACGACCGTCGCGGCAACGCCGACGGCTGCGTAGATCAGCAGCAGGGCGGGATCGAGAACGGCGGCGGGGTTGTCGTCGATGGCCGCCGACCCGACCGCGCAGACCCAGACGATCCCGAGGCCGACACCGGTGACGGTCGGCCTGGTCCAGGTGGAGGCGGCCAGCATCACCGCCGTGAACGCCAGCGCCGGCAGCAGCCAGGAGACCGCGGTCCACGAAAGCGCCGGTACCAGCAACGCGGCCGCCAGGACCAGCGGCAGGGACGTCGCCAGCACGGCACCGGTGCGCAGCAACAGCAGCCGAGCCGCCGAGTAGGGAACGGCGACACCAACCTCGTAGGCCGGGTCCACGTCCGGCCCGTACGCGAAGGCGACGCCCGCCACTGGCACCAACGGGGCCACCAGCAAGAAGAGCGCCAGCCCGCGGCTACCCCCGTAAGCCGCGGACAGGCCGACGAAGCCGAGCGTGATGGCAAGGCCGAACAGCCAGGACGTCCGTAGGGAGGGAGCAACTGCGACGAGCAGCGCGTCCGGCTCGGACACCCCGAGACGGATCAGCACCCGTTCAACCAGGCTCCGCGCGGGCGCCTGGGCCTGCTCCTGGATCCGCGACCACACCAGATCCAGCGGCGGAGCGTCGACGTAGGTCGCGATCCGGGCTCGGCAGTCCGCGCAGTGAACCAAGTGCTGTTCGAGCGAGGCACTCTGCACAGCGCCCGCGTCGCCGCGCACATATCGCGCCAGCAGTTCGTCGGCGGCGTGCCACGTGGTGCTCATGTCATTCCCTCCGCCAGGTTCTGTCGCAGGTGGGCTTTGGCTCGGTGCAGGCGGGACTTCACCGTGTTCTCCGGGATGCCCAGCAGCCGGGCGGCCTCGCGGGTAGTGAGGCCGTCGAGCACGACGGCCTGTACGACCGCGCGCATCTCCGGTGAGAGCCGCAGCAGCGCACTGCCCAGGTCGCCGTACTCGACGCCGAGCAGCACGCTCTCCTCCGCGCTGAGCTCCGGCGGCCGAGCCGCCGCCACATCCTCGAGCGGAAGGACCAGCGCGTCGCGGCGCCCGCGGAGCCGTGACACCAGCCGGCGTGCGGCGATGCCCCACAACCACGCGGCGACCTCCCCGTCGCCGCGCCAATGCTCCGCGCCTTTCCACAGGGCCATGAAGGTGTCTTGAAGGACATCGGCGACCGCCTCAGGGCTGTTGCATCGCCGGGTCAGGCGGGCCGAGAGCCACGGCGCGTGCCGGTCGTACAGCAGCCGCATCGCACCGAGGTCCGCGCTTGCCACGGCCGCCAGCAACTCCGGGTCCCCCTGTGCCGTGTCGGCCTGCATACCCCGACTGTCGCACCGAACGCCGTGGAAGGTTCCCCTTGCTGCGGAACCAGGTCAAAGGCCGCGGGCGACCATGTCCAGGGTGCGTTGGAGAACGGCCTCCCGCGCGTCCGCGGGCAGGTCGGCGAGCGGGCCATCGAGGATCAGCCGGGCCAGCCCATGCACCGTGGACCAGGCGGCGAACTCGGCCAGCGGCCTCCTGTCGGCGGGCAGGTATCCCGTCGTCACGAGGTCGTCAATGGCTTGGCGCAGCATCGAGAACGACGCGTCCTCGCCCCTTTTCGCCTCACCGCCCTCCTCGCCGAACGCGGTGCGGAACAGTCCAGGTTCGGCCAAGGCGACGCGCAGGTAGGCGCGGCCGATTGCGTAGAAGCGCTGCAGCGCGTCTTCAGCGGCGTCCCCGGTCGCCGGCACGTGTGCCATCTCCGCCCGCATTCCCTCGGCCAGGGCGTCGAACGCGCATTCCTTGACCGCCTGCAGCAACTCGTCGGCGTTGGCGAAGTGCCGGTAGGCAGCGGTCGGAGTCACCCCGACTTCACGGGCCGCCGGTCGAACGCCGACTGCCTGTGGTCCCGCGTGCTCTGCGAGCTTCGCCCCCGCTGCGACCAGAGCATTGCGCAGGTCGCCGTGGTGGTATGTGGGCCGGGTCGTCGTGGCTTTCACCGACTCCTCCTTTCAGCTTGATGTTGACAGCAGCCAACATCGATGGCAAGTTTACACGTGCCAAGTTTACATACGTAAAGTTGCTGTCCATCCACATCGACGGGCGGTAGCCACAGGCAAGGGAGAACGGTCATGTTGGAACGGTTGGCGGTCTTCGTGGTCCGGCGTGCCCGACTGGTGCTCGCAGCCTGCGTCGTCGTCCTGGCGGCGGTGGCGTTCGTGGGTATCGGTGCCTTCGAGAAGCTGCAGACCGGCGGCTTCGACGACCCGGCCGCCGAGTCCACGGCCGCCGCCGAGCTACTCGAGCAGAGATTCGGCGGAGAGTCCGACCTTGTCTTCGTGGTCCGCGCCGAGACCGGCACGGTAGACGACGGACCTGCCGCCGACTCCGGTGTCGCGCTGTCTGATCGGCTCGCTGCTGACCCAGAGCTCTCGCACGTCGCCTCGTATTGGCTGACTGGCGCACCGTCGATGAAGTCCGTGGACGGTACGCAGGCGTTGGTGGTGGCGAACATCGCCGACGGAGACTCCGCCTCGATCGCGGAGCGGTACAGCGGGGACGCCGGAGCAGTACAGGTCACCGTCGGCGGTCCGGCGGTGGCCGAAGACGACATCAACGAGCAGGTCGGTGCCGACCTCGCATTGGCGGAAAGCATCGCCGTTCCGGTGATCCTCGTGTTGCTCGTCGTCGCTTTCGGCAGCGTGGTGGCGGCGCTGCTGCCGCTCGCTGTCGGCACGATCGCGATCATGGGCACGTTCGGTGAGTTGTCGGTGCTCGGATCGGCCACCGATGTGGCGATCTACGCGATCAACCTCACGACCGCACTGGGCCTGGGCCTGGGGATCGACTACGCGCTGCTCATCGTGAGCAGGTATCGGGAAGAGCTAGCCGCCGGGCAATTCCGCGCCCGATGCCGTGGTGCGGACAGTCGAAACCGCAGGCCGCACGATCGTGTTCAGCGGCCTGGCTGTCGCCGCGGCGCTGTCCGCGCTGCTGCTGTTCCCCCTGTACTTCCTACGGTCGTTCGCCTATGCGGGCATCGGCGTCGTCGCGATCGCAGTTGCGGGCGCACTCGTGGCACTGCCCGCATTGCTCGCCGTGCTCGGTCCCCGGGTGAACGCCGGATCCCTGCCGTGGCTCCGGCGCCCGCGCAGCGCGGCGGCGCCCTTCTGGGGTCGGCTCGCCTCGCTGGTGATGCGTCGCCCGGTGCTCACCGGAGGTGCGGTGGTCGCGCTGCTCGTCGCAGCCGCGTTGCCGCTGCTGTCGGTGGAGTTCGGCACGCCGGATGACCGCGTCCTGCCGACGAGTGCCGCCAGCCGACAGGTAGGTGACGCGATTCGCGACGGGTTTGCGAGCAACGACACGACGGCGATCGACGTCGTGACGACTGGACCGGTCGAGCCGGCACCCCTGGCCGAGTACGCGGCGCAGCTCTCGACCCTCAATGCTGTTGACCGGGTGGACTCCAGCGCCGGGGCGTTCGTGGATGGTCAGCTGCTCGAACAGAGCCCGGCTGCCGCGGACTTCAGCGCGCCTTCGAGCGAACGGCTTGCGGTTGTGACCGGTGCCGACCCGAAGTCCGAGACTGCCAAGGAGCTCGTCAGCGCCGTCCGGGATGTCACCGGCCCGGACACCACCGACGCCCTGGTCGGCGGGTCCAGCGCCGCTCTGGTCGACAGCCTCGCCGCGGTCGGCGACCGGCTGCCGCTCGCGATTGCCCTGGTCGTGCTGACGACATTCGTGGTCCTGTTCCTCTTCACCGGAAGCGTTGTCCAGCCGCTGCGGGCCCTCGTCTGCAACGCTCTGACGCTTGGCGCGACGCTGGGCATCATGGTGCTGGTGTTCCAGGAGGGCTTCGGCTCGTCCGTCCTGGGGTTCACTCCGCAGCCGCTGGACATGTCGATGCTCGTGCTCTTGTTCTGCATCGCATTCGGCCTGTCCATGGACTACGAGGTGTTCGTCATCAGCCGGATCAAAGAGCGCCACGATGCTGGTGCGAGCGTCGAGGAAGCGACCGTCTACGGATTGGCCCACACTGGTCGGATCGTGACGACGGCGGCAGCGCTGATCGCTGTGTCGTTCTTCGCGTTCCTGGTCAGCGAGATCAGCTTCCTGCAGCTGTTCGGGCTGGGTGCGGGGCTGGCGATTCTCATCGACGCAACCCTCGTCCGCGGAGTTCTGGTCCCTGCCTCGATGCGGCTGCTCGGCGAGCGGTCGTGGTACGCGCCGGCACGCCTGCGTCGTATCCACACCCGGATCGGTCTCGCCGAGGCATAGGCGCGCCGCCGCCGTCCCCATGGGCAAGCCCACCAAGATCGAACGTTCACAGGTTGTGCGACCCGCCGAGCGTGTTTCGCAACTTGTGAACCCTCGATCTTGAGGTGCCTCAGAAGCCCCCTCGCTGCCTGCACTACGCTCGGCGGCCGTGAGAGTTCTGGTCGTCGGGTCGGGGGGGCGCGAGCATGCGCTCGTCCGCGCGCTTCTGCGCGACCCGAGTGTCGACGAGGTACACGCTGCGCCCGGCAATGCCGGCATCGCCGCCGACGTGGCGAGGGCGCACCCCGTCGATCTCGCGGATCCGCAGGCGGTCGCTGATCTGGCTCGGCGTATCGGCGCCGATCTGGCCGTGATCGGGCCGGAGGGTCCGCTGGTCGCGGGCGCAGCCGACGCCGTCCGGGCGGCAGGCGTCGGCTGTTTCGGACCTTCGGCGCGGGCGGCCCGACTGGAAGGCTCGAAGGCATTTGCCAAGGAGGTCATGGCAGCCGCTGCTGTCCCGACGGCGATGGCCGTCGTGTGCGACACCCCTGAGCAGGCCGAAGACGCGCTGGACCGGTTCGGCCCTCCGTATGTCGTCAAGAACGACGGGCTGGCGGCGGGCAAGGGTGTCGTCGTGACCGAAGACCGCGCCGCCGCGCTCGAACACGCCGGGTCGTGCGAACGGGTCGTGATCGAGGAATACCTCGATGGTCCCGAAGTGTCGCTGTTCTGCCTGACCGACGGTGAGACGGCCATCCCGCTCTCGCCGGCGCAGGACTTCAAGCGGGCCTACGACGGTGACGCCGGCCCCAACACAGGTGGCATGGGTGCCTACACGCCGTTGCCCTGGGCGTCGCCCGATCTCGTCGATGACCTGCTGGCAAGAGTCGTCCGTCCGACGATCGCCGAGATGCACCGGCGCGGCACGCCATACACCGGTGTCCTATACGCAGGTCTGGCGCTCACCTCCAGAGGTGTGCGGGTGGTCGAGTTCAACGCTCGGTTCGGCGACCCGGAGACCCAAGCCGTGCTGGCTCGGCTCGGAACACCCCTAGGTCTACTGCTGCAGACGGCGGCAACCGGTTCGCTGCGCGACCTGGCGCCGTTGCGGTGGCGGGATGGTTCGGCCGTGACGGTTGTCGTGGCCGCAGCAGGTTACCCGGCAGCTGCCCGGACAGGTGATGTGATCGATGGACTGGCCGAGGCGGAGACGATCGACGGTGTAGAGGTGCTGCACGCAGGCACGCGACGTGACTCGGCCGGCCGGCTGGTCAGCAGCGGCGGTCGGGTGCTGTCCGTGACCGCCACCGGTACGGAACTCGCCCAGGCGCGGAACCGTGCGTATGCGGCCGTCGAGCGGGTTCGGCTGGCCGGCAGTCACTACCGTCGCGACATCGCCGAAGCCGCCGTCCTCGATTCTGTCCGCGTGCCGGAGCTTCAGCTGCCGCGCGCCTGATCGTCCCGCCACGCCACCCAGTCGCGGACCAGCCCGAGGTCATACGATGGCCCCGGCAGGCCGATCGTGAAGAGCGTGACTCCGATGTCGAGCAACTCGTCGGCGACCGCCGCCGGATCGCGCCGAACACCCGTCGAGCGCTCGATCTCGGCCGGATCCCGACCGACCTCCGCGCACCAGTCGTCGAGCACCTTTGACTTGTGGGCAAGTGTCGACACGTTGCCGAAGCAGTGCCACATCGTGGCGTGCCGGGCAGTGAAGCGCAGGGTCTTGCGTTCCCCACCACCGCCGATGAGCACCGGGATCTCCCGAGTCGGGCGCGGGTTCAGCCGGCTCCATCGCTTCTTGATCCGCGGCAGCGCCTCGCCCAAGGCGTCGAGCCTGGTTCCGGCGGTGCCGAACTCGTAGCCATACTCGTCGAAGTCGCGCTCGAACCAGCCGGATCCGATGCCGAGAATGAGTCGGCCGCCGCTGATGTGGTCGACCGTTCTCGCCATGTCAGCCAGGAGCTCGGGGTTCCGGTAGGCGTTGCATGTCACCAACGCACCGATCTCGACCCGGCTGGTCGCCTCGGCCCAGGCGCCGAGCATGGTCCAGCACTCGAAATGCTTGCCGTCGGGGTCTCCGGAGAGCGGGAAGAAGTGGTCCCAGTTGAAGAGGATGTCGACGCCTGCCTCTTCGGCCTCGGCGGCGGCACGGCGGATGGCGGCGTACTCCCCGTGTTGTGGCTGGAGCTGGACTCCGATTCGTACCTGGCGCGTCATGTCGCGCCAACCCGCGACCCGGTGATCGTATTCCGGGCGCTGTTCGGCCGCTGTCGTACTCCCCGCGTATGCGTTCGCCGTCGTCGTGAAGATTGCCGTGAGGAATCAGCAGCCGCCGCGCAACACCCGAGCCACCACGACGATCTTCACGGCACCGGTGGTGGGAGACAATGGCCGACGTGGCGAGCGGACCAGTGATAGCCGACGTGCTGGCGACCCGATATGCCTCGGCTGACACGACGCTCATCTGGTCGCCCGAACACAAGGTCGTCCTGGAACGTCAGCTCTGGCTCGCCGTCCTCAAGGCGCAATGCGATCTCGGGGTGCCGATCACCGACGGCGCGGTCGACGCGTACGAGTCGGTTGTCGACGATGTCGACCTGACGAGCATCGCCGACCGGGAACGTGTGACCCGGCACGACGTCAAGGCGCGGATCGAGGAGTTCAACGCACTTGCGGGCTACCAAGACGTGCACAAGGGCATGACCAGCCGCGACCTCACCGAAAACGTCGAGCAACTCCAGGTGCGCCGGTCGTTGGATTTGGTTCGGGACCGCTGCGTGGCCACGCTGGTTCGGCTGGCGCGGCTCGCCGTCGAGCACTCTGAGCTCGTACTTACCGGTCGGACCCACAATGTCGCGGCTCAGGCGACCACGCTGGGCAAACGGTTCGCGACGACAGCCGAAGAGCTCCTCGTCGCGTTCGACCGGCTCACCGACCTGTTGGCGCGCTATCCGCTGCGGGGGATCAAGGGACCAGTCGGAACCGGTCAGGACATGCTCGACCTGCTCGGCGGCGAAAAAGGGCGGTTGGCGGAGCTGGAACAACGCGTCGCGCGGCACCTGGGCTTCGACCATGTGTTGACCAGCGTCGGGCAGGTCTATCCGAGGTCGTTGGACCACGACGTGCTGTCCGCACTGGTTCAGGTCGCCTCGGCGCCGTCGTCGCTCGCGACGACCATCCGGCTGATGGCCGGCCACGAGTTGGTGAGCGAAGGGTTCCAAGCCGGCCAAGTGGGATCGTCGGCGATGCCGCACAAGATGAACACCCGCTCCTGCGAACGGGTCAATGGCTTGTCGGTCGTCCTCCGCGGCTACGCCGCCATGACAGCAGAGCTGGCGGGCGCCCAGTGGAACGAGGGCGACGTGTCCGACTCGGTAGTCCGCCGGGTCGCGCTGCCCGGCTCGTTCTTTGCCGTCGATGGGCTGTTCGAGACGTTCCTGACGATTCTCGACGAGCTGCGCGCCTATCCCGCAGTCATCGCCAGCGAGCTGGACCGCTACTTGCCGTTCCTCGCGACGACCAAGGTCATGATGGCGGCGGTCAAGGCCGGGGTGGGCCGGGAAACGGCACACGAGGCGATCAAGGGGCACGCACTCGACATCGCTGCTGAGCTTCGTGAGCACGGCACCGACCGCAACGACCTGCTCGAACGGCTGGCGGCTGATCCCGCGCTGCACGTCGATCGTTCCACTCTCGAGCAACTCGTCAGGGCGCCGCTCGAGTTCACCGGCGCAGCAAGAACGCAGATCGCCGAGGTCGTCGGCCGGGTCGAAAAGGTCGCCGCCGAATACGCCGACGCTGCCGCATACCACCCGGCACCGATCCTGTAGTTGTCCACGGGAGGCGGAGACGGCACATCGCCGTCCACCACGCTGCCTACGTCGCGCGCGCGCTGAGGTCCGTGGATTGACGCTCGTACGTCAGATGGACGGCTGCCGAGCCGCAGTGCCGTACTGCGGCCCTCCCGCAACGCGCGCCAACCCGCCGTCACCGATTCAGACGCCGTCCTGCTCGATGCCGGGGTCACAGCAACCCATTCTCTCGCCTCCCGACCGGCACCGCTTGTTGCGCTTGCACCAGCGGCACACGCACCCGGAGCTCAGAGCCGCCCGGCGTCGATGATCCGAGACAAGAATTGGCGGGTCCGCGGCTGGATCGGGTCGACCAAGACCCGCTCGGGTGGCCCTTCTTCCAGGACCACGCCGCCATCGAGGAAACAGACGCGGTGCGCGACCTGACGCGCGAACCCCATCTCGTGGGTAGCCATCAGAATGGTCATTCCTTGCTCCGCGAGTTCGCGGACGATGTGGAGCACTTCCCCGACCAGCTCAGGATCGAGAGCGCTGGTGATCTCGTCGAGAAGAAGAAGGCGCGGGTCGTAGGCAAGCGCTCGCACGATCGCAACGCGTTGCTGCTGGCCACCGGAGAGCCGGTCTGGGTATTCGCCCGCCTTCTGCTCGAGACCAACCCGCCGCAACAGGCTGTGAGCTCTTTCCTCGGCCTCCGCCTTGGCCATCCCGTGGACGACCCGGGGGGCGAGGGCCACGTTGTCGAGGACGCTCATGTGCGGGAACAGGTTGTAGGCCTGGAAGACCACCCCGATGCGGCGACGGACCTGATCGGGGTTCACTCGGGGATCCGTGACGTCCTGCCCATCCAGGGTGATCACGCCGTCGGTCACGATCTCGAGCAGGTTGATACACCGCAGCAAGGTCGACTTCCCCGACCCCGATGCACCGATCAACGCAACGACCTCGTGCTCGTCGACATCGAGATCCACTCCGTCGAGCACGACCTGGTCACCGAACACCTTGGTCACGCCGGCACAGGACAGCACAGTCATACGACGGCCCCGGCCTGCTCGCGACGGACGGCGCGAGCGGCGAGCGCATCGGCGAACCGAGCTGACGGAAAGGCGAGCAGCACGAACAGGATGCCCGCGACGACGTAGGGCGTGAAGTCGAAGGACTGAGAAGACTCGATCTGCGCGGCCCGAACGGCGTCGACGGCTCCGAGCAGCGAGATCAGGCCGACGTCCTTCTGCATCGCGACGAAGTCGTTGAGCAGCGGCGGGGTGACCCTGCGCACTGCCTGTGGAATCACGACGAGCCGCATCGTCTGCCGATACGAGAGGCCCAGGGACCGGGCTGCCGCACGTTGCGAGGGATGGACCGACTCGATGCCGGCGCGGAACACCTCGGCCACGTAGGCGGAATACGTCAATACCAAGGCCACTGTGCCCAGGATGACGGGAGACGTCGGTACGCCCGGCAGGCGCAGACCAGGCACCCCGAATCCGACGATGTACAGCACGATGATCAGCGGCAGGCCACGGAACAGATCGGTGTAGGCGGTCGCCAGCGCCCGAAGAGGAAAGAACACCGGGCCGCGAAGGGTTCGCAGGCCGGCGATGACCAAGCCGAACACCACGACACAGCCAGCGGCCACGACGAGCACGCGGATGTTGAGCCAGAGCCCCTTGAGGATCCGCGGTAGCGAGGCCCACGCGACATCGACATCGAAGAACTGTTCTTGGACACGTGGCCAACCGGGCGAGTTGAGCACCGTGATTACGCAGACAGTGACGAAGACGATCGTCGATGTGACCGCGATCAGCGTCGACCGCCGGGTCCGGTGCCGTCGGTACTCCTGACGGCGTAGCTCGGTCTCGCTGACCAACCGCCCCGGACTCACTCCAGGACTTGCGCGCCCGCGTTCTGGGTCAACCACGTCTGCTCGGCGTCCTCGAGGACTCCTTCTGCACTGAGGGCTTCGACGGCCGCGCTGACGCATTCGGTCAACGGAGAGTCCTTGTCCAGGACCAGGCCGAACTGCTCGACCTCACCTTCGGTCGGCGGCAACTGTCCGACCAGGGTGGAGCCTTCGATCTCGGCAGCCGTCACGAAGAACGCCGTTGGCAGATCGAGCACCAGGGCGTCGATCTGACCGGCAACCAACGCAGCCTTGGCGTCGTCGTTGGTGTTGTAGACGCTCGGCTCGACCGAGGGCTGGATGACCTCCTCGATGGCCGCCAGGCTGGTGGTACCCACCTGCGCACCGATCTTGACGTCGGAGAGGTCGGCCAGACTGGTCGCATCTGCGGCGGGTGTGTCCACCATCGCGATCACGGCCTGCGTGACGTCGTAGTAAGGCGCGGAGAAATCGACGGCCTCGCTGCGCTCGTCGGTGATGGAGAATTCGTTGATGTCGAAGTCGAACGTCTTGGGCCCCGGCTGGATCGCGGCGTTGAACGGCACCCGGACCCACTCGATCTCATCGGGACCGAAGCCGAGCTCGTTCGCGACAGCGGTGGCGATCTGACCCTCGAAACCCTGACCGTTCGCGGGATCGTCGTCGACGAACCACGGCTCGAAGGCCGGCTCGTCAGTGGCGATGGTCAATGTTCCCGGCGTCAGCGTCTCGAGATTCTCCGGCGAGCAGTCGGCGCTGATGGGGGTCTCGGCGGTCTGCGCGGTATCGGGCTCCTCCTCGGCGCCCTCACCACAGGCCGCGACGACGCTCACCGTCGCGGTGACGAGCAAGGCTGACCGGAGGGCCATAGTCGGGCGGCGAGGCATGAGGGCGATGGTAGGCGGCTCTCGGGTGCTCACCGGGTAGCCTCGCGGTTCGGTACCACTATGTGACCTCATCGTCGAAGTGACAGCTACCCTGCGCCTTGATGTCCGTCGTCGCGCTTCCTGGATATACGCACGTCTACACCGGCAAGGTGCGTGAGCTATTCGTTCCCGATGGCCGCGAGGACGTCGTGCTCATCGTGGCGAGCGACCGGATTTCTGCATACGACTACGTCCTGACGTCGACCATCCCCGACAAGGGCAGGGTGCTCACTGCGTTGTCGCTCTGGTGGTTCGAGCGGATGGCTGATCTCGTCCCGAACCACCTGGTGTCGCCCGATGTGCCCGCGGCGGTTGCCGGACGGGCGCTGTTGTGCAAGCGGCTCGACATGATCCCGGTCGAGTGCGTCGCGAGGGGCTACCTCGCCGGCTCCGGGCTGGTGGATTACCAGGCGACGGGATCGGTGTGCGGCGTGGATCTTCCGGCCGGGTTGCTGGATGGTTCGCGGCTGCCCGAGCCTATCTTTACTCCGGCCACCAAGGCCGAGTTGGGCGAGCACGACGAGAACGTGGATTTCGCCCATGTGGAGCGCGTCGCTGGCGTTGAGACGGCGGACGAACTGCGCCGCTTGACCCTCGCTGTGTATTCACGGGCCGAGGCGATCGCACGCGAGCGGGGCATCGTGCTGGCCGACACGAAACTCGAGTTCGGCCGGGATTCCGACGGCTCGCTGGTCCTGGCCGACGAGGTGCTGACACCCGACTCGTCGCGGTTCTGGCCGCTGGACGCGTGGCGGCCCGGCCGTCGCCAGCCAGCGTTCGACAAACAGTATGTGCGGGACTGGCTCACCTCGGCCGAGGCCGGCTGGGACCGTCACTCCGGCGAGCCGCCGCCGCCACTCCCCGAGGACGTCGTTCAGCGCACCCGCGAGCGCTACGTCGAGGCCTACGAGCGCCTCACGGGGCGCACCTTCACATGACGACTGGAGGGTTTCCCACGTCTCCGCCGCGCCGAGCCGTGGAAGACCTCCAGTGAAAGTCGGGAGCCAGGCGGAACTCGCAAGGTCGCCGCTACGTCGCATACACGTGTGGAAGTGCGCTCGTCTCGCCCTCGGGCTGACCTTCGTGGCGCTGGCGGCGTGTACTTCCGCAGGTGAGCCGCTTGCCGATGACGCGACGGATTCGGTTCCCACTGAAACCGCAGCGACCCCGACCCGGTCGGCGTCGCCCGGGACTGACGGCGTCGTATCGCCGACCGCAGGGAACTCGTCGCCTGGGCCGGAGCCGCCTGGCGTGGCGGGTCAGGCCGGAGAGTTGCGGATCACCACGCAGTCGTTCGTCTCGTGTCCCCAGATCGGCCCATCCCCGAAATCTGACTGCGGATTCCGGCCGCTGCCCAAGGTGACCATCGAGATCGCCGCGCACGGTATGGAACCGATGACGGTGCGGACCGGTGACGACGGGACCGTCGACGTCCCGGTGGGCTCCGGCAACGTCACCGTCACTGGCACCGCCGTCGCGGAGCATCCGTGGACACCCGACCCCGTGGAGATCGAGATCACGCCGGGCGGGACTGGAGACGTTGTGCTGATCTACAGCGACGGCCCGCAGGTCCCGCCGCCACCGCGCTGATCGCCGCCGCCGATACGGTCGGCGCGGCCCTCCCCGTCCGCTCGCGTCCTGGCTGAGTAGATCCGCGTTGCACCTGTTTACGGGCCCCAGAATGCGGATTTGTTCAGCCAGGACGTGGGATGGCTGTGCTGCGCGGCATCGCAGGGCGTTTGCTCGATGCGTGTCGATAGATTGGGCCTGCGGCCCGTGTCCGGCGGGCGCATGCCGTGCTCGTCACTACGCGAGGAGCGTGTCCGTGACCCGCGTCGTCGTCGACGTCATGCCGAAGCCGGAGATCCTCGACCCCCAGGGCAAGGCCGTGCTGGGTGCACTCGATCGGCTGGGATTCGCCGGCGTCGCCTCGGTTCGACAGGGCAAACGGTTCGAGATCGAACTCGACACCGACCCGACTGCCGAGATCGTTGCCGAGATCGAGCGCGCCGCCGGAACGCTGCTCGCCAACCCGGTGATCGAGGACTTTGCCGTTCGGGTCGAGCCGTGAGGATCGGCGTCGTCACTTTCCCCGGTTCGCTCGACGACGGCGACGCCGCGCGCGCGGTCCATACCGCCGGCGGCGAGTCGGTAGCGCTCTGGCACGCGGATGCCGCCCTGCGTCGCGTCGACGCGGTGGTGCTGCCGGGCGGATTTTCCTACGGCGACTACCTGCGGTGCGGCGCGATCGCCCGGTTCGCACCGGTCATGCAGCCATTGGTCGACGCGGCCCGCGGCGGCCTGCCGGTGCTCGGCATCTGTAACGGTTTCCAGGTTCTGTGCGAGTCGCACCTGCTGCCGGGCGCGCTGATCCGAAATGACCACCGCAGATTCGTCTGCCGGGACCAGCGGCTGCGGATCGAGAACGCGTCGACGGCTTGGACGTCCGCTTACGAGACCGGTCAAGAGATCACCGTTCCGCTCAAGAACGGCGAGGGAGGCTACGTCGCCGACGAGCGCACGCTAGACGAGCTGGAAGCGTCGGGTCGGGTCGTCGCCCGCTACCTCGGCGACAACCCCAACGGTTCCTACCGGGACATCGCCGGGATCACGAACGCGCGCGGCAACGTCGTCGGTTTGATGCCACATCCCGAGCACGCAATAGATCTTCTGACCGGCCCGACTGTCGACGGGCTGGGTTTCTTCACTTCCGTCCTCACGGCACTTGTCGCGACATGACCGATACCGTCAAGCAGGCCGCGGACAGTCCCGAACAGGCTCAGCCGTGGGCGGAGCTGGGGCTGCGCGTCGACGAATACTCGCGGATCCGCGAGATTCTCAGCCGTCGCCCCACCAGCTGCGAACTCGCGATGTACAGCGTGATGTGGTCCGAGCACTGCTCGTACAAATCCAGCAAGGTGCACCTGCGGCGGTTCGGCGAGCTGGCCCAGGAGACGCAGGTCGGCAAGCTGCTGGCGGGCATCGGCGAGAACGCCGGCGTCGTCGACGTCGGGCAGGGCTACGCGGTGACATTCAAGGTCGAGTCGCACAACCACCCGTCCTATGTCGAGCCCTACCAGGGGGCGGCAACGGGAGTCGGCGGGATCGTCCGCGACATCCTGGCGATGGGTGCGAGGCCGGTGGCGGTGATGGACCCGCTGCGGTTCGGCCCCGCCGACGCCGAGGACACCAAACGGGTGCTGCCCGGCGTCGTCGCCGGGATCGGTGGCTACGGCAACTGTCTGGGCCTGCCCAACATCGGCGGCGAAGTGGTGTTCGACGACTCGTATGCCGGCAACCCGCTGGTCAACGCGTTGTGCGTCGGCGTGATGCGCCACGAGGAGCTGCACCGCGCGCGCGCGTCCGGCGTCGGCAACCTTGTCGTCCTCTATGGCGCCAAGACCGGTGGCGATGGCATCGGCGGGGTTTCGGTGCTGGCGTCGGAGACATTCGGCGATGCCGGTCCCAGCAAGCGGCCCAGTGTGCAGGTCGGCGATCCATTCATGGAGAAGCTGCTGGTCGAGTGCACATTGGAGCTCTTCCGGGAGGAATTGGTCGTCGGTATCCAGGACCTGGGCGGCGCCGGCTTGTCGTGCGCGACGTCTGAACTGGCGTCTGCGGGCGACGGCGGCATGCACGTGGTCCTCGACCGGGTCCCGCTGCGCGACAGCACCCTCGCTCCGGAGGAGATCCTGATGAGCGAGTCGCAGGAACGGATGATGGCCGTCGTCACGCCAGCTGCCATCGACCGGGTGCTCGAGATCTGCGCCAGGTGGGAGGTCGATGCCAACGTCGTCGGCGAGGTGAACGAGTCGGGTCGGCTGACGGTCGAGTGGTGCGGTGAGGTCGTGGTCGACGTACCGCCGCGAACCGTCGCGCATGAGGGCCCGGTGTACCAGCGGCCGTACGTCCGGCCGTCCTGGCAGGACGAGTTGCAGGCGGCGACTCCGTGCGGCGCTCGACCGCCCGGCAGGCGGTGCCGAGCTGCGCGAGACGCTGCTGCGGATGATTGCCTCGCCGAACCTGTGCTCGCGTGCCTGGGTGACCGACCAGTACGACCGCTACGTCCGCGGCAATACCGTCCTCGCCCAGCCGGAGGACGCCGGCGTCGTGCGCATCGACGAGCAGACCGGGCTGGGAGTCGCTCTGGCAACCGACGCCAACGGCCGTTACACGAAACTCGACCCGTACGCGGGCGCCCAACTCGCCCTCGCCGAGGCATATCGCAACGTCGCGGCCGTCGGGGCTCGCCCGCTCGCGGTCACGAACTGCCTGAACTTCGGCTCTCCGGAGGATCCGGCGGTGATGTGGCAGTTCGCGGAGGCCGTTCGCGGACTCGCCGATGCTTGCGCTGTTCTGGACGTTCCCGTGACTGGCGGGAATGTGTCGCTCTACAACCAGACCGGCTCGACGGCGGTCCTCCCCACGCCGGTGGTCGGGGTGCTCGGTGTGCTCGACGACGTGGCGCGCCGCACGCCATCGGGCTTTCGTACTCCTGGCCAGATGATCTATCTATTGGGCACGACTCACGACGAGTTCGGCGGCTCGGAGTGGGCACACGTCGTACATCGCCATCTTGGTGGCCTGCCGCCGGCGGTCGATCTCGACGCCGAGCGCGAGCTGGCCGAGATCCTGGTCAACGTGTCGCGGGACGGTCTCGTCGACGCCGCCCACGATCTCTCCGACGGCGGCCTCGCTCAGGCGCTGGTGGAGTCGTGCCTGCGCTACGGGCTGGGTGCGCGCGTGTGGATACCCGACGAGATCGACCCGTTCGTCTTCCTGTTCGCCGAGTCGGCGGCCCGGGCGATCGTCGCCGTGCCGCGGTCGGAGGAGGTGCGGTTCACCGACATGTGCACGGCCCGCCGGTTCCCGCACCAGCGGATCGGGGTGGTCGACGACGGCGCCGGTGAGCCGTCGCTAGACGTTCAGGAGCAGTTCAGCGTCCCGCTGGCCGAGCTCCGAGGTGCATACGAGGGCACGCTGCCTGCTTTGTTCGACGGCTGAGCCTTGCCGTGAAGATCGTCGTGAGGTTCGGCCCGACTCACTCAGAACGACGCACGACGATCTTTACGACCGCGGCGTCGGCCATCGGAACCTGGGTCCGTAACGAGCCGGTCACGAAGTATTGACGTCCCGGTAGTCCAGGAGCACAGTACTTATTGACTCTGCATAAACGTTTAGGCGCATAAACGTTAAGGCGGACAAACGTGGCGGCTTCGACCGTTGGCATCAGGGTGGTCGCGAAGGCCGCCGGTGTTTCGACGACGACCGTCTCCCACAGCCTGAACGACGTCGGCCGGATTAGTCCGGCGACTCGAGAGCGGGTGCGCCGGATAGCGGCCGAGCTCGGATACGCGCCCAACCACCTCGCTCGCGGCCTGCGCACACAGCGATCTGAGACGATCGGTCTGCTGGGCGATGAGATCGTGACGACTCCGTTTGCAGGACAGATCATCGCGGGCGCTCAGGAGGCAGCAAAGGCACACGGCTCTCTGCTGCTCATCTTCAACACCAATGGCGAACCCGAGCAGGAGGAGCGGGAAGCACTGCTGCTCAAGCAGCGGAAGGTCGACGGTGTCCTCTACGCCGCAATGTTCCACCGTCAGGTCACGATTCCAGCGACGCTGGCCGACGTACCCGTTGTCCTCGTCGATGCCATTTCCGACGATCCGTCGATCTCGTCAGTCGTGCCGGACGAGGTCTCTGGCGGCCGCGACGCGGTGAGCTTGCTCCTGTCGGCGGGTCATCGACGGATCGGTTTCCTCAACGGCGAGGATGACATTCCGGCAACCCATGGGCGCCTCAAAGGCTTCGACGAGGCATTGGCCGCTGCTGGGGTCGAGCCGAACCGTTCATACGTGCTGCAAGTGCCAGCGTCGTCTTCCGGTGGCTACCAGGGCGGGCTCTCCCTGCTGCAGAGGCCCGATCGGCCGACCGGCATTTTCTGCTTCACCGACCGAGTCGCCATGGGGTGTTACCAAGCGGCCGCGGAGCTCGGCCTACGAATCCCAGACGACCTGTCGATCGTCGGATTCGACGATCTGCAAATCATTTCCGAGGCTCTTCGGCCCGGGCTCAGCACCATCGCATTGCCCCATTTCGAGATGGGAGCTTGGGCGATCAACCGGCTCTATGCGGAACTCGACGCCAGGTCGAGGGGTGAGGTACTGCCCCCCGAACACCTGGTACTCCCAGGACCGGTCGTTCGCCGGTCATCGGTAGCCCCGCCTGCTCAGAGCTCGTTTAGGGCCGCGGATGAGATCACCCCACAGGCGGCCAAGCCGGTCGCTCGTCGCCCGGCCCGGGGCCGGAAACCTAACTAAGGAGTGTGCACCGGTGAAACGAAACACAGCGAGACGAGTTGCGGTGGCCGGCTTGGCGGGGTTGATGACCCTGACCATGGCCGCATGTGGCGGCGACGATTCGTCGTCAGAAGGCAACAGCGGCGCCGTCGAGGAAGGCGGCGTGACAACGCTCGAGCTGTGGACTCACAACGGGGGGAACGAGCTGGAGCTCCCCGTCGTCGAGACCATCGTGTCCGACTTCAACGCCAGCCAAGAGGACTACAAGGTCGAGATCCAGTCGTTCCCGCAGGATTCCTACAACGACGCGGTGACCGCAGCTGCCTCGGCCGAGAAGCTCCCCTGCATCCTCGACGTCGACGGGCCGATCATGCCCAGCTGGGCCTGGGGCGGATACCTTGCACCGCTCGACCTGCCGGAGGAGTTGTTCACAGATCAACTCGAGAGCACGATCGGACGTTTCAATGACGAGCTCTATTCCTTCGGGCATTACGACGTCGCGCTGAATCTCACTGCGCGCAAGTCCGCGCTCGAGGACAACGGCATCAGGATCCCCGACATGGACCAGCCGTGGACCAAGGAAGAGTTCGACGACGCGCTGGCCAAGATCCAGGCTGCCGGCGGATACGACTACGCCCTGGACCTCGGCACTGCAGGCACTGGTGAGTGGATCCCCTATGCCTACTCGCCCATCCTGCAGAGCTTCGGCGGCGACCTCATCAACCGAGACGACTACCTGTCCGCTGAGGGCGTCCTGAACGGGCCCGAAGCGCTGGAGTTCGCTGAGTGGTTCACCGGGACCATCGAGAACGGATATGCGGCGAAGACATCCAGCGAGGACTCGACGGCGGACTTCGTCAACGGCAAGACCGCGATCATGTACAGCGGGAGCTGGGCCGCCGATGCCGTCACCGAGAAGTTCGGCGACGACGTGGTCTTCCTCCCGCCGCCGGACTTCGGTGATGGTCCCAAGATCGGCGGGGCGTCATGGCAATGGGGAATGAGTGGCGACTGCGCAGCCCCTGAAGGAGCATTGGCGTACCTGGAGCACTCGGCTGACCCGAAGTACTTCACCCTGTACGCCGAGACCTTGGGATTGATCCCGGCGACTCCGGCGGCAGCGGAGGCGGTGCCGAACTTCGCACCGGACGGTAAGTACCGGATCTTCTTCGACATGTCCGAGGCATACGCCGTGCTGCGTCCGATCACGCCGGCGTACCCGTTCATCTCCAGCACCTTCCAGAAGGCCATGCAGGACATCATCGCCGGCGGTGATCCACAGGAGATCCTGGACAAGGCCGTGTCGGACATCGACGGCGACATCAAGGCCAACGGCAACTACGAGTTCTGACGCCAACTGCTTGTGCCGGACGGGAAACCGTCCGGCACAACCGGAGAGTGGGACCCATGTCTGTCACTGAAACCTCCGGTGTCCCCGAGGCCATCGCCACGGTCGAAGGCGCACCGAAGCAGCGCCGAGGCATCGCAAGTGTCGGGGGACATCAGGGGACCACCGGCCTCGCGATGGTCACCCCAGCCGTCATCTTCCTGATCCTCTTCTTCTTCGTCCCGGTATTCCTCGCGTTCGGTCTCGCCTTCACGAATGCACGCCTGGTCTCGCCACGGCCAGCCGAATTCGTGGGCCTGACCAACTTCGTCAACCTCTTCAGCGACTCCATCTTCTGGGCATCGCTGCGGAACACACTCTACTTCGCAGTGATCGTCGTACCGGTCCAGGCGGGGCTCGCGCTCGTACTCGCGCTCCTGGTCAATGGAAAATTCCGCGGTACGAACTTCTTCCGCACCGTGTACTTCCTTCCCGTCGTCACCTCGATGGTCGTCATCTCACTGCTCTGGGAGTTCATGTACCAGCCGGACGGGCTGTTCAACAGCATTATCCGGGCAGTCAGCTTCGGAAACTGGCAGGGCACGGACTGGCTGAACAATCCAGCCACCGCGATGCCCGCAATCATGGTCATGTCGATCTGGCAGGCCGTCGGCTTTCATATGATCATCTGGCTGGCCGGGCTCCAGACGATTCCCGGAGAGCTCTACGAAGCGGCGGCGATCGACGGCGCGGCCGGCTGGAACCGGTTCAGGTACATCACCTGGCCGGCACTCACGGCAACACGCACGTTCATCCTCATCACGATCACGATCGGAGCACTCAGCCTCTTCACCCAGATCAGCGTGATGACCCAGGGTGGGCCGCTGGATTCGACGACCACCGTGGTCTTCATGGCGGTGCGCACCGGCTGGGAGCAACAAGCCACCGGTTACGCATCAGCGATCTCGTTGATCTTCTTCGTGCTCGTCCTCATCGTCTCCGCCATTCAGCGCTTCCTGACTCGAGAGAAGGTCTGACATGGCCGCAACCACGACGGTCGTCGAAGAGCCCACTGCCGAAGAAGCGGCGCGGCGGAAGCGAACCCGGCACTTACTGATGCAGATCGTGCGGGTCCTGCTGGTCATCGTGTTCGCGGCACCGATGGTCTTTATGTTCATGTCGTCCTTCAAGCCCGACGCACAGATCTTCCGCGACATACCAGGCTGGCGGGCGTTCTTCCCGGTGGGAGACCTGTCCCTGGACAACTACCGCGGCGTCTTCGACCGGGTACCCTTCAGCCGATTCTTGTTCAACTCGATTTTCATCTCGCTCGTCTGGGTAGCGATCGGCCTGTTCATCAACAGCCTCTGCGCGTTCGGGCTGTCCAGGCTGCGGTGGCGCGGTCAGAAGTTCATTCTGGCCGCCATCATCGCCACCCTGATCGTGCCGTTCGAGACGTTCGCCCTGCCGTTGGTCTGGTGGGCCAACAAGCTGCCCTGGATCGAGTTCGACGGTTTCACACCGGTCCTGGCCGATGGTTGGTTGGACACGTATCGGGTACAGATCCTGCCGTTCGTGGCCAGTGCATTCTCCATTTACCTGTTCTACCAGTACTTCTCCAGCATCCCGACCGAGCTCGACGAAGCGGCCAGGGTGGACGGAGCGGGCTGGTTCCGGATCTATCGGAGCGTCATCATGCCGCTCTCCGGCCCGGCCATCGCAACGGTCGCCATCCTGACCTTCCTGCCGGCCTGGAACTCCTATCTCTGGCCGCTCATGGTCGTCCAATCGGAAGAACTCCGACCGGTCATGATCGGGATCCAGTACTTCTTCCAGCTCAATGTCTCCTGGGGCCAGATCATGGCGTACGCGTCGATGATCACAGTGCCGATCTTGGTACTATTCCTTGCCTTCCAGCGATCGTTCATCAACAGCATCGCCTCCTCCGGGGTGAAGGGTTAGGGTGACGCTGCGACTGGCTGACCACTGGGTATGGGACAGCTGGTTGGCGGAGGACGGACCGAACTACCATCTGTTCTTCTTACGAGCCTCACGGGCCTTGCATGACCCGTTTCGCCGACATCACCGAGCCTCGATCGGTCACGCCACGTCCGTGGACCTGAGGAACTGGCGGCTGCTCCCCGACGCCTTGGTCCATTCCGACGCACCCGCGTGGGACGACCTGGCGACCTGGACAGGCTCGGTGATCGCGGGTCCTGACGGCGTCTGGCGGATGTACTACACGGGGCTCAGCCATGCGGACCACGGATTTGTACAGCGGATCGGCGTCGCCCACTCTGACGACCTGGTGACGTGGCGGCAACCCGATGGACCGCTCCTCGAGGCGGATCCCCGATGGTACGAGCCACTTGACCTCGACTCGTGGTCGGAAGAGGCCTGGCGCGATCCGTACGTGTTCGCCGACCCGGACGGTAATGGCTGGCACATGCTCATCACCGCTCGGATCCCGGACGGCAACCCGATGGGACGGGGGGTCATCGGCCACGCCCGAAGCCCGGATCTGGAGGCCTGGGAAGTGCAGCCGCCGTTGTCGGAGCCGGCAGGCTTCGGCCAACTCGAGGTACCGCAAGTCTGCATAGTCGATGACCAGCCGGTGCTGGTGTTCTCGTGCCTGTCCCTGCACCAGGATCCCGCCCGGCTCGACGGCCCGCCCGACGGAGGCGTCTACGTGGTTCCTGGCAAGACGTTGCTCGGCCCATGGGAATTGACTGACGCCGTGTCCGTGGACCATCCCAGCCTGTACGCCGGTCGACTGGTTCGAGATCGCTCCGACCGATGGGTACTCCTCGGCTTCCGGGACATCGAAGACGGCGAGTTCATGGGAGAGATCGCCGATCCGATACCGGTGGCCCTGCAGGAGGGAAGGGTGCGGATCGGCCTTGGCGCCGGGTTTCAGGGCGGGGTGACCAACGCTCCGAGAGCGGCGGAGTAGGACGTGGGGTCGACGGTGCCGGCCAGCACGCGCTGCAGGACGTAACCGAGCAGCGAACCGAACAGGAACCCGGCAACGTCGTCGGGGTCGGCGTCGGCCGGGATCCGGCCTGCGGTCTGCTCGGCCTGGACGATTCCGGCGATGGCGCTGCGCACCTCGGCAAACTTGGTTTGCACCAGCTCTCGCAGTCGCGGATTGCGCAACGCCTCGGCCCAGACTTGCGGGGCGATGTAGGCGAGCCCGTCCGGCTGGAAGCCGACTTCCTCCGCATTGGTCAGCAGCCGCTCGATCACCGCATCCAGCGGCGGTGTGGGTTGCTGCGCTGTGAGCGGCCCCATCGGGGCCGTCACCTGTGCCAGCGCCTCTTCGGCGATTGCGGCGATGATCTCTTCCTTGCTGCGGAAGTACCGGTAGAGCGCCCCCGCGGACAGCCCCGCCTCGGCGAGGATGTCCTGCATCGACGTCTGGTGAAATCCGTTGCGCGCGAAGCGCCGGCGGGCCGCGTCCAGAATCTGCTGGCGGCGTTGCTCTCGGTGGGCATCGGAGACTCGGGGCACGTCGGAGATCATAAAACGAACATTCGTTCTTGACAACTACCACCCCGTGAGAGATGCTCAGTTCAAGAGAACGAGCGTTCCTTTTTGGAGGAGGCGGCTATGCATTCTGCAAGTCCGGCCCGGCTGACGGTCGCGGTCGTTGTCGGCATCGTGACACTGCAGGCCCTGATGCTGATGGCGTTCGCCTGGCCGGCTGCCAACGTGGGCCCGCGCGAACTGCCGATCGCGGTTGGGGGTCCACCGCAGGCGGTCGAACAGGTCCAGGCGTCGCTCGCCGCCGTTCCCGGGGCTGACGGCGACGGAGCGGCGTTCGACGTCGTCGTGGTCGACGATGCCTCCGCTGCCAGAGCGGCGATCGAGGATCGCCAGATCTACGGTGCCGTCGTCGTTTCTCCAGACGGACCGCAGCTGCTGGTCGCGTCAGGCGCCGGCCCCGCGGTCGCACAGATGCTGCGGTCGGCAGCTACCGAGCTGGCACCGGCTGGCGACGCTGTGCTGGTCGAGGATGTCGTGCCCACGGATCCAGACGACCCGATCGGCGCCGGCCTGGGCGCCGCCGTGCTGCCGTTGGTGATGACGAGCGTGGCCGGCGGCATCATTGCGGGATTCGCGCTGCGGAGCACTCGAAACCGGCTTGCGGCAGTGATCGGAATCTCGCTCCTCGGCGGTCTGGTGTCCGCAGCTCTGCTGCAGTACGGCCTGGGAATCGTCGACGGCTCGTACCTGGAAGTCGCTGGCATTCTCGCGCTCCTCATCGGGGCCGTCGCGGCAATGATGGCTGGGCTGGTCGCGCTGCTCGGCCGAGCCGGCGCGATCCTCGGTGCGGTGACGATGATCTTCATCGGCAATCCGTTGTCGGCCGCTGCGAGCGCCTGGGAGATGCTGCCTCAGCCGTGGGGAGCAGTGGGCCAGTTGCTGCCCCCGGGCGCCGGCGTCAGTGCGACGCGCTCGGTTGCCTTCTTCGACGGGGCAGCAGCCACCAAGCCGCTGACCGTTCTGGCGATCTGGCTACTCGCCGGCTTGGCCCTGCTCATCGTCGGTGGTCTGGTCCGCAAGCAGTCGGCCGAACCGGCGTCGGAAAATCCACGACAGGTGCCTGCCTCGGTCTGACGACACCCGGGTCGTGAAGATCGCCGTGAGCCGGCGCCGGTGCCGTGGCAGCCGCGGCGTGCACCGCAAGACACGACGATCTTCACGGCCCGGCACAGCGGGTAGCGTGCCCTGACGTGGTGGCCAGACGAGTGGAGCCCGGCGCAGCCTGGGCCGCATACCAGTCAGGCCATCAGGTGCTGCGTGATTGGCTGGCGGTTCTGCCCGCCGATGTCATGCAGCTGCCTAGTGTGCTCGGCGGCTGGACGGTGCAGGATTTGGCGGCTCACATGGCGCTGGTCGCGAACTCCGTCGCGAGACTGACGAATGCGCGGCGAGGTGAGCGGCCGCTGACCATCGCTCAGTACGTTGCCCGCTACGCCGAGGCAGCCGGGTCGATCGACGAAAATACCCGAGCTCAGGCACAGGGAGGGGAACCTGTCACCGCCCTGGATGACAGGTGGGCTGGGGCAGTAGAGACCATTCAAGAACTCGGACCAGGCGATCCGGTCGTCGCGGCCGGCCGCGGCCCGATCCGTCTCAGCGACTATCTGGTGACCAGATGCATCGAGATCGCCGTCCACGCCGACGATCTGGCCCGCTCGGTCCCAGGCATCGAGCGGCCGGTACCGCCGCCGGAGACCGAACGGCTCGCGGTGCGCGCCCTGCTCGATGCGCTGGCCGAACGGGCACCTGGCCGAAGCGTCGAGGTCCGCGTCCCGCCGTATGCGGCCGTTCAGTGCATCGAAGGCCCGCGGCACACCCGCGGTACGCCGGGGAACGTCGTCGAAACCGACCCGACCACCTGGCTTCAGCTGGCTGCCGGCCGAATCAGCTGGGCTGACGTACGAGCGGCCGGGCAGGTCGACGCCAGCGGCGAGCGAGCCGACTTGGGGTCGTATCTGCCACTTCTCTAGGGCCTCCCGATCGATGCCGGTCCGGGTGGATCTAGTGTCAGCGCCGTGATGCGTCAGGCCGGTGTGGCGGCTGGGAACGCGGACACCGCTCGAGCCGCCACCGCCGTGCTCAAAGCAGGTGGCAACGCCTTCGACGCTGCGATCGCGGCGGGCTTCGCTGCGTCTGTGACTGAGCCGGCACTGTCAAGCCTCGGCGGTGGCGGGTTTTTACTCGCGGCCACCGCGGCTGGTGAGCTGACCGTGTTCGACTTCTTCGTCGACGCGCCGGGCCGTGGTCGTCCGCCGGAACGGCTGGAACCCGCCTTCCTGCCGGTGACGGTGCGCTTCGCCGGAGCCGAACAGGTCTTCTACGCCGGTTGGGGGTCCGTCGCGGTCCCCGGCTGCCTTGACGGCTACTTGCACGTTCATCGCAGACTCGGGCAATTGCCGCTCGGCGACGTCGTCGCGCCTGCACGAGAACTGGCTACCCGCGGGACAGTGCTCGACGCGACCCAGGCGCAGCTGATGGCCCTGCTCGAGCAGATCCTCACCCTTTCACCCGAGGGTCGGGCGATCTTCGCACCGCGCGGTGGGCTGTTGAGAGTCGGCGACCGAATGCGCAACGAGGCGTTGGCGGGTCTACTCGCCGCCGTAGCGGAGGGCCATGTCCGCGGCTTCGCCGCGCCCGAGATCGCCAAACCACTCGAGCACGAGATGACGGTCGGCGCCGGCCTTCTCACCGAGGCGGACCTGGCGTCGTACACGGTCGTCGAGCGGGAACCGCTCCGCGCGATGTACCGGGGAGCGCAGCTGAGCACCAATCCGCCGCCGTCGTTCGGCGGCAGCATCGTTCTGGCGGCCCTCGGCGAACTAAACGGCGAGGGTGATCGACTCGACGAGTCCGCCGAGGCGCAGGTCCGATTGGCGCACGCGCTGGTGGGGTTGTCCGAGCGGCACGCCCTCGCTCCACAGTCGACCCGCGGGACGACCCACGTCAGTGTGGTGGACGGTGACGGCAACGTCGCGGCGATGACGACGTCCAACGGCAGTTGCTCGGGCCAGTTCGTGCCAGGCACAGGCATCCAGTTGAACAACGTCATGGGTGAGTCGGACCTGCATCCCGCGGGCTTCCACGCCACGGCACCGGGAACCCGAATCGGCTCGATGATGGCGCCCACCCTCTTGGTGACCGAGGACGGCACCACTATCGGCCTCGGCAGTGGCGGCAGCGAGCGGATCCGCAGCGCGCTCACCTGCGTGATCACCGGGCTGCTCGACCGGAACCTGCCGCTCGACGGCGCGCTGTGCTCTCCCCGCATGCACTGGGACCGTGAGGTGTTGCAGGTCGAGCCCGGCGTGCCGCCGCAGGTGGTGGAGGCACTGCGCAGCCGACTACCGGTCCATGTCTGGGACCGGCGAGACCTCTACTTCGGCGGGGCGCACGCGGTCACCCGTGCCAAGAACGGTCAGGTCACAGCGGCTGGCGACGATCGTCGCGGTGGCATCGGGATCGTCCTCGACGTCAACGCTGCGTCCCCGGCCCACTCAACTGTGGGGAGCTAGAGTCCGACGACGTGAGCGACGTGCGGAAAACCGTCGACCGGGTCATGCCCTCTGTCCGGAACGACTTGGAGAAGCTGGTCCGTATTCGCAGCGTCAGCGCGGACCCGGCTGCAGCCGCGGACGTCCAGGCGTCGGCGGAAGCCGTGGCCGAGCTGGCCCGTGGAGTGGGCGCTGCCGAGGTGGAGATCCTCTCCGTCGACGGCGGCGCACCGGCGGTCGTCGCTCGGTGGCCCGCCCCCGCTGGTACCCCGACGGTTCTCCTCTACGCCCATCACGACGTCCAGCCAACTGGCGAGCCGGCCGACTGGACGAGCCCGCCGTTCGACCCGACGGAGCGGGCCGGGCGCTTGTTTGGCCGCGGTGCCGCCGACGACAAGGCCGGTGTCATGGCGCACGTCGCCGCGTTGCGCGCGTTCGGCGGCCGGCCGCCGGTCGGCGTCACGCTGTTCGTGGAGGGAGAGGAGGAGATCGGCTCGCCGACGTTCTCCGCTTTCCTCGCCACACATCGCGACAAGCTGGCGGCCGATGTCATCGTCGTGGCCGACTCGGTCAATTGGACCGTCGAGACGCCGTCGCTGGCCACCAGCCTGCGTGGCCTGGTCGACTGCGAGGTCGAGGTTCGCGTCCTGGACCACGCAGTGCACTCGGGCATGTTCGGCGGCCCGGTTCTCGATGCGCTGACGTCGCTGTGCCGCCTTCTCGCGACGCTGCATGACGACAACGGCGATGTCGCCATCGCCGGGTTGGTGCAGCGCGAGCAGGCCGATGTCGACTACCCCGAGTCGCGGTTCCGCGCTGAGGCGGGTGTTCTCGCCGGTGTCGAGCTGTCCGGCACCGGCTCGATCGGTGACCGGATGTGGAACCGACCCGCTGCCTCGGTCGTCGGGCTCGACGCCACTCGAGTCGCGGACGCCCCCAATGTCCTGGTGCCGGTGGCTCGCGCAAAGGTCAGCCTGCGCGTCGCGCCGGGAGAGAACCCGCGAACGGCCCTGGACGCGCTGGCTGAGCACTTACGTCGTCACGCGGAGCACGGCGCCTCGGTGAGCGTCACCGACGGCGCAGTTGGCCCGCCCTGTGAGCTGGACACGACGAAGCCAGGCTTCGATGCCGCCCGAGCGGCGTTCATGGATGCGTTTGGACATCCGCCGGTCGAGGTCGGCCTGGGTGTGACGATTCCGTTCATCGCAGAGTTCGCAACGTCGTACCCCGACGCCGCGGTCCTCGTGACCGGTGTCGAAGATCCGGACTCGCGACCGCACGGTATCGATGAGAGTCTGCATCTGGCGCAGTTCGCCAAGGTCTGCCTGGCTGAGACGCTGCTGCTGCAACGGCTGTCGCGGGAAGTCTGAATCACGATCAGCCTGGGTTCAGGTAGGGCTCGCCATCCTCGCGTCATGACACATGACGCCTGGAAATCGAGATCAACGTCCTGGACCGTACGAACTGGGACGACGGCCATGGCAGCTGCGTTGGCCCTGACAGTGGCCGGCTGTGGTGGCGACAATGCCTCGACTGCCGGCACCGATTCCGCAACCGTGGGCAGCACGCCCGCGACTCCCGTCATCGACCCCGGCGACGGCGGCGCATACGAGCCCGACCTGGATCCGGCCAACTTCGTCGACGTCGTCGACAACCCTTATCTGCCGTTCAAGCCCGGCATGAAGTGGGTGTACGAGGGCGAGAGTGACGGCGAGGCCGAGCGTCATCGAGGTGGTCGTCACGGGCGAGCGGCGCGACATCCAGGGGATCTCCGCGACCGTCATTCGGGACACCGTCTACGTCGCCGGCGAGCTCGTCGAGGACACCTACGACTGGTTCGCCCAGGACACCGACGGCAACGTCTGGTATCTCGGCGAAGATTCCACGTCGTACGAGGACGACGGCACGACCAGCAAAGAGGGATCTTGGGAGTACGGAGTCGATGGCGCGCTCCCTGGCATCGTCATGCTCGCGGATCCTGCTCGCTGGGGACAGCTATCGGCAGGAGTACTACCCGGGTGAGGCCGAGGATCTAGGCGAGGTGCTCCGTGTCGGCGAGACCAAGACCATCGGCCTCGGCGCGTACACCGACGTGGTCGTGACGGAGGACTGGAACCCGCTCGACCCGGAGACCGTCGAGAACAAGTACTACGCACCGGGCGTGGGCAAGATCTACAGCGAGCACGCGTCGGGTCCGCCTGAGGTCGTCGAGCTGGTCGAGTTCACGGCCGGCGGGTGATTCAGCGCCGGTTCAGCCACCAGCAGGCAGCATCGAATCCGACAGTGACTCGTATCCTGGAACCATCGGAGGCCAACCATGAACCGAAAAACCAAGATCGCGATTGCGACGACAGCACTTGCTGGTGGCGCGGTGGCGGGCACTGCCGGTTTCGCCGCAGCCGGCGGAGCTGACGATGACGCCACCGAGGCCCCGATCACCGGCACCGCCCTGGAGAAGGCCAGTGCCGCCGCACTCGAGCACACCGGCGGCGGGACGGTGACCGGCACCGAGGTCGGCGACGAGGAGAGCTTGTACGAGGTCGAGGTGTCCCTCGACAGTGGCGGCCAGGTCGACGTCCAACTCGATGAGGCGTTCAACGTTGTCGGGAGCGAAGGCGACGACGAGTCCGAGCCCGGCGACGAGTGACGGCGACCGCCAGCCCATAGACTGGCGGCCGTGGCGCGGGGCGACGGTCTGCTGACGCACGACGCCGACCCACACGACCGGAGCCCGCAGGACGCCTGCGGAATCTTCGGCGTCTGGGCGCCCGGCGAGGAAGTCGCCAAGCTCACCTATTTCGGCCTGTACGCCCTTCAACACCGGGGTCAGGAGTCGGCCGGCATCGCCGTCGGCAATCACGAACAGATCATGGTGTACAAAGACATGGGCCTGGTGAGCCAGGTCTTCGACGAGGCGACGCTCAACTCGCTCGGTGGCCACGTCGCGGTCGGGCATACGCGGTACTCGACTACCGGCGGTAGCCGCTGGGAGAACGCGCAGCCGACGCTCGGCGCTACATCCATGGGCACCGTGGCCCTGGCCCACAACGGGAACCTCACGAATACCACCGACCTGCTCGAGGTGGTCCGCGAGCAGATCGGGACCGACGTCGGCGAACTGCGCTACGGCAATACCTCCGACACCGCGCTGGTGACGGCGTTGTTGGGGGCCGATCCTGACACCGCGTTGGAACAGGCCGCGGTCAACGTCCTGCAGCAGCTTCGCGGCGCTTTCTCGCTGATCTTCTCCGACGAGTCCACGCTCTACGCCGCGCGCGA
Source organism: uncultured Actinomycetota bacterium (assembly GCA_963831385.1). Classification (GTDB taxonomy): domain Bacteria; phylum Actinomycetota; class Actinomycetes; order Jiangellales; family Jiangellaceae; genus JACVRX01. The sequence continues at coordinate 79,277 of CAWHPW010000021.1, forward strand.
CCCGCAGGGCGTCCGCCCGCTGGTGCTCGGCCGCCTGGAGCGTGGCTGGGTGGTGGCCAGCGAGACGGCGGCGCTGGACATCGTCGGTGCCTCATACGTGCGGGAGATCGAGCCGGGAGAGTTGGTGGCCGTCGACGAGGCCGGCCTGCGCTCGCGGCGGTTCGCCTCGGCGGATCCGAAGGGCTGCCTGTTCGAGTTCGTCTATCTGGCCCGGCCCGATACCCACATTCGCGGCCGCAGCGTGCACGCGACCCGGGTCGATGTCGGACGCCGTCTCGCCCGCGAGCACCCGGCGGAGGCCGACCTGGTGATTCCGGTGCCTGAGTCCGGCACTCCGGCCGCAGTTGGTTTCGCCAAGGAGTCGGGCATCACGTACGGGCTCGGGTTGGTGAAGAACTCCTATGTCGGCCGAACGTTCATCCAGCCCTCGCAGACCATCCGCCAGCTCGGGATCCGGCTCAAGCTCAACCCGCTGAAGGAGATGGTCGCGGGCAAGCGGCTGGTCGTCGTCGACGACTCGATCGTGCGGGGAAACACGCAGCGCGCCTTGGTCCGGATGCTGCGCGAAGCCGGCGCGCGTGAGGTGCACGTACGGATCTCCAGCCCACCGGTGACCTGGCCATGCTTCTACGGCATCGACTTCGCATCCCGTGCGGAACTGATCGCGACGGGGCTGTCCAGCGACGAGGTCTGCCGGTCGATCGGAGCCGATTCGCTGGGCTACGTCTCCCTGCAGGGGCTGGTCGAGGCCACCACGGTGTCGATGCAGGAGCTGTGCCGGGCGTGCTTCGACGGCGTGTACCCGATCGAGCTGCCCGCCCAGGCGCAATTGGGAAAGAACGTCCTCGAACAGACCGAGCTGCCGATCGCGGCCGGCGTGGATATCGACGCGCCGGCCAGGGTGGACGTCGACGGTGTCCCGACCGGCATCGGTGGCGGCGCCGTGGACGCGTTGCGCCACCCCTGACCGCACCCCCTCCCTCGCGTGACCGCGACCCTTCCCTTGCGTGGCACGTTGAGCCACTCCACAAGCCGGGTATATCGGGCGCGTCTACAGCGGTTTGACGTGCCACGCGCGGCGGTTCACCGTGCCACGCGGGTCGATACGCTCCAGTGGTGACTGGGCCGGGAGCGGAGGCGAAGCCGGAACTCCTGACCTACGCCGGGGCGGGGGTCGACATAGAGGCCGGGAATCGCGCCGTCGAGCTGATGAAGGAGTGGGTCGCGAAGACTCGACGGCCCGAGTCCGTGGGAGGGATCGGCGGCTTTGCCGGCCTGTTCGACGTAAGCGCGCTGGCCTCTTACCGTCGGCCGCTGCTGGCAACGAGCACCGACGGTGTCGGTACCAAGGTCGCCATCGCCCAGCGGATGAACATCCACGACACCATCGGGTTCGACCTGGTCGGAATGGTCGTCGACGACATCGTCGTGTGCGGAGCCGAACCGTTGTTCATGACCGACTACATCGCGTGCGGCCGGGTCGTTCCCACGCGAGTTGCGGCCATCGTCAAGGGCATTGCGCAGGCCTGCGTCACGGCCGGTTGTGCACTCGCCGGCGGGGAGACTGCGGAGCATCCCAGTCTGCTCGAACCCGACGAGTACGACCTGGCCGGCGCGGCCACTGGCGTAGTAGAAGCCGATGCTCTGCTCGGGCCGGACCGGGTGCGGGCAGGCGACGCCGTCGTCGCAATGGCGTCGTCCGGTCTGCATGCCAACGGGTACTCGTTGGTCCGGGTGATCCTGGAGAACGCCCGATGGCAACTTGACCGCGACGTACCGGAGCTCGCCCGGACCATCGGCGAGGAACTCCTCGAACCGACCCGGATCTACGCGCCCGCCTGCTCGGCCCTGACCGGATCAGGTGTCGAGGTGCACGCGTTCGCGCATGTGACCGGCGGTGGCATCGCGGCGAACCTGACCCGGGTGCTGCCAGCCGATGCCACGGCCCGACTTGACCGCTCGACCTGGTCACCGCTACCCGTTTTCGGTCTGCTGGGCACGCTGGGCGGCGTCGAGCAGGGTGAGTTGGAACGCGCTTTCAACATGGGCGTCGGCATGCTTGCCGTCGTCGCACGGGCCGACGCGGACCTAGCGGTAGATGTGCTGAAGCAGCACGGCGTGACGGCGTGGATCGCCGGCGAGACTGCTAGCGGCGACGGCACGGCCGAACTGGTCGGGGTGTATCGCGGGCGAGGCGGCCGAACCCATGACCGACTGACCTGACTGCCGAGCGCGAGGTCGTCAGCGCCAGCGCGCGCTCTGCTCGTCGGTCTCGTCGAAGTCGTAGTCGTCGTCGCCGTCGTCGTCCTGATCGACCTCGGCGTCGGCCGCTCCGTCGCCGCCCAGCTCACGCTGCAGCGCGTCGAAATCGGTCTCGAGCGACTGGTACTTCAGTCGACGGGCGACCTTCGTCTGCTTAGCCTTGGCCCGGCCGCGCCCCATTGGGTCGACCCCCTCGCACAAAACTGGGGCGACCAGTCAACCGGACGCCCTCGCAACTTCGGGTGACATCTGTTCGTGAAGACAACGCTACAGGGTTCGGCCATGTTCCGTCCCGCCCGGGTCTGTCCTTCTCTGGGGGACGCATCAACCGGGAAGGTGAATCCCCCGCAGGCGGGATACCTCGGCCATCCGCCGCTCGGCCAGCCGATCGGCGGCGACGGCAGGCGGGACACCTTCGTCGGCGGCGAGCGCGAAGATCCGTCGGGTTGTCTGGAGGATCTGCTCGGCCCTACCCCGGGCGCGATCGAAGGAGAATCCGTGCAGCTCGTCTGCGACTTGGATGACCCCACCGGAGTTCACGACGTAGTCCGGCGCATAGAGGATTCCCCGGTCCTCCAGCATCTTCTCGACGCCGGGGTGGGCAAGCTGGTTGTTGGCACCTCCGCACACTGCGCGGCAACTGCCACTTGCCACTAGCGCCTCGACCATCTCGTCGTCGAGGGCGCCACCGAGGGCGCACGGCGCGTAGACGTCGATGCTGGCATCGGCGAGCGCAATCGCGTCGGGGACGGCCAGCACCTCCGGATGCGCAGACTGCAGCCGCTCGGTGGCCGGCGCAGATACATCGGTGACGACGACCTCGGCGCCGTCCTCGAGGAGCAATGCCGCGAGCTTGCTGCCGACCTTGCCGACGCCGGCAATGCCGACCCGGCGGCCCCGCAAGGTCGGCGCCTGCCAGAGCCGTTCCGCGCAGGCTCGCATGCCCTGAAACACCCCGAACGACGTGAGCACACTGGAGTCGCCGGCACCGCCCTCCGCCGGCGAGCGTCCGGTGACCCACCGGCACTCACGAGAGATGACGTCCATGTCCGCGACATAGGTCCCGACGTCGCACGCGGTGATGTAGCGGCCACCCAGCGATGCGACGAACCGCCCATAGGCCCGCAGCAGGGCTTCGGACTTGTCGCGACCGGGATCGCCGATGATCACGGCCTTACCGCCGCCGAGGTCGAGACCGGCCAGCGCGTTCTTGTAGGCCATTCCGCGCGACAGCTCCAATACGTCGGCCAACGCGTCATCCTCGGTCCGGTATGGGTAGAACCGTGTCCCCCCGAGTGCAGGTCCCAGAGCTGTGGAGTAGATGGCGATGATCGCGCGCAGCCCGGTGGGTTCGTCTTGACAGAAGACAACCTGTTCGTGGCCGGTGTGCCGGCCGAAGACTCCCATCCCGGGAGAGACGTCTGTCGAGGTATCGGCCACGGTGGTGACCCCTTCGCATCCTCTGGCCCCGCCGTGCTGGCACTGTGAGCGAGCCACGGCAGCGGGCGTCAGCGTTGTGCCCGTCACGATATGCCCGTCAGGTCCCTGTTGGCGCTGACCGGTTGGGCTCGACTCGCGGCATACGTCGTCTCTGCGTAGTCTCTGCACTAACGGCTTGAAAGAGTCGGCCGGACGGGGAATGGACGCATCGTTCGGCGCCTCCACGCCACAACGCAGTGGGGTGGAATGACCGTTTGCGGTGGAGCCACTCCGCCAACACCAGGGAGGTGACGATGGCGACGAGGACTCAGGACGCCGAGCCCCTCCTCACGCCTGCCGAAGTCGCTGCCATGTTCCGGGTCGACCCAAAAACCGTGACCCGGTGGGCAAAGGCCGGCAAGCTCACATCGATTCGGACGCTGGGCGGACACCGCCGTTACCGGGAGTCCGAGGTCCGGGCCTTGCTGACGGGGCAGATCCCTGCGCAGCGAGCCGAGCCGGACACCGAGCAACAGGGGTGAGTCCTTCCGGCGGCCGCTGCCTGGCGGTGGCCGCCGGACATTCGATTGGTCACCCTCCCGCCCGGGAGGCCGCGTGCGGGCACAGTCGATGATCAAGCCTGTGGCCATGGTCGCCACGGGCGGGCTGTTGGTCGCCGTCGCGGTCGTCGGGACGCGAGCGGCCGGCGGGTTGGAGCTCGAGTTCCGACCGCTGTTGGACATTCCCAGTGATGTGCTGGGGATCGTTCTCCTCGCGGCTGCCGTCCTGTGCCTTCCGCTGCTGATCCTCGGCATGATCTTCCGCCGGCGGGCCCGCCGGGCCGAACCAGGCGGTGAGATGGAGTGGTTACAACGGTTGGTGCTTCTCGCGGTACTCGTTGCGTCCGTCGTGGTGCTCCGCGAGCTGCTTCCGGACAACGCCGAACAGGCGCCCACCACCGATGCTGATCTCGGCGAGGCGGAGGGAGGTCCCGCCGACGTGCTGTGGTCCGGCCAGACCGCCGTACTCGCCCTGGTACTCGCCGGTATTGCCATCGCGGTCTTGTGGTGGCGGAGGCACAGCATCGGTGATGGAGTAGCGATCCGCGACGCGGACCGCGATCAGGACGCCGCCGCCATCCGAGCTGGTCGGACCGTCCTCGATGAGCGCTGGGACGAGCCTCGGGCCGCCGTCGTCGGGTGCTACGCCGCAATGGAAAATGCGTTGGCCGAGGCCGGAACCTCGCGCGGTCGGGCCGAAACACCAGAGGAGCTACTCGACCGAGCGATGACTGCCGGCCGGTTGGCGGCCGAACCCGGACGCCGGCTCACGGAGCTGTTCCTGACGGCCCGGTACTCGTCCGCAGAAGTGACCCCCGCGGACGTCGCCGATGCTCATGCGGCGCTGAGCAGCATCGCTGCGGGGGTCCGACAGTGACCTTTGGCGTTCCGCCGTCTGAGAATGACCCGCTCGTCAGCGTCATCAGCGGCCGCGGAGGCGCGACCGGCACTCGGGTTCCGCGGCGTCGGCAGACCATCCCGTGGTGGTCGCTGGTATTGATCGTGGCGGGCACCCTGGCCGCCGGGCCGGTGGGGTTGTTGCTGGCGACGTCCGTGATCGGGGCCATCGTCGTGCTGCGACTTCGCGTGATCATCGCCGAGCCTGAGGCGCGCGACCTGCCAACGCTGCCGTGGTCGCGCCGACCACAAGCAGCGGTGCTCCCGGGCTTCACCCGAACGGTAGGTTCCGTCGAATGGGGTCTGGTGTCCGCTTTCGACTTCGACACCTCTCTTCGGCCCCGGCTCGCCAGGGTTGCTGGTGCCCGGCTAGCCGACCGGCACGGTGTCGACATGGCGGCTCAGCCGGCGGCGGCCGCCCGCCTGCTGGGAGCGGAAGCCTGGGCACTGATCGACCCAGCTCGCTTGCCCGTCGCAGACCGCAGCATTCATGGGCCGGACCGTACGGCCGTGGCTCGGGTACTGGACGCGATAGAACGGATCTGACGGAGGACGAGTGACCGACACCACGAGTTCGCCCACGTGGACACCGATGGCGACCGGTCGTCGAGTGCACGAGGTGCTCGACGAGGTGGAGCGCGCGGTTGTCGGCAAGAGAGCGGCGCTCGAACTGGTTCTGCTCGGGATTCTCTCCGGCGGGCATGTTCTGCTCGAGGATCTGCCCGGTCTCGGTAAGACGCTCATGGCCCGCTCGTTTGCCCACGTGCTGGGGCTGGAGATGCGACGAATCCAGTTCACCCCGGACCTGCTGCCCTCAGACGTCACGGGTGCGCCGGTGCTGGATCCGAGAACCGGTGAGCTTGCCTTCCGGCCCGGGCCGGTGTTCGCGAACCTGGTGCTGGCCGACGAGATCAACCGAACGCCGCCGCGCACGCAGGCAGCCCTGCTCGAGTCGATGGCCGAACGGCAGGTCACAGTCGACGGGGTCACCCATCAGCTGCCCGAGCCGTTCACCGTGCTCGCCACCGACAATCCGATCGAGTTCGAAGGCACATACCCCCTTCCCGAGGCTCAGCTGGATCGGTTCACCATGCGGGTTCGGATCGGCTATCTCGCCGCTCCCGACGAGACGCTGATGCTGCGCCGACGAATCGACCGTAAGGCGCCAGAAGCCTCGCTACGGTCCATCGGCGAGCCAGCCGAGCTGTTGGCGATGACTCGCTCCCTGGAGGACGTCGAGGTCGACGACGACCTGCTCGACTACGTCGTACGAATTCAGACCGCGACTCGTCACCACCCGCACATCGTCGTCGGGTCGAGCCCACGAGGTGGCTTGGCGATTCTGGCCTTGGCGCGGGGACGCGCGGCGCTCGCCGGCCGGGCGTTTGTCACTCCAGACGACGTCAAGCAGGTGGCAGTGCCGGCGTTGGGGCACCGGCTGGTGCTTCGACCGGAACTGTGGGTCCGCCGGATCTCCGGTGACGACATCGTCGCCGAGGTCATGGACAGTGTCGAAACACCCTCCACCAAACGACTTCCGCAATGACCGCGGCACAGGTGGAGTTGCGCTGGCGACTGTCGCCGCTTGCGGCTCGGTTGGCGACGGTGGGCGCTCTCGCATCGGCCGCTGGCCTGGTGTTGGGCCGCGCCGAACTCGTCGTACTCGCCGTGCCGGTGCTGGCGGCGCTTGCCGCAGGGCGTCGAGCCCGGCCGGGTGAGGTGGGCATTGCCGGTACCACGCCGAGCGACCGCTATGTCGAGAGCGACACCGTCGACATCGGTGTCACCGTCGATCCAGGACCGGCGACCGGAGGCGTACGAGCAGAGTTGGCGCTGCCTGCCACCGCGTGGCACGCCGAAGGGTCGATGACCGTCATCGGAAACACCGCAGTGACGACGACGTGGTCGGCCACGCCCATTCGGTGGGGCCGTCGAAGCATCGGCCCGGTCCGATTGACAGCATGGGGGCCATCCCGGTTCGACATCGCGACTGCCGAGGTGTCCCTTGGCGTCGTCGACGTGCATCCACCGGCCGCGTGGGCACGGCACTTGCCGGTTCCGCCGCGCCTGGTACAGCGGACCGGTCTGCATGCCGGCCGCTCGGAAGGATCCGGTGTCGAGTTCGCTGGGGTCAGGCCATACGAGCCCGGCGACGCCGTTCGCCGGATCCATTGGCCGGCCACTGCACGGCGTGGTCGGCTGCACCTCACCCGGCACGCCGTCGAACGGGCCGCGGACGTTGTCGTCGTCATCGACGCGACGACCGAGGTTGCTGAGGCGCTGGACCTGTCGGTCCGTGGAGCCGCGGGGGTCGCGCAGGCCTATCTTGCCGCGGGGGACCGGGTTGGTGTCGTCGCGCTCGGCGGGATCGTGCGCTGGCTGCCGCCCGGTGTCGGTCTTCGGCAGGTCCATCGTGTCGTCGAGACGGTGCTGGACGTTCGGCTCGACGACTCGTATGTGGCACCGGATCTCAACCGGCTACCGCGACGAGCTTTGCCGCCGGGAGCACTTGTCGTCTTGTTCAGCCCGCTGCTCGATCTGGGTGTTCTCGAGATCCTGCGCGACCTGCGCGAACGCGGGCATCCGACCGTAGCCGTCGACGTGCTGAGAACCGAACCTCTGCCGCCACCGGGGACCCGCGCCGGCCCGGAAGCCGTCCGACTGTGGCGGCTGGAACGCGACGCCCTCCGGCACGAGCTGTCCTCGATCGGGGTGACCGTCGTGCCGTGGGGAGACGATGAACATGCAGTCGGGCTACTGGATCGCGTAGCGGTTCGGCTGCACCCGCAGCTCGCCGGCGGCGTGCCATGAACCCGCTGGTTGCGGGTGTCATCGCGGCCGTCCCCGGAGCCGGCGCGGTCACGCTCTCGGGTATCTACACGCCGCCAGACGCCCGGCTGTGGTCCTGGGTCGCGGCCGTCGGGGTCGTGCTCGCCGTACACCCGGCGCTGCGATGGGCGAGCACGCTGGCTCTGGTCGGCATTCTGGTCGGCGTCATCCTGCGAGCAGGAGTCACCGGCTTGCCGGTGACCGTCGCCGCCGGTCTCGGCGTCTTGCTCCTTGCCTATGTGCTGGCTCTCGATCTCGCCGACCTGGTCGGGCATTCTCGCGGCGAGTTGGCTCGGCTCACCATGGGATGGGCCGCCGCGATGGCCCTGCCAGTCGCTGCCGGCTTGGGTGCGTGCGCCCTCGCCCTGCTCGTGGTGGCCGCACCGGTTTCGCCGTCTCTTCCGCTCGCCCTGGCCGGGCCGGTCGCCGTGGTCGCGCTCAGCGTCTTGGCCATGCGGCGGCGCACACCGCAATAGCGCTCAACCCCGCGTATCCAGCACAGCGACGAGCGCCTTCGGAGCGACCATCCGGTAGGCGTCCTGGACCAGCTCGGCGATTTCGTCCCAGTCGACCGGCACGTCGAGCCGAACGCCGAGCCAGCCGCGATGTCCGACATATGGAGGTCGAAAGAACCGCTCCGGAGCCGACTGGACGAGCATGGCTTGGACGCCTTCGGGAGCGGCGCACCAGAAGCCGAGCACGTCATCGTGGTGATGGTCGGCATAGGTGACGAACGTCTTCTTGCCGCGAACGAACCAGGTCGGCTCGCCGTGACTGATCCGCTCCGTCGTCTCGGGCAGGTTCAGGCAGATCGACCGCAGCCGCGGCAGCGGGTCGTCGCTCACGGCACCGTCGGCCGCTGCGACGGCTCGCGGAAGCGGGTGCCGATCGTGAGCAGCAGCAGCCCGACGCCGAGGATCATGAAGAAGTTTCGCGGCGCGCTCTCATCGGAGAAGCCGAGGACGAACGGTGCGACGATCAGGAAGATCGACAACACCATGTCCACGGTGACGTGCGCCGTGATCGCGAGCTGCTTGACCAGGCTGGTCGGCATCCCCGCAGTGATGGCGGTGTTCACCAAGATGACAATCCCGACGACGACTGACACGCCCGTGGGGATGCTCGAGTCGAAGTCGAACAGGATCGGGCCGGCTAGGAACACGACGCCGAGGATGTATTCGACGACGCCATGCGCCGTCCGGGGAACGGGCCCCTCGCGCAACATGAGGCAACGCTAGCCGGTCTGGGCTGCCCCACCGTTGATCGAGTGTGCACGAGTTGCCTGGGCGCGCCGGGCGGGTCGCGCCGATTGTGACCAGTCGATCAGGAAGTGGCCTTAGCTGCCGAGGGCCGAGCGCAGGCGCGGCGGCACGTCGGGAAACGCCTCGAGTGGACGGGCCGCGACAAGCTTGTCGGCGTCGGCACGGTCCAAGTCCCCGTCATCGACGAGCACCTGCCGGGCATGAGTATCCGGCAATAGGTTGAGCCAGCGCAGGACGAGTTCTTCGCGGCCTTGCTCGGCCAGCTGGCCATACAGCCGGACCCGGGCCATGCCGCCGTCGGGATAGACGTCGAGCCGGACGTCCGTGGTCTCCGCAGCGTCGTCGATGCGGAACAGGTGCCGAGTGTCCGGCTGTAGGCGGGTGCGCGGCAACAGCTCGACCCAGTCATCGTTGCGGCCTGCGGAGCGCGAGTCGCGCCCACGCAGTGCGGCCCAGCCGGGAGCATTTCCGACGAAGTACGAGGTGTCCAGCTCGGCGAGGCGTACCCGGCCCGGCCCGGCCAGCCGAAACTCCACCCAGTCGTTGTCATCGTCGCGGCGTCGGGCGGTCTCCCAGCCCTCGCCCATCACCCGGGCTTGGCCGGGAGAGATCAGGTTGCTGGGCGACGAATAGAACATGTTGCTGCAACCGGTGACCACGCCGCCGTTGGCAAGCGCCGCAAGATCGATCTCACCGGTGCCGAGAAAACGAGGGTCTGGGACTGCCTCACCGTGCACCCGGATCCTGGCGACCCCACCATCGGGATACATGCACAGCCGCGCATGGGTCACCCGCTGCGGCACATCGACAGAGAACGGGTTCTGGGTGTTGCCGTCGACCGGCGAGCGGCGAACCAGCGGGATCCAGTCAGCCTGCTGCAGCTCGTCCGGCGTCGGGTATCCCTCGACCGAGGCACCCTCGACGGAGATCTCCGGCGGGTAGTTCCCGGTGAAGAACGCGGTGTCGACGACGACGCCGCGGACGACCCCGGCGATGCCCAGCCGCACGATCGCCCAGTCATGGCCGGGTTCTCGACGTCGACGGGTCTCCCAGCCGTCGTAGACCTGGCCCTTGTGACCAAACGTGTACGTCTGGTACGTCGCCGGCTCGGGCTTGATGAGGTTCTCACGCTCGGCGAAGAGCTCGTCGTTGGCGCCGACGACGCTGCCGCCGAGCCAACGGCTGGCCAGGTCGGGATGAGCGGTGAAGTCCTGTTTGGTCACGGTCACTCCTTGCTCGCGTGTGGAGACACAGGCGACGGCGTGGGCAGCCAGTCGGCGGCAATTCGACGGGCAACCTGTTCGAGCAGCGGCCCTGCGTCGGCCATGCTGCGAGCAGGATCAGGCTCGAGATCGGAGAGTGCGTACGCGCGCTGAATGCCGGCTTCGCGCAAGGCGGCTGGCTCGAGCAGGCATCGGCCGGCCACCGCAACAACCGGGATGCCGGCCGCGCGGGCCGCAGCTGCTACGCCGGCTGGTGCCTTGCCGCGCAGAGTCTGCTCGTCCAATGAGCCCTCTCCGGTGACGACGAGAGCGCACCCCGGCACCCGATCGGCGAATCCGATCAATTCCAGGATCAGCTCGATTCCCGGGCGGAGTGTTGCTCCGAGGATCGCCATGGCTGCGAAGGCAACCCCGCCGGCCGCTCCGGCGCCCGGAACGTCGGCATCGTCCCGGCCGGTCGTCGTGGCGACGACCGCGGCCCAGTGCCGCAGCGCCTGGTCGAGTACGGCGACGTCTTCCGCCGTCGCACCCTTCTGCGGGCCGTAGACCGCTGCGGCGCCCTGCGGCCCGTACAGGGGGTTGTCGACGTCGGACGCGACGACGACCTCCGCCGAACGAAGCGCAGGGTGCAGGCCGGCCAGATCCAGCCGCCGCAGCCGACCCAGCCCGCCGCCGCCCTGGGGCAGCGGCTTGTCATTGTCGTCGCGCAGGCGCGCGCCGAGCGCCTCGACCATCCCGGCGCCTCCGTCGGTGCTCGCACTCCCACCCACGCCGAGCACGATCCGGCCGCACCCGGCGTCCAGCGCCGCACGGAGGACATCGCCGGTGCCATGACTCGAGGCGACCAGCGGAGCCAGTCTGCGGTGAGGCAGCCGCCGCAGGCCCGATACGTCGGCGAGCTCGACGACCGCGACACCGGCACGTTCGGCGTAGGCGGTCTCAACCGGGTCGCCAGTGGGGCCAATCGCCTGAACCGGGACCCGGCGGTACCCGGCCGACGCTGCTGCCTCGACCGTCCCGTCCCCTCCGTCCGCGACCGGAAGCTGGTCCACCTCGACACCGGGCGCCGCCGCCAGGAGGCCGGCGGCGACATGCTCGGCGACCTGAGCCGCGGTCAGCGACCCCTTGAACTTGTCGGGGGCGACGAGGACACGCATCGGATCACTCAGCCTGGTCACGCTGGAAGGTCTCGACTCATGCCGTTCCTCTCCGCAGCAATTGCCCCCGCGGCTCTCCATCATCGGCGATCTGCCGGCCACGCAGCCACGTGCTGCGCACGACACCGGACAGCGGCCGCTGCGCATATGGCGTGAGCGGGTGCCGGTGGTGCAGGCGATTCGGCTCGACGACGAACGCGTCGTCCGGCGCGAACAGCGAGAAGTCGGCGTGGTACCCGAGCGCGATGTGGCCCTTGCGCTGCATGCCTGCAATCGCGGCGGGCTGCTCGGCCATCCATCGCACGAGGTCGCCCAACCCGAAACCCCGTTGCCGCGCCTGTGTCCACACCGCCGGAAGACCGAGCTGGAGCGAGGCGATCCCGCCCCACGCCACCCCGAAATCGCCGTCGGTCAGCCGCTTGAGCTCGGGTGTGCACGGCGAGTGGTCGGACACCACCGCATCGATGTCGCTGCTCCGCAGCCCGTTCCACAGCAGCTCGCGATTGTCGGCCTCCCGAATCGGCGGGCAGCACTTGAACTGGGTCTGCCCGTCTTGGACCTCCTCCGCGGTGAAGACCAGATAGTGCGGGCAGGTCTCGACGCTGACCCGAACCCCGTCCTTTCGAGCGGTCCGCAACATGGGCAGCGCGTCCGACGACGACAGATGCAGCACGTGTACCCGAGAACCGGTCCATCGGGCCGCCTCGATGACCTGGGCGATCGCGACGTTCTCCGCACCGCGGGGACGCGAAGCCAGGAAGCCCTTGTACGTCTCGCCGTGCGCGGTCGGCGCATGGTCGATGGCCGCCGAGTCCTCCGCGTGCACCAGCAGCAGTGAGCCGAACGTGCCGGTGGTGCGCAGGACCTCCGGGAGATCACCCGGGTCCAGATGTGGGAACTCGTCGACGCCGGAATGCAGAAGGAAGGACTTGAACCCGAACACCCCGGCGTCGTGCAACCCGCGCAACTCGGCGAGATTACCCGGCACCGCGCCGCCCCAGAATCCCACGTCGACATGCACCTGGCCCTCGGCGGCCTTTCGCTTCACCTCCAGCGCGGCCACGTCGATGGTGGGTGGAATGCAGTTGAGCGGCATGTCGACGATGGTCGTGACGCCGCCAGCGGCCGCGGCCCGAGTCGCAGTCGCGAACCCCTCCCATTCGGTACGCCCGGGCTCGTTGACGTGCACGTGGGTGTCGACCAGGCCGGGCAGCAGGACCTCGTCCGTACCGAGATCGACGACCTCGGGTGCGGTCAGGTCCGAGTCCAGAGGCTCGATCGCGGCGATCTGTCCCTCAGCCACGCCCACGCGGCGGGCCACCTCGCCGGCCGCGGTGATGACGCGGGGAGCGCGAAACACCAGGTCGAGCTCGCTCACGCAGGGCCTCCGCGGGGTCAGTCCAGCAACGCGATCGCGGTCGGCGCGTCCTCACCGCGCTCGGCCAGTTCCTCGAACTCGGTGACGTTGTCGAGCTCGGTGCCCATCGCGATGTTCGTGACCCGCTCGAGGATCACCTCGACGACCACGGGCAGCCGGTGCTCGTTGGCGAGCTTGCGCGCCTTCTCGAAGGCCGGCAGGAGATCGTCGGGCTGGTCGACCCGCAGCGCCTTGCAGCCCAGTCCTTCGGCGACCTTCACGTGGTCGACGCCGTACCCGCCGATCTCGGGGCTGTTGATGTTGTCGAACGAGAGTTGGACGCAGTAGTCCATGTCGAACCCGCGCTGGGCCTGGCGGATCAGGCCCAGGTAGGAGTTGTTCACCACGACGTGCACGTACGGCAGGTTGAACTGCGCGCCGACGGCGAGCTCCTCGATCATGAACTGGAAGTCGTAGTCGCCGGACAGCGCCACCACATTCGCGCCGGGGTCGGCGGTGACGACGCCCAGCGTCGCCGGCACGGTCCATCCCAGCGGCCCGGCCTGGCCGCAGTTGATCCAGTGCCTGGGGTGGTAGACGTGCAGGAACTGAGCGGCGGCGATCTGCGACAGCCCGATCGTGCTGACGTAGACGGTGTCGCGGCCGAACGCCCGGTTCATCTCCTCGTAGACCCGCTGGGGCTTGATCGGCACGTCGTCGAAGTGGGTTCGTCGCTGCATGGTCCGTTTGCGCTCGGCGCACTCGGCCGCCCAATCGCTGCGGTCGGGTAGCTCACTCGCTGCGTCGCGCTCCCGCGCCACCGCGCAGAACAATTCGAGAGCCGCTCCGGCGTCGGAGACGATGCCGTAGTCGGGCGCGAACACCCGGCCGATCTGGGTTGGCTCGATGTCGACGTGCACGAAGCGTCGGCCGCGCCGGTAGGTGTCCAGACCACCGGTGTGGCGGTTGGCCCAGCGGTTGCCGATTCCGAGGACGAAGTCCGAGGCGAGCACGGTCGCGTTGCCGTATCGGTGCGCGGTCTGCAGCCCGGCCATGCCGACCATCAGCGGATGGTCGTCGGGGATCGTGCCCCAGCCCATCAGGGTGGGGATGACGGGAACGCCGGTGAGTTCGGCGAACTGCACCAGCAGGTCGGCCGCGTCCGCGTTGACGATCCCGCCGCCGGCGACGATCAGCGGCCGCTCGGCCTCGGCCAGCAGGTCCATCGCCCGCTCGATCTGGGCTCGTGATGGCGGTCGGCTGGTACACCGGCAACGGCTGGTAGGTGTCCGGGTCGAACTCGATCTCGGTCATCTGCACGTCGAACGGCAGGTCGACCAGCACCGGGCCAGGACGACCGGAGCGCATCAGATGGAAGGCCTGCTGGAACGCGCCCGGAACCTGCGCCGGCTCGAGCACGGTCATCGCCATCTTCGTCACCGGCTTGGCGATGGCGGCAATGTCCACGGCCTGGAAGTCCTCCTTGTGCAGCCGAGCGACCGGCGCCTGCCCGGTGATACAGAGGATCGGGATCGAGTCCGCGGACGCCGAGTAGAGACCGGTGATCATGTCTGTGCCGGCGGGCCCCGAGGTGCCGATGCAGACGCCGATGTTCCCCGCCTTCGCCCGGGTGTACCCTCGGCCATGTGTGATGCACCCTCGACGTGCCGGGCGAGCACGTGATCGATCCCGCCGAGCGTGCGCATCGCGGCGTAGAAGGGGTTGATGGCCGCGCCCGGCAGGCCGAAGGCGTGCCGGACTCCTTCCTTCTTGAGAATCTCGACGGCTGCCTCTGCGGCTCTCATCCGTGCCATCTCGGTACTCCTGCCTGGCTCAGCGGCCGGCTCGGCCGGAGAGCTCCTCGGCCAACTTGAACAGACCCGAGTGGTCGAGGGCACCGTCGCCGCGGGCGACCATGGCGGCCACCAGCTGGCTCACGGCCGCGCCGAGCGGCATGACGACGCCTGCTTCGCGGGCCGCGGACTGGACGATGCCGAGATCCTTGTGGTGCAGCTCCAGTCGGAAGCCCGGGGCGAACTCCCGGGCGAGCATCCCATTCGCCTTGCGGTCCAGGACGGTGCTGCCGGCCAGGCCACCGCCGAGAACCGCACGGCGGCCTCGGTGTCGACGCCGTAGGCCTCGAGGAACACCAGCGCCTCGGCCAGCAGCTCGATGTTGCCGGCGACGATGAGCTGGTTCGCCGCCTTGACGGTCTGCCCGGCGCCGGCGGGCCCGACATGCACGATCGTCTTGCCGACCGCCTGCAGCACCGGCAGAGCGGCCTCGAAGTCGCGGTCTCGCCGCCCGACCATGATCGACAAGCTGGCCTCGATCGCGCCCGCCTCACCGCCGCTCACCGGTGCGTCGAGGACCCGGACGCCTCGCTCGGGGCCCGCAGCAGCGAGCTCTTGGACACATCGGGCCGGATGCTGCTCATGTCGATGAACAACGATCCGGGCTCGGCATTCTCGAAGACGCCATCCGGCCCGGTCGTCACCTCGTGGACGTCCGGCGAGTCCGGCAGCATCGTGACGACGACATCGGCACCGCGAACGACCTCTGCCACGCCCTCGGCGCCCCGGCCGCCCTGCTCGACCAGCGCCTGCACCTTGTCCGGCGTCCGGTTGTACCCGACGACGTCGAACCCGGCCTTGACCAGGTTGGCGGCCATCGGGGCCCCATGATGCCCAGGCCGACGAATCCGACGGTCGTCATCGTCCCTCCTCGGGTCGAACAGACTCAGCCAGTCGGCGCCGCGCGCCGGCTCGGGCAGCCAGCCGAAGCTGTCCACAGTGGCTGCGCTGGGCTTGTACTCCAGGCCACCCAGCCGTCGTAGCCGGCCTGAGCCAGCTCGCTCGAGCCACGGTCCAGCGGCAGCTCGCCGGTGCCCGGCTCGTTGCGGCCCGGCGCGTCGGCGATCTGCACGTGGCCGACCCGGTCGGCGTGCTGGGCGATGGCGGCGTCGACGTCGTCGCCATTGACCGCCAGGTGGTAGAGGTCGCAGAGCAGGCGCAGGTTCTCCGCGCCGGTGGCGCGCTGGACCCGGTCGATGACGCCGACGACGTCGGCGGCGGTCTTCAGCGGATATCGCGGCGCGCCGCTCACCGGCTCGACGAGCACGATGCCGCCGATCCGGCCTGCCGCCTGCGCGGCCACTGCGAGGTTCTCGACGGCGAGGTCGTCTTGTTGCCTCGGGTCCGCACGTCGTCCACCCGGTTGCCGTAGAGCGCGTTGAACGCCGCGCACCCGAGCTGCTCGCCGATACCCGACCGTGACGTCGACGTTGTCCCTGAACTCGTCGGACCGGGCCGGCCAGGAGACCAGTCCGCGGTCGCCGCCGGGCATGTCGCCGGCCGCGAAGTTGAGCCCGATCAGTTGCACGCCGGCGTCGCGGATGGCGGCGACGAAAGCGTCGACCGCGGGTCGGCAGGAACCGCCTCGTCGAACGGCCACCAGAACTCGACGGCACCGAATCCGGCCTGCCGTGCGGCCGCGGGCCGTTCCAGCACCGGAAGCTCGGTGAACAGGATCGAGCGTGTTGACGGCATACCGGGGCACGCGCACGATCCTCCATGGTTTCCGTATGACGGAGAACGTAGTCCGCTATGTGGAATCGGTCAAGCGCCGGGCCAGCCGGTCGAGGGTCTCCCGGTCCGGACCGCCGCGGTCGGTCACCTCCTCCGGATCGACGGCGCCGCAGTCCAGCCCGCGGACGACGAACCCGGCCAGCGCCTGCGCGGTCGCGGGCTCGTCGAGCACGCCCGAGTCGGCCGTTCGGCCAGGTAGGCGCGCAGCCGATCCAGCGCGCGCCGGCAGCCCTGCCGGAAGAACGCGTACGTCGCCAGGTAGCGCGTCGGCAGCTGGGCGGGGTGCAGGTCCCAGCCCTGGTAGAAACCGCGCTCCAGCGACCGGCGGACCAGCCGGGCGTGCAGCCGCCAGGCCGCGTGCACCGCGTCGCGGTCGCCCGACGGGCAGCACGTTCGTCGAGCCGTCGGACAGCCGGACGCCGGTGCCCGCCGCGGCGAGCTGCATGACCGCCTTGGCGTGGTCGGCGGCCGGGTGCTCCATGCTCTGGTGCGCGGCGGCGATGCCGAGCGCGGCGCTGTAGTCGTAGGTTCCGTAGTGCAGCCCGCTGCAGCGCGCCGCCCGCCGCGTGCACCATCCGGGCCACCGTGGCGGCGCCGTCGGGCCCGAGCACCGCCTGCGGCGTCTCGACCTGGATCTCGAACCGCAGCCGGCCCGCGGGCAGCCCGGCCGCGGACTCCAGCCGCTCGCAGACCGCCACCATCGCCTCGACCTGGTCGACGCTGGTGACCTTGGGCAGCGTCACCACGAAGCCGGCGGGGAGCTCGCCGCCCAATTGGTCGATCAGGCCGGAGACGAAAGGTCGAGCGTGCGCAGCCCGCGGCGGCGGGTCGGAGCTTCCAGGCTCTTGAACCGGATGCCGAAGAACGGCGGAGCGTCGCCGGCGGCAATGGATTGAGCCAGCGCGCTGGCTGCCGCCTGCGCCGCTGCGTCCTCGACGTCGTCCGGATGCGACCCGTAGCCGTCCTCGAAGTCGATCCGCAGGTCCTCGACCGGCTCGCGGGCGAGCTTGCCGCGCACCCGGTGAAGCACCTCGGTGACGACCGCTACCGGGATTCCGGTCGCGTCCGCGAGCGTGTCGGGGTCGGCACCGTCGGCTCGAGGGCCGCGAGCGCGGCGCGACCCCAGTCGGCCGCCGTGTCCGCGTCGAACCGGTCGGCCGGCACGTACACCGTGTGCACCGGCTGGCGGGTGCCGGGATCGCCCGGATACCGCGCCGCGAGGTCGGCGTCGGCGGCGGCGAGCCGCCGGTCGAGGTCGGCCAGGAACTCGTCGGCCAAGGCAGCGACCGTGCCGGGCGTCGCCACGGCTCTACCCGACGAGGTCGTACGCCGGCAGCGTCAGGAAGTCGACGAACTCGTCGGCGACCGCGACCTGCTCGAACAGCTCGCGGGCCTCCTGGTACCGGCCGGCGGCGAACGCATCGTCGCCGACGGCCGCGCGGATGGCGTCGGTCTCCTCGTCCAGGATCCGGGCGACCAGCTCATGGGTGACCGGTTCGCCGGTGTCGTCCAGAGTCACGCCGTTGTGCAGCCACTGCCAGATCTGCGAGCGAGAGATCTCGGCGGTCGCCGCGTCCTCCATCAGGTTGTTGATGCCGACCGCGCCGTTGCCCGCCAGCCAGGCGGCGAGATACTGCAGCGACACCGAGACGTTCTCGCGCAGCCCGCGTTCGGTTCGGCTCCCGGGTGTCGCCTGAACCGCGAGCAGCTGGTCGGCCGTGACCTGGACGTCGTCGCGCCGACGGTCGAGCTGGTTGGGTCGGTCGCCGAGTACCGGTCGAACACCTCCTGCACACACGGGCACCAGGTCGGGATGGGCGACCCAGGACCCGTCGAAGCCGTCGCCGTGCCTCCCGCTCCTTGTCCTCGCGCACCTTCGCCAGCGCCCGCTCGTTGACCACCGGGTCGCGGCGGCTCGGGATGAACGCCGCCATGCCGCCCATCGCGAACGCGCCGCGCCGGTGGCAGGTGGCGACCAGCAGCTCGGTGTACGCGCGCATCATCGGCGCGGTCATGGTCACGGCGGCGCGGTCGGGCAGGACGAAGCTGGGGCCGGCGTCGCGGAAGTTCTTGATGACGCTGAACAGGTAGTCCCAGCGCCCGGCGTTGAGCCCGGACACGTGGTCGCGCAGCTCGTAGAGGATCTCGTCCATCTCGAACGCGGCGGTGATCGTCTCGATGAGCACCGTTGCGCGGATGGTGCCGATGCGGGATGCCGAGCGCTCCTGGGCGTGGACGAAGACGTCGTTCCACAGCCTGGCCTCGAGGTGGCTCTCCATCTTCGGCAGGTAGAAGTACGGCCCGCTCCCGCGCGCCAGCAGCTCGGCGGCGTTGTGGAAGAAGTACAGCCCGAAGTCGACCAGCGCGCCGACGACCGGGCTCGCCGTCGACCAGCACGTGCCGCTCGTCGAAGTGCCAGCCGCGCGGGCGCACCACGAGCGACGGCGAGCCGGCCGTCGTCGCGAAGCCGGTACGCCTTGCCTTCGGGCGAGTCGTAGGACAGCTGCCGGCGCACCGCGTCGTAGAGGTTGACCTGACCGGACGACCACGTTCGTCCCAGTGCGGGGTGTTGGCGTCCTCCAGGTCGGCCAGCCAGACCCTGGCGCCGGAGTTCAGCGCGTTGATCGCCATCTTCCGCTCGGTCGGCCCGGTGATCTCGACCCGGCGGTCGACCAGGTCGGCGGGGGCCGGCGCGACCGTCCAGTCGGCTTCCCGGATCTGCTTGGTCTCCGGCAGGAAGTCCAGTCGGCCGGTCGAGGCGATCTCGGCCCGCCGGTCCGCGCGGCGGGCGAGCAGCTCGTCCCGGCGCGGGCCGAAGGTCTGCTGCAGATCGGCCACGAAGGCAAGGGCCTGCGGAGTCAGGATCTCGTCGCCGCGATCGACGGCTTCTCCGGTCACCTTCAGGTCGGCCACAGTCCCCCCTCGGTGAAAGGCAGGGTCTCCGCCAGCGATTCCGTATGGCGGATGCTACTTTCTGAGATACGGAAGTCAATCGGAGGCGTCGAGACTCAGGCAGCCGCTCGGATGCCATACGGTTTCCACTATGCGGAAGAATAGTAGACGCGACTCCGGCGAGGCGGGACGCCGCGGCGGGGTTCAGACCATCGAGCGGGCGTTCCACCTGCTCGAGGTCCTCGCTGCGGGTGGTGGCGAGATGTCGATCAGCCAACTCGCCGACGAGTCCGGGCTGCCCATGCCGACCATCCACCGGCTGTTGCGGACACTCGTGGCGCAGGGATACGTGCGCCAGCAACCGTCGCGGCGATACGCACTGGGTCCCCGATTGATCTGGCTCGGCGAAAGCGCCGAGCGTCTGCTGGCGGCCTGGGCACTGCCGCACCTGGAGAAGCTGGTGGCAGAGCTCGACGAAACCGTCAACGTCGCCATGCTCGACGGAGATCGCGCCGTCTATGTCGCCCAAGTACCGGGGACCCGGCCGATGCGCACGTTCACCGAGGTCGGCCGCCGGGTGCATCTACACAGCACCGGGGTGGGCAAAGCCCTGCTCGCGGCACTGCCGGACGAGCAGATGATCGACCTGGTGGGCAGGATCCCGCTGCCGGCCAACACTGAGCACACGATCGTGGACCGGGACCTGTTGCTGGCCGATCTGCGGGCCGCGCGCCTCAATGGGTTCACCGTCGACGACGGGGAACAGGACATCGGGGTGCGGTGCATCGCGGTGGCGATGCCCGCCGATACCGTCCGCGCAGCGATCTCGGTGTCAGCGCCCAGCGTGCGGCTGACCGACGACATGCGCGAGAAGGCTGCCCGCTTGCTGCGGCGCTCGGCCGACGAGTTGGGGCGTGAACTGATCAGCCGCAACGGATCGACCTGACCCGCTCGCCGCTCCTCCGTTCCAGCGGTCCGGCCTCTTACCATGGCGACGGTCGGCCGCAGTCGGACTGTTGACACTCGCAGACACCGTCGCTAGCTTTCTGCTAAGTAGAAACCAAGTTCCGCATGACGGAAACGGTGTTCTCTGGATGACCCTCTCGACGCATGTTCTCGATGCCGGCCGTGGTCAGCCGGCCGCTGGCGTACCCGTCACGCTGCACCGTCTCGTGGGCGAGGAGTGGGAACTGCTCGGCGAGGGCCTGACGGACTCCGACGGCCGGGTCGCGGGACTTGCCCCGGACGGGCTGCGCGGCCGGTGTCCACCGGCTCGAGTTCGACACCGGCGCCTATTTCGCCTCCTCCGGCCAGACCGGTTTCTACCCCGAAGTGCTCGTCACGTTCGAGATCGTCGATCCCGACCAGCACTACCACGTGCCGCTGCTGCTGAGCCCGTACGCCTTCTCCACCTATCGAGGGAGCTGACGCCATGGCGGTGACCCTGGGCCACAACCAGTACGGAAAGGCCGAGACCCGGGTCGTGCGGGTCTATCGCGACTCGGACCCGCACGAGATCGTCGACTACAACGTCAGCTGTGCGCTCTCCGGTGACTTCCTGGACACCCACCTGACCGGAGACAACGCCAAGGTCCTCACCACCGACGCGGTCAAGAACACGGTCAATGCCTACGCCAAGGAACACGGAGATGCTGCTCGTCAACCCGAGTCATATGGGCTCGCGCTCGCCCGGCATTTCGTCGACGACAACGAGCAGGTTGCCCGGGCTCGCGTCAACCTGGAGATGTACCCGTGGGTACGGCTCGATTTCGACGGCGGCCAGCATCCGCATGCTTTCGCGCGCCACGGCGGCTACGTGCGCACTGCCACCGTCACGTACGACGGCGAACACACGTGGGTCGTCTCCGGCGTGGACGAGTTGGTCGTGCTGAAGACCACCGACTCCGAGTTCTGGGGCTACTACCAGGACAGGTACACGACCCTGAAGCCGACGAACGACCGGATCATGGCCACCAAGGCCAAGATTCAGTGGTGGCACACCGACGCCGATAGAGACGTCGACTGGGGAAAGTCATACGAAACCGTGCTCGGCACGCTGACCGAGCGCCTTTGCTGGTCACCACAGTCTGGCGCTGCAGCAGACGATCTATGCGATGGGCGAGGCGGTGCTCGAAGCCGAAGGTGGAATCGCCGAGATCAGGTTCTCGATGCCGAACAAGCATCACTTCGTGATCGATCTCAGCCCGTTTGGGCTGGACAACCCGAACGAGGTCTTTCATGCCGATGACCGCCCGTACGGCCTGATCGAGGCGACGGTCCGCCGAGACGATGCGCCCGATCCCGGCCTGGCCTTCGACCCGGGCATCGGGTGGTGAAGCACGTAGTAAGGCCGGTGCCGAAGCGCCGAGGCATTCGGCCCTCGACTCAAGGGAGGTGGAGATGCCGATCGCGCACCCCACGTCACTGACCGACGTGTTCGACGCACTCGACGACATGCCAGACGCACATCTGCTGGCTGGCGGCACCGACTTCATGGTCGAGGTCAACTTCGGTCATCGATCGCCGACGTCGGTCGTCTGCCTCCGCCGGGTCGAGGAGCTGCAGGGCTACTCGATCAGCGATGACGAGGTCGTGCTCGGGGCCGGTGTCACCTGGACGGAAGTGGAAAACGACCTGGTCGACGTGCTGCCCGCGCTGGCCGCCGCGGCTCGAACCGTCGGCTCACCTCAGATGCGCAACGCGGGGACCGTCGGCGGGAACGTTGGCACGGCCAGCCCGGCCGGTGACGGCCTGCCGGTGCTCGCCGCGATGGACGCGACCGTGGCGCTGGCACGACGCGGGGGCACCCGCGATCTCCCGCTGATGGACTTCATCACGGGGGTGAAGCGCACCGCATTGGAGCCCGGAGAGGTCATCTCGCAGATCAAGATTCCACGGCTGGACGGTCCGCAGGAGTTCCTCAAGGTCGGGACCCGAAACGCGATGGTCATCTCGATCGTCTGCTGCGCTTTGATCATGGACCGGGCCGGGCGCACGGTTCGGCTCGGCCTCGGCTCGGTCTCTCCGCGTCCGCTGCGCGCGGCCGAGGCCGAGGCGTTCGCCGCCGAGGCCATCGACTGGGAGGCGTTGACCGCTCCGCCGGAATCGATCACTCGCTTCGGCGAGCTGGCCCAGCAAGCCGCAACCCCGATCTCGGACCAGCGGGGCACTGCCGACTACCGCGCGCACGCGGTCGGCGTCATCGCTGCACGGGCGCTGGAGAGGAGTGTGGCGGCATGAGTCAGCAACCCAGCGACGCACTGCACGACCCGACGACGTCCGACGGTGCGCTCGGCATCTCGGACTACCCGACACCGCACACCGACCGGCAGTCGACTGTCGACTACGCCCTGACGGTGAACGGCCGGGAGATGGTCGTGACCGACGCCTGGATCGGCGAGAGCCTGCTCTACGCCCTCCGCGAGCGGCTCGGGCTACCTGGCAGCAAGAACGCCTGCGAACAAGGGGAGTGCGGCTCCTGCTCCGCCTTGCTGGACGGCCGCCTGGTCGCGACCTGCTGTGTGCTGGCTGCGGACGCCGTCGGCAGCGAGATCCGCACCGTCGAGGGGCTCGCGCCGGAAGGCGACCTGACCGACGTGCAGCGGGCATTCGTCGAGCAGGGAGCCGTTCAGTGCGGCTTCTGCATCCCGGGCATGGTCGTCGCCATCCACGACCTGCTCGATCGCAACGTCCGCGCTTCAGAGCTGGAGCTTCGCGAGGCGATCTCCGGGAATCTGTGCCGCTGCACCGGCTACGGCCGGATCTTCGCCGCGTTCCGCCAAGCACAGGAGGGACGGATTCATGCCGGCGCCTAGCATGCCATCGACCTTCACCCGCAAGCGTCGCGCGCCCGGCGTCGGCGAGAGCGTATTGCGACCCGACGCACCGGCGAAGACCCAGGGGAGGTTCGCGTTCTCCTCCGACCTCTGGATGGACGGCATGCTGTGGGGCAAGACGCTGCGCAGCCCCTTCCCGCACGCTCGCATCAAGCTCTTGGACACCAGTCCGGCGCTGCTCGTCCCCGGCGTGCATGCGGTCATCACCAACGACGACCTGTGGGGCAGCCGCACCTACGGCCTGGAGCACCATGACCAACCGGTGTTCGCCAACGAGGTCGCGCTGTTCCACGGCGAGCCGATCGCCGCCGTCGCCGCGGATCACCCGGAGATCGCCGCCCGCGCCGTCGCGGCCATCAAGGTCGAGTACGACGTGCTGGAGCCACTCTCCGATCCCGAGGCGGCAATCCGGCCCGAGACGCGAGCGATCCACCCGGACGGCAACGTGTTCCGGTACATCCGGCTGCGGCACGGAGACCCGAGCGCCGTCGGCGAGGTCATCGTCGAGGGCGATTACGACGTCGGCATGCAGGACCAGGCGTTCCTCGGGCCCGAGTCCGGGCTGGCGGTGCCGAGCGAGGACGGCGGCGTCGAGCTGTTCATCGCGACCCAGTGGCTGCACGTCGACCGCGACCAGATCGCCGCGTGCCTGAACCTGCCGCGGGACAAGGTACGGCTCACCCTGTCCGGCACCGGCGGGGCGTTCGGTGGCCGGGAAGACCTGTCGATGCAGATCCACGCCTGCTTGCTGGCCCTGGTCACCAAGAAGCCGATCAAGATGGTCTACAGCCGGGAGGAGTCGTTCTTCGGCCACGTCCACCGCCACCCGGCCCGGCTCTGGTACCGCCACCATGCCGACCGTGACGGCAACCTGGTGAACGTCGAGTCCCGCATGGTCTTCGACGGCGGCGCCTATGCCTCGTCCTCGACGGCGGTCATCTCCAACGCGACGAGCTTCGCCGCCGGGCCGTACCTCGTGCCGAACGCTTCGGTCGACGGGTACGCGGTGCGGACCAACAACCCGCCGTGCGGGGCGATGCGTGGGTTCGGCGCGGTACAGACGTCGTTCGCGGCCGAGGCTCAGATGGACAAGCTCGCCGACGCTCTCGGGATGGATCCGATCGAGCTGCGGCTACGGAATGCGCTGAAGACCCACGACAGGCTGCTCACCGGTCAAGTCATCATCGGTACAGCACCGGTCGCCGAGTGCATCACGGCCTGCCGTGATCTACCGATGCCCGACCCGCTCTCCGACGAGGCGCCGATCATGACGCTGCCCGGTGGCGCTGGGCGCACCGCGCTGCACCACAACGTTCGTCGTGGGGTCGGTTTCGCCGTCGGGTTCAAGAACCTGGCGTTCTCCGAAGGGTTCGACGACTACGCCACCGCGCGGGTGCGGCTCGAGCTGGGGCCGACCGGTGAGCCGTTGGCGACCGTCCACACGGCTACTGCCGAGGTCGGGCAGGGGTTTATCACCATCGCCCAGCAGATCGCCCGGGCCGAGCTCGGCGTCACCGACGTCATCGTGCACGCGGCGGACACCCAGGTCGGGTCGGCCGGCTCAACCAGCGCGTCCCGGCAGACCATGATGTCCGGTGGGGCGGTTCAAATGGCGTGCTCGGCCGTCCGCGAGGTCATCCTCGAACGGGCTGCGCTCGAGCTGCACCTGGCACCGGCCGACATGGTGCTGGAGGAAGGCGAGCTCGTCACCAAGGACGGCACCCGCAGCGTGTCCCTTGTCGACGCGCTGCAAGCCGGGCCGGCGGAGGCCAACCGGGAGTTCCACCATCCGCCCACCGAACCGCTGGACGAGGACGGCCAGGGCAACGCGCACTGGTCGCTTGCGTTCGCCGCCCATCGCGCCGTCGTCGACGTCGACGTCGAGCTCGGGCTCGTGAAGGTTGTACAGGTAGCGACAGCGCAGGACATCGGGAAGGCGCTGAACCCGCTCGCCGTGACCGGCCAGATCGAGGGCGGCATCGCTCAAGGCGTCGGCCTGGCCGTGATGGAAGAGATCGTGGTCGACGGAAGCCGGATCCGGAACCCGTCGTTCACCGACTATCTGCTGCCGACGCCACTGGACATGCCTCCGGTGGAGCAAACCTGGATCGAGCAGCCGGAGCGTGGCGCGCCTTATGGTGCCAAGGGCGTAGGCGAACCACCGACGATCTCGTCGACAGGGGCGGTGCTCGCTGCCATCCGCGCAGCCAGCGGCCTGCCGCTGAACCGGATACCGGTGCGGCCCGACGACATCGCTCTGGTGTCGCGGCCGCCTGTCGCGGCCGGCTGAGGACCTGTGCCAGCCAGCCGGACGGTCCTGCGCGGCGCTCGGTGGCCTGGGGACGTTGCTTGGTCCGACGGTCGGATCAGTGCCGTCGGATCGGTACCGGCGGAAGAAGGTGACGATGTCGTCCGAGTCGACGGCGACATCGTCACCGCCGGACTGGTCAACACCCACCACCACTTCTACCAATGGATGACCCGTGGCTGGGCATTCGACTGCACGCTCTTCGACTGGCTCATCACGCTGTATCCGGTGTGGGCACAGCTCAGCCCGGAGGACGTCGAGGCGGCCTCCGCGGTGGCTTTGGGTGAGCTGGCGTTGAGCGGCTGCACGACCGCCGCTGACCATCACTACGTCGTCCCCGGTGGCGACGATTCGGTATTCGACGCGATCGCCGGCTCGGCCCGTCGGATCGGCATCCGCGCACATATTGCCCGTGGCTCGATGGACCTCGGGCGAAGCAAGGGCGGTCTTCCACCGGACTCGGTCGTAGAGGAACTCGACGCGATCCTCGCCTCCACCCAGTCCGTCTACGACCGGCTGCATGACGGCGAGCGGATCACCATCACGGTCGCACCGTGCAGCCCGTTCAGTGTGACGACGGAGCTGATGAGCGAGTCTGCCGCGTTGGCCCGGCAGCTCGGCCTTCGCCTGCACACGCATCTGGCCGAGACGCTCGACGAGGAGGAGAGCTGCCTGGCCCGCTTCGGCAAGCGTCCACTAGAGGTGCTCGACGATCTCGGCTGGATCGCTTCCGACGTTTGGGTCGCGCACGGCATCCATTTCAACGACGCGGAGGTGTCGCGACTGGCCGAGACGGGCACCGGTATCGCCCATTGCCCGTCGAGCAACTGCCGGCTGGGGTCCGGCATCGCTCGAGTGGTCGACCTGACGGCCGCGGGCGCACCGGTGGGCCTCGGCGTAGACGGTGTCGCCAGCAATGAGATCGGCACGCTGTTCCCCGAGATGCGGATGGCGCTGTTCCTCGCCCGTCAGCGGGACCTGGCGGCGACGACCTTTGCGCCCCTCGACGCGCTCGCGCTGGCGACCGAAGGCGGCGCCCGGTGCCTCGGCCGGGACGATGTCGGCCGCCTAGAGCCAGGGCTGCGGGCGGACGTCGTGGTGTGGCCCGGAGACGACCTGGCGGACGTTCTTGATCCCGTCGCTGGCCTGGTGCTCGGGCCGGAGCGAACAGCCCGGCACGTCTACGTCGACGGCACTCCTGTCGTCAGCGATGGGCACCTGGTGAACGCTGACATCGTGGCTCTGCACGCCGATCTGGCTCGTCGGGCTCGGCGGCTGTGGCCAGAGCAGGTCGCCAAGTGAGCAGTGTTCCGGAGCGGCAGCTGCGATGGTTCAACGAGCTCTCCGACGACGAGGTGATCGGCGCGCTGCTGCTGGTGTGCCACTCCCGAAAATGGGCTGTACAGGTAGCGGAGCGGCGTCCGTATTCCGACGTCGACGCCCTACTAACTGCCGCCGATGACACCTGGATGGCACTGCCGTCGGGAGATTGGCTCGAGGCTCTCGACGCTCACCCGCGGATCGGCGAGCGCGGGGGCAAGTCCGCAGAGTTTTCCCAGCGGGAACAGGCAGGTATCGGCGCTGCGGGCGAGGACGTGCAGTCCTCCATCGCTGCCGGCAACGTCGAGTACGAGGAGCGATTCGGCCACGTGTTCCTGATCTCCGCGGAAGGTCGAAGCGCCGAGGAGATCCTGGCCAACCTTCGTGTCCGGCTGGGCAACGACCCCGACACCGAGCTCCGTATCGCCGCCGAGGAGCACCGCCGCATCACCCGGCTGCGCCTCCAACGCCTGCTCAGCTGACCCCTCCGGCGATGCCTGCGCCACCTCCGGAATGACCACGTTCACCACCCCTGCCTATACGTCACCAGGCATACAAGCCTCGTGATGTATCGAGACGCCTGGTGATGGGCAGCCGACTGAGCCAGTCGGTGAGGTTGTCGGTGTCCCCGGGTAGAACAGATTCGTAGCCGTCCCCTGCAGAGGAGCAGTGATGATCGGTCGGTTGGATGGAGTGATCCTGGACTGCCCCGACCCCAAGGCCTTGGCGGAGTTCTACTCGGAGCTGCTCGGGCTGCAGGTCACGAACGTGGACTCGGACTGGGCCGATATCGGCGACGGACAGATCGGGTTGAGCTTCCAGCAGGCACCGGATCACCAGCCACCGCGGTGGCCGGACCCGAACTACCCACAGCAGTTCCATCTCGATGTCCGCGTGGACGACGTCGAGGAAGCCGAGCCGAAGGTGCTGGCTCTGGGAGCAACCGTGCTGTCCAGAGATGCCAAGACGTTCCGCGTCTTCGCCGACCCGGCGGGCCATCCGTTCTGCCTGGTGTGGGACTAGCTGGCGTAGACAGCGGTTCACGGCCGTGTCGGCGTCCGACGACGCCGACATGCTCGCGCTGGATGTGGCCGCGCAGCGCTTAGGCAGGGTGTACGCCTGCGTCTACGGGTCAGAGCCGGCCGACCCTGCCACCGCCGCCGGCCGCCCAGCACGACCCGTCGGCCGTGCAGTCCAGGGTGTGGAATCCGATGTCGCTGAACAGCCGCCAGGTCCGGCCGCCGTCGCGGCTGATGCTGCTGCCGGCGGCGTCACCGGACTCGCCGACGACCAGCACATCCCGTCCGGATCCGTACCGCCAGGCCGCATCCTCACCGAGGTGCGTGAGATCGCCGCCGCTTCGCCACCTGCTTCCGTCACGGGTGAACGCCGAGGCGTCCGTCCCATCGTCGGGGGCGGCGAAGTCGCCTCCTACGGCGACCCCGTGCCGGGGGCTCTTGAACGCCAGCCCGAACACCCCAGCCGCGTCACCGGCAGGGATCGTCGAGTCGGTCGCCTCCCAGGTCAGCCCACGGTCGGTGGAGTGGAAGATCCTCGACGCGCTGCCGCCGGAGCCGAACCAGGCGTCGTGGCCGTGGATCACCAGACAGTCGCCGCTCGCCGAGAAGCCGAATTCACCGGTCGAGTCGGGCATTCCGTCGTCGGGAACCACCCGCCACGACCGGCCGCCATCACTGGTCGCGAGGATGCGGAACTTGCCGTCGACGGGGTCGCTCATCGCCAGCCCGTGCCTGCCATCGGGGAAGAAGTCCATGCAGTTGTAGAACGCCTCCTCCTCGGTGTTGCGGAACGTCTCGGACCAGGTCTCGCCACCGTCGGTGGTCCGGTAGATGCGCGACGCCTCACCCGGTCCGATCGAGAGCACAAGGGCCGTACTCGCGCTGCGGGCTTCCACGTCACGGAAGAGCAGCCCTTCGCTGTCGGGCGGACTCACGTCCTGCCAGGACGCGCCGCCGTCGGTCGTGCGCCACACCGACCCCGGCCCGCCTTCGGTGATGCTGCCACCACTGATCCACACGGTCTTCCGGTTGACGGCATCGAGTCCGCGGAAGCTCTGCCCGGCGTCCACCACCGTCTCCACCCAGGCAGGGCCAGGGCGCGGGTCGGCCTGTGCTGATTGTCCGGCGAGAAGCGTGGCGGAAAGGACCGTGACGATCGTGGTGACCAAGATCCCGGGAGAGCGTCGCATGGCCAATACCCTGCCGATGGACCACCACGGTGTCTAGGACCGCCGATCGCCCCGCTCCTCGCCTCGTACCGGCAGTCATTGACGTGGGTTTCTGCGGGCGAGTGGACAGGGGCGGGATCGATCCGCCGACCTTCCGCTTTTCAGGCAAGCACGGCGTAACGGTGTCGTCACCTGCGGGTTCACGGTCAAAGTCGCGGGCGTCGCGGCGAAGTTATCGGGTCAGTCGACCCGGTAGCCCTAGCCGGCCCCGACCAAGCGACGCACTCGCCGGCCGGGGCCTCGACGGGAAGAAGGCCCGCCGTGTCCAACACTCTGCCACCACCCAACCCGACGCACGGCATAGGCGCCGTGCTGCGTTTGGTCGGCGAAATCCGCCGAGTCGCGCACGACCGCAGCTTGGACGACGCCGACGCGATGCGCCGCATCCGTGACGCTTTCGCCGACTACGACCAGCAGGGCTCAGATCGCTCTGATAGAACTTGATCAAGGTCCAAACGGCGAGTTGTCCACAGGTTATTTGTCCCAGGGACACATAACCTCCGAACGGGCGAGGACGAGTCCCTGACCGCGCAACACGACCGGCCCGCCCCTGGGTGCCGGGGGCGGGCCGGTCGGCCGTCTACAGCGGCGGCAGCTCGACTCGCCGGATCCACAGTTGCCACCCGGCGTCCGTCTCCCGACGCTGCCACCCGTCTGGCTCCGGTCCGTGTTGCATGAAGCGCTCGACGCGCTCAAGTGCCCATTCGGCGAACGCCTCTCGGTCCTCGGCGGGCGCGCCGGGGCGTATGAACAGGAAGACGCGATACGACGAGCCATCCTGCTGCGGCTCGATGAACGCGAACCCACGTATATCCGGGTCGAGCGCCTTAGCTTGCGCCTCGGGTTCGGTGCTGAGGTCCCAGTCCTCCACCGACATGCCGCGGTCGTTGAGTCGTTGCTCAGCTGGCCCGATGTTCATGCGAAGAAACTAGACCGCCTACTTCTGCCGGAGCAGGGCAATCCCGTCCGCGACGGTGGCCCCCACCGCCGTGAACGACACCCTTCCACCGCAACAGCCCGGCTGCCACAGCATCGCCGACTTGCTTCGGCTGGTCGGGGACGTCAGGCGCCTGGCCTACGACGCCACGCTCGACGACGCCGACCGCGCCGGCCGCATCAGGGATCGGTTCGGCGAGTACGACGGCATCTTCGACCACGAGTGAATGGATGGCCTGGCAAGGTCTCCGCAGGTCAGATCGAGGAGGCGAGGACCTCGCGGAGTTTGGCGGCGAACGCCTCGGGTTCTCCCATCTGGCCGTACTCACCGCCGAGGAATCCGGCGTGGCCGCTTGGGAAGATCACGGGCTCGGTGCCCAGTCGCTGGGCGACCGCCGCGGCCGCCCGGTGTGTCAGCTCGCCTTCCGACTCCGCTCCGGCGGCGATGATGACCTGAGTCGACGCCGCCCGTAGCGCCTCGAAAGGGGGTAGGTACTCGGGCTCAGAGTCGGGGTCCTGGCCGAGCAGCGGATCGTCGCGGGATCCGTCGTCCTCCGTCGACAGCCCGAACATCGCTGGATCGGGCGCCGGCTGCGTTGACCACTCGTCCGGGAAGGGTCCCTTGTGAGACGCCAGGGCGATGAAGTGCGCCATGCCGGCCCCGAAGCCGTTGCGCATGTACGTCGTGTGCACGGCGCGGGACGCAGCGACGACGGCGTCGCGGTCTGGTAGCAGGTTCACCATCGGCGGCTCATGCGCGATGAGCGTCCGCACGTCCGCCGGATGCTGCGCGACCAGGGCAAGCGCGTTGATCGCTCCACCGCTGCTCGCGAACAGATCGACCGGCCCCCCTACCGCCTCGATGACCCGGTGGACGTCGTCCGCGTGCTCCTCGCGCGTGGACTGGTCCGCGCCACCGGTCCGCTGGCTGCGCTCGACGCCGCGCGGGTCGTAGGTGATGACGGTGCGGTCGGTGAAGTAGCCGGACAGCGTCCCGAACCCCGCGGCGCCCATCGGCTCCCCAATAAGCATCAGGGCCGGTGCGGTGCTCGCCCCTTCCCGGCGCACGTCATAGGTCAGCACGGCGCCCGGAACTTCCAGCGTGTGCGTCGTCAGCTCAGTCATCCTGCCGTCCTCCCGCACTGGTTCGCTTCCCGATGCTCTAAAGACTCCCGGCGCCCGCAAAACTCATCGAGGACGCCCCGGAGTGGGTGTTGCATGCGACCCAACGCAGCAGGCGCGACCTGCCACGCGGCCGGCACGATACCCGCCGAACGGCCACAACGACACCCTTCCATCATCCGAACATCTGTTCGACACTGGATGGGTGGAGTATGTCGTGTCGACACCGCCGTGGGAGGCCGGACGACAGGCGATCCTCAACGACACCGGCGCCCGCGAGCCCGAGCACACCTTCCACCAACCGGTGCCGAACGTGGCCCGGATCGTGTGGGAGCAGGACGGCGAGGAACACGTCGACACCGTGGCGCTGGGCTGGACCGGCCGGGACGTGTACGTGCGCATGTCGGACCGGAGATACCAACTGCGGGCGGTGTGGCTCGACGCGGCCGACGTGACCCGCCGCTAGCGCGCTCCGAGCTGTCGCGCGAATACGAAACCTTGCCCCACTAACTTGTCCTGGCGATGCTCGGAGCGATGCTCTGGCGTTACGACGAATATTCGCGCCCACACGCAGAGCTGCGTATCGACTGACAACGACTAGCACGTCGACGCCCCACCGCTGAGTTTTTCGCTCGCGCCGGTCTACATTCCAAGAACCTGACGACGGAGGTGGAGCAATGGCGGAGCACAAGGTTGGAACCCGGGAAGAGTGGCAGGCCGCTCGCGAGGAGCTCGCGAAGCTCGAGGCCGAGCATGCCGAGCTTGGCCGCAAGGCCGCGGAGAAGCGACGCGAGCTTCCCTGGGTCCGGGTAGAGAAGAAGTACGAGTTCGAGACCGAGGACGGGAAGAAGGCGCTTGAGGAGCTCTTCGAGGGCCGCTCGCAGCTCCTGGCCTACAACATCATGTTCGGGCCCGACTACGAGGTTGGCGCCTGCCCCGGCTGCACGAACGTCGGAGACGAGCTTGACGCTACGCGCGTGCATCTGTACCACCGCGACGTATCGCTGATCTGCTTCTCCCGCGCGCCAATCGATCGGCTGACCGCCTACAAGCGGCGGATGGGCTGGCAATTCCCCTACGTCTCGACGTACGAGACCGACTTCCCCTGGGACTACGGGCTCGCCCTGACCCCCGAGCAGGCGGAGCAGATCCCCGAGGTCCAAGAGATGGTCAAGGACCCACCTGAATGGCTCCGGGAATGGTCACAGCAGGTGGGTGCGGACCTCAAAGACGGCTTGCGGGAGAATCCGAGCTTCATCGCCTTCGCGCGCGAAAACGGGAACGTGTTCCACACCTACACGGTGAGTGCGCCCGATCCGTTCGTCGTCCCGTACAGCTCGTTCCTGCTAGACCGCACGCCGAAGCCGCAGCCGGCGGAGCCGCGGGCCTGGCGCAAGGACGAGTACCCGGATGCCTGACGGGGATGCGACATGAGCGCCGCCACGCTGCGCCGCACGTCACCGCCCGGCACGCTGGCGCAGGGCGGAGTGGTCGTGCTGCTGCTCGTGCTGGCCGGCGCCGCCTGGGTACTGACGGACCGACGGATGGGCGGGATGGACGCCGGGCCGGGCAGCGACCTGGGCGAGCTCGGCTGGTTCGCCGTGACCTGGGCGCTGATGATGGCGGCGATGATGCTGCCCGCCGTGGCGCCGGCGGTGGTCGAGTACCGTCGCCAGGCGGCGGGGCCCGGGGCCACCCCCGCCTTCGCGGCCGGCTATCTCGTCGCCTGGCTCGCGGCCGGCCTGTTGGGCTACGCGCTGGTCGAAGGCGTTCGCTCGCTGGAGCTCGGGTTCCTCGCCTGGGACGACGCCGGGCGCTACCTGGCCGGCGGCGTGATCCTTGGCGGCGCGCTGTACCAGCTGACGGGGCCGAAAGATGCCTGCCTGCGCCGCTGTCGCGACCCGCGGACGTTCCTTGCCGAGCACTGGCGGCCGGGCCGCCTGGGCGCCCTTCGGATGGGGATGGAGCACGGCGGCTTCTGTGTCGCCTGCTGCTGGGCCCTCATGGCGACCCTCTTCGCGCTCGGGGTCATGAGCATCGGCTGGATGGCGCTCGTGGCGTCGCTGATCGCCGCGGAGCGGCTGCTGCCGTGGAAGACGATCGCCGGGTGCGGCGTCGCCGTCGTACTGGCGCTGTTGGCGCTAGGCGTGGCCTTCGCGCCGGAGGACGTGCCCGGCCTCACGGTCCCCGGCTCGCACGAGGGCGCGCCGACCATGGATTCCATGGAAATGAACTAGCGGCCGATCCGCCGCCGGCTGGCGTTCGACCGCAACCTGCCGCCGTCGGAGGCGCTGGGCAGGATCAGGGACGCGTTCCAGGACTACGACCAGCAGGGGGCCATGTAGCGACGGCCCGTCGAGCCACCGACAGCGCCCCCCGGGACTTTGGGGAGACCCGGGGGCTGTTCTGTGTGCGCTGTAAGGCGCTCGTCGATCTCGTGGGCGACTGTGACGACGATGGTCGATAAGTCCGGACCTAGAGTGAGCGAGTGACCTCGATGCCGGGCGAGGTGCCGTCACGGATTACCGAGGACGATCGCGGCATCGCCGTGAAGCGCCTGCAGGAGGCGTTCGTCGACGGGCATATCTCGCACGAGGAACTGGACGAGCGGCTCCAAGCGGTTCTCACCGCCAAGACTCACGGCGACCTGGGCCCGGCATTGGCCTCGCTGCCGGACACGAATGTGGACCGGGTCTTGAGGCTGGCCGCCAAGAGCGGACCGATCCGGCGGCGCGGCGCCTGGCGGGTACCCCGAGTCGTGAAAGTCGAGTCCGAGTACGGAGGGGTGAACCTCGACCTGTCTCGGGCGATCATTGAGTACCCGCTGGTCGACATTGAGTTGCAGCTTCGCTTCGGCGGGGCAAAGATCACGCTGCCTGCCGACGCGGTCGTCGACCTCAATGATCTACGCACTGATTGGAGGGTGCCGACCTACACGCCCCCGCGGAGCGCCGATCCCGGCGGGCCGAGGATCCGAATCTCCGGGAATATGAAGTACGGGCGGTTGAAGGTCCGGCACAAGCGGCGCTGACCCACCTGGCAGCCGGTCATCGCCGCTGCACGTCGGCACCGTCCAGCCAGATCGCGTTGGTCCGGCAGCGTGGGTCGGCGAGGCGAACGTAAGCGGCTTGGCCGGTCCAGCCGAGTGCCACGGTGTCGATGTGTTCCTCGCCGTCGGTTTCCCACACGACCCTGGCCGCGATCGGCACCGGCGGGGACAGCGTGTGTTCCGGCAATCTGGCGGTTACCACGTCCTCGTGCATTGGGTCGAGGACGACGACCCAGGCGCAAGCCCACCGGTACGAGCTGGCGTGGCTACGCGCCGAAGACGTCCGCCGATACCTGAAGACCTAGCGCGGCGGTGGGCGCCCGCCAGCCTGCTGGATGGGGGCACACCGTGTCGCGCCGCCGACTGCGGCGCCGCGATGTCACGGAGCGTGCTATCGGATCTGCCGATGAGAGCGCGACCTGTCTGACTGGCGCTGCGTTCGTAGGCTTGACGGATGAGCCTCGAATGGGAGCAGGTCGTAGTCGATTCAGGTGACCCAGTTTCGCTCGGACGATGGTGGGCAGATGTCCTGGGCTGGGTTGTGCTGAACGACTCGGCAGAGGAGTTTGAGATCCGTCCCTCGGCGCATCGGCTCCCCGGATTGATCTTTGTCCAAGTCCCGCAGGCGAAGGAGTCCAAGAACCGGCTGCACCTGGACTTCCGACCCGACGACCAGCAGGCCGAGGTCGACCGATTCCTTCGAAGAGGTGCTCGTCGCGTCGACATCGAGCAAGGATCGGTGCCCTGGGCGGTGCTTGCGGATCCGGAGGGCAACGAGTTCTGCGTGCTGCAGGCTCGGAGAAGTTAGATCCACGGCTTCCATGCCACGATGGAGCCACCGCCACCCCACGACTAAGCGACGTCCTGACATGCCGTAGTGCGCGTTCATCGCGCCGAGGAGCGGGGCCGAGCGCCGCTGGCACTGTCCGACGCGCGGACGGCCGGCGGCGAATGCGGCACGGTGCCGGTCCCCGTGGACGACGAGGAGATGCATGCAGGGCGCGATCACTCACCTCATCGCCGGCGTCCCGGTATCCGAGCTCGGTGCCGCGATCGATTGGTACACGCGGTTCTTCGGGCGACCCCCGGACGTGCGCGCTGGGGAAGAAATACTTTGGGACATCGACGAGCACGCAACGCTTTTCATCGAGCCCGACGCTGCGCGGGCGGGCGCAGGCCGGATCACCTTCGCCGTCGCCGGTCTCGACGCGCTCCTGAAGCGCTTGGCTGCCCAAGGCATCGGGCACGAACCTATCGAGACCTACCCGAACGGTGTCCGCCACGTGAAGGTCCCGGATCCGGATGGAAACGCGATCGCGTTCGCCGAGCCAGCGGTGTCGTAAACGCCGTCATAGCCGCGCGCACACGCTGCGATCCGCGCGATCAAAGCCGATGTGCGGGCATGGCTAGCCCGGTCATTCGGGACGCGCCCAGGGACATCCTTGCCGACGTACGCCCCGCAGTGATCCGCGAGTGGCCGGTCGACGCGTCCGGTATCGGATGACCGGTGACCGACGCCGTAGCGTTGCTACGCCCGCGCGAAGATGAGGTCGAAGTCCTTGCGCCATGTTGATCCGTGATCCTCAGATGCCTCCCAGCGGCCCGCGATCCTGTCCGGCCCGACGTCAGCGATGAACCGCTGGAACATGGCGGGGTCCTCGCGAGTCAGGATCCATTGCGAGCCGTCGAATGTCATGGCGTAGACCCGGCAGACACCTCGTTCGTCGTGGTAGAGGGCGGCGTAGGCGTCGTGCGCGTCGCTGCGACCGAGAACCAAGACCATTTCACTCGTGGCCGGTCCGACATCGCCTTCCATCGTCCACCGGAAGACCACGAACGCGTCGCCGAGCCACTCGACGGTCCCCGAACCTGGCACCTTCTGGTCGTCTGGTTCCAGAAACCATGCGTTCCGCATCGTCGTCCGTCACGACCCAACCAGGACGTCAAGCTGCTCCATGGCCTCGTTGCGCATCGCTCCTCCGTGACGTTGACGCTGGGGTCGACTCCGTCTGGGTGGTGAACTCATCGGCCGAGGCTTGCGCTGGAGTGGCCCGGTGATCTACTACCCTGCCGCTCCTGCCGCGATCAGTCGTTGTCACGTGGTCGCGTGACGACAGGACGAGGTGTCGTAGCGTGATCACGTTGGGGGGTGTGTGCTGAGCCACGCCGCCGCTCTGCGCGTCGATGCGCGGCACAGCCACGCGTCCTGAACCACCTCGGCCAACTCCTGCGCGGTGAGCTCACCGATCCGACTGGCCCGCAACAGCACCGATGAGTGGCCGTCGAAGTGCGTGGTAGTGAAGAACGGCGACGCTTGGTCCTGAACCAGCGCTTGCTTGTCTGCTTCGGACGCCACCCAGAACACGATCACATCCGGATAGCGCTCCCCGGTGTCGGGATCGACTGCGTCCGGCCGCGGGTTACGGAAGAAGATGAACGACTTACCGCTCACCTGGTAGACCTGATTCCCGCGTGTCCCGTACTCGACGATGACGTACGGCATGGCCAGAGCCAGCGCGTGTACGTCCTCGGTCCGGACGGGCCGGCTTCCGTTACCGGGCACAATTCTAGGGTAGGCGGCGCCGTTTCGAACATCCGATCAAGCCGCACGGCGGGCCACGTATGCTCCCCTGACCACGCAGCGTGTGGCCCCTACACCGAGTTTGCGAAGCAGCGGTTTGGGGCGGGGTCTCGCATGAGATCCCGAGCAGATCGGCGCTAGCGCCCGGCGATGCGGTACCTGAGGTGGGTCACTCCAGGAGCATCGAGGACGTTGAGCGTCTCCAGTCGCACCGGTCCGCCGATGTGGTCGAACAGGCGAACGCCACCACCAAGCAGGTAGGGCACCACGGAGAGCTGGATCTCATCGAGCAGTCCCGCTTTCAAGCACTGCTGCGCGGCCTGCGAGCCGGTGAGGGCGACGTACTTGTCACCCGCGGCTGCATCGGCCTGCCTGATGGCACTCTCGATGCCATCGGTGACGAATGTGTACGGCACTGTCGTCTCGGGCACCTTGTCCGGGACGTTGTGGGTGAGCACGAATAGCGGCAGCCCAGGAACGGGCCCGTTGCCGTCCCACGCTCCCGCGATGTCGTAGGTTCGTCGGCCCGAAATGACGGCTCCACAGGTGTCGATGCCGTCGTCGAAGAACTCTGCGCTGGGCTTCGAGAGCCGGAACATCTCGTTGTGCTTGCTGGGGGTGTCGCCGGTGAAGAACCACTCGAAGAGCGGCTCACCGCCCTCGCCGAGGGGCAGCTCTGCTCCGTCGTTGGGTCCGGCGATGTAGCCGTCCAACGACATCGTTATGGCCAACAGCACCTTCGACATGATCGCTCCCTTGCTTGGCCGCCGCGTAGGCGGCATCCGTTCGTACCCGTTCACCAGAGACGTCGGACCCACCGGCTCAGTCCGGACACCCGTCTCGAATATCACGCCCGGCTGGACTGGCCTCCACCCGAAAGAAGCAGACTTCAGGGAATACAAGACGGGTGGCATTGTCGACTTGGCCGAGCGAATACTTGGCTTGCATGCCCGAGCACACCCCGTGTGCTATCCGTCGATCGCGAGGACAAGGGGGAGCACGGCTGGGGCGCCGGCGTGGCGGAGGGTGCGCGCCGCGACGGTGATTGTCCAGCGCGAGTCGGCGAGGTCGTCGACGAGGAGGACCGGGGCGTCGCCGAGCCGCTGTACGCCGTCCCGGATCTCCGGCGGCACTATGAAGGCGTCCCAGACCGCGGCCAATCGATAGGCACTGTTGCAACCGCGCGCTGTCGTGGCGTGTCCTGGTGTGAGCTGCAAAGTCCCCAGGATCGGCAGGCGCCCGATCTGGGCGATCCGGGTAGCCAGCGAACCAACCAGCGATGGCCTGCGGCGCGACGGCAGCGACACCACCGCACCCGGGCGTTTCTCCCAGTCCCAGGATCGCAGCACTTCGACGAGAGCAGAGACGAAGTTGTCGGGGACCTGCTGGTCTGGGGCGTCGGGACCGAGGAGGCCGCGTAGCCGGTCGCCCCAACCCAGGTCGGACATTCGCGCGAGTGCCCGGCCCGAAGAGGCGCGCTCGTCGGCGGGAATCCGACCTCGGACCGCCACACCCAGCGCGTTCATGGCCGACGGCCACAGCTCCCGCGGCTCGAGCTCGACGCCGGGACGGTCAAGCGCCTGACGTGCGGGCACCACAGCGGTGTCCGGCACGTCAACCGGATAGGACGGCCCAACGCACTTGTCGCACCGTCCGCACGCAGTTGCGGCGGGGTCATCGAGTGCGCGCCGCAGGTACTCCATCCGGCATCCCGACCCGGTGATGTAGCTGACCATTGCTTGCTGCTCGGCCCGACGGGTTTCGGCGACCCGAGTGAAACGGTCGCCGTCGTACTCCCACCGAGCGCCCGTGGAGATCCAGCCGCCGCTGACCCGACGTACTGCCCCGTCGACGTCGAGCACCTTGAGCATCAGCTCAAGCCGGGTGCGGCGCAGCTCCACTCTGGACTCCAGCGCAGGCAGTGACAGCGGCCGCTGGGCCGCGGCCAGCACATCGAGTACCCGGCGCACATGGGTCTCGGCAGGGAAACCGACGCTGGCGAAGTAGCGCCAGATCTCGGCGTCCTCACGGCCGGGTAGCAGCAGGACGTCGGCGCGATCGACCGCGCGTCCGGCCCGTCCGACCTGTTGGTAGTACGCGATCGGCGACGGCGGTGCGCCCACGTGCACGACGAATCCGAGGTCGGGCTTGTCGAAGCCCATCCCCAACGCGGAGGTTGCAACGAGCGCCTTCACCGCCCCGGCCAGCAGGGCCGCCTCGAGGACTAGCCGTTCGGCCGGGTCGGTGCGCCAGGTGTAGGCCAGCACGTTGTGGCCGTGTGCACGCAGATGCTCGGCCAGGTCCTCGGCAGCCGCCACCGTCAGCGCGTAGATGATGCCGCTGCTCGGCAGGCTGTCCAGATG
The DNA here is from genome assembly GCA_963831385.1 of uncultured Actinomycetota bacterium. GTDB lineage: Bacteria > Actinomycetota > Actinomycetes > Jiangellales > Jiangellaceae > JACVRX01. The sequence continues at coordinate 118,485 of CAWHPW010000021.1, forward strand.
CGCGGTGAGCCAGCCGAGCCGTTGTTCGTTCGTGGCCAGCGACAGCACGCCTAGGCGGAGGCTCGCCCGGTCGAGAGATCCGCGCTGGACGAACGTGTCGGCACCGAGCTGCTCGGCGACATCGGCCCCGACCCGTGCGTTGGCAGTGGCAGTGGTCGCTAGCACGGGCGTGCCGGGACGTAGGCCGGCCAAAGCGTCCCGGATCCGACGGTAGTCGGGTCGGAAATCGTGCCCCCAGTCGGAGATGCAGTGCGCCTCGTCGACGACCAGCAGTCCAAGCCGCGCCGTAAGGCCGGGGGAGCACGTCGTCGCGAAAGCCGGGGTTGTTGAGCCGCTCCGGGCTGATCAACAGGACGTCGACCTCGTCAGAACGCAGCTCGTCCTCGATCCCGGTCCACTCCTCGAGATTCGCCGAGTTGATCGTCCGCGCCCGGATGCCGGCGCGAGCAGCGGCATCGACCTGGTTGCGCATCAGCGCGAGCAGCGGCGAGACGATCAGCGTCGGACCAGCGCCGCTCACCCGCAGCAGCATCGTAGCGACGAAGTACACCGCGGACTTACCCCAGCCGGTGCGCTGAACCACCAGAGCCCGCCGCCGCTGCGCGACGAGCACGTCGACTGCCTCCCACTGGTCGTCGCGCAACGCGGGGTCGGGTGTACCGACCAGGGAGCGCAACGAGGTCTCCGCCTCCGCGCGCAGTTCGTCACCAACGACTGTTGTCTCCAACACTGGGCTAGAAGGTACCGGGAGGCGCCGACTGCGTCGCGCTGCGCCTGAACCAGTCGGTCCCACTGCGCACGTGCGGATTCGGTGAGCCAGTCCGGCTGCTCGGCTAATTGCTCGGCCGGGTCAGCTCGTCAGCATCGACCCGCGACCGTCGATCGCCGTCGAGCTCGCAGGCGGTCAGAGATCCGTAGTGCCGAAAGATCGGAAACGAAAGACATGCCCGGGAGGGTCTAGACCTAGGCGGCTACTTGCGCTCATGGCGTTAGGGACGAACGGGACGTGAGAGCCGTCGTCGTTGCAGGGTGCCGGTGCCGCTGGCCAAAGCTGCGTGGACGCTGGAGGGCACCCGGATCAGGGCGTCGTTGACGTCGACGGCGCAGAAATTCTTGGCCGGCGGGTTCAGGTTGACGTGCGCAGCTTGGTAGGTGGGGTGACCAACCGATCAGGAATCGAGAAGCGCCGGTCACCGAACCGCACCTAGCGTGGCCGCCATGGCTTCCATCGAATACGTCGTTCATCGCGCGTGGGCGGTCGTCGAACGGCCGCTCGGAGCAGGAAGCCAAACTCGAAGGCCGAAGCAACGCGGGGGGAGGAAGCCAATGCCGAAGAGATGACGACAACACGCGAACGTCACAAACCCAATCGAACCAGAGAGGATAGATGCAATGAACTCGCACGTCAGCTCGATCCTGCTTGGCGTCAATGACATGGAGCGATCCAAGCGCTTCTATTCGGAAGGGCTGGGCTGGAAGGTCCAGAACGACTACAAGATCTCCGTGTTCTTCGTTCCACACGGCGGTTCGCTGGTCGGCTTCTACGGCCGCGACGGGCTCGCCGACATGGTGGGCGCGAGTCCCGACGGCAGCGGCTTCAGTGGCGTCGTCTTCAATTACGTCGTGCGCAGCGAGGACCGCGTCGACGATGTTCTGGACGAGGCCAAGAAGGCCGGCGGGAAGATCCTCAAGCCCGCGGCGAAGCTGCAGTGGGGCGGGTACGGCGGATCCTTCGCCGACCCGGATGGCTACATCTGGAACATCGGCTACAGCGCCGCAGGAAAGGATCAGCCCTACGCCGAGTAGCGAGGGACCGATGACGCACACACTCGCAGGCCGACAAGCACCGCAAGCGGCCGCGATAGGTGCGATCCGGAGTTCCTCAGCCCGCGCCGGAGGCCGTGCACCTCCGGCGCGGACCGCGTCCGCAGTCAACTCTTCGTCGGAATCCATGTGCGCTGGCGAACACTGGGCGCGGCTGGGCTGGGCACGTCGCGTGGGCGGTGTTTGGTGCGCAGGGTGGACGTGCCGCCCGGGCGGTAACGGGATCCCTGCCTACGGGTTGCATCGGGCCGACCTGCTGCACGTGGTGGCAGACGCGGCCAGCGATGCCGACCTGCGGACCGGGCAGCGGTCACCGTGATGGTCAGCACGACTGGAGTGGCGAGTTCGCCAACCAACGGATCGCCGAACTGGCCAGCAGGTACCCGACCGGCGGTGCCTGACCCACCGCATCGACAATTGGCATCGAGCATGCGCCGGGCATGTGCGGGAGGACCGATGACTTGGATGCCGCCGCCCGGTGCTCCGCGCGTGCCGACGGTCTTCGAATGGGCCGGAGGTACGGAGGCGTTCTCCCGGCTGACCCGGATCTTCTACGGCCACGTCAAGACCGACCCGATCCTCGCTCTGGTGTTCGCTGAGATGACCCCCGAGCATCCCGAGTGGGTTGCGCGGTGGTTGGGGGAGGTATTCGGCGGGCCGGCAAGCTATACGCAACAGCGGGGTGGGTATCGGCACATGCTTTCCCGGCACCTGGGTCGGGCGCTGACCGAGCAGCAGCGGGCCCGATGGGTGCGGCTGATGGGCGAAGCCGCCGACGAGGCGGGCCTGCCGACCGATCCCGAGTTCCGCTCCGCGTTTGTCTCCTACATGGAGTGGGGGTCACGGATCGCGCTGGCGAACAGCCAGCCAGGAGCCCAACCGCCGCCGCGCATGCCGGTGCCGCACTGGGACTGGGGCACGGCCGGCCCGCCGCCAAGCGTCAGTCTGGGCTCGGGCCCACCGCCGCCCGCTCCCCCGCAACCGTCCGCCGCGAGCCAGGCGCCGGGGTCGCCGACCTATCCGCCAAGTTTCGAGCGGGACATCCGACCGCTGTTCACCGACCGGGATAGGACCGCGATGCGCTGGGCGTTCGACCTCGGGGACATGGACGCGGTCCGCCAGCACGCTGATGCCATCCTGGACCAGCTGGCTTCTGGGCGGATGCCCTGCTATGGCGCCTGGCCTGACGAGCAGGTGGCCCTGTTCCGCCGATGGGTGGAGACCAGCAAGCTCGACTAAAGAACACCTCGTCCAGTGGCCCCAGCGCGTTGCTGCGCCCAGGGCTCTCAGAACCGGCCGAGCCCGCCTTCCAGGCAACCGGCTCAGGCAAGCCCTTGAGGCCGTCCAACCTCATGAGGGCAACCGCCGGCCACCGGCGCATCGGCGGCCGGGCGCGCCCCTGCCCAGCGCCTCCGGGCACCGGTGGCCCCGGTTGGCCGACCAGTTCCGTTCTACCCCTATCTCTTAGTGACGTGTGTCAGGTTGCGGCGCGTCGCCGCCGGTCTGCGGTGCCGCGTAGGTAGCCCGCGAGCCCGAGGATGAGGAACGCATCGACCGTGTGCAGGCTTGCGGTCCATCACCATGCGGAAGTCGCGGGTGAACGGCCCGTCCCGGTCGATGGCCGTCGGTGCCGGTGAACCATAGCTGATCAGGTCGAGGTCGCCCGGGGACGAGCCATTCGATGCCGGTGGCCCGTCGCCGAACACCATCCGGACGTTCTCGCCGAGCCCGGACAGTGTCACCGCCTGCCCGCCGGCCGGCATCGCGAACGTAACGTTATAGCGACCCCCCGCGGCCAGCAGGAGCGACTTGTTGGTCACCTCGGTCGGTCCCACCACGTCCGTCCCGTCGATCGCAACGAGTTTGTACGGCACACCGGCGATTCTGTAGCGATGCGGAACGTTGTCGGTATTGACCAACCGCAGCCGCACCGGTGTGCCGGGAGCGACCTTGTGCCGCTCCACCCGCGTCGCAGCTTCCCAGCGGCCGCCAGGTGCGAAGCCGTCCGGCGGCCGCCAGCTGTGGTCCACCACGGTGAGGTCCGTAGCGTCCCCGGGCTGGGCCGCCTCCCTCGGAAGCACGACGAACGCGCCGAAGAGCCCATGGTCGATCTGAACGGCCGAGGTCTGGTGGGAGTGGTACCAGAACGTGCCGGTCTGCTCGACTCGGAACCGGTACGTATAGCTCTCGCCGTCGGCCACGGCGTCCTGGGTGACGCCGGCGACACCGTCTTCGGCGTTCGGCACGTTCACCCCGTGCCAGTGGATCGTCAGCCCATCCTCGATACCGGCGTTTCGAACAGTCACTTCGACCAGATCGCCTTGGTGCGCCTCCAGCTGCGGGCCCGGAATCGACCCGTTGAATGCGAAGCCGCGCACGGCTCGACCGCTGGCCGTGGTGACGTCCTTCTGGCTCGCCGTGAGCGTGTAGCGCACGTCGGGCTCACCGGTTCGCGGACCGGTGAGGTCGGTTACCGACATCGACCCTGAATGGTCGTGGTCGCCTTGCTCGCCATACGGAGCGCCGCCGGTATCCGTGACGGCGTAGTTGGCGAGGTCGTAGCGTCCTGGCAACCGGCTACTCCACCACGCTGCACCGATCCCGGCGACGAGCGCGAGTGCCGGCACTGCAACGGCCACCGGACGAACCACCGGCCGGGCCGTCGGGGAAACGCCGGTGCCGGTAATCGCCAGCCAGCCCAGCGGAGGACCAAGAATCGCGAGCGCAGTGAGCCACGCGGCGGTCGCCGGGCTCGGCAACAGCAGGCCGTCGACGACTGCAAGAAAGGCTGCACCGGCGGCGGCCGCGGCACTCATGACAACTGCCGCGCCTGCCCTCGCGCCAACATGAGCGGTGACCGCATCGCGACCAGCAACGCTCCGGCAACTGGGATCGCGACCATCGGTAGTTGGTAGGTGAGCTGGCGGGACGCGAACTCCCATCCATAGCGGGCAAGCAGCACGCCGATCACGAGCCGCAGTGCGAGGAGCGCCAGCGCCACCGCGAGGAAGAGTCGGATCCGGCCCGTCACTGGATGGCCAGTCAATGCGCCATGCAGCGGTGCGCCGACCGCCGCAGCGACGAGGACGGCTACCGCAAGGTCGGTATAGAAGAGGGCCGAGTAATCCACAACGAGGCCACGCTGCCAGCGCCTGCGAACCCGGTCAACGACGGCGCAACAGCATCAGAAGACGACCACGGTGGTAGGGGCCGATGGAGCCCCCGTGTCCCGAGCCGATACGAATCGCTGCCGTGCCACTAACGGGGATTCGCATCTCGATGTCGACTGCGCCCGCGCCAGGCAGCGATTAACCCGCCTTGTGCGGTTTTGAGTTGCCCTCAGTTTGCGCGTGAGGATCGACATGCGAATCGCTGCAGCATAACCGCTGCTAATCGCATTCGATCTTCGGGACGTCGACAAGCGCCTCGAGGTACTGCAGCTAGAACGGCGGCGTTGCGCGTTGGGAGCGGAAGGTGCTACGACCGATCAGTCCTTCTTGTCGAGGTCCGGGACGTAGAAGGCGACGGCGGCCTCGAGCGCCGCGGCCGCCTCGTCCTCGGGTGCGCCGAACGCGCGGTGCGCTTCGGCCCAGGCGTGGCCGCTGCGGGTGATGAACTTGCGCATTGTCTGGTCCTTCTCCGCGCCGTCTCGCGGGACCTCACGCCCGGCGAGGTGCTCGCGCAGGCCGAGCAGGCCCAGATCCCAGCCGATGCCGGTGGCGCCCGGGCCGTACATCTTAAAGAAGTCCTCCGGGACCTCGCCGACGTGCTCGAGCTCCAGGACCGTCCCTTCGCCGGACGGGGTGAGCCGGACCTCCAGCTCGCTGAGGCCGGTCGGTTCGCCGTAGATCCAGGTGACCTTGAACTGCTTCGGCGGGTCGCAGGCGAGGATCTCGCCGCCCGCGTTGCCCTCGAGCTGATAGTGACCACCCAGCTGCAGGTCACCGGTCACCGGCAGGAACCAGCGCTCGAGCCGTTCGGCGTCGGTGAGGGCGTCCCAGACGTCCTCGACGCGCGCGTCGTAGCTGCGCCGCAGCAGGACGGTGCGGCCGCTCGCCGGACTGTGCCGAGCTCGCGGTGGACGGCGTTGATCTGGCTGAGGATGTCGCTCATCGCTGCGTGCCTCGCTTCGTTGCTTGTTCCGCGTCTGGTGCACTGGCTGCTGCGCGATCCGCCTGCCGCGCGCCAGCTCGGTGCCAGTGCGTCCAGCCGCTGGTCCAGAACCGGCGGAACTGCTCCAGCCACACGTCGACCTCCTGCAGGGGCGCCGGGTCGACGGCGTACAGCCGGCGGGTGCCCTCGGCCCGGACGGTGGCGAACCCGCTGTCCCGCAACACCCGCAGGTGCTGCGAGACGGCCGGCTGGGAGATGCCGAACTCGGCGCGGATCGACCGCGGTCACAGCACCCGAGGTCAGCTCGCCTTCGTCGGCCAGCAGTTCCAGGATCCGGCGCCGAACGGGGTCACCGAGTACGTCGAACGCGTGCACGCAACCGAGAATACCAGTAGTAGTTTATATAAGTCAACTCCGATATTTAGCTTCCGGCAGGAGGATGCCGTGTTCCCCTGTGAGTCCGGTAGACGTCGGTCCTGGATGCGGCCGACGAGGACGCTAAATCACACGCCTGTCGGGCAGCATCTAGGTGAGAAGCGGGATCCCAGGATCGGGGTTGAGTCCAGGGGATCCCAGGATCGGCTGAGTCCAGGGATCCCGCTGTCTTTCGCCGCGCTGACCACGCAGCCACGCAACGCGCGACCACAAATGTCGCGGTGAAGGCTGACCGCTGGCGATGCCGCCAACCGGCAGCGGCGTCACGATGGTGCGGCATACCGCCAGCGTGCCAGGGGGCTATACCGCCGCCGTGGCCGCACGAAAGCGGCCCGCACCTACGACGGGGAATCCGGTGCGGGCCGCCCTCAGGGCTCTCGGGTCAGCCGCACGATCGGAATCTCGCGATCGGTCTTGTCTTGGTAGGTGCCATAGCGAGGAGAGATTGACGCGATACGAGCGAGTGCCTCAGTCCGCTCCGGCTCTTCCAGTGACTCACCGCGAACCTTGAACCGCTCTTTTCCGACTTCCAACCAGATGTCGTCGGGGTTCTTTGCCATGTTGAGCAACCAGGCTGGGTGGCGTGCGGCTCCGGCGAGGGAGGCGACGACCAGCCACGAGTTCTCTCTGTCCGGAAAGCCCCCGACCGGGGTTGTCCGGGTCAGCCCCGTCTTCGCTCCACGCGTGGTGAGAAGGACTACCGGGAACCCCATCCTCGAGCTGAGACGCTGCCCGCCGGAGCGGCGATACGTCCTGACCTGCAGCTTGCCCATGAGCTTGAACAGCGCCGCAAGCGGACCGCGATTCGGCACCCGCGCCCCACGAGTGCCGGCGGGGCTCACCCGAATCGTCACGCCAGTTGCCCCCAGATCGCCGCGCGAGCCTGCACGTTCATGGCGTGCCGACCGAGCGGGCGCTGCGTCCAGCCGCCGAGAACCCCGACCCCTCGATCGCCCAGCTGGCGATCCGCTGCGGCAGGATGCGAATCCAGGCAGAGTCCCAGCCGCTGCCGAATCGCTCACCGCCCTCGTCGTGAAGCTCGGCGCGGCCGCGGACCTCCAGCCCGCGGATCGTCCAGGGATCAACGCTCACCAGATCGTCGACGACTAAAGCCACCCGCGGGTTGGCCTGCAGGTCGCGCCACTTCTTCGAGCGGCTCAACGCATGACCGCCTACCTCGATCGCCTCCGCCTCGGCGTCGAGCCGAAAGCCGACCGGAACCACGTGCGGCGAGCCGTCGGAGCCGACCGTTGCAAGCCGGCCAAGCCGCTGCCCACCCAGGAACTCGATCTCCTTCTCGGTGAACGGACTCATCGCTCATGATCGTAGGGGCGGTGGCCGGGACCGTCGAGAAGGCCGGGCGAGCGGGCTCGTGTCGCTCCGCGACCGAATCGACGAGGACCGACTACACGACGCGGCTGCCCACACACCTACGCGACGGTGCGGGCCATTCGAGGCGACGGCGATTCCCCGGCGCCAATCGAGTCGAGGCATGCGACGAGCGACGGCCGCAGCATCCAGCCATCCTCGATATCGGTCATCGCGCTCGGAATGTGCAGCTAAAGGCACCCCTTGAGTTACAACGACGGCGACCGCCCGCGGGCGGTCGCCGTCGCTGTTCGGGCGGGACTTAACTTGTGGGCTTGCCGGGTGGGATCCTGAGGACGAGCAGCTGTCCGCCTTCGACCAGCTCTGGATCCGAGCTCGACGCATGGTTCTGCACGTCGATGAGGTACGTCCCGCTGCCGAGGAACGGCGCCGGGATCACCCCGGAGGCTTCCTCATTGTTGGTGAGGAAGCCGGAATTGTTGGTGAGGAAGCCGGAGCCTCCGGGGAGGAACCTGTCAGGGTCGTGCTGCGCGATGCGCGCCAGCGCGCCGTTCGACGGGTCGTACTGGTACACACCACCGAGGTAGTTGTTGCCGCCGACGTCTTCGACGAAGATCACCTGCCCGCGCTCGTTCACCGTCAGGTTGTCGAGCATGCGTGGCCCGCCCTGCGCAACCGGCGGGCTGGCCACCTCGATCGTGGCCGTACCGCCGGCAAGAACGTTCGCCGGGTCGTCGAACTCGAGTTTCCACAGCCGCGAGATCCCTTCGAAGGATGCCGTCGTGGCGAAGTAGAAGTTGGCCGGATCCGACGGGTCCCACGAGCCGTCCTCCGGACGGTTAAGCGCCGAGACACCGGCGGCGACACTATTCGCCTGCTGCTGGGCGCCGGTCAGCCCTGACACGTCGCCGAGCGGGACCAGGCTGAAGCGTGCGCCGCCGGGCGGCACTGTGGTTGCGTCACCCTCGGCTCCGGGGCCCGCTGCCGCCACCCCGTCGACCTTCAGGCCGTAGAGCTGTCCCCCGGTCAGGCCTGCTCTCTCGACGTCATTGCCGGTCGCCCTTTTGTCGCCGACGTACACGTAGACCTGGCCACCGCCCGAGTCGTCGAGACCGACAACGACAGTCTTGGTACCGGCGCCCAGCTTCGCGACCGCGTTCTCCCAGCTGAACTTGCCCAGTCCGGCGAGCTCATATGCCTTGCCGGCGCCAGGTCCGGTGACGACGGTGCCGAAGGCCCGGCCCTCCGCACCGGTCTCCTCACCGCCCATGAAGATCCGCTGCTGGGTACCCAGCCCGCTGGCCGCGTCGAAGAAGGCCGCCACCTCGGGGGAGGTCGGCCGAGCACAGCCGGCCGATGGTCAGTGCCGGGTCGCCCGCGGGGACCTGCACCCATTGCCCGCCGACCTGGCGGCTGATCGTCTTGATGAGGTCGTCGCCGTGCAGAACCTCCAGCGTCTCCTCGTCCACGACCCACTTCGACACGAACGCGCCCGTCGCGCCGTGATCGCGAGGAACACCCAGCGTGGAGGGAATCTCGTGATGCATCAGCACGGTGAACGTGCCGTCGCCGTTGTCGAAGGCGCCGAGACCGTCCGGGATCCCGCCATGCGGTACCCCGCCACCGCGTCCCCGGTGGTGAGGATGCTCTCGGTGACGATCCCTGGACTTGTGCGGACCAAGTACGGGCCCTGCGAGCTCGACGGACCTTGCGCGGCGCCAGGGGCGGCAAGCGCAGCACCAGCCGCCAGGAGTGTGGCCAACGGGACCGAACCGATAAGGACAGCAACCCTCTTCATATGCGTTCTCCTAGCGGCAAGGCTTCGTTCGGGTACGCACTCAACGCCCGAAATCTAGACAGTGCGAATGGCCACCAGCCGTATCGCCGGTGACGGGTTGGCGAACGTCGCGACACAGCCGGACCGACCCCATGTGAAAGTCAACGCGGCGACACAACAGACCAAAGGATCCACCCGGATGCTCATTCCAAACGGACGGCGTGGGGCCAGGGCGCGCAGGCCGGGTCACCGGGCACGGAAGGGCCGCGCCCTCACCTAAGCTCGCGCGGAAGGCGTCGCGTCGCTGCTCACCCACACGCCGCGCCCCGGTGTCGGAGTGCACGTAACGCCACGACCGAACCGCAAACAACTCCAAGTCCACCGGCGGCGCAGTCCGGGTTCGGGCACACGTATTGATGGTCGGCAAACGGGACCACGTACATCGGCGCCGGGCGGACCAACGGCGCCACCGCAAGCATCGGCTTCGGCTTGTGCCGGTCCAGCCTGAAGGTCCCTGCCCGTTTGTGCTCCTCGACCGGCTTCCCCGGGCGTCCCGTTCGCGCCATGACAGTTCTCCCCAATAATCGCCGAGATAACGCGAATTTTGACACTTTGCGTGTGACCCTTGGCCAAGGGTCATTGGGTCGTACGGGAAAAAGGGATCGTCCCGAAACGTTCGGATCGGAGAGAGATTGGACCTGGTCGCGAGCCGGTGTCTAAGCAGGTCGACCAGCGGTCGGGGCAGGGGCCAGGATCCGCTGCGACCCGGCAATCTTGGTGCGCGGATGTGGAAACCCGACCCCGAGGGCCAGGACGGTACGGCAACGTTCTGCTTCCATGAGCGGAATACTTGACATCGGATACACTCCCTCGGCTACTCTAGTTCGAGTATTTCTAGATGGAGGGTGGTCGAGCACGTGGCGACGACCAGGCTGTCGAACCCGCTCGCGCTTGCGGTGCTGACAATGCTCTACGAACGCCCGATGCACCCGTACGAGATGTCGACGACGCTGCGCGTACGGAACAAGGAAGACAGCATCAAGCTCAACTACGGCTCCTTGTACTCCGTCGTCGCCGCGCTGGAGAAGCGAGGCTTTATCGAGGTCCAAGAGACGGTGCGCGAGGGCAAACGTCCGGAGCGCACGATCTACGCCATCACCGAGGCCGGCAAGGCGAAGATGATCGATTGGCTGAGCGAACTGCTCAGCGTGCCGCGGAAGGAATTCACCGACTTCGAGGCGGCCCTCTCACTGACTGGCGCGCTTCCGCCGGACGACGTGCTGCGGCTGCTCCAGATGCGGCTGCAAGCGCTGGAGATGCGACGTCGCTCCATGGACGCCGTGGTCGCCGGCCTGCCGGCGACCTTCCCCGGATCTTCCTCATCGAGTCCGAGTTCCAGTCGGCGCTGCTGGACGCCGAGATCGAGTTCGTCCGGAGCCTGATCCGCGACATGCGCACGGGTGAGCTCAGCGGCCTGGCACCGTGGCGGCGGCTGCATGAGCTGCGCGTCACCGACCTCCCGCAGGAGAAGATCGACGCGATGTTGCGCGCTGAGTTCCCCGACGAGATGAGCTGGCAGGAGGAGATGCCCATGGGCCGCTGATGAACGACCCCCGACCGGTGCGCGAACACCAAGGTCAGGGGTCGCCCGAACCCCGAGTCGTGCCCGTGCACAGGCGTGGACCCAAGGCCCGCAACGACAGGATATCCACGGCCGGTGCCCGGCGCCCGACTCCTTCCACCCCACGTGTGCGGAAGGAGCGCATCGTGACACCCAGTCAACCCATAACAGTCGGCCCGCAGGCACCTGAGCTGTCTCGCGGGCAGGACCCCGCCGTCGAAGTCGACGGCTTGGTCAAGACCTACGGCAGCGGCGCCAAGGCCGTTACCGCGCTTGCCGGTATCAGCTTCACGGTCCCGGCTGGATCAGTGTTCGGCCTGCTCGGGCCCAATGGCGCGGGCAAGTCGACCACCGTCAAGATCCTGACCACACTTACCAGAGCCGACGCCGGGACCGCCCGGGTCGCCGGCCTGGACGTCCATCGCGACGCGTCGAGCGTGCGGCGTGCGATCGGGTACGTCTCGCAGAAGCCCGGGTTCGACCCACTCGGCACCGGGCGGGAGAACCTCGTACTGCAGGGCCGCATCCACGGGTTGTCCAGCCGAGACGCACTGCGCCGCGCCGACGAGCTGCTCGTGCGGTTCGGGCTGACCGACGCGGCGAACCGGCTCACTGGCAAGTGGTCGGGTGGGATGCAGCGCAAGCTCGATGTCGCCATGGGGCTGATCCACCGTCCGCAGGTGCTGTTCCTTGACGAGCCGACCACCGGCCTGGATCCGGAAGCGCGCAGCGAGATGTGGGCGGAGATATCGGGCCTCGCCCAGGACGACGGGCTCACCGTGCTGCTAACGACGCACTACCTGGAGGAGGCGGACAACCTCGCTGACCAGCTGGTCATCATCGACCGGGGCCGAATCGTCGCAGCCGGCACTCCAGATGATCTGAAGAGCCGGCTCAAGGGCGACACCGTGCATATCCAGCTCGCCAACACCGACACAAGCGCCGCCGTGCAGCGGTTGCTCGACTCGATTCCAGGCGTGCGCCAGGTCGTCGTCGACGGCGCCGGCTTGCGGGCGCAGGTTGCTGACGGCGCCGCGGCGCTACCCACCGTCCTCTCCACGTTGGATGGCGCGGGCGTCGAATTGGCCGCGGTCACGGTGGCCCGGCCATCGCTGGACGACGTCTATCTCCGGTACGCCGGACGTTCATTCCGCCACGCGGACGACGCCGCGGCGGACGACACAAAGAAGGTGGCGTGATGACATCCCTCCCCGTAGCGCCACACCGCGCGACCTCCCTCTCGCACTCCTGGCAACTCACCGTGCGGTCGCTGCGCACTCTCGCCCGACAGCCGATCTACCTCGTGTTCACGCTGATCCAGCCGATGATCTGGCTACTGCTGTTCGGTGAGCTGTTCCAGAACGTAGTCTCGCTGCCGGGTTTCGGGGACCAGTCCTACCTGGAGTACCTCACCCCCGGCGTCGTGGTGATGACCGCAATGTTTTCAGCCGGATGGGCCGGCACCTCGTTCATCCAGGACATGAACCGGGGTGTCATGGACCGCTACCTCACCTCGCCGGTGAGCCGCGGAGCGCTGATCAGCGGATCGCTCGCCCACCAGGCGGTGACCACTGTGATCCAGTCGTCCATAGTGCTCGGCGCGGGGCTGCTAGCGGGTGCCCGTTACGCCGGCGGGCTGGTTGGCGGGACGGTCGTCGTGGCGTGTGCCGTGCTGCTCGCGCTGATCTTCGCCGCCCTCTCCGACGCGGTCGCGCTGGTGACTCGGCAGCAGGAAGCGCTTATCGGCGTCTCCCAGTTCCTCACCCTGCCGCTGACCTTCCTCTCATCGGTGATGATGGCCCCCGCCCAGATGCCGGAGTGGGTCGCCGACGTGGCGCGATTCAACCCGGTCGACTGGGCAGCCGTAGCCAGTCGCGAAGCGTTGTCGGCGGAACCAGACTGGGACGCCGTGCTCCTCAGGGTCGCGCTGCTATTCGCGCTGGCCGTCGTGATGTCGTGGGTCGCCACCAGGGCATTCCGCGTGTACCAGCGAGCGGCCTGACCCTCGCCCGATCGACGGGGTTTGGTGTCGCTCCGGGGACACCAAACCTTCGTCGGTCAGCACGCGGCGAACCTGGTGACTGTGAGGGCAACCGACAATCCTCGCCGGTGACCCGGCCGCCGAGCCAGCGCACTCCCAGCGCCGAAGCCCGCGCACTGACCTCGAAGACCATCGGAGACGGAGGGCGTGCTCCGTCACGGCACGCCGCTTACACACGTGTCATCGATCCCATATGGGAACCTACCGTCGAGTCCGCGGCATGCCGCAGCCTGTGGGTCGAGATGCCGGTGCCACTACGCGTCTTGTCCCTGCCGCAGTAGGTCGCTGATGGCCGCGATCCCGCGTCTGATCGCGTCCTGGTTGACGTCTCCGAAGCCGAACACGATCCCCGGCGGCCCCTCGCTGTCCGGTGATCGGTATCGACCGAGCCCCTGCAGCCCTACTGAGCGCTGGGCTGCCGCGTAGACGATCCCCGCCTCGTTGGCCCCCTCGGGGAGCTGGACGATGGCGTGGAAACCAGCGGCGAGGCCCGTCAGCTCGAGGTTGGGAGCGTGCTCGCCGATCGCTGCGACCAGTTCGCTGCGCCGCGCAGCATAGACGCTGCGCATGCGGCGCAGATGGCGATCGAACCGGCCCGACTCGATCAGCCGAGCCAAGGCGATCTGGTTGAGGGTCGGCGACCCGCGGTCGTTCCGGTGCTTCTCCTCGACGATCCGTGCCCGCAAGTGCCGAGGAGCCAGCACCCAACCCAGTCTGATCGCGGGAGCGAGAGACTTGCTGACCGATCCGACACTCACGACGCGATCCGCTGCCAGTCCCTGGAGTGACCCAACGGGCTGCTTGTCGTAGCGGAATTCCGAGTCGTAGTCGTCCTCGATCACCACCCCGCTCACCTGCTCGGCCCACTGCAGCAGTGCCAGCCGCCGCTCAGGGGTGAGGACCACGCCTGTTGGGGTCTGGTGGGCCGGTGTGACGATGACCGCGGTCGCCTTCGTCCTGGCGAGCTCGTCGACGACCAGGCCGCGGTCATCGACGGGAACGAAGACCGGGTTCAGGCCCGCCCGCTCGACGAGGATAGGCATGTCCAGGTGCCCCGGGTCCTCGACGGCGACCGAGATGGCGCCCGCGGCTCGCAGTGCAGCCAAGGTGAGGGCGGTGCCTTGGGAGAACCCGCTGCAGATCACCACGTCGTCCGCGCCTGCGAATGCGCCGCGAACACGTTGCAGATACGACGCGATGACCGCTCGCAGCATGATCGAACCCTGGGGATCGCCGTACCCCATGTCACGGGCGGAGGCCGTGCGGGTGGCCTCCCCACATGCCCACAACCAGTCGCGCCCCGGGAAGCTGTTCAGGTCGGGGCGTCCCGGTGCGAAGTCGATCTCCATCCTTGCGGCAGGCATGGGCTTTGGTGATGTGACGCCGGTCGCCTGTGGTATGAACGCGACCCGCGTCGCCGAGCCGCCGATGGCGCGCAGGTAACCCTCGGCCTCCAACTGCTCATAACTCGCCTGCACCAGGCCACGGGAGACGCCAAGGTCCACCGCGAGCTTTCGTGACGAGGGCAACCGCTCACCGGTCTGCAGACGTCCGTCTCGGACCCCTGTTCGCAGTGCGTTCTGCAGCTGCGAGCCCAGCGTCTCAAGGCTCTGGCGATCCAGCTGGATGAAGACGTCCGCGCCTAAACCGGACCACTCAACTGCCATGAAACTGGACCTTACACAGAGCCACCTCCCGGCCTAGCGTCGTATCAACCAACCCTTGGGACACCTGATGCAAGCCATGCAAATCACTTCTGGTGCTACCGCGACCGGTCCGGAAACGCTCTCCCCGCTGGCACGCATGTACACCGCGATCCGCGCCGCAACCCGAGTCCCGGCCGACTGGCAGACCGTGGTCGACGCCGTGGTCGCCGATCTGAGCGGTCAGCTCCCCCCGGCCGACGACGTCCTGCGGGAGATCCCGGCCCGAGCACGCGGAGGGATTGACCGAAGCCAGATACTTCACGTCGAGCCCGACAGCAGCTTCTCCGTCGTCGCGCTCATCTCCCGGCCCGGGCAGGCGACCAGCGTGCACGACCACACGACCTGGTGCGCGGTCGCTGTCATCGCCGGCACGGAGTACGAGGAGCGGTTCGGTCTCGACGGGAGCGGCCGCACCCTGCTGTTGACGGGCACCCGCACCGACCAGGCGGGGACGGTGAGCGGCTTCGCCCCTCCCGGCGACATCCATCGGGTCACCAACTCTGGCACGACGGTCGGCGTGTCCCTACACGTGTACGGCACCGATATCGGCCGGATAGGGAACAGCGTCCGCCGCACCTACGACCTACCCATCGTCGACCCGAACGAAATCGACTGAAGAGAGGATCGATCATGTCCACCGCAGCGACCCCGCAGCGCATCGACGCAACGCAAAAGGCAGACACGAGACGGCAGACCGCCGCAGGCAAGGTGCTCTGGCACTTCACGATGTCGCTGGACGGGTTCGTGGCGAGGCCGAACCACGCGATGGACTGGATGACCAAGATCTCGTTCCGCCCCGGCCTTGTCGAGGAGTACACGGAGACGACCGGCGCCGTGCTGGGAGGTCGGGATGGCTTCGATGCCTACCCCGACGTCAGCCTTATCTACGGCGGCGCATGGCAGGGGCCGGTGTTCGTCCTCACGCACCATCCCGAAGACGCGCAGCCCGCCGACGGCGTGACCTTCCTGAACTGCGACGTGGCCGAAGCGGTCCGGATCGGGCTTGCGGCCGCCGGCCGCAAGAACCTCGAGGTCTTCTCGCCCACGATCGGCCGACAGCTCCTCGAGTGCGGACTGATCGACGAGATCGACCTGCACATCGCGCCAGTGCTGCTCGGCGACGGGATCCGGCTGTTCGACAACCCAGGGGGCACCCCCGTGCGACTCGAGTTGCTCAACAGCGATGATCCCTCGGCCGCAGTGAACGTGCGTTACCACCCGGTCGCGACCAGGTAGATCAGAGCAGATGTCTGCCACGGACCGAACCGTGGCGAAGCTTTTCCACAAGCACCACGGGTGCCTCGCCGAGCCGGACGAGCCCGGCCTCGAGCTTGCGCTGCTCGGCCACGACCGCTCGTACACCGGGCGGTCGGTCGGCGGCGACCGAACGACAAGTGGTGGTGTCTCTTACTTAGCTCACATGCGCATTTTGGGAGACCGAGCAGAACTATTACACGGACATTCGCGGATCGTTGGACGCCCGTGACCGATATCAGCATGCAGCGGCTCCCCGAGCTGGTTCGGGTTCTCCCGGTCCGTCAGATCCCACAGACGGACCTCGGCGTGCTGAACGCCACCGATGGTGGCCAGCGTGCGGCCATGCGGATCGAACGCCGCCCCTACAGAGCCGCCGGTCACGGTCAGCGGCTTCCCGAGCTGGGTTGGGTTCTCCCGGTCGGACAGGTCCCGCAGGATCCATCAGAAAGCCGAACGACGGAACGTGGGGGTTGTCATGCGTCGGCGTCTGAATATGGCCAACGGGCTGCTCCCGGTGCTGCTGGTATGCGGACTGGCCGTTGGGGGATGTGCGCAACCCGAAACGCCCGACGCCGGCAAGGACGCAGAAGACAGCACACCTCCAGCTTCACCGACGGCGACGTCCACAGAGGACGCCGAGCCGACCCACATGCCGGTCGCTGCACTCCCGGCGGACGAGCCGAGTTCGCCGGCGGCGCCGTCCTGTGGCACGCATTGGGGATCACTGGTGAAGGCGGCACCGGCCGACAACCCGGAGATGGCTGGGAAGTATGCGCTCTACAACGTCAGCGCGGGACGCCATGCCTGCTTCGACCGGCTGGTGCTGAACTTCACCGGCCCGATTGGCGGCTACTCGGTGGGCTACGTCGACCTGGCGATCAGCGGGACGTGACCCGCCTCCGATGCCGGTAGGGAATTGTCGAACGCCAGCCTGTCGTAGTCTTTTACACACACCTGTCCACCAAGGGGACAGCCGTCCGCCAGGATCGGCAGGGCAAGCCAGCCGGGGACGTTGCAGGTCTTCGGCTTCGCCGCGGCCTTCTTCTCGGATTGCCGTCCTGCACATCAGTTCTGGGCGGTGCGAGAGCGGCGGCGGGCAATGATCTTCTCCACCTTGGACTGAGCCTTCACCTCGGCCAACCCCAACCGAGCACGGGCATCAGGGTCGAAGCCCAACTTGCTGAACAGCTTCATCACCTGATCACGCGCCGCGAGCGTCAGCTTGATGTCGCGGGCCAGCCGCGCCCGCGTGTAGTCCTCGAGCGCCTCCCGGGCCAGTGCCAACGTCGGGCCATCGGTTTGCCCCAGCCAGTGCACACCCTCGGCGAGTACCCGCTCCATCGCATCGGCCGGCGTCAGGTGCCGGATCTCCGGCTCCACGGCCGGAACAGCCGCAAGCGACTCCCGGGTCGGCAGCGGTCTGCCCCCGGAATCGGTATTCAGGGTCCTTCCGACTCTTCGCTTGGCTTCCAGGGGTTTCCTAGGTGGCGCCATCAGATCCTCCAGTATCAGGCGTGATCTGAGACTTTGCGCGTGCACCTTGGCAGGGCGCGCGCCGGACGCGCGTAGAAAAAACGGACAAATCGGGGAGTATAATTGCCTCTCGGACTGCACAGGGAGCGACGCGCTCGCGGACTAAAAAGACGGGTCCCCCTCGGAGAGAGAAGTTCACTGGCGGAGGACCGGGACCGGCGCGCACTAAAAAGACGGGGCCTCATGGTCGAGCGCCTCTCGCTGAGTTGCAGCTCTTGCACCTGACCGTGAGCGGTCCGTCTTCACGTCCACCGAGAGCAACCGGTGTCGTGTGGTCAGCGGTGAGGACGTTCGGCGGTTCGACGGCGTGTGGTTCGCGGTGGTCCCAGCCTTGGCACCACAGACCGTAGGTCGATACCCATTCGTTGACGGCTTCGGCGCGGCGTCGTATCTCGACGGCGCTGGCGGAGAGGGGGCGCCGTGCCCGCTTGGCCTGTGCCACCTTCGCTGCGCAGCGTGGGCAGCGGCCGCCGAAGGGGATTAGCCGGCCGCAACCGCCAAGTCAGGGTCTCGGGGTCATGGCCGCGCCCCCTGCTCCGCGCCGAGAAGGCCAGCGGTACGGAGGGTTACGGAGGGTCTGCAGGTTCCTTCCATACGCGCGCGCGCGCGCGCGTGGCGATAAACAGTCAACCCTCCGTAACCCTCCGTAACCTGTCTCATCTGTCGTCTTCATCCGCGTATAGGTCGATTCCGGCCCAGACCATGCGACCAAGGCCGTCCTTCCGCTTATCGAGGCCTCGATCACCCAGGTCGCGGCTGAATGCGGTCTGGGTCCCGGCCTCGACGTTCTCGCGCTTACACCAGGCGACCCAGGCACCAAACAGGTGGGCGGACTGGACGGCCGCATGCGGACCGGCGTCAAGTCGGCACCGCTCGGTGAGGAACAGCCCCAGCATGTCCGACTCGCCCCGGACACCTTGGGTGGCTGTGGTCACCTGGTCGGGGGCGGCCAGACCCCGGCTGCGCCATTGCCAGTACCCCGCGATGATCCACCGGAGGATGCCGTCCGCCTCCAGGGCCAGCCGTTCCGGGAGCTTGCCGTCCCGCTCGTGCTCGGGGATGACGACGTCGAACGGGACGAACCGCAACCGTCGCCAGATTCCCTCGTCGGTGCCGCGCACGATCGGCTTGTGGTTGGTGTGCATGACCAGCGAGTGCGACGGGTCGAAGTCCCAGAAGTCCTCGCGCATCCGCCGTGCGGTGATCCTGTCGCCTCCGGTGAGCGGCTTCACGGTGGCCTCGGCCAGCCGGCGGCCGGCGTCGATTTCGTGGGTGACGGCGAGACGGAGCCCGAACAGGGCAGCCGTGCCGGTCGGGTGCACGTCGCCGCGGTCGATGAGCAGGCCGGGATCGACAGGTCGGGCGTAGTCACCGAACGCTTGGCAGACGGCCTCGACCAGCGTGGTCTTTCCGTTGGCCCCGACCCCGTAGAAGATCGCCAGCACGTGCTCGACCACTTCGCCGAGCACGGCGTGACCGAACAGCCGAGCCAGGAAGTCCCGCATGGCCGGGTCTGGTTGCACCCGCTCCAGGAACGTGGCGAACTCCGGAGCCGCTGCGTTCGGCTGGTAGGCAGCTCCGGCCATCTTGGTGAGTAGGTCGGCGCGGTCGTGCTGCCGTAGATACCCGGTCCGCAGGTCCAGAGTTCCGTTCTGGACGTTGAGCAGGTGTGGGTCGGCGTCGAGCGCGCCGGGAGCAACGGCGATCCCCGGCTCGGTGCCGGCGAGCTGGAGCATGGCACTGAGCCCCGGCGCGGTCTGGGCTCGTCCAGGGCCACCCTTCGCGCCCTGCTTGGGCAGGGTGTCGGCCACCCGCTTGGCGTACCGCCAGGCCTGCCCGGTGTCGTCGGGTGCCCACCGGGTGCCGTCCCAGCACAACCACTTCTTCCAGGGCACCACGTAGCGGAGCCGGTCTCCGAACAGGGTCACCAGGTGGCGAGCGTTGGCGAGGTCGGCCTGGCCGTCGTGGTACCACTTCGTCGAAGCTTTCGCGGCTTCGGTGTCCTCCGGCTCTGGAATCGGCTCCGGAGCCGGAGCCTCATTACCGATATCTGTATTAGCAAGATCGTCTACGTCGTCTCCGGCGCAGATGTCGGCCAGCGTCATCCCCAGCGGTTCCAGGATCTCCGCGAGCTCGCAAGCTGCGATGATCTCCGTCCCGGTGTGCACGACCGTGCCGTTCGCCCGGTGCGGGTGCACCTCGACCGTGCCGTCGACGTTCTGGTCGATGCGGACCATCCCGCTCCGGCCGGTGTGCGCTGGGCAGCCGTCAGCGACCCAGACTGGTCCGCCCATGGAGTCCTGCTCGACCTTGCGGCCGTGGGCCTGTAGCCGGCTCAGGATGAGCCTGGCGGCCTCGTGCGGGTGAACCCGGCCGGTCATCGCGCACCGCCGGTCCGGTCGGTCTCGGGCGGTCAATGGCAGCGGCGGTGTCGTTGGTGGCGACCGAGACTCTGCTGGGGCTCGGAGTAGGTGCCGGGCCCCTACGCCTGTCAGGCGGTTTTCTCGATCGAGTTGCGTTGTCGTCAAAGCGTGTCAAGACTGGCTGCCACCTTCCTGGTTCGGAGGGTGACGCGGTCCGGGGCTTTCCTAAGCGGGATGTGTCCCCGGCCGCGCCTCTTATGGGCGGGGTTAGGTCACTTCCCTGTCGTCGGCAGCGTCAGCGCGCTTGCGTCGAGCTTGCGCAGACCTCAACGCGAGGCGGGCGTAATACGCCTTCCGGAGATGTTCCGCGCGGTATGCCAGCTCATCGGGCGGCAGGTCGCCGAATCGTTCGCGGGCATCGCGGATGAACCGGCCAGCGAACGCAGCGCGAGCGGGAGCGGTGGCGGCGGAGCGATCATCGACAGCGGCCCAGCGGAGGTGATTGCCGTACGTCGAGATAAGCGAACTATCCGGGTGGCCCTTAGGCCTGGCCATGGCATGCCTTCGATCCCGCCGCTCGCCATCAGCGGTGGATCGTTTCCGGCCCAAGACTGGCCGTGGCAATGCCGATATGAAAGTTAACGACAGCGTATCAAGAAAAAGGTGGCTCCTGCGGTGGACTCACCATGTGTCCGCGAGGGCACTGGGCGATCGCCACCTCGTCAACGCGGGTCACCCAGTTGTCCGCACCCCGGTCCGTCGGCTGCATGATCCTCGCCCCCGGCGCGATCTCGATCCCGGTTGGCGTCCACCGGAAGATCTTGCGGCTACAGCGCCTCTTGTCTTTCCCGATCAACTTCGGGCATGTAACCCAATCCTTGCCCTTCACAGCGCGTCCATCGGGGACAATCGCCGGTGCGCCTCACGGGCCCGCTCGGCCCGGTTCGCCGCCGCGTAACGGCGCAGCATCGCTCGGGACCGCCAACCGGCCAGCTCCTGCAGATCGCCCTCCGCGCCGCCGGCCTTCAGCCAGGCGTCGGCGAACCCGTGCCGGAACATGTGCGCGTGCAGTCTGACCCCGATCGCCTGCCCGCGGCGCTCGAGCATCTGGCGGATGCCGTCGGAGGTGAGCCGGCCCTGTTGCGACAGCCACAGCCACGGCTGATCGGCGCGCGAATGCTGACGACGGGACCGCAGGTAGCGGTCGAGTGCCTGAGCGGCTCGAGCGCCAAACGGCACCAGCCGATATCGCTTCCGGTGAGCCGCGTCGCCCTTGCCCTCGACGGTGACCAGCCGGGCCCGAAGATCGAGATCCTCCGTGGTGAGGTTCGCCAGCTCCATCCGGCGCATCCCGGTATCGGCCAGCAGTAGCACGATCGCGGTATCGCGGCGGGAGGTGAAGTCCTTGCCAGCGCACTCGGCGAGCAGCGCCTTGGTCTGGTCCTTGGTGAGCATCTCGGTGCGCGGCTCGGGCACCTTCGGCGGCTTGATGTTCACCATTGGCGAAGCGTCGAGCTCGTCCTCGCGCACGCACCAGGCGAAGAACTGCCGCAGCCCGGAGTAGTTGCGGTACTCGGTGGACGGCGCGACCTTGCCATGGAGACTCACCAGCCAGGCCCGTACGTCGCCGGCGGTCACGGCCGCCACGTCATCGGCCCGGCCGTCAGCGGCCAGCCAGTCAGCGAACTGGACGACGGCGCGGGAGTAGTTGTCCAGCGTCTTCGGGGATTTGCCCTCGGCCTCGAGCGCCAGCTGGAAGCTCGCCAGCAGGCCGCCGAACGGTTCCGCTCACGAGCGTTGATTATGCGGTGCGCTTGCGTTATCGTCAACGCCGTGACCGTGTTTCCGCAGGTGGTGGACAGGGGCGGGATCGATCCGCCGACCTTCCGCTTTTCAGGCGGACGCTCTTCCGACTGAGCTACCTGTCCGGGGGAGCGCGACGAGTGTATCCGACCGGCGGTGACGCTTCGCCGGCCTCGGCTCGGCGGGCTCGGGCGTCCAGCTGGGCCAGGTAGGCGTTGTACGCAACGCGTTCGGACTCGACATCGCCTTCGCGCCGGTCGAACCGTCGCGCCTCTCGTTCGTCGGATCGGTACCACTGCACGAACAACACGCCGAGCACGAGCAGACCTGGCAGTTCGGCGAATCCCCAGGTCAGTTGGCCCGCAAGAATCTGATCGGGCAGTGGGTCAGGCAGCCAGCTGATTTCGGTGCCGAGCTGGCGGTAGTACTCAGCCGCGATCAGCCGAGCCGACTCCATCAGCGCGAGCCCGAAGAACGCATGGATCGCGACGGCCAGCAGCTGCATGCCCAGCCGGGCGACGTAGGGCGGGCGCTTGGGTAGCGGGTCGATGCCGATCAACACCTCGTAGAAGAGGTAGCCAGCGAGCAGGAAGTGCACGCTCATCACGAGATGGGCGGTGTGATTGCGCATCGCGTACTCGAACAAGCCGGTGAAGTACACCAGGAACGGCCCAGAGACAAAGATCGCCAAGGCAACCAGCGGATGGGTGAGCACCCGAACCACGCGGCTCTGGGTTGCGGCCAGAATCCACTCCCTGGGCCCATTCTCACCGCGGCGGGCGGGGGTCGTGGCCCGCAGCGCCAACGTGATCGGGCCGCCGAGCACCAGCAGCACCGGGCTGATCATCATCAGGGTGATGTGCTGGCCCATGTGCACCGACAGCATGGTCATGCCGTAGGTCATCAGCCCACTGAGCTGCACCAGGGCGACCGACCCCACACCGAGCAGCCATGCCACGGTCCGGCCAACCGGCCAACGGTCCCCGCGGCGCCGCAGCCGCCACACGCCGGCCACGTACAGCAGCACTGCGGCGAGGCAGCCCAGGGTGAACAGCGCGTCCGGGTAGGTCTCCGTCAACAGTCGCAGCAGTGACGGTTCGGGCGGGATCGGATACCCCAACAGCTCGCGGACGAATGACGCCGGCGGCAGATCGTCCGGTAACGGCGGCGCTGTTCGGCTCAGAGCTACGCCAAGCGCGAGCGCAGACGCCATGACGACGATCTCGCCCGCCGCGAGTCGACGGAACGCGTGCGGTCTCCCGGCGTCGAGTTCACGCAGCGTGCGGCGTCGATGCATCGTCCCAAACCACCCCAGCGCAATCAGCGCGGTGATCTTGCCCAGCACCAGGACGCCGTACGTACTCGTCACCAGATCAAGGACCGAGCCGATTCGAACCCAAGTGTTCAGAACTCCGCTGGCGGCCACCATGACGAAGCAGCCCAACGCAAGCGTCGAGTACGACCGGGCAACCCGGCGGAGGTATGCCCCATGTCGGGAGGCATACCACGCGACCGCGACCAACCCGCCGACCCACAGGGTCATCGCGACGACATGGACCAGTAGCGACGTCACTGCGGAGTGGTGGTAGTCGCCGGTGGCGGAATGGCCGGTCAGAGTCGGAGGGATCAGGGTGCCGATACCCAGGCACAGCAGCGCAACCGAGCCCCCTCGGCCCAGCGTCAGTCGGGCGGCAGGGACCAAGGCGAGGGCCAGGATGAACACGGCGGCATAGGCCTGGCCTTGGGGAACGCTCGCGGTGTAGCTGGCGATCGCGGTACTGGTGAGCGCGTTCCACAGTGGAGCTCCGACGAGGTCGGAGAAAGTCAGGAGGTAGACGACCGCTGCCGCGGCAGCCCACACTGCCGCGGCGTTGGATGCGGCCCGCAGCGCCCGGAGCGCATCAGCGCCGAGTTCGCCGCGAGGCGCAGGCAGCAGCACGGCCAGCAGGAGCAGGCCGACGGTCACTGCGGCTGCGCCGTCAAGGATGGCTTTCGCAACCGGAAGACCCCACCGGGTCAATGCACCCGGATCCGGCAGCCCTTCGACCGGCACGGACGAGCCGCCGCTGCCCAGCAGCAGCGCGACGACGAGCACGGTCAGTGACGCGGTGACCGCCGCCAAGCCCCATTGGCGAGTCGACGGTCCGTCAGACGACACCCTCGTGGCGGTGGCCATTACTGCCCCTGCTCCGCCTCCGCAGCGTCCCGTGAGCCACCCGGCCGACGTCGATCCAACGCGACGTAGAGAACTGCGCCGAGCACCGCGGCCACGGCGATACCGCCGCCCGCCAACAGCAGCGTGCCGTTGCTGCCCCCGGCCGCAGCCGATTCGGCGGCGGCCGGCGTCGTCTCCGCAGGATGATCTGCGTGATCCATGTCCTCGTGCGGATCTGCGGACGTTGATTCAGGCAACGGCACTGGGCTGGCGGTCTGAGCACTTGACGTGCTGGGCGGAGCGCTCGCCACCGTGAACGTCAGCGTCCCGGTAATCGGATGCCCGTCGGCCGCCCCGACGCGATAGGAGATCTGGTAAGCGCCCGGTACGAGCTTGTCGAGGCTCTGAGTGACTATCGCCCCCACGATCTGCGGGTCACCCTGTTCGTGGTGAGTGCCGGTGTCGTCGAGCACGGCGACCTGGCCGAACTCGGTCTGAACCGGCTGGGAGAACTCGAGCAGTACTTCCGCTGGTGCTGTCGTCAAGGTTGCGCCATCGGCCGGAGAGCTGCCGATGAGCTCGGTATGGGCCGCGGCCGGCACAGCGACGGCGACGCACATCGCCGCACCAGCCAGTGCGGCGCCCCAGCGGTGCAATCTAGCCACCGGGCCGCCGCAAGACGATGATCCCGAGGCCGACGGCGACCGCGCTCAGTGCCAGCGCAGCGACACCGAGGCCGCGGGCGACGGCGTCCTCGGAGCTGCCGTCGCTGTCGCCGTCACCCTCGGCCTGGTTTCTCGCCGCCCTTTCCGCTCGCTTCTGGGCCTTCTTCTCCTCCCGGTCCGCCGAGGTGGACGGATCGGGTGTGCTCCCGACCGACGGAGTTTCGGTCGGAACGCTGGTTGCGGCCAGCATCGCCGCGGTGCTGTGAGCAGATGCCGGGATTGCGGCGACGAGAAGGAGAACGGCGACGAGCGCAGCAAATCCGGTGAGCAGACGCGCTCGGGAACGGTAGATCATGAATTGGTCCCGTCAGGATCATGGGCATAGTCGCCCGGACAGATGTCGGCGTCAGATCCCGTTGAGAAGCGGCGGCCCTCGGCGAGGAGCCGTCCGCGTGATCGACAAGACGTACGCGTGGGCCATCGGTTCGTCCGTGTTCGGCGCCGGGCGAACATGGCCGGGGGATTCAGGTAGGCGCATGAGCGCCCCTACCCGCTGCAGAAGCACGACCGACGAAAGGGCCGCCATGGACCACAGCACGGATTCGCCGCCGGCCAGCAAGGCCGTCAGTACTCCGGCCGCAACCAGGTGAGCGGCGACCATGCCGAGGCTTGATGCCATCGCATGCCCGCCATGGCTGTGCCCGGAGAGATTGAGCAGCACATGGAACGCCGGCTGTGCGGCTAGCAACAATGCTGCGATCCCGCCAGCGGTCAGCCGCCGGTCCGCGAGGGCCACGCACGCCGCGGCCAGCAGGGCCGCGCCAAAGAGAAACGGTCCGGCGGCAGGGAAGCCTCCGCCGGCAACGATGTGCCCGGTCGCGGGCACCAGCAAGCAGGCGGTCGACAGAATCAAGCCCCGCAGGACCCGTCCCCACCCACGCGCGAGCGACCTCACGGAGCTCAGCCTAGGAGCCGGGCAGGGCCGGAGAAAGTAGGCCTCATGTTTCCAGTTCGTCCCTGGGCACGTGGCCAGATGGGTTGCTGGCGCTGTTACCTTGCCGAACGTGGCCAGTTGGGACGACGTGCGTCGGCTTGCGCTCGCCATGCCGGAGACATCCGAAGCGCCGTCGCATGACGGACTTGCCGGCTGGCGGGTCAAGGACAAAGGGTTCGTGTGGGAGCGGCCGCTGCGCCGAGCCGACTACGACGCCCTGGGTGACGCGGCGCCCGACGGGCCGATCTTGGGTGCCCGCGTTGCCGACGTCGGCGTGAAGGAGGCACTGCTGGCTGACCAGCCAAACGTGTACTTCACCACCCCGCACTTCGACGGCTATCCGGCGATCCTCGTCCAGCTGGACCACATCACCATCGCCGACCTGGAAGAGCTGATCGTCGAGGCCTGGCTCGACCGGGCACCGAAGCGCCTGGCGAAGCAGTACCTGGCGGAGCGCTCCTCGATAGCCGCCGCTGTCCGAAGGATCACAGCGGCTGAGAGATCAGCCACAAGTGGCCGAAGGGATCCTCGAGGCGGCCGTCCTTGTAGCCGTAACCGTGGTCGTCGACGGCGAAGATGACGCGTGCTCCTGCCTCGACCATCCGAGCCGCAACTGCGTCGGCATCCGATGTCTCGACGGAGAGAAGCACCGGGCTGCCGCCGAGCGATCGCGGCGACGGATCAATGTCATCGCCATCTTTCAATGCCACCAACTGGCCGTGGATCGAGACCAGTGCATGGGCGATCTTGCCGTCGGTCTGATGTCGCTCCTGTTCGACAGCGTCGAGCGCTCGGGTGTAGAACTCGATCGCCGCGGCCGCATCGTGAACAACAAGCCTTGGCATGATCGCGGTGATTCTTTGTGTGCTTTCCATATCAACCCATCTGCGCCTCAAGTGGTGAAAATGGCTTCGGGCAGGAACGCCGACACCAGGAAGCTGGGTACGTCGACTAGCTGGCTTACTTTGAGATCGACGGCAACGCTGCAGATCGCGTAGGCCTGCTGACGACCAAATCCGCGATCGCCCAGGTGGTCGATCATGTTCAACAGGGCGTTGCGTGCAGCCAGGGTGGCGTCCTCAGCGTGTACTTCGCCTTCCCTGCTCACCGACATGCCCGTCGTGGCGTAAAAATGTTGTGGCGCCGCGTACTCAGGTGCGACCCAATAGTCGGTCCGGGAGAACCGCGGATCCCGGATGCCCTGCTCTCGAGCCTTGCCGGAGTGCACTGCGAAGCGCACCCGCAGGGTCGCGTTCATCTCGATCGCTGTGCCGCACGTCTCGCAGTCGCCCTGGGCGAAGTGGGCGTCGCCTGCGGAGAACAGGGCACCGGGTGTATCCACCGGAATGAACAGTCGTGTCCCGGCTCCAAGCTGTTTGATGTCGACGTTGCCGGCCTGCTCCCTCGGCGGGATCGTGCGCAGCGCCTCCGCGGCGATCCGAGGATCCGACGGCACCGCACATACCGGGGAAGGCGGGAGGGCGAAGCCGCCACGGTCCAACGACGCTTGCTCGCGGGCCGTGATCCGCCGCAGCGCGTCGTGTCCTGGGGACAGCCCGATCGTTCCCATGAACGGCGCGGCCGGAACGCGTATGCCGTTCAA
>CAWHPW010000022.1:0-71128 GCA_963831385.1 uncultured Actinomycetota bacterium
GTGGGGCGGGTGGGACTCGAACCCACGACCTGACGGATTATGAGTCCGCTGCTCTGACCAGCTGAGCTACCGCCCCGAGCGTCGCGGCCCTGCGACCAAACCGAGCGTAGTGCCTCGTCGAAACGGGCCAAGGTCGCAGTCCAGACCCGAGTACTCTCCGCCCACCACCAGGCGAGTACGTACATCACCAGGCTTGCAGGCCTGTTGATGTATAGGCAGGGGTGGTGAACGTGGTCATTCTCGTTTCGCCGATGGCGTAAGGCAGGGGGCGGGAACATCCGAGACAGCTGGGGGGTTGGACGCGTGTAATCGTGTCATCGGAACGATCAGAGGTAGTCGATGAGCGACGAGGCAGCGCCCCTGCCGGGGTTCGGCGAGACTGACGAGCCGCTGGACGCCTACTCGAGCGCTGTGACTCGGGTGGCGGAGGAACTGCTGCCGCACGTGGCAAGCGTCCGGATCCGCGGATCTCGCGGGGGCTACGAGTACCAGGGCGCCGGCTCTGCTGTGGTCTTCACCGATGACGGATACCTGGTCACGAATGCGCACGTCGTCGGCCGGTCGCAACGCGGGACGGCTGGGTTCGCCGACGGAACCGAGGTCGACTTCGACGTCGCCGGGACGGACCCGCTCTCCGACCTTGCAGTCGTGCGCGCTCGCGGCACCACACCGTCGGCAGCACAATTCGGCGACGCGGAAACGCTTCGCGTCGGGCAGCTGGTCGTCGCCGTCGGCAGCCCGCTGGGCCTGGCTGGCTCCGTGACCGCCGGCGTCGTCAGCGGTCTCGGCAGGTCGTTGCCAACGCGCAGCGGCCAAGCCGCGCGGGTCGTCGAAGACGTCATTCAGACCGACGCCGCTCTCAACCCGGGCAACTCCGGCGGCGCGCTGGCCGATGTCGGCGCCCGCGTGGTCGGGATCAACACCGCTGTTGCCGGCGTGGGACTCGGTCTTGCGGTACCGATCAACTCGACCAGCCGCCGCATTCTCGCGAGTCTGATGCGCGACGGCCGAGTGCGGCGGGCCTACCTCGGTCTGGTGAGCACTCCCGCTCCGCTGCCGGCCGCCCTGGCAGATCGGATCGGGCAACGGCAGAGCCTGCGCATCGTCGACGTGGTCAAGGGCGGTCCGGCCGACCGGGCCGGGCTGAAGGCCGGCGACCTCGTCCTGTCGGCCGGTCGAGCCCCGGTCGCCGCCGCCGAGAGTTTGCAGCGGCTGCTGTTCGCGGACGCGATCGGCACACCACTGCCGCTGACCGTCCTGCGCAATGGCGCGATGGTCGACGTCATCGCTGTTCCGATCGAGCTCGAGCGGATCTGACAACTCCTGATTCGGCCGTCACCCGGCCGGGGTGATGCCACCATCTGATCGTCCGGACACAGTTGGCCTGCTGTCCCGATCGGAGGGCTGGATGGCCGAAGCGTTCTTCTGGGGCTTGCTCGGCTCGGCCTCTCTGGTACTGGGCGCCGTCGTCGTCGCAGTGAACATGCCGTCGGCACGAACGCTCGGGTTGATCATGGGCTTCGGGTCGGGCGTGCTGATCAGTGCCGTGGCATTCGAGCTGGTCGAGGAGGCAGCCAGCGTAGCGAGCGGGCTTGCCGCCACCACGATTGGCTTCTTCGTCGGGATGGCGGTGTTCCTGCTCGGGGACCAGGCGATCTCCACCATGGGCTACCGCGACCGGAAGAAGATGAACGCGGTCCACACGGCCAGTGGCCTGGCCATCGTGCTCGGCATCGTCCTCGATGGCGTACCGGAGTCGGCCGTGCTCGGGCTGACCCTGCTCGAGTCCGGATCGATCGGCGTGGCGGTGCTCGCAGCCGTGTTCCTGTCCAACCTGCCGGAGTCGATTGCCGCGACCAGCGGCCTGCGCTCAAGCGGCTGGAGTTGGGGCCGGGTTTACGGGCTGTGGACGGGCATCGCGCTCGTGTCTGGACTGGCCGCCGCCCTGGGCTACCAGCTCATGTCAACCGCCACGCCGTCGGTCTTCGCGTTCGTGCTCGCGTTCGCTGGCGGCGCGATCCTGGCCATGCTCTCGACGACGATGATGCCCGAGGCATACGAGTACGGCGGCCGGCTCGTCGGCATCACCACCACGATCGGTTTCGCAGCCGCGTTTGCGATCAGCTGGGCGTCCTGATGACGGAGACACCAGGCCAGCAACGCAGCGCCAGGCGCTTCTCCACCGGCCTGAGGTCCTATGGCCGGTCGATCAAACCTGATCGGCAGGATTTCGGGAAAGACCTGGTCGCCAGCATTCCGCGAGCTATCGGCAGCGTTCCGGACGGCATGGCAATGGCCGTGCTCGTCGGCGTCAACCCGGTGCACGGCCTGTACGCCAGCTTCGCGGGACCAATCGCCGGTGGGCTGACGTCGAGCACCCAACTGATGGTGATCACCCCGACCACGGCAGCGGCACTCGCTGCAGGGTCAGCGGTAGTTGGGTTCGATGCCGATCAACGGCCAGAAGCGTTGTTCCTGCTCACGGTGCTGGCTGGCCTCGTCATGATCGCCGCCGGTCTCCTCCGGCTGGGCCGCTACACCCGGTTCGTGTCACACGCGGTGATGACTGGGTTCCTCACCGGGGTCGCGGTCAACATCATCTGCGGCCAACTCGGCGACCTGACCGGCATCGCCGCCGAGGGGGCGAACGCCATCGCGAAGTCATTCGACGTCATCACCGACCCGCGCAACATCATTCTGGCGTCGCTGCTGACAGGACTCGCGGCACTGGCCATCCTGTTCGGGCTGGCCAGAACCCGATGGAAGACGGTGGGCGCGCTGGTGGCGCTCATCGTCCCGACCCTCGCCGTGGTGATCGCCGGTGCCAACAGCGTCGCCCGGGTCGAGGACGAGGGCGCGATCCCCCGGCAGATTCCGCTGCCCGCATTGCCCGATTTAGGCTTGATCTCGTTTGACTTGGTCCTCAACGCGTTCGCCATCGCGGTCATCGTGCTGGTGCAGGGCGCCGGGGTGAGCGAAGCCGCGCCGAACGCCGACGGGCGACCGTCCAACATGAACCGGGACTTCCTCGCCCAGGGCGTGGGCAACCTGGCCGCTGGCCTGTTCCGCGGTCAGCCGGTCGGTGGTTCGGTGGGACAGACCGCCCTCAACGTCGCCGCCGGAGCACGGACCAGATGGGCGGCGATCTGGTCCGGGATCTGGATGGTGGTCATCCTCCTCGCCTTCGCCGGTGTGGTGGGCAAGGTCGCGATGCCCACGCTGGCCGCGGTACTCATCTTTGCTGCGATCGGATCGCTTCGGCCCGCTGAGTTGGCGACGATCTGGCGCACCGGCCGCAGGTCCCAGATCGCTTTGGTGACGACCTTCGTCGCGACCTTGTTCATGCCGGTGGCAGCCGCGGTCGGTGTCGGCGTCGCGCTGTCACTGCTGCTACAGCTCAACCAGGAGGCCATGGACCTCACCGTCGTCGAACTGGTGCCGACCGACGACCAGAAATTCCGCGAGCAGCCGGCGCCACGCACACTCACCAGCCACCAGGTCACCGTGCTCGACGTCTATGGCAGCCTGTTCTACGCCGGCGCCCGCACCCTGCAGGCACGCCTACCGGAGGTGGCCGACGCCGAGGCACCAGCGGTGGTGCTCCGGCTGCGTGGACGCACCTCACTCGGCGCGACCTTCTTTCGGATCCTCGCCGCCTACGCCGAGCAACTGGCGGCTGCTGGCGGTCGGCTCTACCTGTCTGGACTCGCCCCCGACATGGCCGCGCTGCTGGCCCGGACCGGCCGGGTGACGGTGACCTCTCCCGTCCGGGTGTTCGGCGCGACGCCCGTGCTGGGCGAGTCGACGTGGGCGGCGCTGCACGACGCGCAGGCATGGGTGGTCGAACACGATCCGACTTGAGCCCGAGGCCAGCGAGAGGCTCACCTGCACCGGGTGACGCGGCGTACGACGGCTTGCGGCATAGTGCCCCTATGACGAGCTCCCATCGCGCTGGCGGCCCGCCGCCCGCAACAATTGACGCCGGTCGGCTCTGGGCTGGCGGCGTGGCGACCGCACTCGTGGCAGCACTCACAGCGGCCGTCGGCGTACTTATCGCAACCGGGATCCTGGACGTCGAGGTTCTCGCACCGCCCGGCTTCACCGATTCGGAGATGGCCAACTATGCGATCGCGGCGGCCTTCGCCGCATTGCTTGCTACTGCCCTCATCCACCTGCTGATAGTCACTGCACCTCGGCCATTCGCCTACTTCAACTGGATCATCGGTCTATTGATCGTCGTCGCCACCCTGATTCCGTTTGCCTCGTCCGTCACCCTCGAAACCAAGGTTGCGACTGCGGCGATCAACCTCGTGGTCGGCATCGCCATCGCGTCGCTGACCACAGGCACAGCGGCACGCGTCACCCGCCGGGTTCAGAGGGACGACACGTTGGCCTGAGACTGCAGTGGGCGAACGATGAGCCGAAAGCCGAGGTGGCTCGTGCTCGTATCCACAGCCTGGGCCATCCGTGCGGCCGGGCGGTAGCGACGGCAGTAATTGGGTGCGCACAGGTGCGAGCCGCCCTTCATCACCCGGCGCGGCACCGCGGACGGGTCCGCCGGATCGACGCTGGCGTTTCGATCACCACCCCGGGGGCTGTCAGTCGCGCAACAGGCCTGGCTGGTCGCGCTGTGTGCCTCGTACCAGTCGGTCGTCCACTCCCAGACGTTGCCGATCATGTCGAGGAGCCCGTATCCGTTGGGCGGGTACCGACCCACCGGTGCGGTGCCGTCGTAACCGTCGGCGCGGGTGTTTTGGTTCGGAAAATCGCCCTGCCACGTGTTCGCCATCCACCGGCCACCGGGAGTCATTTCGTCGCCCCAGGCGTACTCCGCACCGTCCAGGCCGCCGCGGGCGGCGAACTCCCATTCGGCCTCGGTCGGTAACTGCTTGCCGATCCACTGTGCGTATGCCTCGACGTCGTCCCAGGCGACGTGGACGACGGGGTGGTCGGGCCTGTTGCGGATAGAGCTGCCCGCACCCTGTGGATGACGCCAATCGGCTCCGGGAGTCCAGGACCACCAGTTGTACGCGTTCCGCAGGTCGACCGGCCGGCCCGGCGACACGAACACGCTCGACCCGGCGACCAGCATCGCCGGGTCTGCCCCCGGATAGTCCTCGGCACGAGGGGCCCGCTCGGCCAGCGTGACGTGTCCTGTCTCGCGGACGAAGCGAGCGAACTCGCGGTTCGTCACGGCGTGACGGTCAATCCAGAAGCCATCGACCGTCACCGGGTGCGCCGGCGCTTCTTCCGGATAGTGGTGAT
Source organism: uncultured Actinomycetota bacterium (assembly GCA_963831385.1). Taxonomy (GTDB): domain Bacteria; phylum Actinomycetota; class Actinomycetes; order Jiangellales; family Jiangellaceae; genus JACVRX01. The sequence goes on from CAWHPW010000022.1 coordinate 5,266, forward strand.
CAGACCCCATCGAGAACGTTCCGCCGCCTACCCAGACCATGCCCGGATCGGGAGCCGATCCAGGCAGGTCGACTGAGGTCGTCGGTCGGGTCGTCAGCTCGAGGTCGTCCGCCACGCCCTCTACTCAATCAGAACTGGGTATCGCGGAGTTCTCCGCCGTGCACGATCAGCGCCCAGATGACCAGCACGTCCAGGGTGATCACGATGACGCTCCACACCGGGTGGAAGTTCAGCGACGCGAGCTGCGCAACCGCGTTGATCATGACCACGATGACCGCGAAGATGCGGGCCCAGGTGGCACCGGAGAACAGGCCGTACCCGGCGAGCAGCGCCAGCAGGCCGATGATGATGTGTGTCCAGCCCCACCCGGTGACGTCGAGGATGACACCGCCACCTTCGGTCGGCACGAACACGTCATCGGTGAAGACTGCTGCGAACCCCTGGATGATGTTGAACGCGCCGAGCATGATCAGCAGGAGCCCGGCGAACCAGATCCAGCCGACCCATCCGGTCGCCCTGGTTGTTTCCGGCGTACTCATCGACCCTCCCGATTGTGTCGACCCGCACCTCGGGTCGCGGCACGACAATGCCTTATCGCCTGACCCAGCAACATCACCCACACTGGGTGATGTTGCCCGTCACAGCAGGCCGAGTTCGCGGGCCCGGTCGACGGCTTCCCGCCGGCTGCCGACGCCCAACTTTCGGTAGATCGCCTTGAGGTGTGTCTTGACGGTGTTGGCGCTGACGACGTGCGCATCAGCCATCTGTTCCACCGACAGTAAGGACGGCAGGTCGCGCAAGACGCTCAGCTCGCGGCTGGTCAGCGCCTCGAAGGGCGCCGAATGGGGTGCCGGCCCGGTTGGCGCGCCGGCAGACAGCACTTCGGCGACGAAACCTTCGTGAGCACCGAACCTGCCGGCGTTGCGAATCAACAGGTCACGAACCGGGATCGGAGCATGTACCAGGTTGCGCATCGCCCGCCGTGGGGCCGCGAGATCCAGCGCGGAGATCAACGCATCGTGCACGCGGCTCGCCTCCCCAGCTCGGTCGGCATAGTGGGCCGCCATCAGCCACGCGGCAATCTCCGACGTCACGACGAGGCAAGGCTTCTCCCGGGTCAGAACCGGGGCCAACGCCTTGCGCGCTGCAGCATTCCGGCCGTGGTGTGCGGCCATGATCGCCCGAAGGACCCGCGTGTCGCCGACGTCGCCGAGATAACGCTCAGCTCGAGCCGCCACGTCGGCGGCCCAGCCGGTCTCCCCGATCGTCAAGGCCAGCTGCTGCTCGGTGCCACAGAGGAAACCGATCAGAGCGGGGGTCAGCCGCTTGCCGTCCAGGCGGAGCCAATCCCGGCGCAGCCGTTGCAGCGCTCCGCGACGGTCGACTCCCCTCTCGAAGTCGACGAACGCACCGAGGCATCGAGCCGCCGCATCGACCTCCGGCTCGACATCGGTCTGGATAACGGCGGCCGCCAGCGTCGCGTAGCGGGTGGCGGCGGTCCCGTCGAGCATCTGCCACGCCGCCCAGGCTGCCACCAGGTAGGCACTGGCCATCCGGACCGACGAGGCCCAGCCGCGCTCCTTGGCGAACGCGATGGCTTCCCGGGCTCGATCCGCCATTGCCACGAAGTCGTTCTGCGCCGCCGCCGTCGCGGACAGATGGGACAGGCAGTCCAGGGCCAAGAAGTCTCGCGAGTCGCGGCGCGCGAGCCGCAAGGCAGCGCTCAGGTCGGCCTCTGCCTCAGCGTATTCACCGAGCCACAGCCGCGCGGTACCCCTATTGGCCAGGCTCAGCAACTCCAGATCCGGGTCCGGCACGGCGTGGGTGCTGGCAGACTCGATCAACGTCGCGAGGGGGGCCTCGAAATCTCCCTGTAGGCGGGCCTCGTAGAGCAACGCCGTTGCATGGAGCACCTGCAGTCGAGGGTCGCGATGCCGAGGCGATTCCCGGCCGATCCGGTCGAGCTGACGGGTCGCTGTCGGCAGATCCCCTGCGTCGAGTGCCGTGAGGGCAGCCGTCAGCGCGACGACTGGTCGAGCTGCGACATCGGCCGGCAGCAACGCGAGTACCCGAGCGAGAGCTCCCGATTCCCCGGACAGCAGGAGTCGGAGTCCACATCGGTCGACGATCTGCACGACTCGGTCCCAATCCGCCGCCGCTGCCGCATGCTCCAAGGCCGAACGCGGCAGGTCGTGCTCGATGAACCAGTCCGCAGCCGTCAGATTCAGCCGGCGTTGTGCAACCACGTCCCTACGGTCGAGCTCCGCGCGGAGATACGACCGAAGCAGAGCGTGATAGCGATACCACGTCGAGCCCTCGCCGAGCCGCATGACCAACGCATTGGCGCGCTCGAGGCGGTCGAGCACTATGCCCGCGTCGTCCCGTCCGGACAACCGTCGGGCCAGGTCGACGCTCAGCCGGTCCGGGCCGGCGGTCGCAAGCAGGAACTCCAGTACGCCGGTTGCCTGGTGCGACAGGATCTCCGAGACGAGGTAGTCCGCGACCGGACGGCTGTCGCCTGCAAAACCTGCGACGAACTTGGCGGCATCGTCGTGGCGGATCATCGACAATGTTGCGAGCCGAAGCCCAGCGGCCCAGCCCTCGGTCCGAGCAAGCAGGGTCTCGATGTCGTCATCGTGCAGGTCGATGTCGTGGCTGACCAGCAGCTGGTCGACCTCGGCCCGGTCAAAGGCGATGTCGGCGAAGCGAATGTCTCGGACCTGGCCGGCGACCGCCAGCCGGGCCAGCGGCAGCGAGATGTCGTGCCGGCACCCCAGCATCAACCGCAGCCCTTCCGGTAGGCCGCGCACGATCGTGCGGAGGCTGTCCAGGGCCTCCCGACCGACGAGCTCGTGCGCGTCGTCGAGCACCAGCCACACGGGAACCTGGCAGGTGTGCATGATCTCGAGGAACGCCGTCAGGAAGCCCGGCTCCATTCGCGGGACCGGCGGGCTGAGCGCACCAAGCGCGAGTCCGGTCGGTGGATCCGCTTCACCGACCGCACTCGCCAGGGCGGCCAGGATGCTCGACCACAGAACGAAAGGGTCGTTGTCCTCCTCCGCGAGAGACACCCAGGCAATGGCTTGTCCAGCGGCCTGCAGCACGGCAGATCGCTCCGCGAGCAGGAGCGTCTTTCCCGACCCAGCGGGAGCCGAGACGATTGTCACGCGGACACCATTCGCCTCGTCCGCCACCATCGTGGTGAGCAATCGGCTGCGCTGAACTGCGCTCGCGGGCAGTAGCGGAACGCGCAGTTTAGGCGTCAGGACTGAGGCTTGTTCCCCCTCCGCCGAGGCGGTGACCATGAATTCACGCTATCTCCAACGATCATCAACCACCACCACAGCGATGCGAATGTGAAACGAACGGCCGACCTCACCCCACTCGGGTGAGGCATCCACGAGCTGCCGGCGGGATCGTCAAGTATCCGGCACGGACCTGTCAGGAGGTGGCCCGGTGCGGTACGAGTTCCTGATCGCGGGGCAGATCTCCGACGTCGTGAACGCGGCGTTCCCGGAGCTCGATGCCGTCGCCGCGCCAGCGGGAGGAACGGCGATGTACGGGCCGGTCCGCGATGCGTCGCACCTACGCGGGTTGCTGGCGCGATTCGACGATCTCGGGGTCAGCGTCGTGGAGATGCGCCAGCTCCCCGACTGATGAGCGGTGTGCTCCCGCGGTTGGACTCGAACCAACAACCTGCCGGTTAACAGCCGGACGCTCTGCCAATTGAGCTACGCGGGATCGTCGGCATGCGGGGCCGACCGTTCAGGTGAGGATATCAGCGCCGCACAGTCGATTTCGAAGCCACGTGAGGCGGCTACTCAACCTCCGCCCTGACCGCGGTCACCGCTGCTTCGATCTGGTTGCGTGTACCCGGGGCGTCGATCGGCAGCCCGTGATCCACGGCCACGAGCCAGTTCAGCGTCGTCCGGCCGGGTTGTCGCCGGCCGGTGATCCGCACTCCGTGACGTCCCTCGATCAGTACATACCGGCTGATCACCACGCTGGCCGTCACCTGCTCACGGACCACATCGAGTAGCCGACCGCCGTTCTCGACTCGCAGTCGGTACTGGCGTGGCCGCGAGCCGAGCAGCGATGTCTCGGTGATCGTGATGAGCTCGTCATCGTTGTCCCACGTCGCGTGGTCGATCGTCTCCCAGCCCATGCCGTGATGGCCTCCTGGCTGGGGTACCAGCAGCCGTCTGTTCGTTGCGACCACGGTCCCGCCGTCACTGACGGCCGACGCAAGTACCCGCTCGCCTGGCTCGAGCGCGACGCCCTCGACTGCGGTCCGGCGCCGCGAGAAGATGGCCACCCAGGGACGCTATTCGACGGTGATTCCGCACTCGTCGCGCAGGTACTGGTCGATACGCGTCCCGGCCTCCTCGAACGCCGCAAACTGCTGTTCGAGTTCGGCGCCGAGCTCCTCGAGCTGCTGGACCATCCCTGCCGGATCGGTCGCGTCGAGGTCTCGCAGACCGTCGGCGACGCCCTCGATGTAGGACACGACCAGGCTCCAGTCGTCAGCGATTTCAGCCGGTGGGTCGATGGACTGAAGCGTCTCGAGTGTCTCTTCGGTCGCTCCCAAGGCCGTCTCGGGATCGGTGAGATCCGGGTCTTCTGAGATCTCTTGGAGTTCCTCTCCGGCGGCCTCGATCTCCGAGCAGAAGTCCCCGCCACTTCCGCCCGAATCGTCTGTCGCATCCGCAGACGGTTCAGCGGTGGGAACCGCGGAACTGTCTCCCGTGGCCGCGGGATCGGAACCGACCCCGGGGTCGTCGTCGCCTCCCCCACAGCCGCCCAGCACGACGACAACCAAGGCCAGCCCGGCGCCCGCCCGCCTCAGACCCCGCATATCAACCCCCACGTATTCGCCGCGCGAAGGCGCCGATTCCATCAGGCCGGCCACTCGCCGTCAACGAAGGTACTCACGCAACGCGGCTGCGAAGCGACCTCGGCGGAGCTTGGAGAGCGTCTTGGCCTCGATCTGGCGCACCCGCTCGCGGGTGACGCCGAAGTGGCGCCCGACCTCCTCCAGCGTCCGCGCCTCACCGTCGTCGAGTCCGTACCGCAGCCGGACGACGGCCTGCTCCCGCTCACCAAGGGAGCCGAGCACTGTGTCGAGGTGGTCCTTGAGCATGAGCTGTGCAACGAAGTCCGCTGGGGTTTCCGTATCGGCGTCCTCGATCAGATCTCCGAGCTCGTTCTCGGTCGCCTCGCCGACCGGCGTGTGCAGGCTGACCGGTTCGTAGGCAAAGGACAACAGGTCGACGACGCGAGTGATCTCCAGGCCGGTCTCGACAGCCAGCTCACGCGGGCTCGGCTCGTGGCCGAGCTCCTGCAGAAGGCGACGCTGGACACGCAGCACTTTGTTCATGCTCTCGACGACATGGACCGGCATCCGGATCGTCCTGCTCTGGTCGGCCAGCGCCCGTGAGATCGCCTGCCTGATCCACCAGGTCGCGTAGGTAGAGAACTTGTAGCCCTTGACGTAGTCGAACTTCTCGACGGCCCGGATGAGCCCGACGTTGCCCTCCTGCACGAGGTCGAGCAGGGGCAGACCGCGCCCGAGATAGCGTTTGGCGACCGAGACCACCAGGCGCAGATTCGCCTCGATGAGCCGACGCTTGGCTTCGCGGCCCTGCCAGACCAGCTGCCGCAGCTCGGCACGAAGACTGGCGTCGACATCCGCGTCGCGCTCGAGGCGGTCCTGCGCGAACAGACCCGCTTCGATGGCCCGGGCCAGCTCGACCTCCTCGGCCGCGGTGAGCAGGGGAACTCGACCGATCTCGCGCAGGTACTGACGAACCAGATCGGGCGCGCGTTCGGCGCCCGTCCAGGTGGCCCGGGCGACAATCGTCTCGATTTCGATCGACTCGTCATCAGCCGTTTCGTCGACGGTGTCAGCGACGCTCGTCATCCGGAGAGAGTCGTCGACCGGCGCATCGTTCGGCCGACGCTGCGCCGGGATCACCGACGCCGTGGCCAGGTTCTGCACCGGTCCTACCACCGACACAGCCACCACCTCGAGTGGACTACCGTCCAGTGTGCCGCGTCGGAGCGGATTTGTTACCGAGAATTCTTTGGCCTGCCCCGAATCACGAGCTTCCCAGGCCCCGCTCGCGAAGGTTCCGGCGGTGCTTCTCCAAGGTCATCAACTCGGCGAAGAGCCGGTTGTAGGCGGCGGTCTGTTCCGACGGATCGGTTCGCTGAAGCCGTGCCTTCACGGTCACGAGTCGGCGGGAGACCCACACCTCGTGCAGTACGGAGCACCAACGAGTCGACGTACCGGGGAAGCGCATCCTCGGTCCGTTCCGGGATTCGCTCGACGGCCAGTTCCACCACAAGCAGCCGGCTAGCTTCGTCCACGGCTGCGGTTGTCAGCGAGTCGACCCACGCGGAGCCGCCGCCTTGGGTCGCACAGCCACCAGCTTTGCGAATCGTTTCGCGCACTGCTCGGTAGGCAGGTGAGAGAAAGGCCTCAGGCTCCAAGTCATCGAATACCGGACCCGCGAGCGCCGGCCGCTGGACCGCGACGCGCAGGACAGCCCGCTCAAGCTCAAGTGTCTCGGGATCTATATCGCCATGAACCGGAACGCCCAAGGCTTGTTGATCTGGCGCGACCGATTCGGCGCGTCTGCTCGGCCTCGATCTCCCACCTACAGATCCTGCCGACGCGCGTACTCGGTACACGACGGCGAGCTCGTCCGGTGCACCCACCCAGCCCGCGAGCTTGCGCGCGTACTCGTCGCGCAGTGCGTGGTCGCGGATCCGGGCCACGAGCGGGATGGTGCGATCCAACGCCCGGGTCCGGCCCTCCGCGGTATCCAGGTCGAACTCGGCAAGGGTCGTTCTGATCGCGAAGTGAAACAGCGGCTGGCGCCGGGCCACGAGCTCGCGCACGGCGGCGTCGCCGGACTGCTGCCTCAGCTCACACGGGTCCAGGCCGCCGGGCTCGATGGCAACGAAGGTCTGGCCGACAAAGCGCTGGTCGCCGTCGAAGGCCCGCATCGCGGCGCGCTGTCCCGCCTCGTCGCCGTCGAAGGTGAACACGACCTCGCCGCGGAACTCGTCCTGGTCTCGCAGCAGCCGCCGCAGTATCCGGGCGTGGTCCTCGCCGAAAGACGTCCCGCACGTCGCCACGGCAGTTTCCACCCCGGCCAGGTGACATGCCATGACGTCGGTGTACCCCTCGACGACAACCGCCTGCGACCGTCGGGCGATCTCCTTCTTCGCCAGGTCGACCCCGTAGAGGACGTGGCTCTTCTTGTAGATGGGTGTCTCGGCCGTGTTGAGGTACTTCGCGTCGATCCTGTCGTCGTCGTACAGCCGCCGCGCGCCGAAGCCGACGACATCTCCGAGCAGGTCGCGGATCGGCCACACCAACCGGCCGCGGAATCGGTCGTACGGCGCCGACCGGCCCGACGCGACCAGTCCGGCGGTGACGAGCTCATCGTCGCTGAATCCGCGCTGACGCAGATGCTTCCACAGCGCCTCGCCTGTGCGAGGCGCATAACCGACGCCGAAACGGACTGCGGCATCGCGGTCGAAATTCCGTTCATCCAGGAACCGGCGGCCGGGCACCGCCTCCGCCGACTCGGCCAGCTGCTCGGCGTAAAAGGCGGCTGCGTCCCGATGCGCCTCGACCAAACGGGTCCGCTGTTCCCGGTGTGGCTGCGGTCCGGTGCCGGCTCGGCTTTCCTCGTAGCGCAGTTGCATGCCGACCTTGACCGCAAGCCGCTCGATCGCCTCGGCGAACGACAGCTGCTCAACCTTCTCGACGAACCGGATGACGTCGCCGCCCTGGTTACACCCGAAGCAGAAATACATTCCCCGCGCCGGAGTGACGTGGAACGACGGTGTCTTCTCGTCGTGGAAGGGGCACAGTCCCTTCAGCGAGCCGCCACCCGCATTGCGCAGGGCCACGAACTCGCCGACGATCTCCTCGATCTTCGCCCTTTCGCGGATCGTCGCGATGTCCTCGTCGCGGATCCGCCCAGCCACGCCGTGGAGTCTACGAGCCGCCGCCGTGAAGGGATCCCCGGCGGTGCTCTCGTCCACACGCCGTCACGCGTGGCACGGAGCAGCCGTCCCACAAAAGCCGTGAAACGGGCGCCATGACAACGGTTCACCGTGCCACGTGCGACGGTTCAGCCGTGCCACGTGGTCATGGGTGTCATCGGTCGGCCGTCCGAGGGAGCAGCGGCGTCACCCCGTAGATCTCGCTCGCCACTCGGGATTGACGGAATATGCGATCGATCACGCGGTCTGGATGGTGCAAAATCTCCGATCCGGTCCAGCGAACGACGACGTAGCCAGCCTCTTCGATCCGCAGCTGCCGGGCCTTCTCCTCGACGAGGACCCGCTCAGGGTCGCCATTCGGGTCGGAGTACTTGACCTGCCCATCCGCCTCACCGGCAAGCCGGTGGGCCTGCCAGCGGAAGTCGGATCGGACACCACCAGTCCCGTGACCAACGATCCACTGATTGCACTCCGGCAGGGGCAAGTGACGTACGACGAAAACCGCGAAAGACATGACTCGACCGGCGACTCGCGAAGATCGTGAGGCATGGTCGCACGAAGCGGCGCACGGCCCTGGATCCACTCCAGCCGGTCATCCGGTCGCGATCCGTGGAGCTCTGCCTGCGTAGGCGAAGCCGCGGGCCAATGCCGCATCCGCCAGCACAAGGCCTGCTGCGAAGCCGTGCAGGCGGGCGACATCCGAGGCCGTTCGGGCTGGACTGAGGACCGCCATTCTCCACTCTGCACCGACGTCGCGTGGGTCGACCGATGCGCCGTGCGAAGGCGACGCCCGGAGCGGTAGAGCCGGCGCCCTTCCCCGCGCGTCGCTTGCGAGATGGTCACCAGGGCAGGCTGGCCGTGTGGCACCGGCAGACCGTTCAGCACCGCTGCCGTGTAGTGGCTGGCCCAGCCTCGACGGCCGAGCGAGAGCCAGGCCGCTCGTGCCTCGAGCACATGCCGGAGTCGGCGGCGATCGTTCGACGTCTGCTGCCAGAGCTCGGCGTCGGCAAAGAGGCCGCTGCGCACTCGAACCAGGCGACGCTGTGTCGAGCGCATGACGAACTGCTGCAAGCGCTCGGTCTTGCCGCACTGAATCGGCTCGGCGAGCGGTGAAGACCATCGGCAACTGGTCCATGATCGATGCAAGCCTGGCCGAATCCTGTAACGGTGAACGTTCTCGTCATCCACAGGCACGACCATGGCAGCGGTCGTCCGGGTCCGGTGCAGGCGAAGGCCGAGAACTCAATTTCGCGAATGGCACGTTGAGGCGCTCCACAAACCAGGCTCAACCGGGCGCCCAGCAGCGGTCCACCGTGCCAGTCGCGACGTTTAGCGTGCCATCGGAGTCAGGAACGCGAGATCGCGCGGGGTCGGGCGAGCTGACAGCGAGGCCTGTCGCCGGCCGAGAAGACTACGGCGGGTCAGGCGGGACTGGCCTAGAGAGTTGCGCGAGTTTCAGACCTCGCCGAGGGGAACCGTTGGGTCGGCCAGGCGATCGGGGTCGAGAGACCGGCCGGAGGCAACGACCGCCTTGATCGGGTCGATGCCGTCGTCCCAGAGGTTGACGTGCATGCCCGCGAGCGCGCGGCCATTACTGAGCCAGAAGGCCTGGAACTCCCGGCCGGCCAGGTCGCCGCGCACGACGACCCGGTCGTACGAGCCGGGCGGGGCGTGTCCGATGTACTCCATGCCGAGGTCGTACTGGTCGGTGAAGAAGTACGGCAGCTCGTCGTAGACGACGTCCTGGCCGAGCATCGATCGCGCCGCGACAGGGCCGCCGTTCAATGCGTTGGCCCAATGCTCGACCCGGATCCGGGTGCCGAGAATCGGGTGCTCTGCAGCGGCCACATCGCCCGCGGCGAAGACATCCGGCGCCGACGTCTGCAGCGACGCGTCCACCGCCACGCCGTCCTCGATTGCCAGTCCGGCCGCCTCGGCCAGCTCGAGCGCCGGACGAATGCCGACGCCGACGACCACCGCGTCAGCATCGATCTCGTCGCCCGTCGAATCGACCACCGAGAGGCCGCCATCGCCAGACCGGATCCGCTCGACGCCCGTGCCCAGGCGCAGATCGACGTCGTGCTCACGGTGCAGGTCGGCGAAGACCTTCGCGACGTCGTCGCCGAGCACCCGCTGCAACGGGAGATCGGCGACCTCGAGGACCGTCACGGCAGCTCCATGGTGGCGCGCTGCAGCCGCCACCTCCAACCCGATCCAGCCAGCACCGACCACGACGACTCGGCCACCGGAAGTCAGCGCTGCGCGGATCCGGTCTGAGTCCGGCAGCTCGCGCAAATACAAGAGGCCGTCGGATTCGGCGCCAGGAACGTCGAGTCGACGCGGGGTGGAGCCGGTCGTCAGCAGCAGCTTGTCGTACCGCAGCCGCTCGCCGTCGCCGAGCTCCACCTCGTGCGAGGCGGGGTCCAATGCTGTGGCCCGCGTGGAAAGGCGCAAGCCCACGTCGTGCTCGTCGTACCACGCCTGCGGATGCACGAACGCCGAGTCACGTTCCTCGGATCCGAGCAGATAGCCCTTGGAGAGCGGCGGGCGCTCGTAGGGGCGCTCCGCCTCGGCACAGACCAGCACGATCTCTCCGTCGTATCCCTCGGCTCGAAGAGTCTCCGCCGCTTTGGCACCGGCCAAGCCGCCGCCGACGATCACGAATGCCATACCGGGTCACCTCATCTGTTCGGTACATCAGTGTCAACGGCTGCAAACCGCGTCCGGCTCAGCCAGCAACCAGCCGACTGTGCCAGAGATAGGCAGAGGCGTCGGTCAGCGAGGCCACTTGGTCCACGACCACCCGTAGCCGTGCGCCATCATCTCCGGCCGTCGACCAGTCGGCTCGGAAGGAGGCGTCGAGGCTATCCGGGGCGTCAGCGGACAGAGCGTCGACCAGCTCGTGCAGCATGTCCCGCTGCCGGGCATAGAGCGGAGCCCGGTCCGACGCCGTCATCACATAGACAGCGGCCAGCCCCTTCAGCACGGCCACCTCGACCTGCGTCGCCCGCGGAACGACGAGGTCGGCGGCGTAGCGGGTCAACTGGCCACCGCCGTAGGCCGCGTGCGTCGCCGCTTGGGCGGCGGCGGCAAACCGGCCGATCAGCTGGCTGGTCATGTCCTTCAGCGCGGCGAGGGTACGCCGGCCACCGTCGAACCCGCCGACCCAGAACGGCAGCGCTCGCAGCCGGTCGAGGGCGTCGAGCACCTCTTCCGACGATGTGTTGTCGTCGAGATACCAGTCACACGTCAGCTCCGCGACCCGCTCCCGCTCGGTTGTGTCAGCCACAACCGTGTCGGGCCCCAGGCGCTCGGCAACGATGGCGTCCTCGACGTCGTGGACGCTGTAGGCGACGTCGTCGGCGAAGTCCATCACCTGGGCTTCCAAGCACCGCCGCTCCCCCGGTGCTCCGTCGCGCATCCACGAGAACACCGCAGCGTCGTCGAGGTAGACCCCGAACTTCGCCACTCCCGCGGCCCGCAGCCACGGGTACTTCGTCGCCGCGTCCAAGCTTGCGCGGGTGAGGTTGAGACCGGCGGGTCGGCCGTCGGGATGGGCCGCCTTCGCCTCGAGTCGAGTCAGCACCCGCAGCGTCTGCGCATTGCCCTCGAACCCGCCGATGTCAGCTGCGACCTCGTTCAGCGCTGTCTCACCGTTGTGGCCGAACGGCGGATGCCCGAGGTCATGTGCGAGGCAGGCGGTGTCGACGACGTCGGGGTCACAGCCGAGAGCCTTGCCCAGCTCGCGGCCGACCTGCGCGACCTCGAGGGAATGGGTCAGCCGGTTTCGGACGAAGTCGTCCGTGCTCGGCGCGACGACCTGCGTCTTGGCAGCGAGTCGACGCAACGATGCGGAGTGGACTACTCGGGCGCGGTCACGTTCGAAGGCCGTCCGGTCCGACCGCTTCGGCGGCTCCGGGGCCCACCGGTCGCGGTCGCTGTCCTGGTAATCGCTCAAGTCGGCCGCAGTCAGCGGCTGTCGCTGCCCCCGGCCCGGCCCGCGTGGACAGAGGCACGCCCTGCCTCCAGGCGCGCGATCGGCACCCGGAACGGAGAGCACGACACGTAGTCCAGCCCGACCGCCTCGAAGAAGTGGATCGAGTCGGGGTCGCCCCCATGCTCGCCGCAGATTCCCAGCTTGAGGTCTGGTCGTGCCTTGCGACCCTGCTCGACCGCCATCGAGACCAGGCCACCGACACCGTCGATGTCGAGCGACTCGAACGGGCTGACCCCGAAAATGCCGTGCTCCAGGTACTCGGTGAAGAACGACGCCTCGACGTCGTCTCGGGAGAAGCCCCAGGTCGTCTGAGTCAGGTCGTTGGTTCCGAAAGAGAAGAAGTCGGCTGCCTCCGCGATTTGGCCCGCGGTGATGCACGCCCGCGGCAGCTCGATCATGGTGCCGATCAGGAACGACAGATCGACCCCTACGTCGGCTCCGACCTCCGCGACGGTCGCCGCGGCCATCTCCCGGATGGATTCCAGCTCCTGGACGGCCGCCACCAGCGGCACCATGATTTCCGGCTGCGGATCCAGCCCGCGCTTCAGCAGCGTCGCCGCCGCCTCGGCGATGGCCCTGACCTGCAGCGAGAACAAGCCCGGCACCACCAGTCCGAGCCGCACTCCGCGCATGCCGAGCATCGGGTTCTGCTCGTGTAGCCGCTGCACCTCAGCCAACAGTGCCGCAGCCTCCTTGTCCGCCTCGCCCGCGGCCTCGGCCACCGCGACCTGTACCGAGAGTTCGGTGTAGTCCGGCAGGAACTCGTGTAACGGCGGGTCCAGCAGCCGAATGGTGACCGGGTAGCCGTCCATCGCCTCGAGGATCTCGGTGAAGTCCTGTCGTTGCGGAGGCAGCAGCTCATCGAGGGCGGCGGATCGCTCATCGTCGGTCTGCGCCAAGATGACCCGCTCGACGATCTTCCTCCGGTCCCCCAGGAACATGTGCTCGGTGCGGCACAGGCCAATTCCCGCCGCGCCGAGGATGCGGGCTCGCTTGGCGTCCTCGGGAGTGTCCGCGTTGGCCCGGACGCCCAGCCGTCGTCGCTCGTCGGCGTGGGTCATCAGCCGTTGGACGGCACCGACAACCTCGCCGTCGACTGTGGAAAGGCCTTCTGGTTCGTCGCCTTGCAAAGCCCCGACGACTGCGCTCGGTACGACCGGCACCTCGCCGAGAAAGACCTCGCCGGTCCCGCCGTCGATGGAGATGACGTCGCCCTCGCTGACCCGCACGCCGTCGTCGGTCGTGAACTCACGCGCGGCGTGGTCGACTCGCAGCGCCTCTGCGCCCACGACGCAGGTGCGGCCCATGCCGCGGGCCACCACGGCAGCATGACTGGTCTTGCCACCGCGCGAGGTCAAGATGCCCTTGGCAGCGACCATTCCGCGCAGGTCATCGGGATTGGTCTCCCGGCGTACCAGGATGACGGTCTCGCCTCGGTCGGCCCAATCGGCCGCCCGCTGTGAGTCGAAGATGGCCTTGCCGACGGCGGCGCCGGGGCTCGCGGCCATGCCCTTGCCGATCCGCTCGCGCGGAGCCTGCGGGTCGAACTGCGGGAACAGCAACATGGCGAGCTGGTCGCCCGTCACGCGCGACAGTGCTTCGTCCTCGTCGATGAGCCCCTCGTCGACGAGTTGGCCGGCAATGCGGAACGCTGCTGCCGCGGTGCGCTTCCCCACCCGGGTCTGCAGCATCCACAGCTTGCCGCGCTCGATCGTGAACTCGATGTCGCACAAGTCCTGGTAGTGCCGCTCCAGCGTCGACATGATCTCCAGGAGCTGGTCGTAGGACGCCTTGTCCAACTGCTCGAGCTCGGCGAGTGACAACGTGTTCCGGATTCCCGCGACGACGTCCTCGCCCTGGGCGTTGGCCAGGTAGTCGCCGTACACACCCTGCTGCCCGGTCGCCGGGTCCCGGGTGAAGGCGACGCCGGTGCCGGAGTCGGGCCCCAGGTTGCCGAACACCATGGCAACGATGTTGACCGCCGTGCCGAGATCCTCCGGAATGCGCTCCTGCCGACGGTAGAGGCGGGCGCGGTCGGTGTTCCACGAGTCGAAAACTGCTCGGACGGCGAGGTCGAGCTGCTCTCGCGGGTTCTGCGGGAAGTCCCGGCCGGAGTCGTCCCGCACGACATGCTTGAACTCGTCCACGAGCTTCCGCAGGTCGTCGACGTCGAGATCGACGTCGGATTCCACTCCCTTGGCCTGCTTCGCCTGGTCGAGTCGCTCCTCGAACCGGTCGCCGTCGATGCCCAATACGGTCTTGCCGAACATCTGCAGGAGCCGTCGATACGAGTCCCAGGCGAACCGGTCATCGCCGGCATTGGCGGCAAGCCCGTCGACCGACTCGTCGGTGAGCCCGACGTTGAGGACCGTGTCCATCATTCCCGGCATGGAGAACTTCGCACCGCTTCGAACCGAGACCAGCAACGGGTCCTGGGGATCTCCCAGTTGCTTTCCCATGCTTTCTTGCAGAGCCGTTAGATGACTGTCGACCTCGCCGGCGAGGCTTTCGGGCTCGCTTCCCGTCGCCAGGTAGTGCCGGCACGCCTCGGTGGTGATCGTGAACCCGGGTGGGACCGGCAGCCCTAGGTTCGTCATCTCGGCGAGGTTTGCTCCCTTGCCACCCAGCAGGTCCTTCTGGTCTTTGCTGCCCTGCGAGAAGTTGAAGACGTACTGCGGCACCGGTCGGCCCTCCGAATTGTGATCTGGCCGGAGCCTAGCCTGCCGCTCACCCGAGCCCGTAAGTTCCTCGGCTGCCAGCCGTGACCGTCAGCCGCCGGAGATGCCAAGCTCGGCGTCGGCCAGATCACTGGTGGCACCGATCGGGTCGTCGAGCCACCCCTGCGGAAGTGACACGGTTCGCGGGCTCCCTTGCCGTCCGCGCGGGACACCGATCTCCGTGACCGGAAACGGCTGTCCCGGGTCGAGACGCCCGAGCAGGGTGTCAAGCTCGGCCAATGTCGAGACCATGCCGAGCGGCGCCCGGACCTCCGATCCGACCGCGAAGCCCTTGAGGTACCACGCCATGTGCTTGCGCATGTCACGCAGCCCGCGGTCCTCGCCCAGCAAGTCAGCGAGCAGTTCCGCATGCCGGCGGATCATGGCGGCGACCTCGCCCAGCGCAGGCAGCGGCGGCGCAGGAAGGCCCGCAAACGCAGCCGCAAGATCGCGGAACAGCCACGGCCGGCCGAGGCAGCCTCGGCCGACGACGACACCGTCCGCTCCGGTGCGCTCCATCAAGTGCAGGGCATCGGTGGCCTCCCAGATGTCGCCGTTGCCGAGGACGGGAATGTCGACGTGCTGCCGAAGCCGGGCGATCGATCCCCAGTCCGCGGCGCCTGAGTAGTGCTGCGCCGCTGTCCTTCCGTGCAGGGCGATCGCCGCGCAGCCGGCGTCCTGGGCGATCCGGCCGGCGTCGAGGTAGGTCAGGTTCTGCTCGTCGATTCCCTTGCGGGTCTTCATCGTGACGGGGATGCCGGATGGGGTAGCTGCGGCCACTGCTGCTCGCAGGATGCGATCCAGGAGCCCGCGCTTGTACGGCAACGCCGCGCCACCGCCGCGACGGGTCACCTTCGGCACCGGGCAGCCGAAGTTCAGGTCGACATGCGCGACGCCGTGTTCGGCGACGAGAATCCGCACCGCCTCACCCACAAAGTGCGGATCGACGCCGTACAGCTGAACCGACCGAACTCGCTCGGTCGAGTCGAATACGAGCATGGCCAAGGTCTTCTCGTCGCGCTCGACCACGCCGCGTGAAGTGATCATTTCGCTGACGTACAGCCCGGCACCCTGCTCGGCGCACAGCCGGCGGAATGCCGCGTTGGTGATTCCGGCCATTGGTGCCAGCACCACAGGCGGGGACACGTCGATAGGGCCGAGCCGTAGCGGTCGGGTCAACGTCGTCGGCACGGACATCCAGCCATTGTCGCGTTCCGCGGCGCCCAGCCCGACGTGCCGGACCCTTGATCGCTGTTCCGTCGAGTTCGATGCTGACTGCGTCGGCCTGAGTCGACCCGAAACGATCTCAGCGGACGATGCGCGCGATCAGTCCTCCGATCGCGAGATACACCAGGAGGCCGATCCCCCAATTGACCACGACCTCACGCTCAGCGGTGTCCTGCGGGAACATGCCCTGGAACGGTGTCGTGAGGAAGTCGCCGACCGTGACGATGGCGCCGACGATCATGTTGTCCTGGTTGGCGCCGGTCAACACGAGCACCATCGCCAGCGCGATGAAGGCGGCGATGACACCGGTGATCACGAGCACGACCGTCGCGGCGGAATAGCGGGTCGCTGTGCGGACCATGGTCCGTCGTCCTCTCAGGGGAGGTCACGGCGCTCCAGCCGTGACTGTGACCACCTCTTGCCCATCGCAGCGCATCGGCGAAACGCAGAATCTGGTCAGCAGCCAGGCAGACGCTCGCTGAGATAGGTCACGACCCCGTCGAGACCGACCCGGTCCTGGCGCATCGAGTCGCGCTCGCGGACCGTCACGGCATCGTCGGTCAACGTGTCGAAGTCGACGGTGATGCAGAACGGTGTTCCGACTTCGTCCTGGCGCCGATACCGACGGCCGATCGCGCCGGCGTCGTCGAACTCGACGTTCCACCGGGAGCGCAACGTCGCTGACAGGTCACGCGCCTTCGGCGAGAGGTCGGCGTGGCGCGAGAGCGGCAGCACCGCGACCTTCACCGGCGCAAGCCGGGCGTCGAACCGGAGCACGGTCCGTTTGTCCACCCCGCCCTTGGTGTTCGGCGCCTCGTCCATGTCGTAGGCGTCGAGGAGGAATGCCAATACCGACCGGGTGAGGCCGGCCGCCGGCTCGATGACGTACGGCGTCCAGCGCTCGCCTTTCTCCTGGTCGAAGTACGACAGGTCGACACCGGTGTGCTTGCTGTGTGTCGTCAGGTCGAAGTCGGTGCGGTTGGCGATGCCTTCGAGCTCGGCGAACTCGGTGCCGCCGAACCGGAATCGGTACTCGAGGTCGACCGTGCGCTTGGAGTAGTGCGAGAGCTTCTCTTTGGGGTGCTCGTACTGCCGTAGGTTCTCGGGCTTGATGCCCAGACCGACGTACCAGTTGAAGCGTTCGTTCAGCCAGTACTCGTGCCACTCCTCGTCGGTGCCGGGCTCGACGAAGTACTCCATTTCCATCATCTCGAACTCACGGGTGCGGAAGATGAAGTTGCCGGGCGTGATCTCGTTGCGGAAACCCTTGCCCACCTGGGCAATGCCGAACGGCGGCTTGCGCCGAGACGAGTTCATGACCGACAGGAAGTTCGTGAAGATCCCCTGGGCTGTCTCCGGGCGGAGATAGTGCAGCCCCTCGTCTGACTCGACCGGGCCGAGGTAGGTCTTGAGCAGGCCGTTGAACATCCTGGGTTCGGTGAACTTGCCCTTGACGCCGCAGTCCGGGCAGTTGATGTCGGCGAGACCGTTCTTCGGCAGCTGCCCGTGCTTGGCTTCGTACGCCTCCTCGAGCTGGTCGGCCCGAAACCGGTGATGGCAGTTGTGGCATTCGGTCAGCGGGTCGACGAAGGCGTCGACGTGCCCAGAGGCGACCCACACCTCCCGCGGCAGGATGACCGCTGAGTCGATGCCGACGACGTCCTCGCGTGTCTGCACCGTCGAGCGCCACCACTCGCGGCGGATGTTCTCCTTGAGCTCGACGCCCAGCGGCCCGTAGTCCCAGGCTGACCTGGTGCCGCCGTAGATCTCGCCGGTCGGGTAGACGAACCCACGGCGCTTGGCGAGGGAGACGATGGAATCGATGCTGTGGTTGGCGGCCACGAGGTGGTCACTCCATCCGGCTGGCGGTCGGCGAGGCTGAGCAGGCGAACAGGGTATCGGGTGTCCGGATCGAGGCTTGACGCCGTATTATGTAAGCGATAGCTTACGTAAGCCATGACTTACGAGGAAGCTCTCAGCGCCATCGACGATCCGACCCGCCGGCTGCTGCTGGAGCGGCTGACGGCTGGCCCTCGATCGGCAGGTGAGCTGGCCGAGGGGCTACCGATGAGCCGGCCGGCCGTGTCCCAGCACCTCCGCGTGCTGAGAGAAGCCCGATTGGTCAACGAACAGCGTGAGGGCACCAAGCGGGTCTACCGCCTCGACCCCCGAGGTCTGTCCCAGCTTCGCACGTACTTCGACGGCTTCTGGCAACGCGCCATGGCCGACTTCAAGGACTCGGCCGACCACGACTCTCAAGGAGAACGGAAATGAATACTCAGACGACGATGCCGCCCGTGCGCAAGACGGTGACCGTCAAGCAGCCGCTGGACCGGGCCTTTGCCCTGTTCACCGGCCGGATCGCCGACTGGTGGCCCAGCGCAGGCGTCACCGGCGGTGATCCCGTCGCGCGGCCGGGGACTGTGGTGCTCGAGCCGCGGCCGCACGGCAAGATCTATCGGCGCCACGACGACGGCTCGATCGAGTTCTGGGGCGACGTGCAGGTTTGGGAACCGCCCCATCGGCTGGTTCTGGTGTGGCAGCCCGCCGGTGGAATGTCCGCCCCGACCGAGGTCGAAGTCCTGTTCACACCGGCGGACGACGGCACCCGGGTCGAGCTCGAGCACCGCGGATGGGACCGGCTCGGCGACCACGCGACGACAGCCCGCACCGAGTACGACACCCACTGGGATGACGTACTCCGGACCTACGCCGCCGCCGGGCACGAGAACGGCTCGGCCATCGCCTCATTGATCCTCGGCATCACCAGCGTGGTGGTGCCGTTCCTCGGGTTCCTCGCTGCTCCGTTCGCGATCATCTTCGGCATTGCCGGCCGCCGGCGCGCCCGTGAGGGAGCCCGTCAGGGCGGACTCGCGACGGCTGGGCTGACCCTCGGCGCAATCGGCTTCGTCCTTTGGGGCGTGCTGATCGTCGGAGGTGCCCTCGTCTTCGTGCAGTCCTATTCCGACGGCCAGGACGAACAGGTGCCGGTCGAGCCCGTTCCCACCGGTCAGATCGGCGAATGACCGCCGTCCCCGATCCGCCTGGTGATCATGCCGGTGGTCCGACGGTCGCAATAGTCGGCATGATCATGCGATGGGGACGCTGGCGCCAGCATGGGCACGCCGGACCCGCGCGACCCGCGGACGCTCACGAACGACGAGCGCTGCGATCAGCGTCGTCACCGGGACGGCCGCGACGATCCCCAGCCCGCCGACCAGAGCGCGAACGACCTCCTGGGCCACCAGCTCCGTCGTCACCGTATCCAGCGGGCCCTGTCCGGACCCGGCAAAAAGCAGCAAGAGCGTCAACGAGGCGCCGGCGTAGGCAAGCACCAGGGTGTTGACAGCCGCCGATACGTGCTCGCGCCCGATTCGCAGCCCGGCGGAGAACAGCGTGCGCCGCGAGGCCGCCGGGTCGGCGTCGGCAAGCTCCCACACGGCCGCTGTCTGGGTCACCGTGACGTCGTCGAGCACACCCAGAGCTCCGATCACCAGACCGGCGAGCAGCAGACCGCGCAGGTCGATGCTCTCCCCGAGCGCTGCCAGGTACGGTGCCGAGTCGTCGGCCAGGCCGGTGAACCGGCCGGCCGAGGTGAACAGCAATCCCAGCAGGCCGGTCAGACTGAGACTGATCAGAGTTCCCAGCAGCGAGACGGAGGTACGCAGCGAGATTCCGTGCGAGAGGTAGAGGGTGACGATCATGATGGCCGACCCACCGACCACGGCCACGGCCAGCGGCGGCTGGCCGTCGAGCAGCGCCGGCAGCACGAACACGATCAAGATCACGACAGACAGCGCCAAGCTGGCCAGTGCCGCAACCCCACGCCACCGGGACAGCGCGATGACAGCGAGAGCGAACGTGGCAGCGAGCGCAAACAGCGGCCATGCCCGCTGCCGGTCGATGAGCGAATAGCGGCTTTCGATCGGTTGGTCATCCGCCGCCGCTATCACCACAGCATCGCCCGGCTCGAACACGGGCGCTCCTTCGCCAAAGGGCACTGGCATCACGACGTCGACACCCTGGTCCGGGCCAGAATCGATCCGCACCGTCGCATCCAGGCACGCCTCACCGGACTCTGTGCCTTCGCACTCCTGGATGTCGAGGATGGTCGCGTCGGCCCGCTGAGCCCCTTCGATCTGTGGCCGATCTCCGTCGGGCCACAGCAGCACCATCCCGACGACCGTGGCGAGTATCAGTGGCAACAGGATCACGACGACGGTGCGCCGCACCGTCGGGGCGGAGGGCAGGCCGGCCTCGCCCGCGTGCTGGCCATGTGTCATCGCAGGTCGAAGTCCGTTGCGACAGCCGGAGCCGCGGCCTCGCCGACGCCCACCACGCTCGCGTCAGCCGCCAGTGCGGACCCGTCGCCGTCGGTCAGTAGTTCAAAAGCCGTCGGCTCGTCCAGCGCCGTAGCGAGCAGCGGCCCCACAGCCATCTTGACGTCGGGCGCCGAGAGCGCACGCCGGTATGACCCGACGTCGTCCCACTCGCCGGTCAGGACCCACAAGGTCGGGTCGTCGACGGCTCGCCCGACATGACCGGAGCGCCACCCCGTACACGTCAAAAAGACCGCCAGCACCGACTGTGCCTGGGACAAGAACGACGTCGCCTCACTCGGATCGACTCGGTGACGGGTGACGACCAGCATTGCGCTCCTCGCGGTGCGAGACCATGGTGGCGTCTCACCGTACGACCTTCGATCGCGCGAGGAGCGCCGTGTCCACCAACCGTCCCCGTCAGCGTCGGACGGCAAACCGACGGCCCACCACGCCGACGGCCAGATCGCTGACGCCCCGGCCGACGGTGGGTCGACGGCGAGAGCCCGCTCCCGCTCCGCACGACGGTGGAATCCGCGGCGCGGTGGAGCGGACCAGCCAACCCATCTTGGCCACATTGACCCGGCTCCCCCGCTTGGTTCTCGGGATGGCAGCCGCGGCCGCTTTGCTCGGCGGCTTGTTGGCGCCGCTGCCATGGGGACCCCTGCTGCTGGGCCTGGTTGCCCTTTTCCTGGTCTGGCTGCTCGTCCTGGCCTGGCCGGCGCTCGACGGCCGCGGCAGGGTTAGCCGACTGGCAGCGGTTGTACTACTGGTCTCGGTCACGTTCGCTCGGGCCGCCGGTCTCGCGTAACGGCGCACACCGGCCCGACCGCCGCCAGGCTCGGTTGACGTCGTCTCACACGTTGTTGAGAATGGATCTCATGATAGTTAGGCGTCCGGGCGTGGTGGCAGTCGCAACTGTCGCTGGTGTGATGATCTCCGGCTGCGACGCCGGTGCGTCTTCCGCCGAAGACGGCCCTACGGTTGTGGCGTCGTTTTACCCGCTCGCCTTCGTCGCCGAGCGGGTCGGCGGCTCGGAGGTTCGAGTGGTGGATCTGACGCCGGCTGACGTCGAGTCGCATGATCTCGAACTCACGCCGCGGCAGGTCGGTGAGATCGCCACCGCGGATCTCGTCGTCTACCAAACGGGGTTCCAGCCAGCACTCGACGAAGCCGTCGAGCAGAACGCCTCGGGCCCGACGCTCGATATCGCCGAAGTCGTCCCGCTGGACGACAACCGGAAGGGCGATCAGCACAGCTGGCTCGACCCGACCCGGTTCGCGGCGATCACTCGATCAGTCGCAGACGTACTCGGCGACGTCGTTCCGGCCCAAGCCGATGAAATACACGGTCGGGCCGACGAGCTGGTCGCCGAACTCACAGCTCTGGACGAGGAGTTCCATTCGGGCCTGGCGAATTGCGAGCGCACCGTCGTCGTGACCACACACCAGGCGTTCGGATACCTGGGCGAGCGTTATGACCTGGACGTTGTCGGCATCTCTGGTGTCGATGGCGAGGCCGAGGTGTCCCCAGCCAAACTCCGGGAGATTCAGGAGGTCATCCAGACCGCCGGCGTCACGACCGTGTTCTCCGAACCCCTGGGTAGCCCGGAAGTCGCCGACACTCTGGCTGCGGACCTCGGGGTGTCCACCGCGATACTCGATCCGATCGAAGGGCTGACCGAGGACACTGCGGATGAGGACTACCTGACCCTCATGCGGGCCAACCTCGAGGCGCTGAGAAAGGCGAACGGTTGCACGTGACCACTGCCGTCGTCGACGTGAACGACGTGACGGTCGCATTGGGCGAGCGACCGGTCCTGCATGGTGTCGACCTCGTCGTCCAGGCCGGCGAGGTGGTGACGCTGCTCGGGCCGAACGGCTCGGGCAAGTCCACCTTGGTGCGCGCGGCCATCGGCCTGGTGCCGTTCCAAACCGGCAGCGTCCGGCTCTTCGACACTCCGATCGCCGGTTTCCGCGACTGGCACCGCGTGGGCTACGTCCCGCAGCGGACGACAGCGTCGAGCGGCGTGCCGGCGACCGTCCGGGAGGTGGTGGCGTCGGGACGACTGGCGCAGCGCCGGCCGTTCAGTCGACACACCGTGCAAGACGACGAGGCGGTGAAGCGCGCACTCGAACTGGTCGGCCTGTCCGACCGGTCCGCCGACAGCGTGACCGAGTTGTCCGGTGGGCAGCAGCAGCGGGTCCTCATCGCCCGGGCCGCCGCCACCGACCCCGACCTGCTCGTTCTCGACGAGCCCAACGCCGGGATCGACCAGAGTAGCCAGGAAGCATTCGCTCACGCCCTGCGGCTGTTCGTCGCGTCCGGACGGTCCGTCCTGCTCGTCTTGCACGAGCTCGGCCCATTGGCATCCCTGGTCGACCGGGGCGTCGCGCTCGATGCCGGCCGGATCGTCCACGACGGACCGCTGCCCGTGCCGTCGACCGTCGCGGGAATGCCGCACGAGCACGCACACAGCGCCGAGCCACAGGCCCGGTGGTTCGGATGAGCCTGCTTGCTCTCGACTTCATGCAGCGGGCCCTGCTCGCCGCGGTACTCACCGGCCTGGCAGCGCCGGCGGTCGGCACCTATCTGGTACAGCGGCGGCTCGCGCTGATGGGAGACGGCATCGGTCACGTCGCGCTCACCGGCGTAGCACTGGGCCTGCTCACCGGTTGGGCACCGGTGTGGAGCGCTGTCGTCGTGGCGACGGCCGGAGCGATCGCGATCGAACTGCTCCGCGAGCGTCGGCGAGCATCGGCCGACGTCGCCCTGGCCATGCTCTTCTACGGTGGCATCGCCGGCGGTGTCTTGCTGGTCGGCCTGGCTGGCAGTTCAGCCGCCACGTTGAACTCCTACCTGTTCGGATCCGTCACGACCGTCTCGACGTCCGACCTGTGGGTCATCGGCGTCCTTGCGGGCATCGTGCTCGTCCTCGCCATCGGGTTGCGCCCACAGCTGTTCGCGGTCTGCCAAGACGAAGAGTTCGCCCGGGTGGCCGGGCTGCCCGTACGGTTCTACAACCTGCTCATCGCGGTCATGGCCGCCGTCACGGTGACCGTGGCGATGCGAACCGTCGGGCTGCTCTTGGTGAGTGCACTCATGGTCGTGCCGGTCGCGACCGCCCAGCAGCTCACCCGCAGCTTCCGCGCCACCCTGCTGCTCGCGCTGGCGCTGGGGACAGCGCCGTCTCTCGCAGGGATCGTGTTCTCGTACTACGTCGACGTTGCGCCAGGTGCAGCCATCGTCGTCATGGCTCTGATTGGCTTCTTCATCGCTTGGCCGCTCGGCGCGATCGTGCGACGCCGACGGCAGGTCTCGGTGTCAGGGCAGGAAACCGACGAACGACTGGCCGGCGAACACGTCGCGGCTGAGCAGCACGTGCATGAGCACGACGAGCACTGTGGACACCCGGCCGTGCCGCATGAGGACCACGTCGACTACCTACACGAGGGCCATCTGCACGCCCGCCACGGACGGCACTACGACGAGCACTGATGCGAAGTCCGGGCGAGCACCGGGTCGCTGTTCGCGGTGCCGGTCGTCCGCGCCGACACGGTGGTCCTGTACGAAGCCGCACGGCAACGCGGGTTCAGAGGGCCCGCTGGAACAGACCCGGGTACGTGACGACCAGACCGTTGTCGTCGACGTCGATGTCCCGCACGAAGTCACTGTCGAGAGACTCGAAGCGGTAGCGACGCGCGTCGACTCGGGTGTACCGCTGTGGCTCGGTCGTCACTGCAAGATCGGGGAAGCCGACGTAGACGACGACGATGTCCGCCGCGGCACCGACCGCGAGTCCGAGCCGCCGGATCGGCAACGTGTTGGTGAACGGCGTCACAACCAGATCGACGTCGACCGCGCCGGCGAACTCAGGCATCGGTACGCCGGCGTCGTTTCGCCAGGTGCCGGCGCCGTCGCTGATCAGGTCGAATCTGCGGGCATCCCCCACCGGGGCGATCTGCATCTCCCGCACGCGCCAAGCGGCGTCGCAGCTGATCCGGTAGCGCAGGGCGAAGACCGTGCCGCTCTCGGTCGTGCCCAGCAGCGCGGATTCGGCGACGATCCCGTCGGCATCCTCGGTGAGCACGAGGTGTTCGATGCCTGTTCCCGCCCAGTCCCGCCACCGCACGACCGTGGTGATGCTCATGTCGCGGCGCCGTAGCGTCGGTCGCGGTGGGCGTACGTCTCGACCGCTTGCCACAGATGGCGCCGGTCGAAGTCGGGCCAGAGTGTGTCGAGAAAGACCAGCTCGGCGTAGGCCGCCTGCCAGGGCAGGAAGTTCGAGGTCCGTTGCTCGCCAGAAGACCGCACGAACAGGTCGACCTCGGGAAGGTCGGGGTTGTACAGGTATCGCGCGAGCGTGCGCTCGTTGACTTTCGTCGGACGCGCTCGTCCGGCAGCCACATCGGCAGCGAGTGCTGCCGCAGCGTCAGCGATCTCGGATCGCCCGCCGTAGTTGACGCAGAACTGAAGCGTCAGCACATCGTTGTCGCGCGTGCGACGCTCGGCCTCCTCGAGCTCGTCGATCACGCTCTTCCATAGCCGCTGCCGTCGACCGGCCCACCGCACCCGGACCCCGAGGGCGTCCAGCTCATCCCGGCGGCGATGGATGACCGCGCGGTTGAAGCCCATCAGAAACCGGACCTCGTCCGGCGAGCGTTTCCAGTTCTCGGTGGAGAACGCGAATGCCGACAGGCATTCGATTCCCATCTCCACGGCCCCGTGGATCACATCGAGCAGCGCTGCCTCGCCAGCCTCGTGACCTTTGGTCCGAGACATGCCGCGCTGGCGCGCCCACCGTCCGTTGCCGTCCATGACGACGGCCACGTGCCGCGGGACCAGGTCGGCGGGGACGTCGGGAGGTCGGACGCCGGTCATGTGCGGCGTCGGTGTGACGAAGGTCCTGCTCACACCCGCTCCACCAGTGGCAGGGAACGCAGCCCGCGCTCCAGATGCCACTGCAGGAAGGCGGCCACGATTCCGCTGGCCTCCCGGCGGGTCGGCGGACCGCTGGCGTCCGCGACCGTCCAATCCCCCGTGAGCAGCGCGGCGAGCAGGGCAACCGTCGCCGCCTTCGGCGCAACCGTGCCCGCCGGCCGGCACCCGTCGCAGACCATGCCGCCGGCGGGAACTGAGAAGAAGCGATGCGGACCGGTGGTGCCGCACCGGGCGCAGTCAGCGAAGCTCGGCGCGAACCCGGCCACGGCCAGCCCGCGCAGGAGATACGCGTCGAGAACCAGCCCCGGCTCGTGCGCCTGCTCCGCGATCGAGCGCAGCGCACCGACCAGCAGGAGATAGTGCTGCAGTGCCGGCTCCCGCTCTTCTGCCGCCAGCCGCTCGGCTGTCTCGAGGATCACCGTCGCCACCGTGTAGCGGGCGTAGTCACCGGTGATCATCAGCCCGAACGGTGCGATGGTCTCGGCCTGGGTGACGACGTCCAGCGAGCGGCCGGTCGCTAGTTGGAGGTCGACCTGCATGAACGGCTCCAACCGGGCCCCGAACCGGCTGGTCGTGCGGCGGACGCCCTTCGCTACCGCGCGCACCCGGCCGTGCTCGCGGGTGAGCAATGTGACAATGCGGTCGGCCTCACCCAGTTTCTGAGTGCGCAGCACCACGCCCTCGTCCCGGTAGAGGCTCACCCGCGCATTGTCTCCCGTCGACGAGCTAAGTCTTCTCCCACTCGCCGTCGGCCGCCGGTGCGTAGTCGGTTCGACCGCCGATCCGCCCATAGGTCCAGGCCATGATGCGCCGGATATCGAGGCGGAAGACGAGATCGTGTTCTCGGCGGGTCGAGTCACGTTCCCCGGTCACCGGCTCGACGTACTTGTCCGCCCACGCTCGCTCGAGCCGCTCGCGCTCGTTGGCATTCGCGACCAAAACCACGGTTCCCTCGGCGACCACGACGTCGTCGCCGTCCCATCCATGAGCGACGACCTGGTCGCACGCAGCCAGGTTGCGGGCCTTCTGTGTTGTCCTGGCAGTGATGAAATACAGCGCTTGGCCGTCCCACCAGTACCACACCGGCATCGCGTGCGGACGCCCGTCGGGACGAGTCGTCGACACCCAGATCGAACGGTGCGCACGGAGTTGGGCGTCGATCCAGTCCCAGCTGATGTGCCCAATGCTCATGCGGCGAATTCTCGGCGGCCGGGGTGACAACGCCAGCCGTACGGTGCAGGTGGACGAGGCGGCGTACCGGGATTCGCGCCGTGCCTCACGGTCGAGCACCGCCATCTCGTCGAACGCGGTCACCGGGTGAGCATCTTGCGTGCGGGTTCCCGGCGACGGCGGATCGTCCTGCCGGCCTGCCTGTGGTCGCACCGAAGCGTTCTGTGCGGCCTGGCGGCTGACGCCGAGAAGGCGACCGATGGTGTCCCAGCTGTGGCCCGCGGCACGGGCGCTGCGATCGTCGATCGCGACGCCGACCGCACCGTCGTACGGTGCCGACGTGGACGGTGCTGGGTACCGGGAACTGCTACGTCCGCTGATCGAGGGACGACGAGTCATCCTCGCCGGCGGCGTTGCCACCGACTGGACCTCGACCGTGTCGTTGGTCCGCAGCCTCGGTGCTATCGACGTCCTGGTCATCGGCACCGGGGGCATGGGCGCCGGTCCGCTCCCCGACCCTGCCGACGCGACGGTCCTGGCACTGCCCAGCCCGCGGGCGGCGTCGATGATGGAGGCGATCTACGCCGGCCTGGCCCGATTGCACGCCCCTCCCCCGCAGGTTCTCGATGCCGTGCGCCGTTTCGACCCGGCCGGTGCGGCGCTGGTCCTCACTGATTTCCTCGGCACCGCGGCGGAACTCGACGGGCGGCCGTTCCTCGCATACCGGCGGCCGGAGTGGGTGGCGTTGGAGGACAAGACGCTCGTCGACGACCTGTGGGAGCGGCTCGGCGTCGAGCATGCGCCCTCGATGGTGGTGCCGGCAAGGCGGCCGGAGCTCCTCGGCGCGGCCCGCCGGGTCGGCGGTGCGGCCGGTTCGGTGTGGTCGGGCGACACCAAGGAAGGCTTCAACGGCGGCGCGGAGTTCATCCGCTGGATCCGGACCGCTTCCCATGCTGAGGAGGCAGCGCGGTACTTCGCCGCGCACTGCGACCGAGTCCGGGTGATGCCGTTCCTCGACGGTGTTCCGTGCAGCATCCACGGGATGGTCTTCCCTGATCACGTGGCAGCGTCCCGGCCCGTGGAGATGGTGACCCTGCGGCACCGTGAAGACTCGGGCGCTCACGCGTTCTTCTATGCCGGCTGCGCCTCGTTCTACGACCCGCCGACCGCGACGCGGGACCGGATGCGTGCCATCGCCTATCGGGTCGGCGCGGCATTGCGAGCCGAAGTGAACTTCCGCGGCGCCTTCACCGTCGACGGCGTCGTCGACGGCGAGACCTTCCTGCCGACAGAGCTGAACCCACGCCTGGGCGCAGGGCTCAATGTGCTGTCTCGGGGCCTGCCTGACCTGCCGATCGAGCTGTTGATGGCCGCCTTGGTCGGCGGCGTGGACCTCGGATACGACCCGGCGCAGTTCGAGACCGACCTCGTCGCCGCTGCGGATTCACATCGCTTCGGTGGTACTTGGCGCGTTGTACCCGGCACGCGCACCGACTCCCGGATCGACGTCCCACTGGCATACACCGACCGGACCTGGCACTGGGCAGCCGGCGGCGAACCCGTCGCCGGCACGCTCACAACCGGGCCTGCTGCGTTCGGCGTGTTCGCACGCTGCGCCTTCCAGGCCGACCAGACTCCCATCGGCACATCGGTCGGCCCGCGCGCAGCATCGTTCTGGGCCTTCGCCGATCGAGAGCTGGGCACCCGGATCGGCCCGCTGACCGCGGCCACCTCCCTGACGTAGAGTCCCGCGGCCTCACGGTCGTGCTGGCCATCGACGCCATCCGGATCGGCGCGTCGTCAGCGTCAGCTGAGCTCAGGCAGGTCGTCGGCGGGACCAGGGCCGCGTAGGAGAACCGCCATCGGCGTCGGCGTGCCGGCCCACCGCGAACATGCTTCGTGGAACACCGACCGCAGCGAATGCCAGCTCTGCGGCTCGGTCCAGGCGAGCATGCCCCAGCCGTCGTAGACCACCAGGTAGCCGCGGTCGGCTGGCGCCCAGGAAAGGTCGGCGAGGCAGTCGGCGAGGGCGTCCCAGTCATGACCGAACCAGGTCGGGAATGCGCACGCTGTCGCGACCGTGTCGAGGAATGCGCCCTTGGTCGCGGCACTTCGCCCGTCCACGACGAACGGAGTCCACCCCGCTTTCTGTGCCGCATGCGCGACGTCAGCACCCGCCGCGTTCGACTTCCACACGTAGACGCCGGGCGGACGCCGGCTGGCCAGTAGCGCGGCCAGCCCGCTCACGTCGGCCCCGGTTCACAGCCAGGTCCCCTCACAGAGCCATTGTTGCGCTCCGGGCGAACACCGACACGCTGGGACTTGACCCTCGGCGAACCCGAGCGTCCACTGGTCGCATGGCCAGGCGACGTCGTCGGGGGCATCGGATCCCGTGGGGTGCCCGCACGACGGCGCCCGATGATCTCACCGACCTCTCCGACGAGAACCCGTTCGGCGACCGGCGCGGGGGGCATTCCCCGGGTGCCGGCGGCGCCGGCGCGCGGGAACCCCGTCGACCGAAGCCGGCCCCACCGACCATGTCGGCTCACGCAGAAGACCCCGAGCCGGACACTTTTCTCGACTTCACGCCGGCTCGGTGAGCCGCCAGAAGCTCACGCGGTTTTCCTGGAGAGCGTTGGCGGGTAGTTCCACAGCTCGATCACACGGGTCTCACGCTCCTGACCGAGGATCGACAGCGAGCCGGCGTGCAAGGCGAACAGGCGCCCGTCGGTGGCTGGCAGCTCTAGCCACCGTGCGGCGATGACCCGCGACATGTGGCCGTGACCGAACAAGGAGACGTCTTCACCCCGATCGATGATCGGACGGCACCGAGCGATCACCCGATCGGCGCGGGAAGTGACCGCGTCGGACGTTTCGGCATGAGGGGTCGGATGCGTCCAGACCCGCCACCCGGGTACTGTCCTGCGGATTTCGGGGGTGGTGATGCCCTCGTAGTCGCCGTAATCCCATTCCATGAGGTCGGTGTCTATCTCGACTCGGTCGCCGAGCCCGCCCAACATGCACGTATCGAGCGCACGCCGCATCGGACTCGACAGTACAAGCGAGAAGGTGAAGCGAGCGAGCAGCGGAGCCAACGCCTCGGCTTCGCGCCGACCGCTATCGAGGAGCGGCAGATCGGTATGGCTGGTGTGCTTTCCGCTTGCGCTCCACTCGGTCTCGCCGTGGCGAACGAGCACGACCTTGCCTGGTTCCAGCTCGTCCGGCACGGGTCAAGCCTCCTTCGATCACGACGGTTTTCTCGGTCGCCCGGCAGCCCGGTTGACCGCGCTCACGACCGCCTTGAGCGACGCGGTCAGGATGTTCGAGTCGATCCCGACGCCCCAGTAGATCTCGCCGCTGACGGAGCATTCGACGTAGGCGGCTGCGCTGGCGTCGGTACCGGCCGACATCGCATGCTCGGCATAGTCCAGAACTCGCGCCTCGTAGCCGAGCGTGCCCAGCGCATTGACGAACGCGTCGATCGGGCCGTTGCCGGAGCCACTGAGCACACGATGCTTTCCGTCGAGGTACACGCCGACCTCGAGCGCGTCCCGGGTCCCCGCAGCCGACGAGGTGTGCACCGAGTTCAGCGCGAGTGGAGCCGTCCGGTCGAGGTACTCCGCGCGGAACAGCTCCCCCATCCGGGCCGGCTCGATCTCACCACCCTCGCCGTCGGTGACCGACTGGATCACGCCGGAGAACTCGATCTGCAGTCGGCGCGGCAACTCCATGTGGTGCTCTGCCTTCATGATGAAGGCCACGCCGCCCTTGCCGGACTGCGAGTTGACCCGGATGACCGCCTCATACGAGCGGCCGATGTCTTTGGGGTCGACCGGCAGATACGGCACCTCCCAGCCGGCGTCCTCGATCGCCATGCCAGCCTGCTTTGCCTCCCGCTCGAGTGCCTCGAACCCTTTCTTGATCGCATCCTGGTGACTTCCGGAGAACGCCGTGAAGACCAGGTCTCCTCCGTACGGGTGCCGCTCGCCGACCGGCAGCTGGTTGCAGTACTCGACGGTCCGGCGGATCTCGTCGATGCCGGAGAAGTCGATCTGTGGATCGATGCCCTGGCTGAACAGGTTCAGGCCGAGGGTGACCAGGCAGACGTTGCCGGTGCGTTCCCCGTTGCCGAACAGGCAGCCCTCGACTCGGTCGGCGCCGGCCAAGACGCCCAACTCGGCGGCAGCCACCGCCGTCCCACGGTCGTTGTGTGGATGCAGCGACAGCACCAGGGAGTCCCGCCGCGGGAGGTGGCGGTGCATCCACTCGATCGAGTCGGCATACACGTTGGGTGTCGCCATCTCCACCGTGGCCGGCAGGTTCACGATCATCTTGCGGTCCGGCGTCGGGTCCACGACCTCGATGACGCCGGCGCAGACTTCGAGCGCGAATTCCAGCTCCGTACCGGTGTAGGACTCCGGGGAGTACTCCCAGTAGATCTCGGTGTCTGGGGTGATCTTCTCCGCGTACTTCAGGGCGACCCGGGCGGCGCTGGTGGCGATGTCGGCGATCCCGTCCCGGTCCAGCCCGAACACGACCCGGCGCTGCAGAATCGACGTCGAGTTGTAGAAGTGCAAGACCGCTGCGCGAGCGCCCCGAAGGGACTCGAAGGTCCGCTCGATCAGTGGCTCACGGCACTGGGTCAGCACCTGGATGACGACGTCGTCAGGGATCTGGTCGCCCTCGATGAGTTGGCGCACGAAGTCGAAATCAGTCTGGGACGCCGACGGGAAACCGACCTCGATCTGCTTGTAGCCCATCGACACCAGCAGGTCGAACATGCGCTTCTTGCGCTCTGGGCTCATCGGGTCGATCAGCGCCTGGTTGCCATCGCGGAGATCGACCGCGCACCACTGCGGAGCAGCCTCGACCCGGCGTGTGGGCCAGGTACGGTCCGGCAGGTCGAGGGCGATCTGCTCGTGGAACGGCCGATATCGGTGCACGGCCATCTCCGACTGCCGCTGGGAGGGCGGCCACGGACGGGTGATCGATCGGGATACTGCGGACTCGCTCATTGTGCTGGCTCTCCTCGCGGGACTGTCCTGGCGCGACCGGCAGCGCGCGTCTCCGCGGCGAGGGAGCCGGCCTAGCTGGCCCCGCCGCGGCGGATAAGAAGGAGTCCGTGCCGCACGAGCCGAGAGCGTAGTGGAACACGGCCCGAACCGCTGGCTGGCTGGATGATCGTTCTCATCATCCGAGATCAGGCGGACCGAACGCCACCTTGACCAGGGAAAAGCGTCAGATTCCCGCGCCAATCAGGGTCGGCGAACTCAGCGGCCGATTCGACTGCAGACAACTCGTCAGAACCCCAGTCTGCGCAGTTGCTTGGGATCGCGCTGCCAGTCCTTGGCGACCTTGACCTGGAGGTCCAAATAGACCGGCGTGCCGAGCAGTCGCTCGATCTGGCGCCGGGCTCGAGTCCCGACGTCGCGCAGTCGCGCTCCGCCACGGCCGATGACGATCGACTTCTGGCTCTCCCGCTCGACATAGACGTTGACGTGGACGTCAAGGAGCGGGCGATCGGCCGGTCGGTCGGTCCGCGGGATCATCTCCTGGACCACGACAGCGATCGAGTGCGGTAACTCGTCCCGTACACCCTCCAGGGCTGCCTCCCGGACCAGTTCTGCGACCAGGGTCTCCTCGGGCTCGTCGGTCAACTCCCCTGCCAAGTAGAGCGGCGGGCCAGCCGGCAACTGGGCTATCAGCAGGTCGGTCAGCAGGTCGACGTTCTGTCGGGTCACCGCCGACACGGGCACGATCTCAGCCCAGTCGAGGCCGACCTCTTTTCCGAGTTCAGCGGCCTCAGTGAGCCGAACGGCGACCCGATCCGACGACACCAAGTCGATCTTGGTCACCATGGCGAGCTTGGGCGTGCCGGCGATCTGGCCAAGTTCGGCAGCGATGAACCGGTCCCCCGGCCCGGTTTGCTCGTCGGCCGGAAGGCAGAGGCCGATCGCGTCCACCTCGGCCCACGTCGTCCGCACGATGTCGTTGAGCCGCTCGCCCAGCAGGGTCTGAGGTCGATGCAGACCCGGCGTGTCGACCAGGACGAGCTGGCCGTCGACCCGATGCACGATGCCCCTGATCGCGTGCCGGGTCGTCTGCGGCTTGCTCGACGTGATCGCGACCTTGTCTCCTACCAGGGCGTTGACCAGGGTGGACTTGCCGGCGTTGGGACGCCCGACGAGACACGCGAACCCGGACCGGTGCGGCAGAACTGCAGGTGCGTCCACGCCCACATCCTCCATGATCATTCCTCGCCGAATGGGGGCTTCCCACGTCTTACGCCCCGGGAGACGTGGGAAACCCTCCACTCGCCGGGGTGGGGCGCAGGTCGATGGTTCGGCGGACGAGGCCGTCGACGCCGGCGACGAGCACCTGCGTTGCCGGATTGCCGAGGTCGCGCACCGCGGCCAGGCCGGCAGGTTCGCCGTCCGGCGCGCCCGTCACGACGGCGACTGCCTCCAGACCGACCGCGCCGCTCGACACGGCCGCAGCCACGGCCGCTTCCAGTGCCGACAGCGACAGCGACGGCAGCGTCACGGCCGCGGCAGCGTAGGTTCGCCCGTCCGGATCGCGGACCGCCGCGCCCTCGGCGGCTCCTACCCGAGCCCGAGCGGCCCGGGCGAGCGACACGAGCTTCGCGTCCTCCGAGTCCAGCTCGCTCACGCATGCTCCTGACGCTCGGTCAGGCTCGGCTCCGGTACCGCCGCGGTGAGGTTCTCGCTGGGCTCGTCGGCTGCGCCGATCCTGGTGACGAGAATCGTCGCGACTTGGTTGCGCCGGCCGGCGGGACCTTCGGCGACCAGTCGGAGCCCGCCCATCTCAACCTCGGCGCCGGGGATCGGAACCCGGCCGAGGTGTTTCGCCATCAGCCCGCCGACGCTGTCGACGTCGTCGTCGGAGAGCTCGATCCCGAACTGCTCACCCAAGTCTTCGACGTTCAACCGTGAACTGACCCGGACGGAGCCGTCCTCGAGCCGCTGAACGGTCGCCTCGCCGGTGTCGTACTCGTCGGAGATCTCGCCAACGATCTCCTCGAGGACGTCTTCGATGGTCACTAGCCCAGCGGTGCCGCCGTATTCATCGACGACCACCGCCACGTGGGTGCGCTGCGCCTGCATCTCCCGCAACAAGTCGTCGACCGGCTTGGAGTCGGGCACGTAGAAGGCGGAGCGCATGACCGACTCGATGCGCTCGACCGATTCGGCATTGCGGTTGTCGTAGAGCCGCCGAGCGACATCCTTGAGATATCCGATACCGACGATGTCGTCCAGTCCGCCTTGGCCCACCACAGGTATCCGGCTGAACCCACTGCGGAGCGCCAGTGTCTGGAAATGGCGCAGCGTCTTGTTCGCTTCGATGAACACCACGTCGGTGCGCGGCACCATCACCTCTCGGACGATGGTGTCGCCGAGCTCGAACACCGAATGGATCATCTGCCGCTCGCCCGACTCGATGACCCTGCCGGCCTCGGCCAAGTCGACCAGCTCGCGGAGTTCGGCCTCCGTCGCGAACGGACCCTCCCGGAAGCCC
The DNA here is from genome assembly GCA_963831385.1 of uncultured Actinomycetota bacterium. GTDB lineage: Bacteria > Actinomycetota > Actinomycetes > Jiangellales > Jiangellaceae > JACVRX01. The sequence goes on from CAWHPW010000022.1 coordinate 39,195, forward strand.
TTGCCCGGTGTCAGCGCGTTCCCGATCAAGATCAGCAGTCGAGGTAGGGGGCCGAGTACTCGCGTGACCGTGAGCAGCGGCCCGGCAAGGGCAAGCGCCACGCCCTCGGCATGTTGTCGACCCACAGTCCGAGGTGCGACGCCGATCACGACGAACGACACGACCAGCATCGAGCCGGCCGCTATCAGCATGGCCTGCCAGTCCGTGGTGAACGCGTCGAGGCAGACCACCGCCACCAGGACCACGGCACCGATCTCGGCGGCGAGCCGCAAGAGCAACGCGGTATTGAGAGCCGGCGCCGGGTCGTCCACCAGCCGACGAAGCCGCCGAGCTCCGCGCCGGCGAGCGGACACGAGGCCGTCGGCGCGCGCCCTGGAAAACGCGGCCAGGGCGGCGTCTGCCATGGCCAGCACGCCGGCCAAGACGACCAGCACGCCCGCACCGACCAGCATCCAGGCGGCTCCGGACATTACCGGCCGCTCTTCCTGCCGACCGCCCAGTCGTCGAGCAGCTGCCCCTGCAGCCCGAACATCTCCCGCTCCTGAACCGGGTCGCCATGGTCGTAACCGAGCAGGTGCAGGATGCCGTGAGTAGTGAGCAGCCGCAGCTCGTCCTGGACGGAGTGACCAGCGTGGCGGGCTTGCTCCTGCGCGACGTCGGGGCACAGCACGACGTCGCCGAGCAGCCCAGGCGCCGGATCCTCGTCTGGAGCTGTCGGGCGCAGCTCGTCCATCGGGAACGAGAGGACGTCTGTAGGCCCCGGCTCATCCATCCACTGCACATGCAGTTGGGCCATGGTCTCAGGGTCGACGAGCAGGACGGCGAGCTCAGCCTGCGGGTGAATCCGCATCCGGTCGAGCACGAATCGGCACAGGTCGGAGAGGTCTTTCTCGTCGAGATCGGTGGCGGTCTCGTTGTTGACCTCGATGGTCACGATCGTCCCCCGGAGCCACGGCGACCACGTCCCGGCTCGCGCCCGCCGCGCCCCGAGGGTCGGCCCGCGCTCTGCTCGGCATCGAACCGGGAGTATGCGTCGACGATGTCCGACACCAGCCGATGCCGCACGACATCGTGACTGGACAGCCGGCTGAAGTGGACGTCGTCGAGGCCGTCGAGAATGCCCTCGACGATCTTGAGACCGCTGCGGGTACCGGCCGGCAGGTCGATCTGGGTCACGTCGCCGGTGACCACCATCTTCGAACCGAAGCCCAGCCGGGTCAGGAACATCTTCATCTGTTCCGGCGAAGTGTTCTGCGCTTCGTCGAGGATCACGAACGCGTCATTGAGCGTACGGCCACGCATGTACCCCAGTGGTGCCACCTCGATGGTGCCTTCGGTTATCAGCCGGGGAATCGTCGCCGGATCCATCATGTCGTGCAGGGCGTCGTAGAGCGGACGCAAATAAGGGTCGATCTTCTCGGACAGGGTGCCCGGCAGAAAGCCCAGCCTTTCCCCTGCCTCTACCGCCGGGCGAGTGAGCACGATCCGCGTGACCTGCTTGTCCTGCAGCGCCTGGATGGCTTTGGCGACGGCGAGGTAGGTCTTGCCGGTCCCAGCCGGTCCGATCGAGAACACGATCGTATGGCGGTCGATCGCATCGACGTAGCGCTTCTGGTTCAGCGTCTTGGCCCGGATGGTGCGGCCACGGTTGGACAAGATGTTGGCCGTCAGCACATCGGCGGGTCGCTCGGCCGTTCGCGCCCGCAGCATCGCCACGGTGCGCTCGACGGCCTCCGGGGTGAGGCCTTGTCCGGTCCGGATGACCGCGATCAGCTCGTCCAGGGCGCGTTCGGCCTCGGTGATGTCGTCGGGTTCCCCGGTCATGGTGATCTCGTTGCCGCGGACCAGCATGTCGACGCCCGGGTAGGACCCCTCCATGACTCGCAGCAACTCGTCGCCGGACCCGAGCAAGCTCACCATCGGCACGCTCGATGGGACGATGATCTTGTGCTGGGCCCGCTGGGAAGCCCCTTGTGTCTCGGCCATGGGCGGCCTGACGGCCTGCTCGCGCCTGCCCTTCGGTCTCGGCTGCGTTAGGTGGTCAATGCTACCGGCGCGCTCGCGTTGATCACGTTCACTACCCTGGACGGTGATGTTCGGCGCGTCAGCCCGGTGGCCACTTCAACGCGCGGCCGCCGAGCACGTGTCCGTGTACGTGATAGACCGATTGACCAGCCTCGGAACCGGTGTTGAAGACCAGCCGGAAGGCGTCGAGATCATCGTCCTCGGCGATGGCGCTGGCCTCGCGGACCAGTTCGGCCAGCGTCTCCGGGTCCGCCTTGGCCAGTGCGCCGACGTCGGAATAATGCTCCCGGGGGATGACCAGAACGTGGGTTGGCGCCTGCGGCGAGACGTCGCGAAAGGCGATGACCCGGTCGGAGGCCCGCAGGATGGTGGCCGGCACCTCACCGGCCACGATTCGGCAGAACAGGCAGTCCGGCGAGTCGTTCACGCCCCGCATCGTACGGGCGCATCGACGCCTCTAGGGTGCATCTACGGTGACGATGTCAACCAATGCGGGGGGCAGAGCGTCCATGGGACATGGCCGTCGCCTGCCCAGTCACCGTCGGGGGACCCGCCTCGTGCGGGATTTCGCCGGCGATCGGGTACGAGGAGTGGGCGGTGAGCACTGGGGCCGGGGCTGCCTCGCTCAGCAGCGAAGCCGACCGGATGGTCACCGAGCTCTTCACGGTCCACTACAGCGGCCTGGTCCGGCTGGCAACGCTGCTGCTGCGGGACCAGGCCGTCGCCGAGGAGGCGGTCCAGGACGCATTCGTCTCTCTGCACCGCCGGTGGAAGAAGTTGAGGGATCCGGGCAGCGCGGCCGCCTATTTGCGCACGTCGGTCATCCACAACACTCGATCGATCCAGCGTCGACGGTCGGTCGCCGCGCGGCATCCCGACGACCGGCCGATCGACGTGCCCAGTGCGGAGTCCGGGGCGCTGCGGGGGGTCGCCGGTACTGCGGTCATGGCGGCACTTCGCCAGCTGCCGACTCGCCAGCGTGAGGCGCTGGTATTGCGCTACTACGCCGACCTCTCCGAAGCCGAGATCGCGGAGGCGATGAAGATCAGCCGGGGAGCCGTCAAGAGCCACGCGTCGCGAGGGATGGCCGCGCTACGCGCGAGTTTGGAGCAATGGGCATGAGCGTCGACGACGAGCGGTTCCGCCGCGACGAGGAGCTCCTGCGCCGGGCGCTGCACGAGCAGGCTGACGATGTCCTGCCAAGCCTCGACGCACTGTCCAACATCCGCCGGCGTACCTCCCGACCACCGCTGTGGCGGCGACCGGTCGTGCTCGGCATGGCCGCAGCCTCGGTCACGGCACTCGCTGTCATCGTCGGGAGCTCATGGTGGCTCGGCGGGTCGTCCGACGACACCACGGTAACCGGTTCCGATTCGTCGCCGTCGCCGACAACGGTACAAAGCCCGACCCCGTCGGTCACCGAATCGGCCAGCCCACCAACCTCGACCGAGACGATTCCTCCGCCGCCACCGGAGGCGGAGGATCCGCAGCCGGACAACGCGACCGTGCCTGTCTACTACGTGACCGAGACGACCCAAGGATGGCGGCTTGCCCGCGAGTTCCAGAACAGGCCGACCCCGGATGGTGTGATTTCCGCCGCGGTGACCACGATGCTCGCTGAACCGGCACAAGATTCGGACTACGAGAGCTTTTGGCAGGCCGACACCCAACTACAAGGTGTCGAGGAAAAAAACGATGTGATCGAGGTCAACCTGACCGGTCATACCGACTACACCGGGGTCCGGGACGACGTCGCCGAGATCTCGGTCCAGCAGCTCGTCTACACCGTGACAGCCGCCGCGAGTGTGGCGGGCGAGAACGGCGGGCTCCCGGTGCAGATCCTGGTCGATGGCGAGCCGCCGGACCAGATGTGGGGTCGGCTCGACGTGTCCGAACCGATCGGACGGGCTCCGCTGGTGGATGTCTGGCAGCACGTGCAAATCGACAATCCACAGGACGGGGCCGTCGTGGGCCGGCCGGTGACGATCAGTGGCGTGGCGTTGGCTGTTGAGGGCACCCTGAATTGGCAGGTCTTCGACGACGAGGGCAACCTCGTCGAGGAGGGTTTCACAACCACCTCCGATGCCAGCACGTTCTCCGAGTTCGCGTTCGAAGTCGATCTCGAGCCGGGCATCTACTCGATCGTCGTCATGGAAACCGACCAGAGCGGGGGCGCGGAGGGTCCCGGGCCGATGAGCGACACCAAGAATTTCAGCGTGCGGTAGACCAGCGCGCCGTCCGCGACAGCAGCACTCCCGCTGCGACGGTGCCTGCGGTAGACGTGCGCAACACGGTTGGTCCCAGCGTCGCACTTCGCGCGCCGGCGGCGGTGAACGCGTCGAGCTCATCCGGCGCGACGCCGCCCTCCGGGCCGACGACGAGCACGATGTCGCCGTCGGCCGGCACGTCGATGGCTCCCAGCGGAGTCGCCGCTCCTTCGTGCAGGACGATTGCGAGAGTCGAGCCATCCGCCCGTTCTGCGACCTGCCGGGTCGTCGCAAGGGCGGTCACAACGGGCAGCCAAGCCCGGCGGGACTGCTTGCCGGCTTCCCGCGCCGTCGACCGCCAGCGGCTCAGTGCTCGTTCGCCGCGCTGGCCCTCCCAGCGGACGACACTGCGCTGCGCCGCCCAAGGCACGATCTCGTCGACACCGACCTCGGTCATCATCTCGATCGCGAGCTCGCCGCGGTCTCCCTTGGCCAACGCCTGCGCGACGACGAGTCGCGGCGTCGGCGCGGCAACGTCGACCCGCTCGCGGACGTCGCAGGTCAGCGCGGAACGGTCGGCCCGAACCACCACCGACCGCGCAACGTGACCGACCCCGTCAGTCAGGTCGACCGACTCCCCCACGCCGATCCGGCGAACCACGGCGGCGTGGCGCCCCTCGTCGCCGTCGAGCACGATACGGTCGGCTGCCCGCAGCCGCTGGGCGTCGACGAGAAAGACCGGGTCGCTCATGTCGGATCAGGTTCCGGTGGGGCGAGGGCCTCACTTGAAGGCGTCGCGCAGGCGGGTGAACAGATTCTGGCCCTGGGAGGACACGGCCCCATGCGGGTGCTCCTCGTTGCGCAGCTGGGCCAGCTCGCGCAGCAGCTCCTCCTGGCGGGAGTCGAGCCGGGTCGGCGTACTGACCTCGAGGTGCACCAGCAGGTCTCCTCGGCCCGTGCCGCGCAGCTTGGGTACCCCGCGGGCCGGGATCTTCAGCACCTGGCCGGGCTGGGCTCCAGCCTTGACCTCGATCGACTCGGCGCCGTCGAGAGTCTCCAGCTCGATCGTGGTACCCAGCGCGGCCGCCGTCATCGGCAGCTCGACCGTGCAATGCAGGTCGTCGCCATGGCGGTCGAAGACCGGATGCGGGCGCATGACCAGTTCGACGTAGAGGTCACCTGGCGGCCCACCCCCGGGGCCGATCTCACCCTCGCCGGCCAGCTGGATCCGGGTGCCGGCGTCGACTCCCGCCGGAATCTTGATGGTGAGGCTCCGTCGGGTGCGTACCCGCCCATCGCCAGCGCACTCGACGCACGGGCGCGGGTTGACCGTGCCGAAGCCGTGGCACTGCGGGCATGGTCGAGTCGTCATCACCTGGCCGAGGAACGATCGCTGTACCTGACTGATCTCACCTCGGCCGGAGCAGGTGTGACAGGTGACCATTTGAGTACCAGGAGACGTCCCCGCGCCCTGGCAGGTCCCGCACACGATCGCTGTGTCGACCTGCAGGTCCTTGGTCGCGCCGAACGCCGCCTCTGCCAGCTCGACCTCCAGACGAACGAGAGCATCCTGGCCGCGCCGCATTCGGTTGCGCGGCCCGCGAGTGGTCGTCGTGCCGCCGAAGAAGGCGTCCATGATGTCGGTGAACGAGAATCCGGCCCCGAATCCGCCACCCGCTCCGTTGCCACTGGCCAGCGGATCGGCGCCGAGGTCGTACATCTCTCGCTTACGAGCGTCGGCCAGAACCTCGTAGGCGTTCGTGACTTCCTTGAACCGCTCTTGGGTCTGCGGGTCCGGATTGATGTCGGGGTGGAGCTGACGCGCGAGCCGGCGATATGCCCTCTTGATGTCGTCGGTCGACGCATCGCGCGAGACGCCAAGCACCTCGTAGTAGTCGGTTGTAGGCACCACGCTGTCCAAGTTCCCCTAGTTGTTCCGGGCCAGGATTTGACTGACGTATCGCGCAACGGCTCCCACCGCGGCGATTGTTCCTGGGTAGTCCATCCGGGTGGGACCGACGACGCCCATGCTCGCCAGCGCCCGCTCCCCCGGGCCGTATCCGGTGGTGATGATCGACGTGGCCGACAGGCCCGACTGAGCGTTCTCGTGGCCGATCCGGACGGTAAGTGTCGACGGGCTGGTCGCCTCCCCCAGCAGCCGGAGCAGGACGACGTGCTCTTCGAGCGCCTCCAGCAGGGACTCGAGACCGGTCTCGAAGCCCTGCCCGAATCGCGCCAGGTTGGCGGTGCCGGCGACGGCGAGGCGCTCGTCGTGCCTGTCCACGAGCGCTTCGATCAAGGTGGCAGCCACTGCGGCGACAACGTGACGGTCCTCCGCCGAGAACGACTCCGGAAGTGACTCGACCGCCGTGGCGACCGCGGACATGTCCAGACCGGCAACGGCGTGACCCAACCGCGCGCGGAGATCGCCGAAGAGCGCGTCGTCAGCCTCCCCCGGCAGCTCGACGATGCGCTGCTCGACCCGGCCCGCGTCGGTGATGAGCACCAGTAGTACCCGACTGGTGCTCAGTGGCACCAACTCGACGTGCCGGACTGTCGACCGGGTCAGCGACGGATACTGAACCACGGCGACCTGGCGAGTGAGCTGCGCGAGCAGGCGGACCGTTCGGGTGACGACGTCGTCGAGGTCGACGGCCCCGTCGAGGAACGTCTGGATCGCCCGCTTCTCGGCCGGTGACAGCGGCTTCACCGTCGACAGCCGGTCGACGAAGAGGCGGTAACCCTTGTCGGTGGGAATTCGGCCGGCACTGGTGTGTGGCTGGGCGATGTACCCCTCTTCCTCGAGCACGGCCATGTCGTTGCGGATGGTGGCCGGCGAGACGTCCAGGTGATGGCGGTCGACCAAGGCCTTGGACCCGACTGGTTCCTGGGTGGCGACATAGTCCTCGACGATGGCGCGAAGCACCTCGAGTTTGCGGTCGTCGAGCGACACCGGGCGCACCTCCCTCAGGCCACTTGGCACTCGGTGAATCTGAGTGCCAAGTCTACGTGCGCCCGCAGGCTTGAGCCGAACGGCGAGCCGACCTCAGTCGAGTTCGGTGCAGACGTTCGTCTCCGGTCCGAGATCCACCTCCATACTCTTCGTGCCATCCGCGGACCACCGCACGACGTGGATCCCGTCGAGAACCCATACACCTGCGGGGTAGTCGTCGTCCGGCCCGAAGCCGGTACCGAACGGCCCGACGCCGATGAATCGTAGTGGTGCACCCGCGGCGGTATAGGTCTGCACTCCCTCGCCGCTGAGGTCATGCTGCACACGAGCGCCAGTGGCAGTGTTCACGAAGTCCATCAGCAGCGGACCGGTGAACTGCTCCGCCCGCACGGATCCGTCCGGATACCGAGCAAGCACCCGGCTGTACAGGTCCTCGGACACGACTTCGACCGCCACCTCGAACGAGCAGGCTTCCCCAGCAGGCCAGGAGAACTCCGCCTGGTCATACGGCTGCCACGGCTCCGGCGCCCAGCCCGGAATCCTCAGCGATGTCTGCTCGGCCGATTGCCCAGGCTCGACTGCCTGTGCCGTCCCGGGCAGCACGGCAACCAGTGCCGCCGCTCCCATCATGACCAATCTGCCAATCCGCATAGCCGTTCCTCCTGACCTATGTGCATGGACTAACCGGTTAGGATGAACTAAGCGGTTAGGCACGCCACTGTCAAGGGTCAAACGCGTCACGGCACAATTGCGGCATGCACTACATCGAGGTCGACGGCTATCCGATGCCTCGACCGATCGGCGGGCATCCGGCCCTGGAACTGTGCAATACCTGGTCCGGCTGGACGCGACCGCCGCACCGCGATCTGAACCGCGAGTGGATTCCCGACTTCGACCGATTCACGGTCTGGTCGGGCCATGTCGGTTTGCTCAACCGCACGGAGGTCCGGCGCGTCCGTGGCCTGGGCCGTCGCGATACCGACGGCGCCGATGACGTCCTGCGCAAGGCGCATGCACTGCGGTTGGGGCTTTACCGGGTACTGACCAGATCGGAGATCCAGCACACGTATCCGGGTGTCGCTCGAATGGCCGAGGAGGCTGCGGCTGCAGCACGGCTCATCCGCGCGGACCGCGAGTCCGGGACAGCCGAATGGGTCATCCCGGCGTCAACCGGGCTGCGGCTCCCGTACCTCCGAGTCGGCCAGGCAGCCGGCGATCTGCTCGCGAGCGAGGACCGCGAGCTGGTCCGGCAATGTCCGGGCGACGATTGCGGATGGCTGTTTTTCGATCGGGCGGGCCGACGCAAGTGGTGCAGCATGCAAAGCTGCGGCAACCGGGCGAAAGTGCGAGCATACGAGAAGCGGCGCCGGTCGAAGGCTAGCCAGTGAAACTCGACCTCTCGATCAGGAGTTCACAGTGACAGAGGAGACACCAACATCGCTGCCTGCGGTCCCATCGGAAGATCGCAATTGGGCAATGGGAGCACATCTGTCGGCGTTCATCGCCGCCTACATCGCGCTGGGGTTCCTCGGTCCACTGGTCGTGCTGCTCGTCCGGGGGGACCGCTCCCAGTTCGTCCGGCGGCACGCCGTCGAGGCACTCAACTTCAACCTCACCGTGCTCATCTACCTCGTCATCAGCGTGATCCTCGCGATCGTGTTGATCGGCCTTCTGATGCTGGTTGCGCTGGGGATTCTCTACATCGTGGCGGTGATCCTCGGCGCGGTACGAGCGAGCTCGGGTGAGCAGTACCGCTACCCGTTGACGATCCGGTTCGTGAAGTAGCGGGCTCAGGCGACCAGATCGCGGACGACGGCATCGGCCAACAGGCGACCTCGTCGAGTCAGCACGATTCGCCCGCGGCCAAGCCGGTCTCGCTCCACTAGCCCGTCAGCCACCAGGTCGGCGGTAACCGCGCGGCCCGGTTCGGCCAGCACAGTGGCGTCGAGCCCCTCCGCGAGCCGGGTCTCCAACAGGATGCGTTCGACCCGGCGGGCGCCGGCGTCGAGAACCTCCCTGGCCTGGGCCGGGCTCTCCTCCGCCGCGAGTCGTCGGGCCCACGCCGCTGGATGCTTGACGTTCCACCACCGGACACCACCCACGTGACTGTGCGCACCCGGACCGACGCCCCACCAATCCGCGCCGGTCCAGTACAGGCCGTTGTGGCGACAACGGGCATCAGCCGAGGTTGCCCAGTTCGAAATCTCGTACCAAGCCAACCCGGCGGAAGTCAGCAGATCATCGGCCAGCAGGTACTTCTCGGCTTGCTCGTCCTCATCGGGCATCGCCAGCTCGCCGCCGCGAATGCGGGCCGCCAGCCTGGTGCCGGGCTCGACGATCAGGGAATACGCGCTGACGTGATCCGGGGCGGCCACGATCGCTGCCTCGACGCTGGCCTGCCAGTCGGTCAGGCTCTCCCCAGGGGTTCCGTAGATCAGGTCGAGGTTGACGTGCTCGAAGCCGGCGTCGTGGGCTTCTCTGACCGCGTCGACCGGTCGTCCCGGCGTGTGGGCGCGATCGAGGACCACCAGGACGTGTGGCAGGGCGCTTTGCATGCCCAGCGAGATCCGCGTGAAGCCCGCCGTCCGCAGCTGTGTGAGTGAGTGGGCGTCGACGGATTCTGGGTTGGCCTCGGTCGTGATCTCCGCATCCGGTTCCAGCCCGAATTCGGTGTCGACCGCGCGCAGGACCCGACCGAGATCTCGAGGTTGCAACAGGGTGGGGGTTCCGCCGCCGAAGAACACCGTGGCCACGGGCAGCTCGGCGTCGCCGAGCACCCGACGGGCGAGGCGGAGCTCGGCGATCGCGGCATCCGCCCACGAGTCACGTGATGCTCCCGTGTCGGCGCCTAACTCACTGGCCGTGTAGGTGTTGAAATCGCAGTAGCCGCAGCGCGTCGTGCAGAACGGCACATGCAGATACATCCCGAACGGTCGGGTTCCGAGTTCGGTCAGTGCCGACTCTGGCAGCGTCCCTTCGCGCGGCGCTGACTCGCCCTCTGGAAGCGTCGTCGGCATGTCGCCATCACCAGGCAAGCACGTACATCACCAGGCCTACAAGCCTGGTGATGTAGGGGTACGGGTGGTGAACGTGGTCATTCCGCCAGATCAGCTCGAGTACATGCGGTCGAGGGTGTCGGCGTACTTCTTCTCGACGGCCTTGCGCTTGACCTTCAGGCTGGGAGTCAAGTCGCCGTCCTCGACGGTCAGGTCCTGCGGCAGGATCTCGAACTTCTTGATCGTCTCCCAGCGTTCCAGCCGGCTGTTGAGCTCGTCGACCTGTTCCTGAACCAGCTCGTGCACCTGCGGCGTAACCACCAGCTCCGCATAGGGCTTACCCGCCAGGTCGTTGTGCTCGGCCCAGGTGGCAATCGCGTCGGGATCCAGCGTGATCAACGCCGTGCAGTAGTTACGGCTGTCGCCGTGGACGACGATTTGGCTGGCATAGGGGCTCACGGCCTTGAAGATGACCTCGATCTTCTGCGGAGCGACGTATTTGCCGCCCGAGGTCTTGATGAGGTCCTTCTTGCGGTCGGTGATCCGGATGTAGCCACGGTCGAGCTCGCCGATGTCGCCGGTGCGGAACCAGCCGTCGTCGGTGAACACTTCCGCTGTCTGGTCGGCGTTGTTGTGGTACCCGCGCATGACGCCGGGTCCCTTCAGCAACAGCTCGCCGCCGTCGCCGATCTTCACCTCGGTTCCCGGCGCCGGTGGGCCGACCGTACCGAACCGGGTGTCGTCCGGCAGGTTCACCGCCGTCGCGGCGCTGGTCTCGGTGAGCCCGTAGCCTTCGAGGATCGTCATGCCGGCCGCGTGGAACCACTCGGCCACGTCCCGGGAGAGTGCGGCCGAACCGCTGACGAAGAACCGCACCCGCCCGCCGAGCCGATCCCTGATCTTGTGAAAGACCAGCTTGTCGGCCAAGGCGTGCTGACGGGCGAGCAGGCCGGTGGGCTCCCGGCCCTGCTGGCGCAGCTGCGAGACCTTGTGCCCCACGCCGAACGCCCACCCGAAGATCTTCGCCTTCACTCCACCCTCGGCCGCGACCCCGGTGATGACCCGCGATCGGACCTTCTCGAAGATGCGGGGCGCGCCGGCCATGAACGTCGGCTTCACGACGCCGAGGTGCTCGACGATGTGGTCGAGGTTGCCATCGATCGCCGTGGCGAAGCCGATGCGCAACTGGAGCACCTCGAGCACCTTGCCGAACGAGTGCGACAGCGGCAGCCACAGGTATTGCAGGTCGTCCGGGGTGAGGATCCCCAACGCGTCGACGGCCGCGGCCTCATAGGTCCAGTTGTCGTGGACCAGCCGTACACCCTTGGGCCGCCCCGTCGTGCCGGAGGTGTAGATAAGCGTGGCGAGGTCCTCCGGACCGACGGCGGCCAGGGCGTCGTCGACTGCCGTGGGACGCTCGGCCAGCAGTTCCTGGCCGCGCTCTTCGAGCTCGGCCAGGGTCAGCACCAGGTCGCCGTCGCCCGAACCGTCGAAGACGACGATGGCCATCAGGTCGGGCAGGTCGTCACGGTGTTCGAGCACCTTGTCGACCTGGGTCTGGTCTTCGGCGAACACCACTCGCGAACCCGAGTCGGACAGGATGAAGGAGACGTCGTCCGGTGTCGTGGATGGATAGACGGTGGTTGTCGCCGCTCCCGCGGACATGATGGCGAGGTCGGCGAGCACCCACTCGATGCGGGTCGAGGACGCAATGGCCACGCGCTGTTCGGCTCGGACGCCGAGCGCGAGCAGACCGGCTGCGATGTCCCACACCCGGTCGCGCGTGTGCTCCCAGGTCAACGAGGTCCAGCCACCCCCTTCGGGATACCGGAACGCTTCCCGAGTCGGGGTGGCAACGACTCGGTCCAAGAACATCCGCCCCACGGAGGCCGGCCGGTTCTTGACGACCTCGGCCGGATCGGTCACTACGTCGGTCATCGGTCTCCTCCAGATGCGGGACCGGCAGCGATGAGGGTCCCGTTTACTCGAACGGTATTGCGTCGACGGGCCGGATGGGAGACCCGTCAGGTGGCCCGATCATGATCCACGGCGCAGATTGGGGGCTCTAGCACCCAGAACGATCCGTGGATCATGGTTTGCAGTGCCCGATCCCCCCGCCAAAACGTCAACGCTTCGCGGCCTGACCGGCCTCGGAGCCGGACGAGAGAGCGGCGATGAAGGCCTCTTGTGGCACCTCGACCCGGCCCACCATCTTCATCCGCTTCTTGCCTTCCTTCTGCCGCTCGAGCAGCTTGCGCTTGCGGGTGATGTCACCGCCATAACATTTGGCGAGGACGTCCTTACGCATCGCCCGGATGGTTTCGCGGGCGATGATCCGGGATCCGACGGCAGCCTGGATCGGCACCTCGAACTGCTGACGAGGGATCAGTTCGCGCAACCTCGCGACCATCGCAACGCCGTATCCGTATGCCTTGTCCTTGTGCACGATCGCGCTGAACGCGTCGACGGTCTCGCCGTGGAGCAGGATGTCCACCTTGACCAGCTCTGCCTCCTGCTCACCGGTGGGCTCGTAGTCAAGGCTGGCGTAGCCCCGCGTGCGCGACTTGAGCGCGTCGAAGAAGTCGAAGACGATCTCGGCCAGCGGCAGCGTGTACCGCAGCTCGACCCGGTCCTCGGACAGATAGTCCAAACCGAGCAGCGCTCCGCGCCGCGCCTGGCACAGCTCCATGATCGTGCCGACGTATTCGCTCGGCGCAAGGATCGTGGCGCGAACCACCGGCTCGTACACGGACTCCACCTTGCCGGCCGGAAACTCGCTGGGGTTCGTGACGATCTGTTCGGCGCCACTCTCCATGAGCACGGTGTAGACGACGTTCGGCGCTGTCGATATCAGGTCGAGCCCGAACTCGCGTTCCAGCCGTTCTCGCACGATCTCCATGTGCAGCAGGCCAAGAAATCCACAGCGGAATCCGAACCCAAGAGCACCGGATGTCTCCGGCTCGTAAACCATCGCCGCGTCGTTCAGCTTCAGCTTGTCCAACGCCTCGCGCAGGTCCGGGTAGTCCGAGCCATCGAGCGGGTAGAGCCCGGAGAAGACCATCGGTTTCGGCTCGCGGTAGCCGGGCAGGGCGTCGGTCGCCGGTCTCGCGGTCGTCGTCACCGTGTCGCCCACCTTGGACTGCCGGACGTCCTTGACCCCGGTGATGAGGTACCCGACCTCACCCACACCCAGGCCCGGGCTGGGCGACATCTCCGGCGAGATGACGCCGATCTCGAGCAGCTCGTGAGTAGCCCTGGTCGAGACCATGAGGATCCGGTCGCGTGGAGAAAGGTGCCCGTCGATCACCCGGATGTAGGTGATGACCCCGCGGTAGGTGTCGTAGACGCTGTCGAAGATCATGGCCCGCGCTGGGGCGTCGGGATTGCCGACTGGCGCTGGCAGGTCGGCGACTATCTGGTTCATCAGGGCGGCCACGCCCTCCCCCGTCTTGCCGCTGACCTGCAGGACGTCGCCCGGCTCACACCCGATCAAGTGGGCCAGTTCCGCGGCGTACTTGTCCGGTTGGGCCGCCGGCAGGTCGATCTTGTTCAGGACGGGGATGACGTGCAGGTCGTTCTCGAGCGCCAGGTAGAGGTTGGCCAGGGTCTGCGCCTCGATCCCCTGGGCCGCGTCGACAAGCAGCACCGCTCCTTCACAGGCCGCCAGACTCCGACTGACCTCATAACTGAAGTCGACGTGCCCGGGGGTGTCGATCAGGTTGAGCACATAGGTGCGGCCGTCAGGGGCTGGAAACGGCAGCCTGACCGCCTGGCTCTTGATCGTGATGCCCCGCTCGCGTTCGATGTCCATCCGGTCCAGGTACTGGGCGCGCATCGTTCGCTCGTCGACGACGCCGGTGAGCTGCAGCATGCGGTCCGCCAGAGTGGACTTGCCATGGTCGATGTGCGCGATGATGCAGAAGTTGCGAATCAACTCGGGCGGGGTCGTCGCGGGTGCCGGGGGATTCGGGGTCGCAGGCACGGCCTTCCTCGGCGGGTGGACTAGGGAACGCCGTCTATCCTTCCACGCGGCATCACGCGACGGCTTCGGCGACGGTGCCTGCCGCGACGTAGCCCAGCACCGAGATCCACAGTGTGCCTTCGGCATCGGCTCGGCGCAGCGCCGCGAACCACCGGTCACGAAGTTCCGCGGGGATGATCCCGGCTTGCATCGGTATCTGCTCGTCGAACTGCGGGTAGATCTTCGCGGCGTCCGCGATCGAGGTGTAGGTGAACGGATGGAGCCGGACCTCGACGTCGATGAGGCCGGCTCGCACCAGCCGCCGCCGCAGAGACCGACCCAGGTCGGGTTGTGGAGACAGCTGCTCCATCATGGCGAAGACGGTGGCGACCAGATCGCGGTCTTCGATGTCGACCGCGGCCGACTGCCAATCGGTGTCCAAGACGCAGACGATGCCGTCCGTTGCCGTCACCCGCACCAGTTCACCGATCGCGATGTCAGGATCGGGCAGGTGTTGCAGAACCCGCTCGCAGCGTGACCGGTCGAACGAGCCGGTGGCGAAGGGCAGGTTGGTGACGTCGGCGATCTCGTAGGTCACCGCCGACCCATCATGTCGGGCCCGAGCTGCGTCGATCATCTGCCGGCTCAGGTCGACGGCCGCGACCTCGCCGCCCGGTTGCACCATGGCAGCCATCTCGCGGGCGACTTCACCCAGCCCGCAGCCTGCGTCGAGAACCCGCATGCCCGGGCTGGGGGCGAGAAGGTCGAGAGCGTGCGCCCGCCAGGAGCGGACTTCCGGCAGGCCGGCGACCGATTCGAGGTAGCGCATCAACTGAAACGCGAGCTCGGACTGGTCGACCCGAGCAAAAACCCGGCCCGGGTGCTCCGGCGGGTCGGCCACGGGCGAATCATGGCACCGCACCGCTGACACCGGCCAGCGTTCAGCCCACGACGCCTCTCCGGCTACCGTGCGTCGCGTGGGCCGACTCCGCGACGTCATCGGCACGCTGGTCCGCTCAGCCCGACCGCAGAAACGCGGGCCGGTGCTCGAGTTCGAGCCCGGCCGCAGCGGGCCGTACGCGACCACCGTGGCACACGAAATCGGCCGGGTCGTCACGTCGTACAACCCCGACACCGACGGAGACCCGGACCCTGGCGAGATCGTATGGACCTGGGTGCCTTACGAAGAGGGAGATGGTCGGGGCAAAGATCGTCCGGTCTTGATAGTTGCTCGAGAGGACACGGGCTCACTGCTCGCGGTTCGGCTCTCCAGCCAGAACCACGATCACCAACCTGACTGGATCGCCATCGGAGCTGGCGGCTGGGACGGCGAAGGCCGGCCGTCGTGGGTCGACGTCGGTCGCGTACTTCGCCTACACCCGCAGGGCATGCGCCGCGAGGCGGCCAGCCTCGAGCGAGATCGCTTCGACCGGGTCGTCGGCCGCCTGTTGGAACGCCATGGCTGGGCGTGATGCGCGGTTTGGTGCGGTTCTCGTGGCGCTGATAACCTGGGCCACTCCGACGATTCCAGACAAGGCTTATTTGTGGCGAACATCAAGTCCCAGAAAAAGCGCATCCTCACCAACGAGAAAGCCCGGCAGCGCAACAAGGCAGTCAAGTCCTCGCTGAAGACTTCTGTCCGCCGATTCAACGCCGCCGCCGAGGCCGGTGACGCCGAGCAGGCGACGACTCTGGCTCGCGAAGCCAGTCGCAAGCTCGACAAGGCAGTCGGCAAGGGCGTCATCCACAAGAACCAGGCCGCCAACCGGAAGTCTGCGATCGCCAAGCGCGCTGCCACGGTCTAGTCGGCCACGGCTTGCTGTCTGACAGCGGGTCACGCAGCGTTTCGGGCGGCGCCGATCTCGAGCACGGCCGTGGTGAGCGCGAGGGTCGGGTCGTTGCCGCCTCCTTTGACCGCCAGATCGGCCGCTGCCACTGCACGGATCGCGCGGACCAGCCCGGTCGGTGTCCATCCGCGAAGCTGGCCGCGCAGGATGCGTACCTTCCACGGCGGAACGCCGAGGTCACGAGCAATGTCACCATCGCGAACCCCACGTGGAGCACCGCCCAGCCGGGCCAACAGGCGTACCGCCGTGGCGAGAGCAGCCGTCACCAGTACGGGATCGGTGCCTGTTTCCAGCGCCCAACGCAGCTGCTCGAGGGCGTCGGCGGTGCGGCCCTCGACCGCCCGGTCGGCGACCACCCAGCCCCTCACCTCGGCGCGCCCCTCGAAATAGGTGGTGACGACCTCGTCGTCCACCGTGCCGTTCTCGGCATCGGCCACCAGCTGCGCTGCGGCGGATGCGAGGCCACGCAGGTCGCCACCAACGGCCTCGACCAGCCGTCGCGCGGCTGCCTCGGTCATCCGCCCGCTCGCTTCGGCGGCCTCGGAGCGCGCGAACGCGACCTGGTCGTCTGGCCGAGTGATGCGCAGGCAAGCCACCTCGTCGGCGCCGACGGCGCGCAGGTCGTCGAGCAGCCGCTTGCCTTTGGTCCCACCCGGGTGGACCAGGACCAGGTGAATGTCCGGCGCCGGCTCGGTCCCGTACCGCAGCAGTGCGGCGGCGGCCTGGTCGTCGACGTCCTGCACAGCGCGTACGACCAAGACTCGCCTGCTCGCGAACAGCGACGGGCTGGTGTGCTCGATCAGGGCTGCGGGCGTGAGCTCTGCGCCGGTGGTTTCGGAGCAGTCGGCTTCGGCGTCGACCGCTCGAGCAGCCGCACATACCGCAGCGACGGCCCGGTCGGACAGCAGAGTCTCCGG
Organism: uncultured Actinomycetota bacterium; assembly: GCA_963831385.1. Lineage (GTDB taxonomy): Bacteria > Actinomycetota > Actinomycetes > Jiangellales > Jiangellaceae > JACVRX01. Next base: position 56,101 of record CAWHPW010000022.1, read on the forward strand.
GCCGACGACGAGTGTCACCGGCGGCGGAGGCGGGACCGATGTGGACATCGGGCCCAAGGATCGCACGCGTCACCGACCGTTACGGCGACGACTGCGCCGCCTTGGGGCCCCCGGTCATCACGCCGATGCCGCCGTCGGTGCGAACGACGGCTATGGAGCCGTCGGTGTCGGTCCGCAAGACCCGCATGCCCGACTCGCCGAGCACGTCGACGGTGTTCTCGGCTGGGTGGCCATACGTGTTGCCGACTCCCGAGCTCACCAAGGCGACCCGTGCGCCGAGGCCGGTCAGTAACTGAGCCTGCTGGTGTGCAGACCCATGGTGCGGCACTTTCAGCACATCGGCGCGCAGGCCGGGCTCTGAACCAAGAATCGCTCGTTGCGCCTCCGGCTCGACGTCGCCAGCGAGCAGTATCCGGACGCCGCCGACAGTGGCATCCAGGACGACGCTGGCGTTGTTCGGCGCTGAACCGTCGGTGACGATCCGCCGTGGCCAGATGACGCGCAGACGCGCAGCATTGCCGACCGCGATCTCATCACCCACGCGCGCGACCGAAACGGGAATTCCTGCCTCAGCCAGTGATGTCACAACCTCACCGGCGCGGTCGGCCGGTTCGTCCAACGGAGACACCATGACCCGGCCGACCTGCCGGCCATCGAGCACTCCGGGCAGGCCGACGACGTGGTCGGCGTGGTAGTGCGTGAGGACGAGCAACGGCACCCGTTCGATTCCGAGCGTGTCGAGGCAACGGTCGACCAGCGGTGGATCCGGGCCGGCATCGATCACCACGGCTTCGTCCGGTCCCAGCCGCAACGCCAATGCATCCCCTTGCCCGACGTCGCAGGCGACGATCAGCCAATCCGCCGGCGGCCAACCCGCTACTGGTGGCCGCATCAGCACGGCGATCCCCAAGAGAACCGATGCTGCCCCGAACCACCACGGTCGGCGTAGCAGCCGCGGTAGTCCAATCGCAGTAGCGACGGCAAGGACCACAGCCGCTGCGATCCCGCCGACATCGCCGGGCCACGTGACGACGGCGCCGGGCAGGTCGGCGCCGCGCCGGGCCACGAAGACGATCCACCATGCGGGCAGACCCGCGAGCCAGCCGGCGGCGCCCGCCGCGCCTGGCCAAACCGGCGCCAACACGGCGGCAGCGGCGCCGAGAACGGTCGTCGGTGCGACGACGGGTGCAACCAGCAGGTTTGCGGGGACCGACACCAGGCTCGCCTGTCCTGCAATCGCAACCACGACCGGCCCGCAGGCGACCTGAGCAGCCAGTGGCACGGCCAGTGCCTCCGCCATCGGCCGAGGTAGCCAGGGCAACGCGTCTCGCCATGCCGGTGCCAGGACCAGGATCGCGCCCGTCGCCAACACCGAGAGGGCGAACCCGGCGTCGCGCGCCAGCCATGGATCAACCAGCAGTAACACCAGCACGGCGGTCGCCAGGGCTGGTGGTCCACGCCGTCGTCCAGCGACCGTCAGCCCCACCACGGCGACCAGGCCCATGGCTGCTGCCCGCAGGACGCTGGGTTCGGGGCGAGCCAGGACCACGAAGCCGATGATCGTGAGTGTGCCGATGACCGGCAGGCCGTACCCGCGGACCCGGGTCCATCGGGCCAATCCGAGGACGGCGACCAGCAGAATGGTCACGTTGGTGCCGGAGACGGCGGTGAGGTGGGTGAGACCAGTCGCCTCCATGTCCGCCTGTACGGCTACTGGAAGCTGGCTTTCGTCCCCGACGACGAGCGCCGGGACGAGTCCACGGGGGCCCTCGCCCAGACCGTCGACAGCCCCCCGCAAGCCAGCTCGCAATGGCTCGGTGAGCCGGCTCAGACGCCCCGGTGGTCCCACGACGTCGGGTGGGTCGCGGACTCGGAGCAGGGCTGCCACGTCACCGGACCGCTCTGCCGGGACCAACCGGCCGGCCACCGACACCGGCTGACCGGGCCTCAGCGCGATCCAGTCCGAGTTGGTAGCGAGCAGCAGCACGGGAGTCCGCACCGCGGTCGTCATCCCCCGGCCGGCAATACTCTCGACGCGCACGCGGGCGATGACGTACGCCGGCCGGCCGCCCTCGGCCGGCCGCGGCTGGGGGTCGGCGGTCACGACCGCGTCGACTCGAACCACGGCGCGTTCCTCGGCAAGCTCGTCGACTGGTCCCGCCCGGAGACTCGCTGCGCGTCCTGCACCGGCAAGAGTCCCGCCCAACAGGCAGGCAAGAGCGGCAAGGGCCGCGAGACGAGCGGGCCGTCCGATGACGAGCCGGGCAACCCCGAGCGATCCAGCGGCCACGAGGAGGCACAAACCGGCGAGCAGCGGCCCAGGAACCACGACACCGACGAGGACGCCCGCCCACGTTGCGATCGCGGCGGGGACCAGGCGGAGATCCGACCGACCAGCGGCCGGCTCGCTCACACCGTGACCAGGTCGGCGAGCTCGGCGAACGTGGCCGGGCCGATACCCGACACCTCCTGGAGCTCGTCCACCGATGCGAACCTGCCGTGATCGTCACGCCAGGCCAGAATGCGTCCCGCCAGCGCAGGCCCGATCCCGGGCAGCGCCTCGAGCTGCTCAGCGGTTGCCGTGTTGAGGTTCACCAGCGCCGATCCGGTGTCGCCAGTACCAGGAGTCGCGGCAGCGCCGGCTGGCGGTGTCACACCCACGAGCACCTGTTCGCCGTCGGTGACCAACCGCGCCAGATTGAGCCCGGTCAGGTCGACGCCGTCGTGCGCCCCGCCCGCGGCCTCGAGAGCGTCGAGCACCCGCGCACCGGGGGCCAGGCGAACGACTCCCGGCGTGTGAACCAGGCCGGCGACATGCACGACCAACTGCGCTGGCCCACGATTGGCGTCGGTGGGGTCGTCTTGCTCGGCTACACCGGAGGCAGGCGTTCCCGTCGCGATGACGGACGCCGAGACAGCCGATCCCACCGGCTCGACCTGGGGTCGACCGAGCCCTAGCAACAACGCCGCGACCGCCAGGCCCAGCAGCACCAGCAGGATGACCACGACGGCATGACCACCCTCCAGTCCCAGTCGTCCGCCGCGAATGCCGTCGGGAAGCGACTCGACCGCAGCTCGCAGCCGGAGCGGCATGCGGTCCAGGACAGCCGACCCGTCAACCTGCGGGGAGTCTTGCGAGGCCGGCAGATCTGCTGGAACCTGCGGTACCCAGCCGGTTTTCTGACGCCTGGAACCGGGCGGCCGGGCGAGCGCCGCCAGGCGGAGCCGTGCGGCATGCACCTGCTCATCGGTGGGCGAACGCCGACGCTGTCGCATCCTGCGACGCTAGGCAGCCCAGTCGCCACCGTGCCGAGCCTGTCTGCCCGGCTGTGGACACCAGGCGCACCGTCGAGTCCGCTGTGGAGGAATCGCGGTCAGGCAGCACCGCTGAGATGGGGGGCAATGACGACCGCGAGCAGTCCCGGCCCGACGTGTGCGCCGATCACGGCACCCACCTCCGAGACCACCAACTCCCCCATGGCCGGCAACCGTGCCTGCAGGCGCTGTGCCAGCGCGTCCGCCCGCTCGGCGTTGTCCAGGTGATGCACGGCAATGTCGACCGGACCGGTGCCGGCGCGCTCCAGCGCCAGTTCCTCCAACCGAGCGACGGCCCGGGAGGACGTCCGGACTTTTTCCAGTGGCTGGATCTCCCCCCCTCGAAGATGCAGCAGCGGCTTGACCGCGAGGGCAGTGCCGAGTAGCGCCTGAGCCGCGCCGATGCGCCCACCGCGACGGAGGTACTCGAGCGTGTCGACGTAAAAGAACGTTGACGTGCCGCCGGCCCGCCGTCGGGCGACCTCGGCTACTTGGCCGACGGTGTCGCCGGCGTCCGCCGCCGCCGCACAGGACAACACCGCGTAACCGAGGCCCATCCCCAACAGGTGGGAATCGACGACCTCGACCGGCACCGGTGCGTCCTCGGCAGCCAGCCGGGCGGCGTCACCGGTCCCGGACAGGTGGCCGGAGATGTGCACGGACACGACCGCCGACGCACCTGCTGCAACGACGGACTCGTAGGTGTCGAGGAACGCCCGGGGACTTGGTCGTGACGTGCTGACTCGGACGCGCCGCCGCAGCGCATCGGTGAGCTCCCGCGGCCCGAACGCCGTTCCCTCGTCAAGAGAACGACCTTCGACGACGACCTGCAGCGGCACGACCGAGATGTCGGCTGCCGCGGCGGTGCTCGCCGGGAGATACGCGGTGGAGTCGGTGACGATCGCGACGTCCCGGCCCATGGCCGGGAAGGCTACCCGGTGCCGTTGCGGTCATCCGGAGACAACGTTCACCAGCCTTGGCGCGCGAACGACGACGTTTCGCACGCTTCTGTCGGCCAGCACCCGCTGCACCGCTGGTGAGGCCAGCGCCAACGCCTGCAACGTGTCGTCGTCGACGGTCACCGCCACCTCCAGGCGATCACGCACCTTGCCGTCGACCTGGATCACGCACGTGACGGTCTCTTCCACCAGCAGGGCCGGGTCGGCCGTCGGATACGGCTCGTACGCGAGCGATCGGTCGTGGCCCAGCCGCGACCACAGCTCTTCGGCCAGGTGCGGCGCAAAAGGCGCGACCAGCAGCAGCAGGGACTCGGCAACCTCCCGGGGCACACCGTCCAGCTTGGTCAGGTGGTTGTTCAGCTCGATCAGCCGGGCGATCGCGGTGTTGAAACGCAGGGCGGTCATGTCCGTGCGCACCGCGTCGATCGTTCGATGCAGCAGCTGACGGGTCACCTCGCTGGCCGCGGCGTCGGTCACGACCGGATCCCCGGTCTCCTCGCTCACGACATTCCGCCAGAGCCGCTGCAGGAACCGCAGCGAGCCGACGACGGCTCGCGTCTCCCACGGCCGCGACAGGTCCAGCGGACCCATCGACATCTCGTAGACCCGCAGGGTGTCCGCTCCGTACGCCTCGTACATGTCGTCGGGCGACACCACGTTCTTCAGGCTCTTGCCCATCTTCCCGTACTCGCGCGCGACCGGGAGGCCGTCGTAGAGGTAGGTGGTCTCGGTGCCTTCGACCTTCTCCAGGACTCGCTCAGCAGGTACGTACGCTCCCCGCTCGTCGGTGAACGCGTAGGCCTGGATGTATCCCTGGTTGAACAGCCGGTAGAACGGCTCCTCGCTGGACACGTGGCCAAGGTCGAAGAGCACCTTGTGCCAGAACCGCGCGTAGAGCAGGTGCAGGACAGCGTGCTCGACCCCGCCGACATAGAAATCGACGCCGCCGGTACCGCCCGGCTCCGGCGGGCCCATCCAGTACTTCTCGTTGACCGGGTCGACGATTCGCTCGGTGTTCGTCGGGTCGATGTAGCGCAGCTCGTACCAGCACGACCCCGCCCAGTTGGGCATCGTGTTCGTGTCCCGCCGGTACCGCTTCGGCCCATCGCCCAAGTCCAGCTCCACCTCGACCCATTCCGGCACGCGGGCCAACGGGGGCTCCGGCTCGGACTCGGTGTCGTCGGAAGCAAAGGTGCGAGGTGCGTAGTCCGGGACGTCGGGCAGCTCGACCGGCAGCATCGAGTCCGGCACGGCCACCGGCAGGTCGTGCTCGTCGTAGACGATCGGGAACGGTTCGCCCCAGTACCGCTGGCGGCTGAACAGCCAGTCCCGCAACCGGTACGTCACGGTCCGGTGGCCGAGACCCTTGACCTCGAGCCAGGTGTTGATCGCTGCCTTCGCCTCGGCGATGGACAACCCGTCGATCGAGATATCGTCATTGGCGGAGTTGATCGCCGGCCCTTCGCCGAGGTATCCCCTGCCGGTCCAACCCTCGGGTGGCGCGACCGTGCGCACGATCGGCAGGCCGAAGCGCTCGGCGAACTCCCAGTCCCGGTCGTCCTGGCCGGGTACGGCCATGATCGCGCCGGTGCCGTAGCCCATCAGCACGTAGTCGGCGACGAACACCGGAACCTGGGCCCCGGTAGCGGGGTTGACCGCGAACGAGCCGGTGAACACCCCGGTCTTCTCCCGGCCCTCCGTCTGCCGCTCGACTTCCGTTTTCGACGCGGCGGCGGCGCGGTAGGCCGTGACTGCGTGGGCCGGGTTGTCGTGCCCGCCCGTCCACACTGGCTGGGTGTCCGCCGGCCAGGCCGGCGCTGTCAAGGCGTCGACCAGCGGATGTTCCGGCGCGACAACCATGAACGTCGCACCGAAGATGGTGTCCTGCCGAGTCGTGAAGACCTCGAGGTCACCGGCGTCGGTCTGGAACCGGATGATGGCGCCGGTCGATCGGCCGACCCAGTTGCGCTGCATGGTCTTGATCTTGTCGGGCCACTCGATGCGATCGAGATCGTCGACCAGCCGGTCGGCGTAGGCGGTGATGCGCATCATCCATTGGCGGAGGCTGCGCTTGAACACCGGAAAGTTGCCCCGCTCGCTGCGGCCTTCGGCGGTGACCTCCTCGTTGGCCAGCACCGTGCCCAGCGCCGGGCACCAGTTGACCGGTGCCTCTGAGACGTAGGCCAGCCGGTGCGCGTCGACGACGTGCCGGCGCTGGATCTCGTCGAGCTCCGACCAGGGCCGCCCGTCGGGTGTCGCTCGTTCGCCGGACTCGAAGCTCTCGATCAGCTCGGTGAGCGGCCGGGCCCTGCCGCGGCCTCCCTCGGCGGTCTCGTCGTACCACGAATTGAAGATCTGCAGGAAGATCCACTGAGTCCAGCGGTAGTAGTCAGGGTCGATCGTTTCGATGCTGCGGCGCCGGTCGTGTGCCAGGCCCAGCCGGCGAAGTTGCCGGCGGAAGCGCACGATGTTGCGCTCCGTGGTCAGCCGCGGATGTTGACCGGTCTGCACCGCGTACTGCTCAGCTGGGAGGCCGAACGCGTCGAAACCCATTGTGTAGAGCACGTTGAACCCGCACATGCGCTTGAACCGGCCGAGCACATCCGTAGCGATGTACCCGAGCGGGTGCCCGACGTGCAGTCCTTCACCCGAGGGGTACGGGAAGAAGTCCATCAGGAAGAACTTCTCCCGGCCCGAGACGTCACCGGCCAGCGGGCCGACCGGGTTCGGAGTATGGAACGTTCCCTCGGCCTCCCAGGTGTCCTGCCAGCGCGGCTCGATCTGCGCGGCCAGGGCGCTCGTGTAGCGAAGCGGCGGCCCGGCGTCGTCGATGGGTGGCCGGTCCGTCTCTGCCTCGGTCATGGTGTGGTGTCCTTGCTGGTGGTGTGGGCTGGTTGATGTGGATCTCGGCGGAACTACGCCGAGAAACAGATCGACCCCTCACACAGGAGGGGTCCGCCACGCTGACGCGACGCTCGCGACGACGCGTCCGCTAGAGGTCAGCGCGGCCCGGTAAGGAGGAGCAGGCCTCGCACCCGGCCAGGGTAGCGCACGACTCCGCGCTCGTCCGGGCGGCTCAGACCAGCGAGGACCAGTAGCCCCAGAAGCGGACGAGAACGAGCCCGACCACCAGCAGCAACCACACGGCGAGTACCAACCCCCGATTGCGGACGGCGAACCGACGGACGCCTTCCGACGCCGGGAGGTGGCCCGCCTGCAGGTTGTGCACGGTCAGGTACCAGAAGATCGGCATCGTCACGGCCCAGACGACCACGCAGTACGGGCAGAGAGCGCCGATCGAGTACAGGCTCTGGTAGATCAGCCAGTGCACGAACACGACGCCGAGCAGCGCGCCCGTCTCCAGCCCGAGCCAGAACCACCGGGGCAGCGTGGCTCCGGTCAACAGCACGACACCAACCGTGGTCACGACCGCGAAGGCCGCGATCCCGATCAGCGGGTTGGGGAATCCGAAGGCCTCTGCCTGCCAGGTCTGCATGACCGAACCGCAGCTGAGCACGGGGTTGAAGCTGCAGGTCGGGACATAGTCAGGGTCCTTCAACAGCGCGATGCGCTCGACCGCGAGGACGAACGCCGCGAGCCAGCCGACGGCGCCGGCGATGGTCAAGAGGAGAGCCAAGCTCCGGCGCGCACCTCCGGCGAGCTGGTGCTCGTCCGGTGCGTCCAGGTCGACGCCAACGTCGTCGGAGGGGTTGATTTCGATGTCGCGGGCCATGGCCTCAGTCGATGGGTCGGTGGTCTTGCCAGCCAACGTACGCGGCACGACGTTCGTGCCCGTCGCCGACATGGTGGACTCTCCCCCGTCGGGACATTCGAACCGGAGGCCGAGCATGGTTACCGAGCAGGTCGTCGACGTCGTCGTCATCGGAGGTGGACCGGCCGGCGAGAACGTCGTGGAGCGGGTTGTCCAGGGCGGACTGAGTGCCGCCGTCGTGGAAGCCGAACTGCTGGGTGGTGAGTGCTCGTACTGGGCCTGCGTGCCGAGCAAGGCCATGCTCCGCCCGATCGATCTCGTCGCAGCGGCACGGCGATCGCCGGGAGCGAGCCAGGCGGTCACCGGGCCGGTCGATGCCGACGCTGTGCTCGCCCGGCGTGACGAGGCGACCAGCAACTGGGACGACGGCGGTCAGGTCCGCTGGATCGACGGACTGCCGGCGACACTGGTTCGTGGGCGTGGCCGGATCATCGAAGAGCGGACCGTCGAGGTAATCGCCGACGGGTCGCGCCAGACATTGACCGCCCGGCACGCGGTGGTCGTGGCGACCGGAAGCCGGGCAACGGTTCCGCCGATTCCGGGGTTGGCAGACGCCAGACCGTGGACCAGCCGGGAAGCGACCTCGCTGCGAAGCGTGCCCCGCCGCCTCGCGGTGATCGGCGGCGGGGTCGTCGCATGCGAGATGGCGCATGCGATCAAAGGCCTCGGCGCTGACGAGGTGACCATGCTGGTCCGTGGGTCTGGGCTGCTCGAGCGGATGGAGCCGTTCGCGGGCGAGCTGGTCACCGCCGGCCTCGAGGCTGCGGGGATCACCGTTCGAATGCGCACCGGCGTCAGCAACGTGTCGCGTCACGGCGACGACGGTCCGGTCACCCTCACCCTTTCCGGCGGAGAGGCCGTCGAGGCAGACGAACTGCTGGTAGCGACCGGCCGGACCCTCAACACCGACGACATCGGCTTGGACGTCGTCGGGCTCGAGCCCGGGAAACCGGTAGCCGTCGATGACAGCCTCCGGGCCGAGGGTGTCGAGGGCGGCTGGCTGTACGCGGTCGGAGACGCCAACGGACGCAACCTGCTCACCCACATGGGCAAGTACCAGGGCCGGGTCTGCGCCGACGTCATCGTGGCCCGGGCTCAGGGTCGCTCGGACGATGGGCCGGGACTTCGCGCGACCGACAGACGCGGTCGGCGCCCCACAGGTGGTGTTCACCGACCCGGAGGCGTGTTCGGTCGGTTTGACCGAGCCAGCTGCTCGCGAGCGCGGCCACGATGTGCGGTCCGTCGAATACGACATTGGCTCGGTAACAGGGGCCTACCTGTTGGGTGAGGACTACCAGGGCAAAGCAAAGGCGGTGGTGGACGAGGCGCGCGGTGTGCTTCTCGGGGTGACGTTCGTCGGGCCGGGAGTCGCGGAGTTGTTGCACTCGGCGACCGTCGCGGTGACGGCGGCGGTCCCTCTGGACCAGCTCTGGCATGCCGTGCCGGCCTTCCCCACGGTGAGCGAGGTCTGGCTGCGGTTGTTGGAGACCTACGGCCTCTGAGCAGGTTTCGATCGCTCCTCAGCGGCAAGACATAGGTGTAGGGCTGCTGGAGGAAAGACGATGAGACGAACCTCGACCAGGGAGATTCAGCGCATCGACTCCATCCTGCGCACCCTGGTGCGCCACCGGCGCCGGGCGACCGACGCCGCCGAGATCTGGCGCTGCACGGACGTCATCGACATGCACCTCGACGAGCGGCTCACCCACATGCGCGACCGGCGCCAGCCGACCGCCGCCTGAGCCGCTACTCGCCCTCATCACCGGTCCCGAACAGCTCTTCGAGCGTCGGGATGACGTCGGCGACGATCATGTGCGGTTCCAGCGTGCGCAGATCTATGTCGAGCCGGCCCTGGACAACGGGATACAGCCCGATCGAGGTCGCATTGACGACAGCCGACTTTCCTGGCGGCAGCTGGTACGGAGCGTTCCAGACCACGCTGTCCGCCTGCGTGGTGGTCTCCGCATTGACGAGTGCAGCGAGCTCGGCACCCCGCGCCGGGTCTCGGTTGACGATCATGACCGACGCAACCCCGGCGAGTCCCAGCTCGACCGCAATGGCCCGGGCCGCTCCACCGGCACCGAAGATGACGACGCGCTGACCAGCGGGATCGACAACGGTCCGCAACGCCCTCATCGCCACCGTGGGGTTGTCCGCCCCCGGCGAGGAGAAGGAACCGGTCAACAAACTGAGAAATGCGCGCGGTTCGGGCACGAGCCATTCCTATCTCAGCCTCGCCTAATGCATCGATCCCAGTCACCCAGTGGACCGGCTGGCGACGCCATCAGTCGCTAGCCGCCAGGGCCGACGCGCAAAGCGGTTGGTGGAGGTTGCGTCGGGTCGGCCGAGGACCGGTCCCCTGAGTTCTCGGCGTTCTCCACATGATGATCTTGGCCGGGGTGTTGTTGTCGGTGGGCCCTGCCACACTGGACACATGTTCGAATCCGACGAGTTGCCCAGTCGCCCCGAGGGCGATGGCGGTCCCACGCCATCGACCGGGCGTGGTGGCGCGTCGGATTGTGCCGGCCTAGAGGCCTTGGCTCCAGGTGTCGAGCTGGCTGCAGTGTTGGGCCGGCTGGACCCCGCAGGAATGTCCGACGCCTACGACCTGGTGGAGGTGGCCGCAGCCTGCGAGCGGATGAAAGCGTGGGTGGATTCGATCGAGGTGCAGACTGCGGCGGCACTGTCCACGCATCCAATCTGCTATGCCCCGGAGGCGGCCCGGCACGGGTTCAGCCCGATCCGCGCCGCTGGTCAGCTGCTCGCCCCGCGGCTGGGCCAATCACCGACCACCGCGTGTAACCGGGTGGCCACCGCGGTGCAACTGACCGACGAACTCACCGACACGGTCACCGCGCTGTCTCGTGGGGAGATCGACTATTCGAAGGCGGCCGCTCTTGCGGTTGGGGTGCGGGCGCTGGACTCGCTCGATGGCAGCTGCGACCCATTGACCGGCGAACTCATCACCCCGGACGGGATCCGCGCCGGCCTGGTCGCCCGGGTCGAGGCCCGGGTGCTGCCCAAGGCCGGTATCCGATCGCTGCGTCAGCACCGGGATGCCATCGCCCGCGCCGTGGCCAGCGTGGCACCCCGTACCGCTGAGCAGCGACACCAGGACGCCTGCGAGGGCCGGCGGGTGGAGTTCCGCTCCGAAGCCGACGGGATGGCCTGGCTATCCGTCTACGGCCCAGCGGTGGACCTGATGGCGGTGAAGGTGATGCTCGACGCGGCCGCCGAAGCCGCCAAGACCATCAACCCCGATGACCCACGCACCCTCGACCAGATCCGCGTCGACACCCTCATCGAACTGGCCTGGGCCATCCTCGAAACCGGCCACCTCCCCGACTTTGCGGACACGGGCGATCGGTGCGCCGAGCCCGCCGACTCCGGCGCCGCAGACCCCGCAGACAGGGACGGCAGCGACGATACCGACGCCGGCTGTGGCTATGGCGGCTCCGGTCGAAATCGCTACGCCGCCGACGGCGACTGTCGGCTGAACCGGGCACAGCGGCGGCGGCTGCGACGCCGGAACGGGCGGGCCGCCGCGGTGCACGTCATTGTCCCGTTGTCCACCCTGATCGGCGAGGACGAACAGCCGGGTGAGCTCGAGGGCTACGGACCGATCACCGCCGAAACGGCACGGCGGATCGCCGCGCACGGCACCTGGCGGCGGATGTTGACCGACCCGGCCAGCGGGATGCTGCTGGACTACGGCACTACCAGGTACACGCCGCCAGTGGACCTGCTCGACCATGTCCATGCTCGCGACGGGACCTGCCGGTTCCCCACCTGTAGCAGGCCGGCCAGGTTGTGCCAGTTCGACCACACCGTCCCGGCCGGCCGACCCGGCTGGAGCACCAGCGACCGCAACGGCGGACCGCTCAGTGCCGGCTGTCACAACGGCAAAACGCATGCCGGCTGGCTGCTGTCCCAACCCGAACCCGGCCGGTTCCTCTGGACCGCCCCCACCGGCCATACCTACCAAGTCGATCCCGAAGACGTCGGACCCATCACCGTGACCTCGGCTGACCCCGACCCACCGATCGACGACCTCGAACCCGAATGGGCCGCTGACACCGACCCTCCACCGTTCTGACAGCGCTCTCCGCTCAGCGCCCGCCACACTGAGCTGGTGAACGACGACAACTACGAGCTCGACGATGACCCGCAGCGGGTGGACCGTGCCGTCGTCACCGAGTTTCTGACGACCGAGGCGTACTGGGGACGCTGGCGTCGGAGGGAAGAGATCGAGCGGCAGTTGGATACCGCCTGGCGGGTAATCGGCGCTTATCAACGGTCGACTGGCGAAATGGTCGGCTTCGCTCGGGCGTTCTCAGACGGCGTGGCCGCGGCCTACCTGGCCGATCTCTTCGTGCTCCGTGCTCACCGTGGCCGCGGCCTCGGTCGTCAGCTCGTGCGGGCCATGATCGACGACGGGCTCGGTGCCAAGATGCGCTGGATGTTGCACACCGCAGATGCTCACGATCTCTACGCGGACTACGGGTTCGGGCCACCGGACGAGACCTACCTCGAGCGGCCGGGCACGCTCACCTAGGTCATGCGTCGTCTGGCATCGCGAGCTGGAGATACGTCAATCCGCGAAGATCCAGCCAGGCTCGACCAGGCGCCCGGACGAGGCGGAACAACACTCCGTCGCAGGCCGGGCAGCGTGCGACCAATCCCGGAGAGCGGACGTAGAGCCGAACGTCGGCAAGGACGGCGGTCCGGCCACAGCCGGCGCACTGCCCACCAGCAGTGGTGACGTCGACCGCGAAGATCTCACGAAGTTCACCTGCGGCTGCGTTGCCGTCGAGAAAGGTAGGCGAGTCGCTCATCGGATTCCTCCGGTCGGTCCGAAGCGTTCGGTCCTGACCCGAGCCGGGTCGTGCCCAGCCCTGACAAGAAGGTCGGCAACGCTTTCGACGAACCCCGTGGGTCCGCAGACGTAACACGTCGGAGACAGCTCCGCCGGCCAGGTGTTGTCCGCCAGCAGTGCGGCGTCTACCCGTCCGGGCGGACGGTCCCAGCCGGGCGGCGCGCTGCGGGTGAAGGCATAGGTCAAGATCAGCCCGCCGTCGCGGGCTGCAAGTTCTTCGAGCTCGGTGCCGTGCAGGACGGAGCCGGGATCGCGAACCGAGTAGAGCAGCCGGATCGCCGATCGGGAATCCGTCGCGGCGTGCGACTGGGCCATGGCAAGCAATGGGACGACACCAGAACCGCCCGCGATCAGCTGGACCGGTTCGCGCTGCTCGCGCCGCCACACGAACCACCCACCGATCGGGCCACGGATCTCCAGCTGGTCGCCGACGAGCAGCTCACTCGCCAAGTAGGGCGACACTTCGCCGTCAGGTAGCTGCTCGACGGTGAGCTCGATCCGGTCGGCATCGACTGCTGAGGCAATCGAGTAGGACCGGACAGCGCTGTAGCCGTCGGGCGCAGTCAATCGCACGTCCACGTGCTGTCCCGCGTCGTGGCCGGGCCAACCGGGCACGTCGAGGACAATCGAGCGCGCAGTTCGGCTCTGGTCACGCAGCGCGGCAACCGTCGCGACCCGCCAGCTCATTCGCCCCAGTACCGCTGTTCTCGCCACGGGTCGCCGTAGTTGTGGTACCCGGCGCTCTCCCAGAATCCCGGCTCGTCGGCGTCGCTCAGGGTGATACCACGCACCCACTTCGCGCTCTTCCAGAGATAGAGATGCGGCACCAACAAGCGCGCCGGCCCGCCATGAGCAGGGGCCAGGTCGTCACCGTCGTAGCGGAAGGCAATCCACGCCTTGCCATCGAGAAGGTCGTCGACGGGCAGGTTGGTCGTATAGCCGCCGTAGGAAAGGACGAGGGCGTAATCAGCCGCCGTTTCGACCTCCGCGAACAAGGTGTCCAGCGACACGCCCTCCCATGAGGTACCGAGCTTCGACCACCGGGTCACGCAGTGCAGGTCGACCGTGATCTCCTCCTGCGGGAGCGCGGTGAACTCGGCCCAATCCCAGGCTTGCCGCTGACCAGACTCCGTGGAGATCGTGAACTCCCACTCCTCGAGTGGCACACGAGGAGTTGGTCCGGCGGACAGGACGGGAAAGTCATCGGTCAGGTACTGCCCGGGGGGCAGGCCGGGATCGTGATCACGACGCCGCCCGGAGAACCCGCGCGAGATGATTCCCATTGACCGCAAACCCTTCGGAACGAGTGGGTCAGAGTCTGCCATCGATCGAAGAAACCTCGCGGAGGTCCATCATGGCGAGATCCAGTTCGAGCGCGTTACCGGCTATGACCCGGTATCACCGGTGGCTCGGCTGGCACGCACCCGCGTTGCGCAGAGTACTGACCTTCGGACTCAGCGGGCTCGTCGTCATTCTCGTCCTCCTGCCATTCGCGCCTTGGGAGTTGGCCATCGTCGCGGGCTGGGACGTTGCTGCGGTGGCCTTTCTGTGTACGGTCTGGCCGATAATCCTCCGAGCAGCCGGGGCCGACGTCGAGCAGATCGCCGCCCGCCGGGATGAGACACGACCAACCGCCACTTTGCTTGTGGTTGGCGCAAGTACGGCGAGCCTGATCGGCGTGGGGTTCGCATTGGGCCTTGCGGGACGGGAAAGCGACGTGCTGCGCGGCGTTCTCGTCCTGTTCGCCTTCTGCACGGTCATCGTGTCGTGGACGGTGATCAACACGGTCTTCACGCTCCGCTACGCGCACCTGCACGTCCGATCCCGGGCCCAGGGCATCGACTTCGGACCACAGGCAACAGACGAGCAGCCCACCTATCGCGACTTCGCCTACGTCGCATTCACTGTCGGCATGACCTACCAGGTGTCGGACACGGCGCTGCGGGATACCAGGATCCGGCAAGCGGTGTTGCTCCACGCCTTTCTGGCCTATCTGTTCGGCGTCGTCATCGTTGCCGGCGCGATCAACCTGATCGCTGGGCTCATCAACTGATCTCCGGCAACGGGCCATGTGCAACGGTTCAGGGATGGACGACTACCGGCTGG
>CAWHPW010000023.1:0-26111 GCA_963831385.1 uncultured Actinomycetota bacterium
AGCCCTCTTCGATCACGACCGGCGTGGGCAACGTCCCGGCGTTGTGCTCGACCAGGACCCAGCCCTGGTCGGTGTCGCGCAGCATCGACCACGACCCGTTGGACAGTCCGCCGATGTTGGTGAACCGCTCCAGCGGCATGCCGATCAGCGCCGCGATGCCCAGCCGGGCCGCGCCACCGTGCGACGTCAGCACAGCGAGGCCGTCGTCGGCCAGTCGGGCGGCGATGTCGCGGACAGCGGCGGCCATCCGCTCGGCGACGTCCTGGCGGGTCTCGCCGCCGCCGACCTTGAGCAGCGGGTCGCCTGCGCGCCACGCCTTGTACTCCTCCGGATAGCGGGAGGCGATCTCCGCGCCGGTGAGGCCCTGCCATTCGCCGGCGAAGGTCTCGCGCAGCCGCACGTCCAACTGGACGGGTTTGCCGGTGATCTCGGCGAGGGCGGCGATGGTGTCGCGGGTGCGTCGCAGATCGGACGAGATCAGCAGATCCGGCTCCAGCGCGGCCAGCCGGCGCGCCGATTCCCACGCCTGAGCCCGGCCGATCTCGTCGAGGTCGATGTCGGTCTGCCCCTGAAAGCGGCCGCTTGCGTTCCACTCGGTTCGCCCGTGCCGCCACAGGACGATCCGCCGGCTCACCGGCCGGCTCGCACGGTTTCCGGCAGCGGGATCAACGGGCAGTCCTTCCACAGCCGCTCCAGCGCATAGAACATCCGGTCGTCGCTGTGCTGGACGTGGACCACGATGTCGATGTAGTCGAGGAGCACCCACCGACCTTCCCGCTCGCCCTCGCGGCGGACGGGTTTGGCTGCGAGCGCACTCAGCCGCTCCTCGACGCCGTCGACGATCGATCTGACCTGACGGTCGTTGGGTGCGGAGCAGATGACGAAGGCATCGGTGATGGCGAGCCGGTCGGAAACGTCGAACGCAACGATGTCGTCGGCGAGTTTCTCAGCGGCGGCCTCAGCGGCCGCGACGGCGAGCGACATCGCGCGGGGAGTGGCGGGCAAACGGACGGCCTTTCGTTCGGGAACCTGTCGACGTCCAGCGTCTCACGTCTCGTCGGCAGAATAGAGCCGACGTTTGGTGATGTACTGGACTATTCCATCCGGAACGAGGTACCAGATCGGTTCGCCCTGGGCGACCCGCTCCCGGCACTCGGTCGAAGAGATCGCCAGCGCCGGGACCTCGACCAGCGTGACCTTGTCCGCCGGCAGTCCCTCGGCGGTCAGGGAGTGCTCGGGCCGGGTACAGCCGACGAAGTGCGCCAGCGCGAACAACTCGTCGGGGTCTCGCCAGGACAGGATCTGCTCCAGCGCGTCGGCGCCGGTGATGAAGAACAGGTCCCACTCCGGTCCCCGCTCGGCCTGCAGGTCCCGAAGCGTGTCGACGGTGAACGTCGGGCCGGTGCGGTCGATGTCGACCCGGCTGACCGAGAACAGTGGGTTCGACGCGGTCGCGATCACCGTCATGAGATAGCGATCTTCGGCCGCTGAGACCTCACGATCGGTCTTCTGCCATGGCTGGCCGGTCGGCACGAACACGACCTCGTCGAGATCGAACCAGGACTGGACTTCGCTGGCCGCGACGAGATGCCCATGATGGATCGGGTCGAACGTCCCACCCATCACGCCGAGTCGCCTGCGATCGCCCACCCGCGACAAGGTAGCGCCGGAGCCGGCGTCAGGCGTGCGGACGTCCCTTACCGAAGATCAGCGTGGCGATCAGCAACGCCAACAGGATGACGAGAGCACCAATGCCCCACACCGGGGCCGGCGGTCCTTCGACGATGCGCTCGGCGGACTCGGTCAGGTGGAGGACCGTCATGTCGGGCAGCGTACCGGCCCGGACCGGTCAGCGGCGGATGTGACCGTCGCCAGTCACCACGAACATCGTCGAGGTGAGCTCGGTCAGCCCCATCGGCCCCCGGGCATGCAGCTTCTGCGTCGAGATGCCGATCTCGGCGCCGAAGCCGAGCTCCTCGCCGTCGGTGAACCGGGTCGACGCATTCACCATGACGGCGGCCGAGTCGACCGTCGCGGCGAACCGGCGGGCGTTGGCCAGCGAGCGCGTGACGATCGCCTCGGTGTGCCCGCTCCCCCACTGCCGGATGTGGGCGACTGCGTCGTCGAGGGAGTCGACGACACCCGCCGCCAGGTCCAGCGAGAGGTACTCGGCTGCCCAGTCATCGTCGGTCACCGGTTCGACCGCGTCGTCGTAGGCACGTACCCGGTCGTCACCGTGCACGGTCACACCCGCGTCCTGCAATTCCTTGAGGGCGGTCGGGAGGAACTGCTCCGCGACGTCGGCATGGACCAGCAGGGTCTCCGCCGCGTTGCAGACACTGGTCCGCTGCGTCTTCGAGTTGACGAGAATGTCGAGGGCTTGGTCCAGGTCAGCCTCGGCGTCGACGTACACCGTGCAGTTGCCGACCCCGGTCTCGATCACGGGCACCGTCGACTCGTCGACGACGCTGCGGATCAGCCCGGCGCCGCCGCGAGGGATGAGCACGTCGACGAGACCTCGGGCGCGCATCAGGTGTTTTGCCGCGTCGTGGCCACCCTCGACCAGCTGGATCGCGTCGACCGGCAGCTCTGACTTCTCCAGCACGTCGCGAAGCACGGTCACGATCGCGGCGTTGGAACGCGCGGCGCTCGACGAGCCGCGCAGAAGCACTGCGTTGCCGCTCTTCAAGCAGAGGCCGGCCGCATCGGCCGTGACGTTCGGGCGGGCCTCGTAGATGATCCCGACGACACCTAGCGGCACCCGTCGCTGGCTGACCTCGAGCCCGTTCGGCAGCGTGTAACCGCGGACGACCTCGCCGACGGGGTCGGGCAGACCGGCGACGTTGCGCAGGCCATCGGCCATGCCGGCGATGCGCTTCTCGGTCAGCCGGAGGCGGTCGACCATCGCGCTGGACGTCCCGCCCTCCTCGGCCCGGCTCACATCCTCCGCATTGCCCGTCAGAATCTCCGCTGCTCGCTCCTGCAGAGCATCGGCCATGGCTTTCAGCGCGGCATCCTTGTCCGCCCTAGGCAGGACGGCGAGCTCAGCGGCGGCGGCACGGGCTCGGCGCGCGACGTCGTGTACGCGGGTCGCGAGATCGTCGGTCATAGCTGAAAGCCTAAGGTGACGCCGCCGCTCGCACTCAGCCGTCTCAGTCCAGGCGTGGCCGGAAGGCGTCGGCGATTTCGATCGCCTGTTCCCTACCCGGAGCATCACCGTTCCGGACGGCGTCCAGTACCTCCACCGACTCGCGGACCGTCACCCAGCCAGCGACTGTGGCCCGGTCCAGGCCCAATGGCTCCGCGACAACATCGGCGCGCCATCTCAGGTGACCGGCGAGATCCGCCGATGCCGTCGCTTCCGGCCAGCGGTTCCACAAGAGGGGAGCTATCTCATACGCAGGGTCACCCACCAGCGGCTTCGGGTCGATCGCCAGCCAGGGTTCGCGCTCGCCGGCGAGCACGTTGTAGTAGTGCAGGTCGGTATGCAGGAGCACCGATGCGCTCTCCGCCAGCAGGTCGCCGAGGATGACCGCCGCCCGGTCGAGCATTCGCTGCGGCACACCGACCGGCGGCTCCCGTCGAGCCGCCGCCAACTCCGCAGCCCATCGGCGAGCGCTCTCCTCGACTAGGACGAACGAGTCATCGACGGCGACCCCCAGCCTGGCGAGCAGTTCCCCGGTTCGGCGCAGGGCCGCCTCCAGCGGCTCCGTCGCCAGGTCGCGATCGGCGTGCAAACGCTCGAGGAGCATGACAAATCCGCTGGCATCAACGGCCAGCAACCGCACGGCGCCGACACCGTTCCACACCGCCAATGCACGGTGCTCCTCGCGAGCCTCCTCGTGTGGCCAGCTCAGCTTGAGCACCGCGTTGTCGCCTTCGGCGGTTCGGACCGGCAGGACTATTGCGCACCAGCCGTGCATGACCGGCCCGTCAAGCCGCAACCGCCAACGCCGCAGATAGCCGGCCGCCAGTTCCGGCAGCTGCTCGAGCCAGGGAGCACTCGCTGGATCGATCCGGGCCAGGGTCTGCTCGAGGCCAGGTGGTACCTCGACCGTCACTCAGGCTCGCCCGAGCAGGACGAGGTCGTCGCGGTGCACGACCTCGCGTTCGTAGCCGGGGCCGAGCTCCCGAGCGAGATCGTGAGTGGACCGGCCCAGCAGTGCTGGCAGCTCGGTCGAGTCGTAGTTGACCAGGCCGCGGGCGACGGTTTGGCCGGACTCGTCCATCAGGTCCACCGGGTCTCCGGCGGAGAAGGTGCCGTCCACCGCGGTGATTCCAGCCGGAAGCAGGGACATCCGTCGCTCGATGACGGCCTTGACTGCGCCGGCGTCGAGATGGAGGCGTCCCCGCCCGTCGGTCGCGTGCTCGAGCCAGAGCAGCCGGGTGGATCGACGGCCGGCCCGCGGCCGGAACCAGGTGCCGGCGGTCGAACCGGTCAGCACCGAGCTGATTTCCGTCGCCGAGGCCAGGACGACATCGATGCCAGAGCCGGTGGCGATCCGCGCAGCCTCCACCTTGGTCTGCATGCCGCCGCTGCCCAGACCCGACCGTCCCGTGCGCCCGATGCGCAGCCCGTCGAGCTCGGCAAGATCGTGAACGTCGTCGATTCTGGTGGCGCCCGGCCTGCGCGGGTCGCCGTCGTAGAGTCCGTCGACGTCGGACAGGAGAACGAGCGCGTCAGCGTGCACGAGTTGAGCGACGAGTGCCGCGAGCCGGTCGTTGTCCCCGAACCGGATCTCGTGCGTGGCCACGGTGTCGTTCTCGTTGACGACGGGAACGACGCCGAGTGCCAGCAGTTTGTGCAGGGTCCGATAGGCGTTGCGGTAGTGCGAGCGACGGGTCATGTCGTCGGCTGTGAGCAGCACCTGGCCGACCTGCAAGCCATGACCGGCAAACGCCTCCGCGTATCGCGCGACCAGCAGGCCCTGCCCAACGCTTGCCGCCGCCTGCTGGGTCGCGAGGTCACGCGGGCGACGCACCAGCCCGAGCGGCGAAAGTCCTGCGGCGATGGCGCCTGACGACACCAACACGACCTCGCGGCCGGCCTTCCGGATGCTCGCCAGCGAGTCGACCAAGGCGAGGAGACGCTCGCCGTCCAGCCCACCCACCGTCGTCGTCAGCGACGACGAGCCCACCTTGACCACGACGCGTCCTGCGTCGGCCAGCGCGGCGCGGATCACCGGCCCTCCAGGCGCGGATCGGAGCCGCGACGGCCAGGTAGCAGCTCGGCCCCGGCCTCGATCGTGGGCTCCCAGTCGAAGACGACGGCGTCGTCACCCCCGATGACGACCTCCGCACCGGCCATGGCTCCCGCCTTCAGCAGCGCGTCCTCGACACCGAGCCGGGCCAGCCGGTCGGCGAGATAGCCCACTGCCTCGTCGTTCGCGAAATCCGTCTGCCGGACCCAGCGCTCGGGCTTGGTCCCGCGCACCCGGAACCGATCCCCCTCTCGGGAGACCGTGAAGCCGGAGTCGTCGACGGCGTGCGGACGGAGGACGATCCTGGTCGGCTCGGCCGGCGGCGCGGCCGCCCGTGCAGCGCCGACGATCTCGGCCATCGTGAAGGTCAGCTCCCGCAACCCCTCGTGCGTCGCCGCGGAGACCAGCACGACCGGCCAACCGCGGGCTTGCAGATCCGGCCGCACCATGGCAGCGAGCTCCCGGGCGTCAGGGACGTCGATCTTGTTGAGCGCCACGATGCGCGGCCGACCGGCGAGACCGCCGTAGGACTCGAGCTCGCGCTCGATCACGTCGATGTCGGAGATCGGGTCCCGGCCAGGCTCCATCGTCGCGCAGTCGACCACGTGCACCAGCACACTGCAGCGTTCGACGTGC
Organism: uncultured Actinomycetota bacterium; assembly: GCA_963831385.1. Classification (GTDB taxonomy): domain Bacteria; phylum Actinomycetota; class Actinomycetes; order Jiangellales; family Jiangellaceae; genus JACVRX01. The sequence goes on from CAWHPW010000023.1 coordinate 5,838, forward strand.
CGGAGGAACTCGTGCCCGAGACCACGACCCTCACTCGCCCCTTCGATCAGGCCCGGAACGTCGGCCACCGTGAACCGGACGTCACCGGCCTCGACCACTCCGAGGTTCGGCACCAGCGTGGTGAAGGGATAGTCGGCGATCTTGGGTCGTGCGGCCGAGACGGCCGCCACCAGGCTCGACTTGCCGGCGCTGGGGTAACCGACGAGGCCGACGTCGGCCACGCTCTTGAGCTCGAGGACGACCTCGGTCGCCTCCCCCGGCTCCCCGAGCAGCGCAAAGCCAGGCGCCCGACGACGCGGACTGGCCAGGGCGCGATTCCCGAGGCCACCCCGACCGCCGTGCGCGACGACAAACCGCGTGCCCGCTCCGACCAGGTCCGCCAAGACCTGGCCGTCAGGAGCCGCGACGACGGTCCCGTCCGGCACCGGCAGCACGACGTCGGCGCCATCAGCGCCGTCGCGGTTGTCGCCCTGACCCGGCGAGCCGTTGGCTGCCCGGCGGTGCGGAGAGCGGTGGTAGTCGAGCAGGGTCGTGACGTTCGGGTCGACGACGAGAGTGACGTCACCGCCGTTGCCCCCGTTGCCCCCGTCGGGTCCGCCGAGTGGCTTGAACTTCTCCCGGTGAACGGAAACACAGCCATGCCCTCCGTTACCGGCGGCGAGGTAGAGAACGACACGGTCGACGAACGACGGGATCGCCATCGCCGAGAGTGGGGTTACTCCCCCGCAGGGACGATGCTGACGACCCTGCGCCCGCGCTTGACGCCGAACTCGACGGCGCCCGCAGCGGTCGCGAAGAGAGTGTCGTCGCTGCCCCGGCCGACATTGTCGCCGGCGTGGAAATGGGTCCCGCGCTGGCGGACGATGATCTCGCCTGCCGCGACGATCTGACCGCCGTATCGCTTCACGCCCAGGCGCTGGGCGTTGGAGTCGCGCCCGTTCCGGGAGGAGGAGGCGCCCTTCTTGTGAGCCATCGCAGTCCTACTTCTTGGTCGCTATGCCGGTGATCTTGACCTGGGTGTACTTCTGGCGGTGGCCCAGGCGGCGGCGGTAACCGGTCTTGTTCTTGAACTTCAGAATGTCGATCTTCGGTCCCTTGGTCGGCCCGATGAATCTCAGCGGTCACGTTGACCTTGGCCAGTTTCTTCGCATCCGACGTCACCTTCTCACCGTCGACGAGAAGGACTGCCGGCAGGGAAACCGTCGAGCCGACCTCGCCATCGCGGCGGTCGACGTCGAGAACGTCACCGACGGCGACCTTCTGCTGGTTCCCGCCGCTGCGGACGATCGCGTACACCGCGGACTCACTCTCTCGAACGGACAATCGGGCGCGCGCAACCGCCAGCGGCGGGGCACGGACGTCGGCGCGACTCGCGCCAGCCTCTTAGGGTACGGACGCGCCGCCATCAGGGTCAAACCGTGATCGACTCCGCCGCCGGGTCGATCCGGACGTCGGGTTCACCGGCCGGGCGCTCCGCCCGACGGCGCGTCCGGCGCGGGACGGCAACCGGCTCCGCCACCAGCGGCTCGAGGTCGTCCAAGTCTTCCTCGGTCGACAGCCCGGGCTCCACCGATGCGACGTCGGGCAGCTCAGTCGGCGGCAGGTCCGGCGACGTCGTCTCGGCGGCGGTCTTGCCCGCGCGCCGACGGCGGCCTCCCCGGCCCGCCCCGTCTGCGTTGGCATCCGTCGGCTCCGGGGCCGATTCCACCGGCTCGAGGTGGATGTGCAGGCCGCGGCCGTTGCAGTGCTCGCACGGCTCGCTGAACGCCTCGAGCAGGTCGGTGCCGATCCGTTTGCGCGTCATCTGCACCAGGCCGAGCGAGGTGACCTCGGCGACCTGGTGCTTGGTGCGGTCCCGGCCGAGGCACTCCACCAGCCGACGCAGCACCAGATCGCGGTTGGCTTCCAGCACCATGTCGATGAAATCGATCACGATGATGCCGCCGATGTCGCGCAGCCGGAGCTGGCGGACGATCTCCTCGGCGGCCTCGAGATTGTTCTTGGTCACCGTCTCCTCGAGGTTGCCGCCGGATCCGGTGAACTTTCCGGTGTTGACGTCGACGACGGTCATCGCCTCCGTCCGGTCGATCACCAGGGAGCCGCCGCTGGGCAGCCAGACCTTGCGCTCGAGTGCCTTCGCGATCTGCTCGTCGATCCGATAGGCCGCGAAGACATCGCCGTCGCCGGTCCATCGCTCCAGCCGGTCCCGCAACGACGACGCGACGTAAGACACATAGGCCTCGATGGTGTCCCATGCCTCGTCGCCGGAGACGACGAGCTTGGAGAAGTCCTCGTTGAACAGATCCCGGACGACCTTGATGGCCAGGTCCGGCTCGCTGTAGAGCAGCTGCGGAGCGGAGCCTGATGCCTTCTTCGAGATGTCCTCCCACTGAGCCCGCAGCCGCGCCACGTCGTGGGTGAGCTCCTCCTCCGACGCACCTTCGGCAGCGGTGCGGACGATGACCGCGGAGTCGTCGGGGACGACCTGTTTGAGGATCTTCTTCAGCCGGGTGCGCTCGTTCTCGGGCAGTTTGCGGCTGATCCCGCTCATCGAGCCGGCCGGGACGAAGACGACGTACCGCCCGGCCAGGCTGATCTGGCCCGTGAGCCGAGCTCCCTTGTGCCCGATGGGATCCTTCGAAACCTGGACGAGCACTGACTGGCCGGACTTGAGGACGTCCTCGATCCGGCGCGGGCCGTCTGCCCGGCCCAGCCCGACCCAGTCGACCTCTCCGGCGTAGATGATGGCGTTCCGGCCGCGGCCGATGTCGACGAACGCCGCCTCCATCGCCGGCAGCACGTTCTGTACCCGGCCAATATGGACGTTGCCCACCATCGACTGCTGGGCGGACCTGCTGACGTAGTGCTCGACCAGCACGCCGTCTTCGAGCACCCCGATCTGGATCCGGTCGCCGGTCTGCCGGACGACCATCACCCGGTCGACGGCTTCGCGGCGCGCCAGGAACTCGGCCTCACTGATGACCGGTGGCCGGCGCCGTCCGGCCTCGCGGCCTTCCCGCCGACGCTGCTTCTTGGCCTCGAGCCGGGTGGATCCCTTCAGCGCCGTGACCTCGTCGCCGGTGTCCAGCCGCGGGTCCCGGATGCGGACCACCGTGTCCGGCGGATCGTCCGGCGAGGGTGCGACGGTCTCGGCGTCTCCCTTGCGACGACGCCGACGGCGCCGGCGGCGACTGGCCGCGGCGTCCTCCTCGGTCTCACCGTCGGTGGCTTCTGCACCGTTTTCGGCGGCGCTGTCGCCGTCCGCCGCATCCGCCGGGGCGGGCTTTTCGTCCTGGCCCGTTTTTTCCGACCCGGCGTCATCGGACTCTTGCGATTCACCCGCCTGGTCCGAACTCTTCTTGCGTCGACCACGGCCGCCGCGGCGCCGACGTCGTCGAGGCGCCTCCTCGTCCTCTCCCGGCTCGGCAGCCTCGACCTGTTCGGTCGTCACCTCGGGGAGGGACTCGGCGGGGACGAACTCCGGCGCCCGGAACAGGGGTATGCCAGCCGGCGATACGGGCTCGTCGGTCGCCTTGGTGGCCGTCTTCTTGGCCGTCGTCTTCTTGGCCCGACGTGCCTTGGTCGGCTCGACCGGCTCCTCGGCGGTTGTTGGCTCCGCCGGCACCGGCGCCGCGGCCTTCTTCCGGGCGCGGCGAGGCTTCGCCGCTGCCTGGGCGGGCTCAGCTGGGGTCGGTTCGGTTGTGGTCGGTGCCACTGTGTCGTCCGGTGGGCCGGCAGCGCGTGTGGCGCTGCGCCGACGACGAGTTGGTGTGGTCGGTGGGTCTTCGTGCTGCATGCGGGACGCTCCCGTCGGGCCTGCCTGCGGGGCGCGCGCTGGTGAGAGCGTGCTGCTCGCCACGGCAGGAGTTGTTGTCGGCCGCCGGTTCCCGGTGGGGGCCGGCGGAGAAGCCTGCGGTCGGCGTCGTCCTCTGCGCTAGGCGTCGCTGGGCTTCGTCGGCTCGACCGCGCCGGCGAGCCCGGGTCGGGCTGCGTCGCGGTCGGGCTCCAACGGATCACCCACCGTGCCGGTCAGGTCGTCGAGTGGCCCCTGCGCCAGCCGGGTCGCCAGTGATGGCTGGGGCGGCGCGAAGTTGGCCACTCGCCGGAGACCGGCGAGGACGTCGTCGGGTCGTACGGTCGGTGTTCCGTGCCGTACAACCATCCTCAGTATCGCACACGGGGGGTGTTTGTATTCCCCGACGACCGCGAGTCGCACGATCGGAGGGCGGCAATCGAGGGTCTTGATGCCGTTCTTCGTCGGCCGGTCCACCTCGACCGAGTCGGCCGCGAGGAACGCCCGGACCGCCGTCGCAACGACCTCGCGAGCCGTTCCCGGCACCTGAAGTTCCCACTCCGACGCCGTCAGCCACTCAGCCAGCGACCCGGACGTCGCCTCGACCACCTCGATGATGTCGAGTCCGGGCGGCAAGGCCGCATCGAGCGCCTGCGCCACCGCGGATGGGTCGCAGCGGGAGATCACCGCGATCTCCAGGTACTCCGCCTCGGACGCGGCTCCCGTGGGTGCGGCGCCCGCGTACGACACGCGCGGGTGTGGCGAATAGCCCTGCGAATACGCAATCGGGACCTGTGCCCGGCGCAGCGCTCGCTCGAATGCTCGCTGGAAGTCGCGATGGCTGGTGAACCGCAGGCGGCCTCGCTTCGCGAACCGGATCCGTAACCGTTGAACCGGTGCAACGAGGTCAGCGTGTGGTGCCCGGGTCAGCGCCGGCTCCTCTCGTCGTCGGCTGGCTATCTCATTGTCGCCGACCTGAGCTCGCGTTACGGTTTTTCGATCTCGAGGATTGAGGAGTACCTACGGTGGCTGCTGCATTCGACCAGAGCGACTTCGCCGGCCTGAAGGATGGCCTACGCGGAACGGCCATCGTCGGCGGTGAAGAGGGTTACGACGATGCCCGGACCGTGTTCAACTCGATGATCGACCGACGACCTGCGGTGATCGTCCAGTGCGAAGGAATACCGGACGTCGTCACGGCTCTGGGCTTCGCTCGCGAGCGCGGCCTCGAGGTGGCCGTGCGCGGTGGCGGGCACAGCGTCGCCGGGATGGCGTTGACCGACGGTGGCGTCGTCATCGACCTTCGTCGGATGAACTCGGTCGAGGTCGACCCGGAAGCGCGAACGGCCGTGGTCGGCGGTGGCGCGACGATGAGCCACCTGGATCGGGCCTGCGAACCGCATGGGCTGGCAACGACGGGTGGCCGGGTCTCGACGACCGGTGTCGGCGGGTTCACCCTCGGCGGTGGTACCGGCTGGCTCGACCGCAAGTTCGGGCTGGCCTGCGACAACCTGCTAGCCGCCGAGGTGGTCACCGCCGACGGCGCGACGGTGCGAGCGTCGGAGGACGAGTACCCCGATCTGTTCTGGGCCTTGCACGGCGGAGGCGGCAACTTCGGCATCGTGACCTCGCTCACCCTCCGGCTGTATCCGCTGTCGGTGGCGACGCTCGGATTGCTGCTGTTCCCGCCCGAGCGCGGACCCGAGGTCGGGCGGGTCTATCGAGACGTCCTCGAGGCCGGTCCCGACGAGCTCGGCGGCGGCCTCATCTATCTGACCGGCCCGGAGGGCGAGGACTTCGTGCCTGCCGAGCTGGTCAACCAACTGACCTGCGCGGTTGTCGTGGCCTACGCGGGGCCGGAGGAGGAGGCGCGGAGGGCCGTGGCGGAATTCGTCGAGCTCGGCCCAGCGGGCCAGATGGTCGCCGAGATGTCCTACGCCGAGCTGAACTGTGCGCTCGACGACCCTCCCGGCTATCGCAATTACTGGTCGGCCGAGCACCTGGACTCGTTCCCCGATCCGGCCGTCGACGCATTCTGCGCGCGAGCCAGCGACATGGTCGTGCCGTCGGCCTCGCAGCACGTGCTGTTCCCGATGGGCGGCGCAGGCTCTCGGGGGCCAGCGGACTATCCCATCCCCTGGCGCCGGTCGAACTGGGTCGTGCACCCGTTCGGGCTGTGGACCGACCCGGCCGACGACGAGCGGGCGATCCGGTGGACCCGTGACGTGCGCTCCGATGTGCACCCGTGGGCGACCGGAGCGGTGTACCTCAACTTCATCGGCGACGAAGGCACCGAGCGGGTCGTCGCCGGGCTGGGCCAGGACAACTACGACCGGCTGGCCACGATCAAGGCCGACTACGACCCGGACAACGTGTTCCACCTCAACCACAACATCGTCCCCGTCCACCCGACGCCGGCTGGTGTGAGCTAGCCGTTCTCGCACCAGCTCAAGCCGGATTACGCCGAACGCCTGCGTCATCGACGCCAGCGGAGCCGCCTGATCGGGGTCGGAGGCGAGCCGGTCACCCAATCTGTCGACTGCTAGTGCCGCCGATCAGGACCTCGCAGTGGCCGCGGCGTCGACTGCACCAGGCATCGGGCCGCTCGCCGCGATGCGTCGGTCAACGGTCCGTGAGGTGCGAACGTGATCAACGCCGAGCGACGCCGAGAGGAAGCAGGGTCCGCCCGGTGGGCCCGACCTGGATCTCGGTGCCGAGCTGCGGGCAGACGCCGCAGTCGAAGCACGGCGTCCAGCGGCAGTCGTCCACCTCGACCTCGGCCACTGCGTCCTGCCAGTCCTCCCACAACCAGTCCCGGTCCAGGCCGGAGTCGAGGTGGTCCCAGGGCAGGACTTCGGCGTACTCACGTTCGCGGGTGGTGTACCAGTCGAGGTCGACGGGCTCGCCGGCCAGCGCGGTCGTCGCCGCGGCGACCCAGCGGTCGTAGGAGAAGTGCTCACTCCACCCGTCGAAGCGGGCACCGTCCTCCCAGGCCGCACGGATGACCCGACCGACCCTCCGGTCGCCGCGGGAGAGCAGGCCCTCGATCTGGCTCGGCTTGCCGTCGTGGTACCGAAACCCGACCGCCTTCGCGTACTTGCGGTCACTGCGCACGGCGTGGCGTAACGCGGCCAACCGGGCGTCGACGGTCTCGTGGTCGCACTGCGCCGCCCATTGGAACGGTGTGTGGGGCTTCGGAACGAACGCGCCGATCGACACCGTGCAGCGGATGTCGCGATGCCCGGAAACCTCTCGCCCGGTGTCGATGACCTTCTTGGCGAGATCGGCAATCGCGAGCACGTCCTCGTCGGTCTCGGTGGGCAGCCCGCACATGAAGTAGAGCTTCACCTGCCGCCAGCCGTGGCTGTATGCCGTCGGCGACCGTGCGGAGCAGATCGTCCTCGCTGACCATCTTGTTGATGACCCGGCGCATGCGCTCGGTTCCGCCCTCGGGGGCGAAGGTCAGGCCGGAGCGGCGGCCGCTGCGCGACAGCTCGTTGGCGAGGGTGACGTTGAATGCGTCGACCCGGGTCGACGGCAGCGAGAGCGAGACGTTGCTGTCCTCGTACCGGTCGGCGAGACCCGAGGCGATCGCAGCGATCTCGGAGTGGTCGGCGCTGGACAACGACAGCAGGCCGACCTCCTCGAACCCGGATCGCTGCAAGCCGGTCTGGACCATGTCGCCGATAGCGGTGACCGAGCGCTCACGGACCGGGCGGGTGATCATGCCGGCTTGGCAGAACCGGCAGCCCCTGGTGCAGCCACGGAAGATCTCGACACTGAACCGCTCGTGCACCGTCTCGGCCAGCGGGACCAGCGGTTTCCGCGGATACGGCCAGGAGTCCAGGTCCATGACCGTGTGCTTGCGGACCTGCCACGGGACGCCGGGCCGGTTCGGCACGACCCGCTGGATACGGCCGTCGGGGAGATAGGACACGTCGTAGAACCTCGGGACGTACACACCGCCACCGGCGGCGAGCCGCAGCAGCAGCCCGTCACGGCCGCCTGGGCGGCCCGCGTGCTTCCACTCGCGAACGACTTCGGTGATGGAGAGGACGACCTGCTCGCCGTCGCCGAGCACGGCGGCGTCGATGAAGTCGGCGATCGGTTCCGGGTTGAACGCCGCGTGTCCCCCGGCGATGACCACCGGGTGTTCGTCGCGCCGGTCGACCGCCTCGACCGGGATGCTGGCCAGCTCGAGCGCAGTGAGCATGTTCGTGTAGCCGAGCTCGGTGGCGAAGGAGATGCCGAGAAGATCGAACGCGGCGACCGGCCGGTGCGCGTCGACGGTGAACTGGCCGATCTGGTGCTCGCGCATGAGCACCTCGAGGTCCGGCCAGACGGCGTAGGTCCGCTCTGCCAGCACCCCGTCACGTTCGTTCAGGATCTCGTAGAGGATCTGAACGCCCTGGTTGGGCAGGCCGACTTCATACGCGTCCGGATACATCAGTGCCCACCGGACGGTTTCGTCGTCGGCACCCCAGTCCTTGACGGTCGCGTTGAGCTCGCCGCCCACGTACTGGACCGGCTTCTGTACGCGCGGCAGCAGCGGTTCCAGAAGAGGGAACAGCGACTTGACGGACATGCGCGGGAAGCTCCGAATCGGGACCGGACTCGGGTCGAGTTCAGGCTATCCCCCGGCCGGGGTTGGTTGTGCTGCTACCGCCGACGGACGGGCGGGATGTGACAGCCTGAGACTGACGGCCTTGGGCTGTCCCACCAGGATCCGTGGTCGACAGAGCGAGCGCGCAGATCGGCGTAATCGGCGGGTCTGGTCTCTACGCACTGCTCGATGACGCGGTCGAGGTGGAGGTCGACACGCCCTTCGGCCGGCCGAGTGATCGGGTGACCGTCGGACAGGTCGGTGACAGTGCGGTGGCGTTCCTGCCTCGGCACGGTCGAGACCACGGCCTTCCGCCGCACCGCATTCCTTACCGGGCGAACCTGTGGGCGCTGCGGTCCCTGGGAGTTCGTCAAGTCATTGCCCCCTGTGCCGTTGGCGGCTTGCGCCCAGAGCTCGGCCCGGGCACCTTCGTCGTCCCCGACCAATTGGTCGATCGCACGGGTCGAGCGCAGACGTTCTTCGACGACGGAGCTGTGCATGTGCCGTTCGCCGATCCGTACTGCCCGGCCGGCCGGCACGTGGTGTTGGCCGAAGCATCCGCCCAGGGCATCGAGGCGGTCGACGGCGGGACCATGGTTGTGATCGAAGGTCCGCGTTTCTCTACTCGTGCTGAGTCGACGTGGTACGCCGCCCAAGGGTGGTCGGTGGTGAACATGACCGGCCATCCGGAGGCGGCACTGGCCCGCGAGCTTGCCTTGTGTTTCACCGCAGTCGCACTGGTCACAGATCTCGACGCGGGTGTGGACGAGGGCGACACCGTCACCCAGGAGGAGGTCTTCCGGGTCTTCGCCGAGAACACCGAGCGAATGCGCAATCTGGTGCTTCGGACTGCCGCGACGCTCGATCTCGATCGTCATTGCCCGTGTCCAAACGCCCTTGACGGCATCCGGCTGCCGATCGAGCTGCCCTGACGAAGCCCCTATGGCTGGACCATCAGACCCCGGCGGGGAGCCGGGCTGCGCGCCGCGGCACCTCGGAACGCCACGTCGAAGACCCGCGGCACGTCCGACTCCGGGATGCCGCCGCATTCGTCGGTGACGGTGACCCATCCGCCGGATCAGCCGCGGCCACAGCATCAGAGACCACGTCGGACAGCGGGACGGTACGCAGGGTGACCTGCAGAGCACCGGCGTTGATCCGGGACAGCTCGAACAGGTCGTCCACCAGGCCGGAGATGCGATCGGTCTCCGCCCGCATCCGCCGGTGGTAGTGGGCCACCGTCGCCGGATCGTTGACGACACCGTCCTCGAGGGCCTCGGCCATGGCCCGCGGCCGGACCACACCGCGACGGCAAGACTGACCGCGCCCGCCGCGACGAGCACGACCAGCAGCACGCCCAGGTCGTGCTCGCTGATGAACATGGCCTCGGCGACGGCGATCAGCGCCCGCCACGCGCGCAGCCGCCGGACATGCACCGTGACGGTCGCCTGATCGCCGAAGGTCCAGCCCCACACCTGCTGCAGCAGCTCTGCGCGGGTAAACGCCCGATGTGGGTGCCGAAGGAAGTGGGCGAGCAGGTCGAACTCACGGACGGTGAGGTTGAGCGGTCCGGTCTGTCGCTTCGCGGTGCGGGAGACCAGATCAAGCGCCAGGTCCCCGTCCACCAGGGGGTTCTCGTCGGGCACCTGGTCGGCCCGGTGGGCCCGGCGCAACACCGACTGCACCCGCAGGGCGAGCTCGCGCGGCGAGAACGGCTTGGTCACGTAGTCGTCGGCCCCGGTCTCGAAGCCCACCACCCGGTCGGCCTCCTCCCCCAGCGCGGTCAGCATGACGATGGGGACATCCGAGGTGCGGCGCAGCCGCCGGCACACGTCCAGGCCGGACATTCCCGGCAGCATGAGGTCGAGAACCACCAGATCGGGCGTACGTTCGTTGGCGAGCGCGAGGGCGGTCGGTCCGTCGCTCGCCGTGTCGACGACGAACCCGGCCCGCTCGAGGTAGCGCCGCACCACGTCGCTGATCGTCGGGTCGTCATCGACCACGAGTACCCGGCTCGGCGCCGCCGATGGTGCCTCCATCTTCACCCCCAGCCTCCAGCCCAGGGGACGATCAGCGCCGCCAGCTGCGCCGCGAGCCAGTCTTGGCGGGCACCCGTGTCAGCACCTCGACCGGGTGTTCTGGGCATCGGACTTCGAGGGTATTCGCAGCGGGTTTGCTGGTCGGCTGCGTTCGCGGACCGTAAGGGATCGGCGACGACCGGGGTGGAGGCTGGGAGCCTGCCTTACGGCCCGCCCGGTGCCGGCGGCGACTGCGGGGGCGGGGTGCCCTGGTTGATCACGAAGTTGTAGATGATCCAACCCGATGGTTGCGGCGATCCCGACCAGGATCGCTGTGATGATCACCCATTCGACCGTGGAGACGCCGAATTCTCCCCCGCGGCCCAGCCGATCCAGCCGGATCCGAAGCTGCAGGTGCAGCCACCCGAACGGGGTAGCCGGCGACGACTGCATCGCGGGAGGCCTCAGACCAAGCCGGGAAACCACAGCGCGATTTCACGAGCTGCCGATTCGGCGGAGTCCGAGCCGTGCACGAGGTTTTCCGACGTCGACAGGGCCAGGTCGCCTCGGATCGAGCCCGGCGCCGCCTTCCGGCCGTCCGTGGCGCCGTTCATGGCGCGGACCACGTCGACCGCGGAGTCGCCGGCAAGTACCAAGGCGATCACCTCGCCGCCGGTGATGAACTCTCGCAACGCCGGATAGAACGCCTTCTCGAGGTGCTCGGCATAGTGAGCGTCGGACAGTGCCGGGTCGACCTGGCGTTGGTCCATCGCCACGATCGTCAGGCCCTTGCGCTCATAGCGACTCAGAATCTCGCCGATCAGGCCGCGTTGTACGGCGTCGGGTTTGATGAGGACGAGCGTGCGCTCGGACACGGGCACTCCACTGTGGTCAGGACCGTGGCGACCGCCGAACCCTACCGCCCGGCGTCACGCACCGCCGCTGTCGCGCCGCGCGAGTTCGCCGGCGTCAACCTTGCGGCCGAGATAGAGCGCGACGAACCAGAGCGTCGCGAATATCGCACCGAGGACGAACATCGTGGGAACGACGATGCCCAGCAGAACCGCCGCGACCTGTAGCAACGAGCCGAGGTAGTAGGCGATCCGCCCGCGGCGGAGGAAGGCCGCCACGACCACGCATGCCGTCGACAGCGCCAGACCGGCTGCGATCGCCGTCAACGTGTCCACGTCGGACATGGTGACCGCCACCGGGATGGCCAAGACGATGACGACGGCCTCGATGCCGAGCACCGTCGCCGCGATGCGGTTCACGACGCCCCTTTCAACAGCCGCCGCGCATCGCCGGCGCTGACCACGGATCCCGTCACCAGCACACCTGCCCCGCCGTGGCCGGCTGCCTGATCGGCGAGGCCGACCGCGACGTCGATCGCGTCCGGCATCGTCTGCGCCTGGTGGACCCGGTCTTGGCCCATGACCCCCAACGCCAGCCCCACAAGATCGTCCAATGGTGTCGCGCGGGGCGACGAGTTCTCGGTCACGACGACCAGGTCGACGACCGGCTCGAGCGCTTCGAGGATGCCGACCGCATCCTTGTCGCTCAGCACCGAGACGACGGCCACCAGCGAGGAGAAGTGGAACTCGTCCTGGATCGCCGAGGCGACCGCCTGTGCACCGGCCGGGTTGTGTGCGGAATCGACGATGATCGTCGGTGCGCCGCGGAGCACCTCCAACCGGCCGGGTGAGCCGACCCGGCCGAATGCCAGCCGGACGGCGTCGGCGTCGATTGGCACCCGGCCACCCCCGAGGAACCCCTCGACCGCCGCCACCGCCACTGCCGCATTCTGTGCCTGGTGGGCACCGTGCAGCGGAAGAAAGAGCTCCTCATACGATCCGGCGAGCCCATCCACGGCGACACGCTGGCCACCCACGGCGACCTCCCTGCTCCGCACGCCGAACTCGATCCCCTCCCGCGCGATTGTTGCCCCGGCCTCGGCCGTGCGGGCGAGCAGGACCTCTGCAGCCTCACCTGGCTGCAGGGCCACCACGGCCAGCGAACCAGGTTTGATGATCCCGGCCTTCTCCACCGCGATGTCGCCGACGGTGTCGCCCAGATATTCGACGTGGTCGAGCGAGATCGGTGTGACGACCGCCACCTTGGCGTCAGCCACGTTCGTGGCGTCCCACGAGCCGCCCATCCCGACCTCGATGATGGCCGCGTCGACCGGTGCGTCAGCGAACGTCGCATAGGCCATCGCGGTCAGCACCTCGAAGAAGGACAGCCGGTGCTCGTGGCGCTGGTCGACCACGTCCAGGTAAGGAGCCAGTTCGTCGTAGGCCCGGGCGAAGCGTCCGGGGGTGACTGGCCGCCCGTCCAGGCTGATCCGTTCGGTCACGGACTCCAGATGCGGGCTGGTAAAACGCCCGGTCCGCAGCCCCAGCTCACGAATCAGCTCGTCGATCATTCGGGCCGTCGATGTCTTGCCGTTGGTTCCCCCGACGTGAACTACCGGGTACGTCCGCTGTGGGTTGCCAAGCAAGTCGGTCAGGTCAGCGATGCGTTCCAGCGACGGCTCGATCCGCGATTCCGGCCACCGGGTCGCGAGGGCAGCCTCGACCATGCGCAGAGCGTCGTCGTCGACGTCAGGCTCGGAGGTCACCGGTCGTATTGTTCACCACTTGCGACTACGCGCATCAGCGCTCCCCCTGGACCCTTGCGTCAACCGGAAAGTGCGGCAAGCCGAGACTCCAGCCGTGCGATCTCTGTCTCGGCGGCCGTTCTTCGCTCCCGGATCTGCCTGACCACGGGCTCGGGAGCCTTGGCGAGGAACTGCTCGTTGTCCAGCTTTGCAGCGGCCTGGGCGAGGGCCTTCCGCGCAGCGGCCAGGTCCTTGTCCATCCGTCGGCGCTCGGCATCGACGTCGATCGAGCCAGCCACGTCGATCTCCACCAGGACCGATCCGACGTGCAGCGATGCCGTCGGCGCGAAGCGATCCGCCGGCTCGTCCAGCCAGGTCAGCGTACGGATCTCGGTCTCATAGGTGTCGGCGGATCCGCCGGTGGCTCCGGTGAATCGTGCTGTCACCCGCTGCCGGGGCTTCAATCCCTGATCGCTGCGGAACCGTCGAACCTCGGTGACCAACTGTCGAATCTCGTCGACAGCAGTCTCGGCGGGAGCATCCGCCAGCGACTCGTCGGGCAGAGGCCAGGCCGCGATCACCAGCGACTCCTCGCCGGTCAGTGTCGTCCACAGCTTCTCGGTGACGAACGGGATGAGCGGGTGCAGCAGCCGTAACACCGTGTCCAGCGTGTGGCCGAGGACCAGGCGCGTTCGCTCGGCCGCCGATCCGCCGGCGGCGAGCGGCGTTTTGGCCAGCTCGACATACCAGTCGCAGAACTCGTCCCAGACAAAGTGGAACAGCGTCTCGGAGACCTTCGCGAACTGGAAGTCCTCGTAGTACGCATCGACCGCTGCGGCGGTTGCGGTCAGCCGGGACAGGATCCAGCGGTCGGGGGCTGACAGATCGGCAGCAGACGGCAGCGGACCCACGCGGGCACCGCTGAGCAGGGCGAATCGGGTGGCGTTCCACAGCTTGTTGCAGAAGTTCCTCGAGGCCTGCACCCAGTCTTCGCCGACCGGCACGTCGGTGCCCGGGTTCGCTCCGCGCGTCAGGGTGAACCGGACGGCGTCGGCGCCGAACCGGTCCAGCCAGTCGATCGGATCGACCGCGTTGCCGAACGACTTGGACATCTTCTTGCCGTGCTCGTCGCGGACCATGCCGTGCAACGCCATTGTCCGGAACGGCACGGCGTCCGCGGGCGGCTGGTCGGCTCTGGCGTAGAGGCCGAACATCATCATCCGGGCGACCCAGAAGAAGAGGATGTCGTAGCCGGTCACCAGCACCTGGTTCGGGTAGAACTTCGCGAGCGCGAGTGTGTCATCGGGCCAACCGAGGGTCGAGAACGGCCACAGGGCGGATGAGAACCAGGTGTCCAGGACGTCGTCGTCCTGATGCCAACCCGCCGCCGTCGGCACGTCGTCGTCGGGCCCGACGCACACGACCTCACCGTCGGGGCCGTACCAGACGGGGATTCGGTGCCCCCACCACAGCTGCCGGGAGACGCACCAGTCGTGCATGTTGTCCACCCAGGAGAACCAGCGGCCCTCCAGCTCGGTCGGATGGATGACGACCCGACCGTCACGGACGGCGTCGCCTGCAGCCTTCGCGAGAGGGCTGACCCGGACCCACCATTGCAGCGACAGCCGCGGCTCGACGACCGTCCCGCAGCGCGAGCAATGCCCGACCGAGTGCACGTACGGTCGCCGCTCGGCGACCAGGCGCCCCTCCTCCCGCAGTGCCGCCACGACCGCGGGTCGCGCCTCGAATCGATCGAGACCTTGGAACGGGCCGTGAGCGGTAACCCTGCCCTGCTCATCCAGAACCAGCAGGCTTGGCAGCCCGTGCCGCTGCCCGATCTCGAAGTCGTTCGGGTCGTGCGCCGGGGTGACCTTGACCATGCCGGTGCCGAAGGTGGGGTCGACATGCGGATCGGCGACGACGGGAATGCGCCGGCCGGTCAGCGGAAGCTCGACCTCGGTGCCGACCAGGTGCGCGTACCGATCGTCATCGGGGTGGACGGCGACCGCCGTGTCACCGAGCATCGTCTCCGCGCGGGTCGTCGCAACGACCACCTCGCTGGTCGCCGGGTCGCCGTAGCGGATCGAGATCAGCTCGCCCTCGTCCTCGGAGTGCTCTACCTCGATGTCCGAGAGCGCGGTATGGCACCGAACGCACCAGTTGATGATGCGTTCCGCTCGGTACACCAGCCCGTCGTCGTACAGGAGCTTGAAGATCTCCTGGACCGCGCGCGACAGGCCGTCGTCCATGGTGAACCGCTCCCGGCTCCACGCGACACCGTCGCCGAGCCGGCGCATCTGGCCGAGGATCTGGCCGCCGGACTCGGCTTTCCACTCCCAGACTTTCTCGACGAACGCCTCCCGGCCGAGGTCGTGCCGGGACAGGCCCTGCTTGGCCAGTTCCCGCTCGACGACGTTCTGCGTGGCAATGCCGGCGTGGTCCATCCCCGGTAGCCACAGGGCCTCGTAGCCCTGCATGCGCCGACGGCGCACGAGTGCGTCGATCAGGGCGTGCTCGAAGGCGTGACCCACGTGCAGCGAGCCGGTGACGTTGGGCGGCGGGATCACGATGCAGAAGGGCTCGCGCTCGCTCTTCTCGTCGGCCTCGAAGTACCCGCGATCGACCCAGCCCTCGTAGAGCGGCGCTTCTACCTCCGCGGGCACGAACGCGGGCGGCAGGAGGTCGGCCTCGGAACGGCTGGGCTCAGTCACCCGGGAAAGTCTACGGAGCGCTCAGGCGCTCTTCTCGCGACGCTCGCGCTTGCGCGGCGCCACCTCCCGCGGGACGAGGGTCGGGTTGACGTTCGACAGCACGACCTCGCGGGTGATGACGACCCGAGCGACGTCTTCGCGACTGGGCACCTCGTACATGACATGGAGGAGAACCTCCTCCATGATCGCCCGCAGCCCGCGGGCACCGGTGCCGCGCAGCAGTGCCTGATCGGCGACTGCCTCGATCGCGTCGTCGGTGAACTCGAGCTCGACGTTGTCGATCTCGAACAGCCGGTGGTACTGCTTGACCAGCGCGTTGCGGGGCTCGGACAGGATGCGGATCAGCGCGTCGCGGTCGAGGGGGCTGACGGTGGTGATGACCGGCAGCCGGCCGATGAACTCGGGGATCAGACCGAACTTCAGCAGATCCTCGGGCATGACCTCACCGAAGCGGTCGGTGCCGTCGCGGTCGGCTTTGCTGCGGATCTCTGCGCCGAAGCCCAACCCGGTACGGCCGATTCGGTGCTCGATGATCTCTTCCAGCCCGGCGAAGGCGCCACCCACGATGAACAGGACATTGGTGGTGTCGATCTGGATGAACTCCTGGTGCGGATGCTTGCGGCCGCCCTGCGGGGGCACGCTCGCCGTAGTGCCCTCGAGGATCTTCAGCAGCGCCTGCTGCACGCCTTCGCCCGAGACGTCCCGGGTGATCGACGGGTTCTCGCTCTTACGGGCGATCTTGTCGACCTCGTCGATGTAGATGATGCCGGTCTCAGCCTTCTTGACGTCGTAGTCGGCCGCCTGGATCAACTTGAGCAGGATGTTCTCGACGTCCTCGCCGACATAACCGGCCTCGGTGAGCGCCGTGGCGTCCGCGATGGCGAACGGCACGTTGAGCAGGCGGGCCAGGGTCTGGGCGAAGTAGGTCTTCCCACAGCCGGTCGGTCCGATCAACAAGATGTTGGACTTGGCGAGCTCGACCGCCTCCTCCTTGGCTGCTCGCGGCCCACCGGCCTGCCTGGCCTGAACCCGCTTGTAGTGGTTGTAGACCGCTACGGACAGCGCCTTCTTGGCAGTCTCCTGACCGACGACGTACTGCTCGAGGAACTCGTAGATCTCCCGCGGCTTCAGCAGATCGGCAAGACCGACGTCCGGGCTCTCGCTGAGCTCTTCTTCGATGATCTCGTTGCACAGGTCGATGCATTCGTCGCAGATGTAGACACCGGGTCCGGCGATGAGTTTCTTGACCTGTTTCTGGCTCTTTCCGCAGAACGAGCACTTGAGCAGGTCACCACCGTCGCCGATGCGTGCCACGCGGATAGTCCTTCCGGGGAGCAGTGCCCAATGGCCGTGTGCCCTCGACGGTACCCCTTCAGGCCGACGAGCGGGTCGAACCCGCAAGACGGCGCGCCCGCGAGGATCGGAACGGCACGCTCAGCCGACCAGGCTGGCCTTGCGCGAGGTGGTGAAGGCGTCGATGAGGCCGTAGTCGATGGCCTCTTGGGTGGTGAGGATCTTGTCGCGCTCGATGTCCTTGCGGACTTCGTCGACGTCCTTGCCGGTGTGCCGAGCGATGAGCTCCTCCAGCAACGCCCGCATCCGCAGGATCTCGTTGGCCTGGATCTCGATGTCACTCGCCTGCCCGTAGGCGCCTTCGGTATAGGGCTGGTGGATGAGTACCCGGGCGTTGGGAACGGCCAGGCGCTTGCCCGGCGCGCCCGCGGACAGTAGCACCGCGGCGGCCGATGCCGCCTGGCCCATGCACACGGTGCGCACGTCGGGCTTGATGAACTGCATGGTGTCGTAGATGGTCGTCATGGCCGTGAACGAGCCGCCCGGAGAGTTGATGTAGATCTCGATGTCGCGGTCCGGATCCATCGATTCCAGGCAGATCAGCTGCGCCATGACCGCGTTGGCGACATCGTCGGAAATCGGCGTGCCGAGGAAGATGATCCGCTCCTCGAACAGCTTCGCATAGGGGTCGATGCGGCGGAATCCGTAGGAGGTGCGCTCCTCCCACTGCGGGATGTAGTAGTTCATGTCCGTCATCGGGGTCTCCTCGGGTGGTTGAGGTCGTCTCGGGCGGGGCCGGCGTCAGGGCTCCCGGCGCTAGGCCGTGCCGCCGCCCTCGGAGACCTGGGACGCGCTCTGCACGACGTGGTCGACGAAGCCGTACTCCAACGCCTCCTCCGCGGTGAACCACCGATCCCGGTCGGAGTCGTTCTCGATTTCCGCCACGGTCCTACCCGTGTGCTGCGCATTGAGCTGTGCCATCTGCCGCTTGGTGTGCAGCATCTGCTCGGCCTGGATCCGGATGTCGCTCGCCGAGCCGCCCATGCCGCCCGACGGCTGGTGCATCATGATCCGCGCGTGCGGCGTGGCATACCGCTTGCCCTTGGCCCCGGCCGTCAGCAGGAACTGGCCCATCGACGCCGCCAGGCCCATCGCGACCGTCACGACGGCGGGCTTGACGTACTGCATCGTGTCGTAGATGGCCATGCCGGCCGACACCGAGCCACCCGGCGAGTTGATGTAGAGGTGAATGTCCTTGCTGTCCTCGGCGGCCAGCAGCAGCAGCTGGGCGCAGATGGCATTCGCGTTCTCGTCCTTGACCTCGGTGCCCAGGAAGATGATCCGCTCGCGGAGTAGACGGTTGTACACGTTGTCCTCGAGACCCATCGGTGCGGCTGGGCTCAGTTGCATGCTCACAGGTGTCTCCTTGGACCGGGTTGGCGGCTGCTGCTCTTCCGACATTAACCAACGGCGTGGGAGCAGCCATCCGAGATCGGACCGTGTTCGCTGACGGCGTGCGCTGGGCTACTCGTCTTCGTCCAGTTCTGCGAACTCCAGGTCTTCGTCGAAGTCCGCGAACGCGATATCCGGGGCGCCGGCGGCACTCGGCGCGTCGCCGACCGTACCGTCCTCGCGGAGTCGGTCGAGCTGGACCGGACGTCCTGACGCGTCGACGACCTGTGCCTTCTCGACGACAAGCGCGAGTGCCTTGCCTCTGGCCACCTCGGCGACGAGGGCCGGCAGTGTTCCGGTCTCGAGGTACCGCTGGATGAGCTGGTTGGGATCCACGCCGGATCGAGCCGCTCTCTGCACCAGGTATGAGGTCAGTTCCGGCTGCGACACCTGAAGGTCTTGAGCCTTCACCAGCTCGTCGAGGACGAATTGCGAGGTGAGGTTGCGGCGGAGATCCTTCTCGAAGTCCGCGCGATGGTCGCCATCTCCGTGGCCGTCGCTGAGATGTTCCTCGATCTGGGTAGCCACGATGCCCTCTGGTAACGGCACCTCTCCCACCGTCTCCAGCAGCTTGTCGAGTACGGCGTCGCGGGCGGCGATGGCCTGCTCGATTCGCTTGACCCGAGCCGCTTGCTCGTGCAGGTCAGCTCGCAGCTCGTCCAGCGTGTCGAATTCGCTGGCCATCTGCGCGAACTCTTCGTCGAGCTCGGGGAGTTGTTGTTCTTTGACAGCGCTCACGGTGACCTGGCAATCGACCTCCTCGCCGGTATTGGTGCCGAGCAGGGTGGTGCGGAAGGTCGCGGATTCCCCGGCGGACAGGCCGGTGACTGCCTCGTCGATTCCGGGGACGAGCTGGCCGCTGCCGATCTGGTAAGAGACTCCCGTCGCCTGCCCACCATCGACGATCTCGCCATCCTTCGTGGCTTCGAGATCCACCATGACGAAGTCTCCGTCCGCGGCCGGCCGGTCGACGCCCACCAGCGTCCCGAACCGCGAACGAAGCTGCTGCATCTCCTCGTCGACGTCCTCGTCGGTCACATCGGCGTCGGCCACCTCGACCTGCAGGTCTTCCCAAGCCGGCAGCGTCACCGACGGCCGGACGTCGACTTCGACGGTGAACTTGAGCTCCTGGCCGTCGGCGAAATCGGTGACGTCGACCTCCGGCTGCCCGAGCGGACGCAACTCGTTGTCCTCGACGACTTGGCCGTAGAGCTTGGGCAAGGCCTCGTTGACGGCCTCGTCCAGGACGGCGGGACGCCCGATGCGCTGGTCGATGACCAGCGGAGGCACCTTGCCTTTACGGAATCCGGGAATGTTCACCTGCGCGGCGATGCGCCGGTAGGCGGACTTGATGCTGGGCTCGAGCTCCTCGAACGGCACCTCGACCGCGAGTCGAACCCGGGTCGGGTTGAGGGTCTCGACGACGCTCTTCACTGGGGAGATCTCCTGAGGGATATGGAGAACGCGCCGGAACAGCGCCGCCCTCATCGTAGCTGCCGGGAACGAGCCCAGCCGCCGGCGTCTGGTCGGGGTACCCGGATTTGAACCGGGGGCCTTCCGCTCCCAAAGCGGACGCGCTGCCAAGCTGCGCCATACCCCGCTGGATCCCGGCTTCGCGACAGTGACGACCGGAGATCGTTGCCGGTCAAGGGTACGCCGTGCACAGCGATCATGGCCGAGTCGACTAGGATGCTCAGAGCGCCGAGCAGTACCCAGGTACGGGCTGCCGATGCTGCGGGTGTAGCTCAATGGCAGAGCCCCAGCCTTCCAAGCTGGTCATGCGAGTTCGATTCTCGTCACCCGCTCCC